>VRZD01000025.1 GCA_016743235.1 Pantanalinema sp. GBBB05 | reverse complement strand
TCAAGTCCCCTCACCCACGCTCCCCCTCAACCACAAAACCCTACTCGTCACCCGCGCCACCGGACAATCGGGACAGTTTGCCGCCCTGCTGACCGAAGCCGGAGCCACCGTGATCGAAATGCCAACCCTGGAGATCGGTCCCCCCTCCAGTTGGGACGAGTTAGACGACGCGATCGCCCATCTCGATGACTTCGACTGGCTGATTCTGACCTCAACCAACGCCGTAGACTACTTCATCCAACGCTTGCGCGAGAAACGAGGGGATGATGTCCTAGTCGAAATTCAAGTTGCCGTTGTGGGTGAAAAAACTGCCGCCCGGTTAGAACAACTCGGTATCCGCCCCGACTTCATTCCCCCCGACTTTATCGCCGATTCCTTAGTCGCCAACTTCCCAGAACGCCTCAACGGGTTGAGAATCCTCTTTCCCCGTGTAGAAAGTGGTGGACGCGATATTTTAATCAAAGAATTCACCAACCAGGGAGCCACCGTCCGCCAAGTTGCCGCCTACGAATCTGGTTGCCCCACCGAGATTGATCCCGTTGCCCTTGCCGCTCTCCGCGATCGCCAGATTGACATTGTCACCTTCGCCAGCTCCAAAACCGTCAAACACTTTTGCCTTTTGCTGTACCAAGCCGAGCGCAACGACGCCTGGAAATCCTGGCTAGAAAACGTCTGCATCGCCTCGATCGGACCGCAAACCAGCCAAGCCTGCGAAGCTCTCCTCGGACGAGTCGATGTCGAACCCCGCGAATACACCCTAGACGGTCTAGTAGAGGCGATCGCAGAGTACATCCAACGCTCTCCCTAACCCCAACCACCAACCTAGACCACCCAACAGAGCGAAGCAAGCTTCTACCCCCCACCAATAACACCTTCTGGAGGGGGTTCGGGGGACGCAGCCGTCCCCTGAATTCGGGGGGATTGGGGGGCAGCCCCCCAAGGGTCGGCAATCAATTCATCAAATTCTTACCATTACCGACTAGGCTAACCTCCCAGGATTTGATAGGGTTTTAGGTCAATAAACGTTTTGCTTTAGAAACCAAAGGGATCAACGCAATGGGGGCACTCAAAGGTCGCGACATACTCAGCATGGCGGATTTCAGCCCAGAAGAGCTACATGGCTTACTGCGGTTAGCCGCCCAATTAAAGAGCGGCTCAGTCAATCTGAAATGTCAGAAGAATTTGGGATTACTATTCTACAAAGCATCAACTCGCACCCGAGTTAGCTTCTCAGTCGCCATGTATCAACTGGGTGGACAAGTATTAGATCTGAATCCTAGCGTGACTCAAGTCAGCCGAGGTGAACCCCTAGAGGATACTGCCCGTGTCCTCGATCGTTACCTGGATATTTTGGCTATTCGCACCTTTGAGCAACGCGATCTGGAACTGTTTGCCAAGTACACCAAAATCCCCATCATTAACGCCTTGAGCGACCTGGAACATCCCTGCCAGGTATTAGCCGACTTGCAAACCATTCAGGAAAACTTCGGCACCCTGGCCGACCTGACCCTCACCTACGTTGGCGATGGTAACAACGTGGCGCATTCCCTGATGGTGGGCTGTGCCCTGGCTGGTATGAACGTCCGTGTCGCTGCTCCCCCCGATTATCAACCCCTACCAGAAGTGGTAGAGCAAGCCCAAGCGATCGCCAACGGTCGCACCGAAGTCACCGTCACCACCGATCCGATCGCCGCTGTCAAAGGCGCACAAGCCCTTTATACCGATGTCTGGGCGAGTATGGGTCAAGAAGACTTAGCCGAATCACGGATTCCCATCTTCCAACCCTACCAACTCAACGAAACCCTATTGTCCTATGCCGATCCCGCCGCGATTGTCTTGCATTGCCTCCCCGCTCACCGCGACGAAGAGATTACCAATGCCGTGATCGAAGGGTCCCAATCCCGCGTCTGGGATCAAGCCGAAAACCGGATGCACGCCCAAAAAGCTTTGTTAGCAAGTTTATTAGGAGTCAATTAATCCATACCTATCAAAAACTTTAATATCAAAAATTGCTTCAGGGACTAGACAGGCAGGGAATTTGGTGGTACAAACGTTCTATGTCCACCCTGTCCTTTATTCTGTCCTATGGATACCCTTACTGAAGCCCAACAAGAACTTTATGATTGGCTAGTTGGATACATTCGCGAACATCAGTATCCGCCCTCGATCCGTCAAATGATGCGAGCGATGGGCTTAAAATCACCTGCTCCGGTTCAAAGTCGCCTGGAACACTTACGGTCTAAGGGCTACATTGAATGGACAGAAGGAAAAGCCCGCACCATCCGCATGACCCAAGCGGCAATGCAGGGTGTACCCATTCTCGGCGCGATCGCGGCTGGCAATCTAGTCGAAACCTTCCCCGAATCGGAAGTCGAACACCTCGATCTATCCACTCTATCCCTTAAGCCTAACTACTTTGCCTTACGGGTCAGAGGCGACAGCATGATCGATGCCTTGATCGATAATGGGGATGTCGTCATTCTCAAACCCGTGTCTGATCCCAAGACCATCAAAAATGGCACGATCGTAGCGGCGAGAGTGAATGAACAAACGACGCTGAAATACTTCCATCGCAAAGGCAGTAAAGTCACACTGCAACCCGCTAATTCTCGCTATAACCCGATCGAAGTGCCTGCGACTCAAGTGGATGTCCAAGGCGCTTTAGTGGGAGTTTGGCGCGGCGTTGGACTGTAGCCGAACCAATAAGTTGACAATTGATCCTCAGGAAACTGGCGTTCAACCATGAGTAAACAGCTCCGCAATTTGGTGAGTCTCGATCGCGAGTCATTCTCGCCAAGTTATGAGCAGCAATATGGCATGATCAGCTGAATGCTAACCGCATCTTAGCGATTGTTTGCTTACGGTTAAATTGTGAACTCCAATCAATTCCTGAAAATTTTTCAAAGCCGGAAGATGGCGGCTCTATTGCTGCTAGGGTTTTCTTCAGGGCTACCATTACTGTTGACCAGCCGCACTCTCCAAGCCTGGATGAAGGACGCACAGGTGGACTTGGGAGTGATCGGCTGGTTTAGCTTGATTGGGCTACCCTATACCCTGAAATTTCTCTGGTCACCATTTTTAGACCGGATTACCCTACCGTTTCTCGGACGACGGCGGGGATGGCTCATTATGACCCAGATCGGGTTGATTCTAGCGATCGGGGCAATGGCATTCCAGCAGCCCCAGCAAGCCTTACAACTGCTGGCAATCAATGCAATGGCGATCGCGGTACTAAGTGCGACCCAGGATATCGCCGGAGATGCCTATCGAACAGATGTTTTAGAGCCAGCTGAGTTAGGAATTGGGGCTTCTACCTGGGTTTTAGGCTATCGTCTGGCGGTGCTAGTTTCTGGTTCTCTCACCCTGATTTTGGCTGACCACATATCCTGGAACTGGGTCTATCTAATCATGGCAGCCTTTATGCTGGTTGGCTTAAGTGCTACCTTTTGGGCACCGGAACCGCGACGCAATACTCCACCAGAATCCCTAATTCAAGCTGTTTACTTGCCCTTCAAAGAGTTCTTTCAGCGGCTAGGAGTCCCATCTGCGGCACTAGTGTTACTGTTTATCCTGCTCTACAAAGTTGGGGACGCGCTGGTTAACAACATGGCTAACCCGTTCCTACTAGATATTGGCTTCAGTAAAACTGAGATTGGCGCCGTTCAGGGGACTTTCGGGTTTCTAGCCACAACGGTAGGTGTAGTTGGGGGCGGAGCGATATTAACCAAAATTGGCATTTATCGATCGCTCTGGGTCTTTGGTGGACTACAAGCTTTAAGTAATCTGGGGTACTTTACGCTGGCAACCGTTGGTAAAAACAGTTTGCTGCTGCTGCTAGCGATTAATATCGAAAATCTTTGTGCTGGTCTAGTCACAGCCGGGTTTGTTGCCTACTTGATGAGTCTGTGTCACCACAGCTTCACGGCTACTCAGTTCGCGTTACTCTCAAGTTTAATGGCAACAGCGGGGATTGTTTTAGCCGCTCCAGCAGGAGAGTTAGCGAAGCTCACAGGCTGGCCGGTATTTTTCTTAATTACCCTGGTTGCTGCCCTGCCAGGACTTTTACTGTTGCCGATCGTCGCTCCCTGGAACCAACAAGCACCCATCGCCCCAACTTCAGATCTGCTCAAATCCGACTCAGATAACTTGGATGCTTGGTAAACGATCAGGGCTGAGATGGAGGAATTCCTCCTGCAAGTGGGGAGCAAAGTAGTAGCATAGGATGAGAGAGCTTCACAAATCTTGAGTGAAGTCTCAGGATCATTCTGGTTCCCAGTTGCATACAGATTCCCCTATGGCGATCTTCCGGCAATATATTGCACCGTTTCTCATTGTTCTAGTCTTTCTCGTTGCACTGTTGGCAGTTAGTTCGCGGATTTTCCTGCCTTCGGATATGGCCGCTCCCGCACCGATCGAAAATTCCAGCGCCCATGCTCTACAGCCACAGGCAAAGCTGGATATTGCGATCGTGACTCCTAACCGTTCTGCCACGGATACGGCGACAAAATTACCTCCCTCGCTTTCCACCTTAATTAAGGGCGTTGCTGATGAGTTTGATTTAGTTGAGCAGCTTTAGGATTCTGTGGTGGCTTTACCAGCGGGGTATCAACTGCGTTCCGGTTCTGGTGTGCAGCGATCGTTGCTAGTGCAGTTTATGCAGCGCTCCTATGCCGAAGTCCAGCCGGGTCATAGCTATAACCATCTGGCAAAGACAGTAGAGCAATATTTTTCCTGGGAAACGCCCTTATGGTGGGTTGAGTCTGTACATGATAAGTCCCCTGAGCCTCAGGAGGAAATCCAGCAGTCTTTACTTCAACCTGTTGCTTGCTTGTGGCTGGGGACGGCGATCGATCAGGGGACGGGTGAGCGTCATGCCCACATCTTCCTGCTCTATGTCAGACCTGCTTATCGACGGCAAGGACTTGGCACAGCGCTAATGCAGCATGCTGAAGATTGGGCACGGGCACGGGGCGATCGCCAGATTGGGTTACAGGTATTTCAAACCAATCAACCTGCCTTGAGTCTCTACCACCATCTGGGGTATCAAACCCAATCACTATGGATGGTAAAGCCGTTATAGCGTCTAATGCCTTAAGCGAATGTTTGTTATTGAAGCGGAAATTGCATGGTAAAGGTTGTCATTCCTTGATGGCTGGTCACCTGAATTGTGGCTCCTAACTGCGTCACTCGCTGCTTCACAAGTGCTAATCCTAGACCTGTACCATCATATTTCCAGGGATCGGAGCTAGGGACACGGTAAAACTTATCGAAGATATAGGGCAGCTCGCTAGCGAGAATTTCGCTGCCAGAATTACTCACTCCTATCTGGATGTACGCAGAGGTGACTTGAACAAAGACCGTAATTAATCCCTGAACAGGCGTATATTTACAGGCATTGGTTAATAGTTCTGTCAGGATCCGCTCTAAGCTCGCTGGGTGAGTCATCAGCCGTGGCGGATCAAGGGGCATCTGGAGGCTCAGCTGTTGGGACTGATTGGCCGCCCGTTCAATAAACGGTGCGATCGTGGCTGGTAACCAGACTCCTAAATCAACACTGGTCAGTTCTAAATTCTCAGGTTCCTGTTCTAGCTGGGATAGATCCAACAGATTGTCAATTAAACTAATCTCCCGTTGACATTCCTCTTGTAAAATCTGCATATAGCGGCTTGTCGAATCATTGGTATTCTCTAAAATGCCTAATCGCCGCAGCGCCATATCCAACAGTTGAGTTGCCAGCTTGATATTGGCCATCGGTGTCCTCAGTTCATGGGACACGGTACTGAGAAAATCATCCTTGAGCCGATTTAATCGTTCCAGCTCTATGACCTGTGCTTGAGCGGTTTGATACAGGCGCGATTGGCGTAATGCGATCGCACATTGGTTTGCCACTTGTTGCACTAAACGAATATCCGCCTCACTGAAAGCGAAATTGGCATAATGAATCAGCCATAAATCGCCTAATACGCCCTGGTCATCAAACATGGGACACGAGAGGATGGCTACTTGCCCTTCGGGTAGGCGGTGGGATGTTGGACAAAACTGAAAATGTTGTCCCTGGCAAAGTTGCTGATAGCCTTCTGGGAAGTGGGTCATTGCCACTGTATAGGGCTGAAACAGTTGAGGTAAACGACTGTATTCATAACAGACGGTTGAGGTCTGCTGCTCTAGGTTATATAAAGCCGCATTACAGGTCGTGACCCCGATCGCTAGCCCTAATTCTTGCACCGCTGTGAGTAGAATTTGATGCTCATCTAAACTGTCACGGACTCGATCGGTCATCCGCTTTAAAGTTGCTTCAAAGTGGAATGCCTGCTGGAGTTGAGTGGTGCGCTCCTGAACTTGCTCCTCTAAATCAGCATTAAACTGTTGTACCTGTTGATAAAGTTGCGACTGCTGAATTGCGATCGCTAACTGGTTTGCCACTGCACTAGCCAGCTCCACTTCTGAATCCTGCCAAATCCAGGGTTGATGGCAATGGTTGAGGCCCAAACTGCCCCAGAGCAAATTTCCGACCTGTAATGGTACTAATAGCCATGCTCCTGGATAGGTTGAGGTTGCTACTGCATCATTGGTATCCGTGTGAGTGCTATAGTCATCCACTCGCACCACTTCAAATTGCTTCAAGCGAGCTGCAAAAAGATTACCTTGATCAGGAATTTCCAGCTCGGTTTGAGGGGTAAGACGGGGCGGACGGCAATAGCTGGCAACATTCCGCCATACCTGATGTTGCGGTAAATATTGCACAATCGTCACCTGGTCTAGTTGCAATAAATTGCCGACTTCTGCCACTGCCGTCGAAAATACAGTTTGTAAATCTAAGGAATTTCGGATCGCCTGAATCACTCGATTTAATGCCCGCTCCCGCTCTACCTGATGCTGCATTTGCTGATAGAGATGGCTTTGTTGCAGCGCGATCGACAGGTGATTAGACAGTTGAGTGAGCAAATGGACTTCCCAGGGTTGCCACTGCCGAGGAGCGGCACAATGTTGAGCCACTAACAGACCCCATAGTTGCTCATCTTGCAACACGGGAATGACTAAATTAGCTCTAACCTGAAACCTACCAAGTAGCTCGATATAACAGTCGGATAGATTATCGGTATAGATATCCTGGATCTTACTGACCTTGCCAACAGTATAGGAGTGCACTGAATCTGGCTGTGCCAAGCAAGGATCATATAGGGTCTCACCGAGCATCGATCGCCATCCTGAAGCGACAGATTCGACAATGACGGTCCCACTCCAGTCCGACGCAAATTGGTAGATAATCACGCGATCGGTGTTCAGCAGTTGCTGGATTTCTGCCACTGTAGTATTGAGAATTTCCGGTAAATCAAGGGACTGACGAATCCGTTGGGCAATTTGTCCAATCAATCGTTCTTGCTCCACTTGATGTCGTAGGGCCGCTTCCGCTTGGATCCGTTCCGTCACATCTTGAAAGACGATTACTCCACCCGTAATCACTCCCTGCGCATTGCGAATCGGTGCAGCTGTGTCTCCGATCGCCCGTTCCAATCCATCTTTGGTGCGCAAGAGATAATACTCCGGCAGGCTAATATTGATGCCTTCACGAATTGCCTTTAATACTGGATTCTCAGGAACTATTTGGGTTTGTGGGTGAACAATGTTCAAAACGTGATCAGCAGATTCTCCCAAGGCTTCAGCTTGCTGCCACCCCGTCAGCATTTCAGCTGCCGGATTCATAAAGGTAATACAGCCATTTGTATCTGTAGCGATCATGCCATCGGCAACACTTGTTAACGTTGTTGCTAACCATTGTTCTGTCTGCTTCAGTTGCTTTTCTAGCCAATAGCGGCGCAGAGCAATTTGGATGGTGGTATGCAGTTGGATGCGATCAAAAGGTTTGATTAAATAGCCAAACGGTTCTGTCGCGATCGCCCGTTGAATTACTTGGCTAGCAGTACTAGCCGTTAAGTAAATGATGGGTGTATCCCATTGCTCCCGAATTTTAGCCGCAGCGGTAATACCGTCCATTTCACCGTCAAGGTGAATATCCATCAACACAAGATCTGGTTTATTTTTCTCTGTTTCTAGAATTGCGGCTAAACCAGAGGTAACACTTGCGACAACAGTATAGTCGGTTCCTTCTAGAAACTCTTGAATGCTTAAGGCAGCAACCAGTTCATCTTCAACGACTAACACTCTTGCCATAGATCAATAAAATCAATTTGCACTGGTTACTGTGGCAACTGAGAAAAAAATCTTCTAATTAAGAGAATGAACAAAAATAGCTAGCAGAATTCCGGAATTATATTGACAGGAAATTCTAGCTGTATAGAAAATAAGTGGTTGCCCAGATATCGATCGCAGTAGTCACCGTCACTTTACGGTTAGTTGTAGCAGGAAACAAACACGGCTTTAGAGTAAATCTGCTGAAGTCGGCTGAATCGAAATTGTCGATCGTCGCTGACCTTAATTGAACGCTCAGGGAATCTTTTTCAATCTGCCATTTCTACCAGAAGTTTGGGAATCCGTTATTCTAACTAAGTGTTCTATTACGGTCTCAGTATTCTACTCATTGCTATCTCAGTAGTTATCCGAGTATTTCTATAGTGAGTGACGCATCAACCAACTCTAAATTTGGCTTGTGGAGCCAGCGCCTATTTGCAGCCATCCTACTCGGTGGGCAAGTTTTAGTTCACTTACTGGCAGGTAAAATTCATCGCCGCAATACCCTGGAACAAATGGCAGTTGTGGGACCAGAGTCTCTCTTTATTACCCTGCTCGTTGCAGCAGTTATTGGCATGGTGTTCTCGATCGAGGTCACGCGAGAGTTCGTGAGTTTGGGGGCGGGAAGCACCGTGGGTGGAGTTTTGGCGATCGCGCTGGGACGAGAATTGGCCCCAATTTTATCCGCTGTTGTTCTAGCCGGACGGGTTGGATCCGCGTTTGCCGCTGAAATTGGCACGATGCGAGTGACCGAACAAATTGATGCACTGTATGTTCTGAAAACAGATCCGATCGATTACCTGGTCATTCCCCGAGTGGTGGCGTGCTGCTTAATGCTGCCCGTCCTCACAGTCTTCTCGTTTTTGATTGGTATGGTGGGCGGGATGGTGATGGCTGAACCCTATGGCATTTCTCCAACGGTGTTTCTAAACTCTGCCCGCAATTTTCTGTCCGTATGGGATCTCTGTACGTCACCGATCAAAGGCTTTGTATTTGGCGCTCTAATTGCCATTATTGGCTGTAGTTGGGGGTTAACGACTACTGGAGGGGCTAAAGGCGTGGGTCAATCCACGACAACGGCCGTTGTCACCTCATTATTGGCAATCTTTATCTCCAATTTCTTTCTCTCCTGGCTCATGTTTCAGGGCTTAGGCAAGGTTTCTCTCTAATCAGAGTAATATTTGTTCTACTGGCTACTTACTTGAGCCGATTTTCCAACGCTGCCATCCGGCTTTCTAAATCATTTAACCGATCCTTTGCCTCGATCGCCAACGTTGCTAAGCGATCGAGCATTTGCTGGTCCGTGAGTTCCGGCGATCGAGCTCTAGTAGTTGGTGCAGGTTGGCGAGTCGTTATTCCCCCTGCTCCTTGCCGGGCAAGCAATTGTGCTACCTGTGCCCGTAACTGGTTCACTTCTGCCCGTAATCCATAAATATCCGATTGCAAATTATAGGGAATTTGAGCGGTAACTTGTCCTGGCAGGATTAAGAGTAAGGCAATCGCAAAAATACTAATGATCCAGGACTTTCTCAACATAAAATCCCCCTAGAAACAAGGCTGTTGCTGTATCCCTATTCTAGAAACCGCACGTGCTATCGGGGATATCCCATACTATGGAGATAGGAATGCTACATGCCGTAATCTTCTTGTAACCTCATGTATGACGGTGAGCTAGTTCTAATCCGACGCTTTCCCAAAGTGCCAATGCCCCGCCGGATCGCGGCTTTTGCGATCGATATGTTGACTGTTGGGTTACTTAGCCTGCTGTTTGGTCGGCAAGCCGATATAGTGATGTTTATCGTGTTTTGGCTAACGCTGCGAGTCATTGTAGTCGCCCAGAATCGAGGGCAAAGTTTGGGACGGTGGGCATTGGATATGAAGGTAATTGATCCCAAGTATCGTGCCGTTCCTGGATTGCTAGAGTTGACTAAGCGTGAGGCTATCACAGGCTTGGGAGCTTTATTGGCATGGATTGGACTGCTCAGCCTGAGTCCAACTAATGGGCTATTACTAGTTCTGCCAATTCCATTATTCGTGGACTGTGGACTCGCGTTTACTGATGATGAGTATCGCCAAGCCTTTCACGATCGCATCGCTCAGACGATCGTAATTCAGACCCGCCGGGGCTACTCCTTAGATATCAAGTTAAGACGGTTATTTGCCCAAGCTGGTCGTCGTATGAAATAATGGATGTTTGTGTCGAATTCTGTCCCACCGTTGAACGAGTCGGAGTATGGCAAAGAGTAAAGATGTCCGCCTAGTTATCACCCTAGAATGTACCGAGTGTCGCACCAATCCGGATAAGCGATCGGCTGGGGTTTCCCGTTACACCACCACCAAAAACCGCCGTAATACTACGGCTCGTTTGGAACTGAAAAAGTTCTGTCCTCATTGCAATAAGCACACGGTTCACAAAGAAATTAAATAAGACAACTGACCGCTGCGACAAGTGAGTTGGAGCTAATCCATCCTACTTTGTGGTCGATCGTCATATTTCTAGAACCCCTGAACTTCTGATTACTCATTACCGGCTACTAAATTACTAACCATGACCTACCTTCGCCGTCGCGTTTCCCCGATCAAACCGGAAGATCCCATTGATTACAAAGATGTTGATTTACTGCGGAAGTTCATCACTGAGCGTGGTAAAATTCTGCCTCGCCGGATTACTGGACTAACCGCTAAGCAACAGCGTGATCTAACTGAAGCGATTAAGCGGGCTCGCGTTCTTGCCCTCCTACCATTTATCAATAAGGAAGGTTAAGGGAGGGGACGTGTTCGGTCGATCCTGATTGCCGTTTTATCCCTTAACCCGCAGCACCTCCATGGAGAAGGGCACTCTTGTTGAATTTCGAGTAAATAGCGATCGTCGCCTTGGGGTGGTTGAGCGTCCAGAGGGCAAAAAGCACTGGATCGTTGTTGATGAACGTGGGCAGTCGCACACCCTCCACCCCCGACAAATTACCTATGAGATCTCAGGAAGCTATAAGCCTTCTGAGATTTCCGCCTTTCTGAATCAAGTCCAACCTTACCTTGATCCGTCTAGCCTAGAAGTTGCCTGGGAACTTTTAGTCGAAGACAACGAGACGGCGGATCCAGTAACTATGGCAATGTTGCTGTTTTCGGATCAAAGTCCAGCGTTATCCTACGCCGCGTATTGGTTGCTGTCGGAGGACAAGCTTTACTTTAAACAGAAAGGCGAACGGTATGAACCCCGCCCGAAAGCCCAAATTGCTGAGCTGAAACACCAGCAAGCGATGGAGGCTCAACGGCAGCAGGAATGGCAAGGATTTCTGGAACGGGTTCAACATGCCCTTGCTCAGCAACCGAACGAATGGCAACTGAGCGATCGACCTCGGCTTGATGCCTTAGAGCGATTTGCTACGCTAGGAGAGGAAGCCACCCACCGCACTCCAGCCCTGGAAACTCTGGCGTATCTAAAGCGACCCGAAACGCCCCAGGGAGCTTTTCAATTGCTGGTAGACTTGGGGCTATGGAGCCTCCATGAAAATCTGTTTCTGCGCCGCAGTCAGATTCCGGTTCAGTTCTCCTCTACGGTATTGCAAGTGGCGCAACATCGCTTAACCTCTCCACCTCTAGACTTGCATCCCGATCGTACAGACCTGACTCATCTCAAGGTCTATACGATCGATGATGAGAGTACTCGCGAAATCGATGATGGCTTAAGCCTGGAAGAATTGCCGGATGGGACACAACGTTTATGGATCCACATTGCTGATCCCACCCGTTGGCTACTCCCTGGTGATGACTTGGACTTAGAAGCTCGTCGTCGGAGCACCACGGTATACCTACCTACGGGCATGATCCCTATGTTCCCTTCGGAACTGGCAACAGGACCCATGAGT
This sequence comes from Pantanalinema sp. GBBB05, assembly GCA_016743235.1. Classification (GTDB taxonomy): domain Bacteria; phylum Cyanobacteriota; class Cyanobacteriia; order Leptolyngbyales; family Leptolyngbyaceae; genus Pantanalinema. Next base: position 89,531 of record VRZD01000025.1, on the reverse strand, counting down.
TTGGTGCAGGGTAAAGTGTGCTGTGCCCTCAGCTTTGGGGTGGTGTTGGATGAGGTCGGGGCAATTGCAGACTACCGCATTCATACGAGTCAGATTAAAGCGACCTATCGCCTCACCTACGAAGATGTCGATGAGATGTTGGAGTTAGGGGTACAGGCAGAATCAGAACTAGAAGCGATCGCGCAGTGGGCAAAGCGGCGACAAGTCTGGCGGCAGACTCAAGGAGCCATCAGCATTAACATGCCGGAATCCTCGATCAAAGTCTATGACGACGAGATTGTGATTCAGGTGCTTCAGGATTCCCGAGCCCGGACGCTAGTGGCTGAAATGATGATTCTGGCGGGGGAAGTTGCCGCTCGATATAGTCAAGCTCATAATTTACCAATTCCGTTCCGAAACCAGCCGCAGCCAGAACTGCCGCCGGAAGAAGAACTGCTGATTTTGCCCGCAGGACCAGTGCGTTCCTGTGCCATTCGTCGCTGTATGCCTCGCAGTGAGCTCAGTATTACTCCTGCCCGTCATGCCAGCTTGGGGTTGGATACCTATACTCAAGTGACATCACCCATTCGACGATATAGCGATTTACTGGCTCACTTCCAAATTAAAGCTCATCTCCGGGGTTCACCCTTGCCGTTCTCTGCCGAGGAAATGCAAGAACTGACGATGGGAGTGAGTACGACGATTCAGGAAGCCACCCTGGTAGAGCGCCAAACCAACCGCTATTGGGGCTTGGAATATCTACGTCGGAACCCAACTGAAGTTTGGCAAGCCTTAATGCTGCGTTGGCTACGGGAACAGGATAATTTGGGGTTGGTGTTATTGGAAGATTTGGGTCTAGAGTTAGCCATGCGGTTCAACCGAGCCGTTTCACCTGGCGATCGCCTGGATCTACGCGTCAGCTATGCGGATCCTCGTCAGGATATCGTGCAATTTGAAGAGGTAACGGTTCAAACAGCGTGGCAACCGAACTAATTCATCCTAAAATACCACCCAAGTGAGTATAGAAGCTGGGAATCCTGCTTGATAAAATTAAGGGAAGTAGCTGTAGACCAGCTTGAGTGTTTGACTACTCTATCCCGGAGTAGAGCCAGCTCGAACTGAAGTTATCGCTAGCTGGGATTGACGATCGCTCCGCTTCTATAAAGATTCCATGTTTACGCCTGGATCTTGCTCAGAACGGTGTTATTGTCGTTGTTAAGTGGGGCAATCTATCCATATCAGTAGCCCGTGATTTGGGAAACTAACCGGATCGCGCTTTAATTTTGAGGTGGTAACCGACTGACGATTAAAGCTTGACTATTGGTAGTGTAGGGTTGATACTGCTTTAGAGTCTGCCGCTCTGACTGTTTCCTGTGTTTGACCGTCTAATTCTGACTTCAGCAGCCCAGTTTCGTTTAGCTGTCAGTACTATTGGTTTACCAGCAACCAATTGAGTAGTTAAACCGTATGATGATTCGCTGACCACCCTCACCTTTTTAACAGCAATGTTTCAACCAAAACGGCTACAAATCCATCCCCTTGACTGGTCATCCCGCTACAGTTCCAGTCCAGCCCAGGAGCCGCCAACGCGAAACCAGCCAGTTGCCGCTAATCCCTCCAGTGTTGACGCGTTGATCAATAGCCTAGTTCCAGAGGGATTGAGTCCCAATAAACGCGCGATCGCAGAGCATTTAATTATGACGTGGCTCCAAAATGCCGAAGCATGATGTTGCCCACGTATGAACTTTGAATTGACGATTAAAAATTAAATTCATTGCTTAATAAATATTCTGAGCTGGCTAGGTTAATCCAACACGAGTCACTCTTCACCTTCCGTGTTAGTTAGCTCAATTCCAGAAGCCCGCTCAATCTTAATGTTAAGATTCTTGTAAAGTAAATTTGTAGAGCTGTTGTCAGGTCGGTTGAGGGCGATCGGACCAGGGCTCGGTTCTTGATCGCAATCGGTTATTACTTCCAATTCCAAGTGCAACTCTGCTTGAATGATCAGCATAGCGATTCGGCTGAAACAGCATCGCAGATAGTTTGTTCTATCTAGTTGCATAAGATTGCGTAGCTTCTAGTGATTAGACTGTAGTCCTAACTGGTTGCTGTGCCCTGAATCACAAAGTCCTGAACAGATCAGGCCGTTTTGCAAGATGCTGAGTGAATCCTCTCTCCAGAAGCTCCAACAACTGATTCAACGGATTGTAGAGGCGGAGACTGACGATTTTATTGAATTAGCCAAGCTCGTTGGGTTTGATCCATTAAAGGATTTTGCTGGTGCCAAGTTAATTGGGGCTGAGTTACGAGCAGCTCAACTGGTCGGAGCAGACCTCATTGCTTCTAACCTGATCCGTGCCAATTTAATCAATGCCAATCTCAGCCAAGCTAATCTCACCGAAGCCGACCTGACCGAGGCTAATTTAACGAATGCGATTTTGGATAATGCAATTTTGACCAACGCTAACTTGACTGGGGCAAAACTCAGTAGTGCCAGGCTCTTACATGCCAAGTTGCCCGAAGCGACTCTAACTCGGGCTCAGTTAAATCATACCAACTGCCGCCGTGCCAATCTGATTGGGGCACAGTTGAATCGCATTCAGGCACGGGGCGCGATGTTTAGCCATGCCGATTTACGTCGTGCTAACTTGACCTCGGCTGACTTGACTGGTGCTAGCCTCTATGGAGCCAACTTGAGCGATGCTAGTTTGGCTTTGGCAAATTTGAGCCATACCAATTTGGATGGGGCAACGTTACTGAGAACCCAGTTTGCTGAAAATGAGGGGCTGACTAAAGCGAAAATCTGGGAGTTGAAACAACGTGGAGCCATTTTTGAGCGCGGCTAATTCGTCATGGGGAATTAGTCTGCGATCGGCAAGGTAAACCAAAAGGTAGAACCTTGACCGCAGGTGCTATCCACGCCAATCTGTCCTCCATACTGCTGAATGAGTCGTTGGCAGCGATGTAGTCCCAGCCCAATGCCAGTGAGATGGCGATTATCTAAGCCCCGAATATAGAGGTGAAACAGGCGATCGCACTGGTTGCGACTCATGCCAATGCCATTATCCTCAATCGTGCAATAAATCATATGGTCATCCCCGATCGTAGCATTCAGGGTAATCGTTAATCCCGGTGGATTATGTTTAAGGGCATTGGTGAGTAACTGTTCAAAGATCTGTTTCAACGCACTACTGCTGGCTTTGACTAAGGGCAAAGCAGGTGAAATGTGATTCCAGAGAGTTGCCTGATTCTTGGCAATTTGGGCTTCTACTGTTGCCAAGCTACTATGTAATGCGGCTGATAGGCTAGTTGGTTCCCCGCAACAGGTGGTGACATTGGGGCAGGGCGGGTGAGTTGGCTGCTCTTGTAGTGAATTCAGCAATTGCAGTTGATTTTCACTGCTTTTCAGCATACATTCCACCATACTGCGAGGAACCGACACAGGATCCCCACATTTGCGCAGCAAGTTATTGAGCACCATTAACATGCCCTGGGTGGGTGTGCGAAGGTCATGGGAAACCGCATGGAGCAGCAGATCTTTGACTTGATTAATCTGCTGTAACTCTTGCATGCGTTCTTGTAGCTCTAGTGTGCGTTCTTCGACCTGGCATTCCAGACTGGCGGCTAACGTCAACACCTGTTGATAGAGCTGGGATTGTTGGAGCGCAATTTCGACTTGAGTAGCGAGTTGCTGAAGTAAATCAATTTCAAACGGTTGCCATTCGCGGGGAGCAGAACATTGGTTGGCAATCAGCACCCCAAATACTTGCCCCTCTAGCATTAAGCGAATGCCCATCCCCGCCTTGACCTGACACCGCCGATAATATTCCGTCAGGAACGGACTCTTTTCTACCTGTTCAGTATCGTTGACTACCCGCACTCGATCGCAGAACAAGTGCTGAATTTCAGCCACAGCTGTTTGATCGTCCAACCGCCACCCCAGGATAGAAGACCATTGCGGATCCACAGATTCGGCAACGGCTCGACAGCAACCCGTATCACTCAGATGGCTAATGAAGACGCGATCGACATGCAGAAATCGTCGAACTTCAGCGACCGTGGTATTGAGAATTTCTTCGAGATTGAGGGAACTGCGGATGCGGGAAGAAATTTCTGCTAACAAGCGTTCCCGTTCCGCTGCAAATCGGAGTTGGGCTTCTGCTTGTTTACGATCGGTAATATCATAGGCTGTTGCCAGGGCGGCTGGTTGACCTTCGAAGTACACCATGCCAGCGATAATATCAACCCAGCGTTCTTTGCCCGACTTGGTAATAATCTTGACCTCATAGCGATTCGGGACAGCTTCTCCGCGTTGGCGAGCTAATCCTCGTTCGCGCACAACTGAGCGAAATTCTGGGTGAGCCAGGTTCCAAAAGTCGATCGCTAACAGTTCTTCCCGCGAGTATTCTGTAATCGTTTCGGCAGCTGGATTTACATAGCGTAAGTGATTGCCCTGATAGACCATGAAGGCACAAGCCGCCGTTTCTGCCACTACTCGGAAACGGGCTTCACTCTGCTGTAGGGCTTCTTCTGCTTGCTTGCGATCGGTAATATTCTCAAAAATGACCCCAACACAGTGATCAGGTAACGGAAACGCTTTGGTGGCGTAAATCCCTTCTGGAACAGTGTTATCGGTATACCGAATTTCACCGAGATCACGAACCTGACCGGAACGAATCACCTCAGCATAGAGCTTAGGAAAGTCTGTTTCCATAAGGGCAGGAAAAATCTCTGCCATCCGTTGTCCCAATAATTCCTCAGGAGCCGCCGCGATATGCAGGATGGCACGAGCCGCCGGGTTACAATCGACTAACGTCAAGCTCTCAACCTGGTCTAAATCCTGAAGCTGCCAGACTAGCAGTCCAATCTGCATGCGGTTGACAATATCGGCGTAACGTTGAATTTGTCCCTGTGCCCGTTTGAGATCCGTAATGTCTTCAACCATCCCGATCGTATAAATCGGATGACCTTGTAGATCTCGCACTAAAGAGTTCGTGAGCCGAACCCAGACTTCCTGCCCATGGCGCTGAAAGCGGCGCTTTTCGATCTGGTATGAATCTCGCTTGCCAGCTACCATTTCACTAAACAGTTCCACATCCACGCCTAGATCATCGGGATGGGTAAAGTTGGCAAAAGTCATTTGGGACAGTTCTTTCCGGCTGTAACCTAACATCCTTTGTAAGGCTGGATTACTCTCGACAATCCGACCATCCAGACTATCTAAGCTAATGCCGATCGCTGCACCTTCAAAAATGGCGCGAAACCGTTCCTCGCTTTGCTGACGTTCTGCTACGGCTGCTGCTACCACTAAGGCTGTCATCATCATCACCCCAATAAAGGTTTGTAGCAGGAGAACAGCTTGCCGGATGTCTCCATCCGTTTTTGCCATGAAGGGACCCGCGTCTTGAACGACGCCCCAAATCGCGAGCGCCGAAACAACCAGACTGCTGAACACAGTAGCTCGCTGCCCTAGTTGGAGAGCCGCCCAAATGATCAGAGGAAAGGGTAAATACTCTAACGGATAATGGGCGATCGCGGTTTTGCTGGCGCAGGTAAAGACAATTCCACTCACACCAACTAACAGCCCTACCCAGATGAATAACGCGACTACCTGGAGACGAAAGGTTGCTTCTTGACGCCAACGTTGTTTAAGTCGTCTAGAAGTTAACTCTGGCGGTAAGGGTCTACCCAGCCAGGTCAACAGCAATGGGGTGACTAATAAAATTCCCATGCTGTCGCCTATCCATACGGTCCACCAGTGGGGCGCAAAGTGTTGCCAAGGCTGAAGCCCAGCTACACAACCCAGGAGTGTATTACTTGTTGCATTTAACGTCGGTGCTAAGAGCACAGCGAGGGCAAGAAAGCTGATCGTGTCGGGAATCCGTTTCAGCGATCGCTCAAAGTCAGTCCATTGCAAAAATTGCTGTGCCGCGATCGCTTCCAAGGTGCTGCCCAGTGCCGCTAAAATGGCAACCCACCCGGGAACCCCTAACGAAACTGCAAACAAAAATGTACCCAGCGTAATGCCGACCCAAACCCGCTGCCCGTAGAGCAGTAATGCCGCTAGTCCAATGCCAGCCGGAAACCAAATAGGTGAGGCTTCGATCCCTAAATTCAGTGCCTTAAAGGTGGCAGAGGCAGAGAAAAAACAGGCTAGCGCGATCGCACTAATTGTTAGCCAGTAGCGGGCTAGGTTGAATCGATTCAGCTGCATAGCTACCATTAAGCGCCCAGGCAATCGCGCATGTTTTTAAGCCATCGGGTGCAATCCGATAGGGCGTGAATCGTTGTCCCCAGTGCCATGCCATCTATCGCGATGACTTGATTTGATCCAGTTCTGACCATGCTATCCCCCCGATCGCAGTGATTTTTAACTGTCTTCAAGATATAGCTTGGCTTTTCCACATTAGACTGGCTTCCTCCAGAAGGATGATGGGATGAGAGGGGCAAGGCGAGGAGGATAGGGAGGTCAGGAAAATCCAGAACTAAGGCATTACCGCTCACTCTCCGGTTGGAGAAAATGATGGGGTTTCAGAGTCGGTAGGAAATTTAGTGATGAAAGTTTTAGTGACCCAGGCGGTAACAATATGGGACAGTAACCCCAAAGGTCCAGCAAATAAACAGAGTGCCAGGGAATGGACTGTCCACACGCCGGTTTTTTGCCCTTCCCAGTAAATCCAGCGTCCGACAAACAAATCCATTACGAGAAAGTGTGCCCAACCTGTCGCCGCCGCTCGTTCTTCCCCAAAAAAGCGGGCAATATCTGCCAGCTTAGGATTCGACATCGCTTGAGCCGTTTCTGGAGTCAGGCTGCTGGAGAGCAGATAGAGATACAAAGCAGCAAGCATGATAAACGGTAGATAGGATTCCATGACCCGTTTGGTCACGCCCCAGTTCGGCAGCAAAATCATTAATGCCCAGAATGGCAGGACAAATAGGTTGGCTAGATCAAATAATTGTGCGATCGTCATAACGTACTGCATCCAGAGAATAGCCCTAGCCTCTTATACCTTAGCTTGAACGGCTAGCAGAGTGATCGATCGCAGCCAATGCTCGGATTAGCGGAAGTAAATTAGCAGATTCAGTCCAGGAATGGTGCGAGAGAGCGTCCAAAGTGCTAGCGCAATATAGAGAATTCCGAGCGACCATTGATACCAAACCAGGGCAGTAATTAATCCTGGCAAATGGGTATCGCGCAGCCGAATGTCATTAAAACCGAGTTTCATTAAATTATTTAGGCTGAAATCGAAGTAGTTCAGCCAATTCCAACGGCGATCCCAGAGAATCGGTAGATAGCGTTTGCGGAAGTCTTCAAACCGGGGAATGATCGGCAAGCGACCGATGACAATCCGCAGTTGGCGTAAAGTCCCTTCTTCCATGAAGTAACTCACATTCATCTGGGGATGGTAGCGCCCCCGGTAATACAACACTATTAAGAGAATTGTTGGTACTAGAACAACAATGACCCCTAAACTGGCTAGTGCTAACCAGGGATGTTCTGCCTGCCGAAATAGTTCTGTCAGTCCCCAGCTTGATAGAACCGTAAAACCACTCACTACCCAAACGGTTTCATAGACCGTAGGCACAATGGGTTTGGGGGTGAGCCGTCGCCAGCGATCGATGAACCAAAACACTACCCCAAAATAGGCGATCGCTAACAGACCCACCGCAAACACCAAGCGAAAGTCACTACCGTAACGACTCAGCAGCAGGAGCAAACTCAACCCCAAACAATACAGTCCGGTCGATATTCGGTTAAAGACTTCCCGGCTTGACGAAGCTCCTTCCTTGGCAATGATGTGATCGCGGACATTAATGTAGGTTGCCAGATCAATTTCGGGTAGCGCTAGAATTTCAGTCAAATTGCGAAACGGTTGTTGGCTCCGCTGTTGGACGATCGCGATCGCTTGCTGGGTGGAAAAGCCAATATGGGACAACTGCCACAAGGAAGCAGCATTCAAATTAACCCCAAACACTTGTTGCTGCAATTCCTTGAGGCGTAATCGTTCCCGCGTATATTCCAGTTCATTGGCATCAGCAATTTGCTCCAACCGCCGAAAGTTGCGGACTAATTCGCGTAATAAATTCTCATTGCCTTGGAGCGTTGGTACGGAAATGACTCGACCAATTTGTCCAGGATTACCGACGATCTTGGCGCGATCGGAGTCAAATCGTAACCCTGGTACATTCAAATAAGCGCCCTGCGAAAATCCGGCATAGCCGAAATCGGCTCGATCCAGAATCGTCGTCCCCCGCAAATTCACTGGGCGATCGAACTGGACTTCCCGGAACATCGCGGCTTGTTCAAACACGGCATCGGGGAGGAATAAGGCTTGGCTAAAGCGACTCCGGTTAAATATCGCTTCGTGTTGCCAGACCGTTTGGGCAAAATCGGCATTGCCTAACCACTGGACTCGCATGAAATTGGCGGGTTGGGCGAAGGTTGCCCGGTTAAAGTTGGCGGTAGACTGAAATTCGCTGCTCTGAAAATTGACGTTGCCCTGAAACTGCGCTTGATCAAAGGCGGCACGATCGAAAAAAATACTGCTGCGAAAGCGGGCGTCGCGGCTAAAGCTGGCTCCGGCAAAACTGGCAGGTCGGCTAAAGCGAGTTTGTGACCAGTCGGCCAATTGTAAAAATTGCGCTCCTTGCACTTCCAACGGATTCAGGAAAAAGGTATTGCTAAAATCCGCTATTTGAGTAAAGCGAGTACGGGTCAATTTAACGCTGCCTCGAAATACAGTGATCTGAAGGGACACCGTTTGTGGATCCGTCTCTGAGGTCGTAGACAGTAAGGACTGGGAGAGGGCACTCAGGCGAGAGAGCCGACGGCGATCGCGCTGAAGTTGGGCTTGCTCAGCTGGAGTGAAAATAGGGGACAATGCCTGACCAAATAGCGGCATCCGTAGCCCCAGTTGGCTGATTTGAAAGTCGCCTTGAATGAGGGCATTACTTAAATCCAAGCCGATCGGAGTCCCAGGACGCTGGAGTTGACTTCGGACTAACCGGTAAAACTGATCCCGAAAACTAGCATTGTCTGAACGCAAATCAATGACGAATCGCCGCAAATCGATCACTGACATCCCATCGCTTTGGATCGGATGGCGTAAGCGCTCCTGTAATAAGTCCACGGTCAACAATGGACGATCCAGCACTGTGGTAGCTGGATGATCGGCGATCGTGGCTGCCCAAGCAGGTGGTGCAATCATCCCGAACGGGAACAACCACCCGACGATCGCGACTAGCAGAATTAACCAGCGAACGATACGGCGATCGAGCATCACAATTCTGTCAACAACACTAACTTACCGACCATAGAGCCAGATTCCAGCGCTTGATGAGCGGCGGCTGCCTCGGCTAACGGAAAGGTACGGTTGACTTGGATTTTCAGCTCCCCTCGATCGATCAAGCGGGCACACTGTTCCAGAATTTTGGCCTGTGCCTGCTGTTCTGCGACTAAACCTTGCCACATGGGGGTCAACATCAGTTCCAGGCTGATCCGTTGGTTGCGGGTCCGGGCGACTTTCCAACTGGTATCTGTAGGAGGCTCCAGAATCGTCACAATATCTCCGTAAATTTGCACGGCAGGGAACGTCTGCTCGAATAAGTTGCCCCCGATCGTGTCAAATGCTAGCTCGACTCCCTGACCATCCGTCCATGCTAAGGTTTCCTGGACAAAATCATTTTGTTTGTAGAAAATGACTTTCTCGGCACCCCACTGCCGCACTAAATCCGCTTTATCTGATGTACTCACCGTTGTTGCCACCCTAGCCCCTTGCAGTTTGGCTAATTGGATCGCTACATGTCCCACACCTCCAGCTCCGGCATGGATCAACACCCGTTGTCCTGCCTGTAACCGCCCCCGATCGTAGAGGGCTTCCCAAGCGGTAATTAGCACCAGGGGCGCCGCCGCCGCTTCGGCAAAACTGAGCGACTTCGGCTTATGGGCAGCAAATCGTTCATCGATCGTGGTCCATTCGGCATAGTTACCCTGATGTCCTCCCAGACCACCATTGCAGAAATACACCTCGTCCCCAACTTGAAATCGAGTCACGGCAGAGCCAACCGCTTCCACGACTCCGGCTCCATCACAGCCCAAAATCGCGGGCATTTGTTCAGGATAAAACGTTCCTCGCTGGCGCAGTTTGGTGTCGATCGGATTAATGCCTGCTGCCTTCAGCCGCACTGAGATTTCCCGATCTTGTTGCAGTATTGGTTGCGGCACATCCCGCAGTTGTAAGACTTCTGGCGCTCCTGCCTGGGTCATCAGCACAGCTTTCATGGTTTCCCCCTCTATCCAAAGCTAGTTATTCAGAATACTCTGCCTTCAGCTTCTCTCAACTCCTTTATCCTGGATAGAGATAGACAACGGTGAACTCATGGCTGACTGGCAGGACAACGATCGCGCTCAAACCCCCTACCTGGAGCAAGACACACCTACCCCACAACTAACCAGATCTTCTTTCTCAGATCGAGCGATCACGATCGCGGTGATTGGTGATGTTCACGATCAATGGGATGCCGACGATGAGCGGGCATTGCAGCGGTTAGGCGTAGATCTGGTTTTACTGGTCGGTGATTTTGGTAATGAAGCGGTAGATGTGGTGCGATCAATCGCCGCTGTGAACTTACCGAAAGCGGTCATTCTGGGCAATCATGATGCCTGGTATAGTGCCTCGCCCTGGGGAAAGCAAAATTGTCCCTACGATCGCCAGAAAGAAGATCGGGTTCAGCAACAATTGGATCTGCTCGGTAGCGCCCATGTTGGCTACAGTAAATTGGATTTTCCGGCGTTAAATCTCACGGTAGTCGGTGCTCGTCCGTTTAGTTGGGGTGGCTCAGATTGGAAAAATGCGGGATTTTATCGATCGCGTTATGGCGTGAGTGGCTGGAGGGAGTCCACTGCCCAAATTGTTGCAGCCGCTGAATCAGCCACCTGTGAAACTGTGATCTTTCTGGGACATTGTGGTCCAACTGGATTAGGCGACTTACCAGAATCCCCCTGTGGGCGGGACTGGCAACCATTAGGGGGTGATCATGGTGATCCTGATTTTGAGCAAGCGATCGCACATGTCCGCCAACAGGGCATCTCAATTCCGCTTGTTGCCTTTGGACACATGCACCACCACCTCCGCCACACCAAACAATATCTCCGTACCGCATTAGTGGCTTCCGAGGGCACGATCTATTTGAATGCCGCTAGAGTGCCCCGAATGATTCACACGGGCAACCAAACCTTACACAATTTTTCTCTAGTGACTCTTCAGCAGGGCACGGTGACTGAGGTGAAACTCGTTTGGGTCGATCGGGATGGGGTGATCGCCTCTGAGGAATCGCTTTATCAACTACCAGGAATTGTGGCAAATCAGGTGAAAGACCTCAGCCAAAACAGGTTAAATTAATATAGGTCGCCTGGAGAGGTGGCAGAGTGGTCGAATGCACTCGACTTGAAATCGAGCAGGTGATGAGCCTCGCGGGTTCGAATCCCGCCCTCTCCGTTGAGATTCCTGATTACCCTTGTTGGGTCGCCCGCAGCATGTGATAGGTCACGAGCAGTTGGGTGATTGCCAGTGGGAAACTCTGGATAGATTCCCCGGTGGTGCCGACCACTTGACCCAGTTCTGGATTGATCTCTCGATCGCAGACCGTCCGCAAGTTGGGCATCTCATTACACATGAAATGCTCTAGTTCCATCACCTGCTCCTGGGTGGCGTGTCCATCCACCTCTAACACATCTACCGGCTTACCCATATCACGATCGAGTCCTAACCGGATGGCGGCTTTGGAGTAGGTCGTCCTGTCACAACTGACTACCTGGGTCAAGTCAGGATGGGGAATATTCGGGCGTAGAACCAGCCGCACATTCAAATAGCCTTGATTCGCGGCGGCATCATCCGGGGGATAAAACGTCACCACAATATCCGACCACTGCCGTTGAGGGCGGATAAACTGTTCGGAATCGGGTTCCCGCTTTTCCATTTCTGCCAACACTTGCGCTTCCGTGTAGCCTCGCTTCTGGGTATCGCGCTTGACTTTCCATTTGGCACGTAAATCTTCGGGTGGCGCCAGGTAAACTTTGACGTCGTAACATTCCCGTGCCCCGCGAGTGGAATAGCCGAGTAGCCCCTCCACAATCACAAACCGATTGGGTTTAATGTACTCAGGAGCTTCAAATGTTCCAGAGTTATGGCTATAAATTGGCTTTAGAATCGGTTGCCCAGTGCGTAACAGTGACAGATGCTGCTGCATGATGTCTAAATGGTTACAGTCGGGATGGAGTGCCGTAATACCCAGTTCTGCCCGTTGCTTGCGATCGTAGCGGTGATAATCATCCGTACAGATGATCGTGACATTTTCTGGTCCCAACACCTGGGCAATTCCTTTGGTGAGGGTGGTTTTCCCCGCCGCACTGTCGCCAACAATACCAAGGATAATCGGGCGATGGGTCATGGTTCCTCCGGACTTACTAAAAGTCATTGCAGCAAAGCAGACTAAATTGGATTATTTTATGAAGGAATAGGAAGGGAAGCAATCTGGCTGAAGAGTCACCCTCTTCAAACTAGATTCCACATTTTTGGGCAGACTGAATGAACGAATGGTGATCGTAGGGATTCCTCGCTCACTATTCCTCAAAACTTTCTTTTATTATCTGGTAATGCTGGACACCTACTAGCCATTATTTCGCTAGATTTACGGTGTGCCCATTCCGGTCATCTTAGTCCATCACAAATAGCACGTTCCTTCCTACCCTATGAAGCTATTCGTTTTTCATACCCCTGAACTCACACCCACAGAAGCAGCACCCGACTGCGCGATCGCGGTGGATGTATTAAGGGCTACCAGCACAATGGTGACTGCTTTAGCCGCAGGTGCCGAAGCCGTTCAGGTATTTAGTGACCTAGATCAACTGATCCAAGTGAGCGAAGACTGGGTACCCGAAAAACGCATTCGGGCAGGTGAACGAGGCGGCTCTAAAGTTGCCGGATTTGATTTTGGTAATTCCCCCCTAGATTGCACTCCAGAACGGGTTCAGGATTGTCGCCTGTTTATTAGCACCACTAACGGTACGCGCGCCCTCCAACGGGTACAAGCGGCTCCTACAGTACTAGCGGCTGCCCTGATTAATCGCCAAGCGATCGTGCAATATCTGGTCGAACACCAACCAGAAACCGTCTGGATTGTTGGCTCCGGTTGGGAAGGCAGTTTCTCGTTAGAGGATACCGTTTGTGCTGGAGCGATCGCCGATCTGCTGCTAACCGAATTGGGTTACTCATTGGATCAACTGGCTGGAAATGACGAAGTTGTAGGAGCCGTCAGCTTATTCCAGCAATGGCGCGATCGGCTCTTGGATCTGCTGCAACTGGCAACCCATGGTCAGCGACTACTGCGGCTGAATTGCCATGAAGACCTGAAATACTGCTCTCAAACCGATGTTGTCAATATCGTACCGATTCAACGGGAGCCAGGAGTTCTAGTCAGTAATAAGTTGCTCGTAGGGGTGCATTAGCTGCGATCGCCATTTCATATCCATTTGATTTCTAGCTGTGATGCCTCAGATCCCCTTGCCTTCGGCATCCCCCTTATCAAGGGGGACTGAGGGGGATCAGTTCCAAAAAATCGCCACAAAAACCACTTCAATCGGTATCAAATATGAGAAAGGGGCGATCGCCAGCGATCGCCCCTAGAATTTATCGAGGATTGATTAAATCGTTGTTCCTAGTAGGTTTCAACGTGCCAACGACCGGCTTTCTTCATCTGCCGTTGGTAGTCTTTCCACTCGACGCCATGCTTGCTGGCTTCTCCACCCAGAGCGGCATCGATGCCATCTTCCATGCCTTTTAAACCACAGATGTAGGTATGGGTGCCGCTATACTGCATCCGGCTCCATAATTCCTCGGCATGTTCTGCTACTCGGTGTTGGATGTACATTCTGCCGCCTTCTGAATTCTTTTGCTCCCGGCTGATGGCATAGGTGATCCGGAAGTGGTCAGAATATTCCCGTTGCAGTTCTTCTAATTCTTCTTTGTAAAGAATGTTGGCGCTGGTGGTAATCCCGAAGATCAGCCAGGCAAAGCCTTTGAATTGGTAATCTGGGTTGGCTTTCCGCTCGTTATCCTTAAACATCCGCCACAAGAACGCCCGGAACGGCGCAATCCCCGTGCCTGTTGCCATCATGATCACGGTAGCCTCCGGATCGCTGGGCAATAGCATTTCCTTCCCGGTCGGCCCAGTGATCTTGACTTCATCGCCGGGTTTCATATTGCAGATGTGAGTGGAGCAAACGCCATACACGGTTTCGCCGGTTTCGGGATGCTTGTACTCCAACTGGCGCACACACAGGGACACCGTTTTGTCGTTCATGTCATCGCCGTGACGAGTTGAGGCGATCGAGTACAACCGCAGCTTCTCAGGCTTCCCATTCTTGTCCACACCCGGAGGAATGATGCCAATACTCTGACCTTCTAGATACCGCAGGTCACTGCCAGAGAGGTCGAATTTGACATGCTGACAGATGCCAATGCCACCTTCACCAATCAACGATTCGTTGGAAATACAGCGCCCAATAAATGGATTGTTTGGACGATAGATATTCACGGGAATATCGAGCTCAGCCTTAGCTTGAGTCATGGGTTTACTCTCTTGTGCTTGCTGTGTACCCTTGCTCTGATTAGTGTCAGGGGTAGCTGAGCTGCTTGTCTGTTCTAGAGGAACGTTTCCATCGATCGGTTGAATGCTGACAATTTTGCCGCCCATCCGGGTGATCTGCTGCATCACCTCATTCATCCGGTTATAGGGCACAGTAATAAATGTGCTACCACTTTGACGAATGGCGTAGCCTCGTTGATCGGTTTCGCCACTTTGACGCAGACCCACCACTTCATAACGAAAAACACGGTTCCCAGATCCGGTATTGGCAGCACTGCCTGCTGCACTTAAGTTGTACATGTTGCCTACTGTCTCCGAAGTTAACCTAACTTAACATCATGCGGTAATGTGACCATTTTGCCCAGACCATGACCTACTACAGGGTTGGTCCTGAAGCAACCACAATCACGATGATGCCTTGAGTCCCTTGACCCACAACCATATCCGATCGCTGGCATCAACCTTGAATTTTGCTTTGACAGGACAATTACGCCATGCCTCAACCGATCGCACTACCGTCCGGTGTCATAACTTGCCCTAATATCCTTATAGACCAGAAGGGAACCAAAACATTGATAGGATAGTACGACTAAGTGAATTTCTTTATCTTTAAAGTCCCCATTGCCTTTAGCATAGGTACTAAAGCCGGATCTGCTAATTCACCTTCCATCTTGTGGGAAAAGTACCGTTTTTGGTAAGATCGAGCCTAAACGGTAGTATTAAATACCTACCAGGTAGAATTTTAGCCTTTCTCGGTGGGTAGCGGATTTACCGTCACCGTCGATCAAAGCTAAATTCTTGGAATGTGCTGCGCGAAAGCCCGGAGGAAAAGGAACTTTTGAGGCTCCTACAGGGCGATCGCGTCTAAAGCCGACAAGGGATTCCAATGGATCGCAAATTTGCAGACTTAACACTTAGCTAAGTAGATAACCCTTTCGATAAGAGGAAACCTATGACCAGTAAGCCAGACCGTGTGGTTCTGATTGGCGTTGCCGGTGACTCCGGGTGTGGCAAGTCCACCTTTTTACGTCGAATTACGGATTTGTTCGGGGAAGACTTCGTCACCGTAATTTGCCTGGACGATTACCACAGTCTGGATCGGGTACAACGCAAAGAAACCGGAATCACCGCGCTTGACCCCAGAGCCAACAACTTTGATCTGATGTATGAACAGATTAAAGCGCTGAAAGAAGGCAACTCCATCAACAAACCGATCTACAACCACGAAACTGGGAAGATCGACCCCCCTGAACTGATCGAACCTAACCATATTGTGGTGATTGAAGGGCTGCACCCCCTCTATGATGAGAGGGTTCGGAGCCTGCTTGACTTCAGCGTTTATCTCGATATCAGCGATGATGTCAAGATTGCCTGGAAGATCCAACGGGATATGTCCGAGCGGGGACACACCTATGAGGATGTGTTAGCGGCAATCAACGCCCGTCGTCCTGACTTCCAAGCCTACATCGATCCCCAAAAAGGCTTTGCGGATGTTGTTATCCAAGTCCTCCCCACTCAATTGATTCCTGGCGACACCGAGCGGAAAGTGCTGCGGGTACAAATGATTCAACGGGATGAGGTAGAAGGATTTGAGCCTGCTTACCTGTTTGATGAAGGTTCCACGATCGACTGGATTCCTTGCGGTCGGAAGCTAACCTGCTCCTACCCTGGCATCAGAATGCACTACGGACCCGACACTTACTACGGTCATAGCGTTTCTGTCCTGGAAGTCGATGGTCAATTTGACAAACTGGAAGAAGTGATTTACATCGAAAATCACCTCAGCAAGACCTCGACTCGGTATTCGGGTGAACTGACCGAGCTATTGTTACAACACCGGGATTACCCAGGCTCTAACAATGGTACTGGTCTGTTCCAAGTCCTAACGGGTCTGAAAATGCGGGCAACCTACGAACGCTTAACCGCTAAGAAAGCTGAATTAGTGGCTAAGGCATAACTGAACGAACTGGGGCAGAGATGCATAGAACTTTATCTCTCTGCCCTACTTGTACGGCAAACTTAGCCAGTGATCACGACTTATAGTCACGCTGGAACCGTTGTGTTGCCGGAACATAACTATTCATGTTTCGTGCTCAATCTCCGGCTTTGTCCGCTGATCAGCACTAGCCAAGGCTGGTTTGATTAAAGATCTAAATCATTCTGACAAGATCTCCTGTAGCTTGATCCCGCAGGATTAGCCCGATTTCGGCTTATAATATTTTCTTAAGGTTTGGGAAGGGATAGTAAAGCAGAACTAAATCATGCTGAAAAATCCCCGAGATGTCGAGAGCTTAGTAAAGCGCTGTTTAGGAGCAATCCGTCATGACTGTGAATAATCCTGCCGATGCCAGTGGACGCGGAGGCAAAAGCCAAAAATCACGTTCTTCACGGACGGCTAAGGCTGATGCAACAGACGCTCAAGCAACGACCAGTGAACCCACAGTAACGGAAAATGGCTCTGAGACAACCGATGGAGAAGCTATGAGCAACGATAACGTAGTCAAAATTACTGCTCGTCCCATTTCAGAGGGTGAAACGCCGGAGGAAACTTCCATTCGGCTGCATCAACCGACTTCGATGGTCTGGAATCGCCCGGTTATGCCGAGTGAGGTTGAAGTGGTGGAAACAATGACGGTCGCTGGTGTTCGTCCGATCGCAGCTAGCCACCTGGAGTTATTTGGTTCGTTCTTAAATGGTCGTCCGATCGAAGCTAGCCATCTTACGGTTAGAGGGAACTTACCTGGCGATCGTCCGATTTTCAACAGTCCAGTTCATCTAGTTGAAGGTTTGATGCTGCCCGGTGATCGTCCCATCATGGTGAGCGATCCTCGGTTGATGCAGGGTTCCATGTTGCCCGGAAACCGCCCGATCGCAGCAAATGATATTGACGATCCAGCCAACTTAATGGGTTATCTTGACTAACCTGAAGGAATCCAGTGGTTTAGCATCGGAAATTTAATCAAATTGCCTTATATAGAAGCCGCCAGAGCATTTAAAGTTCTCGCGGCTTCTGTGTTGACTAACCCCTATTTGAGATCTAGTAAGCCAGTCTCTTTCAATTTAGGATTAAACCGAATTTCGGTTTTGACGCCTCGCGCCGCCAAGTCTTCTAAAATTCCAGCTTCAATGCGCCGGGCGGCTTGCTTCAAGACTTTGATTTGTGCCACCTCATCGATCGAGGCTTGATAGCTCGTCTGTTCATCGGTGGTCATGAGTCCTTTGACATCGATCGGTTGGCTCCAAGCCGATTCCTCAGCCGCATTTCCAGGCGGGATACTACCATTCTCCGCAATCCAGGCTTGCCGCATATCTTCTAATAGGGTGCGACTAGGGCGATCGATAGTCTGCACCTTCAGCCAATAACAATACTGCGCTTGGCGGACGAGATGCTGTTTCAAGCTGAGATAGACATCTCGGGAATAGCCAATATATTGCAATCCCTTACCCTGATCAAAAATGGCGTAAACTCCGACCTTGCCTTGGAACTGCTCCGGTAACTGCCCATGCGTATCCACATAAGGGAGAAAGTCTAGACTAGCGAGAGTAGGTAGCTCAATATCAGACATCTAATTCACTCGGCGATACACGGCACAAAGACGGTTGGGCTGGAAAATTTTTGCCTGGAACATAAAGTTCGGCGGCACATTAATAATCAGGTGATCTTCAGAGGTATGGAACTTTTCAAATTCTGCTGGCATTCCCTTTGGTGTGGTCATACTGTAAGGCACTGGCTGAAATAGCAGTTCGGTAAATTCGATTTGCGACCAGTTCACTTGCTGAGCCACCTGCTGAAGAAACGCTTCTCCAGTCAGTAGCGCAAATAAAGCAGCTTTCGCCTCTGGCTGTAGGGTAAAACTGCCGTCAAAATTCTCGATTATTTTCAGTCCCATGAGATCCAGTAGAGAAAAGAGGATGTTACTGTCGCTGAGGTCGTCACTGTCCAGAGATTTACGACTGCGAAGGGGAACTATTTTCTGGTACTGCCTGCCCAATCCGAGGCTCTGTTCCGGCTAACAGCCGTTGGATATTAGAGCGATGTCGCAGAATCACATACACTCCACCCGCTAGCCCAAACAGTAAATAGGGGAGTGGTTGCCCCGTAGCGTACATCAGACCGGAAACCGCAATCGCCCCCATGATCGAACTCAGCGATACAACTCGGGTTACGGCTAGCACCAATAAAAATACGCCAAAGGTGCCCAGCCCGACTATCCAGTTTAAGGTCAGCAGGACTCCCAAACTGGTTGCCACAGACTTGCCGCCAGTGAAGTTGAGAAAGATCGATTTACTATGTCCCAGAACCACCAGCAGTCCGGCGAGGGTAGCCATCCAGGGTAGCCATGTAGATAAATCCAGATCACTGGGAGCTAACGATCGCAGACTCTCCAGCGTATACAACCATTTCACCAGGGCGATCGCGGCAACTCCCTTTAAGACATCCGTTAGTAAAACGATGAGCGCGGGGACTTTGCCTAGCGTCCGTAAGACATTGGTGGCTCCGGTCGAACCGGATCCATGCTCTCGGATATCAATGCCCTGAAGTAACCGCCCCGCCCAATAGCCTGGAGGAATTGAACCGAGCAGATAGGCGATGAGTAACAAAAGTCCATTCAGGGTGAGCCAGAGAGCCATAAATCCTGCAAGTTAGAGTGAAGAACGAACCACCTGGATGCGCATGATCGAGCGATCGCAAATCAGCATCAGGCTACTAGCCATTATCCAGGTTTTCGGAACCGGCTCCAATCACCCTGGACCGTTAATTAATAGCCATAGGACGAATAACTTGGGGATTGAGGATTGGGTGCAAATGCTAGCCACAGCGGAAATTGCAGCATCGAGAGGCTAATTTGATCCTCAGTTTCATCGACCAGAATCAGCGGCATCAAGCCATCTTTGACTAACCGATCGGCTTTCTGCGCTAACACCTCTGGGTCTTCAAATAATGCCACGCCTCGATCGGGACCAAAATCGCTGCGGGTAATTCCCAAGCAATCCTGTAAGCCGCGGCGCCATTCCCCTAACCGCTCTGGAGACTGTGCCAGGACCAGAACTCGCAGCCGATCTTCGTACAGTGACCACAACACAGAGACGACTGCCGAAGCAATCAAAATATTTTGCAGGCGGCTGCCCATCGTGCGAATGGCTCCCCGTCCGCCCTGAGTAAAAAACCAATTCGACACGCGTTCGGCATGAACAGGTTCAAAGGTGCGCCGTAATTGCCAGGCGGGACCGTAATAATCTGGACGATTACGGTATTGATCCAACAAACTGCGAATTAATTTTGTCTGATCCTGAAAACTTTGTTCCGCAAATCGGGGGTTACTGGACTTAGAGGGTTGTACCTCAGTCACAACAGTGGGTGGTTCGAGTCCTCTACCAGGTTTAGGTAAATCGAGTTGTTCGGCTGCTAGTGCCAGATCCTGTAAACTACCGACCAAGTAATCCTTGAAACTTTGTACCCGAATGGCTAAATCTTGAGAAACTCCAGCGAAGGTGGTGCGCATCTCGGTACGAATGCGTTCCTGTCGCCGTTCCAGTTGTTCCACACTAATCTGGAGTTCTTGCTTGCGCTTTTCCAGTTCACGTAAGCCAGACTGCACCATATTCCCGATCGTGGTTTGGGTGGCTGCCATTTGTTCCCGCATCTGGGATAACGTGGCTTCCGATCGAGCAATTTCCTGCTTCAAGGCTTGTTCTTGCTCTTGCAGTTCAGCAATGCGCTGCTCCAACACGGGAATTAAGGTGAGATTGCCCAGTTGTGCGCTGGGCGGTGGGGCATCTGGCTGTTCGATCGCTACGGTACATTCCTCTTCCCGTAACACCTCTACCGAAGCGGCTTGAATCCCCAGAGGGCTTTCAGCATCCGATGGCTCTGTGGCGGTCATTGCCGCTCCCGATAGTTCGGCTGGAGCGGGTTCGGTCAGCATTGCTTCCACCGTGTTGGATTGTTCTGTTAAGTGGTCTGTTACCGAAGTTTCGGGAACAGGAGACATAGCAGGATTCTCCGTTGAGAGGGCTGCAAAAGCGGCTGAATTATCCATCGGCTCGTCGGTAGGGAATTCGTCTGAAGTCATAACCAGATTATTTGTTATTAGTACTAAGTATCAGTTAGGAAGTGCAGCATACAAAGTTACCAGCAAAAGTTATACCGATGTTTGGGCTTTGGGACACCGGGCTTCTAGGCAACGCCGGAGAGTATTCGGATCAAACAAAATTGGCACAAAGTGAATACTTTTGACTTCTTTGAAATAAAACAGAATTGGCACTGGCGACCAAAAAATCTCCCAATTCTGCCAGTCCTGGTAAGGAAACTGCCGGATCAGGGTCTCGCCCCGGTAAATATCCAAATCAGTTGGGGTAAAGCGCAGCCGCAGCAGGACGGTTTGCAGTAACAGAAATCCCCCAAACAGCCCGATCGCCAAACTGACCCACACTTGCACCAATAGTAAAGGAATTGCCAGTCCAATTAGCGCGAGCGATAACGTGTAGCTAGGCGCTAACTCGATCGTATCGGTAGTAGAAGGAGAAGACGCAGAGGCGGTCATAACTGGAGCCGGGAGTTCACATTTGTTTACCCCTCTATTCTATCGGCTTGAGTCAATGCAGTGATTTGTTGCTGTCTGCAAAAACTGTCTAAAGGCTGACCAGAGCTAAAGTGACCCTACGATGGCTAGCTATGCCTCAATTAAGTGAGCGAAATAAGTGCTTTGGCGATCGCTTTGGGTTTGGCGATCGATATGCTCTAACGCTAAAGCACAGAGATCGAAAGAACTATATAAGTCATGCAAGATCAGGGCAATTTTTAATAGTTGGGCTGGAGTAAGCTGAGCAAAATCGGTAAATTTTTTCACGTAGACGGCATCTCCCCAGAGGAGTTGATTTAAGCCACCAAAAATATCATTGTTCATCAGTACAGGCTTAAATGTGCGATGCACAAGTGGCTTTAATGTGTGTAGATAAAAGCCTTGTGCCCGTAATACTTGATCCAATTCGGCAAATAATGGTTGCCCTTGATAAAACGGGACAAATTGTACTTCTGTATGGATAACTAATGTTTGTTGTAACCGTTGAGTGGCATGGTTGAGAATGGCGAGTTCTCCACCTTGTACATCTAATTTGAGGTAGTCGATCGCTGTGATTTCCGGAATATCATCTAGCCGATGAGTGGATAGCGGTTCCTGCCGCACGATCTGACTCCACTGATCAAAGCCGTGAAAATGTTCGAGAATTTCGCGATCGGGCGTTAGTAGGGATGACATCCCTGGAGCCTGACAAATATTCAAAATCGCATCCTGTCCATCTCCGATCGCATAGGGGAGAACAGTTAGCCCAGGATAGGGGTTTTCCTGAAGCTTTTGATATTCTTCCAGATTGGGTTCAAAGCACACTACCCGCGCTTTTTCGATCGACATTAGCGGTTGGTAAGGGGGATCACCATCGATCGGACTTGCGCCGACATCGACCACGTCAATGGTAGGAATATCGGCAAACAATTCACTTAGCGAAAAACTCATAATTAACTTACTTTTCGGTCAAGGTCCAAGAGCCATCCCAATCATCACTAGGCGGATTTTGCAGCCAGTACTGACAGCGATCCATATGGAGTAGAGCGGCTTTGTCGTGGCTATCTATATCTTCCAGAATGGCAGCAAACTCATTAATGGCTTTGCGGAACTTGCGATCGCGATAATAGTGCAAGCCCTGATGATAAAGTTCAATCTTGTGCCTGAGTTCAGAGGCAATATCGACAGATTTCAATTCTACTAACTCATAAATTGCCACAGGTTTGGTCTTACCTTTGACTTTAATGTAGTCGAGTTCTCGCACCCAAATCCGATCTTCACAGGGTTTATAGGTACTCTCACTAATGACGATATCTGTACCGTACTGTTTGCTGGCACTCTCTAACCGGGAACCTAAGTTGACCCCATCCCCGATCGCGGTAAATTCCATCCGTTTGCTAGAGCCAATATTGCCACTAATGACTTCATCGGAGTTAATTCCAATGCCAATCCGGATAGGCGCATAATTTTGGCGAGTCCGTTCCTCGTTAAACGCCGCCAGTCGATGCCGCATTTCTACAGCCGTTTGTACCGCTTTCCATTCATGATCTTCTAGGGGTAGCGGCGAGCCAAACACTGCCATGATGGCATCCCCAATGTATTTATCCAGAGTACCTTCATAGGTAAAGACGGCATCCACCATCGATTCAAAATACTTATTCAGCATTTCGACGACTTCTTCAGCTGTGAGACTTTCGGTAATGGTGGTATAGCTGCGGATATCGGAGAACAGCACCGAAACTTTCTTGCGATCGCCCCCCATCTTGGCGGCATCGGGGTTTTCAAACAACTGTTTGGCTACTGCCTCACTCATATAGCGAGACATGGTATTTTTCAGCCGTTTTTCAGCACTGACATCTTCCATCACCACCAGTGCCCCAGAAACCTTCATAGCATCATTAGCATCACTAATTGTATTAATTGACAGGTTAATACTGTGTTGCTCAACGCCTTTTGCTGATTGCAGGGTTTGATCGGGATAGTACTGATGACGGCTTTTATCGTCTTTTGCCTCCAGCGCCATATTAAACCAACGGCTAAAGTCGCTCTTTTCTAGCTGGATTAGTTCCCGAACAGCTTGGGTTTCTAAAGGTTCGGTTTCCTCAAAGCCCAGTAGCTTTTTAGCACTTTCATTCGCCGCAATAATGTTGCCGTTTTTGTCCGTTGAGATCACGCCATTCGACAGCGATCGCAAAATATCGCGTTGCATCTGCTCCTGCTGTTTCACGGTTTGGAACAGTTTGGCATTCTTCAGCGCTACTCCAGCCTGAATATTAAATGCCTCCATGAACTCCTGGTCACTGCGATTAAAACTGGCTTTCCAGCATTCTGGGGCTTGTGGCCAGTCTGCTGGATCATAGGCAGGGTGTTCACCCTGTTTCTTTTTATTGACTAACTGAGTCACACCAATCAGTTCACCATCGGCGAGGACAGGCATACACAACAGGCTGCACGTCCGGTAGCCACTACTCTGATCGGTTTTCTTCGCGATATTAGCGCCTTCATGGGAGTATAAATCGAAGGGGATGTTCAAGACTTCACCGGAAGCCGCTACCTGTCCAGCAAATCCCACGCCGATCGGAAAGCGGAGTTCCTTCAGGGACCCATCGGCAATCACAATCTTGGTCCAAATTTCGTTGCGATCATGATCAATTAACCAGAGGGTGCTGCGATCGGCATTCATTAATTGCTTCGCCTCATCCATCACACGCTTCAGCGTTTCATCGAGGTCGAGGCTACTCTTACTTAGAGACTCTGTGGCTTTAATTAAGGCATTAGCAGCTCGTTGCTTTTGGGTCGCGATGTAGAAGGATTTGGAAGATTCTAAAATCAGGCGAATTGAGGGGGCAAACTCCCGGAAAACGTCTTCATCATCGCTGGTGAACCCTGCCAAATCAATTTTTTCATCGAGTGGCGCTGTTGGGTCAGAGCTGGGCTTCAGTTTATTAATCAGTTGCACCACGGCAACTAAGTCACCCGCTTCATTCAGCAGGGGCATTGCCAACATGGTGTAGGTGCGGTAATTGTTTTTTTTATCTAGCTCTTTGGCTGGTCCCGATCGCGGATCCTCATAAAAATCATAGGGAATATTAACGACGCGCTTCCAGGTTGCCACTTCGCCAGCAATCCCCCGATCGGCAGGAATCCGAATTTCAACCGTACCGCCACCTTTTCCCTGAGCCACTGTCGTGTAAAGCTCGTTTTTTTCCTCATCCACTAAAAAGATTGTGGCGCGATCGGCATTGAGCAATTCTCCAGTTTTAAAGGTGATAGAACTTAGCATTTCCTCTAGCACCGCATCAAACCCCTGCATATCCAACATGGATAAGGTTTGATTCACCACCTTGAGTTTCTCTTCAACATCGCTCACCACCTCTTTAAAGGTGTCCTTCTTCAGCGGTGCGAGAAACGAGGAAAAATTTCCCTTTTGCCCAGTAGACGCGACCAGATTACCACCCCGGCTAGATTCCTGTCGGCGTTCAGGTGCGACTGTAGAGCCCTGATCGGGCGGAGCCTCAATCACTACTTGCACATCAACCGTCTGGATTGTTGACACCGATTGCCCACCGGGCATTTTGACTGTCTTGTGAGAAATTTCGGTGACAGAATCTCGCTGATTTTGCTCAGGTAGATGCGATGATGGGGCTGTCATAGTAGTTACAGGGGATAAAAGTTAAGTAGTACAGGGGAAGTGCCAATCTGAGCAACACCTGTGAAGGAAGGCTTGCAACTAGAGTAAAGCAAATTAAACCATGGATAGAGGTGGGTGGTAATTTGTCGGGTCTGCCTAAGAGACTAACTGAAAACTTACTAAACCGAATCCGTCATTCATGATCATTCTGATTGCCAATACCATCTGCTCTAGGATGATTGTGGCATTATGACCTGAAAGATATGTACTTTTTTCTACCATTATTTGCAGGAATTAGAAGGTATCGTCTCCTACGTCAGAGTTCCCAGCTGATCAAGAAATCTGTTGTCAGCCCAGAAAATTTTCACAATTTTTCAGATCGATGCTACTGCTCGATCGTTACAGCCTGATTTTGCTCCCAACGTTAGGCTTTCTTAGAGGATTTTGTCGATCGCCGTCCTTTGGCTTTTGTCGGGGTCACTGTGGCGGAGGATTTACCGTTTGTCGCGTCAGCTTGTCCTTGTCGTAGAGCGGCTGCCTGAGCTAAAAGCGATTCGGCAAAGGCATAGGCAGCTGCATCGGTGGTATGAGCGATCGCATCCGACTGCCCACCCGCCAGTTGTGCCAGTTCTTCGCGTCGTTGCTCCGGATTAAGCGAGGTAATTCGCACGACTGTCCGTACTTCTGAAGTAGCAGGCTCTACCGGAACGTGTCCATTGGAGTTTGGCTGACTTGCCTTGGCTTTGGAGCGCTTGGTAATAGAACTGACGTTCTGGCTGGATTCAGCCCCAATCACCTGTTTACTCACCCGGAAATGCTGGTCTGCCATGGCAGCGACGATCGGCTGGTGAGTTACACACAAGACTTGGTGATGATGGCTGAGTTGGTAGAGTTTCTCCGCGATCGCCTGACTGACTCGCCCGGACACACCTACATCAATTTCGTCAAATACTAATGTGCCAACTGGATCCACCTGCGAAAAACTGGCTTGCAGGGCTAACAGGAAACGGCTCATTTCCCCACCCGAGGCAATTTCGGTCAGGGGTTGTAGGGGTTCACCCGGATTGGGACTGAACAGAAAGGTGATTTGATCAGCCCCATAAGCGGACGGAGGACAAGCGGTCAGTTGGGCTTGGAATTGGACTTTGTCCATTGCCAGGGGTTTAAGTTCTTTCACTAGCCGAGCTTGCAAATCTTGAGCAGCAAGCTGGCGAAGCTGAGTCAGCTCTGTGCAAGCCTGGATTAACGCCTGGTGACAGCGGTTCATGGTCTGTTCCAGTTCTTCCAGAGATTGCCCTCCCCCTGTTAAGCTATACAGCTCTTCTTGGAGTCGATCGCGCAGGTCGATCGCGTCTGCGAGGGTGGGTCCATATTTGCGGCAGACCTGCTTCAGTTCTGCCATTCGGCTTTGCACTTCCTGTAAGCGCTCGGGATCAGCTTCAATACTGTCTCCGTAGTGATTAATTTCCCGTCCTGCCTCATAAACCTGTGCCAAGGCAGCACTCACTAGCTCCAAAATTGGCTGAAGTTGGGGATCATATTCCACCATGTCTTGGAGGGTGTGTTCGGCTGTTCCCAGTAGATCGGCACAGGCAGGCGCACCACTATCGTTTTGATATAAGGCTTGATAGACCTGATAGCTTTGCTGTTGCAGATCAACACTATGATTCAGGCGTTTGGCTTCTTGCTCTAGTTGATCGAATTCGTCGGGTTCGGTGAGGTGAGCCGCATTCAGTTCTCGCAACTGGTACTCAAATAGATCTAATTGCTGTAATCGTTCTTGTTCTGCCCGTCGCCGTTTTTCTAACGCCTGGGTGGCTTGCTGATATGCCTGGAAAGCTACCGCCACCTGTTGCCGTTGTTGGAACACCCGATCGCCGCCGTAGCTATCTAACCATTCCCGTTGGAGAGCGGGTTGCCCAATCTGTACGGTCTGCCCCTGAGCGGTAATTTCCACCAGTCGATCGCGCAGATGCTCCATTTGCTGTTTGTTCACCAGGACGCCATTAATCCGGGAACGATTGCGCTGGCTGTTACCACTGGGAACAATTTCGCGACTACAGACGATCGTGCCGTCGGCTTCAATTTCCTGCTGCTGGAGCCACGCTGTTAATTCTGGGACAATTCGAAAGGTGGCTTCAACTATTGCCCGGTCTGCTCCTGTGCGAATCACGCGGCTAGTGACTTTACCGCCTAAAGCGGCATCGATCGCATCTAGCACGATCGATTTACCAGCACCCGTTTCTCCAGTCAGTACTGTCAATCCCGTGCCTAACTCTAGCTCCAGGTGGTCAACCAAAGCAAAATTTTCAATGCGAAGCGCAAGCAACATGGGGCTAATGGAGTAGGGTAGGGTGTAGAGATGCTCCAGTTTCGAGTGGGGAGCTTCTGTACGCGCGGGCAGGCAGTTAGTTGCTAACACTTTTAAACTACTATCCCAACGAGAAGTTGACCTACCCAATAGTACCTCTGTTTCATTGCTGCTGACACTACCCCGGTGATTCTGGGTCTCACAAAGCGGGCTAATTTGAAGATAGTTTGCGACAGTGGCAAGGCTCAAACTCCTTGCGGTAGAGTTCGGCTCTATTTCTGACTATGACTAACGTTTCTCAAGCTATTCAGTCAGCGTTCCAAGCTTATCAGTCCAAGAAGTTACTAGAGGCAGAGTGGTTATGTCAGACTGTGCTTCAGCAGCAGCCCCACCATATTTCAGCACTCTTTTTATCTGGCGCGATCGCTCAACAAACGGGACGCTTAGATACCGCGATTGCTCATTATCAAAAAGTCATCACTCTCGACCCCAACCATTTTGAAGCTCACAATAATCTGGCGATCGCGCTGCAAGCTCGGGGTGAGTGGGATGCTGCCGCAACGCATTTTCGTCGTTCATCCGAATTAAATCCGCACCATGCCCCGACTCACTTTAACTGGGGCAACTTACTCCTGAAACAACAGGACTATTACGGTGCGATCGCGCACTATCAGCAAGCGATCCAGTTAAAACCCAACTATGCCAAAGCCTACAACAACCTCGGCAATGCCTTAAAACACCTGGCGCAGTTAGAGGTGGCAATGGCTCAGTTTCAGCAGGCGATCGCGCTTGATCCCACCTATGCCGAACCGTACAACAATTTAGGCAGTTTATTGCAAGAGCAAGGTCAGCTAGAAGCCGCGATGCTGTGGTATGAACGCTTTATTGACCTGCAACCCCAAAATGCCAGTGGCTATTACAACCTGGCTACCATTTGGCAAGCATTAGATCGACCGGAAGCTGCGATCGCTACTTATCAACAGGCTCTTGCGCTTCACCCCGATCAGCCTGAAGCCCACAACAACCTGGGGATTCTCTTACAGAACCAGGAGCAAACGGCAGCGGCGATCACTCACTTTCAACAGGCGATCGCCCTCAAACCGGATTTTGCTGATGCCTATAACAATCTGGGCATTTCCTTCCAGCAACACAATCAACTTGATCAGGCAATTACCCAATATCACCAGGCAATTCACTTGAATGCCAATTTTGCCGAAGCTCACCTCAACCTGGGTATGGGATTACTAGCCGCAGGCGACTGGCAACCAGGCTGGACAGAGTATGAGTGGCGCTGGTACTGCAACAATGGGCAACCGCGATCGCTGCCGAAACCCCAGTGGCAAGGCTCAGAGCTGCAAGGCAAAACGATTTTGATTCATACCGAGCAAGGCTTAGGAGACTCGATTCAGTTCATCCGCTTTGTGCCTTTGCTGGCGGAACGTGGAGCTAACGTCATCGTCGAATGCCAACCCGAACTTGATCGCCTGTTCCAAACGGTGGCTGGAGTGACCCAAGTCGTTCCGGTGGGGAATCTGCTGCCAGACTATGACCTGCACTGTCCGCTACTCAGTCTGCCCCATCAACTGGGGATTGCGTTAGCTAATCTTCCAACAGATGTGCCCTATCTAGCGGCAGTTGAAGCGGCTCCTACTCAACTGTCTGATGCCCCCTTCAAGGTGGGAATTGTTTGGGCAGGCAGCCATCTCAAGCCTCAACGGGCATTATGGACGTATCGAGTTAAATCCTGCCCGTTGCCAACTATGATGCAGCTAGCGACTGTGGCACAGGTACAGTTTTACAGTTTGCAAGTCGGGCATCATGCAACAGATCTAGTTGCCAATGGATGCAGTGAGCAGATTACTGATCTGAGTCCATTGCTCACTGACTTTGCAGCTACGGCAGCGATCGTCACCCAACTTGATTTAATTATTAGTGTCGATACGGCTGTAGCCCACTTGGCTGGAGCATTAGGGAAAACCGTCTGGGTACTGTTACCGTATGGTGCCGATTGGCGCTGGATGACCGATCGCGATGATAGCCCCTGGTATCCCACAATGCGGCTGTTTCGGCAAACGTCTCCCGGCGACTGGAACAGTGTGATCCAGCAGGTGATTCATGCCCTCAGGGCGGTTGCCCAGACTTGAAAGGGACTAGGGTCTAAGGTGTAGGGTGGAGAGAAATACAGCTGAGATCGAGATTCGCTTGTTACAATACTTAATATTCCTGCTCCCAACCCTAACGGCAACCCCATGAATGTGAATACTGCACCGCCGATTTCTACCACATCCCGGTTTAACCCGTCTGTCATGGAACCGGACGAGATCGACGTTTTAGAGCTAGATGATCAGCCTGACTCAAGTGTCGAGCGGGATGGAGAAGGCTTATCCGGTGCAGTGTCAGCTTTAAAGTATGCTCAGATCCCTGCCGCTGAGGATAGTACTGCCCTCCGCTATAACGCTGAAGAGATTGAGGCCTATTACAGTCAGCGTCCCTTGCAGGTCTGGCTGCGGGTCGTCCAAATTTTTCTGCCTTTTGTGCGCTTTGCCTTCACCTGGTGGTGGAATCAACAGACGGGAGTGACAGAAGCGAAGCAACGACGGCAGGCTATCCAGTTGCGAGACCTGTTGACGAAGTTGGGACCAGCCTTTATTAAGGTGGGGCAGGCGTTATCCACCCGACCTGATTTAGTACCACCGCTGTATCTGGAAGAGCTAGCGAAGCTGCAAGATCAGTTACCACCATTTGATAATGCGATCGCCTTTCAATTTATCCAAGAAGAACTAGGCAGTCCTCCAGACGAAATCTATGCGGAGTTGACTGAGTTCCCGATCGCGGCAGCCTCTTTAGGGCAAGTATATCGGGGCAAACTGAAAACGGGCGAAGAAGTAGCCGTTAAGGTTCAGCGTCCTGGGCTGGCACAAGCCGTGACCTTAGATATGTATATTCTGCGGCAAATGGCAGCCTTAGCCATGCGGCGGATCAAGCAGATTCGCAGTGATCTGGTGGGGATCATGGATGAATTCGCGAGTCGCATCTTTGAAGAGATGGACTACGAGCAGGAAGGTCGCAACGCTGAGCGGTTTACTCAACTCTATGGGCATCTGCCCGATATCTATGTGCCACGCATCTATTGGCAATACACCGGACGACGGGTGCTGACGATGGAGTGGATTACGGGCACCAAGCTGACCCAACCGGAAGCGATTCGATCGCAGGGGATTGATGCGACTTACTTAATTGATGTCGGTGTCCAGTGTTCGCTCCGCCAATTACTAGAACATGGCTTTTTCCATGCCGATCCCCATCCGGGTAATTTGCTGGCGACTCCTGATGGTAAGCTCGCCTACCTGGACTTCGGCATGATGAGTGAAGTCAAACCCCATCAACGTTATGGACTGATTGAAGCGATCGTCCATCTGGTTAACCGGGACTTTGAGGGATTGGCACGAGATTATGTCAATCTGGAATTCCTCACACCGGACACAGATCTAACCCCAATTATTCCGGCGTTTGCCGAGGTGTTTAGTGATGCTTTGGGTGCGACAGTTGCAGAAATCAATATTAAAAGCATTACCGATAAACTGTCGGCTTTGATGTATGAGTATCCCTTCCGAGTTCCTGCCTACTACGCGCTGATTATTCGATCGCTCGTGACGCTGGAAGGCATTGCCATTAATGTCGATCCGAACTTTAAGGTACTCAGTAAAGCCTATCCTTATGTCTCTAAACGGTTGCTGACCGATCCCGCGCCGCAACTGCGCACATCCCTACGGGATCTATTGTTTAAAGATGGTAGCTTCCGCTGGAACCGCCTAGAGAATCTACTGCGCAATGCCCGGAATAGCAGTGATTATGACTTAGGGCAGGTTGTTGATCAAACCGTAGATTACCTGTTCTCCGAACGGGGAGAAATGATCCGCAGTTATTTGGTGAACGAAATTGTTGTGGGACTGGATGCGATCGGGCTGAACGCTTGGCAAACCGCAACTTCCGCGATCGGAGAATGGGTCGGCTTAACCGTCACGCATCCGGCAATTCCACCCAGTACCGAAAAAAATCTGGATCATATTCAGCGGATTTGGAGCATCCTACAGGAAACTCGCGGCTTTGATCCAACCAAAATTCTGCCCGTCCTCCCCCGCCTGTTCTTGAAGCCAGAAACTTACCAAATGGGTCAGCAAGTGGCAGAAGGTCTAACTCAACGGGTATTGGCTCGGCTAATTCGGGAATTTTTGCTGGCCGATGAACCCGAGCTACCCGCCACTCTAGAATCGACTCCGCCACGGTTGATTCCGATTGAGCGCTAACGGGCGATCGCCGATGAGTTGCCAATAAAAACCCCGTGTCACCGGGGTTGCATTTGATATTCAGGAGCGTAACAAACTGAAATCTTGGCAGTCAGGCGAAGTAGAGTTAAGGGCATTCAACTCTTGGTCTAACTCGTGGGATTGACCTGTTGTTCAGCCCGACTTAACAGCTTTTCTTGTAAGGCTTCTGTATCTTGGCGCAATTGGGCGACCTGTTCTCGCACCTGCTCATTCAAGCCAGCATCGGCTACAGTCGTAGTGATTTCTGCTTCTGCCCGGCTTAAAACGTTCTCATGTAAATGCTCTTCATCTTGCCGTTGCTGGACAACCTGCTCTCGGAGAGGATCTGTCGTATTCATAAGCCGCTTATTAATTCGAGTTCTAGGTATCTCTACTGTTCAGCTTCTCACCTAGGAGATAAAATGTCGCAGACTATACAGATTTTTTTAGAATCTTGATAACTTGTTACACCTAATCCAGATTGGCGATCACCCGATCACAGACACGTAAATGATTCGTCAAACCTGGCGCTGATTGTCTAGCCTGCATGTTAACGTGAGGGGGCAATATTTCCATCCTGTTCGTTATTGTGTTTAGCTGTGAAACTCCGTGTGTTTCTGGTGCTAGTTTTGGCGGGTGGTCTGGGAGGATGCGGCGGTTCTCGCTTGATTACATTTCCCTACGATCCCAGTGGGCGGAGTCTGAATAGTCCGTTTGGTGAAGTCACGCCACGGATCGCCGATCGCTACATTGTGTTTTCCTCCGATCGGCGGGGCAGCCAGGATATTTATCTCTACGACACGGTGGCTCAAACTCTAATTGAGCTATCTGGATTGAATGCGATCGATACCTTAGAATCCAATCCTGCCGTTTCCGTTAATGGGCGCTTTATTGTGTTTGCGGGTAATCGTCAGGGGCAATCTGGGATTTATTTATACGATCGGGATACCCGCCAACTCCGTAACTTAACGGATAATCTGCGGGCAGCCGTGCGCAATCCAGTGATTAGTGCGGATGGCAATGTGATTGCTTTTGAAGCCAGCACCAACGGACAATGGGATATTCTGCTGTATAACCGCCTGGGTCAACCCATTAATGGGATTAACCCTTCTCGTTAGTCATCAGAAATTTACAGTGGTGGCTGGGTAGTTTCAAGTATGAGTTCCTCAGGATGGACACCCCGATATGTTGAAACAATTTTTGGCGATCACAGTCTTTGCTTTAGTTGCATTCACCGCCACTCCAGCTCTGGCGCAATCTTTGCCTGTTGCAGATAGTAATGGTGACTTTTCACGCCGCACGGGTCATGAAAAGTGGATAGTGGTCGATCGTGATCCAGATGGCTTAAATTGCCGTTGGTCGTCTGAAATTCCTACAGAGTGGTATGCTCCCGATGCTCAGTATCCTCGGATGAATATCCGCGAATGGAGCGTCGTTCGCCGCTTTCCCTACAACACGGTGTTAGTAGCCAACATGACTCCCGCCGGAATGGTGACAATGTTTGATGAGGCCAACAAACCCTGGCTGAAAGTGACGATCGGCGATAATGATAAAATTTGCCTTGTTCGTGCCAATAACAGCTTTATTCGACCTTTACGTTAGTCGAATTACTTCAAGCGATCGCGTAAATGATCGCCTACCCGCAGGGCATTCGCCATGATGGTCAAGGCTGGGCTAACTCCAGCATTTGATGGGAAAAAGCTACCATCGACGACGTACAGATTGTCTACATCATGAGTGCGGCAGTTGAGATCCAGCACTGAGGTAGCTGGATCTTCGCCAAACCGACAGGTGCCACATTGATTCGCAACCACCTGAATTGGTTCGTCACTGCGGGGATACAGTCCCCGCCGCAGAGCCGTATGTTCGGCGCTTTTATCGACGGCTTTTAGCACCTCTGTCCAGCGATACACCAGGCGATCGTGGGCATCCGTGTTGTTAGGGGTGTAGTCCAAATACAACTTGTCCCCAACGACCCGTACCTGATTCTTGGAATTGGGTAAATCTTCAGTTTGCAGCCACCAGCCTGTGGCATGGGTCGCCAGTTGGCGCAAACTAAATCCCGGCATCAGGCGAGACACGATCGATAATAAGGGTGGTGCTTCCCCCGGAATCATTTCCTGGTGGATTTTGCCCGTGTTTTGGATATGTCCCATTGGGTAGGGATAGCCCGCTTCCCCCCAATAGAAATCATTCACTGCGATCGTCTTGGGATAAATCGAGGGGTTCGCGGTTGGACTAATTTGCACCACCGCACTGATCAGGTGCTTCATAAAATTGCGTCCCACCTGCGAAGAACTGTTTGCCAGTCCATTGGGATGCTTGTCGTTCGTCGATCGCAGCAACAATGCCGCCGAATTGACGGCTCCACAGGCCACCACAAACAGATGTCCAGCAAATAAGTAACGCTGTCCGTTCACCTCCGCCTGAATGGCTTTCACCTCTCGTCCAGATTCATTCGTGTGCAGATACAAGACTTTCGCATTCGTTTTCAACGTGACATTGGGATAATCCAGTGCCGGACGAATGCCAGTAATCTCTGTGTCTGCTTTAGCATGAACTTTGCAGGGATAGCCATCGCAGGTATCACACCGAATGCAGGTACTTTGGTCGCGATCGGCTTCATTCAGTTTCAGGGCTAATGGTAGGTGAAAGGGATGTAACCCTTGGGAGGCGATCGACTGACAAATCTCCTGCATCCGAGGTTCGTGGCTGATCGGTGGACACTCATAGCTACTACTGTGATGCGGCTCAGTAGGGTCGCTTTCAGGCTGACCCCCATGCACCTGATACAACCGCTCTGCTTCGGTGTAGTACGGCTCAAAGTCGGCATATTTCAGTCCCCAGGCGGGCGAAACTCCGTTCTGGTGCTTCACCTCCTCAAAGTCTCGCTCCCGCATCCGCAGTAAGGCGGCACCATAGACTTTGGTATTCCCGCCGACGCAGTAATTGGTTTGCGGTCGAAATGGCTCTCCGGCATTGTCAAACCATTGTTCATTCGGGTGGTAGCGCTCTTTACGAAACACCTCCGTTGTGTCCCAGTTTTCGGCTTCCTGGGGCAGAAAGTCGCCCCGTTCCAGGATCAAAATCTTTTTACCTGTGGCGGCAAGTTTGTGTGCCAGGGTTCCACCACCTGCACCAGTACCAATAATGATGAGGTCGTAGTGTTGATCATCAATAATCATGGAGGCTGTCCTCGCTAGGGAATGGGGTAGATAAGGGAGTTAGGGAGGATGGGGGAGATAGTCTATTGTCCGTTTAGGTAATCCGGTCGAATTACTGCCAGAGGTAGATCAGGCAGAACAGAATGATCCAGATGACATCAACGAAGTGCCAGAACAGGGACACTTCCGTTACTCCCACATGTCCGGTGTCGTAGTTACCAGGAATGAAGGAACGAGCCAGCATCAGGAATTGCAGCAGGATTCCTGTTAGCACGTGGAGACCATGAAAACCGGTGAGCAGATAAAAGCTGCCACCAAATACGCCATCGGTAAAGCCAAAGGGTAAGCTACGCCACTCGATCGCTTGCCCGACCAGGAAGTAAGCGCCCATAGCGGAAGTTAGGAACCAGAACACTCGAAATAATGTGAGCTTATGGCGTTTGAGGGCTTCTTCCGCGAAATAAATCACCAGGCTACTGGACACCAGGACGATCGTATTAATGGCGGGGCTAAATACCTCTAACTGTTCCATCCCCGGCGGAGACCAATCGGGTGTGGTGGTTTTGAGGGCAATGTAGCCGGCGAAGAAGCTGAAGAAAATCATGCTCTCGGAGAGCAGGAAGACGATGAAGCCAAATAGGCTGGTGCCCTGGACATCGTGGGTATGGGCAGCGGTAGCGTGAGCTGGTGGCTCGATCGGTTGGGAGGTGAGGGAACTGTCCATAGGGGAGTGGGGGAGGTAAGGGAGATGGGGAGATGGGGAGTCGCTTATGGACTGTCGCTAGAATTGGCTCCGGCGATCAGGGGTTCGGATTTGCCGTAGCCGTAGGGAGCTGAGACAACGACTGGAGGCTGTTCAAAGTTTTCGACGGGGGGTGGGGAGGAGACGAGCCATTCCAAGCCGATCGCGCGCCAGGGATTGGCGGGAGCCGGTTCGCCTTGAATCCAGGAACCGACAATATTCAAAATAAACGGCAGGGTAGACATGCCGAGCAGAAAGGCCCCCAAACTGGACAGCACGTTCCAGAAGGCATATTCGGGATCGTAGGAGGAAATCCGCCGCACCATGCCTTGTAATCCGGCAGGGTGCATAGGCAGGAAGGTGAGGTTATTGCCCAGAAACGCCAGCCAGAAATGCAGTTTGCCTAAGCCTTCGTAATACATCCGTCCGGTCATTTTGGGAAACCAGAAGTAGATGGCAGCAAACATACCCATCGTGATCGTGCTGTTGACCACATAGTGAAAGTGACCGACGACGAAATAGGTGTTGTTGACGTGAATATCGATCGGGACGGATGCCAGCATGATGCCCGTAATGCCGGCGAATAAAAACATCACCATGCCGCCCAAGGCAAATAGCATCGGTGTATCCAGCCGCAATTTTCCTCGCCAGATGGTCGCTGTCCAGGCAAAAATCTTAATGCCTGTGGGTACGGCGACACACATCGTAGACAGCATGAACACCAGGCGCATCCAGCCAGGAGTGCCACTGGTATACATGTGGTGAACCCACACCAGAATACTGACTCCGGCAATTACCATTGAGGAAACTGCCACGACGTTGTAGCCAAATAAGGGCTTGCGGGAGAAAGCTGGAAAGATTTCGGAAAACACCCCGAAGATCGGCAGCACCATCACATACACAGCCGGATGGGAATAGAACCAGAAGAAGTGCTGGAACAGAATCGGGTTGCCGCCTTTATCGGGATTGAAGAAGGCGGTGCCAACGGTCAAATCAAATAACAACATCACTGCTCCTGCCGTTAAAGCAGGCAGAGCCGTTAGTTGGATCAACTGAGCACTCAACACTGTCCAGACAAAGATGGGCATCCGGAAGAAGGTCATCCCTGGTGCCCGCATTTTGACGATCGTCGTGACGAAATTTACTGCCCCCATAATCGACGAAATGCCGGAGATGGCCACGGCAAGAATCCATACTGCCTGTCCATTAATTAACCGCCCGGATGGATTTTGAGTACTCACCGGAGGATAGACCCACCAGCCAGATTGGGCAGTGCCATCGGGTAGAAAGAACGTTGCCATCAGCAGAATGCCGAAAATGGGGACTAACCAGAACGCCACGGCATTTAAGCGGGGAAACGCCATATCCTGCGCCCCAATCATCAAGGGCACTAAATAATTAGACAGCCCGACTAGGGACGGAAAGATCCATAAAAAGATCATGATCGTCCCATGCATGGTGAACATGCTGTTGTAGAGGGTGCGATCGAGGAAGTCGGCTTCTGGCGTGATCAGTTCGGCGCGAATCACCATTGAGAATACGCCACCGATCAGAAAGAAGATAAAGGAGGTGACCAGATATTGAATCCCAATCACTTTATGGTCGGTACTAAAGCTAAAGTAGTGTCGCCAATTATTGGGAGGTTCAGATTCAGGCTTATCTCCCAAGACATCCACGCGATCGATCGGAACGTTAGTCATTAATCACCTATCTCTAAAGCTGGAATGATTAACTTGAGGAAAGTGGTTTAAAGGTTCTATGGTTTGTTGCCAACGATGGAAGATCTGCCTAAATCTCCCTTAGAAATTTACGTGTACATCAGTTTGAGTAGTCATCCTTGTCAACTGTTGCGCCCCCTAAATTCCCCTTTCTACGATGCCGCAAGCTATATTCTGGGGGACTTTGAACGGTTGGTTCCCCCCAGATTTGGGGGGCTAGGGGGGCTATCCGGCTTGGCTGGGTTGGTTGACTAACGGTGGTGTAGCAGGTTTCACCGTTGCCCAACCCGTTTTAAATCCTGGTTGCTGGATTTGTTGGGTATATTCCGCATAAGCCGGATTGCTAGCTGGGGTAGTGGGGTAGGCGGCGGTTTGCGTCAACCATTGTTGATAGGCTTGGGGCGACTCGACCACCACATTCGTTTGCATGGTGGCAAAATAGGTGCCACTAAATTGGGAATCACTCAGGCGATATTTGCCTTCTCGTACCGGAGTGAATTCAAATTCGATCGTCCGTTTGGGGATAATGTCTTGCTTCAGGCGAAAGGCAGGGACGAAAAAGCCATGAATTACATCCTCCGACTGCATGGCTAACCGGATGCGATGATTCACTGGCAAATGCAATTCCGTACTCGTCACATTCTGCTCAGGATAACGGAACGACCAGGCCCACTGTTTGGCATGAACTTCGATCGCTTCCACTGGCTCACTGGTGGCATCGGCGGCATAGGCAGACTCCATCCCTGGCATGTGTAAATGCACCACTTCCATCGGACCGCGAATCGCCATTTGCTCATAGGTTTGATAGCTATAGCCTGCAATCAGAAACACTAACAGAATCGGGAGCGCCGTCCAGATTACTTCTAACGTGACATTGCCTTCGATCGCCGGACCATCACTCAGGTCATAGCGGGGAGCGCGATGGAAGACCAGGGAATAGGCAATAAATCCCGTTACTCCTAAAAAGATGAACGTCCCTAATGCCACTAAAAAACTAAATAAATCATCAATCAATTTGGCTTCTGTCGCCGCTTGCGGGGGGAGCCAGCCATAGGACTGCTGTCCCATCCACCAACTAGCTGCCGCGATCGCCACCGTAAATAGCAGCATTTGCACAATTGTGATCGGTTTCATTCAAACCTCCGAACCATTGCCGTCAGAACGAATCAGGACATTATTTCAGGAGTAGATTGGGATCTTCACCTAAATGCAGCAAACCCTTTGCCGTGTTGTGAACGCCAAAATCGGCAATCAGGTGGGCACCCAGCGTTCCCTGGACAAACATGATCAAGAGAATCACTAAGCCCGCCAGCAAATAGCTCCACTGCACTTGCCGTGCCATGTCCTTCCGCCAGAGAAAGCGCTGATAGCCCCGCCAGACAGTCATGCCAACAATTAGGATTAATAAGAACACACCACCCAAACCATGCCATAGCATTGTTTCCATTGCGCCCAATCCCCAGGAACTTTTTAGATCTACGGCGGGCGCAGCCAGCATGATTTCGTAAAACCCAGCGGCGACGGTGAAAAAGGTGACGATCGCCGAGGCTAGAACGTTGTACCAACCGACATCAAAGAAATTGGAACGAACAGCTGTCAGCGACAAAAACTTCAGGATGGATTTTTCTAAAGGAAATAAGGCTCCGGCAATATCAAAGGCAATGCCAATGATGAATAAACCAAGCGTGAGATGGACTAAGTTGGGATGGATGGGCATAACGTAGGGTAAGCCATTGGCTCCTAACCCACTTAATTGCTGAATTAACTCCTCATTCATCGCAGTGCTCCCTGCTTCACGGCTTCGACGATCGGGAGCGTATGCAATCCATAAATCCAGACGAGTTCATCTCCCAGATAAGTCTGCATACAGACGAGCAAAGCTAAAACCGCACTGGCACCCAGATAGGGAATGGGCACCGTTTGTGGATCCCGCGATCGCAGCACAAACCGCCATGCAGTAAAGCCCGACAGAATTCCAGCGAGTGCCCAACCGATCAAGGTATGTAAATTTAATGTGGATTGCACCGCTTGATAGGGTTCTGCTAACCCCGCTTCAATTTGACCAAAGATCACAGCAATGAAAATGGATAGCGTTGAGAAAAAGAGATTCCACCAACTGACTTCGTAAAATCGAGGATTTTTAGTGAAATAGCCGATGATATCGCAGATAAAGGCAAATAAAACCATCGCGATCACGAAATGTACGACGATCGGATGAATCGTATCGGGATACGGTAAATTGTGATCGTTTAAGGGCGGTAAATAGTTCAGCATCAGTGTTTCCCTGAGTCTCGAGTGATGAACCGTTCGCTACGGGGTCTCGTTCCACAAAGGAACCGTTTGCTATGCAGTGTCGCATACTCTTTCAGAATCGGACAGTCTCAAGTGATGCAGAAAAAATCCGAGAAGAGAAAAATATCATAATGCAGGATAGGGGTACAGCGATCGTAGAACTAACGCCAGTTTGAAACTGTCTGCCGATACGTTGCTTCTAACGTTTGGTAGATTACTTAACACTATTTTGCTAACCAGGAGCATGCCATCAAAAACTTAGAAAGGGGATGGTGATGCCTCATAAAAAACGATCGCCCAACCATACGGTTAGACGATCGATATTCACTCTAAAAGCTAGGGAGATGATAGGGAACTGCTCAAGGCGATGAGAAAATTACTTCTGTGCCTGTCCTGGGTTAGTGGCTTTTGGCTGGTTGACATTGCCAGCTTCGGCAGGATCAGGAGTGACAGCTTTTGCCATATCTCGATAGTCATCAGGATTCCCAGTAGAATCAGCGACAGCTTTTGCTGATTCCGTATGTGTCTGTTCAAACTGGGGATTACCCATGCTGGTCACTGCTGATGCACTGCTATTGTTGCCTTTACTCAGCTGTTGGGCCGCAGCATAATCTGCATCTAAATCCACTTTAGGCGACTCTACTTCACCTTCAGCGACAGCTTCCTGAATTTGTTCAGCATCATAACTTTGAGCTGTAATATCGGCTTCGGGAAGATTGTGTTCACCTTCTGAGATCACCTCAGTTCCTGGTTTTTCAAGTTCCTGATTAGAATCCTGATTTTTCATCTCTTCAGCCATAATAAAGACTCCTGATAACCATTTGTGTATATGGCTACAGTATCAAGTTGCTCTAGGTTACATGAGACTCTGAAGACAGATCCTAGCAGTATTCCTCTAGAGGTAAATGATTGTGAGAATCAAACTAAAGGTCTGATTCTCATGCCTTTTAGGAATTTATTCAATGCCTAAAATTTGCATTGATTTTTCTAATACTACTTTGGGTCGAAAGGGCTTAGTCATGTAAAGATCTGCTCCTACATCATTTCCTTTCTGGCGATCGTCTTCCTGCCCCTTTGCGGTCAACATAATCACATAAACCGTTTGCAGACTCGGATCTGTTTTTACTGCTTTGCATACCTCTAAACCATTTAGCTTAGGCATCATCACATCCAAAAAAACCAATTCTGGTTTTTCAGCTTTGATCAGCTTGAGTGCTTCTTCCCCATTCTTTGCTGTTAGTAACTCTACTCCAGCATCTTCCAGTGCTTCCAAAGCTTGTTCCATCAGGATCAAAATGTTGGGTTCGTCATCCACAATTAGAATTTTTTGAGGCATAAGTCAACTAGTTTTGGGCAACAAAAAGATCACTTACGAAACGACAACATTACTCCTCGATCGAGTCAGGAGAACGGGAGGTCAGATGCTCCTGATCAGCGAGAAAGATAAAGAACAGGTTTTCCAATCCCTTTTCAAAGCGTAGCGTCCGGATCAGGTTATGTTGCTGGGAAAATACTGAATCAACGATAATCATATCGGGCTTAGTAGATAGAGCCTTTTCAATACATTCTTGGCTATCTGAGGCTTCTACTACATTAAATCCTTGGGATTGCAAGACTTCAGAGAGGATACGTAAAGTAGAAACATTGTTATCTACAACTAACACTTTTTTACTAGAACTTCCCTGAGATAGTAGTAAACCAATATCTTGCATCAATTCTTCTCGATTAATGGGTTTAGTCAGATAGCGATCGATGCCAATCCGATAGCCCTGACCCTTATTCTCAATAATGGATAAGACAATGATTGGAATATCAGTCGTATGAGGATTATTTTTCAGGACAGCAGCTACATCAAACCCATTAATCTGCGGCATCATCACATCTAAAATAATCAGATCAGGCTTAGTAGTTTTCACTTGGGCAAGGGCATCCATACCATTGCTGGCTTCCTGCACGTCATATCCTTCTGCTTCTAGTTCTTGGCGAAGTAGCTCTCGAATATTCTGATCATCATCAACAACTAGAATCGTTTTAGTTCGCGGGATTAAATCAGGAGTTGTGGTCACTACATGAGCTTTTAGCTGTTTAACTAATGCATCCATGTTTGTTCTTAACTGATTTGGCGCTGTATAGATCGGTAAGGTAAAACAAAACCGGCTACCCTTGCCTGTCTCACTTTCTACCCAAATACTGCCGCCATGATGTTCAATAATTTGTTTGCAAATCGGTAAGCCTAAACCAGTACCTTTTGGTTTGTCTGTTAATGTATCTCCAACTTGTTTGAACTTATCAAATACTTGTGGTTGATCTTTAGGGTGGATGCCAATTCCAGTATCAATCACTTGAACTAACAAATGCTCGCGTTGACTAGTGACTTCACACGTGATCGATCCGTGTTCAGTAAATTTGATCGCATTAGAAATTAGATTAATCATTACTTGGATTAACCGATCGCTATCGCCAAATACTTTAGGTAAGTCAGGGGCAACAACACTGTGTAGTAGCAAGCCTTTGCTCTCAACTAACGCCGATGTGCTCGCGATCGCTCGTTCCACTACTGCCGCCATTGATAGCAATTGCATGTGCCATTCCACTTTCCCCGCTTCCATTTTGGCAACATCTAGGACATCGTTAATTAAAGATGTCAGGCGTTCAGCTTCTGAGACAATAATGTTGATATTTTTCTCAATTTGATTTAGGTAACGTTGGGTTTTGCGATCATCAGTCGGGATTACGGGAGTAATAATTTCCAGCTTTTCTTGAATAATGGCAGCGAACCCCAAAACTGAGGTTAATGGAGTCCGTAATTCATGTGATACGGTAGAAATAAACTCAGTTTTCATCTGGTCAATTTCTTTCTCTGCCGTAATATCCCGAATTAAGGTGACAGAACCCAGCCATTCCGTAGCCTGTGATTGATTTGCCTCTCGAATAATGTTGGTTGTTACCGCTTGTCCCACTCGATGGTTGGCTAACGCCACTTCTGCGGTAAATCGCTCTTTAGATTGAGTCATAGCTTGCTCAATCAAGGCGGCGATCTCAGGTGGAAAAAGCATCCGGCAAGGATGACCAATGAGACTAGTATTTTGCAGCCCAAACATTTTAACGAGGGCGGGATTGAAGCGAGTAATTTGTCCTGCCGGATCGGTGACGAGTAAACCATCGGCTAGATGATCAACGACTACAGTGAGGTGGGTCGCTGCCCGGGCTGCCGCGATCGCATCAATCTGGCTTTGTTCCTCAGCCTGTTGCCGTCGGCTATCAATCCGTTCTAAAGCTCGGGCATTCATCCAGATCAGCACTACAAATACAATGATGCTGAAGATCGCGGATAGAGACAGCCCGACTTCACTGTTGTATAGTTTGGCGCGGTAGCCAAGCAGAATTAAACCACTCAGAATCGGAGGAATCCCAATTACTGCTAATACCAACCGCCGTGCCATAATGCCGCCAGCTTGTTGGCTAGTAATCACAGCCATTAAGCCACGCTGAGGATGCAAGAAAATAATGCCAATCCCCAAGATGATGAAAGCTGTGGCAGTATGAACAGCCATTTTGGTGTAAGAACCAAAGCCATAGAATTCTTGGATGTTGTAGAGGTAGCCTAGGAATCCTAAGAGTGCAATGAAAAAAGAGGTCAGGCTGAGTAACTGCACTACTACATAGAATGGTCGCGATCGCGTCAGTAATAGCAACGCTGTGCCCACCAGCACAAAATTAAACGCCGTATTGGCGGCCATGCGTCCGGGGGCAAAAGTGCCCACAGCATTCCGGGGTTCTTGAAATAACAGTTGATCAATACCGAGGTTGATGCCGAAGTTGTACTGGATTAAGGTTAGTCCCCCGATCGTGAGCACCAGTCCAGCAAAAATCCGGGTGATTGTGACCGTTGATCTAGGGGAGCGATGTAAATTCCACAGCGAACATCCTGCCAATATAAAGGCGATCGCGGTATTAGCTTTCATCGTCACCCAGATGGGTAATATGCTTTTGAGAGCTGGAAGATTAAACAACCACCCCAACAACACAATGCCACCCATGGCTATGACTAGGATGCTGGCAACCTGGGAATAAGATCGCAGCGAGGTTAGCCATTTAGCATGTTTCAGCGATCGCAGGTCTGAATTGGCATGATCCACAGGGATTCTCCGTTGATTTGACTACTGCCGATCTCGATCTCAACTGGTTAAACAGAAATGCGTGGAGTCACACTGGCTGGAGCAATCGCTCGAACCGGTAAGGCAATGACAAACTCAGTGCCTTCTCCCACTTGAGAATGGCATTTCAAGGAACCACCATGTTTATCCACAATGATTTGATGACTAATGGATAGTCCTAATCCTGTCCCTTTACCGATCGGTTTAGTGGTAAAAAAGGCATCAAATAATTTTTCTTGAACTTCTGCTGGAATGCCGCTGCCGTTGTCGCGAATCCGAATAATTACCTGAGCCGAATCTTGCTGCTCAGTCTGAATCCAAATGGTTGGTAAAGGACAACTCTCAGCAGTTTCTCGTTGCATTTGCAGCGAAGCACATGGGCTGATTGATTCCTCTAAGGCATCGATCGCGTTACTGAGCAGATTCATCAATACCTGATT
Source organism: Pantanalinema sp. GBBB05 (assembly GCA_016743235.1). GTDB lineage: Bacteria > Cyanobacteriota > Cyanobacteriia > Leptolyngbyales > Leptolyngbyaceae > Pantanalinema. Next base: position 45,581 of record VRZD01000025.1, on the reverse strand, counting down.
CACTTGTCCGGCATAACATTCAACCAGAGGCAATTCACTATATTCTTTAATAATCTGAATTCCGGCTGAACGACCATTTGCCTTGAGCCGATGTTGCAGGATTAATAAAGTGCTATCTAACCCTTCATGGAGATCGACCTGACTCAGTTCCGCTTGATCTAAGCGTGAAAAATTCTTGAGGCTGAGGACAATTTTTTGAATCCGATCGACCCCTAATTGCATCGAAGACAACAGCTTTGGTAAATCTGCTGTTAAAAAATCCAGATCGATCGCGGTAATTTGCTCCTGAATTATTGTCAATGGTTGGGGATAGCACTGCTGATACAGCCGCAATAAATTCAGTAAATCCTGCGCATACTCACAGGCCGGTGTAAGATTTCCTCCAATAAAATTGATTGGATTATTAATTTCGTGGGCAACACCAGCGACTAATTGCCCCAAACTTGACATCTTCTCTGTTTGCAGCAATTGTGCCTGAGTTTGCTTCAACTCCTGTAATGCTTGCTGAAGTTGTTGCGCTTGAATTTGCGCTGATAGCGCTGCCATACAACTTTGCTCGTATAACAATGCTTTTTCAATCGCAATCGCAGCTTGGGATGCAAAGATGGTTAGTAGCTTCAGATCATGGGTTGTGTAAGTAATGGCTGGATCATGGCTAAGAACGATCGCCCCAATCACTTGCTCCTTTACCTTCATCGGTACAGCAATGAGCGCACTGATCCCTTGATCCGAAATGACTTCATTGACAATTTCACCCTGCCCAGAGGTGACGATCTGCCCTAAAATACCCTCTCCCAACCGGGGTGGGGTGGCTTCATACCAGGGCTGACCAAAAGCTGCTAACACACGCAGAGGTTCAATTGCTGCATCGACTAGTAAAACTGCACCTCGCGTGGCTGCGATCACTTTGCGGGTTTCTTCAATCACCAGTTGGGTAAGCTCTTGTAGATCCAAACTGGTTGTAATTTGAGTAGAAATATCCTGAAATAGATCAATCTCTTCGTACTTCTCCAGTAGTTCGTTCGCTAGAGATTTCTTATCAATTTCCTGATTAATGCAATGGGATAAGAGATGGGCGATCGCAGCAGTCTGAGTTTTAGTCATTAACTTATCGTCTTGAGAGCGACAATGCACCCAACCTACGATCGCTTCATTGCCATAGATTGGTTCTAACTCAGTCATTTCTAGTGAACGGCTCTGATTGTTCCCTAACTGAAGGCAAAACTCCCCTGAAGCATCTTGAATAGAGAGTTCGAGGTTAAAGGCGCTAACCAGATTATGCAAAACATTCAGGACCTCACGTTTCGTAAGGATTTTCTTGAAGTTAATCGCAGTCATTGACGTTATCTGCCCTATTTAATGCATGAGTCTAGTGAGGCGAAAGCACCCTGCTTAAACCCTCATTCGCTTACCTCAGCAATACCGCAGTATTGTTTACAAATACTCATTTCATCAGAGAATACCCAATTTAGAGCAGCTACTAACAACTGATTTCAAGGTGATTTGACATCCTAATTCAGCCAACTAGATTGTATTTTTTAGGAGAAAAATTAAGAGCTAAAAATTTTCTCAACATAAATTTTCTAATAGTAAGACCCCAGAATGCTGTTCTTCTAGGCACACTGTTAAGATTAAGAAAATATTGCTTGCAGAAAATTAGTGTTGATTAGTCATAGCTAATCCTGGACTCTGGCAGGATTAACATTGCATCTCCGAAAGAATAAAACCGATAGTGCTCTGCGATCGCAACTTGATAGAGATCCAGTAACCGTCGCCGACTAATTAAGGCACTCACTAGCATCATCAAACTCGATTTTGGTAAGTGAAAGTTGGTAATCATGCCATCAATCACCTGCCACTGATAACCGGGATAAATGAATAAATTCGTCTTGCCACAAAATGGTTGTAGCTTCCCGAGCTGTGTGGCGATTCCTTCCAGCGATCGCACAACTGTTGTGCCTACAGCAATGACGCGGCCTCCCTGGGCTTTGGTGGTTTGAATTTGCTCAACCGTTGCGGCTGGCACTTCTACCCACTCGGAATGCATTTGATGGTTGGTGATATTTTCTGCTTCCACCGGACGAAACGTCCCTACGCCGACATGCAAAGTCACAAATGCCTGCTGAATGCCACAGGCTTGTAACTGCTGCAATAGCTCTGGGGTAAAGTGCAGTCCTGCTGTGGGAGCTGCCACTGCTCCTGGGCAAGCCGCATATACCGTCTGATATTGCTCTGGCTCACTTTCAAGCTGCGTAATATAAGGGGGGAGTGGCAACTGTCCCATTTGATAAATCCAGTCTTGCAGTGATAGCCCTGGCGGTACTTCAAATTGAATAATTCGCCCACTAGTTGTGGGATCCGTTGCCAGGACGGTTGCCCAAATCCCTTCTGCAGCGGATAGGGATGGAGGAGACGAAGAACTTTGCCGATGGTGGCTAAACCAGATTCTGGCTCCTGGCTTTAAGCGTCTGCCTGGTTTAACTAAGGCTAGCCATCGATCAGAGAACCCATCGGTTGGGGTGCTCTCACTGGGCTGGGGTTCTAATAACAGCACTTCTACAGGTAAACCGCTGGATTTTTGCCCATACAGACGCGCCGGAATCACACGGGTATTATTCAGAACCAGTAGATCTCCTGGGTGTAAGAAGTTTGGCAGCTCCCGAAAGCTGGCATGGCAGTGCTCCAAACGATTTTTGACCACCAGTAAGCGAGAACTGTCTCTTGGGATTGCAGGCGATTGTGCAATCCGGGCTTCCGGCAACACATAATCGTAGGCAGCAAGTTGGTAGTCTGGATGATCAGTCATCGTCATTGAGCATGGACGGAAAGGGCAAGGAAGTGTTGAGTAAACTAGCGTCTGCGCTCTTGCAGCTTACGATAAACAGCTTTCAAATCAACCTGATGATGGGCTAGTGCTACTAACGTGTGATAGAGCAGATCGGCAACTTCTCCCGCGATCGCCTCTGCATCATCATCTTTAAAGGCCATCACGACTTCTGCTGTTTCTTCACCAATCTTTTTCAGAATTTTGTTGTCACCACCAGCGAATAATTTGCAGGTATAGGAGGTGTCGGTAGGCTGGTCACGGCGATCGCAGATCACCTGAAATACTTGTGACAAGGTATCGGCAGGTGGCGGCGTGATCGTGTGATCAACCCGGTGGAAGCAACTGCGTTCTCCTGTGTGGCAGGCAATATCACCGATCTGCTCGACACTGAGCAGCAACGTGTCGCTATCGCAATCGTACCGAATGCTTTGAATCTTCTGAGTATGACCGGAAGTCCCGCCTTTATGCCAAAGCTCCTGCCGCGATCGGCTCCAAAACCACGTCTCGCCGGTTTCTAGGGTTTTTTGCAACGATTCCCGGTTCATCCAGGCCATCATCAGCACCGTGCCATCCAGATAATCCTGCACGATCGCTGGCACTAAGCCACGATCGTCGTAGCGAATCTGATCAACCGGAACCGCTTGCTGTAACTCCATGCCCAAACACTCATTAATTGACAATCCACTTCATTATTGTCAGGTAGATTGGTCGTTTCCTGACATGGGCATACTGAAGCCACTGGTAGAATTAACCCGATCGCCGGGAAATTAAGATTTATTATGACGCTACATCTCATCCGCCAGATTCAGACTGTTGAGGATTTAACTTCCCTGCATGACATTGTCGGTCGAGTCGTGGGCGAACTGTGCTGGAAAATCAGCCTCAACTATCGCCAGGAGTTGACGCTACATTTCGGGGAACCGATCGCTTATACCTGTCATACACAGCTCGGTAAAGATCATGGTAGTTGGATTCTCGGGACACGCGGTGCAGTTTGGCAGCTTAAACGGTCTGGTGGGACAACTGTCTCAGGTCAAACCGGCTTAGAAGCCATCAGCCCCGTGCTCCATCATCTAGAAGGGCAGAGTCTGACTGCGATCGAGGTTACCTATCCTGACTTGCGTGTCGTGATTGATTGGAGCAACGGCGACCAGTTAACCTTCACTCCCACCAGCGATGATCATGACCTGCCTGACTGGGAACTCTTTACTCCCGAACAACGATCTCTGCAGGTTGGTCCTGGCATCACCTGGTCCTACGGTCAGTCCCGCTGAACTTCCCATCTTGCCTATCTCCCTCACCTACTCCATCCTCTTCACTGCCCTTACCGAATCCCATCCGCTCGATTCCTCCACCCAGCGATCGCTCCCTCCTGCTCCCGACTCCAGGTAAGATAAACAAATGTGCGTTCACGTAGCCAAACAGTTTTTTAACGTTCGATTCAACCGTTCTTCCCCCTCACTTCATTCAATCAATTTCTAAGGAGATAGCATTGGTCACGAGTACATTTAAGACAACTAAATCAGAAGAAATTTTTGCAGCCGCTCAAAAACTGATGCCAGGAGGAGTAAGTTCTCCGGTAAGAGCTTTTAAGTCTGTGGGTGGGCAACCTGTCGTGTTCGATCGGGTTAAAGGCGCGTATGCCTGGGATGTCGATGGTAATCAATATATTGATTACGTTGGCACGTGGGGACCGGCGATTTGCGGTCATGCCCATCCGGATGTGATTAAAGCCATTCAGGAAGCTGCCGAGAAAGGGACTAGCTTTGGTGCCCCTTGCCGCCTGGAAAACGTGTTAGCCGAAATGGTGATTGATGCTGTCCCCAGCATTGAAATGGTCCGTTTCGTTAACTCTGGCACGGAAGCGTGTATGTCCGTGCTGCGCTTGATGCGGGCATTCACTGGACGGGAAAAGATCATTAAGTTTGAAGGCTGCTATCATGGGCACGCCGATATGTTCCTGGTAAAAGCAGGTTCTGGGGTAGCTACTCTAGGGCTACCTGACTCGCCGGGTGTGCCTAAAACCACGACCAGCAATACCTTGACGGCGCCCTTTAATAATTTGGAAGCGGTCAAAGCGCTATTTGAAGAGAACCCTGACCAAATTGCTGGGGTCATTCTTGAACCTGTAGTCGGTAATGCGGGCTTCATCCCTCCCGATGCTGGCTTCCTGCCTGGATTGCAAGAAATCGTGCGGGAGCATGGGGCTTTACTGGTATTTGATGAAGTGATGACTGGCTTCCGAATTGCCTATGGTGGGGCTCAAGAGAAGTTTGGTATTACTCCTGACTTAACGACTTTAGGCAAGATTATTGGTGGTGGTTTGCCCGTGGGTGCCTACGGTGGTCGTCGGGACATCATGAGCATGGTAGCTCCCGCTGGTCCGATGTACCAGGCAGGTACTCTATCCGGGAATCCCCTCGCGATGACAGCTGGAATCAAGACGCTGGAGTTATTGCGGCAACCAGGTACTTATGACACCCTCGATCGCATTACCAAGCGATTAGCCAATGGCTTACTGCAAATTGCCAAGGAAACTGGACATGTTGCCTGCGGTGGTCAGATTAGTGGCATGTTTGGTCTGTTCTTCACTGAAGGACCAGTCCACAATTATGAGGATGCCAAAAAGTCTGATCTAAATAAGTTCAGTCGCTTCCATCGTGGCATGTTGGAACGAGGCGTATATCTGGCGCCATCCCAATTTGAGGCCGGCTTTACTTCATTGGCGCATACCGAAGACGATATCGATCGCACTTTGGCAGCCGCTCGGGATGTGATGTCGAACTTGTAATCAGCTAGCCTTAAAAGCAAGCGGCTGGAGAGAAGCCATTCAGGGTCTGCTCAGCCGCTTTCTGCTATCCATGACTCCCTTAAGGAGCCGATGGGGAATCGGGGATCACCACTGGCTGAGCATGGCTGGGTGCAGGGGGCATCGCTGGAGGAGGCTCGGGAATCACGACCGGTTGAGAGTGGAGATTACCTGGGCGCACAAATTGTTCGGCTGGCGCCGAAATACTAGCCGGCGGGGGTGGCGGTTCTGTGTTGCTGTGACTCGGTTCCCCAGGTTGGGGAAATTCCTCTGCTGTAGGTGGTGTGGTGACTGAGGCAGTGCCCTCTTCATTCACCGTGGTGTTACTGGTGGGACTAGGATCAGAACTTGGGAAATTTTGGTCTGTCTGTTGAGGCACAGAGGAGGGTTCGGACTTGGTTACTGTCGATTGTCGCGCTTGAGTGGCTTGTGCGGCTCGGAGTTGCGCTTGCCAATCCCCGATCGCGCCTTGAGCTTGCCAGTACAGAGACCGTCTAGGAGCAATGTTGGCTGCGACCTGAATGGCCCCATTCAAATCGCCCTGTCCTGCTAGGGACCAGGCTCGATCGAGAATGGGTTGATCTTCGATCGTTTGAATTGCTTGATACCAGCCACGCACCAAACTTTGGGCGGTGCCTCGCAAGGCTCGTCCTGCAGCAATCTGATTGGCTTGCGCGATCGCCGCTTTTAAGGCAACTAGGGTACCTGGTTCGGCTAACTGCTGGGCATATAGCAGATAGGGGCGATCCTCTAGCTGTTGTTGGGCAGTCCTCCACATGGCAATCAGAGTTTGGGCCTGGAGCCGCTGAGGTCTATCTGGCGTAATCTGTTGGGCTTGGGCGATCGCCAGGTCATAGGACAGGGTTTGCCCAGTTTGCGCGATCACATTGGCAAGTTGGAGTTGGGTACTGTCCTGAAGCTGGGTTTGCCAATTCTGAATACTGGCTTGGGCTAACGGATAGTAGCGGCTCTCAGTGGGGATCATACTGGCTAGAGTGACAGCCGTGGTGAGGCTGCCAAGCTGGTTAAAGGAGGGCATCAAGCTAGACTTGCTGGTGACGGCAAATTGGCGAGCATAGCTGAGTCCAATCAAGTCATAAGCCGCCTGAGCCAGATCGGGGTTGAGCGTTACGGGTTGGATCGCCGCGATCGCAGCCTCAGTCTGGTTCTGCCGCCAGTGCTGTACTCCTAGAGCCAATAGCGTTTCACTCCATTGTTTTACCGTACGGCGAGCTTCTGCCCAGGTAAAGGTTGTGGGCTCAATTTTGCTTGCAGCGGCGATCGCCGCTCCGAGATCAGTGGGGGCACCCAAGCTCGCCAAACTTTGAGCATCAGCAAACAACCGTCTTGCCTGTTGTTCTGCCAGCAATTGCCGAGATAGCAGTTGTGGGCGTTGATAGCGCCAGTAATCATGGTTAATCTCCCGTAGGCTAGCAATGTATTGAGACGCTTCGTCCCAGCGTTGCTGCTTCATGGCGTTACGAGCTTTTGTCGAGATCGCTTCCCCGCGTTGCCACAGCGTTTGCCATTGGGTCACGATCGCTTGAGCATCCTGATAGATCGGGCTAGACTTAGGAATCTGCTTAGCCAGATCTACAGCACCTTTCAGATCACTTTGTTCAATCCGTTGTTGGGCAATTCGTAAAATGGCGGCTGACCACTCATCGATCGACTTCTGGGCTTCCTTGTAGAGCGGATGTTCGGGAGTCCATTCCTCCAGAAACTTGAGACCAGCCAGGAGTTGAGGTAAATCTCCTGAGCGAGCTGCTTCCTGAGCGCAATAGAGCCGCTCCATATCAGGAGACAGCACGGAAATATTTTGACAGTCAGCCGAGGGAGGAGGGGTAGCTAACCACACTAACGCCCATGCACCAACCCCGCCAAACACTAGGCAACTCGTTAGTCCTAAGAACAGCCAACCGCGAGCCTTAATCCACTGAGGCAGCTTCAGTGAACGACCAGGATGTTGAATCGTGGCAGCGACATTAGCGATCGCCGGATCAAGGTCATTTGGCGATCGCACTTCGTAGCGAGGCAACTCGGAGTTACCCGGTTGATTGATCTCAGGTCGATTCAAATTACTCTTCACTCCACCATCCTCTCCCACTACACACTTGCTCTAACATAGCTTCAGGAAATCTCGGGGAAATTTAGACAAAACTTCAGACGATCAGGCGAACTGGCATGTGGCGCTTTTATCCTACGAGTTCTATTGTCAATAAACCGCTTCGCTAGGTCAGCTAGCCTGGTTAATTTCCCATGAATAAAGAATATTTTCGGATAGGAACTTGAATATTAATCAAACTGGTGGCTGATTCTGTCGCCTGGGAAGGGAGGTTGTAGAATTTATAGGTGCTTGGTTGCCTCCACCTTGCCCCTAGGGGTAACGATCGGGCAGGTGACCAGGTCAGTTGCATCACTTTCTCTAGCAATTAATGGAATCAGTGACGTGGCAAAGGCTTCTTACGCAGCAAGGACAACGTTTCGGTGGCGCTATTTAGGGCGACTGATGCAAAACCTGCCACTGCATGAACTGAAGGATGAAGCATTAAAACAGCTTCACAATATCCCCATTCAGCGCTGGTCAGGTCCCGGTGGCTGGTTGATGGTGATCACAGGGGCAGCAGCTCTGCTGTATTGGAATGGCAGGTTAGTGCTAGCAACCGGAGTGGGGATCGGCGTCATGATGCTGGTCTACCTGATGCATGATTGGCAACCAGACCAGTCTTGGTCAGACCTGCGTAAATGGCTGGATGGCTGGAACCAACCTCTAGCCTTAGCGATCGCGGGGGGTGGGATTGCCACGTTAACGACCTACTTGGCAACCGCAATTTGGGCAGATGCCTCTAGTCCCTCGATTGCTTTAGGAGCAATTCTGCAAGGTACAGGAACTTTAGCGGTTTTAGTGCTCTTGATTTGGCAAATTTTGCATTGGCAAGCGAATCAGAATCAGACATCCGTTAGCCAACTCGTCACGAATCTTACCCATACCGATCCCCTCCAACGGTTGATTGCAATTCGACAGCTCACTGAGCATCTCACGCAAGCCCGCCACCCTGACCTCCATCAACGCCGCACGATCGCCGACTACTTCAAGTTGATGTTGAACCAGGAACAAGAACCGATTATCCGGGATGCCTTGTTAGACGGGTTACAGATCATCGATCGTCCGGCTCAAGCGCTTAAGCCAGCTAGCCAGCCACCGCTAAACGTTATGGCAATGAAACAGGCGACGGCTAAAAAACGCCGTCGCGTTCCTGTCCAGTAACCATTAGCCCTTTAATTAAAATTGGGATTTCTAGAGTGGGGCGCAGGACTATGCGCCCCTGGTAGAGATAGAAATTACTTTGCCATTGCCGGAACGTTGGATTCATCAGCCACATGAATCCAATCGGTGTGGTAAACACCCGGTTTGTCTACCCGTTCGTAGGTATGGGCACCGAAGTAATCCCGTTGGGCTTGCGTCAGGTTTTGCGGTAAGCGATCGCGACGGTAGCTATCGAAGTAGTCCAGCGAGGCACTAAAGGCAGGCACCGGAATCCCCACTTTTGCAGCCGTAGCAATCACGTCTCTCCAGGCGGTTTGGCGATCGAGAATACTTTGCTTAAACTCAGGGGCTAGCAGCAGATTCGGCAGATTGGGGTTCTCGTCAAAGGCATGTTTGATCTTATTTAAGAAGCCTGCCCGAATAATGCAACCGCCTTTCCAAATCCGGGCACATTCACCCAGGTTTAGCTCAAAGCCATACACCTCAGAGGCTTTACTCAGCAGTGCCATGCCTTGAGCATAGGAGCACATCTTCGAGCAGTACAGAGCATCCCGCACTTTGGAGACAAAAGCCGTCACATCACCATCAAAGCTGGCAGTTGGTCCCACCAATTGCTTCGCGGCTTCCACTCGTTCCTGCTTGTAGGACGACATAATTCGAGCGGTTACTGCTGCTGTAATTGTGGGAATGGCGACGCCAACTTCCAGCGCACTATCGACGGTCCAGCGTCCAGTCCCTTTTTGTCCGGCAGCATCCATAATCATGTCTACCAGAGGATTGCCAGTATCTGGATCCATGACTTTGAACACGTCCGCTGTAATCTCAATCAAGTAAGAATTTAGCTCTTCTGTCGTGTTCCATTGCGCAAACACTTCGTGCAACTGTGCCGCATTCAGCCCAGCAACATTTCTCAAGAGATCATAGGCTTCAGCAATCAACTGCATGTCGCCATACTCAATGCCGTTATGCACCATCTTGACGTAGTGCCCCGCACCACCGGGACCAATATAGGTGACGCAAGGACCATCATCCACCTGGGCTGCAATTTTCGTCAGAATCGGTTCGAGATATTGGTAGGCTTGTTTCGTGCCACCTGGCATCAAACTCGGTCCATTTAAGGCGCCTTCTTCACCACCACTGACGCCCATACCAATAAAGGTAAACTTAGCTGATTCCAAATCTTGGGCGCGGCGCTGTGTGTCGGTAAATAGTGAATTACCACCGTCAATCAGAATATCCCCTTCGTCCAATAGGGGCTTAAGTTGCTCGATCGTGGCATCCACGGGTGCTCCCGCTTTCACCATGATCAAAATCTTGCGTGGACGTTCGAGGAGAGAAACGAATTCCTCTAAGGTATAGGCAGCTTTGGCATTTTTGCCCACTGCCCGAGTTGCCATAAAGTGGTCCGTTTTCTCACGGCTCCGGTTATAGACTGCGATCGGGAAACCATTGCGCTCTACGTTTAGAGCCAGGTTCTCCCCCATCACGGCAAGACCGATTACACCAAAGCTTTGCTGTGTCATAGACTCTCTGCTAACTCTGCAAGGGGCTGTCGTTCCCTTCAGGTTAGCTTGATCATCCTGGGTAAACCAGGAAGAATCCATTAATTTTGCCTGAAGTCAAGCGGTATAACGATTGTTGATAGACATAGCGATAAATCTATAAACCAGCCTTTAGGTAGATGCTGCGCTGCTTTAATCTCACTGGTATAGGAAGCTAATTGAGATGATTCTCCTGTCAGGAATTGATGAGGACAGCTAAACAGCAAGCAGTCGCACACCCGCTAACGAGTCAAGCCAGCAATCGAGACGCGATCGTATCATCGTCGGGATAAAATGAGCGAAATCGGGCACAGTTGGGAGCGGCAAAATGCTGGCATATATCCTTGCGTTGGCAGTTGGTTTGGGCAGTTTTGCCCTCTACATGGCGGCCTTTTTCTTTCCAGAAGTTCACCGCAAAAATGATTTAATCTGGAGCGGTGTCGGCATGTTCTATGCCTTAGTGCTATGGGTTTGTGCCGAACGCATTACGGGTGGAGTGTTATTAGGGCAAACCGCTAGTGTCGCGTTACTAGGCTGGTTAGGCTGGCAAACCTTAACCCTACGGCGGCAAAGTACTCCTCAGGCGCAACAAACGGCAGCCCCTTCGGCAGAGGAGGTCAAAGCGTCGCTCAATGAACTGTCCACCCCAGAAGGCAGAGCGAAACTATCTGGGCAGGTATCTCGACAACTGACTGGACTGAAAGGCATCTGGCAACGCAAATCACCGGACAAGTCTGTCCAAACTGCGGACACCAGCGAAACTGAACCCTACGTTCCCCTGACCCGCGCCGATTTTGATACTGCCCGCCGCCAACGCCAAGTTGAAGAGCAACTAACCGACGCCGCCACCACGATCGCCGCTGAACTGGCAACGGATGAACTGATTGCGTCTACTGAGCCTCCAACTTTAGAGGCTGAGATCGCAGAAACAGTCGCCGCGATCGACGCCCAACCTCAAGCGACTCAAGAGACAGTAGACCCAGTGGTGGCTGAAATTACGGAAGCGGCGGAAGTCGTGGCTGAAGCGATCGCGGAATCACCTGAACCACTTGCCGCGCCGACTAAATCAGGCGGAATTTTTGCCCCGATTACGAATCTGTTCAAAGGGTTTAGCAACCAGAAAGACACAAAGCCTGTGTACGTGCGCAAGCAATTCCGGCAAGAAGATAGCGAAGCGGAACCTAAACCCAAGAAGGCTACGAAACCAGCGAAAGAAGCAAAACCTGTATATGTGCGCAAGCAGTTCCGTAAGCCAGAGAGTGAGGCGGAAGCAGAATCGGAAACAGCGACGAACAAAACCGGGGAGACTGCTAGTCCCTCTACCGAACCGATAGCTGCTGAAATTATTGCCGAAGTCGTAGAAACGGCGACTACTCTGCAAGACTCTGCTGGAGAAATGACCGCAGAACTGATAGAGGACACAATCACCTTTAAAGATCAGGCAGGCGAGATCCTGGCTGAAGTTGTGGAAGACTCCATCACGGTTAAAGATCAGGCAGGCGAGATTCTGGCTGAAGTCGTAGAGGAAACAATTACTCTGAAAGACGAAGCCTTTGCCACCTTCGCGAATCTGGCAGAAGCATCGATCGCCCCAGAAACCTCAACTCCATCTCCTGAACATTCTGAATCTGGCTCTGCTGCTGAGACGAGTGACAGTGAACCACTGCATGAATCATCAGAGGCAACGATCGCGACCGAGGATAGCATTGATGCTGCTGAGGAGATTGTTGAAGAGATGCTAGAAGACATTGCGGCTGACAGTGCAGCGATACTGGATGCGATCGCCAGTGCTGAAGCAGGCGTTGTGCCAGACGTGGAGTTAGCGATCGAAACAACCGTTCCCGAAGTTACAGCACCGACCGAACCAGAGGCAGAGTGGAGTGCATCGGACGCCCCGGAACCTGTGGAAGCGACATCAGCCGATGCAGAAGCCTCACATCCACTTGATTCCTCACCCTTATCTGAACAGGATCAGGCAACCTCAACTCCTGCCACTGCAATCTCTGAGCCAGAGCAGGAGTCATCGGACTCGGACTCTCCGACCGAATAACACCCGTTACAAAACTTGAAGGTTGCCCAGTTTGTCACTGATAATGAACAAACAGTGATCAGCCTTTGGTCATCTCGATTTGCTTGTACTACAATCGTAGTATAACTAGATGCTCAATCTGGTCTACTGATTGGCTGTAATAGCAATTACTCACTACTCCCTTACCCTCTCGGACTTTTAGCGGTGACAGAATCAGGAGCCTATAAAGATACCGTCAATCTGCCCAAAACTGGCTTTGACATGCGTGCCAATGCCGTTAAGCGGGAACCAGAACTTCAGGCATTCTGGGCAGAACAACAGATTTATCAACAGCTGTCACAGGACAATCCTGGTGACGTGTTTGTACTACATGATGGTCCGCCCTATGCCAACGGTTCGCTACACATGGGGCATGCGCTCAACAAAATTTTGAAGGACATTATTAATAAGCACCAACTGCTCCAGGGGCGCAAAGTGCGGTATGTACCGGGTTGGGACTGCCACGGTCTACCGATCGAGCTGAAGGTACTCCAAGATCTGAAATCTGCCGAACGCCAACAACTGACCCCGATTAAATTACGGCAAAAAGCCAAGGACTTTGCGCTGAAAACGGTTGAGCAACAAAGTCAAAGTTTTCAACGCTATGGCATTTGGGGCAACTGGGAGCATCCCTACCTGACTCTGAAACCCGAATATGAAGCGGCTCAAATCGGCGTATTTGGGCAAATGGTGCTGAAAGGTCACATTTATCGAGGCTTGAAACCCGTTCACTGGAGTCCCAGTTCTAAAACCGCCCTAGCCGAAGCGGAACTGGAATATCCGGAGGGGCACACCTCCCGATCGCTCTATGCCGCATTTGAGGTGTTGTCTTTACCCCCTGCCCTTCAGGCTCCCCTGGATCCCTACCTGGGAGAATTGGGGGTCGCAATCTGGACAACCACCCCCTGGACAATTCCAGCAAACCTGGCCGTCAGCGTCAACCCTGAACTGGTTTATGCCGTGGTTGCTGTAGGGGAAAATGCTCCCGGTAACTTTAAGTACCTGATTGTGGCGAAGAATTTAGTTGAGTCATTGTCAGCCACGCTGGGAACTGGGTTGACTGTCCAAGCAACCGTGATGGGTAAAGCGCTAGAGCATATCACCTACCGTCATCCCCTCTACGATCGCCAAAGTGAGATTGTCATTGGCGGTGATTACGTCACAACAGAATCGGGGACAGGCTTAGTCCATACCGCTCCCGGTCATGGTCAAGAAGACTACATGGTGGGACAACGCTATGGTCTGCCGATTCTGGCTCCGGTGGATGACGATGGGAATTTCACTGCCGAAGCGGGTCAGTTTGCTGGGCTAAATGTGTTGGGGGATGGCAATGGTGCTGTTGTAGAGGCTTTAAAGGAGGCAGGAGCCTTACTGAAAGAAGAACCCTACGTTCACAAGTATCCCTACGACTGGCGCACCAAAAAGCCAACGATCTTCCGAGCGACGGAACAGTGGTTTGCATCGGTGGCGGGCTTCCGGGATGAAGCCCTCAAAGCGATCGCAGCAGTCACCTGGATTCCGGCTCAGGGCGAAAACCGGATCACACCCATGGTCGCCGAGCGATCGGATTGGTGTATTTCGCGGCAGCGCAGCTGGGGGGTGCCGATTCCGGTGTTCTATGATGCAGCCACCAATGAGCCACTGTTGAACCAGGAGACGATCGCCCATGTTCAAAGCATTATTGCCGAGAAAGGTTCGGATGCCTGGTGGGAATTGTCGGTAGAAGAATTGCTGCCGGAAGCTTATCAGAATAATGGGCAGACCTACCGCAAAGGTATGGATACGATGGATGTCTGGTTTGACTCGGGTTCCTCCTGGGCAGCAGTCCTTGAGCAACGGGAGGCATTGCAATATCCTGCGGATATGTACCTGGAAGGCTCGGATCAGCATCGGGGTTGGTTCCAATCCAGTCTGCTGACCAGTGTGGCCGTGAATGGCCATGCCCCCTACAAAACGGTGCTGACTCACGGCTTTGCCTTGGATGAACAGGGACGCAAGATGAGTAAGTCGTTGGGGAACGTGATTGATCCGGCGATCATTATCAATGGCGGCAAAAATCAGAAGGACGAACCGCCCTATGGTGCGGATGTGCTGCGGCTGTGGGTGTCCTCAGTCGATTACTCCTCGGATGTGCTGATTGGCAAAAACATCATCCGGCAGTTGTCCGATGTCTATCGCAAGATCCGCAATACTGCCCGCTTTTTACTCGGCAACTTGCACGATTTCGATCCGGCGCACCATGCAGTGCCCTACGAGCAACTCCCGGAACTCGATCGCTATATGCTGCATCGGATCACCGAAGTTTTCGGAGAAATTTCCCAGGCTTTCGATAGCTTCCAGTTTTTCCGCTTCTTCCAGACCGTGCAGAACTTCTGTGTCGTTGATCTGTCTAACTTTTACTTAGACATTGCTAAAGATCGGCTGTATATCAGTGCTGCCGATTCCCCTCGCCGCCGTAGTTGCCAAACGGTAATTCAGATTGCGTTGGAAAACCTGGCTAAAGCGATCGCTCCCGTTCTATCCCACATGGCCGAAGATATCTGGCAATTCCTGCCGTATCCAACGCCCTATAAGTCGGTGTTTCAGTCGGGCTGGATCAAACTAGAGGCGCAATGGCAAACTCCAGAGCTAGCCGAAAAATGGCAAAGTTTGCGGCAAATTCGGACTGAGGTCAACAAAGTTCTGGAACAGGCTCGCGCCGAGAAAGCGATCGGGTCTTCTTTAGAAGCCAAAGTCCTGTTATCTGTGCCGGATGCAGAACTACGGGCAACGCTTCAAGCTCTAAATCCGGCTGATAGTCTCACTGGCAATCATGTGGATGAGTTGCGTTACCTGTTCCTGACCTCCCAGGTAGAGCTATTAGCATCTGCCGATCACCTGGAAGGGCTAAAATACACCACCCAAACTGCCAACTTAGGCATTGGGGTGACGGATGCCAACGGCGAAAAATGCGATCGCTGCTGGAACTACTCGACCCATGTGGGTGAGTCTGAAGCTCATGCGCTCTTATGTGAGCGTTGCGTTCCCGCGATCGACGGTCAATTCTAAGGTGATCGAACTAGGTAGGGGGCGAACGGCTGTTCGCCCTCTCTTCCAATCCCCAACTCCCAAGCTCTAGCGGACTGAGAACGCTTCACTAAAGCGGCGCGTTACCGGTTCGACCAGGAAGGTGAGAATCGATTTTTGGCGTGTGACGATTTCTCCAGTTGCTGCCATCCCTGGCGTCAATTCGACCTGCTTGCCGTGAACATCCAGAGTTCGTTGTTTCAGGCGGACTTGCGTTAAGAACACCGGACCCAATGACTGCCCGTTTTCATCTTTTTCCACGATCGCGTTGGGACTCACTTTCAGCACTTCACCATCGACAATGCCAAATTCTTGGAATGGGAAGGTCGCTAGTTTCACTTTGACTCGTTGTCCGGCCCGGATAAAGCCGATATCCCGGTTCAAGACTTTCACTTCCAGAATCACATTTTCCCCTTGCGGCAACACCGACATCAGTTCTTCACCGGGCTGGGCTGGTCCGCGAGTGGCTTTCAGGTTATACACAGTACCTGAATAGGGCGCTTCCAAGGTTTCCCGTTCCCGTTGTTTTTTAGCTTGACTCAGTTGCCCTTCGATCGAAGTTAATTCTTCCTGCCGTTTAGCTAGTTGTGATAGCACTTCACTACTACGCTGCGAACTGAGTCCTTCGGCAGTACTTAACGCCGATTGGTAGGATTCTTGTGACTGCCGAATTTTGTCCTGTTGGGCGACATATTCCTTTTCCAAGGTGGCAATTTTATCTTGGGCTTCGTTCAAGCGGCTCTTAGAACTAGCAACTTCGTCCTTGGCTCGGATTACCTCTACATTAGGAACGGCACCCGTGTTTTCTAACGTGCTGAGGTTCTTCAGGCGCTCCTGGGCATTGGCAAGTAGATCTTGGGCATTGCTCAGGTCAGCTCTGGCATTATTCAGGTTTTCCTGTAATCGTGCTAATCGAGAATTTCCTTCATCGATCGCGGCGGATTCCTTATTGGCATCAGCGATCGCTGCCGCTCGTTTGTTATCAAATTCCCGTAAGCGAGCAGCCAATAGTTGATCTTGCAGGACAGTGCCAGTTTGACTACTCCCTGTGCGCTCAGCTTGGAGTCGAGCAATATCTTCTCGAATGAGTTTGGCGGATTGCTCTAAGCGATTCACCTCTGCTTGAGACACGCCTGCATCCATTTCCACCAAAACTTGCCCTTTCTTGACGGGATCTCCTTCCTTCACCCGAATCACTTGAATGGAGCCAGCACTGAGTGCCCGCAGAGGGCGAACTTGATTGGAGGGAATGAGCTCACCTTGGGCGATCGCGACTTCATCCACTTTGCTGTAATATGCCCAAGCGATCGAGCCAAATACAAGCACACTAATCGCGCCTGCTAATAAACGAGTATAGAGCGGTGGCAACTCTTGAACGGCTTTACCCAATTCGTAGGTGAGCGATTCATCTGGAGATGCTAATCGCTGCTTGGTTTGCCGTGATTGAGCTGGAGTATTGGAAATTGAGACTTTCATGGGCAAGATCTTGAATCAGAATAATGGGCAACTGGGCAGGCGTCATCCTAAAGCGGGGATGCCAATCCATGATCCATGAGAATAATTCGGCTGTTCGAGAGAGAAGTCATCGTCTTTCTCTCACTCTAGAGTTGGAAGTGCTGACTTTAAATTGCCCATAAACTGGGTAATTGGTGATAAAAACTGGCTTAACTTAACAAGAGCTTGACTGTGTAAAATACCCGCAATATTTCGTTAATATTCTTGATTAAAACAGCGATCGCAACTCAAATTATTTGCGATAGACATTACATAACCTGATATTGTTTCCCGATCCTAACGTTAGTTTCCTGTGTTTCAACTTCTGCACTTCATGATTCAAATTGTTCAAGCGGTAATTGTCCCCGTATGCTTTCTCTCGGCATGGGTATTTATGGCAATTACCATTTGGAGCTTATGGTCAGCGATTCGCGATACAGCGGTGCGGACTCAGCAGATGCATCAAATTCCCTGTGCTAACTGCCAGTTTTTTACCAGTGACTATCACCTGAAATGTACGGTGCATCCATCCACAGCGCTGACAGAAGCGGCGATCGGATGTCCTGACTATAAAGCGACCACAGCTCTTTACTCTCCCGATCAAGTTCATTAATATCAATTGACTGACAATGCATTTAAAGCAAAATCAGGGATAGGCAAACGATTGCAATCTATCCCTAACTGACTGGTGTATTTTAGAGCCGCGTGAGAGTCAACCCGTGCTACCCTTAATCCGGATTAGATTCTGGGTAGCGGTTGTTGAAAATTTGCTCTGCTTCTGGACAATCGTCCGAGATTGCCGGTTCAAAGTTCCCTTTCGGCACAGAGGCTAATTTTTGCATCACTGCCCCAATGCTTTCCAGGCGAATCATTTCTTCCCAAGAAGAAATTTCATCTTCCTCCTCCATTTCATAGCGCACCGTGACTAAATCACCTTCAATATCTAATATGCGCGCACGTTCGATCCAGCGTTGCTGATCCCGCAAGAAGATCCAGACTTCACGACCGTCACAGCAGAGTTGATAGATCTTGCGGTGTAGCATGGTTGCTTCTCCTGAACAATAGTGGCAAAAACTTCGGAAATTGGTAGTCCAACACGGCGGTCTTTCCCTCATTGTTCCCCAGTGGAACCAATGGGGGAAACGCCTTCATCAAAGGGTGGCACCGCTTGTGGTCAGTAAATTGTGCCCATGACCAACCCCGCCTCCACTCTGGGAAGCCCATTCTGCGATCGGTGTTCGGGTGGCATTTCGACAAAAGTTTCGGCTGAGAATTGTAGCGCTGATTAAGCCGCGAAGATGAGCTCTGGAGTGCCTGCGGAACGAAAAAATTGGCATTAGGATCATTATTCTAGGCAACGCTAGGACGTTCAAATAGTGTTAGCTCGAAACTGTTAGGAGCGAGTGAACGAACAGCAAGTGAGTGGTTAAATCTAACACGCTTCTTAAGTATCGGATTCTACCAACTATTCTAGCGGTTGTTAAGTCACCTGCGATCTGCTAGATGGCGGAAGGGTAAAATTTAGAATTTGCTCACATTCCAGCGGCTGTGTTGATCGGAATTCGCTAGACTGCTGGCAGGAGATGGTGGTGCGATCGCACCGAGAGCACTGAATTTACTGTTTACGCCAGCAAGTCATTATGCAACTGCATTTAAGTACCTGGATGGAAGTTGAGGCTTATCTAGCGCAGTCAAAAGGCATCATTTTACCGATCGGATCCACCGAACAACATGGCCCTACAGGGCTGATTGGCACGGATGCTATTTGCGCTGAAACGATCGCTCGAGGGGTCGGCGATGCGACTCATGGGTTAGTGGCTCCGACCATTAATGTTGGCATGGCGTTGCACCATACTGCCTTTCCAGGGAGCATTAGCCTTCGTCCCAGTACTCTGATTCTGGTGATTCGGGACTATGTTGTTTCCCTGACAAAAGTCGGATTTACCCACTTTTTCTTTATTAATGGTCATGGGGGCAATGTTGCCACTCTCAAAGCTGCCTTTTCGGAAGTGTATGCGACCTTAGCCGATCTCAATTTGCCCCAAGCCGATCAAGTGCGGTGTCAAGTCAGTAACTGGTATATGTGCTCCTCAGTTTATCAGTTGGCAAAGGAACTCTATGGTGATCAAGAGGGATCTCATGCTACTCCTAGTGAAGTTGCCTTAACCCAATATGTCTACCCAGAGGCAATTAAGCAAGCGGCGCTCAGTCCCAACGTCTCGCAAGAACATCGGATTTATGGAGCAACTGATTTTCGCCGTCGTTATCCCGATGGTCGCATGGGGTCAAATCCAGCCTTAGCGACTCCAGCCCATGGCGCAGAGTTCTATCAACTGGCAGTGAAAGATCTGAGCCGCACCTATCTCGAATTTCTAGCAGCGGAATAAACATGAACTATGAAGTCATGCTCATAGCGCATGGCAGTTGAGCTAGTCGGAATTTGCCTTATAAGCAATTGCGAGTAAATTGAACTTTTCTGTTTCAATGTCCACCTGATAGAAGCCTGCCTCCTGAAGTTTTTGCTTCAAGCTGGCTCCAGTGAACGCAGTCCGGTGAGCCATGAAATGATTTCCGTTGGCGATCGCGGGTCTGAACCCATACAGGATATCGATCGCAGCAATGGGACCAGCATCAGAAACATAGAGGGAGGCTTCTAGATTTCCCGCTGCCACCTGTTCAGCTACTGGTTGAATATCCGGAACGATAATCACGGCAATGCCTCCTGGTCGCAAAACTCGGAAGAATTCAGCGAGCGCGATCGGCACTTCGTGGGCATCGATATGTTCCAGATTTTGGGAAGAATAGACTGCCTCAACTGCGGCATTCGGAACGGCACTCAGATCAGTAATTGAGCCAATGATGTCTGGTCGTACGGATGGGTTAATGTCTAGCCGAACTTCGCGCCATTCGGGAGACCGGAATCTTGCAGGTAGTCCCTTAGGGCGATAAGGACCACAGCCAACATGCAGCACCACTTTGGTTGCCTGGTTAGACAAGTGACCAGACGTAAATGGGGAGTTTGCTAGTCGAGCGGCTACCGCTTGTGTGTAAAAGTCTTCCAGTCCTTTGACACAGGCAGTGTCCTCAAACAAATTGGCTTGTGCCGCTGCCATGCGCTGGGCAATTTGCTGGCGCCATTGTGGCTCTAGCCCTAGCCTCACCGCAACATTGAGATATTCCTCTTCTGTATTAGTAATAGTATCCGTGACACCTAGTAACTTCAGGGCAGCATACGATTGCCGCCCGCGCATCAAGTTCCCGGCACAGGTAACCACTGGCAGATGACACGCGATCGCGTCAAAGGTCGTATGCCCGCCTGAAAATCCGATCGTGTCCAGGAATACGTCTACACAGTGCAATAGGCTGGCATAGCCAGGTAGATCTTGTCCAGGCAAGAAAACACAGTGATCCGCCATGTTCAAGCCAGCGTTAGCAAAGGCTTGCTCTAATCGTTGATGAAACTGCTGTTCTAAGTTGGGATTAATTTGGTTCGTTAAGGTTGAACGAATGACGAAGACAAATTGGGCATTGGGAACTCGACGAGCAATGGCTGGAAATAGAGCGTCGTGCTGAGGTAAGTACTTAAAGACTAACTGGCAGGATAAATAAAGTATGGCATCTGGTCGGAGTCCAAAATCAGTCCGGGTCTTGGTTGGTGCTGGTAACTGGGGATGAGGATAGGACAGACCAAGGTTGGGCAGGCGAACTAACTGTTCGGTATAGTGTTCCTGGGCATTTTCTGGTTCCATTAAATCGCCAGAAAGATAGTAATCGATCGTGGGTAGCCCTGAAGTTACAGGATGTCCCCAAGTACTACATTGAATGGGCGCTAACCGTAAGGCGGCGATCGTATTAATCTTGGCTCGATTTCCTAGTGCCAAAAAGACCAGAATATGGGGTTGGTCCGTTAAAATGCGATCGCAAATGGCATTGAGGTCGGCTGGTAGATGATAAAACGCATCGCTGAGTAGCCGGAATTGTTGAGTTCGTAGATCGGCATTGCTCGCAACGCTGTAACAGTAAATCTCGAACTGGTTGCGATCGTGGTTTTTTAGCCAACCAATCGCCCAACGGCTATCACTATTATTTCCTAGGGATTCGGCAATGTAAGCAATCCGAATTTTTCCCGAGGCACTGAGGGGTGGCATGGGCACCGGGAGCCTCAAGGTGAGATGGTTTTCCGTAGTGACTTGGTGCAGTAAGTTGCCATAGCAGGCATAAATGTCGCGATCGCCCTGCCCCTGATAGGCCAGATAGAAGTTAGTAAAATTTTCAACGGCTTTTACTTGCAGCGGAGCTGATTCAGCGTCAGCCGTGCTCATCAGTTGTTGCAAGTGCTGATACGCTGCTCGGTAACGCTGATAGTAGCTAGCCATCTCCCCTGGATCCATATAAATCGCTGGTAGGACGAAGTTGGGGGCAAGTTGCAAAAATTGATCATCGGGTCGTAGAGCGGCGGCTCGCTCGATTATCTGGATCGACTCTGGCATCATGCCGCATTGGAAGAAACAGTTGTGGAGCAATAGGCAGTCGCTATAGGTTTCAATTTGGTCGATTGTAAAATGGGCAAGAAATGCTTCTACCGCTTCCTGATGCTTGTTCTGATAAGCCAGACTAAATACCGTACACAGGTGTGCTTGGTCAGATTGACCGATCGCTTGATAAGCCTCCTCAAGACTTTGCCATCCTTCAATCTGATCCGGGCTGATTTTGACGACCTTCAGCAATTCCGGAATGGCTGCCTCTGGCTGTCCTTGCTTGAGTAACACCTTGCCCAGACCTGCATATCCAGCCGATGCGTGAGGAACCGTCGCGATCGCTTGCCGAAACCAGTCTGCTGCTTCATCGAATGACTCGCATTGAATGAGTAACTCACCCAGGCTAATTAAGCTATCTCCATAGACCGGATTGATGTTCAAGACTTGCCGAAACGCCGCTTTGGCTTCGCTATCCCGGTGCAGATGCTCTAACGACAGCCCCTTGACATGCAAGACGGTCGGGTTGTTAGGAGCGAGGTTCAGCGAAATTTCTAATGCATTCAGGGCCTCTTCATACTTACCCATCAGGTGATACAGCATTCCCAGGTTTTGCCAGACATCTGGGTTATAGCCGTCGTAAGGTAACAGCAGGCGGTAATGGTGTTCTGCGGCATCAAAGCGTCCTTCCCCTAATGCCGTAGCTGCTTCCTGCCTCAGCGTTTCTATATGTAGTGCTTGTTGTTGTAACTCTAATGTTTGCATAGCTTCCACTACCTCAGGATGATCCGGTAGCGGCAAATTAGTTGTTAAAGGCGGTCGATCGCTTGTGGTATCCCAACCAAGCACTAACAGCCCATACCCAAAGGCTGTATGCTCAAGCTGGCTTGGCGATAGATCTAATAACAAGTGTGCCTGCGTATGAGTAGCTAAAAAGTCTCGGATTGCTTGACGCGTCATTAAGGAGTCTGCCTGACCAACCACGATTAATGCCTGTTCAGCAAGAAATGGTTGAGCGAGCAACAGTCCCATAAATACCGATCGATAATCGGTAGCGCCATTGTAGAAATAAACGCCGATGCGATCGTCTAACTCAGCGGCTTGCAGATCGGCAAAAAAGGTGTCTGTTGCCTGATAGCAAAAAAATACCTGCTCGGTCATGCCAAAAGCTGAGAGGGCTGGGATTAGCCGATCGGCAATGTCATCTTCATTAATTCGAGTTGGACTTTCAATGGCATATGCCATCTGGTCAGGATGGTCTAACAATGCCCCAATCAAGTGGCTACCTGCCAAACAACCCACTTCACAATACACTTCACCTGCCCCTAGACCCCCAACTGCCTCGTTCAGCAACTGAAGTACCGCTGGTGTTGTTCCTCCCAGTTGCTCCGAAATGACCTGAAATCGATCGGACAAGGGTTGAGTATCAGACGATGCCCAGTGTTGATCAAGTGAGGGCAAATGCTTGACAAACTTGTGAAAGTCCATGAGTAGGAAAAGCAGGAAAAAACAGCTTTCTTAAGCTTGCCCAAGCTTAAAAGAATTATTATCTGTTCGCCCAGGCAATGGAAGGCGGCGGCTCACTTGCCTCAGCTGCGCGAATGTAGAGCGGTCTAAAGTGCCCTAATCTTCTGTGGCAATGGCTTCTGACTCGGTTGCCTTACTGCTCGTCAATGCGATCGCGATGGCATCTACTACCCGCGCCACTGGAATCACTTCAATGCCTAGGTCGGATAAGGTATGCCCTTTTGGCACGATCGCCTGTTTAAATCCCAGTTTGGCCGCTTCTTTCAGGCGTAGCTCCATTTGGGAAACAGGTCGCACTTGTCCCCCTAAACCAACTTCTCCAATTAACACTAAGCGAGGATTAACCACGCGATCGCGGAAGCTAGCCACTACAGAGACGGCAACTCCCAAGTCAGCGGCTGGCTCACCGACACTTAAGCCGCCTGAGGAAGCGACATAGGCATCTAGTTTCGATAACGGAATGCCAACCCGTTTTTCCAGAACTGCCAGAATTTGCAGCAACCGATTATATTCAATCCCGGTGGTTGATCGCCGAGGTGAGCTGTAACTGGTAGGGCTGACTAATGCCTGTAGTTCCACGACGATCGGGCGAGTACCCTCACAGGCAACGATCGTCGCACTGCCGGAAGACACCTCTTCCCGATTGCCCAGAAATAACTCAGAGGGATTCAGCACTTCCTGGAGGCCCTGATCGACCATCTCAAATACGCCAATTTCATGAGTGGCGCCAAACCGATTTTTCACCGAGCGTAGCAAGCGATGACTGGCAAACCGATCGCCCTCAAAATACAGCACGGTATCGACTAAATGTTCCAGCACTTTTGGACCTGCGATCGCGCCTTCCTTCGTCACATGTCCCACAATGAACAAGGTAATGTTCTGGCGTTTAGCAAATTGCATTAAGACGGAGGTACATTCCCGCACTTGGGCAACCGACCCTGGAGCAGACGTTAAAGCGCTGAAATACAACGCTTGAATACTATCAATCACTGCCACCTGGGGCTGTAAAGCTTCCAGTTCTGCCAGAATCGTATCCAAATCAATCTCTGGCAACAAATAAAGATCGGCGTCAGTGCTCTGCTCCGTGGTTTGCTTGGGAGTGACTCCCAACCGCTGCGATCGTAGTTTCACCTGCTGCCCTGATTCTTCAGCGCAAACATAAAGAATGCGATGGTTTTGAGCAAGCCGACTGGCGGTTTGTAAAAGCAGGGTTGATTTCCCAATTCCCGGATCGCCACCAATCAACACCAGGGAACCGGGCACAATGCCCCCACCGAGCACTCGATCGAGTTCGGTATAGCCTGAGGGTAAGCGGGTTTGGGGGTGGTCAGAAATCTGTGCCAGGGTCAGGGAGGCTTTGGCTTGAGCCGTGGTTGGGCGGGCAGTATTGCGTTTAGTGGCACGAGCAGCAACAGTTGCCGTCGCGCTAGCTCGTACCGTTGCTGCCGTTGTGGCAGCCGGGGCAACCTGTTCTTCCAGCGTATTCCAAGCCGCGCAGGCAGGACACTTACCAAAGTATTGAGAAAATTCTGCCCCACATTGGTGACAAACGTACAGCGATCGTGATTTTGGCATATTCGAGGACGCAGGTAAGTTAAGATGCAGAACGACAGTTGATGAAACAATCAAATCAACTGACTCCAGTCAGCTGAGCCAAGGTGTGAAAAATATCCGTAAAAACCACCTTTCGCAATCTGCCACTGAATTCACAATTGATTTAGGGCAGCAATCAAGGTAGTGGAACAGGACTATTTCCTAATGGCTTTTCCAGTAATTCCAGGTTGCAGTTGCATGGTCAGAAACAGACATTGCTAATGCCTGGGATGGCATATCCAAAAAAGTTCGTTGAGCGCTAAACGCTAATCATCAAACGAACCTTAAAAAAACTTAAAGGATTGATTGGAAGAGAATTTTCGCGCTCTCAAGACTGTTAAATGGGGTACTATCTTTAATGATAAAGTACGAAAATTTAAACATAAAAATCCTCTTAAGGCTTGCATCAATTTAGGAGTGGATCAAATTGGAAAATCACAAGGAAAAAATTCTGGTCGTTGATGATGAAGCGAGTATCCGGCGCATTCTGGAAACTCGTCTTTCAATGATTGGATATGACGTTGTTACGGCAGCCGATGGCGAAGAAGCACTGGATACGTTTCGCAGTGCCGATCCGGATCTGGTGGTCTTAGACGTGATGATGCCAAAGCTGGATGGCTACGGGGTTTGCCAAGAGCTCCGGAAAGAATCGGATGTCCCTATTATTATGTTAACGGCTCTAGGTGATGTCGCCGATCGCATCACCGGGTTAGAGCTGGGAGCCGATGATTATGTCGTCAAACCTTTCTCCCCCAAAGAATTAGAAGCCCGGATTCGCTCAGTGTTACGGCGGGTCGAAAAAACTGGGACTTCTGGGATTCCCAGTTCTGGTGTGATTCACATTAATAATATCCGGATTGATACCAACAAACGCCAGGTCTATAAAGGGGATGAACGAATTCGCCTCACTGGGATGGAATTTAGCTTGCTGGAATTATTAGTCAGCCGATCGGGAGAAGCGTTTTCGCGCTCTGAAATTCTTCAGGAAGTATGGGGGTACACGCCGGAGCGGCATGTCGATACACGAGTAGTGGATGTGCATATTTCTCGCTTGCGAGCGAAATTAGAAGATGACCCGAGCAATCCAGAGCTGATTCTAACGGCACGGGGTACAGGCTACTTGTTCCAGCGCATTATTGAACCAGGCGAAGGTGAGAAAGCTTAACCTTGTAGCGTCCTCTAGACCGGTTGGCAAGGGCTATGCTGGATAAGGACTAAACAACGCCATCTGCTGGTAGCTCATGCAAATTTATCTGGATTATAGTGCGACTACTCCCACTCGCCCAGAGGCGATCGCAGTCATGCAAGCTGTGCTGACGGAGCAGTGGGGTAATCCTTCTAGCCTACATACGTGGGGACAACAGGCAGCTATCGTGCTCGAACGTGCCAGAGTGCAGGTCGCCCGGCTGATTAATGCCCCAGCAGAATCAATTATCTTCACCTCGGGGGGCACAGAAGCCGATAATTTGGCGGTGATGGGTGTGGTGCGACAATATGCTATTCCCCAGCATGTAGTTATTTCTAGCATCGAACATTCAGCGATCGCAGAGCCTGTGCGCTTACTCGAACAATGGGGGTGGCGTGTGACCCGCTTGCCTGTCGATCGGCAGGGACGGATTAATCCCTTAGACTTGCGCGCGGCTCTTCAGCCAGATACCGTGTTGGTGTCGATCATCTACGGTCAAAGTGAAGTCGGCACGGTACAAGCAATTCCAGAATTGGTTGCGATCGCGCATGAACATGGCACGTTATTTCATACAGATGCGGTGCAGGTTGCCGGACGCTTGCCGATCGATGTGCAGCAACTCCCAGTTGATCTGCTCTCCTTATCCAGTCACAAATTATATGGACCCCAAGGAGCGGGAGCACTCTATGTTCGTCCCGGTGTCTCGCTGTTGCCCTTGTTAGGTGGTGGGGGTCAGGAATCTCGTTTGCGCTCCGGCACCCAGGCATTACCAGCGATCGCGGGATTTGGTGTTGCGGCTGAACTGGCAGCTCAGGAGATCCCTACGGAAACGACCCGACTGCTCCAACTCCGCGATCGCTTATTTGAGCAATTGGCAGATGTCCCAGAATTAGTGCCAACGGGCGATCGCTGGCAACGCTTACCGCATCATGTCAGTTTTTGTCTCAGCCATGCCGATGGCGAAATTCTAAATGGCAAAGCTTTAGTCCGCCAAATGAACCTGGCAGGCATTGGCATTAGCGCCGGAGCTGCCTGTCGCAGTGGCAAAATTACCCCTAGCCCGATTCTGCAAGCCATGGGCTATAGCGATCGGGTCGCCACTGCCGGAATTCGCCTCACCTTAGGTCGCTTCACCACGGACGCTGACATTGACTGGACAGCGATGGTCTTAAAACAGGTGCTGAAACGCCTGCAACCCAAACCCGTACTCTCCAGCGTCTAACGCTTCCCCTGATCTTCCTCCCCATTCCTCATCTTCCCTATCTCCTCACCCCCGCTTCCAATTAGGCGCAATATCATGGAGAAAGTGAACAGAGTTCTGAGTAGAGATCCCACACAATTCTCAGATAAGTTAATATTAGTTAACATAGATAGAATTGTAGATATCTCCGCACCCTGATATAGGAGGACAGACCCCAGTGAATAAGCGGTGGAGAAACATCGGGCTTTATACCCTGCTTGCGATCGTTGTGATTTCGATGGCAACAGCGTTTTTTGATAAGCCTCAAAGCCGACAAGAGAAACTGCGCTACAGCGATTTCCTGCAACAGGTTCAGGAAAATAAAATTAACAAAGTTCAAATCAGTGCCGATCGCAGCATTGCCAGAGTGCAGCAGGGCAGCGGCTACGGGATTGTGAATCTACCCGATGACTCAGAGCTAATTAATACTCTGACCAAAAATGGGGTAGATATCTCAGTCATTCCACCTCAGGATGATGGCTTCTGGTTCAAGGCATTAAGCAGCCTGTTCTTCCCGATTTTGCTGCTGGTTGGTTTGTTCTTCCTGCTGCGCCGTGCCCAGAGTGGTCCGGGTAGCCAAGCCATGAACTTTGGCAAGTCCAAAGCCAGAGTGCAAATGGAACCCCAAACGCAAGTGACGTTTGGTGATGTGGCGGGAATTGACCAGGCAAAACTGGAATTGAATGAGGTGGTAGATTTCCTCAAAAACGCCGATCGCTTTACGGCGGTGGGTGCCAAGATTCCTAAAGGGGTGCTGCTGGTCGGACCTCCCGGAACTGGTAAAACTCTGCTTGCCCGAGCCGTAGCCGGTGAAGCGGGAGTCCCGTTCTTCTCCATTTCGGGTTCAGAATTTGTGGAGATGTTTGTCGGGGTAGGTGCTTCCCGCGTCCGTGACTTGTTTGAACAAGCCAAAGCCAACGCTCCCTGTATCGTCTTTATTGATGAAATTGATGCCGTGGGTCGGCAACGGGGTGCGGGTCTTGGCGGTGGTAACGATGAACGGGAACAAACCCTCAACCAGTTACTCACCGAAATGGATGGGTTTGAAGGTAATACTGGCATCATTATTATTGCTGCCACCAACCGTCCTGATGTGTTGGATGCCGCCCTACTGCGTCCCGGTCGCTTCGATCGCCAAGTGGTGGTCGATCGCCCCGATTATGCTGGTCGCTTAGAAATTCTTCGGGTTCATGCTCGTGGCAAGACCTTAGCGAAGGATGTTGACTTAGAGCGGATTGCGCGTCGGACTCCTGGCTTTACGGGAGCCGATTTGTCTAACCTGCTGAATGAAGCCGCGATTCTAGCCGCCCGTCGTAACTTGACCGAAATCTCGATGGATGAAGTCAATGATGCGATCGATCGCGTCCTGGCAGGTCCCGAGAAGAAAGATCGGGTGATGAGCGAAAAGCGGAAGACCTTAGTGGCTTACCACGAAGCGGGTCATGCTCTGGTGGGTGCGTTGATGCCGGACTACGATCCAGTGCAAAAAATCAGCATCATTCCTCGCGGTCGCGCCGGTGGTTTAACCTGGTTCACGCCTAGCGAAGATCGGATGGATTCTGGCTTGTACTCCCGCTCTTATCTGCAAAATCAGATGGCAGTTGCCCTCGGTGGTCGGATTGCGGAAGAACTGATCTTTGGTGAAGAAGAAGTCACCACTGGAGCTTCCAACGACTTGCAACAAGTCGCTCGCGTAGCTCGTCAAATGGTGACTCGGTTTGGCATGAGCGATCGCTTAGGTCCAGTAGCGCTCGGTCGTCAGCAAGGCAACATGTTCCTGGGTCGGGATATTGCCGCCGAACGTGATTTCTCGGAAGAAACCGCTGCCACGATCGATGATGAAGTCCGAAATCTGGTAGACCAAGCCTATCGGCGGGCAAAAGCGGTTCTGGTTCATAACCGCCATGTCCTGGATCAATTGGCAGACATGCTGGTTGAAAAAGAAACCGTAGATTCTGAAGAACTGCAAGAGTTACTGGCAACGAACGATGTTAAAGTCGCGTCGATCGCCTAAGACATAAAAAATCTGGGATGTTATTAATCCCAGATCAACTACGGGGCGGGTTTTGTCAGATCTCTGATGGTTTAGTCAGAGTGTAGGCAAGACCCGCCTTTCCCATTCATAACTGCCGATCTTTCAATGGTTTACTTGCTCTGCAATGCTACCGATCGACCCGAGCGGTGCAGTGCTGCTAACGTTTGCTGAATTTGTGGATCATTCACCAAGTACGCCTCAAAGGTGCCTTTGGGAGAACTGGTGACAAACCGGAAGGGGTTTTGCTCGGCAACACCTAAAAAGATATCAATGTGGTTGCCGTTGATTGCCCCACCGACATCGGCAGCATAGAAGTAACCATCATGAGTCACACGTTGTCCTGATGGTAAGGTGACTACCGTGCCCCGAGCAGCGGGAATGTAGATGACAGAACCAATGGGGATCAGGCTACGGTCAACCGCGATCGTGCGATAGGGAACTAGCCTTAACCCACTGACTCCATCGCCATAGGGATTACTGGTCGGGCGAAATCGGACTTGATTGGTCGCTCGTATATCCTTCAGACCCGAGTAATAAGGAGAACAATCTACCTGTTCTCTACTACCTCGTCCGGCATAGTTGTAAGTACCAACGATTTGCTGATTATGGATCACTTGTACAGTACCTTCGACGGCAGCTCCACACCAATCGCGGCTGGATAATCTCACGCCTAAATCGTTGCCTGAGATATCCAATAGGGGTTGTCCGTTGGGGGTGTGTTGGGCGCGATGCACATAGTAATAGGTTGACCACAGGGAATAACGTTGACTGACCGTTGCGGCGGCTGTTAATGCCGGTAAGTTGCTAGGAGCCGCACTATCTAGAGGCGGTAAATAGCCGATCGCACTACCGGACTGATTCGTTGGCAGTGCGGCAACCAGCGGGGAACTGCTCGATTGACTGGTTTGCGTAGAAGGCTGGGGAGCCAGAACCGATGCATCAACAGGAACGGCTGAACTGGCAGGGATAGTCGGAACCACAATACTATTCTGCCCAGGGGCTGCTATCGGACGGGGAGCGGGAGGTACTACAGGCTGGGCAGTTGGGCGGGATGGAGGCAGAGAAGGTGACTGGCTAGAGACTACCGGATTTGGCTTAGTTGGGCGAGAGGGCTGACTTCCCTGAAGAGGCTGAGCCACTGGTTGGCTGGTGGTTGGTAGGGTTGAGAGGGATGAAGTCGGACGAGTGGCAGCAGCGATCGCACTCAGGTTTACCAAAGGTTGATCGTTGGTTAGATAGACATGACCGACCGTTTGACCGTTGTAAACCCGCCGAGTAAAGCGCCAACCGGGATTCAGCGTAATTTTGGCAAAGCCGTTCGTCATGCCATTGGTTTTACCAATTTCGAGGGGCGGTTGATTGCGATCGGTGTTGGGGACTGCCATCAGCACCATATTGCCCTGCTGTTTGACGATGCGCAGGCTATAACGCCAGCCTAAATCCTGATTGCCGACCCGCACCGAATAGCCATTACTATCGGTGCTGCGACTACAAATATTAGTGAAGTCAAAGTTTAACAATAGGGGATCAACTTGAGTCGGATTCGCTCCCTTCTCCTGCCAGCAGGAACGACTATTGTTTAACTGCTCCAGCACCAGCAATTGATGAGAAGCTCCACTCCCGATCGGCGCGGCGATCGCAATCAGGCGATTCTGGTTGACTTCTCCCTGACTAAATTGGGCAGCATGGACTGGACTAGCGATCGTTTGGACACAAAGACCTAGTGTGGTTAGAGCGGCTAACCGCAGGCGAGATGCAAGGTTCATGGTGGTGTGAGAAGACTGTCGTGACTGTCGAACCAATTCACGGCATGGGGCGACTGGTCAGGATGAAATTAGACCTGTTCTGGAAAAGAGTCTTTTAACTAATGACCGAAGTGCTGCTAACACTGGCTCTCAGCTTGCTCAATTTTTTGCAATCAGGAATTATAGTTTCGCCAGCCTGAGTAACAAAATGCTTGCGTTTCGCATGGCACAGAGTCTCAGTGTCTAGAATGCAAGCAGAGGGCGTTAGTGATCTTCTGGAATGTAGGAGAGGGTAGCTATGGCGATCGCAACGATTAATCCAGCCACGGGTGAAACGATCAAAACCTTTGAACCGTTGACTGACGCAGAACTAGAAACCAAGTTGGCACTGGCACAACAGGCATTTGAACACTATCGCCATACTTCCTTTGAGCAACGATCGCAGTGGATGAAGGCGGCGGCTCAGGTTTTGGAGGATCAGAAGGAGACCCTGGGTAAACTGATGACGCTGGAAATGGGTAAAACCCTGAAATCCGCGATCGGGGAAGTGGAAAAATGTGCCTGGGTTTGTCGCTTTTATGCCGAGAATGCCGCTCAGTTTCTTGCCGATCTACCCGGTGAAAGCGATGCCAGCCGGAGTTTTGTCCGGTATCAACCTTTAGGAGCGGTGCTGGCGGTCATGCCCTGGAATTTTCCATTCTGGCAAGTGTTTCGGTTTGCGGCTCCAGCTCTGATGGCAGGTAATGTTGGCTTACTCAAACATGCCTCGAATGTGCCGCAATGTGCCCTGGCGATCGAGCAAGTTTTTCAGCAGGCTGGCTTTCCCAATGGGGTGTTTCAAACCTTACTGATTGGTGCCGACAAAATTGCTGGGTTAATGGCAGACGATCGCATCAAAGCGGCTACCCTAACGGGCAGTGAACCGGCTGGAGCCAGTTTAGCGGTTGCCGCCGGACAACAAATCAAGAAAGTCGTGCTGGAGTTGGGCGGCAGTGATCCATTTGTCGTGATGCCCAGTGCGGATGTAGATGCTGCCATATCTACCGCCGTGACGGCACGGATGCTGAATAATGGGCAGTCCTGTATTGCGGCAAAACGGTTTATTGTGGCGAACGCGATCGCAGATGAATTTGAACATCGGTTGATCGAAAAATATAAAGCCCTGAAAATTGGTGATCCGATGCTGCCAGATACCGACATTGGACCTTTAGCCACAGCAAAAATTCGGGATGAGATCCATCAGCAGGTGGAAGCTGCCGTGCAACAGGGGGCGCGACTGGCGATCGGTGGTCAAATGTTGGATGGAGTAGGTAACTACTATCCCCCCACGATCCTGACGGATATTCCAACCAGTGCGCCGATCGCTCAGGAAGAGTTTTTTGGACCAGTTGCCATGCTGTTCCGGTTTGCCGATATCGAGGAAGCCATTTACCTTGCCAATCACATTCCCTTTGGTTTGGGGGCAAGTGCCTGGACAACCGATCCAGCGGAACAAGAACAGTTAATTAATGGCATTGAGGCGGGAGCCGTATTTATTAATGGGATGGTCAAATCCGACCCGCGCTTACCCTTTGGTGGAATTAAGCGATCGGGCTTTGGGCGCGAACTCAGCATTCAGGGCATTCACGAGTTTGTCAACATCAAAACCGTCTGGATCAAATAGCCCGCTGGCTGAACGTAAGCAGGGGAAATCGCATTAGTATCGGGTAAGTCATGGAGTTAAGGTATAGTGAAAGCCTTAATTCCGTCGTCATACTTGGTTAGCGAAAGTCTATGTCGAAACAGGTCGTAGCGTTATTTGCGGGGTGTGGAGGTCTGGATTTAGGCTTCCAACAAGCAGGCTTTAACGTGATTTGGGCAAACGAGTATGACAAAGATATTTGGCGAACCTATGAGCGTAATCACCCGCATACGGTGCTTGATCGACGAGATATTAGAACGATCGCATCTGACGAAATTCCCGACTGTGTTGGCATTATTGGTGGTCCACCCTGTCAAAGTTGGAGCGAAGCGGGAATTCAACGCGGGATTGAGGACGATCGTGGCAAACTGTTTCTAGAGTATGTGCGGATCTTAAAAGACAAACAGCCTTTATTTTTCCTGGCTGAAAATGTGTCTGGAATGCTGCACAAAAAGCACCAGAAAGTGGTCGGAGATATTGTCGCTGCCTTTGAAGAAGTGGGTTATACCGTTTCTTTCAAGCTACTCAACGCGATGCACTATAACGTGCCGCAAGATCGCAAACGCGTGATTTTTATTGGTTATCACATTAACTTAGGCAAGCGATTTTCATTTCATGCCTTACCGGCAAATCTGCCACCGTTAACCCTCAAAGATGCAATTTGGGATATCCAAGATTTGGCGTTACCCGCGATCGCTAAAACTAAAACAAATGGAGCTAATTGCGCGATCGCGAACCATGAATATATGACAGGTGGATTTTCTTCCATGTATATGTCCCGGAATCGGGTGCGCTCTTGGCATGAACCCTCGTTTACAATTCAAGCCGGAGGTCGCCATGCGCCCATTCATCCCCAAGCGAATCCTATGATTCACGTCGGTAAGGATCAATGGATATTTGATCCTGATTCTCCTTATCCGTATCGACGTTTATCTATCCGTGAATGTGCCAGAATTCAAACATTTCCAGATGACTTTATTTTTGATTATGAAAATCTAGCCGCTGCCTACAAAATGATTGGCAATGCTGTTCCTGTAAACTTCGGGCAGATCTTAGGTGAAACTATATATGGTGATTTATTTATTCAAACTAGCCATAGGGTAAATAATGTTGAGGAAAATCAGTTTGTAACAAGGTGTTCAAATCAGCTATCTCTCAATCTCCCCTAAAATATGTGGCAGAAATGCTACTTCTAGTTACACATTAAAAATCTGTTTTGGTACAATAATTTGCTTCGGTTGAGTATCAAATTTTAGACTAGGATTATTTCCAATCCTACTAGAAGCGGTATGCAAGCGCATTGCAAGTTCCCAGCCATTGGAAAAATTGAGATAAACGTAGTTTTGGTTCGCTTGAGCGACTACAGACTCTGGACTAGTCAATCGACTAAATTCTTCCACAACCAAAAGCTGCTCCTTCTCCTGGAAGATCAATTTATGAAAATCAATTTTACCGACTAAAAAGCTAAAAAGGTGTGAGGCATGTAATTGCTGGGAACAGTTTTGGTTGATAAAAGTCGCGACAAGATAGCAAATAGGACTATACAAATTATCAAATACTATGCGTTGACCTAAGTCACAAAACTTCAATGTTCCTTGTGCTACTAATAAAAAAGCTTGAGTAATATTTTTATAGGTTGTTCTAAACTCTATATCCTCTTGACTTTTTCTAGCAAAGCCACAGTGCTGAGCTGTAGATCCAGGACGTTGATGTTTTAACGCTCGATGATTATGTTTGATAGATAGGTTAATCGTAGAGGCAGCAAAACTAATTCTAATATCGGTGACATCACCCTGCTTAGAAGCATGATCAGGTAGTCGATCGACCATGATCACATGATTAGCAATCGAAAAATTTTGCTTTAACCAGTTTAGAGCTTGAACAGCACACTTCTTATAATTTTGCTGTGTGATTATTGGCAAACTAATATAATGCAGGGCGTCTCTTTGCTGATCTTTTATTGCTCGGGAAGTAAGTTGGACTTGATTTGGTAATTGTTGGAGCAGTTCTGCCACGATCGCATACTCTAAAGCCCGACCATACTGATTGGAAATATTGACTAAGTTACTTTGCATTTTGCTCTCTAAGCTAGTTAGTCAGTTATGATGAAATCACTTATAACTGATATTCAGCGTACGTGGCATAGCTACCCAAAACTGGGCGACGTAGCATGAGGATACTTCTATTGCGGTGTATTAAGTGTATGTCCATCACTACTTCGATCGTAGCAACACAACTATAAATTACGGTTGATGTAGCTGGATGAACTCTATAGCTTGAGGGATTTGTCAGAACATAGATTTGCCCTTAAAATGCCAGCAATTGTACCTGATAGAGAGGTGGCAATGGTATGGATCCCCATCAAGCAGCTGAACTAAAACAGAGACTAAATGATCAAGCGATCGCGCTGGTAGAACGAGCAATGGGTGGTTCGCCTGATCCCCAAATTGTTGCTGTTTTGCTGGATACCTGTAGTGATCTGGAAATCAGTGCTCAAACTGATGCGCCGATCGTGGCTCTAGAACGCGATATTCATTCACAAACAGGAACGTATCATTTGTTTGTGCGCCGTCTCAACAGCAGCATTCCTGCTGGCAAGTTTCAAATCTTGATTACGCGTGAATTAGCATCTGGATTAATTTATTGATGTTAGTTTAATACCTACTATAGTGATCAATTACTTGTTTTTTTGATGTGAATTAATCAAAAAAGCTACTGACAAATGTGGATGAATTAAATTGCACGATCTCTAACATATTGTAGTAATACTGCGCCTTGAGTATAGGGTTTACA
This sequence comes from Pantanalinema sp. GBBB05, assembly GCA_016743235.1. Taxonomy (GTDB): domain Bacteria; phylum Cyanobacteriota; class Cyanobacteriia; order Leptolyngbyales; family Leptolyngbyaceae; genus Pantanalinema. The sequence goes on along the minus strand of VRZD01000025.1, from coordinate 10,233 downwards.
GTCAATCAGCCGCAGTTGCTCCTGAGGTGGAGATGGTATTAGAAAGGGGATGCCTTCACCCAAAATCACTGGAATGACAGTAACAATATATTCTGAAATCAAGCCTTCGCGTCTAAAAGACGATGCCAGTTGCCCACCACCAACTAGCCATACCCGTTTGAGCTGTTGGGTTTCTAGTTCTGTCACAAGTTCCTTAGGCTGTTTGTCGGTCAGAATTACCTCCGATCGTTCGACCACTACTGATTGGTGAGAACAGATCCAACAAGGTTTATCAGCATACATCCATTCACCCAACTCCAACACTTTCTCATAAGTATGGCGACCCATGATTAAACCGTCGATCGTGGCATAGAATTCAGCATAACCAAAATCTTCGTTTTCTGAGTCAAGTGGGGGCAACCAATCAATCCCACCATCCAGAGTCGCAATATAGCCATCCAGGCTAATCGCCACATAATAAACAATTTCAACCACAGTATTGAACTCCGATCGCACCTACTATGGATTACCCTAACAAGCAAGTTCTGTAGCTTACTTCACCCGATCGGACAACTTTTTGATGATTTCAAAATATCTTCTAGAGCTTGGTGATTGGAAATAAGGCATTTTTAATTAAGACAATGTTAATGTCAACAGTTATGTTTTTACAATTAATTAGCGCTCCTGCTTTATCTATGATTAACATAGAACCAAACTTGACACTACCTATGACTATCTTAGTAATCCTAATAACCATGCCAATCTCAAAAAATAAATCAGGTAAGTATACTGCTAACAGTCATACTGTCAGGTATCAACGCGCGGTATGGTTACACCAACTTTGGCTGAGTCCGGTAGTAATTATGTTCCCAGATAAAAATTATTTCTAGCTATATAGAGAAAATATATTGCCTGACAAAATACTGACATGGCGGTATGGCATGGCTAACTGAGAAAACTACCGGAGAGAAAAAATGAGTACCCTGTATGAAAAGTTAGGTGGAAAGGCGGCGGTCGAGATTGCTGTAGATAAGTTTTATCAGCGAGTTTTGCAGGATGACCGCATCAAACATTTTTTTGTCAATGTAGACATGCACAAGCAACGGGAACATCAAAAAGCTTTTTTAACCTATGCCTTTGGTGGCGCTCCTCATTATGATGGCAAGATGATGCGAGAAGCCCATAAACATTTGGTTGAGGGCAGAGGATTAAGGGGGGAACACTTTGATGCAGTTGCCGAAAATTTGGTGGCAACATTGAAAGAATTGGGAATTTCCGACGAACTGATTGCAGAAGTTGCGGCTGTTGCGGCTGCTCCTGAACATAAAAGGGATGTCTTGAATCAATAATTTGGCGGGTTCCTCGCCAGTGTTTGGGCAACTCTACCTGCGATTAGACGGTTCCCACGCAAGTATGCAGGGCTGTAGCAAACGCCTCAGGTGCATCCAGCATCAGCCAGTGACCCGTTGCCGGGAGTGTGATGGTAGTAATTGCTGGACGTAGGTTGTGAAGGCTGAACGGCAGGTGATTGGATGGGGCTAAAATCGCCTGAATCTGTGTTCCAGGTGCAGAAAGATACTGATCGATCGCGTCTACGGCTTGAAAGCCAAACAGACCGCGAGAGGTTCCCAGCAACGCAGCCTTGGGAGTAGCAGCGAGACGTGCCAGAATATATTCGTGTGTCGCAGGTGTACCTCCTGCCAAAGCCTGACGAAAAGAGGCTTCTATTGCCGATCGCCAATTATCTGTTGCCAGTGCCTGTTCGTAAGGTGCCAGTTGTTCCTGATACACTTCGGGCGGTAGTTGAGTGCAGTCTCCAGGTGGATCGACTAACACTAACTGGGCGATCGTCTGCGGTTGAGCGGCAGCCGCCGCCAGGGCAACACAAGCACCAAAACTATGTCCGACTAGGACAATCTGTTCCAACTCAAGGGCAGCTAAGACTGCAAACAGATCAGCCGCACAGGCAGCCGGAGAGTAGTTATCATCCGCTGGTGGTGTAGAGTCACCATGTCCTCGTAAATCGATCGCGATCGCTCGGCGGAATTGGGCAGTATGAGTCAGTTGGCTTTCCCAGGTATTGGCAGAACATGCCATGCCATGCACAAACACGATCGGTAGTTGCTCGGACGCCACGGAGACAATGGGTGCGTCGGCTTCAAGAATGTGAATGTGACCATTGGGAATTGCCAGCATCGTCGAGTGCATACCGATTTCCTAAGTATTCAACCGTTGTCACTAATGGTAATTACTTGACAGGATGAACTTCAAAGATTTTATTGCTAATTACTTATGAGCAATAGCATATAAAACATCTACTTCTAAAGCGTGAATTTGATGAGTTTCAAGATATTGTAAGTTTATTTGCCTAACCTGTTCCCCCGTTGGTGGATCTAGTTGATCGATCGTGCCTCTGCATCCTCCACCCAAAACCATGGTCCACCAATCCTCCGGAGCAGTCAGTTGATGGGTTTCAGCCGCTGCGAAAACCTCAACCTGAGTGGCTCCACCTGACTCCAACAGTGTTTTGAGTGAGCCTGCATCTTTAATCTGATCCCACGGGGTAAATTGTTTATACAAATCTGGGCGTTCAGCCGCGATCGCCTGCCAAAAAATTTGATTCGCTGGCTCAAACACTTTTTCTCCCCAGGAAGTAATCGCTAATTTTCCACCTGGACGAACCATGCGCCAGAGTTCTCGAATGGCGGCAACCATATCTGGCACGAAGAAAATCCCAAAAACACAAACAACGGTATCAAAGCTGTCACTAGGAAATCCAAGATTTTCAAAGTCGCCAGATTGAAACTCAAGATTCTTCAGCCCTTGCTGTTGGGCTTTTTCGCGTCCCAATTCTAATAAAGATTCAGCAATGTCTATCCCAATCACCTGCCCAGTTGAGCCGACACAGATTGCGGCAGGAATTGCCGAAGCTCCACTACCGCAGCAAACATCCAAGATTCGATCGCCAGGACGTAGCGAGAGTTGATCGATCGTTTGTTGACCAAAGCGATTCCAGAACGATAATGCTGGCGCATCAAAGTGATCAGCGGCTGCATTAAACACAGTTTTTGCCCTAACCAGTGCTTCTTGCTTGTTCTGCATTAATTAGTGGCTCCTTGTCCGCAATTGTGTATTCAGAAGGCAGTGTTAGCCGATCAACGCCTGTACTAATTATTGCTTGCAGTCGATAGGATAGGAAGTTGGTAGATACAAGCTGGGAATGAAGCAGTTAGCGATCGCCTCTTAAAAGCCATGAAATATTCTGATCTCAAAGCAATTTTTGCTGAGGAACAAACCAATCGCGGGTTATTGGTCATCGGACTCGATCGCGAAGGTCGTCAGGTCGAAGTGCTGTTTCATATCACCACCGAAGTAAAAGCAGATTGGGAGGCGATCAGCCTCCGGTATTTGTAAGGGTGGGTGAGAGGAAATTAAACTTTGGTCTGTTCTACTGTGAGTCCAATTTCCTGACCGTAGGATAGCTCCAAAGTATGCCCATCTGGATCGCGTAAGAATGCCCAATAGCCCACGGGATACCCAGCATCTTTGGGTTCCTCAACTAATATCCCAGCTTGCCGAGCCTGCTCACACAATTGATCTACGGCTTCACGACTTTTACAGCCAATCCCTAAATGTGCCATTGGGGCGAGAATCGGCTGCACTGAGTTGGTTTGAATTAAAACAATAGCAAAGGGTCGTGTGTGGTCTGACAACCAGGCAACAGCAACTCCTCGACCTGAATCTTTCCGTCTATGAACGACGTGCATCCCTGCATAGGTGGTATAGAAATGAATACTTTGTTCAATATCTGAGACGGGCAACGCCACATGGGTTAAGCCAATATCAACCATGATCTGTTCCTCTAGAGCCTTAATTGATTGAACTTGCCCCAGTTGGATACTGAGGCGTGTATCACAATTATTAGTGCTGGCGTAGTTCACCCAGCGCGAAATTCATATCCAGATTAGCCTGCTTTACTGTAATTTATTCTTTTGCAAGAGATTCAGACTATGGACTGGTTGAACGAACCGCCGCACTGGTCAGATTCCGACCATCAGATAGTAGTGACGACTGCCCCCAAAACAGATTTTTGGCGCAAAACCCACTACGGATTCATTCGGGATAATGGGCACTTTTACTATCAACCCGTCATGGGCGATTTTACTGTTGAGGTCAAAATTACGGGACAGTATCAAGTGCTGTATGACCAGGCAGGGTTAATGGTCCGGCAGGACGCCACAACCTGGCTTAAGTGTGGCATTGAGTTTGTCGAAGACGTTCAGCATGTCAGTGCGGTCGTCACACGAGAGGTTTCAGATTGGTCTGTTGTCCCGCTGGTTCAACCGCCCTCTTCCCTCTGGCTCCGGCTGCATCGCCGAGCTGATGCGATCGAGGTGCAGTATTCTCTCGAAGGTAGCTCATACCAAATGCTACGACTAGCTTATCTAAGCGTAGCTGAGACCCTAGACGTTGGTTTGATGGCAGCATCTCCCCAAGGGGATGGCTGTGTAATTACCTTTGAAGAGTTCAAAATCACTCAATCCTAGCGATTTCCGAGGGATACGACTGAGTATGGAGTCGATCTCTAGCCAAGCAACACTTTGTTACGGGTTGTTACAGAGATGACCCGGTATGTTCTAGCCAATCTAAAGCTTGTTCCAACTGTTCCAGCGTAATTAGCCCATACTGCCACAGCACCATCGGTAACAGATGCGGTAAAACGCTTTCCTGTCGCAGCGCGATCGCGATCGCGTCAGCAGAGACAAAAAGATCCTCTTGCAGGAACTGAATCAGTGGCGTGGCGTAGGTAGTAGATGGCATGGGCTGCGGTCGTGACGATATAAGGTGCATCAGGTCTCATCATTTTGACCGGAGAATTATACCCGGTCTGCGAACGTTGGAATCATTTAATCTAAAGATGAACTTTTGCCTACTATCGTCGGGGAGAATGTTAATGGATGTGAAGTGGTTAGAGTGGGCACAAAAACTTCAAGCGATCGCCCAGAATGGTCTGACCTATAGCCAAAATCCCTTCGACCTCGATCGCTTCCAACAGGTACAGCAGGTGGCAGCGGAAATTATGGCGACATATTCCAGTCTGGAACCCACCTATGTTTTAGATTTTTTTCAGCAGGAAGCTGGGTATGCCACGCCCAAAGTCGATGTGCGGGGGGCAGTGTTCCAGAATGACAAAATTCTCCTGGTGCAAGAGCGATCGGATGGTCGGTGGACGCTCCCAGGTGGGTATGTCGATATTGGCGAACCACCTAGTCTGGCAGTGGAACGGGAAGTCTACGAAGAATCGGGTTATCAAACCAAGGCAGTCAAGTTACTCGCACTCTACGATCGCAACCATCCCCGCCATAATCATCCCCCGTTCGAGTACCACATCTACAAGTTGTTTTTCCTATGTGAGTTAATCGGTGGTTCGCCCGTGAGCAGTATTGAAACAGAAGCCGCTACCTTTTTTGCGGCAAGCGAGATTCCCGCCTTATCCTTCACCCGAGTGGTTCACAGCCAAATTGCTCGCTTGTTTGAGCATTATCACCATCCAGATTGGCAAACTGATTTCGATTAATAATGGTGGTTTGACATCAATACTGGTGTGAAACTAGGACCATAACTAGTTGAGGCTAGTTTTTTGAATAGCTTCAAACAGACTACTGAGAAGCTTGTTCCGCTTTATGCTCGTAATAGTCAGAGATATGTTCGTAAACCTGATCGGGAAACTGTAACTCCCGGTAAACATTACATGCATCCGGATCATCCGGTGTGGGGCAAATTGGGAAGTCTTGCTGTTGCTGCCACTCTAAAATTCGATCGCGCTTGGGTGGATTGTAATCTTTTCCTTGCACCTGTAACACCAAAGCTTTTGCCTCTGCCTCACTAATGTCGGGGTCTTTTTGCAGACAGGTAATTAATTCATCTTCGTCAAGAAAATGATGTGCCACCATTGCCAGCGTCAGCCGTCCATAATGCCCAATATCTTGACCCTCATCCAAAGCATCTAAGAGATGAGCCATCATCTTACTTTTGCGTAGTTCTGTCAGCGCCATGTCAATTACTCCCAGTCTTACAACATCGTTCCGTTATTCTGTTGTAAAGTCCGAGAAAGGAAATGCCATCTATCTCAAGGCTTGTTGTAGTTCCTGTGTACTATTTTGGCTTGCGTTTTGATTTAGGTGGGGTGCGGTGGGCTCCAAAGTATTTCTCGCTGCGGTAGCGGAGCCAGACCCGTAACTGCTGGGGAATCTGTTCTTTTTGCTCTTGAGTCAGCGTGTTGTAAAGGGCTAAGGCGCGTTCTCGTTCCCCCCGGCAAGCGGCATTATTATGAGCATCCTAGTAACTGCGAGCGACCCGAATCCGCCGACAGACTTCCTTAATCAGTGCTGACCCCGTCAGGGGCTGTTCCTGCTTTGCCATTTTGCTAACTGACTCAAAGGACTATCTTCTATAAAACCGCTTTGCCTTCAATCCTAACGCCGATCGCAGATCACCTAACATAGATGAATGCTACAAATTTCCAACACAGTAACGATTCCAGACCATGAGGTTGAGCTAAGTGCAGTATGATCTCAAGGAGCGGGTGGGCAAAATGTGAACAAGGTGGCAACAGCAATTCACCTACGGTTTGATATTCTGGCGTCTTCGCTCCCCGATCGCTATAAGGAACGCCTGTTAAAGCTCAATGATCAACGGGTTACCAAGGACGGGGTGATTGTACTTAAAGCGCAGGAACACCGCCGCCAGGAGCAGAACCGAGAAGAAGCACTCCAGCGATTGCAAGCCTTGATTAAAAGTGCGATCGTCCTGCCCAAACCACGGAAACCCAGCAAACCCACGCGCAGTTCTCAGCGGAAACGGCTGGATAGTAAAAGTAAGCACAGTCAAACTAAAGCCCTGCGAGGCAAAGTGACTGATGACTGAATGGTATAGGGAAGACCTCGCTTACAGCATCTCTAACGGAACGGCTTTAGTAGGGGATGGAAAGGCTTGGTTGAGGGTAGAGAGTTCGGCGGCATTCAATTGCAACTCCAGAGCCGCGTAGTTTTGGTTAACATGCTCAATCCGGCTAGATTTTGGGATCACAATGACCTCCTCTTGATGCAGTAACCAGGCGATCGCGACTTGAGCCGTTGTCACGCCACGGTCTTTAGCGATCGCCTGCAAGGTTCGATGATTTAGCAAGCGTCCTTGTTCGATCGGAGAATACGCCATGATCGGAATATGATGTTGCCGACACCAGGGCAGCAAGTTGACCTCAATGCCCCGTCGCATCAAGTTATACAGCACTTGGTTGGTCGCGATCGCCTTTCCACCTGGCAAATGACTGGCTTCCTCCAGGTCTGCCACATCGAAATTGCTCACCCCATAGCTGCGAATTTTGCCCGCTTGTTGTAGGGTTTGTAAGGCTTCCAGAGTTTCGGTGAGGGGGATGGAACCGCGCCAGTGCAGCAGGTAGAGGTCCAGGTAATCGGTTTGTAATCGTTGAAGACTACGATCACAAGCTGCGATCGTGCCTTGCTTAGAGGCATTATGAGGATAGACTTTGCTAACTAGAAATACTTCAGCCCGACGGTTGGAGATCGCTTCAGCAATCACTTCCTCGGCTCCCCCTTCCCCATACATTTCCGCCGTATCAATCAGCGAGAGTCCCAGATCCAAGCCGTGACGCAATGCAGCAACTTCAGTTTGGCGATTTTTAGGAGTCTCACCCATCCGCCAAGTGCCCATACCAAGCTCAGGAATGGTTTGCCCTGAGGGCAGGCGAAGAGTTCGTATAGTCATATCGACTGATTCCAGCTATTTTTGGGTGCGTCCAGCAGTGAACTGACCGCTTCTCTTTACTGTAATGAGATTCGCCATCCGATAAATGACTCTGCGGTGAGATTACCAGAGATTTGACTGCCAACCATGTTTAGTCTGGAGGGCGACGGAAAAACTGCTGCAAAATCTCTTTGGGTGGGCGGTCCCAGGTGTCAATATGCTGGTCAATCAGGGCAGCTGAATTGAGATGATAGGTCGAGTAGCCATCGAAATAGAGTTTGGCTTTCCAGGGAACTCGTAAGCTACCTCGGACTGTCCAATCTGCTCGAATTGTGGTTAAGTCAACTGAATAAACATCATGCAAATCAAATGATAGGGTTGTAAAAAATAACCTGCCGTGAAACCGTAGTGTCCAGAAAATAATGCGGTAGTTCAATTTACCCTTAAACACATTCACTGGATCGCGGAAGTAGATATTCTGACTGTAAATCGCATAGGAAATGTCGCGCTCAAACAAAGTCGGTAAATCCTGTTTGAGCGTCGCGATGATCTGGTCTACTCGTTCAGCGTAATCCTGCTGGCTCAGTTCAGTTTGCTGCATAGCCGGTATGGTGGAAAAAGTAATTCGATCCAGATTTCAACGTTACGCTAGTTCACGCCGCATTTTACGGAATGCGAGATGCAAGCGGTGTATTTCAATATGATTCAGGGTAAAGCTGCCGATGCAATCTGAATCGTGAATTTAATCTAGTTCACTGCACGTTACACAGGTTTGTATGATGCTGAAAGCCTGGAGATGTTTTCCCTCAATCCTTCCAGTCATTGCATGGATTAGTTTGTCAGCCCTTCCAGTCATTGCATGGATTAGTTTGTCAGCTGGATGTACCCATGCCATGCTGTCTCCCGGGCAGGCAAATGACAACACCTCAAAGAGCAGTGTGCAAAGTCAGAACCATCAACGTCTGACTCAACGTTCTCCCTATCCTCCTGCCCAGTTGGGTCTGCATGAAAATATGCTGTATCGGGAAGCCCGATCGCGTTTAATCCAACAAGGATGGCAGCCCAATGTGCAAGGTGACCCTCCCAACCTCAACGATGCCTCAGTCAGGGAATTAGTTGATTTGGGCTATGAGGAAGTTAAAGACTGCTCTGGTACAGGTCTGGGTCCTTGTCGATTTGAGTTCACTAATGCCGCCGGAGAATTGCTCGTCGTATCCGCCATCACGAAAGGCGCAAGGAATCGAGACCGTGTCGTTTGGCGTTGGTTCATAGAAGAGCGGACCAGTGGTACTCAACCCCCTGCCTCTGCACCGAATCCTGACCAGGCACTGCCCTTCGTCGGAACCCGATACTTTAATTTTTTAGGCGGGACTGGCACAGGACAATCAATGACGATCGAGCAGGATGGCACAACGACTGTAGAGTTGCATGGAACTGCCAGCCGTTCAATTGAATATCGGGGAAAATTTTCCAATCCCATGATTCTTCCAGATGGCAATGGCTTACTAGTCAGGGGTGACAAAATCTATAGCCTCTTAGCTGATGGTCAAATTGCTCAGGGCTGCAAGGGGGAAGGAAAACCCTGTGAGTCGGAGCTTTATGTCCTGGAAACGCCTTCTACGATCGTGGATGGCTTGTATGTCCTCGGTGGAACTGATCAAGGATTAGAGGTTGCTGGAGATCAATATCGCTACTACGATGAACTGGGCACTCAAGCGTGGCGACCCCTATCCCAGTTAACAGCGATCCAAGAGGGGGTCGTTTTTGATGGCAACGTTTATTGGTGCATTCCCCCTCAAAGTGCACCAGGTGTATGCACTGAAAATGGTTGGCAATTTTTGGGCCGCGATCGTTCCCTGGAATAGACCTTGCTGGTGCGGTCTGAATTTCCAACGGGCGACGTCTGCGATCGCAGACCCACATAGACTGTTAAAGATGACCTTTGCTCCTGCTAGTAAACAGCGAGAAGGTTTGCTTTATTTTTTCGACGACGAAATGAAATTTTTATCTTCGATTGAAGTTTTGATTAAGCCACACCCTAAAAAAACGTATCTTAAACGACAAAAGCTATAGTCCCATATAGCTCAATAGTGATAAGAATCTGACAGAAATATACAGAATATAGTGTCTACAACCTAGAACTGTTAGACATTCGAGCAGTTTTAGCGGAAATGCTGATTACCTCAGTGGCAACATTGCGGCGATTTTGCTGTGATTCCCAGCAAGCTGAGCTTTTTTGGAGATGCCTAAGATATGCAAGCTGATTTTAATCAAGAGACAACCCTTGGAACGGTGACCTCTGCCCCCGCCGCGCCGCCCGTGACTCACTTTTGGCAGCTGGCCCGCGATCAAGTGCGGGTCCTGCACGACTCCCCCCCGATTCAGCGGGCCCCCCGTCAGCATCCGCTTCCGTTGTCGTGGAATCAAGAACGGCTGTGGCAACTCGAACGGCTGCAACCAGCAACGTCCGTACATACCCTCGTGCAC
>VRZD01000090.1 GCA_016743235.1 Pantanalinema sp. GBBB05 | reverse complement strand
CTCCTCCACACCCCCAACGGTCATAGTGAGGGCGTCTGGAGCGTGGTGTTCAGCCCGGATGGTCAGACCCTCGCCTCCAGCAGTTGGGACAAGACAGTAAAGCTGTGGCAAGTCGGCAGCGGCAAGCTCCTTCACACCCTCAACGGTTATAGTGATGAAGTCTTGAGCGTGGTGTTCAGCCCGGATGGTCAGACCCTCGCCTCCAGCAGTCAGGACAAGACGGTGAAGCTGTGGCAAGTCGGCAGCGGCAAGCTCCTCCACACCCTCAACGGCCATAGTGCTGAAGTCTTGAGCGTGGTGTTCAGCCCGGATGGTCAGACCCTCGCCTCCAGCAGTCAGGACAAGACGGTGAAGCTGTGGCAAGTCGGCAGCGGCAAGCTCCTCCACACCCTCAACGGCCATAGTGAGGGCGTCTCGAGCATAGCGTTCAGCCCGGATGGTCAGACCCTCGCCTCCAGCAGTTGGGACAAGACAATCATCTTGTGGAACCTAGCCGTAGATTTTGATGAAACAGTTGTGAGACAGCGGGGTTGCAGTTGGGTCCGCAACTATTTGCTAAATAACCCCAATGTCCGGGAAAGCGATCGCCATATCTGTGATGGCGTTGCTACAGCTCCATGAATCGTAAGTAGAACTCAACGTTGGCACTACCGTCGCTGCTCTGTCCCCGACCGATCGCCGAACATCCGAGGGACCGCGATCGCCCCTAGACCCACCACAAATACCATCGCGATCGCTGTGGCAGCACTGGCAATCAGCTTAAGGCGGACTAATTCCTTCTCCAGATGATCAACCCGACTATCCACTTCGGAAACCTGGGAGCGAAAGGCATCCCGCATCCGCTCCTGATCCACCGCGATCGCTTGCCGCATTTGGTCCACGCGATCGGCTAGCTTGTCCACACTCAATTCAACTTTCGTAATCAATCTACCGATCCACGCAATATCAGAACTACCTGTCCCAGTATTGGGTTCATGATTACCGTGCATCAGCATTTCATCCTGTGGCATGGTCATAAATTTATGGTTGTGTGAAAACTTGTTGCAATATATCTGTACTAATAGTTTTCACGGTTGCCTGAGCCAATTACGGTGGCAAGCCGTCGATCTTGGCTTCCAGGGCATCCAGGCGCTGAAACAGATCCACATCTCGCCCGTCATAGCGCCAAATCTCCACTCGGGCATCCAGAAACCAGCGGGGGAATCGCAGGGCTAACAACCAGATAGGCATTTGGCGATCGGCCTCAAACAGCGTCATGGTATCTAGGGGAATGCGTCGGTTTCTGGCTTGAATGACGGCTAAAAATTCAGAGGTTGAGGAAGGCACAAACAACAATCGCTGAGATGCCCAACCACCCGTGAACCACGTTGGGCGAGATCGGCTGGTTTTAATGCCAATCATCAATAAGTGGCTGTTTTCAATCACAAACGATTGGGACGGCATCGGAGAGTAGTACGTCTTACCGTCCCTGGTATCACTCGGAGCGAGGAAAGTTTGCCTGACCACTAGATTCCATTCCAGCGTATCGGTGAAGTCAGGAAAGTAGCGGTCTCTCATTCCCACCATGCCTCGCTGTCGTCATCGCCCATTTCTGCCAGCCGCTGATCGTATTCGCCGGACTGCAAATAGTCATCCACTTCATCAGGGCTGGCAGGTTCCAGGATCAGACTGCCAGCCCTAACGATGAAAACTTGATCCGGCGCAGCTGGGGGCAATGTGGTGCCCAAAGTTTGATAGAACTCCGGATCACCTGGCAGGATCAGTCTGGTCATTAGAACGCATCCTGGCTCGCTCTTACCGGAGTCCAACCCGCAGGCAGGTTATCGAGTGCCTCCGGATCACAAAAGGTACTGATGTTGTTCCCCCCATCTGCACCCGATACCTGAAAGATGCCGACCCGTGGCAGTTTGGGGTAACGCACCCCAAAGACTAAATCCAGCATGGCAGCAGTCGCGTCGATAATTCCTAGTGCAGTTCTATCCGCTCCAATGGCGGTGTAGGTCGTTAGGGGCATTTTCCAAGCAATTTTGTTGCCATCCACCGTCACGTAAACGGCTTTACTCCTGGCACTACTGGAGCCGTTGCGAACTTTACCAGGGCTCACCCGCCAGCCAGCTGCTCTCGCCGTTGAGACAGAGCCAGCACTGCAATAACTAGAATCCGTTCCCGTTGTCCGTTTGCGGGTAGCGCGAGGTGGCTTGGGAGCATTCGCCCCAATGACTAACCCAGCGGGATAGTTAGCCGGGACCGCCGTATGCCCCAAAGCCGTTTGAGTTGCCGCGTCAGCATTCGTCTGAAAGCCATATTTGATCGTGCTACCTGTGTAAGGCACCACCCAAACTAAGGTCCGTTGACCGTAACGATCGCCCATGATGAATTACCTGTGTATGTGACCTGATGAAAGGGGGAATTAAGCCGCTAGATCAAAATCCTGGTTCTGTTGGTTAAGCGCCAATTGGAACCCGAAATTAAAGGTGGTACTGAAAAAACTCCGCAGGGGTAAGTCATCCGCATTAATGCCCGTGATGGCATTCGCTCCCGTAAAGTTAGCGGGAGGGGTCAAGCCCACCGCATTGCCTCGGGTCGAGGAAACTAAAGCGGTAGAAGGCTCCAGTTGATCAAGCATGGAGAAATACAGCGCGATCAGCCAATCGCGATGATCACCGGTGGCTAAATTCGCGGGCACTGCCGATCCATAGCCTTGCACCAGGGCATGAGGGATCACCACCCCAGCTCCAGGCGTATCCCCCGTACCACCATACGCAGAAGTATCAGCCGCTGTAGGGAAGAGATTGTGAATCGAAATTTTCCCAGCATTCCCAGCCGGGAGGGGAATTGGAGCGATTTCCGCCGTTGTGTGGTTCACCATTAACTGAGCCGTCAACGTGAATGTTTGATTCACTTTGTTATCCCCAGCTCCCACCAGAGCAGGGCGAGTGACGGCGATCCCTAACTTATTCGCTAAGGCGTTCACCCCTTCATACACAGAATTGCAGATGCCGTAAGCCACCTTGCGTTCTTTATTCGCCGATGCTAACTCGTTATTGGCGATCAATCCGGTAATTTCTGAGCGTGGAATAAAGATTCCCGCTGCATCGATCGCGACCGCATCATCACAATATTGAATGCCCCAAGCCATGCTATTTACCTCATGTGAGTAAGTATTCAACAGCCGAAAAACTAGCTTTTCCTGTAGCATCCAAAACGAGCGAAATCGGTAGGGTAAATGTACCCTGATAAATCCCTGTATCTGAATTGAAACTACCCGTAATGTAATTTCTAGATTGAGGATTCTTAGCCGTGTTTCGCTCCCAAGCTTGTAGATACATCAGCACTTCGAGAACATAAGCTTCTAGCGTCTGAGATTTAAAGCTTGGGGCATTTGTCCCTGGAGAGATAGAAACATTTTGCAAATAGGGCACTGCTGATATAGTTAAGCCACCAGTGGCTGAAAACCCTTGTTCTGCGGGAATTGCATAAGTTCCTGAGAATGTGTTGTCAGTTAGATCGAAAGTTGCCTGAATTGCATCTCGTCCCGAGGAATTATTTTCGGTCAAGGATTCTTGCAATTGCAAATAACAAATCGCTTCAATTGCCCTTCCTTCAGCGGTTTCAGTCTTAAACGTACTATCAGTTCCAGGGGTGATGGTTGCCATAGGTAAGCCTCGCTGAATCAAGTATTAGCCTTAAAATCAAGCGTTGGTCAATAGTACTTGAAATGCCCGTCAGTTGGGCTTAATAGAGCTTAGAAACTAGCGGTTAAAATTAGCACATTGAGTTTCTATTAAAAAATACACACAAAAAGTAACATGCAATTAGTGATTTTCCCGCGCCTTTCTACTCGGAGTAAACGCGCGTTTCTAAAGCAACGAGGTAAATATGGCAGGGTTTACTATTACAATCCTCGCTGGCCTCTGGTTGAACGGCTCAGTCGAGAATTAGGTATGCCTGCTCATGAAGTCATTGATCGAGCTTGGAAAGAGCGAGAATTTATTCTTAAACGCCTACCTTAAGCAGCTCTCGAATTATTTCTTTGGTTCCTAACGGTTCTTTTTCAGTCCACAAATTGATCCGTCCTTTTGCCTGTCGGTAATTCCCTTGTAAATTAGCTCTGCCTAAGTTTGGATCCGTGAGTTCTTTCCAGTTCATCACCGTGCAGTAAGCCGGATAGACCCGTGTCGATTGCTTCTGAAGTTTGCGCCGAGTCAGTCTAACCCCAGCTTTCTTTTCCTCGGTGATGTTGAGCGTCTGCAACTTACCTTCAGTCATGGGCAACAGCAACTCAATCATGTGTTCTGCCTCTGTGGGGGAAGCCGCATTCACAATCAGTTTGCGTTGAGTATCCAGAGCCGCGATCGCGCGGTAGCGTCCCCACATAAAGCCATTGGCTCCCCCGACGGCTGCCTTGATTTTTTCCCAGTCCAACGCCGATCGCTTCACATCGGGGATCGAGATGGTGACCCAGGCAAAGTTATCTGATTTGCGGTTAAAGAAGGGAGGTTCTTTAACCGAGAACAACGTCACTACCAGTTTGAGGGATTGCGGTTTAACCCGCGTGTACTCTTCAGCTGGGAGTCCCATCACCATCCCAATGTCACGATTGCGGATCAGGCGGTGCTGATTAATCGTGGTTTGAATGGCAGGTTTGAGCAAGTTTTGGGGGATGTCGGCAAAGATTAATGCTTCGTTCTTAATGTCCTTGTCTGGGAGGATTACTACTGATCGTTCCGTTCCTAAAGCATCCTTAGCCTGTAACTTACTCTGAGCATAGGCGTTGTCAATTTCGGCAGCAATGATAAATCCAGCTTCAATAAAAGATTCGATACCCTCCTCAATTGCCTGTTCTGTAAAGGCTTTCAAGTATTTATTATTGATTGCCTCAATATTGCGTTCTGTCTGGGCGGCAAACGAGTAGTTCACGCCTCCCTTATTGCCCCATTGTTCCTTGAGAAATTTGGCTCTGTCCTTGCCAAAAATGGCCTCTAGCTTTTCCAATGGAACGTTCTTAATCATTTTTCTGATGTTGATATAGCCATTAATAAACGCCCATGTAGCCGCACTTTGAATAGCTTGTCTGATCACCGCTTTAAGCGATGCCCCCAACTCCTGTAATGCTTCCTTGGTTGCTGCCAATGTCACAGCACTCGCTAGAGCAGCCCCCCCAATCACAGGAATCACGAACGAAATGCCGACTCCGATCGCAATTCCGACCCCCCATCCTACGGTCTTTCCGACCAATCCTCCCACAGTTCCAGCCAAGGCAACATTCTGACCTTCAATCATGCCTTTCAGTGCTTCATCGCTAGCGTTCCAGTCAAATGTTGAAATGACAAACCCAACTTGAACCAAAAATGAATAGATGGCTTGGGCACTGAAGCGAATTACATTGATAACACCAATTGCAAAGCCCACAATCTTTTTACCCACATCCCAGACCACATCGATCAGATTGCCCTTGTTGGTCTTGTTCTCTAGATTGATTAAGCTCAAAATCTTTCTAGGCTTAACAGTTAATGACCCGTCAGCATTGGTTAACAGTTCCTTACCAAACTTGCCATTACTAGCATTTAGCCTGACTAATCGACTCGCTAAAGTTTTGACAACAAACCCAATTGCCATTATTTGCCCTCCTGTGGTTGATCCGTTGATGGCTTCTTCGTTTCTGGCTTTTCGTAGAGGGCATTATCAATATCTGGAATGGGGTTGTCAGTCCGTTTACCGATACCTGTTCCCTGGTTGAATGTGCTTTCCTTTTCGTTAATTAATTTAAGGAATTTCTTCCACTCTTCAACATCATCAGACCCATCACCTTTAGTGAGTCGATCAATGGCTTTTGCTAAATCCTCATACTGATCTTTCTTTCTGAAGAATGCACCTTTGATAATTCCTGCGGCAAACATGAGATTTTGCAAATAGGAAAGAATTGTATTTTTGTCGTCTTCCTCCCAGCCTTGAATGTATCCAGTGGATTCTTTCAAAAGTTCATCCATCCTTGACAACTTTGTGGGGTCAAAGGCGTATTTAATCTCTCTTGAAACGACATTACCTCGATAGCCTAAAAACGAGGAATTTGCTTTAGCGTAGTCTTGAGCAATGAGAGCGGCGTTTTTAGTTGCAATCATTTCCGAAGATAGCCGCATCAGGAAGTTGATCGATAAGTCACTATTGGTTGAAGCCATCATCAACAGTGCGTAGACTTCAGCTAAGGCTTCAGAAATATTAGGTAGTTCAATCCGTTTAAACTGATTCCCAGGAGTTGCGGGGTCTGAATCCTCAATTTCAATTTCAATCGGAAATTGACCTGCGATAGCGTCAAATTGTTTCACAAACCAATCAATATAAGCGGCCATGTCGCCCAACTTGATCGGCTTATCTTTATCTGTGTATCCAAGCAGGCTAGGGGGCACTTCTGCGGGGAATAGTTCTAAGCCCAACTTGCTGAACACATACCCGATTAAGGCTTGATTGAGGGTAAATATCTCATCAAAAGTCTCATCAATTGCACCACTAGTTTCAATGTTTTTTAGAGTTCTCCCCATCTCTCGCAGGTTGTTCCAATAGCTTTCTTTTCTCTGCGGTGTCCTGCTAGTGGGTTGATTTTGAAACCATTTGTTACCACCCAAAATGTTGTGTGAGCGTTCACTAAATCTATCGGTTGAATTTGCAAACTTTTTCACATCTGCGATCTGTCTAAACATCGCTGTCACCTGATCTGATTCCAGGCGATGTACTGAAATACTGACAACCTCTTCAGTTGTCGTTCCATCTGGGTTGGCTTGAACCACTGGCACTGAAATTGTGATGTAGTCGGGATTATTGGGATTCTCTGGATCAGTTCCTCCTAACCGTTCCAAGATTTCATCCAATCTGCTGGTAATTTCGGAGTAATCCGGCTGTCTACAACTTCTGGCTTCAATTTCATACAACCTTTCAAACTGCTTTAATGCGGCCTGTTCAGTGCCCTTTAAACAGCTAATTGGCTGGAACAACTTGATCGGCACATTGATGATCGGGGTGCATCCTACAAAGTAGGGCACGTTGATCGTGATGTATTCAGGTCGGTAAGGTTCAAAACGGCAAGCCATATCTGCACTTGTGCATCCGGGTGGACAAATGATTGGGGGAGGGGGATCGGGTTGTGGAGGCGGATTACCAGCGGGGGGAGGATTGAGCGATGGGAACGGGGGAGGTGTGGGAGTA
>VRZD01000024.1 GCA_016743235.1 Pantanalinema sp. GBBB05 | reverse complement strand
CCCATCCCCTCAACCTCCCAAACCCTTATTCCATCAAATTCTCCTTAGCAGCTTGGCGATCACAGGTTTAGTTTTAGGCATTCGCTGGCTTGGACTGCTGCAACCTCTAGAATTTTGGGCATTCGATCGCTTTCTTACCCTGCGTCCCCGAGAAACACCCGACTCTCGCTTATTGATCGTGACGATCGATGAAGCAGATATTCAGGCTCAGAATCCGGAGCACCGCCGGGGTTCCCTGTCCGACCCAGCATTGGAGCAACTGTTAAAACGACTTCTGCAATATCAGCCACGGGTGATTGGTTTAGATATCTATCGCGACTTTCCGGCTAGTCCGCAATATCCTAAGTTAATTCAGCAATTGCGGCAGAACAAACGTCTGGTGGCTATTTGTAAGGGTAGCGATGCGCAATATGATCCAGCTGGGGTAGCTCCTCCGCCGGAAATGCTGGAATCACAGTTAGGTTTTAGTGATTTTATTGAGGATAGTGACGGCATCTTACGTCGTCAAATCTTGTTTAGAGATCCTGAGCCTGCCTCTGCTTGTAGCACTCCGTATGCCTTCAGTACCCGCCTTGCCTTTCGATATTTGGAGGCAGAAAAAATTACTCCAGAGTTTACTTCAATTGGGAATTTAAAGTTAGGAAACACGGTATTCCCGCGCTTGGGAGCACAAACAGGGGGGTATCAGGGAGCAGATGATCGGGGAAATCGGGTCTTATTAAATTACCGTGCTCTACCGCCACGATCGATTGCCCCTCAAGTCAGCCTCACCCAAGTGTTAAAAGGACAAATTCGTCCGGAGGCGATTCGCGATCGCATGATTTTGATTGGTGTAATTGCGAATAGCAGCGGTGATTTTTGGCTGACACCCTATAGTGCTGAAACCGCTGGAAAGCCATCAGAACAGGTTCCAGGGGTGTTTATCCAGGCACACATGACTAGCCAAATGATTAGTGCAGTATTAGATCAGCGATCGTTAATCTCAGCTTGGCACTGGGCGGCTGAGGGGCTGTGGGTGTGGCTATGGGCAGCAGTTGGCGGTGTTTGTGCTGGATGGTGGAAACCGCGTCTTAGTCGGCAAAGCCTTGCGAGTATGATAGCGTTGAGCATACTTGCCGGACTCAGTTTATTTTTACTCACACAAGGAATTTGGGTGCCTCTCATTCCGGCGGGAATGGCGTTAATGTTGACGGCAGGTATGACAAGTTTCTGGAAGAGGAAATTCTGATGAAGCCCCCCATAACAATGAGCTTATTTGTTCTACTCGCTGGAATAATTATTCATCCTGCACCGAGTGGATCACAGCCCGCGACGACGAATCCGATCCAGGGCAGTCAAATCATTTTTAATGATCCTACTCCGCCTAGCCAGGGCACACCCACCGGAAGCCGTCGCGGGGGAGCCAGTCGTACCTGTTATCGATCGGAAGAAACCTTAACAGCCTTAGTGCCCATTCAAAATCAAATCGTATTTGGACAAACCAGCGTCGCTCATCCCGCCTTTTGGTTTTATCTGCCGACGCATCCCGATCGCCCCATGACGATCGAATTTTGGCTTCAAGACGCTAATGACAATCTAATTTACACGACCCAAATTACCCTGTCTGATCGTCAGTCTGGGTTAATGCAAATTGCTGTGCCATCCACGGCAACACCGCTAGCTGTAAATCAGCTTTACACCTGGACACTTCAGGGATCTTGCCAATCTCAACGATCAGCAGAATCCAGTTCTTTGGTGGTTAAAGGTACGATTCAGCGCACCCGCTTAGACACAACATTGCAAAAACAATTGACTACCGCGACTCCACTAGAACAGGCTAAATTATTTGCGGCACAAGGCATCTGGTATGACACATTAAACGCTTTAGCATCAGCCTACCGGAGTAATCGCAACGATCGCTCAATTGCCAATGCCTGGAATACATTGTTGAAACAAATTGGCTTAGAATCCCTGGCAGAAAAGCCATTCCTGCCTGCTGGAAAGGACGTTTCTAATCGCAATCCCTAGCGGCTATAGAACCTTTCTCCTCAACGGCTTGCTGCACATCACAGGTTCATGGTTATGAGCATACCAGTTCGCCGATTCACTAAATTTTGGCAGCGTCTCCTGGTTAGCATTGGTTTGGTGCTGGTGTTGAGCGTTGGGCAACCATTCGGGTTTAGTCATTCGCTGATGGCTCAGTCCTCTGTTGATGCTAGCCAACTCTTACAACAAGGACGCGAGCAGTATCAGCAAGGGACTTTTTCCCAGGCGATTGCCCTTTGGCAACAGGCGGCGATCGCATATCAAGCCCAAGGAGATCAAGCGAATCAAGCTTTAGCCCTTAGCTATTTGTCTCTAGCCTATCAGCAATTAGGTGAGTGGTCGCAGGCACAAACGGCGATCGTCACCAGCTTAGACCTGGTCAGAAGTGTAGAAAGCAGAGAAAATGCTTCACTCAATCACCAGTTGATTCTGGCGCAGGGATTGAATACGCAGGGTAGCTTACAGTTTGCTCAGGGAAAAACAGAAGCCGCGTTAGCAACCTGGCAGCAGGCAACTGCCATTTATACCCAGTTAGGAGATGAACAACGGCGAATTGGCAGTTTAATTAATCAAGCTCAGGCGCAACAAGCGTTAGGGTTGTTTGTGCGGGCACGGCAAACTCTAGATGATGTCGAACGATCGCTCCAGAACCAGCCGACTTCACAGTTAAAAGCGCTGGGTTTACGCAGTTTAGGCAATGTGTTGCTGCTCGTCGGTAGTCGAGTCGATGCTCAACGCATATTACAACAGAGCTTAAAACTGACTCAACAACTCCAATTACCTCACGAGGTCAGTGCCACCCTGATCAGTTTAGGTAATGCAGCGCGATCGCAATCCAATCCTGACTCAGCCTTGGCATTCTACCGGCAAGCAGCCACCACTACAGAATTGTCATTAACTCGGGTCCAAGCGGCACTGAACCAGTTGAGTCTGTTACTGGAGCGAGGACGGACAACTGAAGCTCAAACTCTATTACCTGAGCTTCAGTCCCAAATCGAGCATCTACCTGTCAACCGTGCCGCGCTCTATAGTCAAATTAACTTCGCCCGTAGTCTGATACAACTAGGGAATAACCTCCCTACTACTCAAAAAGCAGCACAAATGCTGGCTAACGCAGTGCAACAAGCAAAAGGTTTAGGCGATCGCCGAGCTGAATCTTACGCGATCGGCTATCTAGGGTATGTCTACGAACAGAATCAGCAATGGGCAGAAGCTCAACGATTGACTGAACAAGCACTACTGATTGCTCAAGCGATGAATGCGCCTGATATTGTTTATCAGTGGCAGTGGCAACTGGGGAGACTCTTGAAAGCGCAGGGGCAGACGACAGCGGCCATCCAGACTTACGAAGCGGCATTTAAAACCCTCCAATCCGTTCGTCGTAATCTGTTAGCAACCAGTTCGGACTTACAATTTTCGTTTCGAGAGAGCGTGGAACCCGTCTACCGGGAACTCGTCGATCTCCTGCTTCAGCAATCTGAGGGTGAATACCAAGCGGCAACCCCGCAACGTCACTTGAAACAAGCCCGTCAAATTATTGAGTCTTTACAACTAGCAGAACTGGATAACTTCTTCCGCAGCGCTTGTTTAGAGGGACAAACCGTTGAATTAGATACGGTGGATCAAACGGATGCCGCCGTGATTTATCCGATCATTCTCCACGATCGCATAGCGGTGATTATTAGCATCCCCGGACAACCCTTACGACAATATGTGGCTCCTGTGGCACAACAAGCGGTAGCGTTAACCCTCAACCAATTTCGGCAAAGCTTAGAAAAGCCAATTACAACGCCAGAAAGTAAAGCTTTAGGACAGAGAATTTATGATTGGTTAGTCCGTCCTATTGATGCAGAATTACAACACCATGCCATTAAAACCTTAGTGTTTGTCTTAGATGGCGAACTCCGCAATATTCCGATCGCGGCTCTATATGACGGTAACCAATATTTGATTGAACACTATAGTATTGCCTTGGCTCCAGGCTTACAACTATTAAATCCTAAACCATTACAACAACAAGGTCTGCAAACGCTGGCGGCTGGCTTAACCGAAGAACGGCATGGCTTTAGTGCTCTGCCCAATGTGGGTTCTGAGTTGCAAGAGATTCAATCGGAAGTATCCAGCCAGGTTCTCTTGAATCAAGCCTTTACCAGTACAGCGCTGCAACAACAAATTAATGCAGCATCGTTCTCGATCGTGCATCTAGCTACGCATGGACAATTTAGTTCTAATGCGGAGGAAACCTTTGTGCTTGCCTGGGATAAACCCATTCGAGTCCAAGAATTGAGTCAACTACTCCGGCAGCGGGAGGATGTTCGAGAGGATGCGATCGAGCTATTGGTACTGAGTGCCTGTGAAACTGCTACAGGCGATAAACGGGCGGCGCTTGGGCTAGCAGGAGTCGCTGTGCAGGCTGGCGCTCGGAGTACCTTGGCTTCCCTCTGGAGCTTAGATGATCAATCGGGAGCCCAGTTAATTGCTCAGTTTTATCATCAATTAGTCAACAATAAAGTATCTAAAGCAGAAGCCTTACGACAGGCACAACTCCAACTCTTACACAACTCCAACTTCCGTCATCCTCGGTACTGGGCACCCTATGTCTTGCTCGGCAATTGGCTGTAATCATCTGCTCTAGCGGCATTGCACCCCAATATCCGGTAGATGCATAGGAGCTTGGGTGGTGAGGACGATCGTACCATCAGGTAAAGTTGCCCAATCCTGCGCTTCAACGATCGCCGATGTTGTTGATAGGAGCGGACTACTATTCCCTGCACTCGGTCTACCATCCGCCGCTGCTAAGGGTGATAAATCCTGCCAGAGGGTATCGGCGACGATCGGGTCACCCGGATTTGCAGGTACCCCACCCTGCCCAGCCATCACAAAACTACTGGTTCGGGTGCCCTGTACCCGACACCCTTGAGCAAGAGGAGGAGTGCTGAATGTTGTCGGCAAATCTGCACCTCGTTGTAATGGATCAATACCCAATGTGGTAATGATGACAGTTCCAGCCAGCCCAAACTCAGAACTGGCCGTGATGTCACTCAGGGGAGTTAAGCGATCGCGAAAGGCAATGCCAAAGATACCCTGAGTAGTGATGTTAATATTACCCCCTCGTCCTTGAAAGGCGTTGGCAGTAATATCACTATTTTCAGAAGGCACCGCGACAATAAATCCTGCATTGATGTCAATATTACCACCGTCTCCATTGCCTTGTGCTTTACCAGCCGTAGTTGAAATCAAACTATTCCGGCGCAGCAGTAAAATATCCCGTACAGTGAGCGCAATGTTGCCACCCGTATTGCTAACTGTTTCAGCGGAAATGGATGCTTGATGCTTTAGCGTTAAAGAATTTGTATCAAGCTGAATATTGCCACCGTCTCCTGTGCCTTGACTATCGACCGCAATTCTAGCTCTGTTCTGTAAAGCCAGATTGCTAGCATTCACGAAAATTGTACCACCATTGCCGCTAGAGCCGGAGGCAGTATTGGCAAATAACCCGCTGTTCTCTCCAGTGAGGCTGAGGCGATCGCGCACTCGAAGCTGCATATCTCCAGCGTTACGCCGACCCGTTGTAGTGGTCAGAAATTGTCCGCCTGATGCCATCTCTAACGTTATTGCATCTACCTGAATGCGACCCGCCTCACCGTTACCTTTAGTACTGGCATTAATTTGAGCCTGATCGGTTACTCTCAGCGATCGGGTCTGGATTGCAATCTCCTGCCCATTGCCGATACCACTGGGTTCTACAGAACTGAGAATTCGACCTCCGGTTGCCAGTTGCACACTGGATCTTGCCTGTACCTGAATTCTGCCAGCATCTCCCCGACCCAGAGTGCTAGCGAACAGCCCAGCATTATTAGTCAGTTGCAATGAGTCAGTTTGGATATTAATATTACCGCCATTCCCGATTGCCCTGGATTCCACACTGCTAAAGGCTCCACTTGCTGCCCCATTCCCATCTAGCCCATCGAACACGACAGCATCCCGAACGCGTAGGGTAATATCTCCAGCATTGCCTCGCCCAAAGGTGTTAGCTGCCAATTGGGCACCGTTCGTCAAAGTTAACGTTGGAGCTGTAATTTGGATGTTGCCACCATTGCCAATTCCAGGAGTAGCCACTTGGCTGACGATCGCACTGGGAAACTGATTGCTACCGGACCCATCCAGTACGACACGATCGCGGGCGTTGACCCGGACATCTCCAGCATTACCCTGCCCAAACGTACTAGCAAACAACCTGCCCCCATTCGTGACTACCAATGATCCCGTTTGGATGTCAATGACACCACCATTACCAATGGCTCCTGGTGCCACACTGCTAGTAATTCCACTCGATCGCCGACTGCCTACACCATCAACAGTGATGGTGTCAGCCATGATTCGTATATCTCCGGCATCACCGCGAGCAAATGTTGATGTGCCTAAAGCCCCACTATTCGTCAGAGATAAATTACGGGTGGTGAGAGTGACCGATCCTCCCTTGCCCACACCATTACTTAGCTGACTGGTGATTGTACTGGAAAATCGGCTACCAAACCCATCAATCGTAACGGCATCCATTGCCTCAATATTAATATTTCCAACATTACCTTGCCTGCCACTGAGCGCTAAAACCGTTGCACCATTGGTCACAGAAAAAGTTCGACCACGAATTTGAATATCGCCACTATTACCTACTACATTGGCATTCACAGAGTTTTGTAGTGTACTCCCTTGCCCATCTAGCCCAATCGATCCAGTTGTATCTAAGATGATTGCTCCGGCTTGACGTGTCGCTGTACCTCCAGGAGCAACAATACCAGCATAAATTGCACTTTGTTGCCGAATGTCGAGGTTACGAGCGGTTACAACTACATCACCACCGCCCCCGGCGGCCACATCTATAATTGCCCCATTCGTGAGTGAAACGTCTGCCCGTTCTATCCCCACGGGAAACCGTAAGCGGTTGTCTGCCGTTAGTTCTACTCTGCCTGGAGCTGCCACTCCCCCCAACTCTACGCGTCCCCCCAGCGCCGCTACGCCACCCTGATCAAGTTGTACTGCTCCCCCTACTAGCAACAGGTTACGGCCATTGGGTACTCGTAAGCCAAACACGCCAAAGCCACCCGGAGATGTTCCTGCAAATGCCGCAGATTGATTGACGATCGGGGCAGGTTGTGGTCGATCGAACCAGAGCGCAGAGGGATTCACGGTGAGTAAGGATGGAACTTGTGGTGTGTCAGTCCTAAAAACACCTTGCTCACCAAACTGAACGGCTATCGCCGTGGTGGCTAGAAAGGAGCCACGTACCTCTAACCGAGCATTTCTGCCAAACACAATGCCGTTAGGATTAATCAAAAAGAAATCCGCGTTGCCCAACACGCCCAACGTTCCCAAAATGTTGGAGCGATCGCTGCCAGTGACTCGGGTAAGGATGCGATCGACTCCAACCGGATTCGCAAAATCGATTCGTTGTCCATTGCCAATATTAAACTCTGAGAAGCTATGAAATAAATTCGTACCCCGTCTGGCACCACCATTAATTACGTTCGTTGAGGATAAATTGGAGCGTTCTGTTCCTAGCGAATTATCTGGGGTAATTTGTGCCATTGTCGGGACTTCAACCAAGCTAATGGTAAAGCCAAGAACACTGGATAGGAAGCGAATTGACCACTGAAGAATTACTGGATGATGGGGGCTAAACATAGTGCTAGGTGGAAATTGCTGTTTAACACTCTAAACTGATTCCCTTTAGAGCATCCGGGGAATGGTAAAAAATTCAAAAATTTGTCTTGAACAGTGCATACCCTGCAAAAGGTGCCCGCAGAAGCGAGTAGCAGCAGAACACACCTGCTGATGTTGCTGCCCCACAACCTTTACTTCTGTAAGGACTACACTCATGGACACTTTCCAAGATTTCAATAGCCCCCTCACCACCACGAGTTCTAATTTTCTACCAAACCAATCGATTCAAGATCCTCTCACCTCTCTAGGATCATTTAATGGTCGTGCCAGTGCAGCTTATAGTGACCCATCAATTGATTTTCTAGCCCAATCCTCACAAGTGGCAACGACCGCTGCTATGCCAGTATGGTGGATGGGGCAACGCTCAGAAACCTGGCAACAGGGTGCAGGTGGGTTGCCAGGTACGGCAGAAAATGGCTTTAAATTCTCAGGAGGTCAAGGAGTCACGGCTTATCAACGGGGAGATGAATTTGGGAAGGCTGTTGCTACAGGAGATTTTAATGGCGACGGCTATGTAGACTTAGCCATTGGTACACCAGGGGAAGACTCTTCAGCGTATAACGACGACTCTGGTAAACCCTATGACGAGTATCAATATAACGGACCAGGGCAAATCACAATTATCTATGGTTCGGTCACGGGGTTATCGGCAACCAACAGCCAAACCTTTCAAGCTGGGGAAACTAACGCATTTGGGCGATCGCTGGCCGTCGGTGACTTCAATAACGATGGTAAAGCCGATCTAGCCGTCGGTAGCGGCAATGGAATTGGAATTTTCAATGGCAGTAGTATTGGTTTACAACGAGGCATATCGTTAGGTGCGGGTAGCTATGCCTTAACAACCGGAGACTTTAATGGTGATGGAGCGGACGATTTAGCGGCAGGTAATCCCTTTTATGACAACGAAAAAGGTTCTGTCAGTATCTTCCTCGGTCAAACGAATGTGGGTTTAACGAATGCGGCTTCCCAGTTCTGGACCCAAGATTCTCCAGGAATTTTGGGGCTAGCAGAGAGTGCCCCTAATCCACTATTCAATTCCGAAAAAACCTGGGGCGATCGCTTTGGCTTTTCTCTCACAGCAGGTGATTTCAATGGAGATGGTAGAGATGATCTGGCGATCGGTGCTCCGGGTGAACGGTTTTACATGGGCGGGATCAGTAATGTTCCAGGCGGAGCCGTCAATGTACTTTACGGTAGCGGTTTTGGCTTGATGAGCTATGGTAATCAGTTCTGGGATCAGAATGGTACAGAAGGATCTCAGTTCAACCTGGAGGGTGGCATTGAAGCGAATGATCAATTCGGCTACGCTGTCAAAGCAGGTGACTTTAATGGTGATGGCGTTGCGGATTTAGCGATCGGAGTTCCTGGTGAAGATACATCCACTGGTGGGATCAGCTATGATTCCAATGGTGGTGCTGTCGCGATTATTTATGGCAAGCGATTCCAGGGATTAACGAACGAAGGGAATCAATTAATTGATCAAAATACTCCTGGCGTGACGGGGGGAATTGAAGAAGACGATCGCTTTGGTCAAGCTTTAGCCGTCGGTGATTTTGACCATAATGGCTTTGATGATTTAGTCATTGGCACTCCTGGCGAAACTGCGGCTGGAAAGCGAGGTGGCTCCATTTCGATTATGATGGGGACTGCTAACGGCATTTACCCTCTCGCTAACCAACTGATCGATCAAAGCCAAATTACAGGTGCCCAGCTTGAAGATGCTGACTTATTTGGTGCCGCTCTGGCAACCGGAGACTTTGATGGCAATGGGAGTGATGATATTGCGATCGGTGCTCCTGGAGAAAAGATTGGTAATTCATTTTATTCCAACTTAAACCATGCTGGTGAAGTCAATGTGGTGTATGGTAACACCTTCTTAAGAACCATCACTGTTACATCTGATCTGACACCCATTCGAGAAGGATCTCCAGTATCTGCGGCTTTCTTTGTCAATGATGGTGGGTTTGGTGTACCCGCAGGAACGTTGGTTAAGCTTAGGAGTATTGGAACCGCTAAGCTAGGGGTTGACTTTACAGTCAGTGGAGCCACTGTAGAGGGTGATTATGTCATCTTCAGAATGCCAGGTCCTAATTCCGACCCAACGACCCGAATGTTTACAGTGAGTGCATTGCAAGACAACGACCTAGACCCAGTGGAACAGGTTGTGTTTGAGGTTGTTAAAGGCGATGGCTACATGGTGCAACCTAATCAGAAAGCTAGTGTCCTTGTGCTTGATCCATCCCCCTTAGTGGTTGACACCCTGGTTGATGAAAACGATGGCGACTATAGCCCTGGTGATCTATCGCTGCGAGAAAGTGTTCAGCTTGCCGGTCGTGGTTCGACCATTTCCTTTGCATCAGGGTTGCAAGGAACCATTACCCTCAATAGCCAACTGTTAATTAATAAGAATTTGACCATTGATGGACCTGGAGCTAACTTACTCAGCCTGAGTGGTAACAATACTTCGAGAGTATTTGAGATTGCCAACGGGGCAACTGTTACTCTGGAGGGACTGACGATCGCCAATGGCTTTGCTAATAATGCCTCTGGTGGTGCGATCGAAAACTATGGCACATTAATGGTTGACAACAGTAGAGTCACTAACAATCGAGCTGTCTATGGGGGTGGCATCCATAATGTAGGTAATCTGACTCTACAAAACAGCACCGTGGATAATAATACAGCTAGCTATGATGGTGGTGGTGTATATGTTGATATGGGAACAGTCAACATTTACAACAGTACGATTAGCGGCAACCGAGCAGAGTATGGTGCTGGTATCTATCGGATGGGTGGCGATTTAGTGCTCAACCATGCCACTATCACCAACAACACAGCGAATTTGGCAGGAAGTGGTCTCTATAACTACCCGGATCTCGGCACAACCACAGCTAAAAACACCCTAATTGCGGGGAATCGTACGCTATATAATGCGGGTGGTGATGTGTATGGTCATGTTTCTAGTCTGGGTTGGAACTTAGTTGGTGATGCCAGTGGTAGTACTGGTTGGATCTATTACTACGATCGGTGGGGGACGAATACTAGCGTCATCGACCCCAAGCTGGGAGCGTTGCAAAACAATGGCGGAACAACACCCACTCATGCGCTGTTGTCAGGTAGCCCCGCGATCGATGCATCTTCTGCTGATGATTTACTATTTGAGGATATGGCACCGGATCAGCGAGGTATCACGATCCAAAACGGGAGACGGGATATTGGGGCAGTTGAGTTTACAGCCACGGACGGCTTGCAACTTGGTCTTGGTATAGCAACTAATCCTCAACCTAATCCTCAACCCAATCTGCTAGCAGGATTTTTGAGCTGGCTAGAGCTGAACTTCCCTAGATTCTAAGGTCATCCTGCCATACCAATGAGATCCTACTATTTGGTCATAGGATCTCTAGATGCAGCAAAACTACTTTTTAGGTGAGGCAATTTGTTGTCTCACCTTTTTTATGGATTAAGGGCAATGCAGAAGCAAAAATTTTTCAGTTACCCAGAATGCATAGATTCTAAAAGCAACCCGCAATAGGTAATAGATGTTCATATCCCCCGAAACAAGTCTACTGTAAGGAAATCAGATCATGCCTCGTTATTCATTTTGGCAATCGATTCAAACCATTAGTTGCAGCTTGTCTTTACTCACCCTGAGTGTGGCTCTTCCCAGCCCAGCCATCATCCCTGCACCTTCTCTAGCTATCCAGAATGCGGAAGTTAGCCCCAGTCTAAAATCTCATCAAATTGCCCAAATTTTCATTTATCAGGAAAGACGTGGCTACGAATTGTATTGGGATGGTAAACGAGTTGGTACTGAACCTAAGTGGAATCGGCAGCAGGCGATCGCCAATTTAGAATGGAACAAGAAGACCTATCCCAATAAACAAGTGGAAGGTTTTTGGTATGGTCAGAGAATTGGCTATGAACTATATTTTGATGGTCATCGAGTTGGCTTTGAACCCAGCTGGAATCAGCAGCAAGCGATCAAAAACTTCCAAATGCATAAACGGCGTCATCCTCATGTGCAGGTTGAAGCAACCCTAGATGGCTTTCCGCTACCACAATAAATTTACCCTCAGACCTACAGGTAGCACTGTCATAGTTTTACCAACAGATTCAAGTTAGGAATGCCTAAATGTTGTAACTGTAACGTGCCGCTAAACTGGCGATCGCCCAGCAGTAAAACTATTGGCTTAATCCTTGCGCCAACCGCTTAATGCCAGTGGTAATTTGGGCAGCATCCAGATCGGCATAGCCTAAAATAAATTCTCCCCGATCGTCGGGATAGTAGTAATGGGGTTGTGCTGACATTAAGCCCACACCGACCTGGGCTGCCCGTTCGATCACTTCGGCATCACACCAAGGGGTATGGAATTGAACCATGACATGAATTCCCGCTTTCTCCCCAAACACTCTAACGCGATCACCAAAATGAGTCTTTAAAGCGTGTACCAGGATTTGCCGCAATTGATCATAGTGCGATCGCATTTTCCGGATATGGCTTTCTAAATGTCCGGCAGCAATAAATTCAGTCAAAACATGTTGCTCTAGTGTAGGTAGTTGGCGATCGCCTAACCATTTGGCTTGAGCTACCAATGGCACTAGTGATGGCGGCACCACCAGATACCCCATACGGAGAGAAGGAAACAGAACTTTAGAAAATGTACCCATGTAAATGACGGAATGATTGCGATCCAATCCCTGCAACGACGGAATCGGACGATTCTCTTTTAGAGATGCTTCACGAACGCCATAGCGATACTCACTATCGTAGTCATCTTCTAAAATTAGACAACGATGCTGCTCTGCCCATACCAGCAATTCTAGCCGTCGGGTTAGCGACAGAATCGATCCTGTAGGAAACTGATGGGATGGGGTGACATAAACTAACCGTAACGATCGGTCTGGAAGTTGCGCCAGCTTTTCCACAACTAGCCCTGATTCATCGACGGGAATCGGGCAAAGTTCGGCGCCATAACTCAGAAAGACGCGCCGAGCACTTAAATAACCGGGGTCTTCAATCGCGATGCCATCCCCTGGGTTAATCATCAACCGCATGATTAGATCCAGGGCTTGCTGAGTCCCATTGGTGAGGATAATTTGTTGGGGATCACACTGCACTGCCCGCGATCGGGTGAGGTAATTGGCGATCGCGTCGCGTAAGGGAGGATAGCCTTGCCAGTCGATCGCATAATCCAACCAAGCTGTGTTGTTGAGACAATAGCGGGATAGCAATTTGCGCCAGAGGGCGATGGGAAACTGCTGGAGGGCAGGTTGACCATACCGGAAACTGATGGGTAAGTCGATGCTGGGTTGGAGGGAGAACGGCATTTGGCGGAGCCGCTCACCATAGTCGGACAGGTGAATCGGCAGGGGATTAATAGTCGTGGCTGGATCTATCGGCGCTGAATGCAATAAGTCATCGGGAAGTTGAGCACAGACATACGTGCCCGAACCAACGATCGTTTCAAGGTAGCCTTCGCTCAGCAGGCGATCGTACCCCTGAGTCACAGTAGTCCGAGAGACTTGCAGGGATTGGGCAAGACTGCGGGTCGAGGGAATCTTTTGGCGTGGTAATAATCGACCGCTCAAGATTGCCCGACGCAGTTCTTCGTACAGCTGCTGATGTAAGGGTAGGGATGATTGGCTATCGAGCGTAATGGCTAAATCTATCAATTACCATCCTCACCTAGCGATCGCGGCGGCAACCCGATGTCCACCTGAGCAAGAGTGGAGTCAGGCTCCAGAACACCGATAGTCCACCAATCCCCACCATTGCCCAGGGTGTCCACCCTTCTAACGGATCTACTACCTGTGCTGTGGTGGCGGGTTGTTGGGGATTGTAGCGCACAACAACAGGTTTACCGTTGCTCACACGGTAGGATTCATACTTGCCCGTAAACCGAGTGCGATCGTTAGTCACTGGAAACTCAATTACTGGCGCATAGGTGATTTTTTCCTGATGGGTGGTGGCATCGCGCTCCCGCCGACTGATGGTATCGACCACTGTGCCTTGAACTTCCTTTAGAGTAACCTGCTCACGCTGATGAATCTGCTGGACCCACAGTCCGCCCACCATCAACAGCAGCCCGATCGCTAGCCCCCATAGGGTACTCAATGTTTCGTCAACGCTAGGCGATGGAGATTCAACAGGCATAGGCTAAACAAGGAGGCTTGAACGAAACAGTATGATGATTTACCGTTGTTACTCATGTCTGGTTTATTAATCGCGATGAGTTGGACCCCGACCGGACTGAGTTTGATCGCCATGCTACTCAGTGCCACGCCGATCGCATGCTGTTGGAGCACACCGCTACTCAATTGCATGACCAACTCACTCAATACCGTTAAGCGCAATCTTGATTTGAGATAAGATTTGATTATGAATCACCCGATCGCACTCAATTGGATCGTGGCGTTACTCAATTGTATGCCGCTCAAACTGAGTAGCGTTAATCGCGATCTCGATTTGAGATAAAATTTGATTATGAATCGCTCGATCTCATTCAGGTTTGATCTGAACATGACCGTGTGACATGCCGCTTCAACTGAGTGAATAGCGAAGGATGGCTTTGGTCGCTCTCACGGTTTAACTCAAGCCCCGATTAAGGGCTGCCAGTGCAGCTCGCCTGCCTCATCGCAGTGTCCATTATATTCCTGGGGTAAAGTTATCAATAGATGACTTTCTGGCAAACAATGTCTAAACAAACCTATGTACCCACGCTCCTGAAACTGTTTCGGCAATTTGGTTATGAAGGGGTAACACTCTCCAAGATTTCTCAGGCAACTGGTTTAGGGAAAGCCAGTCTCTATCATCATTTTCCAGGTGGTAAAGCCGAAATGGCAGCGGCAGCTCTAGCGTATGTCAATCAGTGGTTAGAGACGAGCCTGCTGCCGATCCTATCCCTGGAAACCGATCCTCAATTCACCCCGATCGCGGCCTTTCAAGCGATGGCTGAAGAAGTCAGTCGATTTTTTAATCAAGGAGAAAATTCTTGCTTATGGGCAGTTCTGGTTCTGGAGCAATCGAGTGATGAGTTGTTTCACGCCCAGATTAGTCAGGCATTGACTCAGTGGATTGAGGCGATCGCCAATCGACTGATCGCGGCTGGATTGGCAGCGGATTTAGCCAAGCAACGGGGAGAAGATGCGGTTATCGCCATTCAGGGCGCCCTGATCCTGTGTCATGGGCTGCAAGACTTCGCACCCTTTCAACGCATTATTCACCAACTCCCCCAACAACTCTGTCAGGGCATCGAGAACTGACGCCAAGCTCGCGTTAAAGCTAACTTGATCCGATAGATAGACAACACCTGCCTGGAATGTTGATGTCATCGTCGCTCCAAGAGCGAAAAAAAATCCCATTCTGGCGAAAGTTCGTCCAATGCGATCGCTAGCCGCCGCC
Source organism: Pantanalinema sp. GBBB05 (assembly GCA_016743235.1). Classification (GTDB taxonomy): domain Bacteria; phylum Cyanobacteriota; class Cyanobacteriia; order Leptolyngbyales; family Leptolyngbyaceae; genus Pantanalinema. The sequence continues at coordinate 87,244 of VRZD01000024.1, read as the reverse complement.
TGATATGTTGCAAAGCAACAGAGTCAAGTTTTATTCTCATCGAGAGTCGGAGCGGCTTATGGTATCAGCAGATATGCGATCGCAGCCTGACATAGAGTTAAGTCGTTGTCCCTGTGGCGGCACTCACCTCCCTTATGATCACTGGCAGGCAGCAGAAGGGATGCCCCAATCTCCCACCGAGTTGATTGATGACCTGATGCGTATGGGGTTATACCAACCTGAGACGCTAGAGTTGGCAAAGACGCTGACCGAACTGGAAATGAAAGAAGCCCTGTTGCTGCGTCAGGTGGGGGGTGGCAATCCTGAACGCGAGCAGTTTTGCCGGGAGTTAATTCAAGCGGCGGGTGGACTTGATCAAGTATTTACAGCGGCGTTTGGGGTTCATGCTACAGAGTTCTTTAGTACGGCGATTCGCCGCAGTGACTTTAGTCGGCGGGAATTTTTGAAACGGGTGGCGGTAGCAGGAGCACTGATTGCGGCGGCTAGTTGTGGGCAACAACGATCTAATGCCCCTACAGAACCGTCACCGGCGGCAAACGCCCCAACCAATTTAGAGAAAAAAGATTTGACGATTGGTTTTATTCCGATCACTTGTGCTACCCCGATCGTCATGTCTGAGCCTCTGGGCTTTTATCAGAAGTATGGCTTAAATGTGAATGTGAAAAAGATGCCCAACTGGGCAGCGGTGAGGGATTCCGCGATCGCGGGCGAGTTAGATGCCTACCATATGCTGTCTCCTATGCCGATCGCCATGACGCTGGGATTAGGCTCGGCAGCATTTCCAATCAAACTTGCTAGCATCGAAAACATCAATGGACAAGCTATCACGGTTGCCTTAAAGCACAAAGATACCGTCAAGGAAGCAAAAGACTTTAAAGGCTTCAAGATTGGTGTGCCTTTCCCCTTCTCAATGCATAACATGCTGGTGCGTTACTACCTAGCGACTGGAGGACTTGACCCCGATCGGGATGTGCAAATCTTCCCAGTACCGCCGCCCGATAGCGTGGCAAAAATGGCAGCTGGTGAGATTGATGCTATGCTCATGCCTGATCCATTCAATCAGCGGGCAGTGTTTGAGCAAGTGGGCTTCATTCACATGCTGACTAAAGACCTATGGGATGGGCATCCCTGTTGTGCGTTTGCAGCTAGCCAAAGTTGGATTGAGGCTAACCCCAATACCTTCCGTGCGGTCAATCAGGCGATCGTTGATGCGGCTGCCTACGCCAATACACCTGCCAATCGTCTAGAAGTGGCTAAGGCGTTGATTGAACGCAAATATCTCAACCAACCCTTGCCTGTAGTTGAAGCTGTATTAACGGGTAAATTTGAGGATGGTTTGGGGAATACCCAAGACGTTCCCGATCGCATTGGGTTTGATCCCTATCCCTGGAAAAGTTTTGCCAAATGGATTTCCTCGCAACTAGTCCGTTGGGATTTGATGCCTAAGGACAAAGCAGACTATGACAAAATTGCCCAAGAAATCTTTCTCACTGATGTGGCAGCAGAGTTACAGAAAGAATTAGGTCAAACACCACCGACAGAGGTAGAACGGATTGAAACCTTAAAGTACGACAAGTTTGATCCTAAAAATCCCACTGCTTATGTAGAAGCCCAAATCAAGCAGTTCAACGTTTAATCACGTCTACAGCCATGACACATGACGTTTTGCAGTCTGCCAGACCGAGAACAAAGGCGTTAACTCTGAATTCCAATCAACGAGCTTTGATCCTATTTGTGGTGATTCTGCTGGTGTTTCTCGGGTTGTGGGAGTTGGGGACTAAGTTGAAACTCTTTTTACCCATCATGCCCTCGGCCAGTCAGACCATTAGTGATTTCTGGTTCTGGATATCTGATCCGTTTTTCGATAATGGACCAAATGATCAGGGTATTGGTTTACTATTGATGACTAGTTTGCGACGCGTATTGACTGGGTTCCTGCTAGGATCTGCGATCGCTATTCCTTTGGGGATCCTCATCGGATTATCCGAAGTTGTTTCCAAAGCGGTTGATCCATTTATTCAAATTCTGCGTCCTGTTTCTCCACTCGCCTGGTTGCCTTTAGGTTTGGCGTTAATGCGAGATTCCGAGAAAACGGCGTTGTTTGTAATTGCGATCACTAGTATTTGGCCAACCTTGATCAATACCAAGTTTGGGGTCAGCAATGTCGATCCAACCTATATCAATGTTGCTCGCACCCTAGGAGCTTCGCGGTGGCGCACAATTACTAAGGTGATTTTGCCGGCAGCCGCTCCTCATATTGTGGCAGGATTACGCATCAGCCTTGGAATTGCCTGGTTAGTGATTGTTGCTGCCGAAATTTTGCTCAGTGGTGGAATTGGCTACTTTGTTTGGAATGAGTGGAACAACCTCAAAATTACTAGTGTGATTACCGCCATTTTGATTGTCGGTTTAGTTGGACTAGTTATGGATCGCGTGTTTGGGTTACTCCAACACTGGGTTTCATTTGGGCAGAGGTCTTAGCGATGTATGATTCTAAACCCATGGTTTCCTCAATTAACACATCCGTTGCCCATCTCTCCCTGCACAATGTTTCTAAGGTATTTCCGGGGCGGAGTAGCTTGCTCGATCGCGTTCTTCGACGAACCTCCAAAGAGTTTGTGGCACTTGGCAATATTGACTTAGATGTTGCTCCTAACACCTTCGTTTCAATTATTGGTCCCTCAGGCTGCGGCAAATCTACGTTGCTGAATATCATTGCAGGCTTGTCGCAACCGACCACGGGTAGTGTCACCATTCATGGTCAATCCGTAACGGCTCCTGGTCCCGATCGAGGAGTGGTTTTCCAGAATTACGCCCTGATGCCCTGGATGACTGTTGCCGAAAATATTCAGTTTGCGGTGGAAACTGTTTATCCAATGATGGCGATCGCAGAGCGGAAGGCAATTATCCAAGACTACATTGCCTTAGTAGGTCTGCGCGGAGCCGAAGCTAAGCATCCTCATGAACTTTCTGGTGGCATGAAGCAGCGGGTTGGGATTGCCCGAGCGCTAGCCATTAATCCCCAGATTCTATTGATGGATGAGCCGTTTGGGGCACTGGATGCCTTGACTCGTGGCTTCTTGCAAGACGAGATCGAGCGGATTTGGGAGCAGGAGCGCAAAACGGTACTTCTAATTACTCACAGTATTGAGGAGGCACTGTTGCTATCCGATCAAATTGTCATGATGACCCGGGGTCCTGCCGCCCAGATTGCCCAAGTGTTAGATGTCCCATTTCCTCGCCCTCGTAAACGCGAAGAACTCGATCAATATCCGGGCTACCATGCGCTAAAAACGGCAATGGAGCAACATCTTTCCTATGAAACCCGAGCTGTGGAAGAGTCTCGGGTCAGAAAGTAGCTGGCTCAGGGGGCTTTTAGGTCACCCATACCCATTTTGTAATCAAAGTTGTTGAAAGGAGAACACGATGTCAAACGCTGAACTTCCTACAATCACCGCTACTTTATTAGCAGCAAAGAAAGCTAAAGGCGTGACGTTTACCGATTTAGAGCAAGCGATCGGTCGAGATGAAGTCTGGATTGCGGCAGTGATTTATCGGCAGGCGAGTGCTTCAGAAGATGAAGCCAGCAAATTGCTCTATGCGTTGGGACTCAGTCAGGAGTTAGTACCGGAATTGATGTCCTTCCCCGCCAAAGGTTTAGGACCGATCGTGCCTACAGATCCGTTGATCTATCGCTTCTATGAGATTATGCAAGTCTATGGTATGCCAATCAAAGAAGTGATTCATGAGAAGTTTGGTGATGGCATTATGAGCGCGATCGATTTCACCCTAGACATTGAGAAAGAAGTTGATCCCAAGGGCGATCGGGTAAAAGTGACCATGAATGGTAAATTCTTGCCCTACAAAAAATGGTAGGTGGGAGTGATGCCAATGAAGCGTCATGATGCGATCGCAAAACCGATGACCGGAACCGCCTGGATTCCATTTATTACCAAAGTCTTAGCTTTTATTGGGCTTTGGCAAGTCGTATCTAACAGCCTCACCTTCTTAACTCGCTGACTGTAATTTTGCTCAGGCAGTGCTCATTTCGAGCCTCATATGGACGATCGCGGGGGTGGATTGAGTCGATCACCATCAGCTTTGGTGCTGGTTGACGACAAAATTTGCCCCTACTGCTATGAGCATTAGCTCAATTAAGTTGTTGATGAGATTTATATCGTGATGCTCTTAAGTGGCAATCCTCAATGCTCCATAGAATTGTGACGTTGAGGAGATTGTGTATTCTATCTCCATCGCTAGTTAAGTGACAGTTTCAGTCAAAGTGCGTAGGATGACGAATAACGTTACCAGGCAATCTCATGGCACAACGGTCGGGTATCTTCCCTACCTTTTTTATCTCTGGCTTTGAGTGTTCAACGTTTCTCTGGAAGGATCAGGGACGACGGAATCTGATTGTAGAAACTCAGCACGATCGCTATGCCCAGGAAGATTACAATCGCTTGCGTTCACTGGGGATTGCGGTGGCACGAGAAGCTGTACCCTGGCCACTAGTTGATTGTCAGGGCAAGTACGACTTTTCCTGCCTTGACCCAATGCTAGAAGCGCTCCGACAGACGCAAATCACTCCAATCTGGGATCTTTGTCATTACGGGTATCCCGACGACCTTGACCCATTTTCCGAGGAATTTGTCGATCGCTTTGCTGACTACTGTCGGGCAGTCGCCGCGTATGTTGCCCCTCAGTTACCCGGTTCTCATTTTTTCACTCCAATTAACGAAATTACGTTCTTTGCTTTCTGCGGGGGTGAGTGGGGCTGGGTGGCTCCCTATAAAAACACCAAGGAGGATCGGTTGCAGTTCCGTTTAGCGTTGTGCCGAGCCGCGATTGCAGGAGTTAAGGCAATCCGGGAGATTGAGCCGCAGGCCCGAATGATCCATATCGATCCATTAGTTCAGGTAGTGGCACCGCGCGATCGACCTGACCAAATCGCAGCGGCTTATCATGAAACCTACGTGGATACTTTTCTGGCGTGGGATATCTTGTCCGGCAAAGAGCATCCTGAACTGGGTGGCACCCCGGAAATTCTGGATATCGTCGGCACCAACCACTATTCCTTCGGTCAAATGGAATACCGAGAGCATGGACCGCATCAAGCTTTGCCGCCGGACGACGATCGCATTAAGCCGTTGTGTGAGTTGATGCACTGGGTTTGGGAGCGATATCAGCGACCCATGATTATTGGGGAGACCAGTGGGATGGAGGCTGGACGAGACGAATGGCTGCGGGATGTGATGGAGGAGTCGTTAGCAGCTGTGAATGCCGGGATTGACTTGCATGGCATTTGTTTATTTCCCGCTGTGGATATGCCCGATTGGCATACAGGTAAGTGGTTACATAACGGTATTTACGACTTAGTGGACGAAAGCGATCGCTTGCAGCGAGTGCCATGTGAACCTTACATTGCTGAACTCCGACGCTGGCAACAGGAACTGAACCGGGTAACAACGGTAGATACCGATCCTTACAGCGATCCCGTCGAACTACAAGATGTGATTGACGCCGCCAAACGGCTTCAGAAGGTTCCCGATGCCAACTGGCACTGAGGGCTCAGAATGGAGCTATCTTGTAGTGGCTCAAACACTCTATCCTGTTGCCTTACCGCTAATGATCATTTGCAGCATAGGCACCCATTTGAGAAGCCGTTTCATCTTCTACAAGCGCATCGACTCTCAAAGCTTTGGGCTGTTCAGGTGGTCAAACAATAATCATAATGAATCATCTAGAAGCTGATCACAAAAAATTTGTAAGTCTGCTTGTTGCTGCCTTTCCTCCAGCGGCAGTGCCTGAAAGCGCCGACAGTGCCGCCCCCATGTTGTCTCTCGATAGAGGGAAAGTGACGCTTTGGATAAAGCTTTTTCGCATTGCGCTTTCGACAGCAATCTAAATTCTTGATGAGTTTGACCGGTAGGCGATGGACTCAGGAGCTGCTTGCACGGTTTCCAAATCATCACCGGAAACCACGCTTCTATCCACCCGTCATAACCAGTTAACCAGTTTGACTTCGGTGCACCCAGATTTTGCCTAGCGATCGCTTGTAGCAATGCCGGTTCACTCGCAAAATAGGTGACTTGCTTATTCACCTCGTTAAACAGAAAGAATCCCTGCCGATTTTCACCCGCGACATAGCCATTGTAGTATTGCCAGCGTTTGAGGTAGGCCACATAAACTTGGCGTTGTTGGTCTGGTTCTAGGGCTAAGTCAGCATCATCAGCTTTGAGGCAATCTCCATAGGCTTCTTTCCAGCCATCAGCATGCACAATGACGTTACCACCAGGTGTATAGACTTGCCACTCTGCTAGCCCGACCGTGGCTAAAGCAGTCTGAGCGTTAAAGGTGAGCGTAGTCATTAGACCAACGCCAAGCGACAACAGTCTGGATTTGGTTCTGTGGTGGGTCATGGGCCTTTCTCAATCTAACCTGGTTCAAAACCTATTTGGGGACATTATAGTACTCGCAAATAAAATTCTGTATTGGCTCTAAATGAGGTTGATGGCTTATCCTGTCAGGAGGTTTTGTGATTGGGTGGAGTAACCGGTGTCTACTATTTCTGTCGATAGCACGACGGTGCATCAAGCGATCGCCTTTATTCCTTGGATCGCGACTCGTCATGCGGTGTGGTATTTCACTGGCGGCAACGAGTCAACAAGGAAAGGTGTTCGGTTGGTGAGGAGTTTTGATAAAGCGAAGTTGATAGGTCCGAATGCCGACATAAGCTAAACGATCGGCAACTTCCTGTTTCAATCCCTGCAAGGGATTCAATGGTTTTGGTGCCGCAGCCCTGAATTTTATCGGAGGCAATACATCTTTGTTTCAATCCCTGCAAGGGATTCAATGGTTTTGGTGCGTTAGTTCCGCTACTGATGGGGCGATCGCTTTCTGGTTTCAATCCCTGCAAGAGATTCAATGGTTTTGGTGCAGCCCCCAGGATACGCCCATTGCATTATCAGTGGAGTTTCAATCCCTGCAAGGGATTCAATGGTTTTGGTGCTTCGGGCTTTTTATCCAACTGGAAGTGTGGCTAAGTTTCAATCCCTGCAAGGGATTCAATGGTTTTGGTGCCAAAATATCACCACGGCTATCGATTTTGGTACACGGTTTCAATCCCTGCAAGGGATTCAATGGTTTTGGTGCCGATCGTGGTTAGGGTTTGGTCAGATACCTGCGTTGTTTCAATCCCTGCAAGGGATTCAATGGTTTTGGTGCGATCGTTGCCCCGCTCTTTTTATATCTCCCTCTCAGTGTTTCAATCCCTGCAAGGGATTCAATGGTTTTGGTGCTTGAGATAGTCTGCCAGGGCCGCGATCGCTTCCCGTTTCAATCCCTGCAAGGGATTCAATGGTTTTGGTGCGCTCCGATCGCAGGCAGTCTGTACCGAGTAGCAGGTTTCAATCCCTGCAAGGGATTCAATGGTTTTGGTGCGATCGGGAGTCGATCGCTCACAATCAACGGCTTTGGTTTCAATCCCTGCAAGGGATTCAATGGTTTTGGTGCCTCGGCTTCGGCTAATTTGGCATCCACCCCGCTGGCACGTTTCAATCCCTGCAAGGGATTCAATGGTTTTGGTGCTGCTATCCCCATCTTGAGAATGAAGGGTTAATTGCGGTTTCAATCCCTGCAAGGGATTCAATGGTTTTGGTGCCATGCCTGAAAGCGACTGGGAATGGCTAGAGTCGCGTTTCAATCCCTGCAAGGGATTCAATGGTTTTGGTGCGCAGACAAACTGCACAACTTGCGTGGTTATGCCACGTTTCAATCCCTGCAAGGGATTCAATGGTTTTGGTGCCTCAAAAAGTCCACAAACACAAGGATTGAAGACATGTTTCAATCCCTGCAAGGGATTCAATGGTTTTGGTGCAATCGCCATCGCCCGGTCCTTCTTGCCAAACAGGTGGTTTCAATCCCTGCAAGGGATTCAATGGTTTTGGTGCTCAAGTAACGAGTTACGCGATCGAGCAAAATAGGATGCCAAGTTTCAATCCCTGCAAGGGATTCAATGGTTTTGGTGCCTAAGTTTGCATTGGTAAACCATCGGGGAAACTGGTTTCAATCCCTGCAAGGGATTCAATGGTTTTGGTGCTCCCGGATGCAGCGCCAACTCGTCAGCCGCTTTCGTGTTTCAATCCCTGCAAGGGATTCAATGGTTTTGGTGCTGTAGACCAAACCTTGAAGAGTGAAGTGGAGTTAGGTTTCAATCCCTGCAAGGGATTCAATGGTTTTGGTGCCACCTGGAATGTTTGGAGAGTGAAATATGGCTTACGTGGAGTTAGGTTTCAATCCCTGCAAGGGATTCAATGGTTTTGGTGCTGCAGGCTGACCGCTCTCGCCAATCTGTGGTTTTTGTTTCAATCCCTGCAAGGGATTCAATGGTTTTGGTGCGAACCGGATTGGGCGGATCTCTACTGGCGAGTCCGTTTCAATCCCTGCAAGGGATTCAATGGTTTTGGTGCCAAGCCTGTACGCTGCAACTTATCAAAAGGTTCATGTTTCAATCCCTGCAAGGGATTCAATGGTTTTGGTGCGCTCTTAGGATCAACACACACCAATTGAGCAACTGATAAAGTTTCAATCCCTGCAAGGGATTCAATGGTTTTGGTGCAGGCGATCACCGCTGATTCTTCAATAGAAGAAATTGTTTCAATCCCTGCAAGGGATTCAATGGTTTTGGTGCATGGTACACCCTTCTGATTGTGATGGTACGAAGGGTTTCAATCCCTGCAAGGGATTCAATGGTTTTGGTGCGTTTTGTTCAGCTTTTTATGTTCGATTGGAACCAGTTTCAATCCCTGCAAGGGATTCAATGGTTTTGGTGCAGCGCTGGGCATGATGTAAGGGGCGATCGAAGTACAGGTTTCAATCCCTGCAAGGGATTCAATGGTTTTGGTGCACAAAAGTCCAATTCTGGTACTTATTCGGTTTGAGGTTTCAATCCCTGCAAGGGATTCAATGGTTTTGGTGCGCCAGGAGGAAGGCTCCTCACCATCTCCAGCACATGTTTCAATCCCTGCAAGGGATTCAATGGTTTTGGTGCCGATCGAGCTGTCGCGGGTTGCTGGCAGCACTTAGGTTTCAATCCCTGCAAGGGATTCAATGGTTTTGGTGCTTGATTTGAAGGCTGGGGCTTTGATGTCGTTTAGCGTTTCAATCCCTGCAAGGGATTCAATGGTTTTGGTGCAGCCGTACAGCCTCTCGATAGGATGGCAGCTCTAAGTTTCAATCCCTGCAAGGGATTCAATGGTTTTGGTGCCTACCAGAAATTTGTAGCGGCTTAAATCGGTACAGCGTTTCAATCCCTGCAAGGGATTCAATGGTTTTGGTGCCATAGTCCTGCCAGTTGAGCTTGCAGGCATCCACTGTTTCAATCCCTGCAAGGGATTCAATGGTTTTGGTGCCCCACTCCTCCTCCCAGATACCCGCCAATCCCCAACGGTTTCAATCCCTGCAAGGGATTCAATGGTTTTGGTGCGCGTCAGGGCGATCGCTCCTATTTCATCGGTTGTGTAGTTTCAATCCCTGCAAGGGATTCAATGGTTTTGGTGCGTCCGACCTGCTACGCCGTGGGAGCAAGCGATCGGTATCGTTTCAATCCCTGCAAGGGATTCAATGGTTTTGGTGCGGAACATTTACAGACTGTGATCATGCAATCGTATGTTTCAATCCCTGCAAGGGATTCAATGGTTTTGGTGCACGATTCCTAATGTCGAGTATATATATAAAAGATGTTTCAATCCCTGCAAGGGATTCAATGGTTTTGGTGCAACCGTCACGCCTGACGGATTTGTATTGAGGTTGTGGTTTCAATCCCTGCAAGGGATTCAATGGTTTTGGTGCTTGTTTATTCTCCAAACATTCCAGGTGAGAGGACTTGTTTCAATCCCTGCAAGGGATTCAATGGTTTTGGTGCCGTAAATCGCTCATCATGGGGCGCTTATTGGTGCGTGTTTCAATCCCTGCAAGGGATTCAATGGTTTTGGTGCTACCAGAAGGAAAAAACCAAAGCAGAGCAACGGAGTGGTTTCAATCCCTGCAAGGGATTCAATGGTTTTGGTGCTACTCCGTTGAATCACCCCTGAATAATGTTTGAATGTTTCAATCCCTGCAAGGGATTCAATGGTTTTGGTGCCAGTTCTGGCGCAAGTTTCGCAGCTTCCCGGATGCCGTTTCAATCCCTGCAAGGGATTCAATGGTTTTGGTGCCGCACTGTCAGATCTCCAGAAATGGACGCGGATCGGTTTCAATCCCTGCAAGGGATTCAATGGTTTTGGTGCCACAAGATTTTGACGATATTCCTTTCTAATTACTTGTTTCAATCCCTGCAAGGGATTCAATGGTTTTGGTGCCGCCATCGCCGCCACACTCACCAGCCGCCCGATTAAGTTTCAATCCCTGCAAGGGATTCAATGGTTTTGGTGCGCCAGATTTCCAGGCGATCACCCGCCAACTTGATCGTTTCAATCCCTGCAAGGGATTCAATGGTTTTGGTGCTGCCAACGCTGTACGCAAAAAGCCACTCCAAACACGTTTCAATCCCTGCAAGGGATTCAATGGTTTTGGTGCGCCTTGCGCTCTGACCTACTGACATGGGTAGGTTGCGTTTCAATCCCTGCAAGGGATTCAATGGTTTTGGTGCGTCGTGAACCTGATCCCACGTTGTTCCGTGTCCCCTGTTTCAATCCCTGCAAGGGATTCAATGGTTTTGGTGCATTGAAGAACTATTGCCAACTTATAGAAATTTACTGTTTCAATCCCTGCAAGGGATTCAATGGTTTTGGTGCCTGGGTTCCGTTGGTGAAATTATCGGGAGGCGTAGTTTCAATCCCTGCAAGGGATTCAATGGTTTTGGTGCTTCTGGGTAAATGCCTGTGATCACTACCCTGTCTGTTTCAATCCCTGCAAGGGATTCAATGGTTTTGGTGCAACCTCCTTAGTTCCTAGTTTGTTGCTCTAAATAGGTTTCAATCCCTGCAAGGGATTCAATGGTTTTGGTGCCTGCTAGAAAATGGTGGCTACCAGGTAAAGCCAGGACGTTTCAATCCCTGCAAGGGATTCAATGGTTTTGGTGCTCCTCCGGGTGGTACTCCGGTGCTAGTTCCATCGGTTTCAATCCCTGCAAGGGATTCAATGGTTTTGGTGCATCACAAGAGGCAATGCGACAGACGATCGCTATTGTTTCAATCCCTGCAAGGGATTCAATGGTTTTGGTGCATCACTTCGGGGTGCAATACCAGGTGCAAGGATCAGTTTCAATCCCTGCAAGGGATTCAATGGTTTTGGTGCTACTAAATTTGTACTAAATCGCCTCCGGGTGATGGTTTCAATCCCTGCAAGGGATTCAATGGTTTTGGTGCTCAACCTGCGCCTCGATCAACGATTAGACTGCCGTTTCAATCCCTGCAAGGGATTCAATGGTTTTGGTGCATCACTAGCCCGATGGCAAAAATGAAGCGGGTCGTGTTTCAATCCCTGCAAGGGATTCAATGGTTTTGGTGCTGCGGGCGCTTGAAAGGACTGGTATCTGTAGTTTTCAAGGTACGATCGCGCGAACCTTTTAAATCCTAGCATGAGCTTCACTGAAGTACTGGCTATTCTCCAGTATCTCTTTAGCTGATCCCCCAGCAGGGTAAGCATTTTCGTAGTTGCGCGAACCGATCGCTGTCAGTAAACGGCTCTAACCCTATATCACCTAAGCGATTCAGGCGATCGAATTACAGCTTATTGCTCAACACCTACCCATTCGCGCATCACACCAGAAAGATGGAATTATCCCGCATCGCTTCTTCGCCAATGCGTTCAATTTTACTCTGGCAGCAGTCATCCAACCCATAGAACCGATAGAAGCACTCAAAACGTCAGAGGTGATTTGGGCCGAGTAAGTGATCGATTAATTCTGCAACTCCTGCTCCCCGCTCGGCAGTCGTTACCCAGTCCACTTCCTGTTGCACCTCGGGTAACGCATTCGCCACTGCAACAGAATATCCACAGATGCTCAGGAAATTTAGGTCATTTTCTGCATCGCCAACTCCTACAACAGTCGCCAGATTTTTTCCTAGCTCTTGGGCGACGGCTCTCAATCCAGTGGCTTTATTAATCCCAGCAGGCAACATCATCACAGCCCCTTTATTGAGGATAATCTGGAGCTCCAGGTTCATCTCCTGAATGACGGCTCTCGCCTCCTGACTGTGAGGTTCCCAGGTAGACACAATGATCCGACCAGAACTCACAAGCGGATAGGACTGCTGGAGTAGACGCATGTCTTCAGGGAGAGAATCAGGAGCAAGCCGGGCAGCCGCATGGACACGATCGCGCAACCGCTCTACGAAGCGTTCCGGGGGGCGTTGAGCGAGAGGCTTTTCTGTTTGAGTCGCTGGATGGTAAAGCATGGCACCGTTCTCAGGCACCACCCAATCCAACAAATCAATAAAGGTGCAAACGCGTAAAGTATCTTCAAACTCGCGACCTGTAATGAGCACAAGCTGATTGCCAGCATCACGCCAGCGGCGCAGCGATTGCAAAGTCTCTTGATCCACCACACCATCCTTGGCTAGAGTTCCGTCATAATCCGAAGCCAGCACTGAGTAGCTCATAGTCATAGCTGATGCTTTACAAATTGACCTATTTTAGAATTGAGTCTGATGATGCAGCAGCATCCATCGAAGTGAAAAATTTTTTTGTTTGATCTGGAGCATCTATCTTAAGAGAGATTTTTATCCATCAGGAAGTTCGCTTGAATAGGAATACCCGTTTACATACACGGATGAATGCTGCATGAAACGCGATGCCACCGGAAAATTTGTGAGCAACTGGAAGTCAGAGATCAAACAACGAGTTAGTATATCTCTAACCAGAACCGCATGGCGATCGCTCGATCAAGTAGCCCAAAAACGGGGGGTTTCTCGCTCTGAGGTAATTGAACAGTTTGCTCGCAGCCTTGAAGTTGAGCACTCTAGCCAGGATCTGCCTACTACCACCCCAACCGTTGACTGCACAGTCGCAACTATTTTAGAGAGTATCACAGATGCCTTTGTTGCCTTTGACCGGAACTGGCACTACACCTATGTCAATCATGCAGCAGCGCAAATTCTGCACAAAATGCCTCACGAATTGATTGGTAAACATGTCTGGAATGATGTGTTTCCCAAATTGGTGGGTGGAGTGGCATACCAATCCATGCACCGAGCGATCGCAGAGCAAGTTCCAGTGGCCTGGGAAGAATTTAGTGAATCGCTTCAAGCTTGGCTGGAAGTGAATGCATATCCTTCCCCCAAAGGCATCGCCGTGTATTTTCGGAATGTGACAGAACGGAAACAGGCGGAGGTCGAACGGGAACGGTTGCTGCAACTATTGGAAACAGAACGGGCTCAGTTTAAAGCAGTTTTACAACAAATGCCTGCCGGAGTCTTGATTGCTGAAGCGGCGTCTAACCAGTTAGTGCTGGCTAATGAACAAGCGAAGAAAATTGTGGGATACGATTTTGAAGAGGCTCAGGAGCTAGAGGACTATGTTCCCATTACTCCGTTTCAAGCATTTCGCCCAGATGGACAGATGTATGCCCCTGAAGAATATCCCCTGCCGCGATCGCTTAGAACAGGTGAAGTAATCGCTAACGAGGAATTGGAGCTACGCTACAACGATGGCAGTTGCACTATGATTGCGGTCAGTTCCAGCCCCATCCTAAATAAGCAGGGAGCAATCCTGGCAGCCGTTGCCATTTTTCAAGACGTTACGGAGCGTCAGCAAGCTGAAATTCTGCTTCAACAGCAGCGGGAGGCATTAGAAAACCAACAGAAGTGGTTGGAAATGGTGCTGGATTTAATGCCTACGCCTACAGTATTTATTGAGCCGGAAACGGCAAACATTACTTTCTCTAACCGGATTGCCAAGGAACTAGCCGGGGGCGACTTCCCGAAAAACAAAGCCTTGGATGAGTATACGGATGCCTACTACTGCACCGATGTAAAAGGCGATCGCATCCCCATAGAACGAATGCCTGCGGTGCTCATTGCTCATGGAGACCGATTAGAAAACTATGAACTGAACTGGTATACACCTAGCGGGATTCGTTCAACCCTGTGCTGGGGACAAATTCTGCCAGCCATGTACGGGCATCCGGCGATCGGGATTGGGATGTTCCAGGATGTAACTCGACTCAAGCAGATTGAGGAGAACCTGCGGCAAACGGAAGAACGCTTACAACTTGCCCTCTCATCCGCCCAGATGTTTGCCTGGGATACAGATCCAAGAACTCAGCAAGTAGTGTGCTCTCCCAATGCCACAGAGATTTGGGGATTCCATAGTGGGTCATCAGATGCCTTTCATGCCTTGATCCACCCGGACGATCGCGAATCCGTGCTGCAAGCCGTAGAGCAGGCAATTGCGGGGGATTCCTCTTTCTCCTACAAATATCGGGTGATTAGTCCAGATGGAGTAATTCGTTGGTTGAAAAGCCAGGGACGGGTGTATCGCGATGAATCTGGACGAGCCATTCGGATCATTGGGGTTTCAGCTAATATCACGGCGCAAGTCCAGGTCCATCAGCAGGCAGAAGCCTTACTCGAAGAACTTCAACGAAAGGAAAAGCAACAACAGTTTTTAATCGAATTGAATGATGCCATCCGTGCCCTGCAAGACTCCCAAGAGATTATGTGGCAGGTGGTTAGTGCGACAGGAGAACATTTCAATGTGACGCGCTGTACCTATGGTGAAATTGATGCCACCCAGGAATATGTCACCGTCGATCGCGATTACTGCAATGGGGTGAGTAGTGTAGCGGGCAGTCATCAGCTAGATGCCTTCGGTTCCGCCCTGATTGCAGAGTTAAAGCAGGGCAAAACCATTGTGGTTAAAGATGTTGATGTCGATCCTCGCACGGCTGGGTCAGGTGCAGCAGCGTTTCACGCGATTCAAACAAAATCTCTGCTCTGTGTGCCGCTCGTCAAAGAAGGACGATTTGTCGGATTGTTTGTGTTGCATCATGTTGCTCCTCGCCAGTGGACTGAGGACGATATGAAATTGATGGAGCGAATTGCCACAAAAACCTGGCTAGCGGTGGAGCGATCGCGAGCAGAGGCAGAATTACGGGAAAGCGAGGCTCATCTGCAATTGGCGCTTAAGGTTGGCCGCATGGGCACCTGGGACTGGAATATGCCGATGGAGACTATTACCTGGTCTGATGGTCAATTTGCCATTATGGGGCTACAAGCCAGCGAACACCCCCCCAGCTATGACCTCTGGATCAAGAGTGTTTATCCAGATGATTTAGCGGCAACAGAAGCTGCCATTCAACAAGCGATGCTGGAGCATACAGAGTTTCACCATGAGTATCGAACGCTTTGGCCGGATAGCTCTCTGCATTGGACAGAAGCCAGAGGTCGATTCGTCTATAATGCTGCCCAACAGGCAACGCGGATGATTGGTGTACTGATTGACATTACGGAACGCAAACAAGCAGAGCAAGAGCGGGAACAATTGCTAGAGCGAGAACGCATTGCCCGATCGCAGGCTGAAGCGGCACAACAGCAATTGGCAACCATTGTTGACACTTCCCCGATCGGACTGGCGTTATTAGATGCGGAGCAGCGATTTATTGCCATCAACGAAGCCCTGGCTGAAATCAATGGATTACCACAGGAATATCACTTAGGTAAGTCAGTTTCAGAGCTATTTAGTCAAGTTGATCCCGAAATTGTCGAACTGATTCGTCAGATTTACACCACAGGAGAGCCTTGGAGTTCACCTAACTTTCCCATTAACGCCCCCGGACATCACGATCGTCGTCCTGGGTATTACAACGTTTACTATCTCCCTACGGTTGACTCAAATCATCAGGTAGAAGGTCTATTAGCCTATGTTGTCGATGTCACAGAGCGGGTCAAATTAGAGCGTGCCCAACAATTTCTTTCAGAAGCCAGTGCCGTATTAGCCTCCTCCCTGGACTATCAAACAACCCTCGAGCGAGTCGCCCAGCTAACTGTACCGGAATTAGCCGATTGGTGTACAGTTCACGTTGTTGAGGAGGATGACGGCATTGACCAGATTGCGATCGCTCACATCGATCCTGCCAAATTGGAATGGGCCTATCAGCTTCGAGAAAAGTACCCGTTAAACCGCAATGCGGCTTATGGAGCGGCGTTCACTCTCCGAACTGGACAACCCAATTTCGTCCCAGAGATTCCCGATGAACTTCTAGTACAGGCAGCCCAGGATCCTGAACATTTAGAGATTCTGCGTCAAGTTGGCTTTAGTTCTTTTATGTGCGTACCGTTGCAAACTCAGGCTCGAACTATCGGCGTGATCTCCTTTATCTCGGCTGAATCTGGACGACAATATACCTCAGCAGATTTGCGATTAGCCGAAGAATTAGCTCATCGGGCGTCGCTGGCGATCGAAAATGCTCAACTCTATCAGACTGCACAACAGGATCGTGCGGCTAGCGAAGCGGCACGCAGTGCGGCAGAAGCCGCTAACCGGATTAAAGATGAGTTTTTAGCGGTGCTATCCCATGAACTGCGATCGCCCCTCAATCCGATTCTCGGCTGGACAAAGCTGCTACGGAAGAAGCAACTTGATGCGACCAAAACTGACCAGGCGTTAGAAACCATTGAACGTAATGCCAAATTACAGGCCCAACTAATTGAAGACCTCTTGGATGTCTCCCGAATTTTGCAGGGGAAAATGACTTTAAATATTGCCCCTGTGGATTTAACAGCCACAATTAATGCGGCTTTAGAAACAGTACACCTGGCCGCTGAAGCAAAGCACATTCAAATTCAAACTGTACTAAATCCGATTTCTGGCAGGATTTTGGGTGATGCGAATCGCCTGCAGCAGGTGATGTGGAATTTGCTTTCCAATGCCGTAAAATTTACACCCATAGGGGGGCAGGTAGAGATACAGCTAGAACAAGAGGATAAGAAAGACAGAGGAGATGGGGAAGGTAAGGGAGATAGGGAAGTTGTATTGACCTCTCCACCATCCCCAACAAGCTATGCTCGCATTACGGTAACCGATACGGGTAAAGGGATCAGCCCAGAGTTTTTACCCCATGTGTTTGATTATTTCCGTCAAGAGGATGGAACAACAACCCGACGATTCGGGGGGTTAGGATTAGGACTGGCGATCGTTCGTCAACTGACTGAACTCCATGGCGGCACCGTTTGGGCAGAGAGCCAAGGACTTAATTTAGGAGCAACCTTTACCATTCGGCTACCCTTAAACAGTGACGGGCAAAAGCAATCTGCTCAAACTCAACCCTTAGAGTCAGGGACAGACTTGACAGGAATTCAAATTTTGGTGGTTGATGACGATGCCGACATGCGGGAATTGGCATCCTTCAGCTTGACTAATGCAGGTGCCCAGGTCATGACTGCCGCCTCAGCCCTGCGAGCATTGACCCTGCTCAATCAATCTTTGCCTGATGTACTGCTATGTGATATCGGTATGCCAGACATGGATGGTTATTCCCTAATTCGACAAATTAGAAAATGGACGCCTGAACAGGGTGGCAATATTCCCGCGATCGCACTCACAGCCTATGCCGGCGAAATGAATCAGCAACAAGCCTTAGCGGCTGGATTTCATCAGCATATCTCGAAGCCTGTAGATCCAGAACAATTAGTTCAAGCGATCGTCCATATGCTCCATCCCAGCTTGGAGCGTTAAGATTGTCAATATCAATGGACTTCATCTCGTCATGCATTTATTCAACAACTAAATGTCTATCATGCACACCTGAATAAACTGATGCTGACAGTACTGTTGAATAGTTCTAGATGCTTCTATTGGAGTGAATCGAAGTTCAAGGCTAGATAAAGGTGATGCTAGGCAGGGTTAATAGAAGTGTGCTGTAGGTAGCAGAGTAGAAATTGCCCAAGCCTGGAGGCGCTATGTCTGAACAAATTCAAAGCCCGATGCTTGTATCCTAAGCACCGGGCGGGGTATATACCTTTCAAGGGTATTGCACTTCACAGGGTAATTTCCAGTCTCTAGAAAATCAATCTCATGCCGAGGTGTTTTTCCGCTAAACTATCCGGTCTAGAGTTGGAGACCGGAACGGGATTTGAACCCGTGTCCCAAAAGCCATGTTTTCTAGATGTCGATGTCAGTGCAGTTTAGATTCAGTCTGGAGCCATAACTTAAGCCTAAACAAGAAATTGACCTGGGAGCGGCTTGACATTTGCCCACCCTCGCCAGAACGAGGGGAAGGATTTGCACCTTCAACTCTCCGTTGTTTGAGTCTGAACTTGCACCTACAACGTAGGTAGCTCCATTCCTACAATAGCAACTTATTCAGCAAACAGGTAACCAAAAATGGCGATCGCCGCTCGTTGTTGCGTCACTTCCATACTATTGGCTTCCTCCCTTGCCTGAATCACCGCCTTGAGGAGATTGTCTACGCGTAATTTCAGTTCATTAATCCGGGAGGCAGGCAATGCTCCGGAGAACTCAATCAGACTCCAGGTGCCCTCAATCACATCTTCAGACGCTTCTTTGACTTGAGCCGGGTGTTCTTTGGTGGCTTCGTAAAGTACAACGGGCTTTGTAATCTTTTTGGTTTTGGTCGTCTGCTTCGGCTCTGTCACATAGCAATCCCGATTGCTGTCGTAAGACCATTCCTTATCGATCGGCAATACAGGAATCGAACCCACAAAGTTTTTAATATCCTGTAATTGCTTTTCCAGAAACAACAGGTATGGCACAGGCACATCTGCCAGAATCGTTCGACCATCCACCACGATCGAGGCTTTGGCTTGAGTATTGGCAAAATCTTGGGTTGCCGTCAGATCAAAATACTCCGTTCGGGCAGTCACAAATTGATCAATCACCTCTCGGGCTTTGAGTGTCACCTTTTGTGATTCAGCAGGATACACATAACCGTCCTCTTCCCGAGGCTGATAGGTGCGACTTAACCCTTGAAATAGTGCTGGCTTTTGACAAAGCTGATACGCTTCCGCCGCTGCCTTGGCTGATGCTTGTTTAACTCCATTTAGGATAGCGATCAATTGATTTAATTTCATATTGAGACATAAAAGTGCGGGCTTTATCATTGTAGCCAGGGAAATCCAGAATCATGGATACCTTGACCCCTGCCCTCAAGCCACTTAACGCCCCGCTTCTGTTTGTGGTACAAATTGCCTACAACGGTTCAAAGGTTGATCCCCTCACACCTAACCTAGAATGCCCGCTTGCAAGCAGTCTACGATTGTTCAGAGCCAAATTTTATTTTTTCACCCCTACACAGGTTTTCAGTGCATTCAGTTCTTTATTATTGAATTTTGCAATTCGTGCTACTAGTTCCGCACGGGATGAAATGTCTAGTTTGCGAAACATCCGCTTCAACGCCTGTTTTACAGTATGTTCAGTAATCCATAGGGCTGCACCAATTTGAGCATTGGTCAGTCCTTGAGCCACTAATTCAGCAATTTGCATTTCTCGTGGAGTCAAGCGGTTCTTCACAGCAGCGGGTGGCTCACTGTCAGTCAGTTCAGAAACAACAGGTTTTGAACGCAATTCTGCCAACCGGGTTGAGAGATGAAGACATAGGGCACTCAAATCTGCGACATCGTTGGCATCAAAGGCAGGAGCCTCGCGATGGCGGGTAAACGCAATTCCGCCGACTAACTGTCCTTGATTGACAACGGGACCTGCCATGACATGACCATGATCGGCGCGAGGACAAATCGATTGCCATACGCCACGCGGCAAAATCATCTCCTCATGAACCGCCGCATGGCGTTGCACTAGATAACGCAACATAGGGTTGTAATCGAGTGATAATGCCAATTTCAGCATTAATGGTGAATTTTCATCGATCGTCGGAAGCTGGTCTAAAAAACTTAACCCCCAACGGGTAGCGGCAAAGTACTCACCCAGTTTTGTCATCATCGCTCCTCTTAGCTCAGCTTCATCGTGAGTTTGCGCGATCGCTTGAAACAACGGCTGCAAAGGAGTTTCTATCATGTCTATCCAGCTTGTCAGGGAGCCAATACAGCAAAGTGTACTCGATCGAGGTCTAGTCCACCGTTGATTGCCAGTTTAATTTAATTTCATGGTTGTGACAAACCACTGGGTTCATTCTCAATGAGTAAACAAATCTATGGCTACTTCTATTGATTCACTTATCGGGTAGGGCACCTTGCGTTTCCTAAAGAAGATAACAACACAACGATTTAGGAGAGATTCATGCATTTCAAAACTAATTCAAACGTTGTTGTAGACACGCAATGGCTGAGTGATCATCTCCACAATCCCAATGTGAGAATTGTCGAAGTTGAAATGGCTCCAGACCATTACAAAGAAGCTCATATTCCAGGTGCGGTTTTCTGGAATATTATGACGGATCTGGTTCTGCCAGACTTACGCCAAAACCTGGATATCAATCACATTGAACAGTTGCTGTCGCGATCGAGCATCACTAACGAAATGACCGTAGTTGCCTATGGCAGCTATCCTGGAACCGGAGCCTGGATATTTTGGTTGCTAAAACTATTTGGGCATACTGATGTGCGAGTCCTAGATGGAGGACATCAAAAATGGTTGGCAGAAGGTCGTCCTGTCACCACAGAGTTCTCAACTTTTGCACCCGTGGAATATCAAGCAAGACCTTTGGACACAAATTTGCGAGTATTGGCGGATGAAGTGCGAACTGCGATCGATCGCCCTGATCAGGTTATTTTAGATGTCCGTACATTGCAGGAATATCAGGGTGAATACTTTTTGATGAAACCACCTGAAGGCACAGAACAAGCGGGACATATTCCCGGAGCGATTCACCTGGAACATACCCTCACACTCAATGAAGATGGAACGTTCAAATCTATCGGTGAGTTGCAGGAACTTTTGACTAGCAAAGGGATGACATCAGATAAAGAAGTTTTTCCCTACTGTGCGATTGGTGGGCGATCGGCTTACATTTGGTTTGTTTTAAAGTATGTGCTGGGCTATCCCAACGTTCGCAACTATGATGGTTCATGGAATGAGTGGAGCCGTTTGCCGGATGCGTTAATTGAGAAATAACTTTTGGTGTACTCTCCACCTGAAACAGAAACTGCCGCAGCCCGATCGGCTCAGGACTGACAGTCTCCCACTGTACTGACTTAGGCAGGTGATGAGGAAACGATGCTCGCCCTCGCGCTGGTCGCAAGGGTGTTTCTTCAGCTAAGGGGATCCTGCTGACTCCCCCTGTCTTTGTCCCGCCTTATAGCGGTAGCCGTTGAGGTTATCTCTAACCTTGTTATGTCATCACAGAGTAATTAAGTTAAGCTACTGCACTCAACGAGCGATGCCCCGACTCCCCTGGTTTAACAAGCAGTCAAAGCGTTAGCCGTTCAGGAACAGCTTCCTGATGACCCCAGCAAGCGGAGTGACGCGAAGTTTTGTCCACTCTCCAAGAATCGTTTGTTGGGCTCAAGTGTGATCGAATGCGTTTGTCGAGTTCTGGAGCAGACTTCAAAAACCAGCGATTGATGATCGAGTCATGCCCTGCTTCCCCTCGTTCCTGCATCATCTCCTCTAAATCCCGGTAGCTCAAGGCATGGCAGTGAGTCCAGTTTTGCAAGTGGGTTTCCCGCCGTAGGGAACTGGCGACCCCAAAGGCTCGTACCACTGGACATTTAGCAGGATGATCCCGGGCAGGAAATGCCGCCACTTAAACAGAGAAGCAGTAAATATTCAGAGGATAAGTCAGCAGAGCTAGGTTTACCTACCCTACCATTGACCGTTTTTGCGACACAACCGTTCCGCTTCGCCAATCCCCCTTCTAGGTAACCAGGTTTGTAGATAGGTATTCCGATCTCGATTCGGATTCGTCAGAAACTCATATCTGATCGCTGTTCTCACCCCCTTTATTTTGGGCAGACTACTCATATCAATACGCAGTAACCCAAACTGAAGTCTAATAACGCTTCAGAGCCGTCTGCGATCATTGGTTTCTCAGACCCGCATCAAAAATTCAGTAGCGTTACATCCTTTTGTGCAATCGCCTCACGTTTTGTCTTAATTCATATTTCTTTGCGTCTATTCCTTGTATTCACCAGGTAAATCATCGTGAAATCAGTTCATTCGCTTCTGGCTCAGGTTAATGTTCTTCGAGACTCCGACATCGAAAAGCTCATGTCGATCGGTCATTCCAGGCAATATGCAACTGGAGCATCGATGATTGCAGCGGGACAACCCCTGGATTCAATCTATCTTTGTCTGGACGGAGAATATGCAGAAATCCTGCCAGCGAACGGGCAGTCCGAGGTTCTGACCACACTGAAAGCAGGTGATTTGTTTGGCGAAGCGGCACTACTCGATCAGCGTCCTGCTGCCATGACGATTCAGGCAACTACACCGTCGGAAGTTCTGCTGATCCCGCGCCAGCAGATTATACAGCGCCTGACGCAGGATCAGGATTTTGCAGGAGCGTTCTACCACTTCATGGCAGTGAAGCTGTCCCAAAGACTGCGCCACCTCTCGAACCTAATGGCAAAACGCCAAATCAAAGAGGGAGAGCCGCTGCGAAAAGTGTTGATGGTGTTTGCCACGCTGAATGATAGCGATGTTGCCTGGATGATTGCCAACGGCACTGCTAAAAAGGCTGCACCAGAAAGCGCATTAATTCAGCAGGGGCAGTCTGTCCCTGCCGTATATTTGCTGCTAGATGGAACGCTCGGAGTTTACATCTCCACAGGCGAAAAAGAGATTGAGGTAGCGAAGCGGGTCAAAGGCGACATTCTGGGTGAAATGTCCTTTGTCGATGGCGGCAATGCCTCTGCAACCGTTAGAACCCTAGAGAACGCTTGGATATTAGCCATACCGCAGCCGCTTCTAGCAGTCAAGATGCAGGACGATCGAGGATTTGCCAGCCGTTTTTACCGGGCGATCGCCCAAATTCTATCCACCCGCTGTCAGGATTTGCTGGTACGGGGAGGTGGTGTAAATCTGGCAACCGAGGCAATGAATTTCCTGTCGGATGATATTGAAGTAGAAGACGAGATCGATCTGGACATCCTGGAAGGAACCGCGATCGCGGCAACCCGATTTGATTGGCTGATTCATCAGCTCCATCGCTAGGCGTCACCTGAGGAGTATTTGAAGAACAGCATGGAAGAGAAGAATAAGATTTTCCGTGAATCTGCGCTTGAGCGGCTTTCATCGCCGGAACGTTTGGATCAGCTCATGCAGGTGGTCAACTCAATGGACTGGGTGGTGCTGGGCACCCTGAGCACCCTGATTGGCGGTGTCCTGATTTGGAGTGTGGTCGGACGAGTTCCAATCACGATTGATGGTCGCGGCGTATTTACCCAACCCCGGCGGGTGGTCGAGCTAGAAGCAAATACAGCCGGGCAAATCAGCTCGCTTAATATTAAGCCAGGGCAGTGCGTTGAAAAAGCTGAGGTGCTAGCCACGATCGACCCAATTGAGCTCAAGCAACAGTTGCATCTGGCTCAGGGAAAACTCTTGCAGCTCCATACTCAGGCACAAACATCCCAGGCACTCATGACCCAGCGGATGCAGGTTGAGAAAAACGGCATTAATACTGCCCGGATCAGCCTCATGCAGCGGTTCAACGACACCCAATCGCTCACTCCAGTTCTACGATCGCAAGGCGTAGAAGCCCTGGCAGAGCAGCGGCGTAGTCTAGAACAGCGATTAAGAGACGCTCAGGCGCTGGTGCCCCTGATGCAGGAACGTTTAGAAAACCGTAGAAAACTGGTGGCAGAAGGTGCGATCTCCAAAGAATCTCTGCTGGAGGTCGATCAGCAGTATATTCAGGCACGTCAGACCGTTGCTGATATTGCGGCTCAGCTTAAGCAACTTGATGTGGAAAGTACCCAAACGCAGCGGCAGTATCTCGAAAACCTCCGAGCTGCTGGAGACTTGCAGGCACAGCTTCAAGAACTTAACAGCCGCTCCAGCCGACTGGATCAGGAATTTCTGGAGGGGCAAACTCAGCGAGAACGGGAACTCCAGGATGTGAACCGCGAGATTACCCGCCTCGATCAGCAGATCGCGATCAACAGCACCATTAAAAGTACGCAGGCAGGCTGCATTCTGGAAGTGATAGCAGCACCCGGACAGGTAGTTCAGCCCGGTTTTCAGTTTGCCAATATGCAGGTGGGTATGCAGAAGGCGGCGTTAAGCGGGGTTCTGTATTTTCCGGTGAAGGATGGTAAGCAGATTCAGCCCGGCATGACGATCGCGATGACGCCAGATACCGCGCAGCGAGAGCGGTTTGGTGGCATTGTGGGCAAGGTAAAAAGCGTATCCGAATTGCCCGTAACGCGTCAGGGAGCCACGGCGGTCATTGGTAACTCCGAAGTGGTGGAATCACTGATGGCAGCAGGACCAATGATTGAAGTGCATACCACTCTGGAACCCGACGACAAAACGAAGAGCGGCTACAGGTGGTCTTCCTCCAAAGGACCCGATAATCCCATTACGTCTGGCACAACCGCAACGGCACGGATCACGATTGAATCCCGTGCTCCCATTACTTTTGTCATGCCTTTCCTAAAAGACTTAATTGGCTTGAAATAGGCTGGCTTGAGTGGTTTTAAATTGATGGGGTGAATTCCGCAATGCAATTGTTAGAAAGAATTAAAAAGCAGCCTGGGTCGGCAGCAGGTAAAGATTCTCATCAATCCACCAATGCTGGTAAACCAAACTATCAAAATTGCCGGGTTCGCACTCCTACCCTGCTGCAAATGGAAGCAGTGGAATGTGGAGCCGCCTCTCTGGGGATTATGCTGGGCTATATGGGACGTGTGGTTCCCTTGGCTGAACTGCGAACCAGTTGTGGTGTGTCACGAGATGGCAGCAAGGCATCCAATATTCTCAAAGCGGCTCGCACTTACGGACTCCAGGCAAAAGGCTTCAAGAAGGAAACCGCCCAGCTTCTAGAACTTAAACCGCCGTTCATTATCTTCTGGAACTTCAATCATTTCCTGGTGGTTGAGGGCTTTGTGGGCGATCGCGTTTATCT
The DNA here is from genome assembly GCA_016743235.1 of Pantanalinema sp. GBBB05. GTDB lineage: Bacteria > Cyanobacteriota > Cyanobacteriia > Leptolyngbyales > Leptolyngbyaceae > Pantanalinema. The sequence continues at coordinate 62,262 of VRZD01000024.1, read as the reverse complement.
GAACGATCCGGCAACGGGTCCGCGCAGCGTCACACTTCAGGAGCTGAATGAGGCATATACAGGCATCGTCCTGGTAATGGAGCCAGGTCCAGACTTCAAAAAAGGCGGCAAGAAACCCAGCGCCTGGCGGGCCCTGTTGCAGCGGCTGCGGGGTTCCGAAAAGGAGATTTTGTACTGCACATTGATCAGCTTCTTGCTGGTGCTTCCTAACCTGGCAATTGCGGCCTTCGGACAGATCTTTGTGGATAGTATTCTGATTGAAAATCGGAATGACTGGCTGCGTCCGCTGATCCTGGGCATGGTGGTTACAACACTGTTGCAGGCAGGGCTGCGGCTATTGCAGCTTCGCAAATATCGCTATTTATACCTGCGGCTCTCCGTAAGGATGACGGGACAGTTTCTTTGGCATATCTTACAATTGCCTGTCAGCTTCTATGCCCAACGATTTGCCGGAGAGATTAGCAACCGCGTTGGTTTGAATAATTCCGTTTCATCGATCATCTCCAAGGACCTGGGGCAGGCAGCGATCGATACGGTAATGATTGGGTTCTATGGCAGTGTTATGCTTGCCTACGATCCGGTTTTAACGCTGATTGGTGTGACATCGAGCGTGGTTAACCTGCTAGTGTTGCGGGCAGTCTCGCGGCAGCGAGTGGATACGCAGATGCGCCTGACCCAGGACTACGGCAAACTGGCAGGCGTAGAAATCAGCGGCTTGATGGGAATTGAAACGCTGAAGGCAGGGGCGCTGGAATCAGACTTTTTTGCCCGCTGGGCAGGTTATTTTGCCAAAGCCACCAATGCTAAACAGGAGCTCGATCGCTCAGGTTTGATCACGGGAATTTTGCCAACGTTGCTGTCTTCATTGAGCACCGGTACCTTGTTAATTCTCGGGGGACTACGGGTGATGGACGGTCATCTCAGCATCGGGATGCTGGTAGCATTTCAATCCCTCATGGGCAATTTCCAGCAGCCGGTCAATGCACTGATGAGTTTGGGCAGCCGAATTCAGGAACTCACTGGCTCTATCAACCGTTTGGATGATGTACTGAACAATCCAGTTGATCCAGCACTAAAGTCCAATCCGAACGCTCTAGCCAATGGAGACAAACCCAATTCAGATCAACCAGGTAATACAAAGCCAGACACAGTGAAGCAATATGCCTTTCCGAGCGATCGAATTCGCTTGCGAGGAGCTATCGAACTGCAAAACGTGAGCTTTGGCTATAGTCGGGTTGAGGAACCGCTAATTAAAAACTTTAGCTGCAAGCTTGTCCCAGGTCAGCGGATTGCCTTTGTCGGTGGCAGTGGTTCTGGCAAGTCTACGCTGTCTAAGCTGATTACCGGACTGTACGAACCATGGTCAGGAGAAATTCTATTTGACGGCATTCCGCGTCAGTACATTCCTCGCGCCGTTCTTGCTAGTTCGCTGGCCATGATTGAGCAGGAGATTTTCCTGTTTGGTGGTACAGTGCGCGATAACTTGAGTCTATGGGATACTACAATGTCCGATATTCAGCTCATCAAAGCCTGCGAGGATGCAGCGATCGCAGAAGCGGTGATGGCAATTCCCGGTGGCTTAAACGGTAAGTTGCTGGAGGGTGGTTCCAACCTAAGCGGCGGACAGCGGCAGCGACTCGAAATTGCCCGTGCCCTAGTGACAAATCCCAGTATTCTAGTTATGGATGAGGCGACCAGTGCCCTAGACGCAGAAACCGAGAAGATTATCGATCGCAATATTCGTCGGCGTGGCTGTACCTGCGTCATTGTGGCACACCGTTTGAGTACGGTCAGGGACTGCGATGAAATTGTCGTGCTGGAACGAGGACAGGTTGTGCAGCGAGGAACGCATGAGGAGATGAAAGGCGTTGAGGGCGCATACGCTCGGTTAATTAGTGCTGAGTAAACCTAAATTGCTGTTCACACTGTTCTCAATTCGTTCATTTTCAACTCATTAGAGTATCAGCAGCAATATTTTTTGGCGTTCTAATTTGATGCTTCCAGGACTTCTAAGGAAACCGATCAAGCCATGACCTCTCTCAAAAACGTTGGACTTTCCACCTATGTTTTGAGCGGCAACGCTCCCCTTTCTCTCAACTCGCACGACACGGCTTGGGTCGTGCAGTCCGGTGCAATGGCAGTGTTTGCGATCGCCCTGACGGAGGGAGAGTCCCAGGGGGTTAGACGATTTTTGTTTGAGGTCAACTCAGGGGATGTGCTGCTAGGCTTTGGTTCCGATCTGGCTACCCCTCCTTTTGAACTCCTTGCTGTTGCCTATGAGGAAACCCAGCTCGAAAAAGTTGATTTGACAGAGTGGCTCGCTCAATTCACTCATCAACTTGACCATTTAGCTACCGATCAGTTCACACATTCATTTACGCATTCATCGCACCGAATTAATTCGGTTTATTCTAGCCTGCCTTACCAGTTAGAGCAGTGGAGCCAACGATTTGCGGCTGTATTTCGGGATGCCGGAATTGCTACTCAACCCAGTGCGCCTGAATATAACAATGACTTTGAACAAGATCCTGTTCATTTCATCCGGTCTCTGCAAGCCTTTCATACCGAATGTGTGCAGGCTCTGATTGAGCTAGAACAGCACGAAGACACAACACGACTGCAACAGTTTCACGATCGCATGCGGCTCAACTGGCAAGTGGGACAGCAGGCAATCCATAATCTCACAGCCGTGTTTCAGTCCCAGGCGGCAGAGCTTCAGGAAGGTGATGCGCTGCTGATGGCAGTGGGGGCAGTGGGGCATGCCTTAGGAATCAAGATCCAGCCGCCAGCCCGATCAGAGGATTTAAGCCGAGTTAAAGATCCGCTGGATGCGATCGCCCGTGCGTCTCGAATTCGGACTCGCCGGGTGATTCTGGCGGGAACCTGGTGGAAATCGTCCTGTGGGGCACTGCTAGCGTACACAGCGGATGGAGAACGTCCCGTTGCTCTGCTGCCCAGCCGCAAAGGCTATGAGATTTACAATCCAGAGCAGAGTCAGCGCATCCGACTGACCGCCCAGACGGCTCAAACCCTGTCCCCGGTTGCGTACATGCTGTACCGATCGCTCCCGGATCAAATTACTCGATCGACGGAGGTGCTTCAGTTCGCTATTGAGGGACAGCATCGCGATATTGTCCTGATGATGGGACTGGGCATGGCGGCAAGTCTGCTGGGAATGCTGGTGCCCCAGGCAACTGGAATTTTGTTCGATGTTGCTATTCCTGATGCTGATCGGGGGCTGCTGTTTCAGCTGGCGATTGGCTTAATTGGCGTCACTCTGGGTACTACTGCCCTTGGACTGGGACAGACAATCGCCGCAACGCGCTTTCAAACCCTGACCAATGCGCGTACCCAAGCGGCGGTCTGGGATCGGTTGCTCAAACTGCGGGTTTCCTTTTTTCGCACCTATTCGATTGGGGATTTACAGTCGCGGGTTTCGGCAGTCACGCAGATCCGCCAACTCCTCAGTGACACCGTGATGCGATCGGTGTTCACCAGCGTTTTCGCGCTGCTCAATCTGGGGCTGTTGTTTGTCTATAGCGTCCATTTAGCGATGGTGGCGGTTGGAATCGCCATTCTGAATATCCTGGTAACGAATGTCTCCAGCACGATCACGCGTAAACAGATGCGACCCCTGCAAACCCTGAAAGGGGAAATTTTTGGTTTGACAGTGCAGCTAATTGGCGGTGTTTCTAAACTGCGGGTAGCGGCAGCGGAGGAGCGGGCGTTTGCCTACTGGTCGAAGCAGTATGGGGAAGAGCTGAAGCTCACCATGAGTACGGAGGCGATCGAGAATGGGATTGAACTCTTCAATACAGTGCTGCCAACCGTCACGAATATTCTGATTTGTACACTGGCGGTTTATCTGATCACCGTGGCACATGAAAATGGCACAGCCTCGCTTTCCGTGGGAACGTTTCTAGCGTTTTCGAGCGCGCTGGGAACCTTTGTGGCGGGCGCCACCGGACTGAGCAATGCGGTGATCGATCTGCTAGAAGTCGGGGTTCTGTGGGAGCGTGCCAATCCTATCCTGAAGGGAACGCCAGAGGTGGATGCCGAAAAAACTGATCCGGGAAGGCTACTGGGGGGTGTTCGCTTCGATCGTGTTAGTTTTCGCTACCAGCCCGATGCGCCACTAACCCTGGATAAGATTTCGATTGAAGCGAAGCCCGGTGAGTTTATTGCCCTGGTAGGTCCATCTGGTAGCGGCAAATCGACCACGATCCGGCTGCTCCTAGGATTTGAGCAACCTGAAGAAGGCACCATTTATTTCGACGGGCAGGACATGGCAGGTTTAGACATTTCCATGCTCCGACGACAGTTAGGAGTCGTGCTGCAAAATGGACGTATTAACAGCGCGTCAATCTTTGAAAACATTTCTGGGGGGGCGCTGATCACCATGGATGAAGCGTGGGAAGCCGCTCGAATGTCGGGATTTGCCCAGGATGTTGAAGGGATGCCGATGGGAATGCATACGGTGATCTCGGAAGGTGGAACTAACCTCTCTGGCGGACAGCGGCAGCGATTGCTAATTTCGCGGGCACTCGTTCTTAAACCCAAAATTCTCATCTTTGATGAAGCGACGAGCGCGTTAGACAACCGCACCCAGGCAATGGTGACGGAAAGTCTCGATCGCCTCAATGCCACCCGCATTGTGATTGCCCACCGACTCAGTACAATCCGCAACGCCGATCGCATTTATGTGATTGCGGCTGGACAGGTCGTACAGCAAGGCAACTATGAAGAATTGATGGCACAATCCGGCATGTTTGCCGATCTCATGTCTCGTCAAATTGCCTGATTTTTGTAGAGAGCAATGCTAAGCAGAGAGGAAATATTATTTACCTTAAGGAGATAAAATCATCTTCTCTCAATGTACCATTTTTGCAATACTACCGATTGGGCTTGCCTACCCTATATTCACTGATTTTTGCCATAACCATTACATCTAGGTTCAGCACATATAATGAAGTTATATCTGGGTAGAGTATATACGATCAAACGAGGCAGATTGAAAAACAAATTTATGCTTCTGCTCGCGTCATTACAGTAGCATCAAGATTTTGTTTTGATATTCTGCGTAGACGTTTAATCGTAACTCTAGAGAAGAAAACCGATGTCCCAAGAATCCTTAATTTCCAACAATCCCTTGGAGAACGAAGAACTTTCCGAAGAAGAACTTGATGCAGTCGCTGGTGGTCAGACTCTTCCGTCTTTCAGCTCGGAGTCGCTTCAAACTGATGATTCGGGGATACTCAAAACTACTGATAACATGTTTACAAGTTTTGATGGAGCGAAAGGCACTTCCCAAGCTGTACAGAATGGTGTTCATAAACCGCTGAATATGTCACTTTCTTTTCCCTAAGGTAAAGACCAATTATCGGCTTTAAGCTGAATATTAAGCCTAAAGTTATTATTTTCTAGTGGGTTAGATACTTTCAAGGCTAGCCCACTTTTGCTACATTTTTAGTCAGGTTATTGTACGTTTAATGGCAAGCATTGTTATTACAACAGCTGGAACGCTTGGCGACTATCTTCCCTACATTGAACTCGGCAAAGCCTTAAAACAACAGGGACATGATGTACGTTGTGCGGTGGGAGAAAGCATGTTTCCCTATGTGGAAAAAGCCAATCTACAACCTGTCAAATGTAGCTATAGTCTCAACCAGACGATCGCCCATCAAAACGCCCAGGACTGGAATGAGCTCTCTGGGTTAAATCGCTTCAAACAACCATCCTCAGAACCAGCCTCCCAACGCCTGCAAGAAAAACTATTACGGCAAGAACTAGAACAGGTGCTTGAGGATTTGATTCCTATTTGTGAGACCGCAGACTTACTTATTTGTGGTTACCAGAGAACCCAGGCAGGTCAGTTTATTGCAGAAAAATTAAAGCTACCTTGGGTTTCGACTTCCGTCATGCCCTATGCATTAGAATTTCTGCCGCCCAGTACCACTGCTGAATTTTTTGATCCGAATCTGCCGATTATCAATCAAATTCGCCAGACGTTTTCTCTCCCCATCTTGTCGCAATCAGAATGGTTGAACTACAACCACCAACAAAATTCCCGTGCCATTCTAGTAGCAAGTCCCCATTTCTGCATCCTCAATCCCTATTACCAAAACTATCAACAGGTAGGATTTTGGTTTTATCAAGAACTCGATTGGGCTACTTGGCAACCCGATCCGGAATTACAGAATTTTATGGCATCTGAGCCAAAACCTTTAGTTTTGACCTTTAGCAGTTTACCTTTGCAAGATGCGCGTACTGTTTTAAATCTTCATATCCGTGCCGCAATTCAGTTAGGCTATAAGCTTTTAGTGCAGCAGGGTTGGGCAGATTTCAATGAAGATTTGATATCTGAGGATAGTGATCGAACATCTGTTTTATTCCGCGGATTTATGCCACAGGATTGGCTGTTTTCCCATGCTTCAGCGGTGATTCATCATGGGGGAATTGGTACGATCGCTCGCGCCATTCGTAACGATTGTCCCATGGTAGTAGAACCCTATGGCAATGATCAATTTTTTAATGCCAAACAAATTTTACGCTTAAAAATTGGTGCGGTAATGCATCCCCAACGGATGACTGCCGAAGGTTTAGCCTCGGTACTTCAGCACAAAGTCTTAAATGATCAATGTCGTCAAAATGTACAGAACTTAGGAGAAAAAATTAGAGAAGAGGATGGTTTAGCGGCAGCTTGTGATCTGATTACATCCTGGCTGTAGCAATCCTAAATAAATTACAAAAAGCGGTAGACGATATTTGCGATCCATGTAAAATAATGAAAAAAATTGTTATATCCAGTACTGGAACTGATGGTGATCATTTACCCTATATTGCCTTGGGTAAGGCTCTTAAAAAACAAGGGTATCAAGTCATCATGGCATTTCGAGCCTCTATGGCATCCTATGTGCTTAACGCTGGATTAGAACATATTATTTGTGGTCAAGAATTAACACAAGAAGAAGCTAGAAAAAAAGCCCAGGATTGGGATGAGTGGCAGTTGTCATCGCAAGATTCTCATGGCAGTTTCACGATGATGCAGAATTTTTTTAAGGACGATTTTCCTGTTATCTTTCAACAATTAAAACATGCTTGCCGTGATGCTGATCTTTTAATTTCTGGCTTACAAAGACAACTATTTGGAGCAATCTTAGAAAAGAAAACTGGCTTGCCTTGGGTTGCTGCTTCGGTGACACCTGCATTTCAGTGTTCAAACCTGGGTCAGCACACTGTGCGTCAACAAACTGATATTATCCGCTTATTTTTGCCAATTCTAGAAACTGTAATCCAACAACTTAACTTGCCTAGTATTGACTGGTTTAAGTACCATGAAAATCCTAGGGCAATTTTAGGTTCTAGCCGCCATTTTTCTGAAACCTTACCAGAATACTCTTACTATCAACAAACAGGTTTTTGGTTCTATGAAGAACCGACATGGCAAAATTGGCAACCAGATAATGTTCTTAAGGAATTTGTGGAGAGATCGCCGTCTCCTTTATTCCTATCATTCAGCAGTATTCCTGTCACCGATCCGCAACGAGTTCTAAATGTCCACCTGCAAGCCGCAAAGGCATTAGGTCGGGGCTTAGTTGTACAACGGGGTTGGGCAAATTTTAATGAATCTCTACTTGAAAACGAAGGCGATCGCCAGCACGTTTGTTTTGTGGATTTTATGCCACAGGCTTGGTTGCTGGAAAATGTAGGGGCGATTATACATCATGGTGGCGTTGGGACGATCGCAAGAGCGTTGCGCCATAACTGTCCGATGGTCGTTGAACCGCTAGGAAATGACCAATTTTTTAATGCGAAACGGATACTCTCTCTCAAAATTGGCACAGCAGTGCATCCTCATAAAGTGACGGTAGAAGGGTTAGCCAGTCTTTTGGAGGGTAAGGTTTTAACCTCAGAAGTTAAGCATAATACAATGATATTGGGGGAAGAGATTCGTTCAGAAGATAGCTTAAGGAACGCTTGTAATATTATTCAAAACTGGCTTTGAGATTTTAAAGTGATAAATGAAATGAAAGTTTTATATGATGTTTCTTTGCTAGGCATTGCTTATCGTAACCAGTCTACTTTTGGTCTCAGCCGCACTACAGAAGCGCTTCTAAAAGAACTTCTAACGATACCTGCTGTTACGCTTACAGCCAGTAGTGATGTTTCGTATAGTATCTGGCTATTTGTCAAACTATATTTGCAACAACAAAATTGGCAGAAGGATGTGCCATTTGTATCAAATTCTTTTAATGTAAAACTAAGAGACTTAGTGAAAGAAGTGATACTAAAAGATAAGAAATTTCAGCCTTTCATTGAAAATTTAAAACGTTTAGAGATTATTAAAAGTCAGGAAACTGAGATCAGGCTTCATCAATGGCGAGCAACAATCCTTGATTATAAATTTCAAGGAACTGCCAAAAACCGTCTTGAAAATGTAGATATTTACCATTCTAATTATCACAAAATCCCTAAAGCTATTCAGGAGAATAAAAGGATAAAATCATTTTTGACTGTTCATGACTTAGTTCCCATTCTACACCCAGAATGGTTTGAAATGCTGGAAAAGAATAATCTAAAGACATTTCATCCAGACTTTAACTTGCCGGAAATTTTATCTGGTTTAACATCAGCTAATTGGATTATCTGCCCGTCTAAGATAACCAAGCGAGATTTATTACAATATTATGGCGATCGCCTTGACTGTGAAAAAGTAAAAGTAATTCCTTGGGCAGCCTCAGACACGTTTTATCCTTGTCAAGATAAGGATAAAATCGCTGTGATTAAGCAAAAATATCGCATCCCTGAAGGACAATATATTTTAGGTTTAAATACTTTGGAGCCTCGTAAAAATATGGAAGGCTTAATTCGTGCTTTTTACCGCATTTTGCAGCAAGAAAAAATCAATGATTTGTATTTAGTATTAGCAGGGAAATTAGGCTGGCAATATGAAAGCATTTTTCAAGAATTAAATAATCATCCTCGTCTTGCCAAACGAATTATTTTTACAGGGTATGTTGCAGACGAAGATTTGGCTCCTTTATATAGCGATGCTTTAGCCTTTTGTTATCCGTCTTTATATGAAGGCTTTGGTTTGCCTCCTCTTGAAGCAATGCAGTGTGGTACACCAGTCATTGCCTCTAATGCCTCTTCTTTGCCAGAAGTAGTAAGCAATGCAGGATTATTAATTAATCCCTATGATATTGAGGAAATTGCTGATGCTCTATTAAAAGTGTATCAATCGGCATCGTTGCGGCAGGAGCTTTCACAAAAGTCTATTGAACGTGCACAGCAATTTACTTGGCAATCCTGTGCAGAGAAAACTGTAGGTTTTTATCATGAAGCTCTCAACTATTGACGTTTAATAACCTTTAATGAAATGAATGAACAAGTTATTTTTGCTCAAGTAGAACCAACTACAAAATGTAATTTTACCTGTGGCTTTTGCTGTGGGCGATCGATGGATCAAAGTAATTTATCTCTAGAACAATTTCAAAAATTTTTAGACTTGTTTCCAGAAATTAAATATATGGAATTACAGGGAGAAGGAGAACCACTCATTCATCCTCAGTTTTTTGAAATGGTGGATCTAGCTAGCCAGAGAGATATTCATATTTCTTTTATTACAAATGGTAGCCTGTTAACGATTCAGAATGTCCAACGAATTTTAGAGAGTAATATTGCTTCTATCCGTATTTCTCTAGAAACCACAAATCCTGCAAAATTTAAACAGATTCGTGGCAGTTCTTTTGAAAATGTACAGAGGGGAATCACACGATTATTAACGGAACGATCTCGTTTAGGATTAACTCGCCCCAGTGTTGGTGTTGCCTTAACGGTTTTAGCTTCAACATTGCAGGACTTACCTAACATTTTTCAGTTCTATATTGACTCAGGAATGGATGGAGGAATTGCAATTCAATCCTTAAACCGAATGCCCCAATATTCTCAGTTTTATAGTCAAGAATTCCAGGGGGAATATCTGGAGCGCAAGCAACATGGAGCGGAATATCAACGCTATATGAGCAGCGAGGTGGTGCAGAAAATTTGGCAAGAAAAATCGGCGATCGCTCACTTTTATGATCAGTTGTTTAAGCCAACACTGGACGAACAAGCCCAAGGAAAATTAACGAACTGTCCATGGCTAAGATCCGGGATTAATCTCGATCGACACGGTCGCCTTACACCTTGTTGTATGGTAAAGGGTGAACGTTGGTCATTTGGGAAATTAACGGAATTAAGCAAAGAGGAACTGCTTCAGAAACGGGCAGCACTAGCGCAAGAATTGACACAGGGACAAATTCCAGAACCTTGTCAGGGTTGTAAGATCGCCCAAGGAATTATTCAGTATGACTAGAAAACTTATTTGTGTAATTTGGTAGCACAACAGCCAACCCGATTCATTATTTAGTTAGGAGATCTCGCTTTGCTGTTGCAACACAGGTATGTTTCGGGTCTTTGACCGGAGGTACTTTTGGACTCTTTGTTTGCTGGGTTATTTCAGAAATCTGTTTACTCTATCCGAGAACACTCTACTCAAACGCTGTGGTCTAATCGCAGTGTTGCGTATGTTCAAGGAGCAATTTGGTCGAAGTGTATTACCCAATCACTTTTCACTGAATGTCCATACTCCATTCCAGTTTTCCGGAAGTCCTCGATCGCTCAATATCTCAACTCGCTCCAGATACAGTTTTGCTGTTTTATCTGCCGGATTGACGGTCAGAACCTGTTCAAAAGCCGCTTTTGCACCGGTTAAATCTCCTGTGCGATAGCCCTCTAACCCCTGTTCAAAAGCCAGTTTGGTTTGTAGTTTGAGCGATCGTACCACTTCATCCTCTGCATCCAGAACTTCATAGACGGATATGGGCTCATTGCGTCCTTTGACGATCGCCCGGTCTAAAAAGCGGATTTCATAGTTTTCGAGATGGCTGAGATGTTCAAGTGCCTGCCCCGACATTAACAGCGATACGCCATAAAACTTGGTCAACCCTTCCAGGCGAGCCGTTAAATTGACATTGTCCGAGAAGGCATCGCCCTGCATTCGGCCTTCCTCCCCCACCATGCCTAACATCATGTGTCCCACATGAACACCGATTCCGACATTAATGGGTAAACGTCCATCCTGCTGACGCTCCTGGTTGTATAACTCAACCGCTCTAAACATGGCAACACCAGCGGCGATCGCATCATCAGCACTTTCTGGAAATACCGCCATCATGCCATCACCTAGAAATTTGACAATCAACCCGTGATTGTTGCGGATCTCAGGACTGACGCGCTTTAGATAGGCATTAACGAACGCAAAGTTTTCTCTGGGAGTCATGCTTTCTGACAGAGTGGTAAAGGAGCGGATATCCGAAAACATCACAGCCATCACTTTGCTGACATGATCACCCAACTGTACGTCTGTAATACTCTTTTTGCGGAGAAAGCGTAAGTAATCATTGGGGACATAACGCCCATAAGCGGTCAGCAATTCTTCTAGCTTGTGGTTGGCTTCCAACATTTCTTGTTCCCGTGCTTTCACCGTCTGCACCATGTGGGTAAAGACTCGCGCCAGTTGTCCCAGTTCATCACTGCGTTTGGCAACTTCCGCCAATTTGTCCGGTTGAAATGCATCTCGCTCCACATCTGATGCCGCCGTTGTCACTTTACCAACCTGCTCAATGTAAGCCGCCTGGCGCAAAATTTCCGCTTTGAACAACGCCTCAGCTTCTTGCCGTTTGAGGAAGTTAACGTAGGCTTTGGAGTGGTAGCGAATGCGGGCAATTAGTTCTCTAGGATCGGGCAGCTTCACCAAATAATCATTAGCCCCTAATTCAAAGGCTTTGGCTTTGATCACCGGATCTTCCTTACTAGACAGCACAATTAGCGGTGTCTGATGGGTCGGAGCATCGCGCGATCGCAGAAACTCAACCAGCAGTAACCCTTCCATCTGTGGCATCACTAGGTCTTGCAAAATGACGGTGGGCTGACAGTTAGCGGCCGCTTTGAGTGCTTGAGTCGGGTCACCGCAATAGTGAAAAGCTATATCTGCTTCAGGAGCCAGCATCCGTCGAATCGCTTCTGCGATCATGGATTGGTCGTCAATCAGTAGAACCGTAATTTGGTCGTCCATTGGGGGTATTTGGATAGAATATTAACGTTTTGATTTGAGTCCTTGTAGTGTTGTAGCGATCGCATCGGGGGACAACACTTCTACTGCCGCATTCAATTCCACAGCCGCTTTGGGCATGCCGTAAACAACACAACTCTCTTTGCTCTGGGCGATTGTATGCCACCCCCGGTCACGCAATGCCTGTAACCCTTCAGCTCCGTCACGTCCCATGCCGGTCAGAAGCACAGCCGTTCCACGCCGCGTCCAGTGATCTGCCAAACTCTTGAAAAACACATCCACGGAGGGACGATAGGGATAGTCAATTGGATCTCTGGTGTGACCTAAGGTGAGATCGGGTTTAACGTACAGGTGATCATTCGTGCCTGCGACTAAAACGGTGCCTGGTTCTAAGGATTCTCCAGCTCTCGCTACCCGTACAGGTAAATTAATCTGCTGGTTAAGCCAAGACACTAAACCAGCCGAAAACTGGGCATCCACATGTTGTACGACTGCGATCGCGGCATTAAACCCGATCGGTAATTTGGAGAGCACAGTTGCTAATGCTTTGGGACCGCCCGTAGAAGATCCAATCGCAATAATGGGTGGAGCCGTTGATGAAAGTGTCGATCGTTCTAATGAAGATGGTTTTCTGGATGAATCTGTTGAGGAGAAAGCTGATGACTTGGAACGGGTTAACGAAGTGGGTTTGATTAATTTCCGTAGAGTGGCGATTTTAGTCAGGAGGGCTTGGGCAGATTGAGCCGCATCGGATGTATGTAAGACTGGAGTATCTACCGCATCTAACGCTCCATAACACATCGCCTCATATACACGGCTGACGTGCTTATCAGTGCTAGAAGTGACGACTAAAATACCGCAGGGTGAGGCTTTCATGATTTGCCGTGTTGCTTCTACCCCATCCATTACCGGCATCAGCAGATCCATCAAAATTAAATCCGGTCGATTTTCAGCACAGCGAGCAACGGCCTCTGCGCCATCCTTTGCCGTCCAGACTACCTGATACTCTGGAACTGTCTGCACCACTTTTCGTAAGGCAGTCACAGCAATTGCTAAGTCATTGACGATCGCAATTTTCATATCACTTTCCAATTAAATCCATCACAGCACCCACAAACGTTTCATCGTGAAAACTACTCTTTGTCAGGTAGTAGTCCGCCCCTGCTTCCAATCCCTGAATTCGATCTTCTTCGCGATCGCGGTAAGACACAATGATCACGGGTAGATCCTGTAATCGAGAGTGACTTTTAATCTGCCGCACAAGTTCAATCCCGTTCATTTTGGGCATATCAATATCACTCACAACCAAATCATAGGAATTCGTGCGAATAGCATTCCATCCCTCTGCCCCATTCACGGCAATGTCCACGCTGTAACCCCGGTTTTCCAAAAGCTTCCGTTCCATCTCCCGGACGGTGATCGAATCATCGACCACAAGAATCTTCTTCCGCTGATCCTGCATGGCTGTCGTTGTTTCACTGCCAACTCTCGCGACCTTCTCGTTATTGAGGATGGCATCGATTGATCGCACCATATCGGAAACATCGACAATCAGGACGGGAGTGCCATCACCGAGTAATGATGTAGCACTAATATCCGGAACTTTACCCAACCGGGGATCAAGGGGACGCACCACTAAATCCCGCTCACCCAGGAACTGATCCACTACTAATCCATAGGCATTCGACTGCTCACTAATCACCACGATCGATACCACCTCGGAATGAGTATCTGATGATGGTAGATCCAGGACTTGATAAGCGGGGATGACGCCAATATTTTGCTGATTCATCGTGAAGTACTGCCGGTTTTCGATATCGAAGATCTGGGATGGCTCCACCGTCAACACCTGATCAATCCGGGCTAAAGGAACCGCGTAGGGGTTGCCTGAAATTTCCACTAGCAGTGTCCGCACCACTGACAGCGTCAGTGGCAATTGAAAGTGAAAGCTAGTCCCCTTGCCGACATGAGAAACTGCTCGTACAGTGCCGCCGACCTCCTGTGCCATGCTTTTGGCAATGTCTAACCCAACTCCACGCCCTGAGATCTCCGTGACTTGCTTAGCCGTTGAGAACCCTGGCAAAAAGATGAATTCCAGTAACTCTGCATCTTTCATCTGCGCCACCATTTCTGGAGTTGCTAGTTTTTTGTTGATAACTTTCTGCCGCAACCAGTCAGGATTAATCCCACACCCATCATCAGCAATCGTAATGGCTAGCATACCGCCCCGGTGAAAGGCTTCTAACCGAATGGTCCCTTCAGCCGGTTTTCCGGTAGCAAGGCGCTCTTCAGGTAACTCAATGCCATGATCGGCTGCATTTCGCAGAATATGTGTGAGCGGGGCTTCCAGCTTCTTGAGAATATCGCGATCGACCGATGTAGATTTCCCTAACACCTCCAACCGGACTTGTTTATTCAACTTGCGGGCCAAATCTCGAATCATGCGCGGAAAACCCTGCACACCATCGGCAAAGGGGCGCATGTGAGAAGAGATCACTTCCCGGTATAAGCGATCGCTCAAATTCGCCGTTCGCTGGGCATACAGTTCTAATTCATTCAGGCGATCGCTCAGAAACCCCAAACATTCTTGTTCTTTTTGCCGAGCTTGCTCTAAAAAGCCTCGGGCATCGTCTTGATAAGTACTACGATCCAGTACATCCTGCAATTGTTCTAGTTTGCGGGATAAATCAACTAGTCGCCACTTCAGCGAGGTCATTGAATCTGCATGGGGCTGTAACCAGTTTGCCTCAATCAGTGATTCTCCAGCCAGTCCCATAATTCGGTTCAGGTTTTCGGCACTGACTCTCACTACCCGATCCTGACCCAGTGTTGGTTCTGTAGGAGTGACTTCTACCTTCTCTAGTCGGGCTGGAGCTGTTGCTACGGTTGCGGTCGTGTCTAGCTGGTTAGATAAAGTGATAGATTCCGAGGCAGTAGGAACAGCCACTAGAGGCGCAGTAGGAGGGGTGGTAGCAACGGGGACAGGCGTAGGAGTGTTGGGATCGAGGATAGTAGCAATCAGCGATCGAGTTTGAGCAAATTCAAGTTGCTTTCGAGCCAGCCAGTTAGGCAGGTCAGCATTGCTAACCTGGCTAATCCCTTGGAGCAAATCTACACCTTGCAGCAGCACGTCCACGTGATCGGAAGTCAGGGCGATCGTTTTATTTTGAGCGGCAACGAAGCAATCTTCCATGACATGAGCCAGGTTGACCACTGCATCTAACGCCACAATTCGCGCTGAACCTTTGATCGAATGAGCCGCTCGCATCAGAGTTTCCAGGGCTTGCCCAGAGTGGACATTCCCTTCTAATGCCAGTAGTCCATCGTTAAGAATACTAACCTGCGCCTCTGCCTCCAAACGAAATAAATCCATCATGGAGCCATCATCGCTGCTGAGAATGGCTGCAAGATTTGTGGAAATAGGCTCAGCAGGTGCTGGAGCAACGGGAGCAGGTAACGCCGCGATCGATTCTACATAAGTTTGCAGGGATTGAGGCTCTTGCGTCTCTACTGTGAGTGCTGTTGAATCTAGCTCCTGGCTGTGCTGAATCGGATCGATCGCCTCATTGTCCGGAGAGGGCACAACATTACGCTCTGATGGTCGATCCGGGAACGTGGCAATGGCAGGAGCTGTCTTACTTGCACTTGCAAATGATGGGTGATTTGCCCCAGCAATAATCGCAATCGTTTTCTGCGTTGTGGCGAGATCCCAAGCATGATCAGATAGCCATTGCTCAAGTGTGCCATCAGCCACACGACTCATGCTTAAGAGTAAGTCCCCTCCATGCAGCAACACATCAATTTGTTCCTCACCTAACTGCACGGTTTGATTCATGGCTCCGACAAAGCAGTCTTTCATCACCTGGGCAAGGTTTGCTGCCGCTTCTAGCTCAACCAGGCTGGCAGTCCCCCAGAGGGAGTGCAACGATCGTGCGGCTTGATCCAGTTCTGCGGCGGCGAACGGTTGGGTTTTGAGCACAGTCAGAATTTGCTTCAGAGCCGTAACATGAGTATTCACCTCACGATGGAACAAATCTAGCTTGGAGTACTCACTCATCTCGACTCCATCTCCTACAAAATTTTGTGATTGAGGGTATAGAACAGCAGTTCAGAATCGAGATAATTCACCTTATTCCCCTCCCAGTGAATCACCCCCTGTGTATATGCTTCTGTCGCTTTGGTAATCACAACGGGGGCATCTCGCAGTTCACTCAGATGAAATCGATAGGTGCCATACACTTCATCGACGGGGAACACCCATTTTTCCTCACTCTGTCCAGCCACCATCATGCGTTTAGTATTTTCAATAGGTGTGGTGGTCGCTTTTTCTTGAGGAGATTCCAGGTTTAATAGATGACTGAGCGAGGCACACAGCAAGGTTTCACCCCGAATATTAACTAAGCCTAGAAATAGCTGGTTACTGCGATGCGGCAGGGGCTGAATTAAACAGGGATGGGTAACTTCTTGCAAAATTCGCACTGGAAGTGCTAGCTTCTGGTTGCCTAACCGGAAAATCATGATCGAAATAGCTTCTTCTGCTAGAACAAGCGCTCCATTACTCTCAGATGCTTCTGCCTCTGGAGCCGTTTCCGCTAGAATGTCAATCCACTCACTAATATAGTTAGCAGGTGGTTCGCGTTCCAGTAAACTATCACCCACTGCCGCATAAACCGGACAATCGTGACAGTGAATCACGGTTTTGAGTTCACGACACGATCGATCGCCCATCACGCCAATCTGATTCCAACAATCGTTCAAGATTGGGGGATGAATCGTGGCAGATTCTGAAGTTAAAGACTCAAACACAATGGATGCTCCTTACTTCTGGGCAATAGTGGCTTGCAATCCCCGTGCTGCATCATCAAGTTGGTCCAAGGCGTTATTGGTTTCTCGCAAAGCATCGGCAGTTTGCTCAGAAGCTTGACTCAGTTGCTCCATCGCTTCACTAATTTGCTGGGCACCTTCCGATTGCTCTTCGATGCTGTGTCGGACTTGCTCAAAGCGGGGAGGTAAACTCTGCACTTTGTTGATCACTTCGCCAATCTGGTCACTGATCTTGCTAACCCGATCGACACTATCGGTGACAGAGCGATTAAATTTATCCATCTCCATCACGCCTACTGTTACGGCAGATTGCATATCTTTAACAATCTGTTCAATCTCCAACGTGGCAACAGCCGTTTGGTTTGCCAGACGCCGAATTTCCCGTGCCACCACCGCAAATCCTGCCCCGTATTCTCCAGCTTTCTCCGCTTCGATCGCAGCGTTGAGCGATAAAATGCTGGTTTGATCAGCCACTTTTGTAATCGTGACCACCACATTATTGATGTTGCCAGCTTTGCTGTTCATCACACCCAGCTTGGAAGAAATGGAGGTGGTTGCATCTGACAACTGGCGCATCACTCCTTCCATGTCCGTCAGTTCATCCTGACTATCATTAGCAGCTTGAGCGGTTGCTTGAGACATTCCACCCACCTGCTCCATCGTTTGCACTAAGCTTCTAGAGGTCGCCGCAATTTGATGGGCGGTTGCCGTCACTTCATTCGTTGAGGCCAGTTGCTCGGCTACCGTTGCTTCTAACTCTTTGCCAGAGGCAGCAATTTGGGTTGCGGATGTAGTGATCTGCACAACAGATTTTTGGATCTGGCGGGCGAGGGCACGGCTAATAAATCGTCCAAAAATAATTGCGATAATGGGTCCAACAATTATCGCAACAACTGATAGAAATTGGGCTTGGCGACCATCTTGAACCGCTGATTTCTCTGATTCTTCTGCGACTATCTCGTTGATTTTTAGTGAGTCTAAAATGGATGTCGTTGCGGCTTCAAATGTAACTCGATTCGCTTTTGTAAGATTGCGCATTTGATTGAGCAACTCACTGGCTTTTCGCGCTGTTGCCATATCCGTTGAGTCACTTCTGCCTTGCCGTTGCAGTTCCAGTTGACGAGCAAACGGGTGAAACACGCCTAGGTCCTCAAACTGCTGATCGAGTTTGAGAAACTCTTCATGGTCATTTTTCCACTTATCCCAGTTGTTGAGCAATTTCTTGTAATTGCGATCTTCTTCAGCCATACGTGGAGTAGCATCGTACTGCTTAAATCCCTCATCAATTTGATTCCAGGCTGACTTGATGCGAGCAAGTTCGGTTTGTCGTTCCTGGGCAGAGAGTCCAGCAACCAGCAATGTGCGCTCGGATGACTCAATTTGCGTTTGTCCTTCATTAACCTTCCATAGTCCAATTAAGCTAGGCAAGCTGTTATTTCCCAAGGTGTCAATATTGCTGTTTAAACGGAAGGTTGAAATCAATCCAACTAAGGCGACGATCAGAACCAGTCCGCCCATGATCAAAAAGGCAGACATGATCCGCCCTTGTAGCGATTTATCTTTTAAGATGTTGCTCACCATAATTGCCTGCTTTGTTCAATGGACACGTTAAGAATTAGGTTGTAGCTTTTGAATTCGTTGCCGTAATCGTTCTGCTGCGATCGCATCTCCACGAGATTCTTTGAGCAATGCGAGATGCATCAGGGCTTCGTACAGGTTTGGCTGAAGATACAGTGCCCTCCGAAAACAGCGTTCTGCTTGCTCATAATCAGCCGTTGCCTGATATAAAGTGCCCAATAAGGCATTGGCTTCTGCATGGGTAGAGTGGGATGCTAAATAAGTTTTGCAACAATGAATGGCAGCTTCAATGTTTCCTGCATCCGCCAATTGCTGTGCCTGTTGTAGAGTTACATTTTGTAGCGAATGAATTGGCGGTACAACGATTGGTCGTGGTTTTGCAGACCCCAATGGAGCATGGCGACGAGTGCTTGTAGTTGCTTTTACATCTAAACGTGGAAGGGGTTGAGTAGAGGCTTGAGCTAGGACTTGTTTCGTCTCAGTCTGTTCTAAGACGGCTTTTGATGGTTGGTAGGGAACAGTATCAATTTTGCGATACGCAAAGGTAAAAGCTTGACGAATATAAGAGAAGCGATCGCTCGATACCTTTCCCGTTTCTGATGCACCAACAAATAACAGACCTTCAGGCTTTAAAAGTTGATACAGAGTATTAAGAATATATTGACAAGCAACATCTTCTAAATAAATCAGCAAGTTACGACAAAAAATAATGTCATATTTTCCAGAGGTTGTAGTGGCCTCATTGAGTAAGTTACCCTGACGAAAACTGACTGCATTACGAACGAGTGAACAGACGCTATACTTGCCATCTATATCCTGAAAATACCGATGTCGCTCTACCCAGTCTTCGCCCCGAAAGGAATTTTTTCCGTAGATAGCCCGTTCAGCCTTAGTTAAAGCTTGGTGGCTGATATCCACAGCATCAACACTGAACCGATTGACTGATAAGCCGGCTTCCAGCAGCGCTATTGCAATGGAATAGGGCTCTTCCCCCGTTGAGCAGGGGACACTCAGGACTCGTAGTTTGGTAGCGCCCGGTTTAGCTAACCATTGGGTCTGCACAAAATTTACCAGGAAATCGAACGGTCTGCGATCGCGAAAAAACCAGGTCTCTGGCACAACCAATTGTTCAATGAGTTCACTGAATTCCTGCGGGGAGGATTGCAGAACTGTGAGATAAGCTTCGGTATCTCTTAGACGACAAGCAATTCGTCGATTTTCCACAGCTCGACTGATTTTGCGAGAACCAATAATTCTGGCATCAAAGCCAACTCGTTGACTGATGAGGATTTCGATCTCTTGGAGATGGCGATAAGAGTCTGTATCCAACGGCATCTCCAATTCACACTCCTGCGGCAATCAAGTTAATAGGCTGCACCTCCGCGAAGAGTTGTTCTAACCGAATTCGCTGAATCATCCCTTTTTTATCAGTAATAATGCCACCGAGATAAGGTGCAGTATTGGCTTGGATCCCTGTGTCCTTAAAATCGGTTTCTGCTTTGTCCAAGGCTTCGATCACCCGCTCTGCCATGAGACCAACATATCGCAATGCTCCATCGGGCTGTGGGTAACTGACCATCATGACGCGGGTACTCAGGAACCCTTTACTGGGGATGCCGCGAATTAAGCGACAAAGATCGATGACAGGAACGATCGAGCCACGATAGTTGAATACTCCCGCAACATACTCCGGCACATGATGGACTTCCCGGTAAGTTAAACGTGGGATCACTTCCACAACCCGCGAACTTTCGATCGCGTATAGGTTTTTGCCAATATAGAAAACCAACATTAACATGGCAGGCTCAACTTGACTCGCTGGGTCTCAAGAATCCAAAAATCGGTAATTTCTCCTTAGAGTTCCCGATTTGCTACAAAAACTTCACTTTAGACGGATGCCATCAGTATTTTTATGGAAAAGTTTTTGATATTCTCTGCTCAAACTGAAAGAAATGAGTCAAAACCTCCAGCGGGGTATTTTCTGCGATCGGGGTTGATTTTTCAATTTCACGGATGGTTGCAGGGGTCAGGTACTGAAATACCTCATGGATCAAGCTAGGAATAGCGCCTGGTGGAAACCCAGCAAATTCTTGAGGACAACGATTCAGACGTGATTTTGCTAAGTTGACCTGAAATTGCGCCCGTTTCAAAAGTCGTTGGCGAACGTTCTCATATAGCAAGGGATCGTGGGCAATCAGACTTGATAACTGCTGAGTCTCCAGCAGCGATCGCACATCCGGATTCTCTTCCAGAAATAGCAGGCAACCTTCTGTATTGTAGGCAACAGTTCCTTCCATGCCTAACGCCCCAATATCCGCGAGCGCGAGAATTCGCGCTACGACCGAAATGGGCTGATGCGAATGTAAGGCCGGTTGGAAGATCGCTTGCTCAATGGGATCGTAATCGCAAATAGTTGCAGCGATCGCTTCTTGAATAATCTGTATATCACGTTTTGCGAAGCAGGCAATATCATTAGGGCTCTGCTGATTCAGTTGATGAATCAGTTCTAGAATTCGCTCGATCGTGGCGGCTTCGCTAACTCCGGCTTCTCTCCGTCGAGAAGTATGGGGATCTGACTGGGGAACAAAAATCTGGATCAGATCATGGGTCGCAGCACATAAATCCAGTAACTGCTCTAAACGCTCAATATCCTCAGTTGGCGGTAGATAAGGACAAATGACTTGAAAAATTTGGCTGGCACGACGTTGCACTCCAGCAATATGATCACGGGTGTGATAGCACAGCTGTTTTTCGGTTACTTCGCGATCGAAGTCCTGGAGCGCTAGGCTCTTGATATGGGCGATCGTGTCTACAAAGGAGAGCAGCATACAGAGCACTAAAACTAGCAGATTACGGAATCTGAAATCCCATCCCTCTAGCGTTCCCTGCAATTATTTGGAATATCGGAATTAGGTACAGATTTACAAAGGTTAAGGTAAATAGCATCATATGAACACACTGATGTAGGTTGTAATTGGGTACCCAGACCGCAAAACTACCAAGTTTTTCATTAACATAGACAGCAGCCATGCGGAAGTAACCCGTAATCGTGTTTGAAAGTTGGCACTCAAGTAAAATCAGGAGAGTGTGTTTAAGTGCTGATGCACGTAATCGTCAATCAGTGGTCTAAATTGTCGATAATTGTGGTGAAAACAGTGATAGTGCATTAGTTTAAGTCGGCTGTTTTGCCAAATTCACTTGAAGTAACTCACAACTCTGGAGACTGATCAGGATTTTGTGTAAGCGGTCTAAAATCCCAGTATTCAGGAGACCGCATCATGGTTACTCCAAAAAGACCATTCACAGATCACAGCGAGATGGACTTGGCAATCTAACGCGACCGCCAGGGCAAGTTTGAACCTGTGCTGGTGCTCAAGCCCCAACACCGCTTAGCCGGGCTTGATGAAAAGATTTTGGTGCTGTATGTATGAGGGAGACATCAGCCCCAGTTGGAAGAACTCTATGGTGTCAACCTCTCACCCTCCCTCGTCAGTAAGGTGACCGACACGGTCAACGACGAAGTTATGCCATCATTCCCAAGACCCCAAACCACAGCTATCCGTGAGTCTCAATGGCAACCGAGGCAAGCAGAGCCATCACTCGACCAAGAGCTGGGTCAATTAGCTACTGTGAGTGAAAATTAGGGAACCCTATGGCAGGAACCCTGAGCGTTAGCGTCTTGCGAACGATCCCTGGTGTCTTGAAGCAACTTATGAAGCGAGGAGAAAGAGAATGAAGGTGATGCACTACTGGTCTGGGTGCTGGTCCTTCCTGCTAGCGATAGTGGGAATGACCTTACCCGCCCACGCGCAGGTCGTTCCCGATGGCAGCCTCAACACCACCGTCACCCAGAGCGGCAACAATTTCACGATCACCAATGGCACGACCCAAGGCAATAACCTGTTTCACAGCTTCAGTCAGTTCTCTGTGCCCACGGGGGGTTCTGCCTTCTTCAATAACGCCACCACCATTCAGAATATTTTTGCCCGGGTAACAGGCGGCAATGTTTCTAACATTGATGGCTTAATCCGTGCTAACGGCAGCGCTAACCTGTTTTTGCTCAATCCCTCAGGCATTCTCTTTGGTCCCAATGCCAGGTTGAATCTTGGTGGCTCCTTTACGGCTACCACTGCAACCAGCATTAGTTTTGCCGATGGGACGAAGTTTAGTGCCACTGATACAACCGCGCCACCTTTATTGACCATGAGTGTGCCTGTAGGCTTGCAACTGGGAGCCAATGCCAGACCGATCACCGTCCAGGGAGCAGGGAGTGCTGCTACATTCGATGCCTCAACAAGAGTTAGCTTAAATCTTAGTACTCAAGGCTTACAGGTGAACGCAGGCAAAACCCTGGCACTGATTGGTGGCGACTTGGCTGTAACAGGTGGGTTACTTTCTGCACCAGGAGGACGCATTGAATTAGGCAGTGTCGTGGGCGGTAGCGTCGCACTTAATGCCAACTCCTCAGGTTTGACACTGAGTTATCCGAATGCCTCTAGCTTTGGCAATATTCAGATGACCCAACGGGCTTTAGCCTCGGTGCGTGGAACCAGCCCCGGTTCGATCCAGGTGCAGGGGGCTCAGGTCAGTCTCCAGGGCGGTTCTCTAGTGCTAGTGCAAAATCAGGGCACCCAGACTGCGGGCGATATCGTCGTCAATGCAGTAAAGTCCTTACAAATTACTGGGAAATCGCCAAATTTTCTAGCGTCTAGTGCTTTAGTGAATGAAACTACGGCTGCCGGTGCAGCTGGGAATATCCTGATTAATACCCCCAGCCTATTGATTGATCAGGGGGGCTATGTGCTCGATCGCACCTTCAGTGCTGCACCTGGCGGCAACATTGGCATCAATGCTACTGAGATGACGGTCAATGGGTTCACCGCTGGAGACCCGAATGCGTTTCGAGCTGTTAGCCAGATTCTGGTAAGTTCCAATGGTCGGGGCAAGGGGGGAAATCTCACGATCGCTACCCGCGATTTAGTCATTTCGGCAGGTGCAAATGTGGCTGCCAGACCGTTTAGTTTGGGCGCTGGTGGCGATATCACCGTCAATGCCGATGCAATTCAGGTGTCGAATGCTGGAGCACCACCCGGTCTTTATTTTAGTTTGCTATCGGCTGCTACGTTTGGGGTTGGGAATTCAGGCAATTTAACCGTGAATACGCGCACTCTGTCAGTGCAAGGGGGGGCAAGGGTATCGGCTTCCAGCATTGTTCTTGGGAATGCTGGGAATCTGATCATTAATGCATCGGAATCAATTGAAGTGGATGGTGTCAAAGATGCCCAAAATCCTAGTTATATTGGTACAGCTGTTCGTCCTGCAGGGTTAACTTCCAATGCTAGCGCCGGCAACACTACCCTCAATACCCCTAGCCTTACTATTAACAATGGCGCATCGGTTTTCGTCGAAAATCGTGGTCTAGGTCAAGCCGGTACCTTAACAGTGAATGCCAACTTCTTAAAACTCGACAATGGGGCAAGCCTTTCAGCCTCCACTATTTCCGGGGGAGGGGGGAATCTTAACTTACGCTTACAGGATGGCTTGATTATGCGTCGTGGTAGCTTTATTAGTGCTACCGCAGGAGGTAAAGGTGATGGAGGTAATATAACTATTAGTTCGCCCGTCGTTGTAGGGCTTGAAAATAGTGACATCATTGCCAATGCATTTCAAGGTCGGGGGGGCAATATTAATATCACGACACAAGGTATTATTGGGCTCAAGTACCGCGATCAATTGACACCAGAGAGCGACATCACGGCTAGTTCCCAGTTTGGGGTCAGTGGCACCGTTCAGGTCAATAACATTGGTGTCGATCCCAACTCTGGTCTGGTTGAATTACCCACCAATGTGGTGGACTCCTCACAACAGATTGTTACGGGCTGTGCTGGGTCGCAGGGCAGTAGCTTTATTGCGACAGGACGTGGTGGTGTCCCACAAAACCCCACGCAGCAGGTGAGGAACGATCGCACTTGGAATGATGTGCGGGATTTATCTGCCTACCGCAAAGCCGGTAAAACCGTTGCCCAAAGCCCTGCTGCCGTTCCGGTGCTGATCCAAGCAAACACCTGGCAACATCATGCAGATGGCACGGTTGAACTAATTGCGGATCAAGCGTCTGCCATGAATCCAACGTTTGCTACCTGTAGCGGTGTCACTGCCAGCGAACTCGAATCTGCTCCCTAATTAGGGGGATTGAAGCGAGCATGTCCTAAGGTGCCATTAGAACCGATGCAAGCAGAAGTGACATAGGCAGCGGAGGTTGTTGGGCATGGAATCTCTAATCTGGAGTAAGTTAGACCGTAGGCGATCGCATCTTGCTCACTTGTGGGTAAGGTTTGCAACTTGGCGATCGCCCAGATGGTGGCTTGGTTGGTAGTGGATGATGAACTGGAGGCGATTTACTTCATAGCGCCACCAGCGTTTGCCTTGGAGCAAGCCTAGGGGGAAAGGTCGCGAATCTTTACCCCTTCCAGACAGCCTCCTGCACAACAATGGATTTGGGAATTAGCTTGATCTTGGTAAAGGTGTCAGCAATTTCCTGTTGTTTAGCAATCACCTCATCCGTTAACGGCAATACGCCATATTCCCGCCGTTGCTCCGCTTTTTCTAGAGGAGCCGCATCAATTCCTAAAGTGGTTGCCAGGAACTTTGCCACTTCTGTAGGATTACTCTTTGCCCAGTCGCTACGGGTTTTTACCCCCTCCAGCACAATTTTTAAGGCATTAGGATACTTGTCGATAAACGATTGTGATGCCAGGTAATATCCCCGGTTAGGGGCAAGACCTGTAGCATCAACGATGATTCTGGCGTTCGCCGCTGTTTCAGCCACTGCCAGGTAAGGGTCCCAAATTGCCCAGGCATCCACCTTGCCATTTTCAAAAGCCGCACGGGCATCCGCAGGGGGGAGATAGGCAGGGGTAATATCAGACAGCTGAAGTCCCACCGATGCCAATGCTTTTACCACCAAATAGTTGGTATTCGACCCTTTGGCGAAAGCTACTTTCTTACCTTTCAAATCTGCTGCCGTTTGAATGGCAGAATCCTTAGGAACCACAATCGCCTCTGCTTTAGGAGACCAGGGATCATAGGCGATATAGCGCACAGGGGTACCCCCTGCCTGGGCAAAAATGGGGGGAGATTCGCCGGTGTAGCCAAAATCTACAGACCCGGCATTCATCGCTTCCAACATCGGTGGACCCGCTGGAAACTCAAACCACTGGACTGAGCCACCAGAGGCAGCTAGGGCTGTTTCCAAATCGCCTTGTTCCTTCAACAAACTCAGAATCGTCGCGGCCTTCTGATACCCAATCCGCACAACAGCACTACTGGTTGCACTATCACCCGGAGAAGTGGAACTCGTTACCGTAGGGGTTGAATTAGAGGAACAGGAGGCAACGAGTAAACTAATACTGAAACCAGTAGCAAACAAAAAAGCGAATGAATTACCCAGATAGGGTCTGAAATCATGCCAGATTTTTTGACATAGCTGTTCCCAAACTGATTTTTTTAGCTGCTTAAACACTAGGACTCCTCACTTGCATAAACTGTCCATAATTACTGACATCACAGGTGCTTGAATGGATTCACCATCCATCTATCCCAGGAAGCCGTTAATATCCCATTGCCCGATCGACCACGTTACGTAAAGGTTGCCCATCCCGGTAGCGACGCAAATTTTCTAAGAACAGATCTACCGTGCGGGTTCGGGTGTGGGGAGAACTCCAGGAAGTATGGGGCGTCACAAACAGGTTTGGAGCTGACCACAACGGATGCTCAGCAGGGAGTGGTTCTGTGGCAAAGGCATCTATTCCCGCTCCAGCGATCCAACCTTCAGTAAGCGCAGTTAATAGAGCCGCTTCATCCACTAATGCGCCCCGGGCGATGTTAATCAAATAAGTAGAACGCTGCATTGATCGTAGAACTTTAGCATCGATTATCTCCTTCGTTTCAGGGGTTAATGGGAGTGCCAGGACAACAAAATCAGCCGCAGGTAACAGGGCATACCACTCATTTGCCCCCACAATTTTCTCGAAGGACGGTAAGGGGTCGGGGTGTTTGCGACTACCCCAGACCTTCATGCCAAAGGCATTAGCACGTTGAGCGATCGCCTGTCCAATCCCACCGGCACCAATAATCAGCACAGTTGCGCCCAACAACTCCTGTAAAAAAGTACTATCTTTCCAGGGGCGATCCCAAGTATGGTCAGTTTGGCGTTGGTGTAGTTTTCCCAAGTGCTTAACGTGATTGAGCATGAAAGCCATGACAAATTCGGCGATCGGAATAGCATGTACTCCTGCACTATTGGTTAGAATCATGTCTCGGCTTAACGCTATTGGGGTTAATAAATGATTGACTCCAGCACTGGGAGTATGTTGCCAACGTAGCCCCGGAGCCGCATTCAAGATTTTGTCCAACACCTCAGGTTTGAGTAAACCCGGATTGAAATATACTTCGGCATCACTGGCATCACCATCCAAATGACCTTCCCGATCTGCCCAGACTACTTGAATATCAGTTGGTAAACGTCCTACCAAATAAACGGCAAATTCCGTTGATAAAATCAGTTTCACCGTGCCTCCTGCTCAGGAAACTTCTACCTGTTTGACCGCGACAAAAGCTTGTTTAGCCATTAGTTTAAACTACGGTAAATCTATCGATATAGCGTATTTAATGATAAGCTGAATAGTCTCACGGAGCTGACGAAAAAGCAAGTTAATTTGTTATCAAGTTGCGGCGGGATGGCATTGTTACCAGTGTTACTTAGGGAGATCCACTATGCCCTTTGGACAAATTGAACAAAGCTGGTTTGAAGATGATTTGTGGTCACTCCATTCACTATCCATCTCATCAATGTTTTGTCAGGCAGCCAAACTAAATCCGCCAGAGGATGGGCGATCGGCGATCTCGCCTAGCACCCCGGTAGATGTGGATAGTCCAGATTCTCAGTTAGGATTGGCTCATCTGCCCATTTCTGGCTTGAAACCTCACCGCTCGTAAAATCAGGACGCTACTATGCCTCATTTGTTTGAACCTCTAACAATTCGGAATGTGACGCTGCGGAATCGAATTGCAGTTTCTCCAATGTGTCAATATTCCAGCACGGATGGCTATGCCAACGACTGGCATTTAATCCACCTGGCTAGCCGCGCGGTAGGAGGAGCAGGATTAGTGTTTACTGAAGCCGCAGCAGTGGAGCCAAGGGGACGGATTAGCCCCCAGGATTTAGGCATCTGGTCTGATCTACACATTGAGGGGTTAGAACGAATTGTCCAGAGCATTCATAGCTTTGGCGCGATCGCGGGAATTCAACTAGCCCATGCCGGACGCAAAGCCAGTACCGCTAAACCGAGTGAAGGCGGTAAACCTGTGGATGTCTTGCAGGGTGGTTGGCGACCGATCGTTTCCAGTAGCGCGACTCCCTTTAGTCCGGAGTACCCGACGCCGGAAGCCTTGACACTGGAGGGAATTCAACAGGTAACGGATAGCTTTGTCCAAGCCACTCGGCGATCGCTGGAAGCAGGATTTAAGGTGATCGAAATTCATGCGGCGCATGGCTATTTGCTACATCAGTTTCTCTCACCGCTCGTGAATCAGCGATCGGATGAGTACGGCGGCAGTTTTGACAACCGAACCCGCTTTTTACGGGAAGTCGTGCAGGCGGTTCGCGCCGTTATTCCCGATCGCTATTGCCTATGGGTCAGAATTTCAGCCACAGATTGGGTAGAACCCGGTTGGGAGATCGAACAGAGTATTGCCTTAAGTGACAAACTCAAATTTCTAGGGGTAGATGTGATTGATGTCTCCTCCGGTGGCACAGTTCCAGGAGCCAGGATTCCGGCGACACCCGGGTATCAGGTGGGATTTGCCGATCTCATCCGTCGAGAAGCCCAGATTCAGACTGGAGCTGTTGGCTTAATCACCGATCCGCAACAAGCCGATGACATCATTCGCAGTGGACAGGCTGATCTGGTGTTAATTGGTCGCGAATTTTTGCGTAATCCTTACTGGGCGCACTCCGCCGCGAAAGCATTGGGACAAGGGGCGATCGCTCCTGTACAATATCGCCGAGCGTGGGCGTAGCCGCTTTCAATCTAAGTTGAAAACTAGAGGAAAAGTCATTCGTCATGGGGTATTTGGCTCATACTCATGACGAATGACAAGTGACTCATACTGGGCTAACAAAATTACTATCTGATTTACTTTCTAGCCAGTACCTCTTGAGGCGTGAATTGGGCATATTCTTCGGGCGTCAAAAACCCCTTTTTGACATCAACTTTGACGGGAACTAGTTTTAGGCTATACCAAAGGTCTGCTACTTCCTGCTGCTTAGCAATAATGGCTGGAGTAATCGGTCGTAGCCCATACTCATACTTATCGTGCATGATCTCCAAAACTTCAGGACTCAGTTGAGTCACCGGAG
This sequence comes from Pantanalinema sp. GBBB05, assembly GCA_016743235.1. Lineage (GTDB taxonomy): Bacteria > Cyanobacteriota > Cyanobacteriia > Leptolyngbyales > Leptolyngbyaceae > Pantanalinema. The sequence continues at coordinate 33,325 of VRZD01000024.1, read as the reverse complement.
CCAGCAGTTGAGCCACTTCTTTCGGATGGTCTCTTGTCCAGATTTCTGCTTTCTCGATTTCCTGAAAAAACACCTTGATGGCTTCTGGATTTTCTTGAGCAAATCGACGGTGTGTGGAATAGAAATTCGTCGTATCGCGTAAATTTTCACCGTCTAATAACACTCGCCCCACCTGGCTTTGTTCGGATCGGGTAACAAAGGGATCCCAGATGAACCAACCATCCACTTTCCCCTGACTGAATGCGACATTAGCATCTGGTGGCGTTAGGAAAACGGACTCCACATCACTTAGCTTTAAACCCTCTCGTTCTAAGGCTTTAACTAAGAGATAGTGCCCGATCGAGGCTTTCTGAAACGCAATTTTTTTACCTTTCAAGTCCTTAATGCTTTGGACACGTGAATCCTTGGGCACTAATAAGGCCACGGGTTTGCCATTGGTGGGTGTGGTGGCTAAATAAATTAAGTCAGTGCCAGAGGCTTGCGCAAATACTGGAGGTGACTCAGCCGTAGAAGCAATATCCAAAGCGCCAACTTTGATGGCTTCCAACTGTTGGGGACCTGCGGCAAATTCTAGCCACTGGACGGTGTAACCTAATGGTTCCAAAGCCTTTTCCAACGTCCCCTGTTTTTCTAATACCGCTAATGCGGTTAGTTGCTTGGAGCGAACGACTCGAAATAGTTTTTTGCCATTGCTACTGGTACTACTAGTCGGACTCGCACTAGGGACGGTACTAGATGACTGAGTAGAGTTAGTTGAGGGGGAGCCACAACTGACTAGAGTCGTAGAAAATGCCAGGGAATAACCGAGAAAAAATAACGCCGATCGCCGCGTTACCTGAGGACGTTTCCAGTTAGCCAATTGAGCTTTAAAGTTCACCATACGATTGATTCTCTGCTTTAAATTCAACAAAAATCACCTCACACACCGGGAGTAGAACCACCATCAACCAGCACTTCTGCGCCTGTAATTGATGCAGCTAGATCGGAGACTAAAAACAGCACTAAGTTAGCAATTTCCTCTGGTAGCACCATCCGACCTAACGGGATATTGCGAATTACCTCAGCTTTGTACTGGTCTACAGAAACCCCCAAGGATTGAGCCGTTTGCACCGCTAATTGTTCAGCTCGTTCCGTGGCGGTTAATCCTGGAGAAACGGCGTTAATCCGAATGTTGTGTTGAGCCAGTTCTTTGGCAATTCCGCGCGTAAAATTCAGCAGGGCCGCATTGGTCGTGCCACCCGGCAGAAAATTGGGGCGAGGAGTGCGTCCAGCTCCCCCAATAATGTTGATAATTCGCCCATCTCGCCGCTGGATCATATCGGGAACGATCGCCCGTACCAGGCGAATATATCCCAACAGTTTGAGATTCCAGGCATCTAGGAACGCTTCATCTTCTAGATCCAGAAATGATCCGGCGCGAGCAGATCCAGCATTGTTGATTAAAATATCAACTTGCCCAAACTGCTCGATCGCTGCCGCAACAACTTTATCGGCTCCTTCTGCTTGGCTGACATCCGCTACAATTCCAATCACCTCTGCTGTTGCCACAGGAACACTCCGGATGGTTTGAACCGCCTGTTCTAACCGCTCAGGATCACGCGCCGCGATCGCAACTTGGACTCCTTCATGGTAGAGGGCACGAGCCGTAGCAAATCCGATGCCCGCACTTCCTCCCGTAACGATCGCTGTTTTACCCACTAAGCGAAATTCCACCATAACGTTCAACCTCCACACCTAAAATTGCTACATGGGATCCCATGACCCAAACCAATAGTGATCGGAATAACCAGAAAAAAATTAACTCACGAAAGTAACGATCGGGATAATTCCTACCTCAAAATGAGACTTTTAAACTGACTCATTGCTAGATGAAGGAAAGTTCCAAAACTTCGCTAAAACCAGTACATTACTCGTTCATTAGAATGCCAAAAATCTACATCTAAGAAGTAGGAATTCCGGCTATTTCCCCTTCTCTATGGGAGTATCAAGCAGGATTGATGAATTTCCTCAACCCCTTTTCATCCCAAAAGTTCAACAAAATTCACCCGATCAGAGGTGAAAAATTAGGAAAAATTGTTGAAACTGGTAGATAGAGTTACATGTTTCTACGAACAGTTTCAACAATCGGTACAAAGGAGAAATTCCATGAACCCTCTACTCGTTGGCAGTTTTTCTGCCTTGGCTTTGCTATTTGCGATCGCGCCTGGTGTTCATGCCGACAACGCTCCTCAGCCTGGTATGGTTGCCCAGACAGCTAATCAATCAAGCTCTATAGTGAGCCAGCATACTCCCCCGCTCGCCCTGGTACAACTGGCTCGCCAAGGTTACTTAGTACAGCAGGGGATCCCGTCTAATGGCGATCTAATCTATGCGGTGCAGGCAGGTCAGATTACTCCAGAGAACCTGATCCAAGCAGGCATTAATGCTGGACAGGTATCGTCAGACGCGTTACAGGATGAGGGCTACCTGAATGGCGTTAGAGAACAGTTACATGATTTGATCATCTTTTCGATTAGCGCATCGGTTCCCAATTAAACTTGCCAGATTTGGAGAATACTGAAATCACAAGCGAGTAGTGCTTAGTCTCTACTCTTCTGTTTGGTTTCCCTTCACGAATAGAGTGGAGGGATTTTTATTACGTCCACTACCATTACTCATTTGCTTAGCCGGTGCAGGGACATGCAGCAAATGTCAAACAGCACTTGAATCGTTGGATTGATAGCAACCGATTGATTTAATTCTACGGTTAACCAATCGGTTTACCGGATTTAACTAGTATTCCATAGATTTTTCTGCAAGACAAGCCTTATGACCCAATTCTTAGCAGATTTTTCACCTGCCATGTCCTCGTTATGTTGATCAGGTATTTGTTTTCACCTGAATAGCTTTAGTAATAATGGGCAACTGCTGAATAAACACCCATGTCCCTAGCAAACAGACTCCACTACCGATAATTAAGGTATTGGTTGCCCCGATCGCGGCGGCTAAGCTACCCGCTAACAGGTTGCCAAATGGAGCCATCCCCATAAAGCACATCGTGTAAAAGCTCATGACTCTGCCTCGCTTACTGTCCTCTACGATGAATTGCAAAACCGTATTACTGGCAGCAACTTGAAGGGTAGAACTCCATCCCACCAACACCATGACCAGCAATGATAGCCAGAGTACGCTGGATAATGAAAATATGATGATCCCAATCGCCAATAAAACGGGACAGAGGGCAATCAGGCGATCGAGTCCCAACACATCTTTGCGCCACCCTACATAGAGTGAGGCAACCACCGATCCCATCGCTCCCGCGGCGGTTAAGAATCCTAACGTATCAGCTCCACCTTGCAGGGTTTCAACCGATACGATCGGCAGCAACGTTGGGTAGGACATATTGACCAAGCTCACCGTTGCCAGCAGCACCAGAATGGCACGAATCGGCACGACTTGATAGGCATACTGAAATCCTTCTTGTAACTTCTGCCAGGGAGCTATTGCAGCTGACTCGGAGGGCGCGATCGTCAACCGCATGGCTAGCAGTGCCACAATCACGGCAATATAGCTGATGCTATCGAATAGGAAACAAAATCCGGCTCCGGCAGTGGCAATTAAAATGCCGCCGATCCCCGGTCCCAGTAATCGAGCAGTGTGTAGAAAGGCGTAGTTGAGTGAGATGGCACTATTGACTGCTTCCAGATTGACGACATCAATCACAAAAGCATGGCGAATTGGCACATCTAGCCCTTTTAACACCCCCAACACCGTCCCTAACCCTAACAACACCCAAAAGTTAGTCCAACTCAAGAAGGTAAATACCGTCAGGCTGATGGAAATTATCATCCCCAAGAATTGCAATACCAGCATCAAATGCTGCCGATTGTAGCGATCGGCTAACACGCCTGAAATCGGAGCCAGGGCAAATACAGGTAACTGACTGAGAAATCCGGCAATTCCCAACAGTAAGGCTGAATCGGTCAGACGATAGATCAGCCACAAAATTGCCAGTTGCGTCATGAAATTGCCAATCATGGACAGGCTTTGTCCAGCAAAATAGAGGCGATAATTACGCGATCGCAGCGCTGGTAGTTGCTGCCCTAACTGAAACCAAAGATTTGCTTGTACGTTCATAAATTGCATTGCTAGATAGGCTTACCCTGGCTCAAGTCATAGCTTTGACGCAGAATAGCCTAAATGAATCGAGACACAAATAGTTAGAGTCCCAAACTAATATTGAATCATAGGATGCTCTGTCAGCCGAATGATTCTGTTAAGGTTATAGCCAGATCTTTTGTATCGGTTGAACTTGTGTTTCGGCAGGGGCTATGACAAGATATTTTCTACAATCAACCGATTAATTCGTTTAGTTTTGTGTAAATTGTTGCACTAGTTACATCGATCTCGATCCTTCCAAACACCAAAGCTTCATTTCCTAAATGCTGTAGGGTACGACAGACATTAGGGTGAAATCAATCACGGCTATAGGGTGTAGTTCTCTATTTCTGCACCACTGCTTCTGATGAGGAGAATCCTATTCCACAACCAAGTAGCCTTTGCTGGAGTATCACTAGACTTGAGCAAAATCCTCGCTGGCTTGCCCCCTAAATCTATTCATGCTAGCGAGCTTTGACAGCTAGGGTTCCTCCAGAATGAGCAACCATTTACACCCAAGTGCCCTTTTGAATATATGAACTCTAAGTTGGCTAGGCAGCCTCAGTCATTCTTTGCTAGTTGACTTAGCTGAGTGTGATCTAAATGACTAATTCAGTGTTTTTAAGTTGTAGCTAAAGCTAGCTAGACTAGCTTTGAATAGCTTGTTTCGTTCATCTGTGTTGTGAGGAGTTGTCATGAATTTCCGATTTCAGTTTAGGCAATTTACATCTACCTGGTTGGGACTAAGTTTGCTTATTACTGCTGTTTCAACCTTGACGTTTAATGCTTCAGCGATCGCTGAAGAACCATCTGATTCATCAATCCCATCAGAGCACACTTCAACATTACCCAACGCTTCAGATGCCTGGCACCAGCAAAAACTGGAGGAAATCGCTAACCTGTCTCGCCTGACACCAGTTGCTCAAGTGGCTGAAACCCATTCAGGTGCCATAGTTGGGCAGGTGACAGCGGTATCACAATTGTCAGATGTTAGACCGACCGATTGGGCATTCCAGGCATTGCAGTCGTTAGTAGAACGCTATGGTTGTATCGTTGGCTATCCTGATAAAACCTATCGGGGGAACCAGGCAATCAGTCGGTATGAATTTGCTGCCGGATTGAATGCTTGTATGGATCGGATCAACGAGTTGCTTGCCTCTGCAACCAACGATCTAGTACGGAAGGAAGATCTACTGTCTTTGCAGAAAATGCAGGAAGAATTTGCTGCCGAACTAGCCACCTGGCGGGGACGGGTAGATGCGTTAGAAGTCCGGACAGCTACCCTGGAACGGCAGCAGTTTAGTACCACAACGAAACTGCAAGGGGACGTGTTGGTGGTTGGAGCCGATACCTTTGGCGATCGAGCCAATAATACTTCAGCAGATGATACAGATGACGACACCCAAGCGTTTCTAGGCTATCGGGTACGTCTTGCCTTACCAACCAGCTTTACTGGAAAAGACCAACTGTTTATCCGGCTAGCAGCTAACAATATTCCGAACCTGACCGCACTAACTGGAACCGCCATGACTCGGTTTACCTTTGATAAGAGTGCCTTTCCGGACGGCAGTTTGTACCTGGATTCTCTCAACTATCGGTTTCCTTTAGGAGACAAAGCTACCGTCTGGATTGGCACTCGACAGTTGCAACCTGTGGCGTATGCCTCGAACTCCAATCCCTTAGTGGGTGGCTCTAATGGGGCACTGTCCCGATTTGCGACCCATAACCCAACCATTTTCCGACCCGGTTTTGATGGGGCAGGGGCCGCGTTGGCTTACCAGTTCAATCGGCAGTTCCGGTTAAGTTTAGCCTATACAGCCGATGATACTCAGGCAAACGTTCCCGAATCTGGACGAGGCATTTTTAATGGCAATAATCTTGCCTTTGCCCAGTTAACTTTTAATCCAACTTCTACGATCGAAACGGCTTTCAGCTACGGGCGCAAATACTTCGGCAGCAACACCGGATTTAACCTGACTGGAGGTACAGGCAGTACTTTTGCCCGCAATCCGTTCCAACTCAATGCAACCATCTCTGATAATTTTGGATTTCAGTTTAACTGGCGAGCCACACCAACTTTTCATCTGGGCGGTTGGTTTGGTTATACCTTAGCCCATCAAGTGCGTGGAGGAGACAGTAATGCCACGATCTTGAATGGTGCCGTTTTCCTGGCATTTCCCGATTTGTTTGCCAAAGGGAATGTCGGTGGGATCGTGGTGGGAGTGCCGCCTAAAGCGGTTAGTAACGATTATCGATCGCCGGGAGGAGTCAAGCGAGAAGATCCAGATACTTCGCTGCATCTAGAAGCGTTTTACACATTCCGCGTCACTAACGGAATTAGTATTACACCTGACTTTTATCTGATTACCAAACCCGAACATAATGACGCGAATGAGCCAATTTGGGTGGGTGCGATTCGCACAACTTTCTCGTTCTAAAACTAACCGCTTATTCTAAGCAGCAGCCCTAGCAACTATACTGTTAGGGCTGTTTCAGTCAGCGATGGGTAATCGTTCTAACGCGCAGCATCTCCTTTGCGGTAATCGATCGTGATGTGATCGAGTTTTTGTTTCAAACCATCATCCAAGTTAACGTCGATCGCTTTCAAACTCTCGACTAATTGCTCCGGACGGCTAGCCCCAATAATTGGAGCGGTAATCACAGGATTAGCTAACACCCAAGCAATCGATAGGGTCGTGAGTGACAAACCAGCGGCATCCGCTACAGTACTTAACTCATCGACGGTATTAAACTCGCGATCGTGCCAGTAGCGCTCTTGATACCGTTCGGCAGCAGTCCCTAATGTAAACCGTGTGCCGGCGGTCGGTTTGCCAGCCCGATTATGTTTCCCGGTGAGTAAACCACCGGCTAAAGGGTTATAGGGAATCACGCCCAGCCCTTCTTCGTGTGCCAGTGGCAACAGTTCTCGCTCAATTTCGCGGAACAGTAGGTTATAGCGGGGTTGCACCGCGACAAAACGGGTGAGATGACGGACATCGGCACGACCTAACGCTCGACTAAGCCGGTATGCCAGGAAATTAGAAGCCCCAATATAACGGGCTTTCCCCATTCGCACGATCGTATCCAACGCTTCCAAAGTTTCATCTAAGGGCGTAGAAGCATCATCAGAGTGTAACTGGTATAAATCGATGTAATCGGTATTGAGCCGCCGTAGAGAGGCATCGATCGCAGCCAAAATATGTTTGCGGGAAGCTCCCTGATCCCAGGGCGAGGGACCAACCTGACCGACACATTTTGTGGCGACGATAAACTGCTCGCGTTTACCTTTTAGCCAGCGCCCTAGAATTTCTTCCGTCCGCCCCACGGTTGCCAGTCCGCCGCCTAAGGGGTAGACATCGGCTGTATCCAAACCATTGATGCCAGCCGTTGCTGCCGTATCCAAAATATCCCTGGCTGTTGCTTCATCGGTCTGTAAGCCAAAGGTCATAGTGCCGAGAATTAGGCGGGAAACCGTCAAGCCAGTTTGACCCAGTTGAATCGTTGGTAATGTCATCGCAATCCTAATTGGGGTTAATTCACCAAGATTCCGGTGAGAAAAAATTCCCACCGGATAGATTTATATAGTTGGAACGACGAACTGAAGTAACAATAATGAAGCAATCATCTCCAAACTGATTTACTCCATCCTTGTTCCAAGTATATTCATGAGGCTATGCCGTTACCAGATTCTTATCGGCTGATTTGTCAGTAACAGAGCTGAGTTGATCTGCGATCGCTGTTCCCTCAAAGAAACTTGGATTCGCTTCCGTATATAGCTTGTAGGGATTCTCAAAGACATAGGCTTTGAAGTCAGCTTCAGAAATGACACCTGCTTCCACTAGCTCCCAGCTTTCCGCCAACGGTAGCGTGATATCTGGGACATCCCAATGACCCACATCCGAGGAGTAGATTGCGTTAATTTTGACTCCTAACGGATTCGCTTTGTCGTTAAATGCTGTGGCGATCGTGCGATCGTCCGACTCCGAACCAAAGAAGAACGGATTGACCCAGCGATCGCGGATGTCTGCGATCGTTTCAATGCCAGCGGCGGCAAAATCTTCTAGTTCATCCGCATTCGGCTGACGGCTATAACGGCTGAAGGAAGCACCCAAAACGGTTTCAACCAGTTCCTCTGCACTCAGGGAATATCCTTGAGTAATCTCGCGACCATAGCGCTCAAATAACGCCAACAATTCATCTGCATTGGTCAATGCGGGATTGTAGTTTTGCAAGGCATTAAGATTGCGTTTTGAGTAGCGATCGACCAGATGAATGTAAACATGTGCCCCCCAGTCAGCCCCTCCTTCCAGAAAGGCGGCTCGTAGTTGAGGGAAACGCCGAGTGACTCCCCCAAAGAACAACGCCTTGGCGAAGGCCTGCGATCCATCCGCGAAGTGCCCAATATGGTTGTTCATGTAATTACTGATGGAGGAACGCCCTGTCCAGCCCTGACTGCCGTAGTGAGTTGTGATGGGAACCCCTAATTCCACCGCTTTTGCCCAGAACGGATCGTAATCATATTCGCTATCGATGCCAAAAAAATCGATGTAAGAGGCATATTTAGCAATTTCAGGGAATTGATCCGCAGGGTACTTATCCGCGATCGCTTTAATTGGTCGTCTGACTCCACCGGGAATGTTGATCACCTTCAATCCCAGAGTATTAACGGCGAACTCCAATTCCTCGATCGCTGTTTGCGGGGTCGTCATGGTGATGCCAGCTACCGGGGTAAGGCGATCGCTATATTTGCGATACAGATCGGCATGGTAGTGATTGATCGCCCGTTGTAAAATCTGGCGGCGATATTCTGGCTTAGCGCCGACAGCGGCTAACGCATTATTAGGAAACAGAACCGAATAGTCTGATCCCTGTTCTGCCTGCCGCTCATAGAGTAGTTCTGGCAACGTATAGGTTGCCAAGTCTAAGGTGTTGCGTGTCACCCGTGCCCACCACGGCGCTCGTAGGGTGCGATAATACTGTCGCTCCTCGGGCGTTTGTTGATACCAGTCTTTGCCATCATGCTTAGAGTTCAATCGGTAATTTTCTGCTTTGCGTAATTCATCTACTAATGCAGCGCCACCGTAATTAGCAATGTAATCTTCAAACACTGGCGTAAAATCATTGGTATGCACATCCGTATCAATCACTGGATAATCCAGGGTGGCGCGGACGGCAGCAGAACGAGAAGTTTTCAAGCGGCTAGATTCAACCACGATCGTTTCCTCCAAAAGTACAGTTGTCTCAACATCGAACCCTTTGGCATGGCATCCATGCTTACTGATAAAACTAGGTTGCATCAGCAATGTCTTCATGCCAAAACTTAATTACGCTACAACCAATCGCGGCTCGTGACGTTGAGCGGCAAACCGATTGGCAGGGCGACGTAGACCCAAATTTTCTCGGAGTGTGTTGCCTGCGTAGGCAGTCCGGAACAGTCCGCGCTGCTGCAAAATGGGAACTACCAGATTGACAAAATCCTCTAATCCCGTCGGTAGAATCGGCGGCATAATATTAAATCCATCTGCCGCCCCACTGTTAAACCATACTTCCAACTGGTCAGCAATGCTTTCAGGAGTACCCAGAATTGTGCGATGACCGCGGGCAGTCGCTAGCGACAAATACAATTGCCGCAAGGTCAGCCGCCCCCGTGTCGCCAGGTCTTTCACCAGTTTCAATCGACTTTTATTTGTATTGGTGTCACTGGGAAGTTCGGGTGCGAGATCATCTAAAGAATAGTTGGATAGGTCAATTCCTTTGTAATATTGCCGCAATATGTCCCAAGCGACATCGGGATGAATTAATGATTGCAGGAATTCATACTTCTCCTGGGCTTCAGCCTCTGTCCGCCCAATGATCGGAAATGCCCCCGGCATAATTTTCAGGTCATCCGGCGATCGCCCATAGGTTGCCAAGCGTCCTTTTATATCCGCATAAAATGCCTGAGCATCTTCTAGGGTTTGATTAGCGGTGAAAATTACCTCCGCTGTGCGAGCGGCTAAATCCCGTCCGGCTTCTGAGGCATCTGCCTGCACAATCACAGGATATCCTTGAATTGGACGACCCACATTTAACGGTCCTTTGACTGAGAAATATTTACCTTTGTGGTTCAGCACATGGAGTTTCTCTGGATCAAAGTAGATACCGGATTCTCGATCGCGGACAAAAGCATCATCTTCCCAACTGTCCCATAAGCCTTTCACCACCTCGACAAACTCTTCCGCTCGCTCATACCGCAGGCTATGATCTGGGTGATGCTCTAGACCAAAATTCGCCGCCGCATTTTCATTGCCGGTGGTCACAACATTCCATCCGGCTCGACCGTGACTTAAGTGATCTAGAGAAGCAAACTTGCGGGCAAGGGTGTAAGGCTCCTCATAAGTGGTCGAAGCGGTGGCAATAAAGCCGATGTGTTTCGTCACCGCCGATAGCGAGGCAAACAGAGTCACTGGTTCAAAATGCACCGCTTTACCATTACGAAATTGGGACTCTGGTGTACCACCCCAAACCCCTGGGCTATCGGCTAGAAATACCGCATCAAACAACCCTCGTTCAGCGGTTTGAGCGATCGCTTGATAATGTTCAATATTGAATCCAGCATCAATTTGAGCGTCAGGGTGTCGCCACGCGGCTACATGGTGTCCTGTCGCTTGAATAAATGCTCCTAAACGAAACTGGCGTGTTGTACTCATAGATGATTCCTACGCTCATTGAGTTGATGAATGACATTCAAAAACCATTACGACTTCATCGCCGTTAAGCCTGGTTTTTCTATTAAAAAATTGTTGTCGTTTAGCTCACGATCGCAATTTAAGTACTCCTCTCATGAGAGAGGGGCTTAAACGGATTGCCGAGTAGCCAAAACATTCGTTTTCGATCGCTGATCTGTTTACAGCTGCTGATCGCTAGAACAATCAAGGGGAGAATGCGTTACAGCGATACTGTTTATACCGGAGTCAAAATTTCACAGGAAGCTCGATTCACGAACCTCTTTAACCTGACCAAGCCTACAAAGCAGGGACGTAAGTCGGCTACTATCTGGCAAAAGTCTATAAGGGATTATAGACGAATTGTTAGATAATCTAACAGAAAGATCTAAATTAAATCTGCTCTAGCCATGTATCCACAGCAACAAAGGATGGTTGAACCGCTACCAGAGTTCAATTCACCTTCAGAGAATCCAGCAGTCTTGGTGTCAACCCCTAGCTAGAGCAATCTATAATTTACGTTAAATATACGGTTAATCTATCGATATATAGTAGATTAATTTTAGCGTGGCTCTAATCAGAACGCTGTTGGAGTTCGATCGCGTCTGTTACTCCCGTAGGAGAGGGCTATGAATCATTCCCGACTGCCAACCGAAATCAAGCCAAGTCATCAAGCCACTCATCCGGAGCCGAGAGTAGCGTTACGCAAAGCCAAACATCCATCCGGTAAAAGCCATCCATTTCGGGTGTTACTGACCGATTTGCAAGTGATTTATCAGCGCGATCCGGCAGCTCACAACTGGTTAGAAGTGCTGTTTTGTTACCCCGGATTGCAGGCATTGTGGTGGTATCGTGTCGCCCATTGGCTCCATACGATCGGTGTACCCTTCTTGCCCCGGTTTCTATCCCAACTGAGTCGCTGGTTGACGGGAATTGAAATTCATCCGGCAGCTCAAATCGGTCAAGGCGTGTTTATTGACCACGGCATGGGCGTAGTCATTGGTGAAACCGCTATCGTGGGAGATTACACCTTAATTTATCAGGGTGTAACGCTAGGAGGCACTGGGAAGGAACGCGGGAAGCGTCATCCGACCTTAGGCGATCATGTGATCGTAGGTGCCGGAGCCAAGGTGTTAGGCAATATTCAACTGGGTGATCATGTTCGCGTCGGGGCAGGTTCCGTTGTTTTGCGAGATGTCCCTAGCCACTGTACGGTGGTTGGCATTCCAGGACGGATTACTCGTCGGTACGGGTTACAAACGACTGACCTAGCTGATAATGAGCTGCGAGATGTAGAAGCAGAAGTCATCCGAGCTTTATTTGAGCGGGTGAAGACGCTAGAACAGCAGCTTGAACAATTGCAAACTCAATTGCCCTTCCTCCGTGTTCCGGGTCAGCCATCTTCCCCGCCAGATGCGATCGCGACTGCCGATGAGGTGATTAAAGAGTTTCTGGATGGAGCCGGAATTTAACCTGGTCGTGACAGCCATCTGAACGCTGAAGATCTAGCCTGATGTTCTCCGAAAAAAGGTTGATTGCTGAAGCCAGCTATGCGATACTCCTAACTTAGCCGCTAATAATACGGTAAATCAGTCGAGTAACCGTAGTTTAATTTTATCTGAGCCAATTGCATCGAATTCACTTCTGTTACAGCTATTACAATGCAAGTTCTTTGGTTTATTCCCACTCATGGAGATGGGCGCTACCTGGCAACCGCTATTGGCGGGCGCACAACGGAGTTTGCCTACCTGCGCCAAATTGCTCAAGCGATCGATCACTTGGGCTATACAGGGGCATTACTACCTACAGGTCGCTCCTGTGAAGATGCCTGGATTATGGCATCGACTCTGGTTTCCCATACGCAGCGAATGCGGTTTTTGGTTGCCATCCGTCCCGGCTTAATGTCTCCCGGAGTAGCAGCACGAATGGCGGCGACCTTCGATCGCCTATCGGGTGGTCGCCTGATGGTGAATGTGGTAACGGGTGGCGATCCGGTCGAATTGGCAGGAGATGGCGTTCATCTGAGCCATGACGATCGCTATCGACTAACGGACGAGTTCTTAACAGTATGGCGGGCGATTTCGCGGGGTGAAACCTCCCAATTCTCCGGAGATTATTTGAAGATTCAGGATGGTAAACTGCTGTTTCCCCCAGTGCAGAAACCCTATCCACCCCTATGGTTTGGCGGTTCGTCCCCCATTGCCCAACAGGTAGCCGCGAAGCATGTCGATGTTTATTTGACTTGGGGAGAACCACCTGAGCAAGTCGCCGCGAAAATTGCAGCAGTACGCCAATTAGCTACAGCGGAAGGACGGACGCTCAAGTTTGGCATCCGGTTACATGTGATCGTGCGCGAAACGACGAGCGCCGCGTGGGAGGCGGCTGAAGACTTGATTCGCTACGTGGATGAGTCTGCGATCGCGGCCGCGCAGAACGCCTACTCCCGGATGGACTCAGAAGGACAGCGGCGGATGACCCAGTTGCATTACGGCAAGCGGGACGTTCTGGAAATTAGCCCCAATCTGTGGGCGGGAATTGGGTTAGTCAGAGGGGGAGCGGGAACAGCGCTAGTGGGCGATCCGGATACGGTGGCAGCGCGGATGCGGGAGTATGCCGATTTAGGCATTGACACCTTTATCCTGTCAGGCTATCCCCATTTGGAAGAAGCCTATCGAACCGCCGAACTCTTATTTCCCCACTTGCTGCTGGACAACCCGCCTGTGGTTCAACCGCAGGTGATGTTTAGCCCATTCGGTGAAATTGTAGCCAATGAAGTTTACCCCAAACAGTTAGATACCGAAAAAACAGTCACAACCGTAGATTAATTTAGGCAGGAGGTTTGGTGATTATGACGTATATCTTAGCGATCGCAGGTAGCCCTGCCCACCCGTCACGCACCTATAGTTTGCTAGAACTGGCGACTCAGCGATTGCAGGCACAGGGTGTAGAAACAGACATTATTTCAGTGCGGGATCTTCCGGCTGAGGATTTAGCCTACGGACGCTACGACAGCCCTGCCTTAGCGCAACCGAAAGCGTTAATTGAACGGGCGGACGGGGTAATAATCTCTACTCCGATCTATAAAGCCTCCTACACCGGAGTTTTGAAGGCATTTCTAGATTTGTTGCCGCAGAGAGCCTTAGTAGGAAAAGTCGTACTGCCGATTGCCACAGGGGGCACGATCGCCCATTACTTATCCATTGACTATGCCCTCAAGCCAGTGTTGTCAGAACTGGGAGCGCGTCATTTCATTAGCACGGTCTACGCCATTGATCACCAAGTGCAACGGCAGAAGGACGGTAGTGTCCAACTGGATGCTGAGGTTGAAGAACGGTTACAGAGTGCTTTGCAAGAGTTAACTAGAGCCGTGCATCTTAGCCATGCTCCGACAAAACAATTGGCTTCAGCGTAGAGTCTGAACTAGCCAAACTATCAATTGATTTGACTCCGTAATCTTCGATTGAAATAGGGATGATTAATCACCGTTATCGATTCTTTCACCGACTCCCAATCTGGTTGATTAGTGTTACCCTGATCTTTTGCGCTTCCATTTTGAACGCTTGTAACCCTAACCAGGCAACCGCTGACCGCCCTGATACAATTCGTTTGGACTATGCCTACTACAATCCGGTCAGCCTCGTGTTGAAGCAGAAAGGCTGGCTAGAGGACGAGCTAAAGCCAGACAATGTCAAGGTGGAATGGGTATTGAGTCAGGGAAGTAACAAAGCTCTAGAATTCCTCAATGCTCGTAGTCTTGACTTTGGCTCTACTGCTGGGGCTGCGGCTCTGATTGGCAAAGCCAATGGTAATCCCATCAAGTCAATTTATGTGTATTCCAAGCCGGAATGGACTGCCTTAGTAACGCGAGCCGATTCCCCAATTCAAACAGTGGCAGAGCTGAAGGGTAAGAAGGTAGCGGCAACGAGAGGGACTGATCCTTACATCTTTTTGCTGCGATCGCTCGATCAAGTCGGCTTGAGTCAGAACGATATTGAACTGGTACAACTACAACATGCGGATGGTCGCACTGCCCTAGAAAAAGGAGATGTGGATGCCTGGGCAGGACTCGATCCCCACATGGCAAAAACCGAAGTTGAAAAAGGGTCAAAACTCTTCTTTCGCAATCCAGATTTCAACAGTTATGGTGTCCTCAATGTGCGTGAAGAATTTTCCCAAACGTATCCCAATTATGTAGAACGAGTATTAGCGACCTATGAGAAAGCTCGGCAATGGGCACAGCAACATCCCGCTGAGTTGAAACAAGTGTTGGTACAAGAATCAAAATTAACCGATGCCGTGGCTGCGAAACAGTTAGAGCGGACTGATTTATCCAATGCTCAAATTGGCGATCGTCAAAAGCAAGTGATTTTGGCTGCTGGTAATGTGTTGAAAAAAAGTGGGGTGATCAAAGAGAGTGTTGATGTGGAACAAACAGTAACGACATTAATTGATCCCCAGTTCATTGCTAAGGTGGCTAGCCGCTAGATTCAGTCATGAGCCAGTCCCAAACCTCTCCAAGATCGCGATCGACTACTCGCCATCACAACCGTCCTCAACCAGGCAAAGCTGCATCCCATCCGTTGTTCTCCTCCCGCTGGCTCTGGATTAGGGGATTAGTCCTCCCAGTGGTTTGCTTGATTGGGTGGGAAGGACTATCCCACATCGGCTTCTTTCCACCCAATCTGTTTCCTGCCCCTTCTACCGTGGTGCAAACAATTTGGTCATTAACCCTCAGTGGAGAGCTATTCCAGCATATTGCAATTACCTTGTATCGCGTCGTCGTGGGATTTGTGATTGGCAGTGGTGCCGCCACCCTCCTGGGGGCGTTAACGGGATATTCTCGGTTAGCGCATCAGTTTCTTGATCCGTTATTGCAATCCCTCCGGAATATTCCCTCCCTGGCCTGGGTGCCTCTATTCATTCTGTGGATGGGCATTCAGGAACCCTCTAAACTCGCGTTGATTGCCGTGGGAGTGTTCTTCCCGGTTTATTTGAATTTGATGAGTGGAGTACAGCAGGTCGATCGCAAACTAGTGGAAGTAGGTAAAGTGTATCGGCTTAATAGTTTGCAACTGATTCAACGGGTTTTTCTTCCGGCGACCCTACCAGCTTATATCGTGGGTCTGCGCAGTGGTTTAGGGTTAGGCTGGATGTTTGTGGTGGCAGCGGAAATTATGGGGGCAAGCCAGGGATTGGGCTACTTGCTAGTCGATGGGCAAACAACAGGTCGTCCGGAGTTAATTCTAGCCAGTATTCTGCTATTTGCCGGATTGGGCAAACTCACGGATGCAGTTTTAGCCACGGTCGGTCACCGCCTGCTCTACTGGCAAGACTCCTATGGCTTACAGCGATAAGCCGAACTCTGCAAGCTCCGATCCCTTCACTCCTGAAACCATCATGCTGAGACTAGACGGCGTTGTCAAACAATTTTCTAATGGCTTTATGGCACTAGATGATATTCATCTAACCGTCGAAGTCGGCGAAATTGTCAGCTTAGTAGGCACCAGTGGTTGCGGCAAAAGCACACTGCTGCGGATCATTGCTGGTTTGGATGTGCCGACGTTAGGGCAAGTCTGGGTAAATCATCAGCCGATCGCGTCGCCGCAGCCGGAAATCGGAATGATTTTTCAGGAGCCGCGCTTAATGCCTTGGCTCACAGTGTATGAGAATGTGCAATTTGGCTTGGCTGGTCTATCTAAAGCGGAAAAAGAACACCTCACCTATTTGGTCTTAGAACGAGTTGGCTTAACCGCCTTTGCCCAAGCTCTCCCCCGACAGCTTTCCGGTGGAATGGCACAACGGGTAGCGATCGCACGAGCCTTGATTACCAAGCCATCTATTTTGCTATTGGATGAACCCTTTAGTGCTCTGGATGCCTTCATTCGGATGAAATTACAAGATCATTTGTTAGAGATTTGGCAATACGATCGCCCAACCTTAGTGCTAGTGACGCATGATATTGAAGAAGCTTTAGTATTGAGCGATCGTGTGATTGTCCTCCGCAGTAATCCCGGTCGCATTCATCAGGAATTTGTTTTAGATTTGCCTCGTCCCCGCAAACGCACAGATTTACGCTTCCAACAGTGGAAAGAACGTTTGCTGAATGCCCTGGATCTAACCGCCGACTCCCGATCGTCTTCATCGGCAGAAGACCCGTTACCTCTAGAGGTTTACTGAATTCAGTAGAACTGAAGACTACAATTGAATGTCCTGCACGTATTCCTTAGTTGCCATCATGCCATTACTCAACCCCAAAACCTCACAGGATTCTCTGGCGATCGCTCAAGCGTTAGCTGCTGAGTTGGCTGAGACAGCTATTGAGCGGGACAAAGTGGGGGGAACGCCACAGCAAGAGCGCGATCGCATTCGTGACAGCGGGTTACTCCATTTGATCATTCCCACTGAGTATGGCGGCATCGGCGAGAACTGGCTGACGGCATTCAGAATTAGCCGAGAATTCGCCAAAGTTGATCCCTCGATCGCTCATGTCTACTCCTATCATCACCTGGGCATTGTAGTACCGCATATTTTTGGTACGGTAGAACAGAAAGACCACTATTATGCGGCGACGGTGCAGCACAACTGGTTTTGGTGCAATGCCCTCAACCCCCTCGATCGCCGCGCTATCTTGACTCCAGATGGCGATCAGTTTCGCTTAAGTGGGACTAAAAGCTTTTGTTCTGGCTCCAAGGATTCGGATATTTTACCGATTACTGCCACTCATCAGGTTACAGGTGAGCTATTCATCTTAGCTATTCCCACGCAACGCGATGGCATCACCATTCATGATGATTGGCACAACATCGGACAACGCCAAACCGATAGTGGTAGCATCACATTTGATCAGGTTGTCGTCTATAGTCAAGAAATTTTTGGCAACCGAACTGGCAATGGTCAACCATTCAGTAGTTTTCGCGCCTTATTGACACAGTTAAATCTTGCTAATATCTATCTTGGCATTGCCCAAGGGGCATTTGCGGCAGCTAAACACTATACTCGCACAACCACCCGTCCCTGGCTGACATCAGGGGTAGAAACAGCCACCCAAGATCCGTTGATTCTGCAACATTACGGCAATTTATATGTCGATCTGCAAGCCGCTGAATTGCTAACCGATCGAGCCGGAGAATTACTCCAGACCGCGTGGGAGCAACAATGGGACTTAACGGATGAACAACGGGGGCAATGCGCGATCGCGATCGCCGCTGCCAAAGTTGCGACTACTCGCGTCGGATTAGAGGTCACGAATCGGATCTTTGAGGTGATGGGTGCCCGTTCTACCAGTAGTCAATATGGCTTCGATCGCTACTGGCGGAATCTTCGCACCTTCACATTGCATGATCCGGTTGATTATAAAGTGCACGATCTGGGCAACTGGGCACTCAATGACAAATTTCCTCAATCAACTTTCTACTCATAGATTAAGCTACTGGTTGTCTAATTAACCGTTTAATCGTCCAATTGCGTCCATCCAGTCGCATCTTTAGGTTCTACTTCAGATGAGACCGGAGACGGAGCGGAACTTGGAGCTACATTAGGAAGCACTGGAGTTGAGGTAGAGGGACTTGAGGCGATCGAGGTGGGTTTAGCGGCAACCATGCGAATTTCTTGCCAAGTCACTTTTCCCTCTGGTTCAACTTTCACTAGAATTGAATCGCTGGATTGTGACTGCCCCTTAGTCGTCAGTTGGACTACCTGACATGAAAAACTATCTCCCGCTTTAGTAGGGCGGTATACTCCGCCACAATTGACTTTTAGATTCACTTTAGTAGTTGCCTTGAGCTTTTGTTCAAATTCTGTTTCTAGTTGATTTAGATTCAATAAACTCCAAGAACTGGGGACTTCCCAGCGTACCTTACCACGATCGTCCTCTTGCGTCACAGTGATGAAGAATATCTCACTGGGATCTAGTTCCCCCACACATTCAAAAGCTTTTCCGACCTCTGATGTGACATCTGGGGGGCAAGTAATGGCTTGAACAGAGATTTGACCGCGCTGCTTCAGATCAGATTGAATTGACGCTTCAATTGGTGTAACGGCTAGCGGTTGTTCACAAGCAGGTAGCAGCATTAACATGGTTGCCCATACAGCTCTGCGGAACCAAGATCGTTGCTCCATAATTTTAATTGGTAATGGCCAGGGAAACTCGCTCACCACCGACACGCTGGAGTTCTGCTAGCAGCTTGGCTAGTTGCTCATAGGTCACCTGGCGATCGGCTTTGAGGATGACAGCTCCGGTGGGATTTTTAGTTAAATAGGTCTGCACCTGCGTCGCTAGCTCTGCGCCATTAGCTGGTTTGCCCGCTAACAAAATTTGCCCTTGTAGATTTAAGCCAATGACGAGTGGATCAGCTTGCTTAACTTCAGAAGCGCTCTGATCCACACGGGGTAAGGGGACATTGAGTGACTTTTGATTAGACAACGTCATAGAGATGATGATGAAGAAAGTGAGGATAGTTAAAATCACATCCATCATCGGCACCAGATTCACATCGACTGGTGAGGTGTGCTGTTGTCGTCGCGATCGCAGACTCATGGGTAATTCTTTAACGCTCCGACGGTGTTAAGGGGACGGGGTAATGGGAATTAACTTGGGATTGTCTGGATTGATGTAAAGATTGTTCGTACCACATCTGCCGATAAATCAACTCCAACTCACCCCCCACGATCGAGAAATAATCCAATTGTTTCGCTTGAAACGTCACTAAAACGCGATGAATTGCCAATGCCATAATGGCTGTAATCATTCCTCCCGCTGTGGCGGTCAAGGCTTCACCAATGCCTGCTGCTGCCTTCTCGGTTCCGGCTGAGCTACCACCACCAATATTTAAATTCGTAAAGGTGAGGATTAAGCCAGTGACTGTGCCCAATAGCCCTAACAGCGGCGCTAGCCCAACAACGCTCTCGAATAGCTTGTCTCCTTGATGCATCTCAATCAACTCTTTATCAGACGCTACTTCTAAGGCAAGATGAAAGGTTTCAGGCGTGGGATGTTTTAGCCGCAGGGGAGCTAGCAGAAACCGACCGATCGGTAAATGTTCTGCTCGTTTCGCGATCGCAGCCGCTAAATTTAAGTCATAGTGTGCGGCTTCCAGCACATCATGCACCACTTTATCTTCTTGACTGATCAACTGATACCAGAACCAGGCTCGTTCTAATGATCGAGCGATCGTCAAAATGGATAAACCCACGATCGGAACCATAATTGGGCCGCCTTTCGCGACCAGCTCATACACATTTGACATTAGCTTTACTTCGGTATGCTTTTCCAGATCACAACCACCGTTCCGGCACCATCCTGAGTTGGCACGGTGTTGATATACAGCGATGTCGTCCCTTTCTTTGCCAAGTAGATTGGGCCGCCTCCGTAGGTTTGCCCCGTCTCCCCATAATCATCAAAGTTGCTATTGCGCAGGTTAGTACTCAAATAAGCATCAAAAAAAGTCTCGGCGGTAATATCTGGAGATGGGTTAGCAATGAACCGCAGATCAACAATCTCTGAACGAGGAGCATCTGCGGTATAGAAGGCATCGGGTTGAAGTAGGCGATCGCGGCTGACATCTTCAGCATCTAGTCCCTCAAATATCGCGGCAATCTCCGGAGGCACCGCTTTGGCTTTACTGAATTCAGCGAGGGATAATTCACTGGGAGCCAACACATAAACTGTGCCCTGACCTGCCACGGTCAGAACATTGAGAAATTGGGTTAAATTATTTCTGGAAACTCGGTAAATCCTGCGCTCTGCCTCGGTTTTAACTGGAGTAAACGTATATTTCTTCGCCGCTAACTCCTGTTCAAAAAAGCCAGAAACTTTGTCTAACCCATCTCCCGTTTGTAGACAGGAAGGTAGATTAAAGCACCCAGATTCTGCCTGCGGATACTGAGGAAAATCTTGCCAGGGGTTAGCAGCAGCCGTTTCGGATTTTGCCTCCTGAGTCGCTGCCTGGGGTTTCGGGGTCAGCGGTTGAATGGCTGACCGCTGGGTTGGCGGTGCGGGTGGTCTGATCGAGGGCGGACGTTGCACCAACGGAGCGGGCTGCAAGGGTGGCACTTTAGCCACTGGCTTCACTGCTGCGGGTTTAACTAACGTGGGTAGTTGAGTGATCCGCACACTTTTCTCCTCTGGCTTGACCTTGATTGGTGGCTTCTCTGCGGGTAAGGGCAGCCAAACCAAGATCCCATGAAGCCCGAGGGATGCGATGAACATTAGCCAGATGACTTGCCGGGAAAAGCCCGATCGCTTCTTGGGTGAATGTAACCAATTGGTTATCTCTGGAGTAGACGATGGGTCTGTCACTTCAGTAGATGCAGTGGCATCAGAAGCCACCGAAGTGGTTGGTGAGGCAGCAGATAAGGTGGTCACCGCAGCGGCGGCAGACTGACTAGCCAAACGATCAGTTTCCGGGGAATGAGAAGACTTGGCATCAAAGGGTAGGGACATGGTGAGTGCGATCGGACGTAGTTAAAACATCCCCGAACAAGTGGTGTAATGAGTGACTAACGCGGGCTACCTTGAATCTTGTCGAATACGGCACCATCATCGAAGAATTTCTTCTGCACCGCATCCCAACCACCAAAATCCTTTACCGTGTAGATCTTATTGACTTTCGGAAACTTCTTCTCAACTTCTTTATTCACCACACTGGTGACGGGTCGGAAGCCCACTTTAGCAAATTCTCGCTGCGCTTCTGGAGTGAATAGAAATTGTAAAAATGCTTCGGCAACCTTACGATTACCATGCTTATCCACGTTTTTATCCACTACAGCAACCGGATTATCGATCGCAATATTGACCTGGGGCACCACATAGAATGACTTGGTTGCGCCCTTGAGTCCTTCCAAAATCACTTCATTCTCGTAATTCAACAGCACATCCCCTTGTGCCTTCTTGAAGAAAACATCGCTAGCTTCCCGCGCATCTTTAGGCAGAATGGGGGCATTTTTGTATACCTTAGTCACATACTCTTGGGCTTGGGCTTCTGTGCCTCCGGTAAAGGCAACAGCCCCCCATAAGCCCAGGAAATTCCAGCGAGCCCCCCCTGACGTTTTGGGATTAGCCGTAATCACACTCACGCCTGGTTTCGCCAGATCAGCCCAAGTCCGAATTTTTTTAGGATTACCTTCCCGAGTGACCAATGCCACGACAGAACGAGTCACGATCGCCTCGTTAGGGGCTTCTTTTTCCCAACCCGGTTGAATTAATCCAGACTTTTCTAGCTTTTTAGTATCTAGTCCCAACGCTAACGCGGCTACGTCTGCTTCCAGCCCATCCAGAATGGCACGCGTTTGCGATCCAGAGCCGCCATAGCTGGCATTAATCGTGACCTCTTGACCCGTCTGCTGCTTCCACTTGGCGGTAAACAGCGGAATGATCCTATCGTAAGCCGCTTTAGTCACTGCATAGGAAACTAGCAGTAATTCAGCCTTCTGCGGATTTTGGCTAATCCGTTCTGACGATTGCCGATGCGCTGGAGCGTTTGCATTGATATGGGAATTAGCAGAAAGAGCCGGGATTGCTGCCCCTAAGCCGATACCCGCGCAAACGAATAACGCTGTGAAGCGAGTTGGGGCAACGCAGGCTTGCAGTCCATGCTGCCATTGTTGCAATTGTGAGGCTGGCTGACCAACCTGACTCTGCCTACGGGAACTCTGCATAGATAAATTAACCCTCCAGTCAATACACGGTTAGTCGATGTGGTTACCGTATTTTAATTATTCAGAGAATGACATACTACTGAGGCAGAATCAAGAGACTGACTGAAAAAACTCCGTAATGTCTCTGATCTACGGATCAGCCTTGTTCTATCAAAGTCACATAGTGCTCCCCGCTGATAGGAACGATCGCTAGGGCAGGTTCTGCCTTTAGTGAACAGTCCCGATCACATCACGGCTAAACCTGCCCCTAAAGGCATCTGTAATGATAAAAACTATTTTGAGAAAGGAATTTTGGTTGACGATCGAGCCGTCTTGAATTGTTGTAGTTTGATTACCTGTAAGCGAAACTTCTGACTCAACTGATTGAATTCAGTATGTAAAAGTACTGCGATCAGACTAATTAGCACTAATATCATTACACTAAAAATAGTGCTATAGGCTTTAGTGTGCCACCAAAATCGCACCCATAATTTATATCCATAATGCAATGGAGAAAGGCGATTTAACCAACTTACTTTCAGAGTTCGATGGACTTCTAATGATATTGTCATAATTCTGTTCTCAGTGATTCTGTAACTCTATCTCTAATTGCACTAGGCTCGGAGTCAATATGGGGAGAAAGGTCACTTCCCGTAAGCGCCGAGCCGTACCACTAGGTCTGAGATAAGCCATGCCACCTTTAGCTTCTAGTTCCAGGGTGACTAATTCCATGGCTAATCGCGTCAAGGCAATGCGCAGTTCAATCAGCTGTCGGTTCTGTGCCAGACTAAACTGGCATGAGGTGGCAAACTGCCAAAGCTGCGATTCTAATTTAGCCAGGGTCATTGCCGTCGATCGCAGACGCGTGATTAAAGCTGGCTCATTATTACCGTCTATACTTTGCAAGGTTTCTTGCAGCGATCGCCGTGCCATTCCCAAGGCTAAACCAGATTGCATAAGTAAAAGCGCTGGACGAATTTTGGCTAAAAAGGTGGGTGCATCCTCACTAATGATCCAGTTCGTTGCGAGTTGCACTTGTTCTAAACGTAAAGTGCTAGTCCACGATGCTTGTAGCCCAAAGAGTTGTAAATCTTCTCCCCGTTGTAGTCCGATCGCTTGAGAAGGAACTGCCACCACTAGCGATTGTCCTGTACGAGTTTGAGCCGTCACCGCAACGGCAAACTGTTGGGGTCGTAGATTGGATGCCCAGGGTAAAAAACCATTCAGAGTCACCCGATCCGGTTCTAAATGAGCCGATAATCGCAATGGTTCTATACCCACCAAATGTTTCATTGCATTTGATAATGCTGTAGCTCCAGATAACTCAGCCTGCAATACTTGAGGCAAAATTTCTGCCTGCAACCATTGATTATCACTGACAACCAGATACTCAATGAAGGCTCGTTGGCAGCAAAAGACAAAGCCACTAGTGAGACATTCTTCAGAAACAGCCGAAATTGCCTCAACCACATCTAATAAACTGCCACCAGCTCCCCCATAGGCTTTAGGAATCCCTAATCTTAACCAACCAGCTTGGGCGATTTGAGCTAGGGATTCATAAACAGAACTACCTGCAAATCCATCATTTAGCCATCCGGCTCGTTCCGCAAACTGTAACTGTAATGTCACATCCTGGCTAAGCATTAATCATGTCCTCAATGCAAATGGTCAGATGGAGAGCAACGTAGAGATTGCATCCATTAACTCACGGTATGCCTCAAATCTATGGTTATAACTACGAACTGGAATATATCCTGAAGCGTAATGATGAGGATTTCCGTTAAGCCAAAACAGGATCATGCCGTGTCCCTGATCTAATCTACTGCTTTCCGGTAGGATTACCGTAATTTCTTGCTTCCCTTATGCTACTGGCAACTTGGTTACAACGCAAGTGAATCGAATTAAGTCATTTCAGATCAGCAAAAAATGACCGTCCTTTCTGAGACAGTCCTAATTCATGTCCTATTTTTTGCTGTTGTACTGCTTGAATTTTGGAGAGTCAACCCATCAACGAACCACTAGGCTGAACTGGGTACAAACGGGCTATGATTAGAGACAACTTACTCATGGATTGATCATCCTATAGTCTGGCAGCAATCACCTGAAAGGAACTGGCGTTAAAAGCGATCGCAAGTAGGACAAAAAAGCTAGTGACACAGGATAAGGTCAAAATTAGTAGGGCGTAGTTTCTCATCATGAATACTCAGATATAACTTAAATTTTCATATCCGATGCGGCAATCTAGCAAGCTCTTCGCAGTTTCATATTTAGCTCCTAATTGGTTCCCATTTTACCAAATGGTCGTAGATTATCTAGAACGAGCCTTATCAATTGACATTCAGTTAATCCAAGCAACCTGTGACCCCTTAAACGATCCGTTACTATTGCAGGATCAAATTGATCTAGCCTTTATTTGTGGCTTGCCGTTAGTACGCTATCAGCACATTGTACCGGGGCAATTGCAACCGATTGTGGCTCCAATCATGCAAGCCGATCGCTATCAAAACCGCCCAATTTATTGTGCTGATGTCATTGTTCATGCCAATAGCCAATTCAGAACATTCGCTGATTTGAGAGATACGATCGTTTGTTATAACGACCCAGGTTCGAATAGCGGTTATTACCTTCTATGTCACTATTTGTGGAAACACCATGATCCGACTCACTTTTTCAGCCAGGCACTGCCATCTGGCTCTCATCAGAATTCTATGCGTTGGGTCATTGAAGGCAAAGCTGATTGTGCCGCGATCGATAGCACGGTGTTAGACCAAGAATTTCGTTTATTTCCCCAGTTTGCCGAGCAGTTAAAGATCCTCACCTCACTCCCGTTCTGCACCATACCGCCGCTAGTTATGGCTCAACATTTAGGAGTAGATCTAATTCATCAGTGCCAATCTGCCCTACTTCAACCAGACTGCACTTTACAGGAAGCTATGAGTGCTATGCAAGTTCAATGCTATACAGCTGTAACTCTAGATGACTACGACATGATCGCTAAGCTTTACACAGAAGTTGTAGCAGCTGGATATAAACTATGAAGAGCTTTTTGAAGCCATACCTTAGTTCACTTACACCGCCAACTTCGAAGATCGGCTTCTAATTGATGGTTTAAACGACAGGGTTAGACAAGTAGGATAAAGATGTTGAGCAAGCTGACTGCATCGTTCAGACTTTTGCCAAGCAACTTGATAAATCTGCTGAAATAGTTGGCGCTGAGTATGACTTCCTCCAAGTTGATATAACTGTGGTAAAACAGGTTGTAATTCCATGATCGCTGTATGCCAATCACCATTTGCATACGCAATCAGTCCTCTTGCTGCTGCAACCGCCACATTCAGCCAAATGGGTTGCAGTATGGCGGGTAATGTCGCAATATGGGCAGTGAGGCTTTGCAACATCTCAGCAACTAAGGTTGAGCAACCGATGCGGGCTAAAGCATAAATATAGTGCAAGTCCTGAAATGCTAGTGCATGTTCATGAAGCCGAAGCTGCAATGATGGTAGAAGTTCCTGCCAGCGATTCCCTACCTCTACACCATGCAATTCTAAGCGCAGTAAGGTCGCGATCGCTCCCACTAAATCTTTGGAAGCTGTATGATTTGCTCGTCCCCAAATATGTTCGTCATAAAGCTGTAGGACTGTTTGCCCATCCCCCAGAGCTAAGTAATATAACCCTATATGCCACCAGTTATGGGTATATAGCATCGAGTTGCAAACCTCCCAGGTGTCAGCAACACTTTCCATCCAGATAATACCAGCCTCAACCTGTCCTTGCTCCTCCAGTACATGGGCAACGGCATGTTGCGCCCAAGGATCATGACGGTTCATTGCTACAGCTTGTCGTCCGATCGCTTCGGCTCTATCCCACTCGCCACATTGCTCTAAGCCAAACGCTAACATGCCATACAGATAATGACGGTCCTGATTCATGGGAAACACCGTCTCTGCAATTCGCCGGAGTTGGATAGCATTACCCTGGTAGAAATAGTGATATTGCCCTTGTTGGACAGAAATTAGGTCCCGTGGATAATATTGAGCTAGTTGACGATGATAGGTCAGCGCTTGCTTGATTTCGCCCTTTGCCCAGGCTGAAATCGCTAACACATACCACTGTTCGCGCTCCGTTGCCTCAGAAACATGATAACGAGCCGCTTTCAAATGGGGCTTTGCCTGTTGCTGCCCGATCGTCGTTTCTTGAGATAGAAAGTATGCAGCGGCATAAGCATGGGCGATTGCACAGGTACGATCGGCTGTTAGTGCTTGTAAAATTGCCTGTTCTGCGGCGTTGCCATAGAGCAATGATTGATCAATAAACTGATTGATAAATTGGATCGCTGCTGGGGAATCAGTTGTGACTGCTAAACCTTGAGCATCATCTAACATAAGAATTTCAGTGAAATTGTAAATCTAATGTGTCAAGCTAATTTGATTCATCTACTAAAGTATTGGTATAGTGCGCCATCCAAGCATTTGTGGTGACAAAGTAGCGAGCAGCTTTGAATTGCAACGACGCTGTTAAGCTAAACCAATGTTCTACCTGTTTGGGAATGTGCAGAAAATCTCCAGGGTCCAATCGTAGTTGCAATTCGCAACTTTTCTCGGATTGAGCAAAACCAACAATAGCGCTTCCAGCTAAGACATACAGCACTTCTGGATCGGTATGAGTATGATAGCGACCGTAATTGTGTTCAAGTGTTTGCAGGTTAGGGGAACCTGGATGCAAGACTAGCAAATCACACCAGGCATACTCACCCTCTGGAACGATCTCCGCAAGCTGATCTTGGTAGAGATCTAGGAGTTGCTGTCTATGCTCCAGTTCTAAAACATCTCGTTCTAATAAGTCCTTCGCTGCTGGTAAAGACTGCACAGGATAATGTTTTAGCCAAATATTCGATGACTTAAGTATTTTAGCGATCGTGGTTAAGTCGTGAACTTGTTGATTAGCAAATTGTAAAATAGCCATATTAGGTTTAGGGCTGTGCTGAGGAATGAATACTAGAACAGACGAGGATTCAAGACAATAGAGGTAATGCTGAGTAGCAAAGTACTGTAATACGATAGGAATGTAGTACTTTAACTGTGTTTATCTTGGCATAGCGCCTTGTAAAAAGCAAGCTCAGCAGCATGGTGGCTAAATCTGGATCATAAAATAGTCAAAAGGTGTAGCTAAAGCTTTTAGTTAAAACGTTCTATCGGACAAAAATTAATCAGGGTAGAAGCAACAATTTAATTTGTCACTGTAAGCACATTGCTTTGTAACTGTAAGCACAATCATTTACAGTACTTAAATAGCTCAGGTTACGCTGAATCATCAGTAGCATTTTTTTGTAACTGCAAGCACAATGCCAAGTAATTTGAGAGATAAACCAGAAACTGAGAGGATTTTGATCTAGAAATCTTGCTACAGCTATGACCCTTTTAGGACAAAGATTTTGAGCTAGTTAGACTGAAAAATAAATTCAAAATCCTACTTGTTTGTGAGAATTTAACCTACTATTCAGAACCAATTATTAAAAAATTTTAATAAAAATGATCGAGTTAGTGTTGTATAAATAAAACTCGTAAGGGTTAAACAAAAACCAAAGCTTGAAACTATCCAGTTCAAGCACGAATTCATTTCAGATAATAGGAATTTTCCGAAAGCTTTGAAATTCTCCTGTTTCTTGTTAGGCAGAGCCTTGTCTAAAATAAACAGGATGCAAGTAGATTTAGTTTAGAGCAGTTTAGCTCTAGTTTTGTTCTGCAATTTCAAAGAATTTCTGCAGGAATTCATTGGTCATTCAACTCTTTACTTTCTGGTTAAAGCCACTTCATGATCTTCAACTAATCACAATTTAGGAGATTGAAACTATGGTGCTAGATGCTTTTGCCAAGGTGGTTGCTCAGGCAGACGCGCGTGGAGAATATCTGACGAATGCTCAGATTGATGGTTTACTATCGATCGTGCAAGATGGGAACAAGCGGATTGATGTGGTAAATCGCATTAGTAGTAATGCCTCAGCGATTGTGGCAAATGCGGCTCGCGAGTTATTTGCTGAACAACCACAATTGATTGCTCCTGGAGGAAATGCCTATACCAACCGCCGAGCCGCCGCTTGCATCCGTGATCTCGAAATTATTTTGCGCTATGTTACCTATGCCATTTTTACAGGTGACTCTAGCGTCTTGGATGATCGGGCATTGAATGGGTTGCGTGAAACTTATGTTGCCTTAGGAACTCCTGGTGCTTCTGTCGCAGCGGGGATTCAAAAGCTGAAGGAAGCCTCGATCGCCCTCGCCAATGATCCAAATAACATCACACGCGGTGATTGCAGTGCCTTGATTGCAGAGGTGGCTGGTTACTTCGATCGTGCTGCCGCTGCCGTTGGCTAACTGCCAATAGAACTCACTAGTTATGAGCAATAAGTAATCCAACAAATGACTCATAATTAGTGACAACGTTAATTGCAGTTAAGTTTTCATCCCATTCTTTTCATAGTATTTAGGAGAATTTCGTCCATGTCTAAGACCCCTCTCACCGAAGCTGTCACTGCTGCTGATTCTCAAGGTCG
Source organism: Pantanalinema sp. GBBB05 (assembly GCA_016743235.1). GTDB lineage: Bacteria > Cyanobacteriota > Cyanobacteriia > Leptolyngbyales > Leptolyngbyaceae > Pantanalinema. Next base: position 4,300 of record VRZD01000024.1, on the reverse strand, counting down.
TTTTTTAAGCAGTGGTGAATTTCAAGTTGCTTTCGGTCGCTTTCGGCAAGCTGCTGCCACCTTAGAAGCCGTTAAATCGCTATCGGGTAAAGCTCAAAGTTTAGCTGAAGGTGCAGCAAACGCGGTCTATCAAAAGTTTCCCTACACGACACAATTGCAAGGTCCTAATTATGCGTCGGATGCTCGTGGTAAGGCTAAATGCAGCCGTGACATCGGTTACTATCTGCGCATCATTACTTATGCTTTAGTAGTCGGTGGAACTGGACCGATCGATGATTATCTTGTCGCTGGCTTAGCCGAAATTAACAGCACATTCGAGTTGTCTCCCAGTTGGTACGTGGAAGCCTTGAAATATATTAAGGCAAACCACGGTTTAACAGGGGATCCTGCGGTTGAAGCAAACTCTTACATTGACTATGTGATCAATGCATTGAGTTAGGCAGTGTCGGATTGAACGTTGAGTTGGCAAACGCGTCTAGCCGTTTGCGTAGTTAGTTATCGCTTGAGTCCTTGGTGCACATTGGGTTCTAGCTATAATTTTAAGAGTTGTAGCAATACTCATGATTCAGGTAATCAGGGACTTGCGATTTACTAACTACGCAAATGGTTTTTCTAGAGATGAGGCGGACGCTCAATCATCTATTCTTTTTGACCACCATCAATTAAATTGAAATTTTTATCTCTATAGATAAACTTATTTGGTTCATATCTAGTAATACTTGCGCCAGCAAGTGAAAACAGCCAAAAATGATCTGAATTCATCCAGCTAAACACCTTGCGTTCAGCAACTATTGGTTCTAATGAGCCATAGGTGCTTTGGCTTTCGCTCCTCCCTTGCCCAAAAATAGTAGAAGGGGCAGCGAACAGAGGAAAATAATGCCAACACAGCGAAAAGTATCGGCATAAGATAGAACAGCAGCCTGAGTGCTAACGATTTGAGAGAGGGAGAGCATCGCCTGCTGATACGCGGTTGCCGCATCAGAGCCATGACTCTGAAACACACTCATAAGTGCAGCAAGCCGTTGATTGGTTTCTGGATCGTAGGCAGTTAGCTTTGACAATAGAATCGCTCGATGAAAGGCTTCCCGTTGAGCCAGTAGGGTAGTCAGAATGGCAATGCCAATACTGCCACCCAATTGACGCATAAGATTATAGAAACCTGATCCAGCTGACACATCTTCCTTGGGAATAGAACCTAATGCCGCCAAGCTGAGCGGTAGAAACATCAACACGGTCGTTGCCCCTCGCCAAATCAGCGGCCAGAACAAATCCTCTGTTCCAGTTTGAGGTGTGATTTTGGCTAAATCGAACATGACGGCTGCTGTCCCAACAGCTCCTAACCCAATCAAAATTCGAGCATCGACTTTTGTCGAAAGCTTACCCAGCAAAACCATCACAATGGCAGAAGCTAACGCGCCTGGAGCGAGTAACCATCCGGTCTGAGTTGCCGAAAAGCCCAGTACACTTTGAGTAAACAGTGGCACAGCAAACAAGGCTCCATATAGTCCCATCCCCAAAATGCCGGAATAAAGACTACCGGCGGCAAGGGATTTATGCCGCAGAACTCGCAAATCAACAGCAGGAGCTTTTGTGCTAAGTTCTCGCCAGATAAATAGGATGAGTCCAATCACTGCCGCGATCGCTAGCATAGTGATGAAACCTGATTCAAACCAATCTTCTCGTTCACCTTCTTCCAAAAATGCCTGCAAGCTACCTACGGCAATACACAGTAAGACAATGCCAGCCCAATCCACTCGTGGCTGGTTTTGGACGTGTTGCTTAACATCCTTTCTCAGAAACACGATCGCCATGATCACTGCCAAAATCCCAACAGGCAGGTTAATAAAGAAGATCCAGCGCCAGCCCAATGTGTCAGTTAAATAGCCTCCCAGTGTAGGACCGATTGCCGGACCCGCAATTACCCCAACCCCAAAGACTGACTGCGCCAACCCTTGTTCCGCTGGCGGAAACGTCTCAAATAGAATAGCTTGCGCTTTCGCTAACAGTCCGCCCCCGAATAAACCCTGAAGAATTCGGGCAACCACCAGCATGGGTAAATTAAGCGATAAGCCACAGAGCACAGAGGCAACTGTAAATCCAATCATGGAAAAGACAAAGTAGGTTTTCTTCCCAAAGAAGTTACCTAACCAGGCAGACAGCGGAATGAGCACTACATTGGCGATCGCATAGCCTGTGACCACCCACCCAATTTCGCTGACAGTTGCTCCTAGGGTTGCCTGCATGTCAGTTAGCGCCACGTTAACAATGCTGGTATCAATCACTTCCAAAATGGCACCTAAAGACGCTGTCACGGCAATTGCCCACTTTAGCGGACCATATACATATCCCGCGGCATCAGCAGTATGTGGTGGTGGTTGGGATGGCAACCTAGAGCGGCGATCGCGAGATGAAGCCTGAGACCCAGTAGACATAGTGAATTCTGATTATCCCTACAACAACAATAGAATCAATCAACTGTTTGGATCGGGGTTGATTATGTTCCTGTAGTGGTATCGACTGTAACCTTCACACTGAGTCCGGGTCTTAACTGATGTTGAGGATCTGTGTTGGGATCAAACACCAATCGAATCGGCACCCATTGCACGACCTTATTGAAATTTCCAGTCGCATTATCAGGAGGAATCAGAGCAAAACTTGATCCAGTCGCTGGGCTAATGCCTGCGATCGTGGCTTTGAAGGTTTTACCCGGATAAGCATCGACCTCCACCTCTGCTTTTTCGCCAATTTGCAATTTACCTAGAGCCGTTTCTTTAAAGTTGGCATCCACATAAACATCATTGGTCTGTAGCGGCACGATCGCCATAAAGGGTTGTTCAGCCTGCACTTTCTGCCCCACTTGAGCGGTGAGCTGACCGACATAACCACTGATCGGCGCTTTAATGACGGTATAAGCAATTTGCTGACGGGCAAGTTGCAATTGGACCTCAGCCTGTTTAACTTGTGCCTGTGCTTGCTGCTGCTGATCTCGTTGCACTGTTACCGTCTGTCCAGATGCCTGTTGTTCAGCTACTTGCCCTTGAGCTGCGGCAACATCAGCTTGCGCACTCTGCAATTGAGCCTGTGCATTTTTCACAGCCGCCTGAGACTGAACTACAGTTTTATTGGCTGCTACCAATTCAGCTTGAGCGTTTTCATAAGCGGCTCGTACCGTATCTAACTGCTGCCCAGGAATTGCTCCTTCGCTATAGAGCTGTTGGTAGCGCCGAAAATCGGCTTGTGTCTTATTGACAGCTGTTTGTGCCTGAGCTACACCTGCCCGATCGGTCTCAACCTGAGCAATAGCTTGATTCACATTTGCCTGAGCTGCACGCACAGCCGCAACTTTAGCGTCTAAACTAGACTGAGCTTGTTGCACTTGAGTCGGATTAGTCTGACTGGTAACACTGACCGTATCTTTTGCCGATCGCAATGCTGCCTCAGCCGCTGCTAAATTAGCTTCCGCCTGTTGTACTTTCAGATTAAGATCCTGATCTTCCAAAACCACTAAGGTTTGTCCAGCGTTGATATAGTCACCATCATTGACTAACACCTGCTTAACTGTTGCCGGAACTTTTGCCGAAATAGGTGAGAGATGTCCTTTGAGTTGAGCATTGTCAGTAGTAACATGGGTCTTCTGAAACTGCCACCACTGCAATCCAAACCCTGAAGCAACTAGCAGCGAAGTCGCAGCCATGATCAGCAAAAATAAGCCTCGGCGCTTTTTACTACTTTTGGAATCTGCGGTCTGATCTAGTTCATGATCAACATCATTATCTACTGTAGAATCTGCAACTTGAGTATAGCCATTAGAAGAATAATTATCTTGATCGAGGTCTAATTTACTTAACTCAGTCAGATCATCTACAGAGCTAGATGATAACTTCTTTTGATCGCTAGAAGAGTAATTATTTGATTTCTCATTTTGAGAATTTTGGTGTTTGATCTCACTCAAACTGGTTGAAGTTTGAATATCATCTAAATTAGCTTTATCAGCATGAATCTGTGTTTGAGAGCGTTTCATCTCTGTCTTACCTCTAGAGCGATTTCAATCAGGGAATAGCTAAGTTACAAGAACACTTTAGATCTAGCTAGAGAACACCGCCTGACTGACGGAAACTGAGACCGTGCTGACTCCCTGGACAAACATATCGACGCAACCCGCAATGTATTGTTTACGGCTGTACCCACGCTTGACTGGGGAAACATGACGACGAATCATGCCGGACAATAGCATTCCCGTAAATTGATCCACGACGAGTGGCAAATCAGCCTCTGGACGTACACTGCCTCGGTCTATACA
>VRZD01000023.1 GCA_016743235.1 Pantanalinema sp. GBBB05 | reverse complement strand
CTATACACTAGCCCTTGGGCGTGTTGAAGAATGGTTTCCATGACCGTCTTCTGATTTTTTGCTACGCCCTTTCTTTCAGATTTTGGCTCCTTTGGCAACCCTTACTGAGAATGGTGCAAGATCTCAGCTAACCTTTTCCCCAGATGGCAAGCTGTATGCGGCAGATGGCGATACAGGCAACTTATTCTGGATTGACCCTCGCAGCACTCAAGTGTTCCAAATTGGCTCTTTAGGAACAGGTAGCAGTGGAGATCTTGTCTTCAATGGAGAGTATGAAATTTTGGCAATTGCCAGAGGCGAAATCAGCGATCGCTTGATGGCAGTAGATATCAGCACTGGAAAAGCTCGGACTATTGGCGACTTGGGCTTCCAAGATGTCCTTGGATTAGCACTGACCAATGGGGTGCTATCGGCATATACCAGCAGTGGGCAAAAACTAGTGATTGATCCACAGACAGGGATAGCTAGCGTACAAGAGACTGTGGCTGGAATTACAGGGCAAATTTGGGGTGCTGCTGACAATCCTAGTCGTAGCGGCATTGTAGTCGGTGAATTGCCTCAAATTCCTCAAACTGGCGAATTACCTGACCCAGAGCCAATCCCTCAGGAGCGGCAAACAACTCCGGTATATTTGGATCAAACTTATCGGTTTCAAACGGCTGATCGTGCCTCTGGAGATGCGATCGGTGGCGTTCCCTGGTGGCAAGTATCAGATCGTCCGCCCCAAAATGTGGTTAATGCCTTTCGCTGGGCTTACTCTGAACGCCATTCTGATAACGGAGTCCCTCGCATGGGTGCGCCCAGTGGTCCCATTCGCCTTCAGACACTTGCCGGACAACGGGTTTGGGTACAGGAGTTTGCCACAGGTGGCAGTTTCAACTCTCGTGGACTGATTGTGATGCGAGAAAGTGATAGCAATAGTACAGATTACAATCGAACCGCGATCGCTCTGTTTGGTGAACCGTTGGGTTGGCGAGTTGATTTGATGGGTCTACCCCGAAGTAATCCCATTCCCGCTACACGTTCTCCTCAAGGCACTGATGGTTGGTATATCCCATTTGAATACGGCTCGCAGCATTGGACAAGACAGAATTTTGCCAATAAATCGATCTGGCGTGACTACCAAGCTGAGTATGAGCGGCTTGGTGGCTCTGGTGGTTGGCTTGGCTTCCCCACCTATGACCCAGAAGCCTACTCACCTCCAAATACCTATGGGCAACGCTGGGAAATTGCCCGATTTGAAGGCGGCGTGATAATCTGGGGCTCAGCCGTTGGGGCATTTAGCTTCAGTTGGCAGGATGTGAACAGTAATAGCGGCAAGTGGCGGCAGTTTTGGAATGCGATTGCACAGGGACGTAGCCGTGATGAAATTCGCACGTTGTTAGACAATCCCTATTCAGTCTTTCGTGAAAATACCAACAGTAATACTGGCTGGGCAACCAATGTTTACCGATGGGATCGCAACCAGGGTCAACCTCCCGCTAATTTCTGGGACAACACGGCAAACTTCTTAGCAACCATCAACCTGGGTTCTAATGTACGTAGCGACGGCAAAAAGGGGATTAACCTCCAAGATTGGAGAGATGGCTCACCTAGAGGCGATCGTCTGCCCAGTGACTTCTTTGCGATGCGAAGCTACACCTCTGCCTATTTTGAGGCTGGCAAGCGATATAGAGCAATGGTAAGAGCCGATGATGGTTATCAACTCTTTGCTAAGAAGCAAGATAATCAGCGCTGGGTTCATTTCACACCTGAAAATCAATGGCAAACAGATGCCTATGGCGCTTATAAAGAAGTTGTATTTGATGTTCCCGAAACAGGCTGGTACGACTTCCACTTCCATCACTACGAAGGCGGCGGAAATGCCTACTTTGACCTCTACTGGGAAGAACTTCCTTCTCTATTACCTACTAGCGCGAAACAAGCTGAGGCATTCTTCAAGCTTCAATTCAAACATTCAAAGTACAACCCTACTGGTCCATCCTATAGCAACAACTGTGGTCCAGCAAGTTTAGCAATGCTTATTAAAACCTTGGGGCTTGAACCACCAGGTATCAGCATTGAAACTAGCATTGATCATGCTCGCTACCTGATGTTTCCAGATGATCCCAATTTTTCTGAGAAAGAAGGTGTTAGAGTTCTCAATCGTGATTCCGCCTATACTGGTGATGGCAACATGAGAGTAGGTATTCAAAGAGCCGGCGGTAGAGCAGAAGAGTATTCAACGTGGAATGATTTAGACCACAGTTTGATGGAAGGGAAACCACTAGTAGCCAATGGAAGGATTAGTTCTAAATGGCGTGATCAGTTTCCAGAACCTACTTTGTATGGTAGTGGCGGCGACTTTCACTACATTGCTGTTCTTGGGAAGACACCAAATGGGAAATATATTGTTGCCGACCCAATGTATAAAGGCGGTCCAGTTGAAATGACAAAAAATCAGCTTGCAGTTTTTCGAGGAGAGAATGCTCGATTTCTTACTTTTACCACAAGCTGAATAGCATGTAAGTAAACTCTACAGGCACAACTATACAAACAAGTAGAACTGTGTATTCTACACGATCGCTTCTTTTAGCCCCCAGAGCGATCGTTTTTTCGTGGTTCCTACATTGCTTGTACATACTCTACAATCAACCAGCCTCAGTGTTTTTTAGAATTTTGACGAGGTGTGCGTAAAATTTGTTACTTCTAATCAGAGAAGTAAGTAGATCAGCTTTGTCAAGGAATAACGAACTATGATGTTTGCCGCGATTGTCTTTACTATGCTTGGAGCCGCGATCGTCAGTAGTACCTTTACCAAAGATGAACCCAAATCACCTGAGGAAGTATTAGGAGAGGCGTTGAGCAACTACCTTAAGCAGGTTCAGAAGCAGAATCATCAATCAGACTCAGTAGATAGCTAAAAGCCAGTGTTCACCCATTAAAAATCTTTGATTTAAGAGGTGTATTGATCATGTCATCGATCGCAAAACTCGCATTGTTTGGGCTTAACTTGGGACTAGCCACGCTAACCATGATGCAGATGATCCAGATTGAACCTGTAAAGGCGGTTAATCATGGCAAGATGATTGATGCTACTGTGGTTCATCAAAATGCCGTCATTAAAAGTTCTAGCCCAACAACGACTTTATCACCTGATTTAGCTATTTTAGCGATCGCTCTAGTCGCTGTGAATTGGCGGCTGTTTGCTGCGGTAACTCAGTCAAACTAATTACTTCAAAATGCGTAAAACCTAACCTAAGAGGACAGAGAGAGGGATAGTTCATCTTTAACCTTTTCTGTTCTCACTGCTGTATGACTTTAGAGAACTGCCAGAATTGGATTTGCCCTGATTTACGAAGTCACTGGCAGCTAGTTAGAATCCAAAATGCTGATCAATATATTTTGCGATCGATACGGGAGCCTATTCGCTTGGTATTTTCAGTATCAGAAGGTTATGCACTGCGCTACTTTATTGGCAGATTTACCGTACAACAAGTACAGGAACTTTGCCAGCAAGAACTAGATGAGGTTTCCCCCACTCTTGTGGTCGATCTGATTAAGAAGCTAATTGAACGCAATATTTTATCGTTAGTTGAAATTGACGAGCAGACATCATCTACAGCTAATCCCCTAGCTCAATATCAGCTCCAACTCATTGTGCAATGGTTTCGTCATCCTAATGAACCATAAATGTTGCAGCCAATTTAACTAATAATCTGCACCGTTGCTTGAATGGTCATATTCAGTATTTGCAGTGGTCTTCGGAATACCGCCACCTTGAGTTATTAACGAACAGAGTTGAGGCTATCAAAGCCAATCAATCGAAAAAAGAGCGAACTTTGCGTAAATTCTTGAAGTTGCTGTAGAGAAAGTTATAGAAACACCTCGCTTTTTACTGGTAGGTCAACTATGGTCTTATTTGGGATTGGAGCCAAAAAACGTGTGAAGAGTCGCAAACCATGTCAACCCACTTCTACTAATAGCTTCTTACTAGAACCAATTCTGACTCCAAGCGCTGGCATTGAGAGTGGAGACTCACTACTGGATCTGGATATTATTCGTTCTAATGAGTCACTTTTAATTGATTTACCTGATGTTGACATTGAGGAAGCTCCATCCAATCAGGACAATTTTCTAGGCACTGAAATTGATATAGCCAGTGATTCAGCTCCGTTCGAGCTATCACCATTACCTACTTCAACTTCTCTTGAATTTGATACGGGCGTATTTACTGTTGGCAATTCTGGTGACGTAACGATTGATTTTCTATTTGATGGTGGTGGATATCAAGGAGAAGTGGCAATCTTTAGCCTAGACGGTTTAGAAAGAGCAAATTTGTCTACTGAAGAATTCATTAAAATAGCTGCGGAACGGGCACTGAGTAATTCTGACTGGGGTCATATTGTCATTTCTGATGCTACAGATGCCGCTAAGTTTACCAGTGAGTTTGCTTGGGAAGGTGACTTTAACAGTGGTGAGTATCAGAAAGCACGATCGTTTTCAATGCGAGCTGGCGATCGAGTTGGCTTCATGCTAGTTCCGAATGGACGAGTAGAGGATGTCTTGCACTCACCGATGGATGGAGCAATTCGTCCGCTGTTTTCTATGGCTTCCAATGAGTTAAATCCCGGTCAACTATCCTATGTGGAACAGATCGTGGATGTCACTGGAGATGGCAATACCTTTGCCTTTGAAGATTTGCGAGTGGATACTGGTTCCGATCGAGACTACAACGATATCGTATTTCAAGTCAGAGGGGCAAAAGGTGAAGCCGTTGATTTAGATCAAGTCATTGATCCACATCGCGATTGGCGTACAACGGATATGGGGCAAGCGTTGATTGCTTATACCGAGCCTTATATCACTCCCGACCCAGATCACGATTATCATGAGCATTACCATGAACCAACTGATAATCTACAACTAGAACCGCTCACGATTCCGATCGTGAATGAACCCGATGGCTATGATTTTTCTGCTGCTGATCAGCCGTTGATTGGAGTAATTGACACAGGAATCAATGGCAACAATCCATATCTAAACTATAACCAGATTATCAATGGATTTGATTGGGTTGGAGGAGACAGCGACTCACAATTACAACCATTAGAGGGCAATGAGCATGGAACTCATATTGTTGGAACCATTAGCAGCATTAATGATGATGCTACCATCTGGGTTGGTCGTGCCATTGGTTCTGGTCAATGGGCGGATTCACTCATTGAGTTTGTAGATACTGCCAAAGCGTCTGGGCAAGCCAATGCTGTGGCAAACCTCAGTTTTGAACTAGCACAAATTAACTGGGATGAAACCCTCTCACCCCGATATGAGTTGACGGAGGCTGAATGGAGAGCGCTGGACTATGCTCACCGTAACAATATTATTATTGTTGCAGCAGCAGGTAATGATGGAAGTGCTATCTCTGCCCTAGGACAAGCCTCTCAATTGTTCGATAACATCATTACTGTGGGTTCTGCTACTCAGGTCGATTCCTTCCAGTCGATCGCCAATCGATTCGATCGCGCCGACTATTCCAATTATGGCGCTAGTCTATCTCTAGTGACGGATGGTGGTACTCCAGATAACCCCATGCTGGCTCCGGTAGAAAATGGGATAGGTGCAATGTCAGGGACATCTGTTGCAACGGCCAAAGTCACAGGAGCTGTGTCTCAAGTTTGGGCAGCCAATCCGCAACTGAGTTATCAACAAGTCATTGAGATTCTCAAAGCAACAGCAGTTGATTTGGCAGTACCGAACTGGGATGCAGAAACAGGAGCAGGGTTATTAAATATTGCCGCCGCCGTACATCTGGCAAAAGCAACAACCCCCGTGCCAGTCTTACCTAAATCAGCTTCTCTACCAGACTTTTGGGCAGAATCCGACACCGTGATAGAGAAGGCAGCTAACGTGACCGAAGTTGCTTTCAGTGGTACTGTAATTTCAACTGTCAATGCTAATGTCCGTTCTGGACCTAGCACTAGTTTTGCGGTTGTTGGTCAAAGACTACCTGGAACAACAGTATCATTTGATGCTTGGACTGTTGGAGAACTCATCGACTATAGCAATGAAGGCTTAGGCAGATCCGATCGTTGGTACCGAATTGCAGGCACAGACCAGTGGATTTCGGCAGCGATTATTGCAGGTACACCTCCAGAGTCATCTTCTGATCCATTGCCAGAGTCAATTGTAGTCAACGGCTTTACTATCAGCAATCCCTTTTTACCTGTGTGGCGGCAATATCAACCAACACTACTTAACCCTATATCCAATGCCATTTTCCATGCTCCCAGTGGTGCTACCTATCAACTTTTCCAAGGCGGTTCTATTGTCACCAGCCAATTTGGGACGTTTCCTCTCTATGGCGGCATTCGGCAAACTTACCTAAGGGAAGGTGGGTTAAATGGTTGGATGGGCGCACCCAAGAGTGCAGAGTATAGTTGGGAAGGTAAAATTCGGCAGGATTTTGCCAATGGTTATATTGTCTGGAATGGTCGTTCTGCTACTGCCTATCGTAACGGCTCCAACAACCCTAATCCTGGGCAACCCACTCCTATCGATCCAGGTAAGTTCTACAATCCTCTCTCTGGTAGCTGGTACACGGTAGTTATAGGAGGAGGATACAGAGATCCTGCCCGTCCTAACCATGTTGGAATTGATTTGGCAACTGGAAAGAACGAACCACCGGTTAAAGCTGCTAAAGGTGGCAGGATTGTGCGAGCTGGCTGGGACACAACTGGCTATGGTAACTTGATCGTCGTTGAACATGACGGTGGTATCCGTACCTATTATGCTCATCTTTCCCATATTGCTGTAAATGTTGGCGATACGGTGAGTGCTGGTCAATATATTGGCGACGTAGGAACAACTGGGAACTCAACGGGTAATCATCTTCACTTTGAAGTTCGTGTTAGCCCGTTTCGCTTCCAGACGGATAACCGGAATCCCGCAGATTATGTTCAGTTCTGAGCATGAGATAGAGTTGGTGGTCAGCTAATCTCCTGTAATCTGCGATCGCTCTTTTTGCTAGGGGCGATCGCGTTCTTGAACTAATTTTTTAGCGATATCCTCAACTTGCGTAAAACTGCCGACTTGAAATAGAGAAAGGAATAGTTCTACACCACAATCACTACTCATGAGATGACCTTAGATGTGTATCAGGGGTTAGTTTGCCCGAATTTGCGCCAATCTTGGCAACTGATCAAAGCTCAACAGGCAAGTCATTATGTTCTGCGATCGCTCCAGGGAGATAGACAATACCAATGCTCAATTCCCGAAGCCCATGCACTATCGTACTTTACCGGGGAGTATACCATTGGGCAAATTCAACAATTTTGCCAAGACCAATTAGGCAACGTTCCTGCCAATTTAGTGGTTCAATTGATCTATAAATTGATTGATTGCCATGTTTTAGAGCCTTCAGTCAATGAACCTGTATCCCATCCTGCCGCAACAACTGATTATCGGCTGAAATCAAGTTTACATTGGTTTCATCATCCTGATGGCTACTGGATTTTGCGTAACCCAAATCAGGTCAAATACCAAATGCAGGTGAGCGATCGCCATAAAACAGCAATTGAGCTGTTAGAAAGATTGCCACTGGCTCAGATTGTTCAACAGTGCCAAATTCCTGCCGCCGAATTACGCCACTTAATCCAACATTTAGCGCTAGCTGGAATGCTAGTTGGGATTGAACCACCAAAACCGCCTCAGCGCAAATTTACCCCTCTCAATCTACTCTTTTTCTCCCTACCTCTGGGTAATCCCGATCGCTGGTTAAGTTGCCATGTCGATCGCCTGCGTTGGCTCTGGACACCCATGTTTAGCCTTTGTCTGAGTATTTTCCTGCTGGTGTCCCTAGTTTACGGCATTCGTCACGGGCAAGAATTTACAACCACTGCCATCGCTTTATGGCAACAGCGTGACCTTGGGTTAATGCTGGCGTTTGGACTGCTCAGCCTCTTCGTCATATCAATTCATGAACTGGGACATGCTTTTACTCTGAAGCATTTCGATCGAATCGTTCCCGAAGTTGGATTGATGTTCATGTTTCTGTTTCCTGCCGCCTATACCAACACCACTGATCAATATGCGTTAACGCGACGACAACGAGCGCTAGTAGTGGGAGCAGGAGTCATTTGTCAAGTCACCATTGCGGCGATCGGGTTTTGGCTATGGCAGTTCACTTACCCCGAAACCTGGTTACATATTACTGGCTATTTACTAATGATTGCTGCCTTAATGACGGTTACAGTCAACCTGAATCCGTTAAGCAAGTTCGATGGCTATTACTTAGCTGTAGCGTTGAGTGGTATTAACAACCTGAGATCGCGCTCCTTTCAGTTCTACGCCAATTTACTACAACGTCACCCAATCCAAGAAGACTCTCAGCATTACTGGATTTTTGCTGTCTATGCTCCCTTCAGTTTGGCTTACAGCATGTCTGTTCTAGCATTCCTCCTGATTCATGTCGTGGGCTGGACCGCAACCTACATCCCCATGCTGGCATTAGTCCTGCTCATGCTGTGGGCAATTTACTACTACTTCCCAACTCAACCACGCTCCTAATCATTGCATTATGACACCCTCAACCTCTGCCAAATCATCTTCCCGTCTTACTCTCAAAGTTGTTTCGCCCTCTGCTCCTCCTCTCCCTGCTGCCACTTCCTCATCTCCTCCCATCAAAGCTACATCCGTTGCTCCCCCTACCCCTTATACTGCTCGTCGCCGATTGATATTCAGTGCCGTCATCGCTGGCATGATTGGAGCTAGCCTATTCCCTATCACCTATGAAGTTGGTGGAACAGTGATTCTAGAGGCTAAACCAGGAAACCGCAGAGCCGTGACCACGACAATCCCAGGTACGATTGAGACTCTAGCTCCTGCCATTCAACCCGGTACAATGGTGAAACAAGGACAGGTCATCGCCACACTCCGCAGTCGTGAACTAGAGCGAGAAATAGCTCAAGTGCAGCAGGAGATAGCTGAGGCAAAACAACAGATAGAAAATCAGCAGCGCCAACAGATCCGAGCAGAAGCAGCTGTCAAAGCTGCGATCGCAACTCGCCAGGCGCTAGAGCAACAAGTCGTGTTAGCCGAGCAGGTTGCCCAGGAAAACGTACCATCACAAATCCAAGAAATTCAAACTACGATCGCTACTAAGCAAACATTGCTAGCGAGCGCGGAGCGAGAATTACGCCGCTACGATGAATTACTACACGATGGAGCCATCTCCCAAGCAGCACGAGATAAGGTGCAACGCGATCGGGATATGATTGCGGGGGAAGTGGAAACAGCGCAACAAACTCTAGCCTCTACTCAGCAAAAGCTCCGTAATCAAGCGCAGGATATTCAAATTCAAGCATCACGACAAACTGTATTAGTTGCGGCTGAGCAGCAAACGGCGGAGAGTGAATGGCAAATGCAGGCAATCAGCGATCGCCTAGCTCAACTACACCATCGCTTGACTAAGCTTCAGCAAGATCAACAACAGTTAGTGCTGCGGGCACCGATTTCTGGAGTTGTAATTACTCCTGATTTTGCTCTTAAGCTAGGAAGAGAACTCAAAACCGACCAGGGACTGCTAGAAATTGTCAAACTAGACGAACTCACGGGTTACGTCGAAATTGATGAGCAGGACATTAACTATATACAGAACGGTAAGCCTGTGCGGTTCCGCCTTTCACATGATAAGCTCAAGAGTTTTGATGCCAGAGTAGAACGCACTATTCCAAATGTCCAGTCCGACCAGACTAAACAACGACGGACAGTGGCGGTTTTGATCCATGTCAATAACCCAGATGGTCAGCTACAGAACGGTTCTTCTGGGTATGCGCGTGTATACTCAGAAACTATCCCGTTATACCAGAGGGTTGGGCGAGAGATCCTGCGTCTGTTCTCATTCGAGCGTTTGTAGGGCTAAGAAGCAAACCAATACCTACGTGTTAATGCTTAGATAGGTGGTATCGTTTTTTTGAAGTTTTAATGAACTTAGCGCAAAAATAACGAATACTCAGACGAAACTTGCTAGCCTTCTAAAAGGCTTAACTCCTTGCCTAAAAATGGATTAAGCCCTAAAAATCTTTGATGTTCCCTATTGGTTACTGGGGTTTTGCGGTGTCAACATTAGTGACCTACTGTTAATCTATCTGACTCGATTATTCAGCCATAGCCTGAACTACTAGTTCTTCAACCCATCTACTACTTGAGGTAACCCTATGAATTTGGGTCAATATCCACAATTAACAATATTAATTCTTGAACGATCTGCGTAAAAGCCATTATTGGATACCGAGAGAGGAGTAAGAGGCTAGACCAAACTCACTCTATAGGAGGTCGTTCATGCTTAGGAAGCAGGTAAATACTCAACAGGCAGATGTTGAAATTGCCGCGATCGAAAAGCTGGTTCAACTTGATTCTGCTAACAGCCACAGAGGTATTCAGGTGACAGTAAAACATGTGCATGAATACCAAGGAAGCGGGCTTATGGAGGCATTCCTCGCCCTACTGATAGCTGTGCTGTTTATCTTTGGCAGTGTTTTCCTCACGATCGCAGCAGTTAACTTTTATCAAGGAGTTCAGGGCAACCGATCTATCCAACGATCTTAGATAAGATTTAGCATCACATTGTTGTCGAATAAAAATCGGCTTTTTTCTTACAAAATAACATGCTGGATAACGTCATCATCATGGGCTAACCTTTACTGATATTGCCTTTAAGCTAGATTTTGTAGTGATTAGCAAAGTTACAACTTCTTTAATTCATCTGCTCTACCATGTCAACAAAAACTTTCCATCAACTTTCCTATCTTTTAGCAACAGGTATCTTCCAGATCTGGTTACAACCAACAGCCGCGATCGGTGCCGAACTTCACTTGGGTTGGAACTATGCCTTTGATGCCCCTGATGATAGCTTGGCATTAAGACCTGATAATACTCGTCAGGCGGGTGACACAATCTACGAAATTGAAGGGCTGGCATTTAAAGATGATGTAGCAACCGATAGTATCTGGTTTGCCATTAGTGTCAATCTACCTCTTTATGGCGAGAACACCGCTTCACAACTCTGCCCGGTTGGAGATTCTCGGTGTTACCCAGTGACAGACTCAAATATTGGTTGGGGTGATTTAATCTTAGATTTTTCTGGTAGTGGTAATCTACAAACTGCTAGTAACAGTAGCCAGTTATTTGCGATCCGATTTGCACCTCGAAATGACTCAAGAGCGCCGTCTCTGGGTGTATATCAGAATGTTCAGTTGACTAGTGTCGTTGGGGAAAACGCTGGGTATCCGACTTTAGCAAATAACAATAATATGTTAGGTAGCCTTACTGGAGGTCAACGTGCAACCAGCATGGGTGACCTGCTTTGGAATGATCCCTATTTTGCACCTTATACCAATGCTGTAGCGTTTGATAATACGGCTGCCCACATGCCTAACGTGATTGGTTCGGGTAATAAAATTGGGGAAGTGACTTTATTAGGTCGAAGCGATTTGATCGCAGCGGGTTTAGATCCGCAATTCTTTCAAACTAGCACTTCAGAAATTTTTGGATTTCGGCTTCCCAAAGCCTTGTTGCCTGCGGGTGAGTTCATTGCCACATTGCTAACAGAATGTATTAACGATGGAATTGCGTTAGTTAGTCAATTAGTGAATACCCCGCCACCGCCACCACCACCTTTATCATCACTCATTTGTCCAGTTTTAGAGGGGCAACAGAATGCCCTTGAACCCACTAGAGTTGTCAACGGGGTGAAGATCTTTGACAATGCCCCTAGTGGAGCCTGGTACGATCCCCCTGCTAACATGGGCTTCCAGTTTGTTGCTGATGGAGACACTCTATTTACGGCGATTAATGGCTTCCCCTGTGCTATTGTGCCCCCTAACAGCCCAGAAGATATTAAACCTGCACCGTTCAATGTGTTAGTAAAAAATGAGCAGGGGTTGTATGAGGTGATTGGGCAGTATTTTCCTGGTCAAGCGGGAGTTGATTTTCAGCAACTACTGGGACAGGGTGTTGCTGAATTTCTCATCACTGGCATCGATCCAGATGTCTGGGTTCCCTGGTTACCAAACAATCCAAGTCCACTGGCATTTCCGTTAGAGTTTAATAAGCCCGCCGACCAAGGAGTATCGTTTGCCTTGCAACGGATCGAAGATATTACAACCCTGCCGATCGCCCCAATTTCACTACCCGGTGAGCCAATACAAATTATCCCTGGCGTTGATGTAATTCCAGGGGTAATTGGACCAGACTTGCGGCCACCCTGCTTAGAAGCAAATGGCTGTACTAATGCTGCCGTACCCGAGCCTTCTACGATCGGTGGGCTAGTATTAGCCGCCGCTGGGTGGTTGAAACTGCGGCGGCACCGTTCGAGTAAGAATTCTCGAAAAGATTAGTTATTTAGGTGTATTTAGGTTTGAGATCATAGAACATGAATTAGCTCTATGGTCTCAACAGGCTAACTCAGACTAACTCTCAGCAGTACTAATTAGGGTAGAAGGATAGAACTGATGAAGCCTCACAATGGCTACCAACTTTGGCTATGGACGATCGTATTAGCACTAGGTGCAATTAAAATGTCTCCTGCGATTGCCCAAACCACTCCAGATGCCACATTGGGAAGAGAGTCCTCTGTGATGACGCCCAATCAACTAATTAATGGTTTACTCAGCGATCGTGTTGATGGCGGTGCTATCCGGGGAACTAATCTATTTCATAGTTTCACAGACTTTAATATTCCAGAGTCGCGCGGAGTTTACTTTACGAATCCGGCTGGAGTTGAGAATATTATCAGTCGTGTGACTGGCAACAACCCTTCTAACCTGCTTGGTACATTAGGTGTGCTGGGAAATGCTAATCTGTTTCTTCTCAATCCTAATGGCATTATCTTTGGTGCCAATGCTCGGTTAGATGTGCGTGGATCGTTTACAGCTAGCACGAGCGACCGCTTCCAATTCAGTGATGGCTCAGAGTTTAGTGCGGTAAATCCCCAGGCTCCACCCTTGTTGACCGTAACTGTGCCGCTCGGTCTACAGTATGGTACAGCGAGAGGGAGCATCCTGAATCAAGCAAATCTAGTGGTTGGTCAAGACCTGACCCTGCATGGAGGAAGCATCTCTAGCCGTGGGCAACTGACTGCTGCCAATGGCGAATTAACTGTGCGATCTACAACAGGTGATATTGACCTCAATCATTTTGCCGCTCAAACCGCAACAATTACCTCTGCCCAAAATTTGAACCTGATAGGCAGCCAACTGCTGACGCAAGGCGACCTGACTCTGTACGCTCAAGATACCGTTCGAGTAAGAGATACCGTCAGCCAACCTGTTTTACTATGGGCTGGTGGTCAATTGTTAGTGCAGGGCGATCGTGCCATTGATATTTTCGCTCTTAACCACCCGAATAGTCATTTGGTCTCCGGTCGTGACATGATATTACGCTCCAGTAGCCCTGTTGGTGGCGATGCTCATTACTGGGCTGGTGGAAATATCCGGATTGAGCAATTGGATGGTAGTCTAGGCAATCTATTTAGCCCCTATGATCCGATTTTTTATGCCACAGGTGATGTGCAATTAGGTGGTTACTCAGGGTTCTCGCTTCATATTTTTGCCGGAGGGAAAGTAACAATCCCTGGCCCAATATCCATTACTGGTGCGGAGACGGCGGCTGTCGATACGATCATTGAAACTATCCCTTTACCTGATGGCAGCGTACAGGTGATTAACGGTTTAGCTAGCCCCACCCTGGATATTCGGGCTGGTACTCTGGCTCCAATTCCACCACCAGGTTACACCTTAGACCTGAATGATTCCACTCCACCGTTTTCATTCATTCCTCTTCCTTATCCCAATCCCAACGCCCCTGCAACCAGCGCAGATATTACTATTGGCAACATTAATATTGCTGCACCAAACGGAACAGTATTCCTTTCCAATCACTATCAACCAAATCTTGGCTTACCTGGAGGTGATATTACAGTAAACGGAGTAAATGGACTTGGAATTCGTACTAATATTGCAGCAGGTAATAGTGGTTCTGTGACGATCGATGCCAGGAACAGCATCACCCTCAATGCCCCAATTGATACAAGTTCTGCTACAGGTATTGCTGGTAACGTTAAACTTCTGGCGGGAAATACCATTCTGACTAATGCACCAATTGATACGCACTCAGATAGTATTGCTGGGAGTGTTACGCTTCTAGCGGGAAATACCATTCTAACTAATGCGCCAATTGATACGCGCTCAGATGGTATTGCTGGTGATGTCACACTTCTAGCGGGAAATAATATCTTTGCCAATACACGGATTGATACTCGATCAACTGGGGGTAACGCTGGTCAAGTTGGCTTGTTCGCTAGAAATAACATTCAGATCGATCGCTCCATTACAACTGATGTTTTACCTGGCAGCATAGGGAATGCCGGAAACATTCAGATAGATGCTTCACAGATCACCATACAAAATGGGGCACAGCTAACTGCCAACACGTTCAGTTCAGGATCTGGTGGGAATATTCAAATTAATGCTCAGCAGCTCACCCTACAAAATAATGCTCAACTATCTAGCATCACTGGTGATGACTTACGAATCAATCCATTGGCTATTTCTAATACGGGCTCAGGTGGCAACATTACCATCACCGCAGATACTATAAGTCTCCTTGATCAAAGTTTTATTATTGCTCAAACGAATTCACTCAGTTCCGGGAATGCTGGAGCCTTAACGATCACAGCTAACCAAATGAATCTTCAGGATGGCTCTTATCTTTCTGGGGCAACCTTGGGGCAGGGACGCGGTAGTACCATGCGACTGGACATTGCAGATGCATTAACCCTAACAGGTACTGATACCGCCAATAGTCAAACTGGAATTTACTTGAATTCATTTGCTAGTGGCAATGCTGGTAGCTTAGAGATTTTGAATGCGCGACAGATTCTAGTTCAAGGGGGTGCATTGATCTCTGGAACTGCTTCTAGAACAGGTCAAGCAGGAAATATCAGCATTAATACACCCAATGGCAGTGTTCGAGTCAGCGGAGTAAGCAATAATCCTCGAGGTCAAACAGCCAGTAGTATCCTTTCAGAAACACGCGCTAGCGGACAAGCAGGCGACATAACAGTTAATGTACGGCAACTGCTAGTGCAGGATGGAGGGCAGGTGGCCGCCCAAACGATCGGCACTGGGCAAGCCGGAACACTCACAGTGAATGCATCTGAACTGGTACAGGTGACAGGGGCAACTGGGAGCTTTGTCAGTCGGTTATTTTTAGATACTACTAATACAGGGAATGCTGGAGAATTGGCGATCTCAACTCCTCGCCTCCTCCTCCAAAATGGAGGTCGTGTTTCTGCGAGAACGAGTGGTGATGGAGAGGGCGGGCTGATTCGTGTAGTCGCCCTCGAAGGAATTGAAGTCAACGGGAGTTCTGGGGCTTTTGATAGTGGTCTGTACTTTGACAGTAGTGGCTCTGGCAATGCTAGAGGGATCACTATAACAACGCCACAGTTAACCATGCAGAACAATGGGCAAGTTACTGTCAGTGGTACTGGAACAGGGATCTCCGGCAATATTGATATTTCAGCAGGATCTATTTCACTCGTTAACCAAGCTAGGATACGAGCAACGACACGCCAAAGTGAAGGTGGCAATATTGTAATGCGATTGTCGAACCCCAATGTGTCGATTTGGATGGCAAACAATAGTGAAATTTCTGCTGAAGCGTTTGGGCTGGCGAATGCAGGTATGCTGACGATCGATGCGGCTGGAGCCATCATTAGTCGATCGCTCGCTGACAATAACGACATCGTCGCGAATGCAATTTATGGTCGTGGTGGAAATATTAACGCCACTGCCAGTCTAATCTTGAACTTCCGAGAGTTTCAGGGACGACGAACTTCCGAAAGTGACTTTACTTCTCTGTCCGTCAGTCCGTTACCGGGTGTGTTTCCGGGTGAGATTAATATCAACACGCTCGATTCTCCCAGCACCCAGACCCTGCCAGAAGACCTCCTACCTGATCAAATGGCGATCGTTTGCCACGCAGGTAGCAGAGCTGAACAGCGGAGTGAATTTGTGATTAGTGGAGCGGGAGGTATGCCAACTCGTTCAGGTGATGCCATGAGTAGCGAGGCGATCGCGGTTGGACTAGTAGCTCCTGTATTGCCATCTGAGCCAATCACAAAAGCCTCTAAGAGCCTTTCTCCGCCCCTAGAAATAGTTGAAGCTCAACGCTTAATCAAGCTTTCGGATGGCACGATCGCTCTAGTTGCTCCATCTATACCCACAGGTCTGCCAGTGTCAGGGTGTCAAACTCCCTAACTCAGTCGATTGAATTTCTGCATCTGCATCTACCGTCAGTTCTCATGTACAAGTTCTTAGTTCGTTCTTGGCTCCAATGGTGCTATTTCCAGTTACATCAGTTGTCCTTCCTCAGCTTAGTCATGCTTAGCTTGGGAATGACGCTCATCCTGGCACAGCTTCCAGCAATGAGTCAGGAGGCAGTCACCGAGCCACCCTGGATGCAACAGGTTGCGCAGGGAAACCAGTTTTACCAGAATCAACAGTACACGGAAGCCGTACAGATTTGGCAAAATTTAGCAGAGAAGTTACGCGGTGATCACCTGAATCAAGCCATGGCATTGAGTAACCTTGCCCTTGTCTATCAGCAGCTTGGACAATGGCAAGAAGCAGAACAAGCGGTTCTGAGAAGTCGGCAGTTGCTGGAAAGAGTTACCAACCAAGGAAATAGGCACGATCAGGTACTCGCTCAAACTTTGGATATTCAAGGGCAGTTACATCTGACCAAAGGGCAACCAGAGAAAGCATTAACGTTGTGGCAACAATCTGAGCAACTTTACAGGCATTTAGAGAACAAAACTGCGATCGCCCAGAGTCAAATCAACCAAGCCCAGGCACTGCAAAAATTAGGCAACTATGTGCTGGCGCAGAAACAGTTAACTCAAGCCATCCAGGGCTTACGAGAAGAGGATAGCTTACTTAGAGCTACAGGATGGCGCAGTTTAGGCAATGTATTGAGACAAGTTGGTGAGTTAAAGGCATCGCGCCAAGCTCTATTATCTGCTCATAAAATCGCGCAGGGATTACAGCCAGGACGGCTAGAAGCTGAAATTCTACTGGACTTAGGTAATCTAGAATTTTCAGAAGCACAGCGGCTTCAGGCGATCGGTCGAACTGAGGATGCAGAGCGTTGTACTCAACTTGCCCACAAGTATTTCCAGGATGTTATTCAACAAACAAAGGACTTACCAGAGCTACAACTACGGGCATCATTAAACGATTTAGCTACGTTGATTGAAAGGGTAATTGAAACTAAGCAGTTTGCTCTTGTTCTGGAACGCTTTCCCACACTTCAACCACTCATTGAATCAATTCCTCTAGGACATTTCTCTATTTATGCCCGTCTCCGCTATGTACAGCAGGGGATGAAGTTGCTTCAGGCAGGTGATCAAATTAAACAAACTACGGTTTCAGTGCGATCGCTGGTAGCTCACACTCAAATTGCTTTACAACAGGCTCAAGAATTACAGGATCAACGGGCAGAAGCTCAGGCGTTAGGGCAATTAGGGGAACTATATGCTAGCAATCAGCAATGGCAAGAGGCGCAGCAACTAACTCAGAAGGCTTTGGATCTAGCAAATACTCCCGATTTAATGTACCAGTTGCAGTGGCAGATGGGTCGATTGCTTAGCCAGCAACAGGATAATCAGGTGGCTAATCTAGACCTAGCGATCGCTCATTACACTACAGCAATCAGTGCATTAGACAAAGTACGCTATAACTTGATGCCAGCCGACCCAGATGTGCAGTTTTCTTTTCGGGATCAGATTGAGCCTGTTTATCGACAACTGGTGAATTTATTGCTTAGACAAGAGTCACCAGAAAATTTAAACAAAGCAGTTAAGTATATTGATGAGTTACAACTGGCAGAATTAGAAAATTTTTTGCGTTGTCCAATTCCTCCACAAGAACGATTAACGGAATTTAAAGATCCAACTGCTGCCATGATATATCCAATTGTTTTACCTGAGCAATTGGCAATTATCCTACAACTTCCAGACCAACCACTTATTTATAAATCAACTCCTATATCTGGACAAGAAATTGAAGCAAGGCTAAATGAATTCCGCGAAATTTTAGCTGATTCATCAGAGACACCTAAAGTAGAACCGCTTGCCAAGAAAATTTACCAATGGATACTTCAACCCATTGAGGAGAACTTGAAACAAGCCAATATAAAAACACTTGTCTTTGCCCCAGACGGGCTACTCAGAAATATTCCTTTAGCTGTGCTTCATGATGGAAATGATTATTTGATTAACAGCAAGTATGCAATTGCCGTTGCCTCAAAACTGAAACTATTTGAACCAATACCACTACCTTCTGAACTAAATATGCTGACAGGAGGAATTAGCGAAGGAAAATCAATTGACGTGAATGGATTAAAGTATAGTTTCACCACGATCGAACAGTTAGAAAAAGAATTAAAGGAAATTGGCATCAATTCGATCGCTAGAACTAGACAATCACTTTTGAACGAACAGTTCACGATCAATAATTTAAAGAGCCAACTCAAATCTGGTGACTTCTCTGCTATCCATCTTAAAACCCATGGTATGTATAGCTCTGATCCCGCTTCAACCTTTATCGTGGCTCATGACGAACCCATTACCAGCCAAGTATTTAGCGAACTAATCAAGATTGCCAGTAAGGATAGAACGTCTCCCCTGGAACTCTTGGTACTCAGTGCCTGCAATTCTGCGGAAGGGGATGATCGTGCAGTTCTTGGATTAGCTGGACTGGCAGCTAATGCAGGTGTGAAGAGTACAATTGCTTCGTTATGGCAGGCACAGGACACGACAAATACTCAATTAATGATTAAGTTTTACCAAGAACTCGCCAAACCAGGAGTGAATAAAGCACAGGCACTTCAACACGCTCAACAACTAATTTTTCAGAGTGACCAGCGTCCCTATATCTGGGCAAGTTATATTTTGGTTGGCAATTGGCAATAATTGGCTAATTTTCTTTTGGCAGCATTCTAAGTGGCAGAATTGGCTCCGTGGCTAAATTACCTTTACCAAGCGAATTCAACAATCGCTGCCAGTCCTGTTCCGCTCCTGGCAGTTTTTTTGAACGGCGATCTGCTGCAATAGTTAGGGCATCATATACAATCTTGGAGTCCATGCGTTCCACCATATTGACTCGTTCAGGTGTGGGAGGAAGAACTGAAACATGTCCCTCTACCTTCTCACTAATTGGCTTACCCTGTTTCCGTTTACAATTTAACTGGAAATACCAGTAGTAGGTTTGATTGGTTTCTAATTTGACTGAGGGGGGTAACTGTAAACCAATAACCCCAGAAGTGCTTGGAGCCTCTATCCGGCTACGATAAATTTGTGTTTTTTCGTCAAAGGAATTAATCGTAAACTCAATGGAGTCAATTTGCTCTGGTTGGTAAGGGATATAGAACCAGAAAGTTGGAGAGAATGACAGGGTTACTAGAAGCCGTTGTCCATCTGGAATTAATGCGATTATAGTCTTCTCTCCATCACAGACATTGCCCAAACCACCCAAAGGACGAGATTTTGTTGGTCTAGGTGGAGGTGGACTGGACACTTTTTGAGCCCAGGCGGATTGTTGGGGAGGTATTGTAGTAATTCCTAATGGAGTTAGTACAAGTAATCCGAGTGTTAGATTGGAGAAAATAGTGAGTAGACGCATAATAACTGAGTAAAAGTAATATCAACAGTGATGTTGTCAACGATAGCGCAAGTACGCTATGCAGCTACTTGTAACAAGAAAAGCGATAGCTGCAGGAATAAGCGGCATCCAGCCACCATAAACTAGGAGAATCAGACAAATCTGATACAGCAAAAATAGCCCCATTCCTATAAAACCTATTAGCCACCAGGGCGATCGCACAATCCATATTATTCCACTACCTAATAGTGCCCATAACGCAACAAATAAACTATCTCCCCACTGCAAATCTTTCCATTGAGGTAACACCCAAATCAATGCTCGTCCTCCCAATTCTGCATTAATAATTTGGCTAATCACATGAGCAAAAATCCATACGCCAGTTAACTCGCCAATTGGTGTGTGATGTCTATCTGCATATTGATGATCACCATGTCCAATGAGTACCAATCGATCTCTCATTAACTCTGGTCGTTCACCTTGTAACGCCTCATTCATGCTAATACTTCTAGTAGGTTTCATTCTTGAACGGTAGTTAATAAGAATTTGATTACTTCTTCCATCAAGCTGTTGATATCCTCCTGCACGGCTTTTCAATGGTTGAAGCGTAACTCTTTCACCTTCCCATCCTCTACTATTAGAATCAAAGAAGATTCCTTCAGCTCTAAGAAACTGCCGTGCTAATAGCCAACTAAAGCTGTACGGAGTATTACAAGATGATGTCTGATCCAGAAACTCAGGATCGTAGGCTAGTAATTGCCGCCGAATAACATCTGAGCTGGGGGAAAACTCATCTGGTAATGCATCACTAAAACCAACTTGCTCAACCTTTTGTTGATCTGAAAGTTCAGGCGGTGGCGAATAGTTAACGTCCTCAGACCAAAAGGAACAAACTGTAGATAGATTGGTAGCCTTAAATTGAGCAATTAGATCTTCGCGTCCAGGTGGTCGGGCTTGAAAGCGGTGCATGGCTAAACCGATCGCTCTTGGTCTTGCCATCTGAATTTTCTGAATTAACTGTGCGAGTTGGGCATCTTTTACTGGATAGTCTTCTGGCTTCTTAATATTCTCTTGTGTTACTTCAACTACAACGATGTTGCGATCGATCTGCTCAATTGGGCGCGATCGCATGAGGTGATCATAGGCTTGTAGCTCGGCAGATTGTAATAAGCCTGTCCAGCGAATTCCCATCACTAGTGTGGTGACGACCAAACTAACGAATAGAAGCTGTTTGACTGGACATCGTTGACGTTCAGATGGTTTAGGGTCGGGGGGAATAGAAATAGGGATGTAATCGGTAGACTGGTGCATAACAGGCAGCCAGGTAGCACAGGGAAATTCTGGTTCCAGGGCTTCTAGACGTTCCCGCGCTTCCCGAACGGCGAGATGCACAGGCTTACTAGCGGATAGAGCAGAAAGCAAATATTTCAAAAATTCCTGAGCAACTCGATCAGGAACTAACTCCCGCATGACAATCAGGTGAGGAATAGCTAAATCATCCAGTTGTTGTACCAGTCCTAGACCGTCACAGGAGTTAAAAATTGCTAGTTTTAAGCCGCGATCGACTGCTTTGCGGAGGGTATACCAGAGTTCTTCGATCGTGAGGCTATCAGTGGGATTAAGGTAGATTCGTCCTGTTTCGCCTTCTGTTTCACTATGTCCAGCAAAGAAGATGACATCCCAAGATTGCTCCCACAGGCGATCGCCTAACTCCTGTCGTAGGGGTTCTACCAGAAAGGTCACTTCTGAATTTGGTAAATGCTCAAGTAGTTGGCGATCAACATCCACATCAATTCCATGCCGATGCCCTAGAATCGCTAGGATACGATTTTTAGTTAGTTGATGAGAACCAATGAGAGATTGACGACGTTTCTGTTCCCAAGGGGTTAAAACAACTTCAGTATTTGGATAACGTTGGACAAAATCCCATTCGTGCCAGGGTAGTTTTTGTAATTTCTGATCTGCACTACGCAGTAACAACCGAATCTCTTCATCCCGCTGCAACTCTTCCCGCAATTGCAGATCAACCGAGCGGAAGGAATCTAATTTCAGCCAAGCTGTGAAGCGATCGCGGAGGAGCACCGCTGCCTGTTTGCAGTCATTCCGACGCTGCTGAATATTGCCATCATAAATAATCTGCTTTGGCTTAATCCGAGCGGGTGCTCCAACATTGCGGTATTTATCCTGCCAGTTATGCAGAGAATCTACTAAAGCTAAATTGGGCGGTAACTGCCCCCGTCCTTCTAGCTCAATCTGATTGCTTTCCGAACGAATTTCTAGCGTGACTTGAAATCCACGGACTTTCAGATCTCCTTCAAACCGGAGGACAACTACCCTGCTCATTGTTCAACGTTCAACTCTGATAGATGTAGCCACTACTTCAAATCACAAAGGCTTCTGTTACACTCACATCGCCTAGAATCATACAGACGCTAAATTGTTCACCAAGTTCGCCACTGAATTGAAACTGGAGACTCTCTGTGTTGTTCGCCTGAGCTTGCATTACAGTTTCACCAGATGCATTCAGAATGACTAACTGTAAATCTTCTGGCAGTTGAGTCTGCCCTCCTACGGGATGCACTCCAACCCAAACGTCTAGTTCTGATGTATCGAGAGGAGTAAGACCTAAAGACAATTCAACTTGCTGATCTGCCCGTTTCAGGTCAAATATTTTCCGTCCCATAGCCGAGCTTAACCGATGGCGATATGCCAGTTGGGTCGGGGTTAATATCGTATTCAGATTTTGCCAGTGTTGCTGAAATGTATTATGAAACCATGCACTGAGTTTAATTGGAGCGTGGTTGACTACTTGCTGTTGGATCTGAGTCTGCTGCTGGCGATCGAGAAAGATCAATAAGTCTTCTAAGGAGTTCTGGCGAAATTTTTCTAGCGGAACTTGCTCAGTACAAACGGTTTCTAGATACCCCACGATCCAAGCCGTTTGCAGAGATGAATCGAGTTGTACTGCCACATAAGCCAAACGATCGCTCCAAACCTCGGGTAATACCTCAACCACTGAAGACCCTGGCAATACTGGTAGACACTCTAAACGGCCTAACTCTGACAAGCAAACCTCAGCCCCACATCCCAGTTGCAAAAGGGTGGGATTGTTGATTCCATCACCGTATGAGGAGGCTATGCCCATGCAATCCAGGTAATATTTGACAGCATATACGGCTAGTGTACGGAGGTAGGATTGTTTTGCCCGATCGGCTGTAGTATGCTGTCGGCTCTGCTCAGCTAGGTCATGGGCATCCCAGGCTAGCGGAATTGGAAAGACAAAATCGGTCGCAGTGGTCATAAAGGGTATCCTTACAGTAGGGAATGGGCGGGAAGGCTGACAAGTACATTTAGTGTCTTAGTCGTTGGCGTAATATGGGAGCAACTTTCTTCAGGTAACGTTGGTAGAAAGCACTGAGAGAAGAGATCGGAATCCTAAACTCCTCCGAGATTTCTTTCCAGGTCTTTCCAGCCAAGATGCGGAGTGCGATCGCCTGAAAACTGGCAGCTGGATGTCCTTTGATATGCTTCTTTCGCAGTTCTCCTGTGGGATCTTGAGTAATATACTCTTGAAGTATCTGGGCATCAGAAATCTCTGCTTCAGGCATTACTTTTTCTAGTTCTGCTATATCAGGAACATATGTAATCCGCCTACCATTACGCTCTTTCACAACGTCAATGAACCGCTTATCTAATAAATAGTTTACCCAGGTTCTCACACTGCCTCGCTGCGGATTATATTGTCCGATATTGCGACAGACGTATAGCCATACTCGTTGGCAAGTTTCGTTATACAGATCCCGATGCACGTCTGGAGGATGGCGGTTCACTTGAGGTCGATAAAGAACACGGGGTTGAGATAGTAAATGGATCAATCGATTCAGCGATCGTTGTCGCTCTAGAGCAGACTTTGCTTGTTTTGCCTGTTCTGCCAGTTCAGCAAGCTGGCTATCAAGCACTTCAAAATCTATTTCATGCATAGTGTAGAGCTCAAACCTAGTTAGCTGCCAGCAACGTCATCTATTTACCTCTCTGGATTAAAGTGCCCGTTCTACGCAACTTTCTCTCAATTTTTCCAATAGCCTATCAACTGGGGACAATCGAGGTTAAATAAATTGCCTGCTAAAGTTTGATAACAATTACGTAAAAATCCCCTATTTGACGTGAGAGACAGAGGAAACACCTCGACCGCATCTTTCCAGGTGCTTGAGCCAAGGGGTGCTTGCTTCCATCAGACTGTCACCCTGCAAAAGTTTGGGTTTAATCCGTATTTGTACTGCTCCATCATATAAATTACTGAAATTTTTGAAGAATTTGCGTAAATCCCCTAGGTGAACTTCCGAGAAGAGAGTAACACCTCAGTTAAAAGGAGTCTTCCATGACTACCTCGATCGTCCGAGGGTTAAAATGCCTCTCCCTAGCAGCAATGGCTTTAATGCTATTAGAAGCATGTAACCGCCCTGCTTCTGCGTTCAGCTTGGTACAATCAACTGTTTCCTTAGACCCACGTATTACGGTTCAAGCAGATGAATGGTTGCCTTGCTTTGGTATCCGTGGTTGCTATCAGCCATCTCCAGCTACGCCTGAAGACCTTCCAGCATCCCTCTCAAACGCCATTTTAGAAGATGTAGCTCAGAGAAGTGGACAACCACTTGCCAACCTACAGATTATTGATGTCAGTAGAGTCACCTGGATCGATGGCTGCATGGGAGCTTACCAACCTGATATTATGTGCACGTTTGCTCTGGTAGAGGGCTGGGCTGTAGTAGTAGGTAGCGATCGCCAGCAGTGGCTTTATTCAGCGGGTAATAGCAATAGATTTGCCTACATCGGTCCGTATGACGGAGAGACGACTCAACCTGGCAGTTCTCAGGATTATCCTATTTTGCCAGAGGCAATCAAATCAGGAGAATGGGTGTTTTGGAATGCTCCTTCAGGCAAGTGGTTCGATCCACCTATAACTCCTGGATTCCGTTATCAAATGCTTTCCAACTCTCTATTTAATAGTCTGGGTCTACCCATAGGCATTGATGGAGATGATCTGTTTACCATTTCCGTAGGTAACTTAGTTCTAGGTCAGTTCAATAGTCACCAGAGCATCGATTTTGTTTCATTACTCGGGACTGGAGTTTCTGAATTTACCATCACAGCCATTAATCCACTGGTCAGTGCTCAAGATCCAGCCGCTTTTCCAGTAAGGTTAGCATTTGACACCGCAACGGCTGATTTTTCAATGACCGCGATCGAAGATAATTCTGCTGCTGTACCTGAGCCTTCCAGTATTTTGGGGCTTCTATTGGCTGGGATTACAGGAACCAAGTTAAAACGACGTGTATGCCCAAACCAAACCACGGATAGCTAGGATTCTTTTGCACTCTTCCTGACTTTTTCTGCTTCTGCTACCCCTGTTAAAGGGTTCATACTCATGGCTACTAACTCATGGCTACTAAAGTTGCATTGAAACACATTACTACCCGGCTAAAAACTCTCAGCCTCCATTTGCATGATTTGCGTTCTTGTTTGCAGGACAATTCAGAACCAATTCAGCAGCGGATAGATAGGTTAAATCAAACGTATCAAAAGTTAGAAGCTATTCAAGCTTCCTTACTCACGATCGAAAAGATGGTCATTATTCGATTTAGACGGAGTAGCCAGCCCTCAACTTACTGGAATTATTTGGTCTTAATCGAACTACTTGAGCAGATGCAACGCTTGACTTGTTCGCTGATGCATCTGACTGAGGAGTATCTGATTGATCCGATCGGCGTTCAGTCCTGCCTACAAACCGAAATTAATTTTGACGTGGCTAAGTTACAGCATCGCTTCAAACAAATCACTGCTACAGATCATTCTCATCTAGCTAGCCGTACCCCTAAAGACTCGGCAGCTTAAAAAGTTTGCGCGATCGCAATTGAGAAATTAAAGAGCGCGATCGTCCCATTCAGCATTGATTACAACTCAACAACTTCAGCACCAGTCTTGTCACTGTGTGTTGTTAGCTTCGTCTTCGTCTGTCTATTTCTTGTCTACAAACCAATTCACAAGGGAATTTCATCATGGCTACCAACAATCAATTTCAAGCGATCGATACTCTGTTTGATGTTGCTACCAATAGCCCGATCGACACTCCAGTGATTACCGAGCAAATGGTATACATCATTAAGCAAGCAGTTCAGCAATTCGCCAGCGATCCAGAATTTGATTCCAAGATGGCATTAGCATTTGGGGAGAACAACGATTACACCAGCTTAAAAGCGGCATGGCAATCCGGTGACTTTGATGCCTTCCCCACGATCGAGATTCGTACAGGTGCAGAACTACAAGGTGCTAATGCTGCCTACGCTGGAGCAACTAACACGATCTATGTTT
This sequence comes from Pantanalinema sp. GBBB05, assembly GCA_016743235.1. GTDB lineage: Bacteria > Cyanobacteriota > Cyanobacteriia > Leptolyngbyales > Leptolyngbyaceae > Pantanalinema. The sequence continues at coordinate 77,596 of VRZD01000023.1, read as the reverse complement.
CCCAGGACTTCTTACAGAAGAATGCTGATAATGCGGCAGCGATCGCTAGTGTGTTAGTTGAGGAATTTGGTCATTCGGTGGATTGGCAGGTGAATGCAGCGATCGATACTCCTGGAGATGAGGGGGCTATCTTTGCGTCACTTATTCAAAACCTAGATTTAAGTAACTCAGAGTGGCATAGCCTCAAATCTGAAGATGACTCTTCGATTATTACTGTCGCCCAGAATACTATTGTTATTGAAAAAAACGAAAATCCTGAATCACTCCAAGAATCATTTGATAGCTTAGTTGGCACATTTTCTGATTATTTTAGCTCTCTTGCAGACCAAGCAATCAATTCTATCGCTAATCTTGAACTTCCTTTAATGGGAGATAGTCTTAGCCAAGAAAATATTGCAAAGCTTACTCAAGCGATATCTAATCATAAAGATTCTATAATTAGCTCAATTTCATTTATCCGTGATCTTGACTATAAAAAGGTGGATTCCGATAACGATGGAAGTGTAACAGCATATGAGGTTGCTAAATATGCTGTGGATCATGGTCATATCACTGCTATGAATAGTGATACAGATAAGCAATATATTTTGAATTTAAAGTTTGACAAAATTTTTTCTTGGGATTTCTCTCTTAATGGAGATGTAGGAATTCCTGGTTTTGGTTTAGAATTTGAGACTGATGCAAAGGCAACTGTTAGCTTAGATTTTGATTTAGGTCTAGGTGTTGTCGATCCAGATGATATTGGATCTGAATTACCTGACCAAATCTACATTAATCCAAGAGCATATAGATCTGATGAAATAGCCCTGACATTCGGAGTAGAAGTTAAAAAGTTAGATGCGAAAGGAGAGCTTGGATTTCTTCAACTAGATATTGGGAATCCTGATGGAGAAACTTCAGGTAAGTCAGGTTCAATCAAAGTAAATAATGAAATTAGAATTGACTGGAAAGATTTAGATAATAATCATCGGATTTCACCTAGCACAGAATTAAACGTTAAAGCCGATACAGAGATTAACTTGAATTTACCAGTTAAAACTAACTTTGATAAATTGACAGAATCATTAAATCTCCCATCATTTTTACCTAAGATTCAAGCTGATATTGAATTCCAGTGGGACGCCATTGAAGGAAAACTCGATAATGAAGCATCATTTAATGTCTTTCCAAATTTTGCATTAAATCAAAGAGGACGTGAAGAATTTGGAAATTTAAAGGATGTTGTTATTCAAACTCCTATCTTAAAGTTTTCTAATGTCAAAATAGATGTTTCCACTTTATTCACTCAATTTATTGCACCTGTTATTGATGCGATTCAGGAAATAACAGCTCCTCTAAATCCATTTATAGAGGTTCTAAACCGTGATATTACTCTTCTAGAAGACTTAGAAGATTTAACAGGTGTGAGTTTTGATGAGGATCAGAACGGAGAAATCGATTCTTTTGATTTACTTAAGCGTTTTTATCCTAATCTGGATACAACATTAATACAGAATTTCACCAAATTAATAGAATTGATTAATGATGTTAATATCTCCGACTTAGAAGGTGCTGATCTAGGGCAAGTTGCCATTGAGTTGGGAGATTTTGAAGTTGCTGGAATTAAAATCACAGACAACAGGCTAGATTTAAGTGAAGCCAGCGTCAAATTCGATCCAGATTTTAACTTCTATACAGAGCTAGATAAAGCTCTTAAAGGCTTGGATAATTCTGTAGAAGCACAAGGATCATTGAAAACTTTGGGTGACCAACAAACAGTTGATGTGTCAGCAGAGCCAATTGATGCAGTTTCCAATGATAACGTTCCAGAAGGAAACTCATTTGCATACGGCACATGGCTGAAACAGCTAGGAAGTTTGCCGGGTGGTGGTATCGCATTTCCATTCTTAGATAATCCATTTCAATCAATCGTCGATCTGTTTGCAGGCAATACATTTGATTTGATGACCTATGACATGCCGGAGTTCTATGCATCCTTTGCCCTAGAGCAAGAATTTCCAGTCATGACAGGGGTTGATTTAAGTCTTGGTGGAGAAATAACTGCAAGTGCCAACTTTGATTTTGGATTCGACACCTTTGGCTTACAACAGCTAGCAAACAGCTCCAACAGTTTTCAAGATGCGCTGTCTAATTCTTATGTCATCCTAGATGGTTTTTACGTTGCAGATCCATCAAACGGTGATGGAGAAATTCCAGAGGTCACCATTGATGGTGAAGTCAGGGCTGGTGGGGAAGTTGGAATTGGTATTGGAGGGTTTGATCTTGCTAGTGCAGGAATTACAGGTGGAATTGAAGCAAGCTTGTGGGCAGATTTGGTAGATCCCAACAAGGATGGCAAAGTTCGCGGTTCAGAACTATGGTCAACTCTTACTACTGACCCGTTAGGTCTTTTCGATATTGGAGGAACTTTTACTGCTGGAGCAGAAGTATACGCAGAATACTGGAACCCCTTCAAATTTCAACAAGTAAGAGAAACGCTATGGAAAAGCGATCGAATTACCTTATATCAGTTTGATACTAGTTCCATGTCTAGAGATCGTCAACCTAATCTTGCAACATTAGAAGATAATAATCTAATGCTCAATATTGGAGATAGAGCCAATGAGCGTGGTGATATCTTTAATGACGACCGTTACGAAGAAGTAATCATTAAAGGCACTGAGACATCACAGCCAATCGCAGCAAATTCATTGAAAGCCTTCAGTGCTTCTAGTACATTTAATACTTTTGCTGCTGCGCCAAATTTTTATTCAACGCCTGCAAATTCTGTTAGCGTTTCCTCACTTGGATTTACTCAGACATACTCAGGGTTTAATACGATTACTGCCAATGGTGGGAAAGGGAATACCATCATTCAAATGTCTAATACAAATGCATCCCTAGATTTTTATGGAGGTGAAGGGGATGACATTATCCAAGGAGCTTCAGGTAATGACACCATTCGCGGTGGGGAAGGGTGGAACTTTGTTTTTGGAGGCGCTGGTGCAGATAGTATTGATGGCGGAAGTAAGAGCGATAAATTATATGGAGAAGACGGCAACGACAAAATTTCTGGAGGTTCTGGCTCAGATGTACTTTTCGGAGGAGTAGGCAATGATTCAATTAGTGGAGGTGATGATGATGACCATGTCAATGGAGACAGTGGAAATGATGTTATCCAAGGAGGGTTGGGTAATGATGTACTCTTTGGTAATCTAGGTCATGATGAAATTTCTGGAGAACAAGGTATCGACAATATTCAAGGCGATTTAGGTGATGATACTTTGAGCGGTGGAGATGATGGTGATTTTATTCAAGGAAATGAAGGTAATGACCTCATACGTGGTGATGCTGGCAATGATATCCTAGATGGTGGAGACGGTACTGATAAACTCTATGGTGGCGACGGTCAGGATACTCTGGAAGGAAATATTGGGAATGACGCACTGTATGGAGAGCAGGGAACCGATCTCATCTCTGGTGGTAGTGGCAAAGACTACCTAGAAGGAAATGACGGTAACGATACCCTAGATGGTGGCAGCGACTTTGATACTCTTTACGGTAACAACGGCGAGGATTCTCTCAATGGTGGTACTGGCAACGACTTCCTGATGGGTGGTCAGGGCAACGATACCATTAACGGTGGTGGTGATGTTGATCAAATCAGTTATCTGATCGATCCCAGTGGCGTAATTGTTAACCTGGATGAAACCAAGCGGTACAAGAACGATCGTCAGGCAAACGCTAACGCTGCGATCACTGACACGAACCCCAGCAACTACTACACCGATCTGGAATCTGACTTTGCAATCAATCCTGGCACTGCGATCGATGGATTTGGCAATACCGATACCTTAATTGATCTAGAGAATATCACTGGCTCCCAGTTTGACGATATTCTGATCGGGAACAGTCGCAATAACACCCTATTTGGTTTAGGTGGTAATGATGTCCTGATCGGGAATGGTGGCAATGACATCTTCTACGGTGGTACTGGCATTGATACCGTCAGCTACCGCCGTAGTTCTGGCAGTATCTTCGTGAACCTGGAACGCAATGAAGCCAGTGGTGCTGAAGGCTACGATCGCATTTACGACTCGGAAAATGTGGTCGGTTCTAATTTTGATGACCCCATTACCGGAGATGCGAAAGCGAATACCATCACGGGTGGAGCCGGAAATGATTTCATCGCAGGTCAAGCTGGAGATGACAGCCTCTATGGTGAAACTGGCAATGATCAAGTCCTGGGCGGCGATGGTAATGATCACGTGTTTGGAAATCTAGGTAATGACGAACTATTTGGTGAAATAGGCGACGATTCCCTGTACGGTGGCGATGGTGATGACCTCATTCGAGGTGGACAAGGGCAGGACAAACTGTACGGCGATACAGGCAAGGATAAGCTATTGGGTGACGAGGACAATGATGAATTGTATGGTCATCAAGGCGACGATTACCTGAATGGAGGAATAGGCAACGATACCCTCAACGGTGGAGAAGACAACGATTTCTTGACTGGAGAAGCTGGAAACGACTTGCTAGATGGTAGTACTGGCAATGATCAACTCTGGGGCGGTGATGGTAATGACAGTTTGGATGGCGGAATTGGCAATGACCTGCTAGATGGTGGGGCTGATGCTGACCAGTTGCTCGGTGGAGAGGGTGCAGATACCCTCCAGGGACAAGCTGGCAACGATCGCCTGGATGGTGGCACTGGGCAGGATTACTTAAGTGGCGGAGATGACGACGATACCTTATTCGGTCAGGCAGACAACGATACCCTGGATGGTGGTGCTGGGCACGATGTTCTAGAGGGTGGCAGTGGAGATGATGACCTCTATGGACAAGTAGGCAATGATGTTCTAAATGGTGATATTGGTAACGATCGTCTTTGGGGTGGCGATGGCAATGACAATCTTGATGGTGGAATCGGGCAGGATTCTCTTTGGGGTGGCATTGGCGACGATCGCTTGTCTGGTCAAGCAGGACAAGATCTCTTAGAAGGCGGCGATGGTAATGACTGGATGAATGGGGGTCTAGATAACGATACCCTCAAAGGTGGACAGGGCAATGATGTCATGATCGGTGGTGGCAACCAGGATCTGTTCTACATCAATTTGAATGAAGGCATAGACACAATCCAGGATTTTGGTGGTGTGGGTCAGGGGGGCAATCCTTCTCCAGCGACAGTTCAAGAAGTGGATACGATTAAGTTCACTGGAGCTGGGTTAACCGCTAACAATATGGTGCTCCACCAAGATGGCGATCACCTCGTGATTAGTTTTGAGGACATCCAGAATACGGGAGTCACCTTACAGAACTTCTCAGTCTTCAATTTGGATAATCACCATACCAGCACCGGAGCTTCTACCACGATCGGAAATATTCTGTTTGATGGTCAGACCACGATCGTTGATAGTTTTGATGTAATTGATGTGGATGATAATCCAACGCGTGTTGCGCGCACCAATTTTATTACCTTCTTAAACAATTTGGATAACCGGACATACGGCTGGGACTACTCCAATGATGTGATTAATGGGATGGGAGGTAATGATCGACTTTGGGGCTTAAGTGGCAACGATACGTTACGGGGTGGCGAAGGTAGTGATACCTTGTATGGCGGTCAGGGCAATGATCTCCTGAATGGACAATGGGACAATGATTTCCTGGACGGTGGACTGGGCAATGATACCTTACGCGGTGGTGATGGCAATGACTACTTAATCGGGAGTTTTGGCAATGACACCTTACAAGGACAAGCTGGGAACGATCGACTAGTTGGTGGTGGAGGACAGGATCTATTCATCATTCAGCGGGGTGAGGGTGATGACACGATCGTTGATTTTGATGGTGTTGGTCCTGGTAGCCATCCTTCCGAACAGGTAGTCAATGAGTTTGACATCTTGAAATTTGAAGGGACTGGACTAGTTGCTAAAAATATGATCCTGACCCAAACCGACTTCGATTTTGCAACTGGAACCAGCCTGCTCATTACCTTTGAAGGCATCACAGATACCTCTGTCACCCTGAATCACTTCTCCCTAGAAAACTTAGACAATCTACCCACCTATGGCGATGATGGGAGTTTAGTTGGCAATCTCCTATTCCAATTTGATGGTGACGATCGCATCAAAGATAGTTTCGATGTTGTCGATGCGGATTGGACCCTGAATCAGGTGTTGAAAGGGAATACCGTTACCTTCTTGAATGAGTTGGATAATGAAGTGAGCGGGTTTGATTGGTCGGATGATGTGATTAATGGTCAGGGTGGTAACGACATCCTGCTGGGTTTAAGTGGCAATGACATTCTCCGAGGAGGTAGCGGTGATGACGTCTTAGTCGGAGGGACTGGTACAGATATCCTGACGGGGAATACGGGGGCTGATACCTTCGTGCTGTCTCTGGGAGGATTTAGCCTGGTCAATGACTTTATTCTGGGCGAAGACTTTATCGGCTTAGGTGATGGGCTAACCTATGACCAACTTCAATTCGAGTCGGGAACAGGGATCAATGCGGGTAGTACCTCAATCAAGATCTTGGGAGATGATTCAGTGTTGATGTCATTGAAGGGAGTACAGTCCAACGCTTTAACAACGGATATGTTCCTGCCTGCGTCTTCCTTCTACCAACCTTCAATGTTCGCGTAAATCAATCTAGTCCAATAGAACTGTAACCTGGTCGGTAAGAGTGGGGCTGTATTTCCAGCAGTCCTGTTCTTACCGACCATTTGCTGTTGAGAAGTAGGGGTCACATAGAGACGGCTTCAGCGAAACCCTAGAACTGAAAGTAGGCCTTGTCATAAAGGCTGAACTGAAGCCAAATTTCTTTCCAAGAGATACTTCAAACTACTTGCTAGAGCGGATCTCAGGAATTGTTTAACTTTTTTATTGTAAAACCATCCAATTTCCTATCAAAAAGTCTAAGGCTGAGGGGGAATTGTTTAACTTTATTTTTTAGTAGGTCTGAGAGGAAACGGAAAATCAGTGCTTTAAGACTACGAAATTGTTTAACTTTTTTATTGCTCTACAGCTGCTATCGAGTAATAAAGCGGATCGCCAATTTAGTTCGGATAGGCTGTATATGAGTGCAAAAGACTCTTTATTGCAAGAGCTTGAACAGATGCCAGAGTTTCTCTTAGAAGAGATTCTTGATTTTGTGCAGTTTGTGAAAGCGAAGCATGTGAGTGAAAAGTTGGGGAATAGTCTTTTGAGTGAGGCTGCTTTAGGAAAAGATTGGTTGAAACCGGAGGAGGATGAAGCTTGGCAGGATTTGTGAAAGGAGATGTTGTCATTGTGCCGTTTCCGTTTTCTGACCTGACCCAGGCTAAACGTCGTCCAGCTTTGGTTGTGGCGGTGTTATCGGGAGATGATTTAATTCTGTGCCAGATTACTAGCCAGGTGATTACAGACCCGTATGCTGTAGTGATTGCAGCCGATGATTTCAGTTCGGGTGGTTTGAAGCAAAACAGTAACGCTCGACCGAATCGCTTATTTACTGCCGATCGCCAACTGATTTTATCGACGGCAGGTCAGCTCAAGCGAGGAAAGCTGGATGAAGTGATTACTAAAATCATCGACATTTTGCATCAATAAGCGATCGCGGCTACCAAGTCAAGTGTCTTCAGGTAGGAGCGATCGCTGGTTTTAAAGGGTGGTTAAGCGGTTCGAGTTTGGCTGGTCGTTGACTCTTCTGAACCAGATTTTAGTCGGCTGACACTACTGCGACGAATCCGTTCGCTTTTACGCACACCGCCTGCCATTTCGTATTCGCGGCTATCTTTGCCATATTTGAACGCGACACCGAGCAACATTTTGTCGGTTAAATCATTCAGATTTTTTTCTAACTCGTCAATCTCGGATTTGGAGGAATCAATCACAGCGAGGGCAGTATTGTAATCGTTGAGTCGAGTCCGCAGTTGCTCAATTTGGTCGGTCAGGTTGATTAGAGTGCGAGTGTCGCCAAAATCCATTCGCGGATCGACGGCTCTATAGGCAGAGGCGCGCAGCTCGGATTTTTCGAGGGTACGAGAGGTGCGTTTTTTGCGTGGCATGGTAGATGTCACCGGATAGGTTAATGAAACCAGCATGGCGAATGACGGCTCAGTTTCGGTTCAGCAAACCCCGCAATGATTGATATTTCTTCCGCGAAGATTTTTATCTCTGGTCGTAGTTGTGCTGATAGTAGGTACGGATAATGAGGAGAAAAATTGGGCGATCGCGGGTATTCCTTTGACAGCAGGGCTTTCAGACAATCATTGGTGCTGAATGGAGTGATGATCTTTACTGGAGCTTTAACGTAAGTAACTACAGCTTTAACGTAAGTAACTACAGCTTCATCGTTTCTTACTTCCACTTGAACGTAAGTAAGGACAGCTTTAACGTTAGTAACTACAGCTTTAACGTAAGTAAGAACAACTTGAACGTAAGTAAGAACAGCTTTAACGTAAGTAAGGACGGCTTGAGCGTAAGTAAGGACAGCACAAATGTTGTTGGGTACAATCATTTGGAAAACTGAGGCATTTGCTCGACGTTCTGAGTTCTGAGCTGCATTTCTTGATTGGAAAGGCAAAAGCTCCAAGTTCAGGGGTCGAAGGTTGAAGGATAGAAGGAAAAGGCGAAGGTTTGGGTTCAAAGACTGAAATGTGGAGTGTTGAAGTCACACGATCGCCTAAAACTATCGACATTTCGGCTTTCAAGTTTGTAAGTTGGAGGTTGAGATGGGCATACTACAGGCTAAGGAGATTTCCAGGAATTTTTTTACCTTTGTACGGGCGAACGGCCGTTCGCCCCTACCAAAAATTACTAATTATCCGGTAATTTCTATTCTGGAAATCTTCTAAGTCTGTATCTGCTGATTGTTCTTTCGCCAGTCCCTACATTGAGTTTCCTTCATGCCAGCTACCCCCGCTAGCCTACAAAAGTTTGTCCAATATTGCCAGCAGCATCTTAAAGGTGATGAGAAAGGTGAGTCTCAGAACTTTCTCGATCGCTTCTTTCATGCGTTTGGGCATGAAGGGGCGATCGAAGCGGGGGCAACGCTAGAGCAACGGGTGAAAAAGGGTAGCAAAAAGGGGAATACGGGCTTTGCGGATCTTGCCTGGAAGCCGCATTTGCTGATTGAGATGAAGAAGCGGGGCGAAGATCTCAATAAGCACTACGCCCAAGCCGTCACCTATTGGATGCAGTTGCAGTGTCCCAGCTATGTGATGCTGTGCAATTTTGATGAGTTTTGGATTTATGACTTTCGCAAGCAGTCGGAAGAACCGATCGAAAAGGTTCCGTTAGAACGGTTGCCTGAACGAGCGGGGGCATTCACGTTCATGAATCCAGAGTTGGATCGTGCGCCTGTTTTCAATAACAATCTGGTCGCGGTGACGGAGAAAGCCGCTGGACGCATGGGCGAATTGCTGACGATACTGACCAACCGCCAGCGAGATGCCGTTGATCCTAAAATAGCCCAGCGGTTTGTGTTGCAATGCGTGTTGGCAATGTTTGCTGAAGATCGGCAATTGTTGCCAGAGGATCTGTTTATTGGTATGGTGCGCGAGTGCTTAGACCGAACTCGTCAGGGCAAACCCTCGAACACCTACGATATTTTGGGCAACTAGTTTCAGGAGATGAATCGACCGGGGATTACTCCCGCTGGACGCTATCAGGGGGTGGAGTATTTTAACGGCGGATTGTTTCGCGAGGTGCATCCTCTGGAGCTAACTCAGAAAGAACTGGAACTGTTGGAGGCTGCCGCGTCACAGGACTGGAAGGCGGTGCGCCCGTCGATTTTTGGCAATATCTTTGAGTCGGCGATCGGCAAAAGCAACAGTGCTGAACGTCATGCCCACGGGATTCATTTCACTTCAGAAGAAGATATTCTCAAGATTGTGCGCCCCACGATTACGCGGTATTGGGAAGAGAAGATCGCTAATGCGACGATGCTGGCAGAACTGTTTACGTTGCAGACGGAGTTGCGGAATTACAAGGTGCTTGATCCGGCTTGTGGGTCGGGCAATTTCCTGTACATGGCGTATCTAGAGCTAAAACGGTTGGAGCGGGTGCTGCAAGACAAGATTGATGCCCGACGGCGATCGGAGAGTGGACAGGGGCAGATGAGTATTGGCTTTGTTACCCCGCAGCAGTTTTATGGCATGGATACGAATGCGTTTGCGGTGGAGTTGGCGCGAGTGACGCTGATGATTGCTCGTAAGGTGGCGATCGATCTTTGTGATATTCATGATCAGCCTGCACTGCCGTTGGATACGCTGGATGCCAATATTGTCTGTAAGGATGCGCTGTTTACGGAGTGGGTGAAGGCAGACGCAATTATTGGCAATCCCCCGTTTTTGGGTGGGGCAAGAATGCGAAAGGAAAGGGGAGATGATTACGTTGAACGGGTCTTTAAAAGATTTCCAGAGATTGAAAATCAGCAAATAGACTTTGCCAGTTATTGGTTCCGACTAGCGCATGAGCGGCTTGATGAAAATGGCAGAGCAGGTCTAGTTGCTACCAACTCAATTAGTCAAGGCAAAAGCAAAGCAGCAGCCTTAGACTACATTAGTGATAACGGCGGATTCATACACGACGCAATTTCTACCCAACCCTGGACAGGAGAAGCGGCTGTCCATGTCAGCATTGTCAACTGGAGCCGTAGGAATCCTGGAGCGTTCTATTTAGATAATCAGAAAGTCAGTTTTATTAGCTCATCACTCAAATCTACTACGGATGTTTCTGCTGCTAAAGCTCTTAAAGTCAATGCAAATAAGAGCTTTAGAGGTGTAGAACCCAATGGTATAGGTTTTTTAGTTACTAATGAGCAAGTACAAGATTGGTTAAAAGCCGATGCTCGAAATCAAGAAGTCCTCAAATTGTTCTCTATGGGTGCGAATTTGGCACAAAATCCTCACGGAATGCCGGAACGTTGGGTAATTGATTTCAATGAAATGACTGTTGAAGATGCCAGCGACTATAAACTGCCTTTTCAGCACGTCAAGGCTACAGTCAAGCCAGAACGAGATAAAAATCGTGTGCAATTGCTGAGGGATACATGGTGGAAGTTTAAACGTACTAACCAACCAATGCGAACAGCACTTTCAACATTGAGCCACTGTTTTGCAGTTCCGCGAGTTTCTAAGTGGGCAATGCCTCTCGTTATTTCTGTCGATTGGCTCGCAGGAGAAAAAACGGTTACTTTCGCTTCTGATGATTTCTATGTATTCGGCGTTTTACTGTCTATCGTCCATCGCACTTGGATGCACGCCCAAAAATCCACCCTGGAAGATCGAACAGCATATACTCCGAGCACCTGCTTTGAAACCTTCCCCTTTGCCCAAACCCCAGCCCCAAACCTAATCATCGCTATCCGCACCACCGCTCAAGAACTCCACGACTACCGCAGCGCTCAAATGGAGAAAAAACAGTGGGGCATCACCAAACTCTACAACGAATACTTCCACGAACCCACCAGCCAACTCTGCAAACTCCACGCCAAACTCGATCGACTGGTGTTGCAAGCTTACGGCTTCAAGGCAGATGATGATTTGCTGGAAAAACTGCTCACCCTCAATCTAGAATTAGCCGAAAAAGAACGGCGGGGTGAATCTGTCGTAGGACCTTGGGCACCCAAGAGTAGTGAGGACTGATGGCGATCGCGTTTCCGCAATGGGAATTCTATTAATCAGGTGTATTAGGATTATGGATTAAATCAAATCGAAGATTTTGCCATTTGAAGGGGCGAACGGCCGTTCGCCCGTACAAGAACGTATCGAGGCGATCGCGTTTCCGTAATGAGAATTCTATTAATCAGGTGCATTGGTAAAATTTGTGAAATATAACCCCGATAAACATCACAGGCAGTCGATTCGACTAAAAGGATATGACTATTCATCTCCTGGGGCATATTTCATCACCATCTGTACCCATCAACGGCAGTGCTTATTCGGTGAAATTGTTGATGGTGAAATGCGGTTAAATGCATTGGGACAACTTGTTTCAGATGAATGGATGCGCTCTTGTAGTATTCGACGCGAAATTGATTTCGATGCTTGGGTCATAATGCCAAATCATATTCACGGTCTTGTATGGATTCATCTATCTGATGTACCGCAAAATTTGGTAGGGGCAAACGGCCGTTTGCCCCTACACGAGGCATCCCATTCAACCAATCAAGACCGCCTTGTTCCACCCATGAAACCCCGTTCTCTTTCATCATTCATCGCCGGGTTTAAGTCAGCTACGACCAAGCGCATCAATCTCACACGGAATGCCGCAGGAACCCCAGTGTGGCAGCGCAATTATTATGACCACATCATTCGCAGTGAAGCATCATTGTGTCGGATTCGCCAATATATTCAGAACAATCCTCTATCCTGGCAACAAGACCAGTTGCATCCCAGTAATCCCTCAAACTGGTAAAGCGATCGCCTTCTACATGTCACTCTTTGACCTCAAAACCCAGAATTCCGACATCTGAACTCCAACACCGAACCCAAAGCCATCAACCCTAATAAAGGTGCGATCGTGGCCATTGAGGAGACATGTTTAGGGTTGATCATTCAGTATCTCTACAACGGACGACTGTTCGCGAGCCCCGTAGCCGACTATCCAGATGTTGTTCCACTCTACCTCACGCGATCGCCACTGCTGACCTGCCGTGCAACTTAGCCGCATTAGTAGCTAATCTGTCGCTGATATTGTCAATCACCGTTGAGGTTTTAATTTAGCAGCATACGTTGTATCTCTTCTATGCCCCCTTTCTACCTCCAGCGCGATCGCAGCAAGATTGTCCTCTAAGCCTCACTATCTTCAACGTGCTAACAAAGCGATGGAGAGCAGATAAAGCAATAGATCGGCGAACCATACGGTAGGTCAGCTGTCGTCTCTTCAGATCAATGGGCTGCTCCTGCATTCCCTGCCTTAACTTTCTTAGTCAATAACAACACTAGCCCCGTGAGTAATAGGGCAAAACCAATCAAGTAGAAGCAATCGTTATACGCCTGAATAAATGCCTCACGGCGAACGAGATTGGCAATTTGAGCGATCGCCTGGTTATAAGCCACACTGGCTTCTGCACCACGACTAATCAAGATTTGCGACAGCTGATCAATTTGTTGACGGGTTTGGGGATTGTAGAGCGAAACCGCTTCGCCAATCCGGTTGGAGTGAAATTGCTCACGTCGGGTCAAAAGCGTGGACAACGCCGCAATACCCATTGAGCCACCCAAATTCCGCATCATATTAAATAGCCCCGATGCCGAACCTGCCTGCTCTTTGGCAATATTGGCAGTGGCGATCGAGGTGAGGGGCAAAATCATCAGCGGTTGTCCGATCGCCCGCACCAACTGAGACCAGCGTAATTCATGCATACCTGTGTCGTGGGTCATGTGGGAGTTCATGAAACAACTCACAGCAAACAGGCTAAATCCTACAGCCGCCATCCAGCGCACATCAAAATATTTCATCAAACGGGGTACAAAGGGAATCAGAACCAACTGCGGCAACCCCGACCACATAATCACCTCACCAATTTGCATCGCGGTATAGTCCTGAATTTGTGCCAGATATAGAGGCAGGATGTAAACAGAGCCATACAAGCCCAACCCCAATGCCAATCCGGCAACACTACCGATGCCAAAGTTACGCTGAGTCAGTAAGCGCAGATTAATAAAGGGTCGTCTACGGGTGAGTTCTAGCCACAGAAAGATCGTGATAAAAATTGCCGCAATGATTGCCAGCCGAACAATGAACGGCGAGCTAAACCAATCCTTCCGGTTCCCCTCCTCTAACACCACTTCCAAAGAACCTAAGCCGATCGCCATTGCCACAATGCCGCCCCAATCACCGCCTTTGAGTCGATTCAGCTGAAGTGGTTGCGGCTCGATCGCATACCAGACCATCCCCACCAACAAAATGCCAGGAATGATGTTGAGATAAAAGTTGTACTGCCAACCAAAGTTATCGGTGAGCCACCCGCCGATCGTGGGACCAATAGATGGTGCAAATGTTGCCGTGATCGAAAAGAGTGCTAAGCCGATCGGTTGTTTGGCTGGAGGTAACGTGGTGAGAACGATCGTAAACGCTAGGGGAATCAAGACTCCTCCCGTTAGTCCCTGTCCTGCCCGAAACACAATCATCGATGGTAAATTCCAGGCAAAGGCACAGCAGACGGAAAAGAAGATAAACAGAATGGCGTTACCGATCAGATACCGACGCACGGAAAACACCTGTGATAGCCAACCCGTGAGAGGAATCACAACAATTTCTGCCACCAGATAAGCCGTCGAAATCCACGACCCTTCCTCCAGAGTGGCTCCCAGTGCCCCTTCAATTTCTTGCAACGAAGAGCTGACAATTTGAATATCTAACACCGCCATAAATGCGCCCAGCATCGCCCCCACTAACCCAATCCAGGTTTTGGTGGCAACGCGATCAGATGCGATCGGCGGCTGATCCGGTGGGCGAGTTTGCCATTGCTTGACAGGATGTTCTGTCACCGTATTGCTCTCTACTTCACACTTACCGTCACTGTTGCAGACATACCAGGCGCAATGCGGGTTTCGTAACCACGAATGCTTTGAGGATCCAATCGCACTCGGACTGGAATCCGCTGCACCACCTTCGTAAAGTTGCCAGTGGCATTATCGGGGGGCAAGAGGGCAAACTGAGAACCCGAAGCTGGAGACAAGCTTTCAACATAACCCTGGAAGGGATGATTGGGAAAGGCATCCAGTTTGATCTGGACTGGATCTCCCGGTTGCATATCCTCCAGTTGGGTTTCCTTGAAATTAGCCACTACCCAACTTCGACCATCCACCACAGCCATCAGTGGAGTTCCGGGTTGGATTCGTTGTCCGGCTTCGACATTTTTATTGCCAACCGTGCCAGTAATCGGAGCTGCGATCGTCGTGTAGGACAGTTGCAATTGCGCATTGTTTAACTGCGCTTGTGCTTTCCTCACAGCTGCTAGCGCCGCCTGATACTGATTACGAGTTGCTTGAGTTTGCGACTGTCCTGCCTGAGCTTGCTGCAATCCCCCCTGAGAAGTCGTTAATTGGGCTTGGGCTCTGGCAACATCTTGCTGTGCCTGGGTGACTCTTGCCTGGGCTTGCCGAACTTGATCCTGGGCAGAATTTCGCTGTGCCAGGGCTACTTGATAAGTATTTCTAGCCGTTTCGAACTGTTGGGCTGTAATGGCTCCTTGTTGCAATAGAGTGCTGTAACGGTTGAAGTCAGCCTCGGCTCGTTGCAGGTTTGCCTGAGCCTGGGTGACTCCTGCTTGGGCAGCGGGTACTCCTGCCTGAGCTTCCTGGACAGCCGCCTCAGCGTTCGCAATTGCAGCAGTGGCGCTGGAAATGTTGCCTTGGGCTTGCGTCGTTGTTCCTTGCGTCGTCTGAGCTGCTTGAGTAACCTGACTTCTGGCCGTTTGAGCTTGCTGCTGCGCCTCAGCGAGAGCCGCTCGTGCCTGCTGCACTTGGTTTTGAAAATCTCGTGGATCAAGTTTGACGAGAACTTGCCCTTGCTGCACTTGCTGGTTATCTTGCACCAAGACGCTAGCAACAGTGCCATTCACCCGACTACTGACTGGATGAATGTGCCCTCCCACAAAGGCATTATCTGTTTGTTCATGAGTCGAAGCATAGTTCCACCAGCGCAGACCAAACATGCCCACTGCAAGCACTCCAACACCCAGCACCCCTAACAGAATCCGTCGCCGTCGAGGCGACCGTTTTCCTAACGGCGAACTCCGCTTGTGACCATCCGGTGATTCGTCTCCTGCCGTTGTGTCTGGAGCCAGAACTGCGGTTGCCGATCGCTCGTGGCTATCGGGTGGATAACGAGAATCGGCATCAGGAAAATGCTCGGTTTTTAACGAAGATGACTTCCCATTGCCATCTCCACTAGCGGATGCGGGTGCTGCCTCAAAATCATGTCTGAACTGCGTCATAATAAGTGCTTCGCTAACGATTGAAATCCATGAAACACTGAATCATCAACGCTACTTCAACGAGGCGACATTGATGATAAAAATTATTAATTTATTTAATGCTATATAGTTTCCACCTGTGACCTCTCTGCCTGGATAAGGGGATAGATGTGAAATTAGGCTGTTAATGCGGATACAAGCTCCTAGTCCATCTGCTAGTAGTTACCGTGCGATCGTGATTGGTCATGGATATTAGTCAGCTGAGAAATGATAATTCCTTACAGATGCGGATGAGCTATTCCTATGCAATTGCGTAAACGTCCCAATCTCTAATCCCTCGATGGCTCAATACTGGTTCAGCACTCTGAACGTCATCAGTATTTCCTTCCACCATCACTAAATAATTGCCTTGTAAGAGATGATTACTATCAGTTGACATCATTTCTTTCTGCCTAGAGGGTTGGTTATCCTTACCGAGTTAAGGGGGATGTCTACCCATCCTGGTTACCTAAAATCGTCACAATAAAGTATGAGATCCAGCGAGGTTAACGCTGCCTGCCAAATGACAATAACGAGTGAACTACAAAGACTGCTAGAGATTTTGCCCCAAGAGACTCAACGGCAGCTGCTTGCCCATCCGCACTGCGATCGCCTGGTGGAAGTGGTGTTGGATTTGGGACGACGACCCGAAGCCCGCTTTCCTGATAGTGCAGAATATCTGTCTGAACACCCTGTCACTGGGGCAGACCTGCAAGCCGTGATTCAAGCGGTGGGTAACTTTAGTGCAGATAACCGGGCAGGGATTGAACAAACGCTGCACCGGATTAGTGCAATTCGCAACCGTAACGGCGATATTATTGGGCTAACCTTGCGGGTAGGTCGCGCCATCTTTGGCACGATCTCAATGATTCGTGATCTGGTAGAAACGGGACAATCAATTTTGATGCTTGGTCGTCCAGGGGTGGGTAAAACCACGGCTCTACGAGAAATTGCCAGAGTGTTGGCGGATGAGTTACACAAACGAGTCGTGATTATTGACTCTTCTAATGAAATTGCGGGTGATGGAGATATTCCTCATCCGGCGATCGGGCGGGCAAGACGCATGCAAGTGGCTCATCCTGAGTGGCAACATCAGGTGATGATTGAGGCGGTGGAAAACCATATGCCAGAAGTGGTCGTGATTGATGAAATTGGCACAGAACTCGAAGCTCTAGCCGCTAGAACGATCGCAGAACGGGGTGTGCAACTTGTCGGCACGGCTCACGGTAATCAATTGGAGAACCTGCTCAAAAATCCTACCTTATCCGATTTGGTTGGTGGGATTCAGTCGGTGACGTTAGGAGATGAGGAAGCTCGCCGCCGTGGCTCTCAGAAGAGTATTTTGGAACGCAAAGCCCCTCCCACCTTCGCGATCGCGGTGGAAATGCAAGAGCGGCAACGGTGGATAGTGCATGAAAATGTTGCCGATACAGTGGATCACCTGCTGCGGCAACGACAACCTGCTCTTCAAGTCAGAACGGTAAACGATCAGGGACAGGTGATAATTACTCACCCCATACCTTATACGCCTTTAGAGAAGCGTTCATCTCAGCGTACTGGTGCCAGTCAAGTGCTGTCTTTTCCCCAACGGGTACTGGATGATTCGCGAGCAAGCCAGGCGAGCAGACCTGCGGTTATCGGTGAAGGCGATCGCGCCTTTGACTACGAAACTCAAGCAGTTCCACCAGTCCAGGAGCAATCCACTGCGATTTTTACTCTCTATCCTTACCAGATGAGTCGCAACCTGGTGGAACAGGTAATTGAGCAATTAGGGCTACCCATTCGAGTTGTGGGCGGTGTGGAACGGGCTGATGCGATTCTCACTCTGAGAGCCAACTTACGCAAACACACGAATTTACGGCGGATGGCAGAGGGCTATGGCGTCCCCATCTATGCGGTGAAAGCCAACACCATTGCTCAGATCGCTGCTACCTTACAGGATGCACTGGGCAAACCGAAAGCCGAGGCTGAATGGAGTAGCTTGGCTGACAGGGACGATGAAGCAGAGGAATGGGAGGCATTAGAAGAAGCCCGATTGGCGGTTGAGCAGATTGTGCTGCCAAAAGGGCAACCCGTTGAGTTGCTACCGCGATCGGCTTATATGCGGAAACTGCAACATGAGTTTGTCGAGCACTATCACCTGAAATCGAGCAGTTTTGGGACTGAGCCAAATCGTCGGTTGCGAATTTATCCGGCTTAACGTCCCAAGACAACCAGAGGAGTGATGGTAACCCTTACAGCATCTGTACATCCCGATGCTATCCTTATCTTTGCCACCGAACGCTTAGGCTGAGAAACACAGCGGCAATGGTTAATTCCCTTGGCTGATGGAACCGTAACAGCAATGATGTCTCACTCAGCAGTTCGGCTATGAATCAGGGTAAGCAGAGGTAGAAGTGGCAACAGTTCGGCAAGAGGCTTAACCATTTGACTGTTGAGGGTCGCTTTTGCAGCTCAGAACTTGCAGATTGGAGGAATTGGCTCAACGTTCCGAGTTCTAATCTGCATACTTGGAGCAAACAAGCTGAAGTTTTGGGTATTGTAAGCAACACTCCGCAAACAGAGGTCAAAGTTTTGAGTAAAAAGCTCGAAGTTGCGAGTTCAGCAGGGGAATAGTGAGGGTTGGAGGGCAATTGCCAACCCTCGTTGGTAAACTTGAGCGGTCAGTCACTCAAGGATTCGTACTGTTGTCCTCATCCCCATCATTGAGCAGTCCAAAAATCGCTGCTGTCCCAGCGATCGCGATCGCATTCATCGTGCTACTCAGTTGTTTTTGGATATCTGTGGGGTTGGACAGGTTGCCGAGGTAAAGGCTGATGCCTGCGGCGCTAGTGGTGATGACCGTAGTAAGGGTAAGTAGTGTTTTTTTTGTTTTCATAGGAAGCCGCCTCTTATAGCGGTTTTGAGGAATTGAACACATCAGTACGCAACACCTATCTTGTAAAGGTTTAGAACGCTTAAACCCTACAGGATGCATCCCACTGATCAAAGAACTGCCATCAGCTTTGAAGGCACAAATCCTTTGTACACGATCGTCCAAGAGTTGTCCACATATGTCCAAAGAATGTTCGTTTTTGTTCATCTAGCTTTTCCCTGGTAAAATGGCTATTATCAGCAAATTGCCCGATCAGACTTTTTAATGAACCGATCACGCAAGTTGGCTCTAACAAATTGGACAAAAGCGAACGATGCTTTAAATCTGTACTTCGAGGGCAACAAGTCGAAGTTGGCAGTGGACACTGCGATGTCTCGCACCACAATCACCGCTTTTTTTAAGCGAGAGCCTGTGCGTGAGGCACAGTTTCGTAAGCTCTGCTTGGCTTTGAAGTTGAATTGGCAAGAGGTTTCTACGATTCAGACGCTCACTCCACAACCTGAAAATGAGACTGATCCACTCCAGCAAGTTCGAGAGCACTGCCGTCAGAAAATCCTTAGTCTACATAGTCGAATGCGCTTGCTGAGTGGGGAGGAGATTAGGGTGGATCAGCTTTATGTCGATGTCTGGGTACTGAATCGATCGCCCCGCACGTTTCAGGTGTCTCAGGATAAGCTGTTGCAAACCTTTGATTTGCGGAACGATCGCTTGGGGTTGGGCGATCGTATCCGACGCAGCCCCGGACTTGAAGTCGCTAATACCAATCCAAAACTCCTGATTCTGGGTAAACCCGGTGCAGGAAAGACGACCTTTCTCAAGCTTCTGGCAGTAAATTGGTGTATGGGTCGGTTCCAATCAGACTTGATTGCAGTCTTCATCGAACTTCGCCGGATTCCGAATGGGCAACGGAAATTACTGGATACGATCCGCCAGGAATTAGGACTGGAAACCTTGGAGCAGACTGAAATGTTGCTGAAGCAAGGTAACCTTCTGGTGCTGATGGACGGATTGGACGAAGTGCCAACGAATGAACTGCGGCGCAAAGTGCAGGAGCAGATCCAAGAGATTACAGGAAAGTATGCCGACAGTCGATGGATTTTAACCTGCCGCACTCAGGTTATTGAACCGCTTCCAGTTGGGTTTACATCAGTAGAAGTGTCAGATTTCAGCCAGGAACAGGGTCAGCAGTTTGTCCAGAACTGGTTTCAGGCGAGTGGACAATCAGATGCACAAGTGTTGTTACAGCAATGGAAAAAATTTGATAGTGCTGTAAGTAGGAATCCGGCACTAAAGGAGCTGATGGTGACTCCGGTGCTGCTGAGCCTGATGTGTTTAGTCTTTCACGACGAGGGAGAAATGCCCTTTCAGGTGACTGAGCTATACAAAAGAGGAATTCGGCTACTGCTGAAGAAATGGAATGATGCTAAGGCGATAGAAGCCTGGGAGATAGGCAGTGAAACCTATCGTCAATTGAGTGTGGATCAAAAAGAAACTTTGCTGAGCAAAATTGCTGCTCACAAATTTGAGCATCCAGAAAACTTTGTTTTATTTCAACAGAACGACATTGCGACGCAGATTGCTGAATTTCTCCACCTCGCTAATCCCAAAGAAGGAGTTGCAGTCCTGAAAGCAATGGAGGCTCAGCATGGGCTGCTAATTGAACGGGCAGATGAGTTATGGTCATTTTCCCATATTACGTTTCAAGAACATTTCACCGTTCAATGGCTGACTCAACTGCCTTCAGAACAACTAGCGGAAAAGATTGTGAGTTCACAATGGCATCGAGTTGTCGAGCAATTGGTGAGATCGCAACAGCCTGCTGATCTCTTACTACGCCGCATTAAACAATCTATCGATCAGTCAATCTCAGGCGAACCAGCGTTCAGTCAATTTTTAACCTGGGTCTTGCAGAAGGTAAGCTCTATGCACATCCAGAATAACGATAAACCCGCCGCTCTTCGAGCTTTCTATTTTGCCCACACTCTCAACCTCGACCTCGGACTTGCCCATGCTCTCAACCTTACCTTCGATTACCTCCTTGATTACCTCCACACCCTTGACCTCGACTCCAAATTTCAACATAAATTAAAACAGTTAAAAGATCATTTACCAGATAATTCTTGGGAAGACCGAGAGATTTTCTGGCAGTGGTGGCAGATTAATGGAAATCAGTGGACTGCGCAATTACGTCAGGTAATGACTCAGAATCAAAATATTGGTCATGATTGGCAGTTTAATGAGCAACAGCAACAACAACTGCAACGCTACTATGATGCCAACCACTTCCTCGTTAAACTAATGCAGATTGAGGGTGCAGCGAGCCAAGAGGTTCGGGCTGAAATTGAAGATAGTCTGCTGTTGCCCTGGGAAGAACTGCAACGTCGCTACCCAGAGACTTACGGGAATTCATGATTTGGAATTGATTTTATAACAGGATAGTCGATCGCCGGAATTATCAGAAGTAGGGGCGATCGCAATTTGTATCTGTCAACGGCAGTGCTTAATTTTAAATCGGTAACAACCCGTTCGTTGAACCGGATGCAGCGATCGCCAGGACACTCAATCTGGCAGCGCAATGATTATGAGCACATTATGCGCAGCGAAGTATCATTGGGTCGGATTCGTCAATATATTTACGACAACCCCCTCGTGTGGCAACAAGACCAGTTGCATCCCAGTAATCCCTCACAACGGTAACTGGCTACCCACCCCCGTTTTACCGTTGCCCCGACCCTGCTGGTGGTATCAGATGAGCTTGCATAAGTTGCCGCTGCCTAGAGGGAAGTAGAGATAACGCAGTGCAATTACAGCCAACGGCTTGGTACAATCCAGCCTGAGTAGAGCAGGTTTTCCGGTTTCAAGCTCAGGGTTCGATTTGCAAAGGAGTAGAGCGGCAAGTGGGTCAGGCATCCCAATACTGGACATTAGTGAAACTGGGTAGCAATGGACGCAGCCGTACCGACGCGATCGCAGCGGCTCGTCAGTTCTGTCAGACGCAATTTCCTGATCTGGAGGATGACATTCCCGATCGCAGAATTCAGCTGCACCTGTGGCAAATGCTCCAGCACAGTCGGCAGCCCTTTGAGCAAGCCGCTGCCGAACTCTGCCTGCGTTGCTTCATCTCCCATCAGATTGAACAGGTTTGCATCCAGCTAGAAAACCAGTTCGGTGAGTATTACGGGTTCACCCGCAACGATTTGTTTCCCTACGTGTTGGATGATGATGGTCAGGGCAGGAGCCAGAACCAGACGGGAGGGTATCAACCCCTGGGCAGGCAAATTTTGCAAAAATTCAATCCCGATCGGGCTAGCTTGACAACCTGGACAGTGCGATTGGTGCGGCAACATCCAGAACTGAACCAGTTTTTGCTGGAACGGGGACTGTGTATGCTGAGTGATTGGGCAATTCTGAATGACACAACCCAGAAGAAACTGCGACGCGTGTTAACGCAATTCCATCATTTGACCGAGATCGAAGTGCAACAAAGTAGTGTGCTACTGGAGAGCTATCACGCGATTTATCGGCGCGATCGCTTGATGCAGGGACAGAAGGGGCAATGTCCTGATCCAAGGATGGAACAGTTACAGGCGATCGCGGATCTGATCCGGCAAAACAGTCCGCAAACTCTAGCGCCATCAGCCGTTTTGGAGCATTTGCACAGGCTCGCCGATCGGTTACGGCAACATCGCATTGCGACTAGAGGTGGGCAACCACCAACGCAGTCCCTCGACCAACCAGACCAGTCAACATTACTGGAACAGTTACCGAATCCATCAGATGACTCGTCGGATCCTCAACAATGGCAGTTTTTGCAGGAGTACCGCCAGCAGTTTCATCGCTGCTTAGATAATGCTCTGGAGCAAGTCATTTGCGATCGTCAGCAAAAGCTCAAATCTCCTAAAAATCAATCCTTTCTGAAAGGGTTACAGCTGTTTTATTGTCAGGGATTATCCATGACTAAAATTGCCGTTGAAATTGGCTTAAAAGCTCAGTTTGAAGTGACTCGTTTACTGAAGCTGAAGGAGTTTCGGGCTGATGTGCGCCATAGATTGTTGTTCTGTTTAAACCAATATGTTTTAGATCAAGCTAAATCATATCTAGATCTGGATCAATTGCATCATTTGGATGACCAGATCGATCGCGCCTTGAGTGAACAGGTGGATGCCTTAATTCAGGCAGACCAGGTAAATGCCGCCACCCCCAAACGGTATGGTTCCAGCCATCGATTTGCGCAATCCGTTTGTCGTTACCTAGATCATTTGTCAGGCGGAATAACGGATTAACTGAGGTGAAGCATGAATCAACATAACTCAACACTGGAACGGAGACTTTGGAGAAACCATCATGATGGATGAGGAAGGCACGACGCTAATGGAACGATCGCTAGATCCAGAAATTCTGTCGGAATCAATCATTGCCCTGGATCCAGCGATGATTGAGCAGGTGATGGCAGGGAGTCGATCGATTGCTAATCCGAATCAGCAATGGCAAACCTATTTGCACACCCTGGCATTCTTCGGAGTGGAGCAATGGTTGCATCAACGGGCTGGAGATATTTCTCTCAATCAAGAGCCAGCTGCGATGTTGCAACTGCCCTACGTCAGTGTGATTCCAGCTGTTTGTCATCTGGTTGCCAATGGCTTCAAGCTGTGTCTAATTGCGATCGCTGGTCAACCCGATGCAGAGGTGGCAATCCCCAGAGCCGCGATCGAATTACCTGAATTTATGCCCCACTTTTATGTAGTTGTCACCATTTACGAAGAACAGGCACAGGTAATGATTCATAGCCTGCTCCGCTACGACCAGTTAGCCACCAGAGTAGTAACGATACCACCGGATGCAGACTGGACTTATCCTATTCCACTCAACTGGTTTGATCAGCATGTGGATCGATTATTGCTGTATTTACGTTGTGCCAATCCTGATGCGATCGCATTACCAAAATCAATCAGCGAGCACCTATCAGCTCTAACAACGATGCAAACGGAATTATTACAGCTTTTACCCCAGTTGCAAACCAGCGATCGTCCCTGGTGGCAACTCCTCACCTGGGAACAAGCAAAAGTGATTCTCACCACCCCACCCCTACTCAACTGGATATTCACTCCGCAACCGTCCTCCCCACTCCCAGCTATCGATTCCCCACCCCCCTACCTCTCCGATCTACTCCAACTTCTGACTCGTCCCATGATCAATGTCAGCCACTGGTTACAAGATCAACTGGATGACCTGGCGCAACAACTCTCCTGGGTGTTACTCCCCCCACTCAGCAGTCAAATGCGGCTAAAGCAGGGGAGAAGTACCTTGTCCAGTGAGGATTTTGAAGCGATCGTCACCCAGTTGCAGCGGCAGGGAGTTACATTGTTACCCAATGCTCGAGCCGCGTTCAGCAACCTGGTCATTGGGACGATTCCGGCAAGGCTCTGTGTCATCACGGGCACCCTCCAGGAAGCCGGACAGCCCCCCGAATGGTCACTGCTGGTTGTGCTTAGTCCTGCCCCTGGTAATCACCTTCCCTACGGTACTCGTCTCAGAATTAGCGACACCACTGGTATCCTGGTTCAGCGATCGCTAACACCGCATCAGGATGATGAGCAGCTCTTTGCAGAAATCTTTGGCACCTTCGATGAACGTTTTTTAGTGACCATTACAGTGCCAGATGGTGCTAGTTTATCGCTACCACCGTTTTCGTTTTCTCGGGATGAATCATGCCATGATTAGTGCGGCGATTGATCCCAGAATTACTCTTTGCTTGCTGCATCCTTAGTGTTATCTCTATGTCTTTCCGACTGAAAATCTGGCAAATTGAGCGAACCTGTGTGTTTGAACTATCCTGGGGACAGGGACAGCAACTCACCGCGAAACTGCCCTATTTACCAACCTTAACCACGCTGTATCAGAACTGGCAGCAGGCATACCTCAACTTCTATCAGTCTGCTGTGCGAGCCCGAGTCGGTAAGAGCGGCACGTTGCCAAAGCCGGAGATCGATTGGCGAGCCAAACTAGTGCAAGCAGAAGCCAAACTGCTGGCAGAATTCCATCTCTGGTTGAGTCAGGCAGAATTGCTAGAGATGCGGCGGGAAATCGCCAGAGCTGCTCAAGACACCGATCGGGCTGTCGTCGATGTCTTTCTCACCTGCGATTCAGTGGAACTGGAACGGTTGCCCTGGGAAGTGTGGGAACCGGGAACTGAGTTTGCTGCCAAGAAAACCATTCGGATTGCCCGCACACCTGCCCGGATTCGTGCCGATCGCCAGCAACGCCAACGTCAAGGCAAAATGCGAGTGCTGGCAATTCTGGGAGATGACACCGGGCTGAATTTTCAGGCAGACCAGGCAGCAGTCAAGTCCCTGGCTCATTTGGCAGAAATTCACTTTGTAGGCTGGCAACAGGGGGAAGGCACGACTGATCTGAAGGAAACCATTCGTCAAACGATCGCCGCTGAGCCGGGCTGGGATATTCTCTTCTTTGCCGGACATAGCAATGAGGCAGCATTAACGGGGGGTGAACTGGCGATCGCGCCGAATCAATCGATTTTTCTGAGTGAGATTGCTCCGCAGTTGGTGCTGGCAAAGGAACGGGGGTTGCAATTGGCTATCTTCAATTCCTGTCGGGGGCTAAGCCTTGCCCAAACCTTGGTAGATTTGGGACTGAGCCAGGTAGCCGTGATGCGAGAACCGATTCATAACTTAGTAGCGCAGGAGTTTCTGGTTCGGTTCGTGCAAAGTTTGTCTGAATTTAAGGATGGGCATGAGGCGCTGTTGGATGCCTGCAAATATCTCAAGCTGGAAAAGAATCTGACCTATCCCTCTGCCTACCTAATTCCTTCGCTGTTTCGGCATCCCGATTCGGCTCCATTTCAGTTAAAACCCTTTGGTTGGCAGGAGCAGTTGAAACAATGGCTTCCCACCAAACAGGAGGCGATCGCGCTGCTAGTTCTGATGGCTCTGAGCCTATTTCCAGCTTTGCAGCAGTGGTTACTGGAGCAGCGAGTCATGGTACAGGCGATGTACCGGCAGACCACAGGACAAATGGGCAAACCCACTGTGCCACCACTGCTATTGGTACAGATTGACGATCGCTCCTTGCAGAAGGCGCGGATTGCTAACCCCAGACCGATGCGCCGGGATTATCTGGCAAAGCTCGTCAATCAGCTTTCGGCATTGGATGCGAGAGTAGTTGGCATCGACTTCTGGTTGGATCGCCCCCATGCAGAAGATGTTCAACTCCAGCAGGCATTGGTATCTGCCATTCAGCAGCAAAACACCTGGTTTGTGTTCGTCGTGCAGGAAAGCAGCAAGGGAGAATGGCTGATGGTCACACCAGACGTTGCCAAGCCAACCTGGAGTTTACAGGGTAATGGCTGGGTGCCCTTCTGGTATCTCCAACCCTTGCCCTGGCTAGATTCTACTCCCCTTCCCTTTAGCTACTGGCTAGCCACGGCGTATCGTTTGCAGAATGAGCCGTTGCCGGCAAACGCTTCGCTCCCACTGCCATCACCCAATTTGCCCGCATCTCAGGAGTTGGGTACCCAGATCAAGACGATCGCCGATCGCATCACTCCCGCCAATCACAAACCATTGCTGCATTCCTCCATGCAATTGCAACCGATCACGGCCTTTTCCTATCTGTTGCACCAGCACTGGTTCAAACCCCTGATTGACTTCTCCATTCCACCGGATCAGGTTTACGATCCGATTCCTGCCTGGCAATTGTTAGAACAACCGGAAATGGCTCTGAAATCGCGGCAGTTGTCGTCGTTGCGATCTCGCCTGGTGATGATTGCGGCTGGAGGGTATGACGAAGCCGGAGTGGCAGCCGATGGCGAGGATAATTTTCCAGTGCCTGCGGCGATCACCTACTGGCGGAATCAGCCAACTCCAACCAATGACAGCCGCATTTTTTCTGGGGGAGAAGCCCATGCCTACATGACCCACCACTATCTCACCCATCGATTTGTCATCCCGATTCCTGATCTCTGGTTGGTGTTGATAGTAATTCCCGTGAGCAAAGGCTTGTCTCTGCTTTTGTCCCAATCATCCAAACGTCGCTGGCTTATCCTGTCAGGTATTGCACCATTGGGATTCGGGCTAATCAGTTTGCAGGTGTATATCACCGCTGGAGTCCTGATTCCCTGGCTCCTGCCCTCAATCACCATCTGGACGTATACAGTATTGACATTGCAGCAGAGGAACCATGCTTAATTTCAGAGGCTTATTATCCAGATCGGTGCTGCCATTAGTGGCGATCGCAGGCTCATCCTGGTTAGCCATACCCAGCGCGATCGCCCAGCCCCAACTGTCCTGGCAGGGAGTAACCAACCGAATGTTTGGTGGCAAAGAACCTCGCGCTCCCGGCTCTGGTGGTCGAGGTGGTCCTAGACCAGCTGATCTGTGCTGGATTACGCCCACCGAGACGTTATGGAACTCCCGTCCTCAGTTGGTCTGGTCAGGTAGCTTTCGAACTGTGGGAATTCGTCCGGTAGGGACAGAAACGCTGCTGTGGAGATCGGTAGCACCCGCAGGCAATCGGCTGCATCGGCTTGAGTATGGCGGCACCCCACTGAAACCAGGAAAAGCCTATGAGTGGGTGTTCTTTTTTAGCGAGAATGCCAATACGCCGATGCTGCAAGTCCCCTTTCAGCTTGTGGATGCAAACCAGCAAACAGCGATAAAAACTGATCTAGCAAAACTGGCTAATCAATATCAGAAGCAGAAAATCAATACAGAAGCACTAGCATTGCAACGAGCTAATTACTTTGCTCAGCAGCAACTCTGGTCAGATGTGTTGCAGGAGGTTTATTCAGTTAAGAGTCCATCCAAGCAACTTCAGCAAGTGGCGCAAGCCATTGAAGCCAAAGTTTGCCAGAGGAAATAGCATGTCTTCACTGGAGAGGACGATCGCTCCTGCTTTTGACTCCATTGTTTGAGTTCAGCACTCGATGATCCAAGCATTGAACAACACTCTTGTTGCTGGTTGCTGCAAGATTGGAGTTCTTAAGGCGATCGTTCCGCCTTTTTGCTCAAATGTTTGGGTTCAAAAGGCGAATGTTCCTGTTTTAAGCTACACGTTTGGTGCTTTGAGCTTGAAAGTTCGAGTAGAAAGGGCGATCGTTTCAACTTCTCTCGCAGTCTTTCAGGTTCAGAACTTCATAATTCAAGAGTTGAGTAACCAGAGCACAATCAATTAACAGAATTAACAAAACAGTACTACTCGAATTTGATTTGCTTCACTTAGCGTCCTGCCTGGAGTACGCTTGCCGCCGTCAGATTTAGAGCCGCAAACTGGGGCGATCGCAGCACCTGATCGCCCTGGAAAACCTGCTCCTCATACATACCATCCACCCATTCCAATACAGTGACTTTTTGGGCGCTCGGGTCCACAATCCAATACTCCGGAATGTGCCGTCCGGCATACTCGGTGCGCTTGTAGCGATAATCTCGATTTTCCTGCTGCGGACTGACCACCTCAACCACCAGCGATGGCGGTGGCATATCGTGAGTAATCAGGGATTGTGGCGCTCCTTCTAGGGCGATCGCCGCTTCTTCTGATAGCACCATCAAATCCGGTTGCCGTGCCGTTGCCCGATAACCACTAACCTCAATTTGGGCGCCAATCCGCAAACAGTAGTATGGAATACCCAATTGGAGAAAGTACGCGAACAGGAATGAGGCAATTCGGTTATTCAGGTCACTTTCGGGCGGCATAGCAATTAGTTCTCCGTCCACCAGTTCATAGCGGGTATCGGTGCCATTGTCATAGCTGCGATACTCCTCAAGGGTCATGGGCTTTGTGGTGACAGGCATGGCTTCTAACCGGGTGGCTAATTATCTCTATGATACCTGCTCCATTTCTTCCAGCGAATCATCGATCGCTAATGGCTGACCGTTAGTCGCTAATCACTTCAACTGGCATAACCTCGAACCGACGGGGAGTGATAGATTAACGACAAGTGATTCTTCACCCTCAGGAGAGTTCCACCATGTGCCCCCGGATGAGAAGGCAGAGGCTGAAAGGCAGAAGGCAGAGAAGCTTCTTATGGTTCCTATTATTCCTCCCTCTCCTCCCCATCTTTCCTTTCTCCTTTTCCTTTCCTCTCTTCCTCCCCGCTGCTGCCCAAACAATGCAAGACCGCAAAGTTGAAGGGGATCGCCTATTACAAGTGGGAATGCAGCAATATCAGATCCGCCAATTTGAGGCTGCACTCAGTTCTTGGCAGCAGGCACTTCAGATTTACCGGGATATTAAAGACCGATATGGCGAAGGAAACGCACTAAGCAATCTGGGTCTCGCTTACTATTTTTTAGATGACTATGACAAAATGGTTGCGTATCATCAACAAGCATTAGTAATTTCACGAGAGACCAAAGACCGACATAGTGAAGGAACTCTATTGAACTATTTGGGTAGTGCCTACCAGTCGCTGGGAGATTATAGCAAAGCAATTGAGTATTACGAACAAAGCTTAGCCATTGCACAAGAAATTAAAGACCGCCAGGGAGAAGGAGATGCTCTAAGCAATTTAGGTCTTGTTTACAAAAATTTAGCTAACTATGGCAAAGCAATTGAGTATTACAAACAAAGTTTAGCGATCGCACAGGAAATCAAAAATCGAAAGAGGCAAGGAGACAATCTGGGTAAACTGGGAAGTGTTTACGGAGCTTTAGGTGACGCTGCTAGAGCGATCAAGTATCATGAGCAGAGTTTAGCGATTGCGAGAGCAATTAAAGACCGCCAGGGTGAAGGAATAGCCTTAAGCAACTTAGGGAATGTTTACTATGAATTGAGCAACTATCGCATAGCGATTGAGTACCACCAACAGAGTTTAGCCATTACAAGGGAAATTAAAGATCGTTGGGGTGAAAAGGTAGCCCTCGCTAATCTAGGAAGTATTCACGATGCTCTAGGTCGCTACAGCAAGGCGATCGAGTATTACCAGCAGAGTTTAATCATTGCGAGAGAAATCAAAGATCGACAGAGCGAAGGAAATATCCTAAATAATTTGGGATTAGCACTCTTCAACTCTGGCAATCTAGCTTTGGCTGAGAAAGTTCTGTTTGATAGCATTCTTGTTCTAGAAGCGATTCGGCAAAGAGTTGGCAGCAATGATACTAACAAGGTTTCAATCTTTGAACTACAGGCTGTCGCTTATCGCACATTGCAGCAAGTTCTAATAGCGCAGAAGAAAACCAATGCTGCTTTAGAGATTGCCGAAGAAGGACGGGCGCGGGCATTTGTGGAGTTATTGACACAGAGATTAGCAGATAGGAATCAGTTGTCAGCAGCCAACCTGCCCACGACTGCTCCACTTGCTCTTCAGCAGATTCAACAAATTGCAAAAGTAGAAAACGCAACATTAGTACAGTACTCCATTCTCTTCAACGAGTTCAAAATTCAAGGTAAACAGGAATGGCGTGAGTCAGAGATTTACATTTGGGTCATTCCGCCCACCGGGGAAATTACTTTCCGCAAGGCTGACCTCAAATCTCTGTGGCAACAGCAGAATTCATCTCTGGTAGATGTGGTGGTGCAAAGTCGGATGGCAATGGGGGCTAGAGGACGGGCAGATGTGGAAGTTACCCTGTCACCGGAGTTCCTGAAACAACAACAGGAACAGCAGACCCGCAATCTGAAACAACTGCATGGGTTATTGATTCAACCGATCGCCGATCTTTTACCCCGAGACCCCAATCAGCACGTTATCTTCATACCGCAATATGAACTGTTTCTGGTGCCGTTCCCAGCATTGCTCGATGTCAACAACAAGTCCTTAATTGAACAACATACGATTCTCACTGCACCGTCGATTCAAGTGTTGGAGTTAACCCGGCAGCAACGGCAAGCCATACAAACTTCAACAGCTAACATTCAAAATGCTTTGGTGGTTGGCAATCCGGTTATGCCCAAGGTGGTGACGCAGGTGGGAAAAACGCCTGTGCAATTGTCTGACCTACCAGGGGCGAAACGTGAGGCATTAGCCATTGCCGGTTTGCTCAAGACCAAAGCGATTACCGGGGCAGAGGCAACGGAAAGCGCGATCGCCCAACAAATGCCGCAGGCTCGCATCATTCATCTGGCAACCCACGGATTACTGGATGACACTAAAGGGTTGGGCGTACCGGGGGCGATCGCGCTGGCTCCGGTTGGCAACAATCAACTCAACGATGGCTTGCTCACGTCTGATGAAATTCTAGATATGAAGTTAAATGCGGAACTGGTTGTCCTGAGTGCCTGTGATACCGGACGGGGTGAGATTACAGGCGATGGTGTGATTGGACTGTCGCGATCGTTGATTACCGCAGGCGTTCCCAGTATTGTTGTGTCGTTATGGAAAGTTCCCGATGACTCTACGGCATTCCTGATGACAGAGTTTTACAAAAATCTCAGCACCACGAATGACAAAGCTCAGGCACTCCGACAGGCAATGCTGGCGGCAAAACAAAAATATTCTGACCCATTACATTGGGCAGCCTTTACCTTAATTGGGGAAGCGGAATAGCACCAGGTAGTCTGAATTTGAACCCAAACTTCTTCTCCCAAATTTGGGAGAAGAAGTTTGGCGATCAGACTGGAGGATGGCAAGAGTAGCGCCTTCAATGCAAGGCTATACGGAGCGACGACGCTTGAAGTAAGCGAATCCACTCCCTGCTAGCGCAATTCCCAACATAGTAGTAGGTTCTGGGACAGCCGCCGTGTTACCAGGGGAAGGCAAAATCCCGGTATCGGGGTCAGCAGGGTCAGAGGGAGTAACGCCACTCACGTTGAGCCGAGCCAGTGAGTTGCGATTGAACAATAACCCACTGACATTGACAAATAACTCGTTGCCGCTAAAGGTGACGCGATCGGCGGTTAAGCCTAAGGTTGTGCGTGGATCGATCGCAACATCAGTAATCTGCAAGGCAAGGGGGGCAGTGAATGTGAATACATAGGTATTCTTGAATCCAGTTGCATATAAACCAGATCCAGCATTATCGAAATCGATCTCCAGGTAATTTGAGCCAGCATCGATCGCAACATTGACAAGGGATCTGGCAAACCCTAATGGAACGCCAACCGTTGGGTCAAACAAGCTGGCGATATTAGGAAACTCGACAACCGACTCGCTGACAGTTGCAGATGCAGGAAAAGACGTGACAAATAGCTGACTAGTTGGTGTGGATTGCGCTTCGGTACGCAGTCTTAGTTCGGAACCAATCAAGCTAAAGGCGCCAGCAGAGCCACTACTCCATGCCACGATCGCAACAGAGGTCAACAGTGAAAGCGTTTTCTGAATCATGTTATCTTCCTTATGCTTTGTGAATTCAAATGATTGCCAGCCATCCAACAACCAACGGCAGGTTTACATAGAAAGTGAAATGTGAATATCGCGATGATGCCCATCACTCACTCTCAATGGCTATCACTCTGCTGCTGGCGAACCTATGCAATGGTAAGAATATACTCCTCACCGCATTTTTACCAAAGTTGCATATCTTTCCTGCTACTGAGAGTGATACATTAACGACAAGCAACTTGTTGCCCTAGTAGGATTTCCCCATGCGCCCCCAGATGAGACGGCAGAAGGCAGAAGGCAGAAGGCAGAAAAGGTTTTTCTTGTTTCTGTTGTCCCTTTCCCTGCACCCTTTACTCTTCCTTCTTTACCCGTCCCTTATCTTTCCCCTTCACCCTGCCACTGCTCAAACCATCCAGGATCGCAAGGTTGAAGCCGATCGCCTGTTACAGCAGGGGATTCAGCAAATCCAAACTAACCAGCTTCCGGCAGCCGTTCAATCCCTGGAACAGGCTCTCACCATCTATCGACAGCTTCAACACCGCCCTGGTGAAGGCGCTGCCTTAATTGGCTTGGGTGAAACAAACTTGCGATTAGGAAATGTAGTTAAAGCGTTGGAACTTAGCCAACAAGCACTCGCGATCGCCAAAGAACTGAATAATCCTGAAATGGAAAAGTTTGCCCGCCAAGTTCTACAAGCAGCCCAAATAGCCGATAACCCCCAGAAACGTGAAGCAGATCGCCTCTTGCAACAGGGAACTCAACAGATCCAAACTAACCAGCTTCCGGCAGCCGTTCAATCCCTGGAACAGGCTCTCACCCTCTATCGACGGCTTCAACATCGTGCTGGTGAAGGTGCTGCCTTAATTGGCTTATGTGAAACAAACTTGAGATTGGGAAATCCAGCTAAAGCGTTGGAACTCAGTCAACAGGCACTTGCGATCGCTAAAGAACTAAATAGCGCTGAAATGGAGAAACTTGCCCGCCAAGTTCTACAAGCAGCCCAAATAGCCACTAACCCACAGAAACGTGAAGCCGATCGCCTGTTGCAACAAGGGACTCAACAGATCCAAACTAACCAGCTTCAGGTAGCAATTCAATCCCTGAAACAGGCTCGCACTCTCTATCGACAGTTGAAACATCGCCCTGGGGAAGGAGCTGCCTTAATTGGCTTGGGTGAAACAAACTTGCGATTAGGAAATATAGCTAAAGCGTTAGAACTCAGTCAACAAGCGATCGCGATCGCCAAAGAATTAAATAACTCTGAGATCGAGAAACTTGCTCAACAAGTTTTAGACGCAGCGCAGCAAATTACGAACAGTAATG
Source organism: Pantanalinema sp. GBBB05 (assembly GCA_016743235.1). Classification (GTDB taxonomy): domain Bacteria; phylum Cyanobacteriota; class Cyanobacteriia; order Leptolyngbyales; family Leptolyngbyaceae; genus Pantanalinema. Next base: position 44,192 of record VRZD01000023.1, on the reverse strand, counting down.
TACCAGCTTCGTTCCAGAAAGTCGAAGCTGACCGTCTGTTACAACAGGGAATTCAGCAATATCAAACCAGCCAATTTGAAGCAGCGTTTCAGTCCTGGCAGCAGGCACTCCAAATTTATCGGGGAATTAAGGCTCGACTGGGGGAGGGGCGTGTATTAAGCAATTTGGGACTTGCATACCGCGCGATCGGTAACTATGGCAAAGCGACCGAGTTTCACGAACAAGCTTTAGCCATCACCAGGGAAATCAAAGACAGGCAAGGCGAAGGTAATGCCCTCGGCAATTTGGGCAGTGCTTACTTCTTATTGGGTAACTACAGCAGAGCGACCGAGTTTTATGAACAGCATCTAACCATCGCCAAGCAAATCAAAGATCGTGGGGGGGAAAGCAATGCTCTGGATGGTTTGGGACTTGCTTACCGCGCTCTCGGCAACTATGGCAAAGCGATCGAGTTCCACGAACAAGCTTTAGCCATCGCCAGGGAAATCAAAGACAGGCAAGGCGAAGGTAATGCTCTAGGCAATTTGGGACTTGCTTACGGCGCTCTCGGCAACTATGGCAAAGCAATCGAGTTCCACGAACAAGCTTTAGCCATCGCCAAGCAAATCAAAGATCGTGGGGGGGAAAGCAGTGCTCTGGATGGTTTGGGACTTGCTTACCGCGATCTCGGCAACTATGGCAAAGCGATCGAGTTCCACGAACAAGCTTTAGCCATCACCAGGGAAATCAAGAACAGGCAGGGCGAAGGTAATGCTCTGGGCAATTTGGGCAGTGCTTACTTCTTATTGGGTAACTACAGCAGAGCGATCGAGTTCCACGAACAAGCTTTAGCCATCACCAGGGAAATCAAGAACAGGCAAGGCGAAGGAAGTATCCTGGGCAATTTGGGAGTTGCTTACCGCACTCTCGGCAACTATGGCAAAGCGATCGAGTTTCACGAACAAGCTTTAGCCATCGCCAGGGAGGTCAAAGCCCGTGAGAGGGAAGGAACAAACTTGGGCAATTTGGGACTTGCTTACTTCTCACTGGGTAACTATGGCAAAGCGATCGAGTTCCATGAACAAGCTTTAGCCGTCGCCAGGCAAATCAAGAACCAACAGGGGGAAGGAATTGCCCTGAATAATCTAGGGAACGCACTGTTCAAATCCGGTAACTTAGTGGTGGCGATCAAAACACTAATGGATGGAGTTGCCACCTGGGAATTGCTGCGCCAAACAGGGGCTGAAAATGATGCCAACAAGGTCTCTATTTTTGAGCAGCAAACCGTAACCTATCGCACGTTACAAAAAGTCCTGGTTGCCCAGAATCAGCCCAATGCTGCCTTAGAAATTGCGGAGCGGGGTCGGGCGCGAGCGTTTGTGGAATTATTGGCACAGCGGTTGAGCGGTCAGGAGGCAACGTCATTAATTCCTCAAGCGCAGCAGGCATCCATGACGTTGAAAGGAACTAAACCGCCTACTTTGCAGGAGATCCAACAAATTGCCAGGGCACAGAATGCAACCCTGGTGCAGTATTCCGTTATCTTCGACGACTTCCAAATCCAAGGCAAAGAGGAAGCGCGGCAATCTGAACTGTATATCTGGGTGATCCCACCTCAAGATGATATCACTTTCCGCAAAGTAGACCTGAAACCGTTGTGGCAGCAACAGAATACTAACCTGGCTCAGTTAGTGGTGCAAAGTCGAGAGGGCATGGGAGTCAGGGGTCGGGCAGATGTGGAAGTTGCTTTGTCACCGGAGTTTCTGAAACGACAACAGGAAAAGCAGACTCGCAATCTAAAACAACTGCACCAACTACTGATTGCACCGATCGCCCCGCTCCTGCCCCAAGATCCTAATCAGCGGGTAATCTTCATGCCGCAGGGTGAGCTGTTTCTGGTGCCGTTCCCAGCACTACTGGATGCCAATGGCACAGCACTAATTGAACAACATACAATTCTAACTGCACCTTCGATTCAAGTGTTGGAACTCACTCGCCAGCAACGCGATCGCCTGACATCGCGCCAATCGGTCGCTGGTAAATCCCTGATTGTCGGGAATCCAACCATGCCAAAGGTCGTGACACAGTTGGGGGATACACCCGTGCAATTGTCAGACCTGCCAGGAGCCAAACAGGAAGCTTTGGCAATCGCCCAACTCTTGAACACGCAAGCCATCACCGGACAGCAGGCAACCAAAACCGCGATCGCCCAACAAATGCCCAATGCACGACTGATTCACTTTGCCACCCACGGATTACTGGATGACGTGAAAGGCTTGGGTGTTCCCGGTGCGATCGCCCTGGCTCCTGCTGGCAATGGTCAACTGAATGATGGCTTACTCACCGCCGCCGAAATTCTAGAGATGAAACTGAATGCCGAACTCGTCGTTTTGAGTGCCTGCGATACGGGACGGGGCAGAATTACCGGGGATGGGGTGATTGGACTATCGCGATCGCTGATCACGGCTGGAGTACCCAGCATTATTGTCTCTCTCTGGAAAGTCCCCGATGATTCCACGGCTTTTTTGATGACGGAGTTTTACCAGAATTTGCAGAAGACTCCCGACAAAGCGCAAGCCCTGCGTCAGGCAATGCTGACGACCAAACAGAAATATCCCGAACCGCTTAACTGGGCAGCATTTACCTTAATTGGCGAAGCGGAATAAGGAGGAACATATTACGTTCTCATCCGTTCGCGATCGCTGAATCTTATTGCACCACCGTTTGAGCACAGACAAGATCGCTCCAGGTTCATTTGGATTGGTAATAGTTTGTGACACAATTGCATCACTGCGATCGCGCCTGAGTGATCAAGAATAAGCTAACTCGACTCAATTGTTGTCATCAGGAAAGTTTGAAGATGCCCCCCATCAATCGTCGTCACTTTTTGCAATTTGCTGGATCCGCGTTAGCCAGTATTAGTTTGAGTCACTTGGACTTGTTTCGCCAAGGCGAGCAGTACGGCAACGTTCTGGCACAGGGTACTCCTGGCAGAAAGTTAGCCCTACTGGTGGGTATCAATGATTATCCCGAGCCGGTGCGATCGCTGGCTGGTTGTCTCACAGATGTGGAGTTACAACGGGAGTTATTAGTACATCGGTTTGGATTTAATCCCAGCGATATTTTGGTTGTCAGCAATACATCTAATCTAAAACCAAATCGCCAAACTATTCTGGAAGCCTTTGAGACGCACCTGATTCAGCAGACAAAACCAGGGGATGTCGTAGTTTTTCACTTCTCTGGGCATGGTTCTCTTGTCCTGGACACCGATCCGATTCCCGGTTTCACCCAAGATGGCAAGGGTGTCAACGGCACGATCGTTCCCTTCGATCGGGCTTCCACTCAACCGGATCAGGTGGAAGACATCATGGGACGCAGCCTGTTTTTACTAATGTCGGCACTACCAACGGATCTGGTGACAGTAGTGCTAGACAGTTGCCATTCGGGCGGTGGTACACGGGGTAATTTGGCATTCCGGGCAACGCCTTCCCGATTGAGCGGCGATCAACCTGCCAATCCCAGTCCCACAGAACTGGAGTTTCAGAAACAGTGGATGGCAAGACTGAAGTTGGAGCCGCAGGATTTGGCTGAAATGCGTCGTAAAGGCATTGCCAAGGGAGTGGCGATCGGCTCTGCCCAGTATGACCAGTTAGCGGCTGATGTACCATTTAGTGGCTTTTCTGCGGGAGCCTTTACCTACCTGCTGACCCGCTATCTATGGCAACAGACGCGCACCGAAGGGGTTGGAACAGTTTATGTCAATCTGCAACGCAGTACACAGGATGTAGCTAAGAATGCGGGTTTAACCCAAGTTCCAATTTATGCCGCTAACCCAGACAGTAACGGACAAAAGCCCATCTATTTCCTGACCCCGACCATTCCAGCTGCAGAGGCAGTGATTAAGAGTGTTTCTGGTGGGCAGATTGAGTTCTGGTTGGGTGGGGTGTCCTCCCGCAGCCTAGAAGCAACCGACTCAGGCTCAGTCTTCACGTTAATTGATGCCAGTGGCAAGAGCCTGGGCGAAATTGAACAGACTTCCCGGCGTGGATTGGTGGGTTATGGCAAGGTGAAGCAAGGACAGATCGGTGATATAAAACCAGGAATGCTACTGCGGGAGCAGGTGCGGGGGGTGCCAACTGACTTGAAGTTACGCCTTGGACTGGATGGCTCCTTGGGGCAGGATCAGTCTTCTGCCCTCACTGCCCTTCGCAGCGTCGATCGCATTGAAGTTGTGTCTCAAATCCAGGGATCCACTGTGGATTATCTGCTGGGACGGATGAATCCAGCTTACTTAAAGCAGGCACAACAGCAGAAAATTGCTGACCTACCGCCCGTCAACAGTGTGGGTTTATTCACAGCTGGACTGTCGCCCATTACTGCCTCCTTCGATCGCGCTAATGAGGCTCTCCCGGATGCGATTAACCGATTGCGTCCCCGCTTCAAATCTCTACTGGCAGGCAAGATTTTGCAGTTAGCTGTAGGGGGCGATCGCAGTGCTGGGTTGAAGGTAACGACCACAATCGAGCAAAAGGGAGCTAACCGATCGGTCACTGCCAATACCTATCAATTTCCATCAGGCAGTGAGTTTCAGGTTAAGCTTCGCAACAACGAGACGCGCAATCTTTACATGGCAGCCCTGGTAATTAGCAGTAGTGGGAATTTGACCGTCCTGTTCCCCTACTGGGATGCTCCAGAGGACGCAGCACTGGTGGCACCGGGGCAGGAACTTGTTACCCCGCAAACGGGAGATGGCTATCAGTTTGTCTTGCGGGGAACTGGGTTCATTGAGGTGTTGACTTTAGCCAGTACGAAACCATTGCGGGATATGTTGCAGGCACTGCGTCCGATCGGAGAATCGCGTACCGCAGGTTCCCGAACAGCGGTGTCATTGCGGGATGATGAACCGCTGAACATTATTGGTGCCATGTTGGGGGATTTGAACCGCAGTACCCGTGAGGCAGGAGTTGATCTGGTCAGTACCCGGCAATTAGTGAAAGCGGATCAGTTGGCGGCAATGTCAACCTTTATTCAAGTGATGGGAGGATAGGTTATGATCACGCTAGTCTGCCTGGAGTAACCCTGCTGACAGGTGCTAGTGACTGGAAAAGGCTATTTTTACACCAAATTAAGAAGCGCCTGCTAATCATGCTTAACAGTGAAATGGTTATGTGAGTTTAGTACTCAGTGTCAAACCTTGGTGTTACCGAGATCCATTATCTTTGGTTTGTTTTTATGAATCATTGAGAAGTCTATAGTAGATCTGTTGTTAGTGCTAGATTGATAATCTCAACTCAAATCAATTGATGCAGGAGAGATATAGTAGTTGTAAACAATCGCTTTCCTAAGGGGATAGGGTATGTGCCCCGTTCTGAAGTTTGCCAACGTGGCTACAGCGATTCTGTTGGCTATTACTGCCCCTCTGGTTCCGTTGCCTGCGTTTAATCTCTCTATCTGGGCGCAAACGTATACCGATCGTCAGGTAGAAGCAGATCAGCAGCTAGAACAAGGACAGCAACTTGCTCCGGAGGCTGGATTACCATTACTTCAGCAGGCATTGCGAATTTATCAAGAAATTCAATATCGCCCAGGTGAGGGACAAGCCTTTAAAGCGTTAGGAAATGCTGTTTATCAATTGAAGCAGTATGCTCAGGCGATCGCTTACTATCAACAAGCATTAACGATTGCCAGACAAATTAAGGATGGTGATCTAGAAGGACGCTCACTCAATAATCTGGGCAATGGCTATCAAGCGTTAGGCAATACTAGCAAAGCGATCGAGTGCTATCAAACCTCGCTAGCGCTAGCTCAGGCAAGTTCTAATCTTGAGCTCTTACCTATTGTGGTGAATAATCTAGGGCAGGCTTACCGGGAAGTAGGAGAAAAGGGCAAGGAAATTGAACTCTATCAACAGACCTTGAGGGTATTGCAAGATCGGGGCGATCGAGCTGGGCAAGCTTTGATTCTGAATAATTTAGGTAGTGCCTATACAACCTATGATCAATATCATCAGGCAATTCAATTGCATCAGCAGGCATTCGCTATTTTCCAGGAAACTGGCGATCGAGCTGGGCAAGCCAAAGCACTCATTGGTCTTGGTTATGCTTACTACTGGCTCAGTCAACAGACGAAAGCCATCCCAATTTTCCAGCAGGCATTCACTCTTTTCAAACAGATGAATAACCGGGCGGGGCAAGCCATCGCTCTTAATCGTCTGGGCAATGCGTATCACTACCTGGGTCAATATAACCAGGCGGTTGAGTTACATCGGCAGGCTTTGAGCCTATTTCAACAACTGGGAAACCAGGCTGGAGAAGCGAGTACCTTGTTTGATCTAGGTAATGCTTATAGTTTCCTGGGTCAACCGCTGCAAGCTCTGGAGTTACATCAGCAGGCTTTAAGTCGATTTCAACAGCTAGGCGATCGCCGCAATCAAGCGAGTGCCATCAGCAATATTGCTAGCTACTACTCCCGTAATCAACCTGATAAAGCGATTGCACTGTATCAAGAGGCGTTAGCCCTGTTCAGGCAAGGGAATAATCGTTATGGAGAAGCTCAGGCGCTTAAGTCTCTAGGGAACCTTTATCTGGGGCTTAAACAAGTAGAGCAAGCGATTAATCTATACCAACAAGCACTGCCTATTTTTAGCGCCATTGATGAGGTCTATGGGCAAGCTTATACCCTCCAAGGATTAGGATCTGCCTATGTCCTGCTGCAACAATATGATCAATCGCTCAAGTTCTATCAACAAGCACTGACTATTTTGAAGAGAATCGGCGATCGTGAAGGAGAAAGTGGAATATGGCATAACATTGGCAGTTTGTTAGTGCGACAACATCAACCAGAGCTTGCCATCATTGTTTATAAACAATCCGTCAACGTTTATGAAACTATTCGGGCGGATCTGCGCAAACTACCACGCCAACTCCAAGAATCCTATACCCAATCAGTTTCCGGTAGTTATCGGACTCTTGCCAACCTATTGATTGAACAGGGTCGGATTGGTGAAGCCCAGCAAGTCTTAGAACGGTTAAAAGTTCAGGAACTTAATGACTTTACTCAAGGCTCCCGTGCCCCCACGGCGATCGCTGAAGTCGGCTTTAACTCGCTGGAAACCCAAATTCAAGGGCAATACAATAGTCTGATTGCATTTGGGGGTAAGTTCTATGACTGTGAACAACGACGCTGTGCGCAATACAGCGAATTGAAAACTCAATACCAAACTCTATCCAAAGAGTTTCAGACCTTTGTTGAGCAAATTAAACAACAGCTGCATGACAGCCGTCTGGCTCAAGTTGATCAATCAACGCAAGACTTTCAAACCAGTGCCGATCGCGTTGTGACGGCTAATCCTAACTCCATTCTGATTTATCCGTTGGTTTTAGCTGACAAAACCCGTATCCTCTGGGCTGCCAAGGGTGGAGTCCTGAGCAAGACAGCAGTCTGCCCCCTGGGGGAAGCTGCCCTCTACAGCAAAGTTTCCCAATTCCAAGCCCTGCTCAGTACCCATGATGACGAAGCTCAACTCCAAGCGATCGGCAAAGATCTCTACGATTGTCTGGTCAAACCGCTTGAACCAGAACTAGCTGCCAACAAAATTCAGCATTTAATCTTTGTCCCCGATCGTGCCACTAACTATATTCCGATGGCAGCTCTGTTTGATGGCAATCACTACCTGATTCAGCGCTTTGCGGTCTCTAATATTTTGTCTGCTAGCCTCACTGACACTGGTAAGACCCTGTTATTACCTCCATCTACCTCTGTCCTAGCATTGGGGCTGTCAGAGGCTCAAGGAGACTATAGCGCTTTACCTAATGTTGAAGCTGAACTCAATGCCATTGTGAAACAGCCGAACAACCGTGGAATCTATCCTGGAGAAATTCTCCTCAATCAGCAATTTACCAAAGCGGCTTTTGAAGACAATATTTGGGGACATAAAATTATTCACATTGCTACGCATAGCGAATTCAAATCCGAAAATCCCCGTAGCTCCTACTTTTTGCTGGGGACAGGCACACCCTATCCCATTCCCGATGTGCAAACCCTCCGTGACCTCAAAGATGTCCAGTTAGTGGTTCTCTCTGCCTGTCAAACGGGTTTAGGTGGGACTGATGGGCTGGGCTTAGAAGTCAGTGGCATTAGCTCATTTTTCATGGGCGATCGCGATCGCGCCAAAGCGGTGCTAGCTTCTCTTTGGAGTGTGAGCGATGCCAGTACCAGTGTGTTAATGCAACAGTTCTACAAATATTTGGCAACAGGCAAGCTGACTAAAGCCGAAGCCCTGCGGCAGGCTCAGCTCAGTCTCTTAAATGGCACACTCCCAACTTCAGTGCTGCCGTATCGAACTGCTGTACCTGTCTCCAGCTCTGGGCAAGCTATTGGTTCTCTGGCCCATCCTTACTACTGGTCACCCTTCATCTTGATTGGTAATAGCCTGTAGTAGCAACAATGCACCACTATTTGGGCGATCGCATTGTCTTCCGGCTTGGTTATAACCACTACTTCTTGCACAAAAACTGATACGACGTAGGAGGCTGAATCAATTGCTCAACTAGTCATGCGTTGGCAAGACAACAATAGATGAGGATTAGTTTTTGTGTAAGGGAATCTATTTCTAGATGGGTACAAGGTATTTTGGATGACAACTATGCACAGCGGTGAATAGTTAACCCTTTATCCTCGGCTAATGAATGGAACATTGGTGTTTGCCTATCCAGGGCAGCTCCGGGCATTGACAGGCTATTCTGGTGATTTGATTCTGGCTCACTTCATTAGCGTTTATAAAAAGGCAATTGATACCGACCAAGAAAACCTGATTCAGCGCCGAACTTAAACCCTGGTGTGAGATGAAGAGGAAGGTAGACGATCGCTGCCGTTATGCAGTAGAACCGAATGAACGATCTCAGCAAAATATCTACTCTGAAATCCTGATTCTAAGAGAGCTGGTGAAATGAAAGGGATTACTTTAGGAGTTTTAGCAATCCTGCTAGGCAGTGCTATTTGTTCACCCACGATCGCACAATCGGAGTCAACCGATTTACGAGCCAAGATTGAAGCTATTCAATCGGTTGAGCAGGTGAAGCAGGAGATTCGGGAGACGATGCAGCAGCGGGAACAGTGTGCTGTAGGGAGTTGTCATAACTTCAACAGTACAGCTATTTGTGAGGTGGTAGGAGCATTAGATATTCGGGTTGATGGCAAGATTTTTAGTCAGGGAACAGGTTGGACTGACAACGTCCTGCCGATTTCTGCGGCGGATCTGGCATTAATGCAGCAGATCTTCAACCAGTGTAAACCCTCGAATTACCAGTATTGGAACTTTGGTGCAATTTTGCATGTGCTGTACCAACCTACCCCTGCCGCCGATGCTGCGATTCGACGACAGTTAGGACTGCCTCCAAAACCCCAACGGCAATAAGCTGCGATCGCAGAAGAACAAGTAGTCATAGACAGTAAACGTCTTGCGAACAGACAGCAGGATCCATGCTTTAAAAGCTGGTGACAAGACTCGAACTTGCGACCGGCTGATTACAAATCAGCTGCTCTACCAACTGAGCTACACCAGCATGACTCACAGGTATATTACTATAGCAAAAGTTGCGATCGATTTCAAAAACCTTTTTCTTCAAGCAATTGAAGCAGGCGATCGGGGAAGTCGGTAATCAGTCCGTCTACGCCTAAGTGAATCAGTTGGTGCATTAAGGCTGGGTGGTTGACTGTCCAGGGAATGATAGGAAAGCCAGCTGCATGAAGTTCCTGGACCGATTGAATGAAGTCGGGGGATTCGGGCAGTAGGGTTTCAAAGTTAGGGGAGTAGACATCGATATAGCCTGTTGCCTGAAGTAGGGCAGCAAGGTTGCCCTGAAAGTCCTGAAAGTCAAAGTCTGCTAGAAAGGGCGATGCTCCTCCCTTGGGCGATCGCAGGGTGCTATGTCCCCGCACATGATGCACAATCAAGGCCGCGGTCTGAATCGTCGGATTGAGTTGCTTGACGCGGTGTAATACTCGCCAGTCAAAGGACTGGATCATCGCTCGCTCGGTTAACTGATTCTGTTCAATGAGGACAACCAGCTTTTCAGCAAATTCTTTAGGACTATAGGCTTCCTCAGGATGGAGCGGATTAACTTTGCTTTCGATGTTGTAACGAATTTGAGGGTTACGGGCTTCTGCCAGATCAAACACCTGCTGTAGGGTGGGGATGATGGCTCCGGGGACAGCAATCTGTTGCGGAAACAGTTTGGGGTTGGGATTGAGAGAGCCGCAATCAAAGGATTGGATTTCTTCCAGAGTCAGATCTTTTAAATACAGAGAGGGAAAGTTGGGGAGACGATCGCCGCAGCCATCAATGCAAAGATCAGGATGAATCACCGGGTTGTGACAGACGACTACGACTCCATCGGCAGAAATGCCTGTGTCTAATTCCAACGTTGTGACACCAAGGGCGATCGCGTACTCAAAGGCGGGTAGGGTATTTTCGGGTCGTCGTCCTCGGGCTCCCCGATGCCCCTGCACGTCAAACTGTCTCATTGATTCGACGACTGGCTGGATTCACCTGCTAACAAGCCACTTTGTTGCATCAGGCGCGGATACAAGAGCAGAAAGAAACCCATCCAGATGAGAACGGGGAGGGCGACTAAAATCGTTAGCCAAATGATGTGGGTCAGCCACCAAGTGCTGCCGATCAACAAACAGCCTGTCAGCAGGATTGACCAGGGTTGACACCACCAGGGTTTGTAGCTCCAAACGCTTATGGGTTTATTAGTAGCCATGTTTTTTATTTTTAAAGAGTAAACTTGGTAGCTCAAGGCTTCAGGGATAAAACATTCTTGATGCTGTAGCGACGATCGCTCTCGCTTTTCCTATGCTCCTTCAAAGGCTGATGAATCCGTCGATCAGCACCTCGTTTTTTTGCTAAGATTCCTCCTACAATGAAAACAGACTAAGTACATATACACATAACGGGTACAGAAGTATGGCTAGTAGTGAATCTCAGGTGCAGGGTCCGCTCTCGGAACGAGAACTGCAAGTGATTGAACTGGTAGCCGCTGGCTTAACCAATCAGGAGATTGCGGAAAAGCTAGAAATTAGCAAGCGCACAGTTGATAATCACATTAGCAACATCCTGACCAAGACGGAAACGGATAACCGGGTAGCGTTGGTGCGGTGGGCTTTGCAGTGGGGCAAAGTTTGTATCGATAATGTTAACTGCTGTCCTCTACCGAACTCTAGCTCTGAGGTAACGTCCTAAGTTTGGCAGGGTGGAGTAACGATAGACCAAAATGATGTATGGGTTGGGAGCAGACGGTTGAGAGATAGAGTTCGATGGGTGGAGATGCCTTTAGCAGTTTATCGTGAGGTGGCAGCCCATCTCTGCTTAGTGGCTGGGGTGCAAACAGAGCTATTAGCGCAGCAGTCCCAGCGGTTTGACTACAATCTGAGTCAGGTTGATAGTTTGCAGATTGACTACACGGATAATGATCCAAGTTGCCGAGCACAGGTGCAGCAAATTTTGGCATACTATAGCGATCGCTATGGGGCTTGGGAAACTGTTGAACCATCCAAGCTAGAGACGCAGGGCTGAGGAAGTAGAGAAGCAGTATGGGATTGATTCAAGCCGTTAAGGGAACACGGGATATTCTGCCCGATGAAATTGGCTATTGGCAATGGGTAGAAGCGGTCGCCCGAGGTATTTTTGCCAAAGCCGCCTATCAGGAAATTCGGACTCCGATCGTTGAGCCGACTGATCTGTTTGAACGAGGCATTGGTGAGGCAACCGATGTGGTCGGTAAGGAAATGTATACGTTTAAGGATCGAGGCGATCGCTCGATTACCCTACGCCCTGAAGGAACAGCGGGGGTCGTGCGTTCCTATATTGAACATGGATTAGCGACGCAAGGCAGTGTGCAGCGGCTCTGGTATCTAGGACCGATGTTTCGGTACGAGCGACCCCAGGCAGGGCGACAGCGTCAGTTTCATCAAATTGGGGTTGAAGTGTTAGGTAGTCCTTCCGCGCGGGCAGATGCCGAAGCGATCGCGATTGCAACTGAGATTCTGCAAACCTTGGGATTAAAGAATCTGGAACTAAACCTAAATTCGATCGGCAGTCCAGACGATCGGCGCGCCTATCGGGAAGCGTTGGTGGCATATCTCACCCCGTATAAAGACGAACTTGACTCAGATTCGCAAGATCGGTTGACCCGCAATCCGCTGCGAATTCTAGATAGCAAAAATGAACGGACGCAAGCAATTCTGCAATCGGCTCCTAGCATTCTGGAGCAACTGAGTACTGAGTCGGCGCAACGGTTTGAGCAAGTTCAACAACTGATGCAAGATTTAGGGATTCGTTATACCTTGAATCCAAAATTAGTGCGGGGGTTAGATTATTACACGCATACCGTGTTTGAAATTCAATCCAGCGATTTGGGGGCGCAGGCAACTGTTTGTGCGGGTGGACGCTATGACGGATTAGTGGCTGAACTGGGTGGAGCGGGGACTCCAGCAGTGGGCTGGGCGATCGGACTGGAGCGGTTGATGATTTTGCTGCAACAACTGAGTCAGACTCCGACTGCCAAAGTTGATTTCTATCTGGTCTCTCGGGGCGATCGGGCAGAAGCGCAGGCATTAATCCTGGCTCAACAACTGCGTCGGCTTAACTTTGCCGTTGAGTTGGATTTGAGTGGTAGTGCTTTTGGCAAACAATTCAAACGAGCCGATCGCAGTGGGGCAGCTGCTTGCCTAATTTTGGGGGATGCCGAAGCTGAAACGAAAACGGTGCAATTGAAGTGGTTGGCTTCGGGTGAACAACAGGCGATCGCGCAGGCTGATCTTGCCGCTAAGGTTGATGACCTGCGACAGCAAATTGCCACGATTAGAACGGAATGATTCATGACCCCTTAATTTATTGATCTCAGCAATATGTTTCTATACATGAAACCTAAAGTGGGATGTAGTTCAAGGTTCTAGGAGCACGTCGATGATGGTTGTTCGGGCAAATTAGCACTCACCTGTTACGAGAGTAGGTTTTGCTGTTAGTGAACATCAGCGTTGAGGATCGATCGATTCAGTCTACTTCTACAATCATTTCTATAAAAATGGAAACGATGGCATGAATCAATCAACATTCGCCCTGTGACCTAAACGTTACAATGATTTATGCCTTCCTTAGGGCGTGTTCTAGAACGTCTGAAACTAGGCTCGTAACTGCAAATTATACAGGGATGCAAGCCTTGCGATACTCTGTATCCCGCTGTGTCCGGTACCGATCTAACACTTTGCTCATTAGCTTGCATGGCAATGGAGCGCAACTTTTCATTGCCCCTACTTGGATAAGCCAGTCTGCAACAGCAGGATAAGTTGCTTGCAGCAAGTTTAAAAACTTATCCCAGTGTTCTGGCAACATTGAGTCATGATAGTGCAGAATTTTGGCCGTCTTTAATTGCTCTTGATTACATAAGTGCCCATCTTGTGTCCGAGGAGTAACCGTAAAGTTGTGAGAAAAGGGTAAAGCCCGCCAGTTAAGCTTAGCCTTAAACATTGCTAGCCCTAAACCAATTTGCTCATTCATCCCGATCGAGAAATAACCTTCCGTGTTGGGTACCAATTTCGCATCAATTAAGCGCAGGCAAGTATTTAAGTAATCTTTGCCAAACCCAGTTCTACGTCGGTAAACAAAAATGCCACTATTCCACGACAACCGAATGCGCTCGCTCTCTGCTGCTGTAGTTACCCAAGGAAGCTCATTGATATTAATTCCGATTGCCTTGCAGATAGCATTCCAATAAGGTTCAAATGGATCGCCTAGCCCTCTACTGCCGACATTTTTATCTGCTGCACAGGCAACAAAATCCTCGTTGTTGCTGAGGAATAATTGCTCTGGCTCATTCACAATCAGTAAATCACTGTCTAGCCAACCAATGTATTCCGTAGATACCTGTTTTTCGATCGTGCATAATGCTTCCGGCTTATTGACATAGGGTAACCAGGTATAAGAGTGATTGGCTTGATAGTGAATATATTCAACATCAAACTCTTTAAAGATACGACGGGTTCTTTCAGAGATAGGTAGACCAAATCGTGGAGTCACCGCAACAATTGGCGCCTGAGCGAAACGTCCTCCCCAACGACGGAGACTCTCAATCATAATTACTGTTTGTGCTTCTAACCAGCCAGAATCGACGCAACAAACAAAGGTAATATCAGATTTGTTGGTAGCATTCATAAATCTGTTTCAAAAGTTTGGTGTTGTTATGTTCAAAATCTATTTGAAAGTACCAAGACTACTCCGTCTATCTCCTACATTCCCAATTTGGGCAAGAATTTTATCTCCCCTGAGATTGGGATGTAGGAAATAGTATAGTTTGGCAGCGAATTTGGCTTTCCCAGTACACTCTTAAGCAGTAATTGCTTTTTGCAAGTAAGAGGAAAGGTTATTCTCCAAAAGCCACTGTTGATTTTTAGAAGAACTAAATAGCCAGGCATCAATTAAATCTGCCCACTTAACTGGGATTTGTAATTTGTGCCAAGTATGTTCAGCTTCCAAAGAAATCTTTTCATAAAGAGCTGAATCAACCATGAGTGCTTGAATACAGGTGGCTAATTCAACAGCATCTCCTGCTGTAAAAACCATTGAATTAAAGCCGTGCTTAAGAATGTCCTGAAACATGGGATGGTCAGAAGCGATCAGTGGTGTGCGAACACAAAGAGTTTCATAGATGGTCATCGGCAGACCTTCTGGATATTCATGCCGACTAGGAACTACTGCTAAATCAGCTTCTCTTAACAGTTGGATAACTTTTTGATGCGGCACCATTCCTAAGAACTCAACTTGTTCTTCAAGATTGAGTTGCTTAACTTTCTGACTAAATTGCTCAATGTCCCCTTTGCCAGCAATCTTAAGTTTGATTGGTTGCTTGAAGGCTTTCAGCTTGGCGATCGCCTCAATTACGTCACCCGCCCCCTTTGCTTCGATGACTGAGCCTACATACAGTAAATTCCATGCATCAGCTTTATGAGGAAAAGATTTCTTAGCGAAATCTTTAGGTGTGACAGCGGAAGGCCAATCCCAAGGCACGATCTTTTTAGGTTCAACCCCAATTTTGGCGAGAGAAAGGGAGGAATTAATTCCATGATTACCCACCCAATCGACTTGATCACTATTCAATGCGCTGGCAAGAATAAAGTTATCTACTTTGTTTCGTATGCCTTTAGTATCGAAAGAGTCAGCTAGAGTCATTGCTACTCTAACATTCTGTTTCTTAGCCCACTGAATAATTTGAGAAATAGGAGTCCGAATCAGTAAATGAGTGGGATTCTGCTGTTCAATCAGAGCGAGTAGTCTTTTCATATTTAAAGTGTGGCGAAATCCAGCTCCAATAGCCCTGACGCCATTAGGAAGAACTTCATCATAAAATTCATCTGTAATCCCACAGATCACTGTAGCTGCTTCAACTCTTTGGGCAATTTTAGCCACAGCATCGACGGAATACCTTTGAGCATAATAAGTTTCCTGCTCTCCATTCATAAAGCGCAGGACAGTTTCACGATAGTCCCCTGCATACTGAACAATGACCAAACGTATTGCCTTAACTTTTATATCGACTGGGGCTACGGTCATCAGATCTAAAACCTCAAACTAAAGAACTTATGCTAATTCAGCTAGTGGCATCACTGTCTCAGTAACTTGCTGCTACAGGAGCTTACCTAGCGTATTTGCGTAGTGGACAGAAAATACAGAACGATCGAGTAAAGTTAAAGTTTTCTTTACCAGGAAACCACTGAGGCAAAATTGTCTTCTCAGGATAAAGCTGCTAATAAATCAGTAGATGCTAGTAGGCTTTTTAAGCTTGCTTATGCAGCCACTCCGTCATCTCCTGTTGATGACTGTATATTTGCATAGGTCGTATAAAGGAATTATGAAATCGAGGAATGAAAATATAAATTTTATCCTAGAAAACTAAATTTGGTTTCTCAAAGCACCTGAAATCAATGGTTTAGCGAGGATGATGACACGCAAATGAACATTATTCCCATCCATATCAGCTCTTTGATCGACTGCTGAATCTCTAGCAAAGTCAAAATTTGCTGACAAATCAAATAGATTGTGTTTTAGCAAAATCTCGAATTCCATCTCGTCAGTGGCTTTCTGCTCAGCTTTCTCGTAGGACAGTATGGCTTTGACAAATAGGGAGTAATTTTCTCGATGAGAAGATAGAAGCAGTTTTCTGGTTTTTTGCTTGCTTCGCAGTGATTGATTGCTAAATCCCCTTCGGACTCAATATCGACTCTTTCGGAAGATGGAAAGCGGCTGTCATTCGGTATTACAGATCTCTACTATTGTATGGATACACCCTTACTACAAATTTCTTAAGGTAGTGCTATACGGCAATGGATAAGGAGAGATGTAATGACTCAGGGTAAACCTGATTTGGGGGAACAGGCAATTAGCAAAGTTGCAGAGCTAGGGATTACCAGTCAGTTAGATGAAGTAGAAGAACTGAATGTGGATATCCGAACTGATCCAGGCAAAATCATCCAAGGACAGCTTGATTCTGTGGTCATCGAAGGTAAAGGGATGGTGATGCAACAGGATCTGCGGGTAGAAGCGATCGAAATTAATACGGATAAGATTGCGATTAACCCCTTGAGTGTTGTATTTGGAGATATTGAGCTGACGCATCCCACTGAGGCAGAAACGCATGTGGTGCTGACTGAAGCTGATTTAAATCGGGCGCTGAATTCTGACTATCTTCGTAGTAAGATGCAAGACTTGAAGATTACTGTAGAAGATAAGCCAGTCACGATTAAGCCTGAGCATATTACTTTGCAGCTTCCTGGCGATTGTAAGTTTGTTTTAGATGCTACTATGCTGATCCGAGAAACTGGAGAGAAAAAGCAAGTTCATGCTACTGCTATTCCTCATGTTAAAGATCAGGGGGAACGCATTTCTCTAGAGATTCTTGCCGCAGAAGGTCAGGGACTTAATTCTGAACTAGTTACCGCATTACTGAACGAATTGACAGAGTTACTAGATCTGCGAAACTTTGAACTTCAGGGTATGACCCTACGGTTAAAAGGACTGGATGCCCAAGCTGGTCGATTGGTACTAGAAGCCGCAACAACCATTCGAGAGTTTCCTTCCTAAGGGGAGTCATAGGGGTGAGTTAAATTAACTAAAACAGCCAAGTTGGTCATAGAACTCACCCTGACCACGATCGGTTACCATAACGATTTTATTATGGCAGGATGAATAGCTAATATTTGTATTTCAATCTTCTCTAAAAGCTACGTCTTAAGTGTGAGTACAAACTATTTCTGTAGAGAGACGCTGAACCCCTAGTAGTTTTCTTAAGGTGAACTTGACTTAATGTCATTGCTATAGAGAAAGCTTCCTCTTCAGGAGAAAATATGACCCAAACGCCTAACATTCCACCTGTCATTGAAAGTGATGAAAGAGAGTATCGAGATAGTGGTATTCCTAGTACAGTTGCGATCGCGGGTCACCCATTCCATCCATTGATTGTGACCTTTCCCATTGCCTTTCTAGTGGGTGCCTTTGGTACAGATCTAGGTTACTGGCTAACTCAAGATCCGTTCTGGGCGAGAGCTTCTCTATGGTTGCTAGGTGCAGGGTTTGTCAGCGGGATTTTAGCAGCAATTACCGGCATGTCAGATTTCTTGAAGATCGATCGTGTCCGTAAACATAATGCGGGCTGGTCACACATGGTTGGAAATGTCGCTGCTCTTGTTCTCACACTATTTAACTGGGTACGACGCATTGGTAATCCAGTTGATACAGTGTTACCTCTGGGCATCATTATTTCATTGCTAGTTGCTCTTCTGTTAGGCATTACAGGTTGGTATGGGGCAGAGTTAGTTTATCGCCATAAGATTGCTGTGATTGGTTACAGTCCTCGTCGAGAGCCATAAACTATCAATTTGTAGGGGCGTTTTCTGTAACGTCCCTCTATGAACTAAATTATTAGTATTTCGAGTTAATTTATTATTTGAATTGGTCAATAATTTCCTCGCTTTATTAGCTTGGTGTTGGCAGCAATCCTTGCTGATATAGTATTAAACCAACCAGTTTTACCAAACAGATTGGGTCAATACTTTGTATTTATGGAGTTTCAAGTACAGAAGTATTTCTTATTCAGAAAGTAGAATTACGCCAATCAGCCAAGAGCTAATGAATAGGCTTGGCTGAATTTATATTAAGAATTAATCACTAATACGATCGTGCTTTAAGAGTCAGTTCGATAGTCTGCATCAAGCCAACACTGAGGCAAGCTTTCACCAGAAGGAAACACTAGGCTTTCTTTAGCAATTTGTTCTGGATCTTGTTCTTCTTGACCTTCTTGAATTCTGCCGGGAACTGAGGACTGAGCTGGATTAATCAATGCATCTGTATCCAGAACTTTGATTAGATCACCAGTTTGTTTATTTTGTAGCAACATAGTTCTAAGTAAGAGTAGGAATTAGAGGTTTGCTTTTACTGCCTATTTCAGTGAACTATAGTTGGCAGTATTTATCTTCTATCTGGAGCTAGACATAATAAGTAATTTTTTTAATTTTTATTTCTTGGTAAAATTCGTAACAAAATAGTAGATGGATCTTGACCTAAAGACAGAGGGATACACAAATAACTAACTTTATTGTGAGGATAATAACAGCTTTTTCAGAGTAAAAAAGCGAGGAGATTTATCATGAATAATGAAGAGAAAAAAACTGATCGTTATGTAGAATCTGACTCTAATCCTGATCCAATTACCGGACAACCTGGTGCTCATCCTGTTGGTACGGGAATTGGTGCGGCGGCGGCGGGTACGATCGGAACAGTAATTGGTGCAGCAGGTGGTCCAGTCGGCGCTGTTGTTGGTGCCGCGATCGGGAGTGTGGTTGGTGGCTTAACTGGAAAAGCGGTGGCTGAATCCATCGATCCAACTGTAGAGGATAACTATTGGCGAGAAAACTATGCTTCTCGTCCTTATATCACCCCCGATCGAACTTACGATGATTATCAACATGCTTATCGCACTGGCTACGAAGGATTTAGTCGGCACTCCAGTCGCCCTTATTCCGAAGTTGAGCCAGAGTTAAAGCAGCATTACGAAACTAACTACGGAGCATCAAAAGTTGGTTGGAATCAGGCAAAATATGCCGTTCAAGATGCTTGGGATCGAGTTCGGAATAACACTATGTCCCATGATCAAGAGGATTATTGGCGGCAACACTATGCTACCTCTCCCTATTACGAATCCGGTTTAACTTACGAGGTTTATCAACCAGCCTATCAACTTGGTTATCAAGGGTATTCTCGCTATGAAGGCAGACCTTATGAGCAAGTTGAACCAGAACTTAGGCAGGAATATGAGCGAAACTATGGTTCCTCTAATTTAGGTTGGGAAAAAGCCAAGTATGCTGTTCGGGATGCCTGGGATCGAGTTAAAAATGCTATGCATCGGTAAACTGCTCATGCCTTAACGAAATTTAGCAGGAAAGTGAAAGATAGCTTTTGCTCTCCTGCTTTTTTAGTGTTTAACTAAAGGCTATTGATTCATCGCTGATTCAACCTGAGCTGCAATTTGAGAAGCACCTGGTTGTTGTTCTGGCTTTTTAGTAAACCACCAAGCCCAAGTAATCAATACGGCTTGGAACGGTAATCTGAACCAATAGAGTAAGGGATGATGTGGAATGCCTTCGATCGGAATACTGTTGATGGCTTGATAAATATTAGCTGGAAACACGGCAATAAACAGAGCAATCAATCCCCAGGCAGCGGCAACACTTACTAGGGGAATCAGCAGCCCAATTCCACCTAGGATTTCAAAGAAGCCACTAATATAAACCATGGCAAAAGTGGGCAACGGAGGCGGAACAATTCTGGCATACTGTTCTGGGCGAATAAAGTGAGTAATGCCAACAATAATAATAGCAACGGCTAGAATTCCTCGAAAGGTTTCCTTTAAAGCAAGAGGTCCTGGTCTATGAGAAGTCATCTTAATCTCCTGGGCCTTTAATTAATCGTCTCCCCTATCTCTTGAACTAAGAAATAGGGGAGATTAAATCGCAACTTGAATTTAGTTACTCATCTAGAGAGATAGTCTTTCAGTTCCAATACCAGAAACTACCGCTCTAAAATGAACACAAATTACATATTGTTTTGGACTCGGTCTTGTACCGTATTGGCAGCGCGATTCGCTGCTCTTTGTGCACCGCCAGCTAAATCCTTAGCCCCTTCAACCGCATCACGACCAGCACCTTCTGCATTGCGTTGAGCTTCTTGAATCACCCGGGGAGCAGTATCACCTGCTCTATCAGCATTTTGCTTCAAATTGCGTATACCCCGTTGAGTACCTTCGGAGAAATCCTCAACTAAATTACCGGTTTTATCTTTCAAATTTTCAGCTGTATTCCGCGCTTTATCACCTAAAGGATTTTCACGTCTAGCGTTTTCTGCCAAATCTTGGGGATCATCAGCCCGCTTTTGGAGATTACGTTCAACCCGATTAATTAAATTCCTGGTTGATTCCTGAACATCTTTAGAAGTGTCATAACGAAAATCATCGCTGTAATTATTCATCCCGCCCTTAGCTGGCTGAACAGGTTTATACAGTTCTTTCTGGTGCTGTCCTTCACCACTGTAAGGATTGGAATAACCAGCATCAGAGGTTTTAGACATACTGACTTGAGATGCGTCTGCATTACAAGCTGTACTCAATACCAGCACACCAACTAGTACGATCGGCAAAACTGCTTTGCCTACTAGCCCTTTAAGGGCAGCAAAAAACTTGGGGAATGAATTAGAAAACAACTGGTTCATAGTAACTCTCCGTCACATTTTGTTTTTGTACATAAGTTGAGCAACAAATTAATTGCTCATATGATCAACCGCGATCGCCACGAGCTTCCATTTAATGACCTTCCAAACCTTAGAAGTGTCTTAGAGCATAGGCTTAATTTCTCTCGGGCTTTTATGATTGAAACAATCAAAAGAGTAATTCCGGCTCAGGTCTTATGACCTGAATTGCCATTTATGCTCTGGCGATCGCGCTAAGTTCATAGCAGCCAAGTCCAGTCCTAACTTGTGCTTAAGCAAGGGTAGACTGAATATCTGCTTAACTAGCTTGGGAATATGTCTCAAGCTCTTTCTCAGATTAACTACAAAGAAAAACTTCTCCATCTAGCTAAGGTTCTACTCTTAAGTAGGCATAGACGTAGCCTCTCTTTCGCTATCAAGAGATTATTAGAACTAGATAAAGTCAGCCGAAAAACGAGTAAAAATGTAGCTATGAATACAATAAAAAACTGGGCTTGATGGGGCAGGTATCTCTTCGGAAGGAGTAAAACTCAGCAGAATCTGCTTAGGATGAAATTTTAGCTAAGCTACCGTTCATAACTTTCTTAATTATGAAGAGCTAAGGAAGATTGAGTTTAATTCTAACCAAAGATAGTTGAATTATGGAACGACCAGAAGAGTTCGATCAACGACAGGATCAAAGCCCGATCGGAGTTTTTGTCGATCGCAACCAAGCGGAAACGGCAATCAATGCTCTCCGTGAGGCTAATTTTCCCATGGAACAGATTTCTCTCATGCCTCAAAGTCCCCCTGTACCCAAAACTGAAGCGTGGGATAGTGGAGCGAAAGGAGCCATTTTAGGCACAGTAATTGGTGGCTTAATTGGATTGTTATTAAGCTCACTGAGTTCTAGCGTAGTGGTAACCTCCGATGTAGATGTATTGGTACATACCTTAGGAATTGTAGCGATCGCCAGTGGAGCAGGAGCTGCCAGTATTGGCATTATTGCTGCTATGTCTGGAGTCAACGTTCGTCGAGATACGAATGAAGCGGCTGATGCGGCTCCATATTATTTAGTAGTGGCTAAAGATATCCCTTCCGATCGCTTATCTCAGGCAAAAGATCTGCTGCAACAACTGGGTAGCCAAGCTGTTTAGCGGTTTATCTCGGTTAGTTGAGCCTGGTCGATCGCGCCTAATGCCCTGAGAGTAGTCGTTTCCGCTTCTGTTAGTCCGGTGGCATTGGTAATGATCATACCTTCGTAGGGACGTAGTACTCGTAGCGTTTGCCAGCAGTTGCCTGTCGTTAAATTCCAGCATTTAATTGTTTCATCCTGACTGCTGCTCAGTAGAGTTGGCGCATTGGGGTTTAAGTTCAATGACCAAACCCAATTATGGTGTCCTGTTAACACGGTCAAACATGCACCCGTTTGCACGTCCCAAATCCTGATGCTGTGATCGGCACTGCTGCTAATCACTTGCTGACTATCGGCAGAAAAGCGGAGACAAAGGACTTGATTGCTATGCCCTATCAATGTTTGGAAGCAGTCGCCTGTCTCCAAGTTCCAAAGCTTCACGGTTTGATCATCCCCTCCTGTTGCCAGCAGTTGATCATCGGGGCTGATCGCGACTGCCCAAACTCGATTCATATGAGCTTGGCAAGTTCTGAGACACTCACCGGTTTTCACGTGCCAAAGCTTGATCATTTGGTCATACCCCCCACTGACCAGTCTTGAGCCATCCTGGCTAAATGCTAATGCCAGCACTGAACTGGGATGTCCCTTAAGGGTTTGCTGACACTCACCTGATGCCGTATTCCATAGTTTGATCGTGTGGTCATAACTCCCACTTGCTAGGAGTTGATGGTCAGGACTGAAACTAACTGCCCAAATCCAGCTCTTATGACCCTGCAAGGTTTTGAGACACTGTCCGGTATGTAAATTCCATAATTTGATTGTGCGATCGGCGCTGCCACTCCCTAGCATTTGTCCATCCGGACTAATCGCAATGGAGAGAATGCGATCGCGGTGTCCCCGTAATACCCGAAACGGTTGTAGAGAGTCACCCAACTGTTCCGGTACATTGAGATTCATATCCCAAAGTTTAATCGTTTGGTCTTCGTGACCACTGGCAAGCAGGTGATGTTGAGCATCATGGGCGATCGCATAAATGCAATTGCTATGTCCTTGTAAGGTTTTAATGCATTGTCCTGTGTGTAGTTCCCAAATTCTGGCAGCATAATCATCGCCACCACTGACTAAACGATGTCCCTGCGGATGAAAGGCTACCGACCAAACCCGATTTGTATGCTTTTCTAGAGTATGTAAACAGCTTCCAGTGTCTATATTCCAAAGTTTTACGGTTTGGTCATAACTACTGCTAGCAATCCGCTCTCCGGTTGGACTGAAGGCAAGGTCGGTAACAACGTTTGTATGTCCTACTAAAGTATTTAAACAAACCCCAGTGGCGACATCCCATAACTTAATGGTTTGGTCAAAGCTGCCACTCACCAATTTTCTGCCATCGGGACTAAAAGCGATCGCTTTGACCCAATGCTGATGTCCGACCCAGGTTTGTACGCAGGCTCCTGTTTGCCAGCACCATAGCTTAATGGTGTGATCCTCTCCCGCCGATGCTAACCATTTGCCATCGGGATGAAATGCCACACTCCAGATGCAATCCTGCTCAGTCAAGGTTTGAATGCAGCGACCTGTGGGCAAATGCCAAAGTTTAATGGTGCGATCGTAGCCTGTGCTAGCTAGGGTGTGACCGTCGGGGCTGAAGGCGATCGCGGTCACAATTCCGGTATGCTCCTGCAATGTATTGAGACAATCCCCAGTTCGGGTATCCCATAGTTTCACCGTGTGGTCTTGACCACAACTAGCGAGGATGGCATTGAATGGGCTAAAGGCAACGCTCCAAACCCAACTGTTATGTCCTTGACAAATCAATTGCGATCGTCCATCACTTGCATTCCAGAGATAAATTTCACCATTAGTATCACTGGTGGCAAGGGAGTGTCCATCGGGACTGAAAGCGACACAGGTAATGCCGCCAAAGGTGGCAGCAAAAGCACATTCTTGAAAGTTCGCCTGAGCAAAGTTAACGTGGTGGAGATTCAGCGATCGCAAATCAGCTTGACGTAGATTCAATTCTGAGAAGTCATAGCCAGTTAAATTGATATCTAAATGCGCTAGTAAATTCAATAAATTACCACCACCATATCCTTTAAGATTACCGGATTCACCTCGTAATTGATTGATTAATCGATGCAGCTTATGTTCAACCTGATGGTCAGAACCTAAGTGTGACCGAATGTGTTCTAAGAGAGGTTGTACAATTAAACAAATCTGGCTGTCCCGGATGTATTCCTTGCTTTGGGCTTGCATGAGCGCATGGGTCAGCAAGATTTGTGGAGTTTCCGTAATCACTTCCTGACAGATCTGCTCAATCAAATGATCTGTGACATACTCCATGACAACAGGTTGCTGTGTAAATTGCGCAGAACTGCACTCAACCAAGCTCCGAGTAGCTAGCATTTCTAGCACATTGATTAACTTTGCCTTAGACAGGGTCGGCACAAAAGCGGCTTGCAGCCGCGCCGCAGTCACTGCTTCCCGATGAATGGCTAGCCAGTACATCACCTGTTGTTCTGCCCTAGACAATCGTTGAAAGTGCTGCTCTAGTAATCGGCTAATGCCATTGAATACTGTTGTGCCTTCAGCAAAAAATTGGGCAATGCTACCGTCATACAAATCCTGGATCGAAGTTGCGGCAATTTTTAGGGCTAACGGATTGCCCCGGTAAGCCTCCACCAATTGCTGAGTTTCATCTCCGGTTCCAGATAATCCCTTCAGTGTTAATAATGTTTGCCCTGCCTCAATCTCTAATCCTGGTAGGGTCAGAGTGCGGATGGGTAGTTCTTTACCTTCTAAAGTCGCAATCTCAGTTGGCTTTTCGCGACTAGTAATCATCATGCAACTTTGATGTTGAGTTTCACTCAGGCGCCATAGCAGTTCACCATAGGCTTCATAGCCAATCCGATAGTTCCCTGCGCCCTGCCCCTGTTGTAACAACGTGTCGAAGTTGTCTAAAATCACTAGGCAACGAGACTTGCGTAAGTACTCAATTAAGCAAGTAATTTGTTCATGTACGGAAGCAGGTAGCGTGATCACCTGTTGATGCGATAGATATTTAATGCAGTCCATCAATTTGTCTTTGAACGATGGCGCATGCCGCAGCGATCGCCAGATAATATATTCAAACTCACCTTGTAACTGTTGCGCCAACTTGACAGACAGCGCTGTTTTACCCATCCCACCCATGCCTAAAAGGGTGATCACGCGGCAGCGATCCTGCACAATCCACTGTTGTAATGTATCAAGTTCCGCTGTTCGTCCATAAAAATGGGAAATGTCGATCGCTTCTCCCCAATCAATCAAGCAGTGACCGGGACGGATTGAATTCATATCAGGGTTGATAGTCCGCGATCGAGCAGCTCGTACTAAAACGCCATGCAGATTATGCTTAGTAACCTTTTCACCAAAGGCTTTTGAAAGTAACCGCCACAGTTCTGCTCCTGAGTCTTTAATATAACCCGCGTCATACCCTGAGGTTCTAGCAATCTCTAAATACGTCTTTCCGACCCAAGACTCTCGTAATACAATCTCCTGAACTTTTGTCAGCTGACCTCGCTGCAAATGCTGATTAATTAGGATGATCGCGTCTTCAACCGTCATGCTCTTGTCACAGGTGATGAGTTAACTGTATCATTCACACCCTACGAAGCTTTTCAGGAAAATGATTCAGTGGATCTACTGACTAAAAGCTTACCTTTTCCTGACCTTTTTCGGTCGTCAAATCCCCGCTCCGTTAGTTAAGGTGTTTGCAAGATTCAGGTTGAACGTAGAAACTACGAAGTGCTTCATCCCCAATTTATGCTTGAACACCAATTGACCCGTGGAGGTCACTATTCGATTGAATAAAATTAGCCATGCCTGATCAATCTTGGGCACTAAGAAGTTGTTTCAGGAGCAATGCCTCCTAGGTCTAGCCGAACAGTTCAGGTGTGATGGCACAGCCAAGATGTTCTCAACGAATAATTAACTTCTGGTTGAATGGAGCGATCGTTCTCATGAATAGAAAAATTGCTATGGTTGTGTCTAGTGTCTTGGGATTGGCGACAACGGCTGTTTTGTTGCCTAGTCAACCGGCTGAAGCGGCTGTTGAATGTGTATCAGGGACAGTAACTAGAAATGCTCAAGGTCGAATTACTCAATGTCAATTGGCACGGAGTTGGAGGTTTGCTCAACGTATGGTTCCGCAAAACAGCAAACCAACCGTGGAATTTGTCTGTCGAGGGCAGCAATCTATTAGCTTTCATCCAACGGGGGCGATCGCAGCTTGTACCTTAGATCGTCCGATTGCGATCGAGCAAAGTGGTATTCGAGATCAATGCTCGGCGGGTAGGCAGATTTATTTCACCGAGCAAGGATTGCTACAATTGCCAAATTGGTGTAGATGAGTTAGAGCGATCGCCGCTCAAGTCTTCTAACTTTGCTCGGCAAATGTCCACTCTAATACTTTAATCTCAGCATTTTGCAAAGCTTTAACTAGAGCCTCATTACTGTCATATTTCAAGTCTGGTAGATAAGATGCTTCCACACTGACCATAAATTGATCTTTCTCGAACGGCCAGGGTTCTACAGTCAGTTGCCCATCTGTAACCTGCCGCAGATCATAGCGTTGCCCTTTAATCCCACTGGTAATTTCCAATGCTCGCCCCGCATCTGGAATTTGTTGTTGGACTAGAATTAACGACAAGCGATCGCACCAGCGCATAAATTGATATGCCTCTTCCGCTTCCTCAGATGTCAGATTTAATTCCTGTCGCCATTGCTCTTGTAACTGCAATTGTTGATTCAGGAAATCTTTCCACTCTTGTGATGTTTCCCATTGGTTTTGATTCAGAAAACAGATGTGTTTGGAGGTTAATAAAGCCACCCAACGCCCACGATAGCAAGCATCCGCCATGTGCTGTTGTAGTTTTTCTAGTGACGATTCTGTCCCTAGAGTAAAGTCTAGTGGCGCACCAGCCGGGGTGAGATGGTCGCCCTCCCATTCTCGTTCCAAATCGTCATGGTGAGAAATAGCAGCGATCGTTTCATACAAGCGCAATGGTGTCTTCGATCGTCGCCATTGTCCTGCGATATTTGCAGCTAGCAAGGCATGAGCACGATGATAAATGATCTCCCAGCCATTTCGAGTTAAATTAACAATCATGCGAGTTTGACTACAAAAAATACTTTGATACGGCAATAATTAGTAGAACTCAATTCAATTGAGAAAACTACTGCTGGTCAGCTATCTAGAATAGTGGAATGTCACTAATCTGGTAATTACACCAAATTATATTAGTAGTCTTGTACTGTGATTTCGTCTACCCGTAGCCAGGTTTCCTAGCTAGCGATCATTCTGTATGGTAATCATGACAGGCTAAAGAAACTGGGCGATGCGATCGACTGCCTGTTCCAAAATTGCTGGATCGTGAACTAACGCAAACCGCACATATCCCTCGCCTGATTTGCCAAACCCTGCCCCGGGGGAAACAGCCACTCCCGTTGCTTCAACTAATTGAGTGCAAAACTCCACAGAACGATGAGTCCAAGCTGCTGGTAACCTCGCCCAGATATACATCGTCGCTGGAGGAAGTGGGACATACCAACCAATCCGATTTAATGCTCCAACAAATGCATCTCGCCGCTGTCGGAAAATTTCTACTGTTGCTTGTACTTCCGTTTGCGGTCCGGTTAATGCGGCGATCGCTCCATTCAAAATGCCACGATATTGATTAAAATCGACAGCGGCTTTGACCTGACGTAGGGCTTGAATTAATTCGGCATTGCCGATCGCGTAGCCAACTCGAAAACCACCCATGTTGTATGACTTCGAGAGGGTGAAAAACTCGATCGAGACCGTTTTATCTGGATCCGCTTGCAAAATTGATGGCGGTGGCGCGTTATTAAAAAATAGATCCACGTAAGGAAAGTCGTGTACCAAGACCAGATGATGGTGCTGACAAAAAGCAACAGCTTCCTGAAAAAATGCTAGGGGTGCGATCGCGGTCGTAGGATTATGCGGATAACTCAACACCATCAACTTAGACTGCGCCAATACCGGAGCCGGAATATCCTGGAATACTGGCAGAAAGTGATTCTCAGCCGTTAGAGGCATCGGATAAATTTGACCACTAGCTAAATACACACCACCCGCATGGGACGGATAACCCGGATCAAGTAACAGCGCAAAATCACCTGGGTTGAGTACGGCTAGGGGTAAATGAGCGGTGCCTTCTTGAGAACCAATTAACGGTAAAACTTCCGTTTCAGGGTCAACGTTCACTCCAAACTTTTGCTCGTACCAGGTTGCTGCCGCTTGGCGAAATTCTCGGGTGCCATGAAAGAGTAAATAGCCATGTGTCGTGGGATCCTCTAACGATCGGGCGATCGCCTCTAACACATGCGGTTGAGCAGGTAAATCTGATGAGCCAAGGGATAAATCAATAATTTCCCGTCCGGCAGCTCTAGCCCTGGCTTTTGCCTGATCCATGTCAGCAAATACGTTCGAGCGCAGAGGGTGAAGACGTTGAGCAAATTGGATCATAGAGAGTACCAGCCTTGCTGTCTGTTGGCAGGGGTGACGCTCAATGGTGTTTGATGCATCACTGCTTACCGAAGGAACGCAGACAGCCTAATGGAGATATTTAGTGTAACCCGTTCTATATCCTTGCAACTGAGGATTTATCTGCTGCATCTCTATAATTTACGTCACAAAAAAGGACGAACAATGGTCCGTCCTTATAGCATGTCGCCCTAAATGCCAATTGGCAGTGGCATGATTTTAGGTAGGTAAATGGGGGGCGAGAAATTCCTCGACTTTTTGCTTGGTAATCGCCCCTTCCGATGAGTCCCGCACTTCTCCAGCCTGAAACAGACGCAGAGCTGGAACTCCTTCTACCTTGCACAGTTTGACTGTTTCTGGATTGGGGTCTACTTCCATTTTGATCACCTTTAAGCGATCGCTGTAGGCATCTGCCACTTTATCGACGATCGGAGCCATTAAGCGACAAGGACCACACCAAGGTGCCCAGAAGTAAACCAAGACAGGCTCAGAGGCTTGCAACACCTCGGCTTCAAATTGATTGTCTGTGATTGTAACCACGCCCATACTGATCTCCCAGGCTTCGTTTGTAACAATTCTTGCAAAAACGACTGTTTCAGTATTTTGGCGTGTTTTGATCCCCGAAAGCAAATTGGTTGCGCTCGGGGTAGACGAAAAATTTTGTTGATGTAAAGCCCTTGTAAAGTAGGGACGAACATGGTTGTACAGAAGTGAGAACATCTGAAATACTGACCCACTTCGTCCCTACAGGAATAGCTAACTAGCGTGGCTCAATTACAATTGATCCAGTTTTGCTTTGAGCGCTTCCAGTTCCGCATCAACAGCCGCTTCTTGCGGTGGGGCTGAGGCTTCAGCAGTGTTAGTTTGCGCTGTACCTGGAAGTTGGGCTTGGTTTTGGGGTGCACCACCAAGCAACTGAGCTTTCATTGCGGCCAGTTCATCATCGACATCGCCACCTGCTTCCAGCATGGCAAATTGACTTTCTAGATCGGCTCCGGCTAGTTCGGCCGCCGCTTGCGATCGGGCTTCCATTTGCAGCACTTTGTCTTCCATCCGCTCAAAAGCGCCCATCGCACTGCTAGTACTCATCCGACCCACGACATTTTGGAGTTGCTCATTCGCTTTCGCGGCACTGGCTCGGGCCTTGAGCATGTCTTTCTTCGTCTTGGCTTCGGAGATCTTGCCTTCAAGGGCAATCAAGTTGCGCTTGAGGGTGTCTACCATCGTGGTTTGTTGATCAAGCTGAGTCTTAAGACTACTGGCTGTGTCGCTGTGGGTTTTCTTCCGCACCAAGGCTTCCCGTGCTAGGGTTTCATCGCCCTTTTGCAGTGCTAGTTGTGCCCGTTGTTGCCAGTTGTTGGCTTCCGTTTGAGCCTGGTTATATTGTTGTTGACTCCGTTTCTGACTCGCGATCGCACTCGCTACCGCCTGACGCATTTGCACCAGGTCTTCCTGCATGTCAACGATCGTTTGTTCCAGGATCTTTTCTGGATCTTCAGCTTTGCTAACAAGGTCGTTCAGGTTGGCTCTGACGACCCGACTCACACGGTCAAACAGTCCCATGACGTTTTTTTTCCTTGCAGTTCGATTGTCTCTAGTGTAGAAACTTCAAGCGGCGATCGTCTGTTTACGAGGGTTTTCTTAATTCTGATCTGAAAGTAGCGAAGTTAAGAATTCCGGAACTGAGAGCGCAGTTGTTCTAATTCCGCATCAATTTCCGGATTACCCGTCGTTTGGTTGGTCGATTGGCTGCTGGGAAGTTGGGCTTGATTGTTACCCTGGGGAAGGGATTGCTGCGCTTTCATCGCGGCTAATTCGGCTTCAATCTCATCGGTTTCACCTAATCGCTCAAAGCGTTTCTCTAGGTCATCCATGCCCAGTTCCGCGATCGCTTCCGACTGTGCCTCAAGCTGAAGGACTTTTTCCTCCATCCGCTCAAAGGCGGCCATCGCGCTACCCGTCCCGACTCGCCCCATCATTTCATTAATTTGTTGGGTCGCTTTCGCCGATCGGGCCCGGGCAATATACAGATCTTTCTTGGTCTTCGCCTCGGAGATCTTGCTTTCCAACTTCAGCATATTCTGTTTTAGTTGGGTGACAACAGCGCCCTGCTGGTCAAGCTGTGTCTTCATCGATTCAGCCGTTTCTACATAGGATTTGCGGCGGGTTAAGGCTTCCCGCGCTAGATGCTCATCCCCTTTCTGTAGGGCTAGCTGGGCACGACGATGCCACTCATCAGCAGTGGTTTGAGCCTGGGAATATTGCCGTTCAGTGCGTTTTTGGGTCGCGATCGCTTGTGCCACAGCTTGCCGCAACTGGATTAAGTCTTCCTGCATGTCCAGTACAGTCTGCTCCAGAATCTTTTCTGGGTCTTCTGCCTGACTGACTAGGCTGTTGAGATTGGCACGAATCACCCGCATGATTCGGTCAAAAAGTCCCATGACACGCGCTCCGTTAAGTAGGGTTGAGTAGATTCAAGCGACTGGCTTATGGGCAACAAGTGATTTGCCCTTTAGGGGAATGAGCAAATCACCAGTCACTCAGAGTCAATTCAGCTATCTCGCTCAATGACTGGCTTCGTGGCTGATTATTCTCAATACTATCCTACCTTTCTGGTTTCCTCAGCCTGTCAATAGAAAGACAAGTGGATCAATGCGGTCTAGGGTTTGTAAACCTCGGCGGGAATTCCCTGGTTACGAAGCTCCTGGGCGCGAGCCTCAGCTTCTGACTGACTTTCCGATGCCCCAACTTGGACTTTTGCTCCATCATCACCATTACGAACAAAAGCATCTGGAACTACTTTTCGGGCATCTTCCAGCGATTGGTCATTTTGATACGGCACCCCAATTTTATAAGGATAGGCATCCGTTCCAGTTGCCGAACTCGTTGCTGGAGCAGGTGCCACTGTTTGGGGCACCGGAATTGGAGCGGGTGGCTCACTCCGTTGCACTGGAGGGGGGGGAACTGCTGGTCGGACTACAGGTGGTGGGGGACTGGATTCCCGAGCTGGCGGAGCATAGGTGCGGTAATCAGGTAGGGGAGCTGATGCGGCGGGTTCGGGTGGGCTATAGATGGGAGGTGCGGCAGGTGACTCAACATTAGAACTAGCTGGGACTGGAGCCGGAGCCGATGTTACCCCTGATGATCCAGGATTGGACGATCGCGCCGCTGGTGTATTAGCAGGCTTTGCCCCTGGTTTAGTGGTGGGCTTAGCTGAAGTTGTTCCGAGTTCGGACTTCAGGGTGCCCAGGTTAGCTGGATTAATTTCTGGGAATTCACGTGCTGCCAGGTTAGGCTCAGGGGGTTGAACGGTTGTTTCTCCATTCGGCGCTGTAATTGGAGCTGGGGTGTCTAGCGTGGGTTTATTGCCATTGCGGGTAGCGAATAACTGACTCAGGCTGGACGGATTCATGATCACGTAGCCAAAGATGGCACTGGATACGAGCAGTAGCAACATCGAACCTAACCCCAAAGGGGTCAGTAGGTTTTGCATGAAACTCTG
Source organism: Pantanalinema sp. GBBB05 (assembly GCA_016743235.1). GTDB lineage: Bacteria > Cyanobacteriota > Cyanobacteriia > Leptolyngbyales > Leptolyngbyaceae > Pantanalinema. The sequence continues at coordinate 12,241 of VRZD01000023.1, read as the reverse complement.
TTCTACTTCAATGTCAGCTTCGGTTTCTGCCAGGCTCCGCAATAATTCTTCTGAAGACTCTAGATAATCGTCTGGCATTTCTGGGGTAGCAGCCAGATCGTTGCTAATGGCGACATCACTAGCCCAAGGGCGATCGTCGCTTGCACTACCTAAATCTTCTGGATCTGGCTCAAGATCCGTGAGATGGGGAATCAGTTCGCTATCCAAGTTATCTGTGATTACAGATGGGTTGGTAGCCATAGGATCAACTTCAGCCCCTGCTCCCCAAAGCTCTTCTGCTCCAGGAATGTCGGTCACTCCAGTAGCACTGATTGGCACTTGAGGGCTGGATGGTGGTTGAGTGGGTAGTTCAGGACTGGAAAAATCCAATAGATCTAAAGTCTTAGGGGCTGACTTCCGCCGACCCATTTGGGCGATCGTGCGTCCCCCACTCGCCTTTTGCCGACGATAACGGGTTAATTCTTCTTCTAGCTGCACATCCATGCAAACCAGAGCATTACGCAACACTGGATGTAAAGCGTCTTGGGGCATCGTGTCACTAGCACGAGTGGGGGATAAGCGAGAGGGAGATGTTACGGTGGAATTTTGAGGCATAAATCAGGACTCCTAACCAACTCCTCAACCATTCACCCGAAAGCGGGCGAACCTTCCGACAACAGCAGGTTTCCAAGATTTAGACCCAGCCGAATATTGGGAAGCCATTGACGATTCCGTTCAGTATTACTGATTAATCGCAATTTGAGTAGAGTTCGAGCCAAAGTTATACACTTTTTTACGCGTAATGGATCATTTGGGATGCGAAATAGATCATTGAATTATTGATTGACTCGTTATCCTCAAGCCGATCGATCGCTGAGAACTGAGTTTCTATCTCACCCTAAGGATGCTACCTCTTCACCGGACACTGACCTATGGCCTTCCAACCCCTTGAGCATGTACTTGGTAAACTGCAAATCCAGGGAAAATCGGATCAAAAGCCCTTGCAGCGGGTGTTAGGTCACTGGGAAGAAATCGTGGGAGCAGTGGTCGCTGCCCAAACCCGACCTTTGACCATGCAGCGTGGGGTCTTAAGAGTTGCTACCTCTAGTGCAGCCTGGGCGAATAACTTGATCTATGAACGGCAACGGATTCTAGATAAGTTAAACACCAAACTGGGCTTAAATTTAACTGATATCCGGTTCTCCTCTGCGGAGTGGTATTCCCATCAGGAGTCCGCATTGTCCCCTGGAACCGAGCAACAAAGGCTGTTATGGCAAGAGCATCCGAGTCGGTTATCCGAGCAGCTACCGCCCGTGGGTCGTCGAGTCACGGATCCTAAGGATGCGATCGCGGCATTTAGAAATTGGGCGAACATTATGAGAGCGCGATCGCAACAACTCCCCTATTGTCCTCAATGCCGCTGTCCGACCCCACCGGGGGAACTGGAACGCTGGCAGGTTTGTGCTCACTGTGCCACCAAACGTTGGTAGATAGCCGCAGGATTTGTTGACTCAGGAATTCTGACAACGTGGCACCCCGTCCTGGGCAGGTGCATCTTTTCATCTGGAATTGTCGGGATAGAACAAAGTCGAAATGACTCCATTTTGACCCAGTTTTTTACTCGGAAATTACTTGGGTTTGAGTGAAACAACTGGGACTAATTCAGTGATCTTGCGGATCCAAGCTGACGGCTAAATTGAATCTGCCTTGAGACAGATGACTGTAGTTTCACTTGATCCCTGATCTGTTTCAGCCCAACCTTCGTTAGTTTTCCTGGGCTAAGGGCAGACTAAGCACATGGCATATTTCACTTTTTTTCGAAAAAGTGAAGACAATCTAAAAGTAGATTCTTCCTGTTGATCGCTAAAAAGCTGGCTACAAGTTGGTTACGGAGCTTCGAGTTGTAAAAGACCCAACTAGACGATGACTCAGAATGGAAGCTACAACCCGTTTGAGAGACTACCAACCTATGACAGCCCCTGATTCTTCCATCACTTCCTGCCGGCACTGCCAATTTTATTCGCCGGAAGGACGCCGGGGCGGATCCTGTCACAAGTTAAATGTTACAGTCCATGGTCGCTGGAAAGCTTGTTCTCTCGCGATCCCACCCTTTGCCCCGTCCTGGGAAAGCCTGGAAGGAATTATGCTCTGGCAGCAAAAAGCCCTAGCCATGCAAGAGCTAGCAGAGACGGCTTGTGTAGGACAGAGCGACGGTACTGAAGTTGCACCGATGCCTACCCCTACACATATTTGGGCAGCACTGCCAGCAACTAAATATAAAGATGCCGTGTGATCCCCTAGGGCAACCAGGGGTACTGTCGAAAATCGGGGGATCGCTTATCTAAAAAGGCTTGCTTGCCTTCCGAACCTTCTTCAGTCATGTAATACAGCATTGTGGCGTTACCGGCTAGCTCCTGTAACCCGGCCTGACCATCGCAGTCCGCATTAAAGGCAGCTTTCAAACAGCGAATTGAGATCGGGCTTTTCTCCAAAATTTCCTTCCCCCACTGAATCCCCTCGATTTCTAGTTGCTCAACGGGAACCACGGTATTCACTAGTCCCATCTCTAGAGCTTGGGCAGCCGTGTACTGGCGGCACAAATACCAGATCTCACGAGCTTTCTTTTGCCCAACGATCCGAGCGAGGTAACTGGCACCAAACCCACCGTCAAAACTGCCCACTTTAGGACCGGTTTGACCAAAGATGGCATTATCGGCTGCGATCGTCAGGTCACAGAGTAAATGGAGCACGTGCCCCCCCCCGATCGCGTAGCCTGCCACCAGCGCAATCACGACTTTGGGCATGGAGCGAATTAATCGTTGTAAATCCAGAACATTCAGGCGGGGAATGCCTGCCTCATCGATGTAGCCTGCCTGCCCCCGGACGCTTTGATCCCCACCAGCACAAAAGGCATATTTACCATCGGTATGGGGTCCGGCTCCGGTAAATAACACCACGCCAATCCGGGTATCTTCACGGGCATTCGCAAAGGCATCGTATAACTCAACGATCGTCTTAGGACGAAAGGCGTTCCGTTTATGGGGGCGATTGATGGTGATTTTGGCGATCCCATCAGCTTTGTGATAGAGGATGTCTTCGTAGGGTTTGGCAACCTGCCAGTCGATCGTCATATAGAGATACTCAGCGTTCCTAACCTATTTTGCCGCCAAAGGGCATCGGCTTTGCGATCAGTAGTAATTTCCAACACGCGAATCCCACTAGTAGGGAGGGGATTAAGTCGCTGTTCTAGCTGCTCCCAGGTAATGATGTATTCGTGCTCAACGCCATAGGTGGCACAAAGTTTGGCGAAATCTACAGTTTGCGGGGTGGCAAAGAATTGCTCAAATGGCGGATTAAATTGGGCGATCGGTAGCATCTCAAAAATACCGCCACCATTGTTATTAATTAGGACGATCGTTAAATGGCCTGCGAGGTGCTGACGCAGCAGAAATCCATTCGTGTCGTGGAGCAATGCCAGATCGCCCGTTAACATGACGCTACTTGACTGATGATGGGCAATGCCTAAAGCGGTAGACAAACTACCGTCAATCCCGTTCGCCCCTCGGTTGAAGAAAGGTTTGACTTTGGAGTTGCCGGGAACCCAAAAAAACTCTACATCCCGCACGGGCATACTGCTACTGATAAACAGCGGTGTGCCAGCAGGCAAGATTTTCGAGAGCAACCAGGTCGCTTTGGCCTCAATTAATGGTTTGGTTTCCTGCATCATGGTGTCGATCGCGGCTCGGATCTGCGTCTCAATGCCACACCATTGATTGAGGTAATGAGAGGGTCTCGGTGGACAGGATTTTGCCAGGGCGATCGTCCGGGTGGCGAAGTATTCTACGGAAGTTCGTAAATGAGTGGTTTTGCCATGTAAGGGATCCAGATTACGACCATCGGGATCAATCACCCATTGGCGCGGTTGGATAGCTTCTAGCCAGTTTCGTAGCCGTTTACTGGTTGGCATTTCGCCTAACCGGAGCACAATTTCCGGTGCTAGTTTAGCGGCTAAGGTCGAGTTCCGCAGCATGATGTCATAGCTGGCAACCAGATTCGGATTCAAGTCGGCATAGTTTCTTAAGGGGGATAAGCCCTCTGCCAGCACTGGATACCCTAAGGTTTTGGAAAGAGCAGCAACAGCCCGACAGTAGCGTTCAGGTAATTGGGGTTGGGCGACTCCGGCGATAATAATGCCCCGCTCTGGTAAACCAGCCGAAAATTCCAGCGCGGGAACGGTATAGAGCCGTTGTGGTGTAGCGTTAACTAACGGAATGACGGAGGCAAAAAAAGTGTCCTGATCAAAGTTGTCGGCGATCGCTTGCACGGCAGCATCGGGGCTGGGTGCTAACGGTTCGCGGAATGGCAGATTTAAATGCACCACACCTGGAACCGGATATAGCGTACATTCCCAGGCATGAATTACTGTCTGGCGTAGGTATGCCAGAAGCGCCGTATCAATAGCAGGGAGGGCTAATTCCGTTTGCCAGTTGGGGAAGGAACCATAGAGCTTATGTTGATCGATCGCTTGACCAGCATTGCAATCTCGTAGTTCGGGTGGTCGATCAGCTGTCAGGATCAGTAAGGGAACGCGGCTTTCCCTGGCTTCAATCACCGCTGGGTAGAAGTTGGCTCCAGCTGTGCCAGAGGTGCAGATTACGGCAACGGGGCGATGGGTTTGCCGGGCAATCCCTAGGGCAAAGAAGGCTGCCGATCGCTCATCTAAGACAGGGATCGCTTCAATATGGGGGTGATTGGCAACGGCGATCGCTAAGGGCGCGGAGCGGGACCCAGGACAGACGATCGCAGTGGTTAGTCCTAATCGGTACAGGGTTTCGGTTAGTACCGAAGTCCACACCAGATTTGTATTTGTGAAATCAATCGGCATTAGACTAACGCATTCAAAAGTGCCTGAAGTTTGAGCTGGATTTCTGCCAGTTCTCGATCGGGATCTGATCCGGAGACAATTCCGGCTCCGGCATACAGTCGTGCCTCCTGCCCATTGATTAAGGCTGAACGAATGCCCACGGCAAATTCACCATTCCCTTGATGATCGACCCAACCAATCGGTGCGGCGTAGAGCGATCGTTCAAACATCTCATGTTCGCGAATGATATTGCAGGCAATATCCCTGGGAACTCCAGCTACCGCTGGGGTTGGATGCAGTTCTGCGACAATATCTAGCAAATGGACATGAGCCGGAACACTCGCATGAATGGGAGTTTGCAGATGTTGGATGTTAGACAGTTGCAGCAGGCGCAGGGGCGATCGCTGTGGCTTCAGTCCCAGTTGTATTAACCGTCCGGTAATAAAGTCGATCACCACTTGATGTTCATGCATTTCTTTGGCACTGTTTAACAAACTATCAGCAAAGTGAGCATCTTCAAACGTGGTTCTGCCTCGTGCCGCTGAACCTGCTAGGGCATCGGTGACTAAATGGCGATCGGATAACTGAATTAATCGCTCGGGACTGGCACCAATAAAGGTCTGTCCTTGCCCATTACTGATTGAGAACAGGTAGCAATCGGGATACAAATGTCGCAAGTGATACAGCGAGTTGGCGAGATGAAATGGTACGGGTGAACTGACATCTACTGCATGGGCAAGAACAACTTTGTTTAATTCATTTATGGCAATCTGATTTAGCGCGGAGAGAACAGCCTGTTTGAAGTGATGCGTATCGGTAACATCATGAATTTTTAATAGCGTCCGATGCTCGATTAAGGGCGTTGTTAGCTCATATTTTATGGAACGAATAGCTTGTAGTTGTGACCAAAGTTGATCGATTGTTAATTCCAGATCCGACTCAGCATCAAGCCGCAAATTTGCCACGATCGTACAATGATTTTTCTGCTGGGAAACCTGCCAGGCTGGCAGGAATACAGTAGTTGCTGGAAACCCAGAAGACTGACTAGAAGCATCGTCAAAAAAAGCAAAACTACAGAAAAAGTGTGGTCCAGTTAAGGGTAGGTGAGTATCCCCAATGATCGTGGTTTGGCTCAATGTAGACTGAATAAAAGTTTGAGCTTCAACGAATCGATTGGAGTGATTAATCTGAAGTTGAGCGACGGCACCAATTGCTGCGATCGCAAAGCCACTTTCTCTAGAGTGAATTTCTGTTCCTAACTCTTGCTTCTCAAAATAAAAACTTAGTTGATCAGATTGAGAAAATTTGTGTAAAACGGTTAGCGGATCAACTGAGTCAATCTGCCATGAAATACTGATAATTTGTGAGCTTGATTTTTCATCTAATTCTTGTTGACAGGCTGACAGAAATTGATGTAGATTCTTACGGCTTTGAAACAGAGTATTGCAGTATGGTGTAACTGTCATGTAACAGAAGCAATAGAACTTCAACCCCAGTATAGTTCTGCGATCGACCCAGACAAAGGAGTTGCGAAAGGTTGATGACTAGGAACATCACGATTCGTTACGAAATTTGAATTGTTGCAAATTTTGAAGTCTATAGACGTTGATCAAAATCGGCGATCCACCAAGTCGTAGAATGAGTGATCTGCTAGAAACCGGATTCAGCTTCTATTTAACTCGTGTAAAGAAATGACAACAAAGACGGTTCAGCCATCAACGACTCTCACTCCCGATCGCAAGCGGTTATGGCTGGCAGCAATTAAGCCACCGATGTATAGCGTTGCCATTATGCCGATCTGGGTCGGTAGTGCGATCGCGGTGTATGAGATGGGTCAATTCCACAGTGGAATTTTTGCACTATTTCTCACGGCGGCTGTCTTAATTCTGGCCTGGGAAAATCTGAGTAATGATGTGTTCGACTCAGAAACCGGAGTTGATGTTAACAAAGCCCATTCTCTGGTGAATCTGACCGGCAACCAACGCTTGATTTTCTGGATTGGCAATTTCTGCTTAATGACCGGACTGTTGGGAATTGGTGCGATCGCGGCGATTCAGCACGACTTCACCGTGATTGGTTTGATTTTGCTCTGTTGCGGCTTCGGTTACTTATATCAAGGTCCCCCGTTTCGGTTGGGCTATTACGGATTAGGCGAAATCCTCTGCTTCTTTGCCTTCGGTCCGATCGGATTTGCGGCTACTTACTATAGTCAAGCCCAAGCCTGGTCAGGATTAGGTGCAAATTTGGCTGCATCGGTAATTGTGGGCATTTCTACTAGCCTGGTGTTGTTCTGTTCCCACTTTCATCAAGTAGAAGATGATGCCGCCGTTGGTAAGCGATCGCCGATCGTCCGCTTGGGGACTGAGCGAGGGGCGCAAGTTCTGACCTGGTTTAGTATCAGTATTTACGGGTTGACTGGGCTATTTATTGGGCTACAGCTATTTCCGTTATGGACATTGCTCGTCTTCGCCAGTTTACCCGCTGCCATCAAACTGATTCGGCATGTGAACACACACCACGACGATCCCGATCGCATTAGTAATAGTAAGTTTGTGGCAATTGAAATGCACTTTTGGAGCGGTTTACTCCTGGGCTTAGGCTTTTTGCTGCCCGGATTGCTTGGTTAGTTAATGCAGTGGGAATTTCGACCCTATCGGCGTCCGTTTCGGCAACCCATTAATACTCATCATGGGGAATGGCGCGATCGCACCGGAATTATCCTCCGGCTCACAACCGACCTGGGACAAGTAGGCTATGGCGAGGTCGCGCCATTACCCTGGTTTGGTTCGGAAACTCTGGAACAAGCGCTAGAGTTTTGCCAACAGTTACCTCTCCACCTGACGGCTGATCTGATCCACGCGATTCCGGCGACTCTACCTGCTTGCCAATTTGGGTTCGAGTCTGCCTGGAATACCGTTGAGGCGGGCGATTGCCCTTTATCCTACCCTTTAACGTTCAGTGGTCTACTGCCAGCCGGACAAGCCGCTTTGACTGCCTGGAAACCTCTTTGGCAGCAAGGCTACCGCACCTTCAAATGGAAAATTAGCGTGGGAGATCTACAGGATGAATTGCAGCTTCTCACTCAGCTAGTGGCTCTGTTACCTCCCGACTGCCGATTGCGCTTAGATGCTAACGGTGGACTGACCTACAACCAAGCCCAATGCTGGTTAGACCAATGTGACACTAGCCAGATTGAATTCCTTGAACAACCTCTGTCACCGGCTCAACTAGCCCTGATGCAAGAGTTGGCCGCGAACTCTGTCACCCCGATCGCCCTGGATGAATCCATTGCTACCCTGGCGCACCTCCAAGCCTGTCATCACGATGGTTGGCGAGGCATTTATGTGATTAAACCTGCGATCGTCGGTTCTCCCGCCCAACTGCGCCAGTTTTGCCAACAGCATGCGATTGATGCGGTATTCTCATCCGTGTTTGAAACTGCGATCGGGCGACAGGCGGGCTTACAACTTGCCGCCGAACTAGGAAATCGCGATCGGGCGATGGGATATGGCATCACTCACTGGTTTAATCATGCTGACCTGGAAGCAGATCTCCTATGGCAGACCCTCTCACCTATTTAAATCAGCGCCACCATGATGATTGGTTAATCGGGCAGGACAGCCGATCGTTCTTCCGCTTGGCTCAGCACACCTATAAGAGATTGCAGCCGTATACTGATTCGCCTCAACCCCCGATCGTCCTCATTGCCGATACCAATCCAGCCAACTTCCTCGCCTACTTCCTAGCCGCCTGTGCGGCTGACTGCACCGTTATTCTCGCTGATGCCAACTGGGTCAACGAATGGCAGCAACTATCCACCTTCATTTATCCCCAGATTCTCTTAGGTGACGGCATCCCCCCCACCTTCCCCATCTCCCTAATATCCCCGATGGTCCCCATCCCCCATCCCGCCATCCTCATCCCCACCAGCGGTTCCTCTGGGCAACTCCGGTTCACCATCCACACCTGGGATACCCTAATGGCTTCCGTAGAGGGATTTTGCCAATACTTTCAAGTTGATCGTGTGAATTCGTTTTGTGTGCTGCGACCCCATCATGTCAGTGGGTTAATGCAATTTATGCGATCGTTAACTTCTGGCGGAAAGCTAGCCCTACTGCCATTCAGCCATTTAGAGTCGGAAAATCTGGTCAATCTCGACCCTTCAGACTATTTTCTCTCTCTCGTACCCACGCAATTACATCGCCTATTGTCTTCATCAGTTGCTCCATATTGCCTGACTCGATTTCAGACGGTTTTATTGGGAGGTGCGCCTGCCTGGGAAGACCTATTGATGCAAGCGCGATCGTCAGGAATTCGGTTGGCTCCGACCTATGGCATGACTGAAACGGCGTCCCAAATTGCTACATTGCAGCCGGATGATTTTCTACAAGGGAAGTCAGGATGTGGGCAGATGTTACCCCATGCGGAAATTGTGATTCGGAGTGAGTCAGGAGATGTCTTGCCAACTGGTCAGGTGGGGGTGATTACTGTACAGGCTCGATCGCTCACATTCGGTTACTATGCCGCTTCTGGCACGATCACACCATTGCTGGAGCCTGGAACAGCCTGGTTCTCTACCGATGATTTAGGCTTTTATGATGCAGAGGGCTACCTGCATTTAGTCGGACGCAACAGCCATAAAATCATTACGGGTGGCGAAAATGTGTTTCCGGCAGAGGTAGAAGCCGCCATTCGAGCCACTGGGCTAGTAGCGGATGTATGTGTGATTGGCGTGGATGATCGCGAATGGGGACAAGCCATTACTGCCATCTATGTGCCCAGCCAATCTGCGATCGCAGTGACAGATTTAAAAACTGCTTTAGATGGCAACCTTAGTCGCTTCAAACATCCGAAACACTGGCTGGCAGTGGATCAACTGCCTCGCAATGCCCAGGGCAAACTGAACCGACTGCAAGTGCAGCAATTGGTCGATCGTTTAACTGAGGTGAGTCACGATCGGGACGCTACCGAGAACGCCCCCATCACGCCGTAACTACTGCTGGTTCAGGTAGGTCGCTTTATGGGCTTCCCACTCGGTCAAGAAGGTATCCGGGGTGGATTGCTGCCAAATGGCGGTGACGACCGACTGACAGAGCGGTGGATTCAACGTTTGGCACTCTGCCTTGGCTTTCCGGAGCAGCGGATGCTCGGATTGGAGAAATTTACCCCAACGCACCACTTCAATTCCCTGGTTTGCCAGGGCTTCAATCACATATTCAGGAGGGTCACCCGTGGAGTAGTAGGATTGCTTTTCGGGATCGGCAAAGATTTGGAAAAAGTGGGAACGATAAGCATACTGGTGTGACCAATAGCCATAGTGACCTTCACATTGGCTGAGAAAGTAGCCCATGAAACTATTGGTTTCAAAATCGAATAGCCAGTGATTTTCTGGTGCTGGTTCGGGAAAAATGTCATCGATCGCGTCCCAATGTCCACAATCATGTAGGGCTGCCCGCAAGAAGTTACCCATATTGGACTCTAGCCATTCCAGGGAACCGGGTTGGTGAATACTCCGTTTCACTAGGGAAGCCCAGCGGTTGACGGGGGGAGTTGTTGATTCAGGGTGGTGCGTCATCGTGAACAACGTAGGGTGCAGAACTGGAGGGATGACTGCTTGCAACCAGTACTGGATTGTGGATGGAGTGATGAAGATTACCCAGCCAAATCTAACTTTAGCAAGAAGCCAATTCAAAGCATTTGAACTAAGATGCCCTGCTCAAAAGCATAAAGAAAACAGTACAGGAATTTGTACCGTTATTTTGCTGAGTCCAGTTCGCTGCCTAAACAAAAAAATCAGTATGAAGATCATGCTTCATACTGACTAAGGTAGGAATTGATGTGGTTGTGCAAGTCAAACGAACCAGTTCCCGCCAAGGAAATTCTGAGGGCGTTAACCCGTCAAAATTGCCCCTCAATGGCGAATAGGGATTTAGGGAGCAAGAGCGTTACCGCGCAGTAGGCTACCGATCGTCTTAGCGGTTACCTTCAGTTGTACCAATGGGTTCATCGGCACCACAGTCTTGTAGAGGTAGCTGTCAAAGGTGAGCTTCTGCACATCCATGTCAGCACACATTTCCACAAATGCCTCACGGGTGGCATCCGATCGGTAGAATACGCGTTGCAGCAGATCGAGTACCAGATAAGTCACTCCGTATTGCCGATCCCAGCGCTTCAGGTAAACCTTGAGATCTTGCTCAGTGGGTACGCGATTACCCTGATTAGAGAATTCCACAATGGCTTCGGCACACATCCGACCGGACTTGGCAGCAAAGTAAATGCCTTCACCGGAAGACTTGGTAACGGTTCCAGCCGCATCACCGACCAGAGCCACCCGACCCACAACCCGCCGAGGTCTTGGATGCTCAGGAATGGGGTGAGCTTCGACGCGGATGATCTTACCGCCCCGGAGTTTAGCGGCTGCCCGTGCCCGAATGCCCGCTTGCAATTCTTTGATCCGGGCTTGGTTCGGCTTCATGGTGCCTGTACCGACGGCAACGTGATCATATTTGGGGAACACCCAGGCATAGAAGTCGGGTGACACATCATCACCGACATACATTTCTGCCAAATCTTCGTAGTATGCCATCTTGTCTTCTGGCAGCCGAATCCGCTCCTGGAAGGCGATCGCGTAGTTGTAATCCCCCGCATCGATCGCTTTAGCAACCCGAGAGTTGGCGCCATCAGCACCAATCACCAAATCCACAGCCAGAGTTTTGTTTTCCCCTTCTAACGTGCCGTTGGAGTGATCAGCGTAATGCAGGATATAAGGGTCTTTGTCGTTCCCAGGGATCTCCAGCTTGTGCATTGTGCCATTGATCACCTTAGTGCCTAGCTTAGCGGCGCGATCGCGCATAAAGCCATCTAGCACTTCCCGACGGCACATGCCGATGTATTCGTCATCTTTGAGAGTGCTTCCAATGTTGACCTCGATATTAGATGGCGAGATCATTTTCATCTTCCGCACCCGGCGATCGATGATTTCTGGCGGCAAATCAAACTCGCTGACCATGCACAGCGGAATGGCACCACCGCAGGGCTTCACGTTGTCTAACTTGCGCTCAAATAAGTAGGTTTCAATCCCAGCTTTTGCCAAAATTTCAGCAGCAGAGGAACCGGCTGGACCTCCACCAACAACAGCAACCCGTAGTGCCAAAGGTCTTCTCCTAAAATCTCTCGAAGCTACGAGAATGCATCCTATCATGTACTTTTGCTGCAACTTGCCCCGATTCCAGCAGATCAGCCTAAGTTGAAATACTGCTTAACAAAACTTGCAATAGAGCGTAATAAATTCGCCGGACTCATGGCTGAGAACCGCTATTTTCTATAGATAAATCCTGATATGTTATTGAAAATTCATAGGGGATTGCCTCGCGATCGCGAGGCAATCCCCTATAGTTC
>VRZD01000022.1 GCA_016743235.1 Pantanalinema sp. GBBB05 | reverse complement strand
TAAAAGATTTAAATGCAATTCAGTAATAATTGTGAAGCTGGTATCAAATTTGCATTAACAGTTGATTAACTACATGATTGAAATCAGTGGTAGAACTGAGAACCATGATTTCTCGCGATGATCAGAAAACGTAAAATTTTTATGAAGTCATGTCAGCAGTATTGACTTCCATTAAGTCAAACTCTTGTGCCCCAGATGCACTCGTATTTGGTATTTAAGGGGCATTGTGCTGAACCCTGAAGCATCGTCATTTCATAACGGATCTAACTGGATGCTTGTGAAAACGCTTCCAAAGAATTATTTTTCTACATTTGCAGACAAATAGCAACGGCAATCATCTCAGTTCCTTGAAGCTTGACTGAGGCGATCGCTATTGCTTGGGGTACTGTTTGCTTCACCACTATCGCTATTCCATCCCAATACAGCGATTTGGCAAGTGTTGTGGCTAAATCGGCTAACTTTTTTAGGAGGGGTGATGAGATCCAGTCAAAGCGGGAAATCGTTCCTGTGACTGCTATTTATCCGTTAGCCATACTCCAATGCCAGCGAAATGGTTGAGAACAATCAAAAAAGCGGATAGCGATTAGCAGATGAAGCTCAATGTAAACTCACCTCTGTCTACCCTAAGATCAAGCTGTGACGCTGCACTAGGTATTTAGCGAATTTGTATGCGGCACACACTCACCAAGGCTGCTAAGGGGTACTAGGTTTTGAAGGTGAGGAAGAAGGAGGTTTCGGAGTCTCTTCAATCCTCCCTCCCCCAGCTTTTGAGCACTTATAAGATGGGCGTGACCAAGATTTCCTTCTATTGGTGATTCTTTAACCTCAAATGCGGGACTACCATTGTCTTCAATACAACGTATTGCACAGCATTCAAAGCGAGAAATGTAAGGCTCCTGTCTACCTGTAGGATTCTTGATGCTTTGAGTGCGCGCTCTATCAATGATGATATGGGGGTCAACAATGGATTCACGATCAAGGCTGTACCCCCGTTCTTTCAAATCCGAAGTGCTAATAGCGGTGGGAACAACTTTACCATCACAAATATGCTCAGGACTAAAGTGCAATCGCAACAGCCATTCATCATCAGCTAGAGGGGGAATTTGATCTAAAGACTCGTCCTGCTGTATGCTCTCCATGCGATTTTTAATTTCAAATTGCCTATCCGACGATGAGATCTACAATCTCAATAGGAAGACCAGTGCCGAGAGATGCTGCATCTTCGATCATCTCTTCCCCATTGGGAAGTAAAGCATAGTACGAATAAAAGCCGTCCCCCTTAAATCCTAAATCGAGCGTGAAACCATCTCTGTTCCAATAGAAATTGATTTCACCGTCTCCACTGGCGCTAATATAGGGCACATGAATTTCACCCAGGCTAAATAGATACCGAGCGAATTCCTCAGCATGTTCAACAGCGCTGCGGGACGGTCCAACACTTTCAGTACCAGCCCATCCCGCTTTATAGGTTCCAAGCATTCTAATACGAGCAATAGCCTTTAGGTCTTTTCGATGTGTTTCTTTAATAGGAAAAACAGATCGACTGGCTACAGGTGGTTGTGCCGTTGCACTTTTAATAGGAGTAATTGCAGGTGGAGATGCAACGGATGTTGAAAAAGTAATCAACATGCAAGCTGCAAACGTAGCAGAACCTACTCGAACTGATGCCGGGACTGAAGCAGCAGCAGAAACAGAAGTTTGCTTATAAGGTTGAGCTTCGATGTACGCACTGTAACTCATGGCATTTCATCCAAATAGAGACTAATGCGACTCCTTACCGTATCGTTTAATAAATCGCTAAGTAGTTTCTTGTTAGCATCGTGCATCCATTGAGCTAGATTAGAACGACATTCTGACCCAATTTTGCCTGGGGTCATATATTGCATCAATTCAGTTTCACTCTGGGCACGTCGTGTAAATACTTGATCGATTAGAACTGTAGCGCGTCGATTCTCATCAACGTTGCTCACAACACTGTCTAAATTCACTTGACCAAGTATCTCTCCTAACCCCTTTGCCTCTTCAAACCATCCACTATAACAGTGCCATCTAGCACCAGAGATAAAGGCTCTTGAACAGAGTAGGCTACTGCTTGGGTTAAGAAGCAGCCTAGCATCATAATTTTTAGGATCGCCACAAAATACAAACTGATCAAGATACCTTAGCCCAATACTTGAAAGATTGATATTTGTTCCCGCAAGTTTATCAAAGACTTTGCCGGAATAAACGTTCACCTTTTCCCATACATTCTTCCACCTGGTATATTCCAGACAGTGAATACTGATCGATTTCTGAGTAAAGCGTATCAGCCATTCAAAGGAGCCATCTGATTTGAAACGTCTCAACTCAAAACCACCAGTTTTAGGCTGAACTTGTTGGGGGGTTGAATCGGGAACTGAAGGACCGAAATTAAATTCAACAACCTCTAGCAGTTCGTATGATGGAAAATCATCTTCCAACTCCGAGCGAAGTGGTAACAGTCGCTCAATATTTTTATCAGGCTCAGGAGATATAAATTCAAAGAACAATACCATCTCAACAATCGCGTGTGCTTGATTAATTGGCTCGAAGCGATTATCGGACATCATCTTCTTAAAAGTTTTTCATGGAATTCTAGATTACCTGCCTGCTTTTACTGTCTAAGGAGTAAAAGCAGGCACTTTACAAAATTTCACATAGTTTGCTTATTTTTAAGCATGACACAAAGTAGACGTGATGTCATGAATAGTCTGTAGAAAATTTACAGATAGCTTTTTCTAATTCATCTGTTCTCTATCGTGTCAGAGCTTCTAAAGGGAAACTGTCAAGCATTTCACTAAAAGGAACCCATTGTTCATCGGATGTCATGACATACTGCACACCCTCTTCCTGAGTGGCAGCGATAACCAATCCCTTTTGATGGGCTAATTTCCACCATTCGCTGAATAATTCCGCTTCCGCCTTTTCTTCATGCGCTTCATTCGGTTTCCAAGCGTCTGTGACCGCTCGGTAAAAGAACCCTGATGGATTATCTGCTCGACCCTCTAAAACGGCTTCCCGAAGTGATTCCAGTGCAACCGCAATAATATCGTGAGGGGCTTTATCCAAAAGCCGCTGAATTGTAGAGTTCAACTGCACACCCAACCTTTCCAGTTCTTTTTCTACTGTAGACAAATTTAGGGAGTCAGCGGTAGCCCATATAGATCCCTGTGCTTGTGTAGATCCCCCCAGTTGTTGTTGCAACATCGTATTCTCTGTCTGGAGCCGTTTGACCTGTTGCTCTAGCTCGCGTACTCGTAATACCTGTCCACCAAAAACCTCGTTTTGCTGGCTCAACTCCCGATTGCGCTGATCCAGTTTTGCAATCCGGAGTTTCAGTGTGGCGATGATCGAATCTTTGGAAGCGTCAGACATCTTTTGTTGAGGCTTAGCGGCTTGTTTCTCGCCACCTTGTGCCCGTAAATGCTCGATTCGAGCTTTGACTTCAGGCTCTTTATAAAGCCACGCCTTTGAAACTCCTGAAACTTCCTCGACGTTGACGAAATTGATCGGGCGACCCTCTTTAAGAAGTGTTTGGATTGCCCGATCAACCTTTTCAAAAGATTCCTGCCGCTTTTTCTGAGCGTTCTGACGTAGCCCTTCGACATTACGCTGGTGTTTCATTAGAACCCCCTTCCAGCCCGGTGACAATACGTTGTAAGTTCTTCTGGACAGGCAGGTTTTCCTTCAAGATTTCCTGGGATCTACGGCTTTGTGAGTTCTCCTGTGCCCATTCAACAATCTTGTTTGTGCGTTCCAGATGCTCCTTATGGTGATCCAGATAGCGACTGTCAGTTTTGAAGTGAGTGCAGCCATTACCGTCTGCCCCTGTTAAGCAACGGTTTGCACCATAGGGGCATTGCTTTTGAACGATCGGCAACGCACAGATACCATGAGGGAGGGCTTGGGCAAGGACGTTTTGTTTAAGCCATTGCTCGTCTAAGCTAACGGCTTCAGTTCCTTCCGCGATCTCTGCCAGGATTTCTTCCGGTTGAATCGCCCTACCCGTGACATCCACAATCCTGCCTTTGAACTTCGCGAACTCCTCCTTCATTGTCTGGTCGTGGATATGGGCATAGGTACTGGTCATCTCTGGTGATTCATGCCCCAGGTATTTTTGAATAATGTGCTGGGGGACACCGAGGTTGATCATACGAGTGCCAACTGTATGACGGAATTGGTGCGCTTGGAACCGCCAAAGCTTCCCGTTAACATCCTGAATGTTGCGCTCAACGGCTAGTTGGTTAATGGCTCTGGAAAAGTTTTGGTGCTTGGTTGCCTCCCCCTTATGTCCAAGATTAGGGGAAGGGAATAAGTATTTATGCTGCCCATACTTTTCCCTAACAACTTGCTGTTGTTCCTGGATGACAGCCGCGATCTCACGCGAAATCGGAACGGTATGATCCTTTTTCATCTTGTATTGGTGGTAGGTGAGAAAGAAATCACCTTGCATATCTTGACTCAGGCACTCAAATGGCATCCTACACAATTCACTGATCCGCATTCCAACTTCTTGTAGGATTAGCACCATACGCCGGATGCGTTCAGATAGACCGTCTAAATTGGCGTTTAGCTGAATCAATACATCTTCTGGGATGAAGCGGGGTTCACGTTTAGGGGGTTTCGGTAAATCTTTCCGAACAATCAAGCGCTTCTCAGGGACATCTGCCCATCTCTCTTCAGCACAGATTTCTAGGAATCCCCGTAGCCGAACTAGGGTACACAACCGTCCGTCTTCTTTTAATCCAGCTTGAACAAGGTATGCAATGAAATCAAGGATTAAAGGGCGATTGATCTTAGACGGTTTAACGTTAGGGTA
This sequence comes from Pantanalinema sp. GBBB05, assembly GCA_016743235.1. Classification (GTDB taxonomy): domain Bacteria; phylum Cyanobacteriota; class Cyanobacteriia; order Leptolyngbyales; family Leptolyngbyaceae; genus Pantanalinema. The sequence continues at coordinate 105,947 of VRZD01000022.1, read as the reverse complement.
TTGGTGCTGAAGAAAGTTTGAAAAGTGTCGCAACGTAGAAACTCTCGACTGACATTCACCCAGCGAGAACAAAGGCAGGCTGTATTTGATGTAGATTTTAGCTGCCTTTAGCAACCAGTCTTGTGTGATCTGAGCGAAATTAATTGTGTAGCTGGATTTGGCTGGACTGCCATTGAATCCAAGCTTGCGAACGTCCCAAACGTCTTTTTCATACTCAGTGCGATCGTCGTAAAACTCAAAGACGATTTTGTAGATCTGACGAAGGGTATTCAGTTCATCAGACCATTGGTACTCCTGAAACTCTTGGTTGCTGTTCAGTTTAGATTGCATACGCCCCTTCCAGAAACCGCCATTCACTAAATAGGAGCGTAGGGAAGTTTCAAGGGTTTTTAAATCCCGTTCAGTGAGAGAGGTAAGCTTGGGTGACAGGGTACTTAACCAGTCTCCAATCAGCTTAATACTGTAAGCTTTTGCCCATAACGTTTTAGGTTTCCACTCTTTCCGCTTCAGTTTTTGCCAGCAGGCATATTTCATTTCAGCTTGTAAGGTTGGTGATCTACAGGTGAAATAGATCGTTTTGCCGAAATAACTCTTGGTGTCATCGTTGATTGGGCAATACCTGAAACACCATTCATCTTGTGCCCAATATCCGGTTAGCTGGTTGATTAGGTTCTGTTGTCTAGATTCATTCGATTGGTTCGGTTGTAGTTTCATCAGGTAATCTCCCCTGTTTCTCAAGGTAGTCTTTGAATGCGTTTTTCATATCGTCATTAGTAAGGTGGGTATAAGTATTAATCACAGTTTGAACTTGGCGATGCCCCAACCGTTTTTGAACGTAGGCGGCATCCCAACCACCCCGAATCAGTTCAGTGGCGTGGGTATGTCGAAGCATGTGGGGAGTAACGTGAAACCCCACTTTTTTGCTGAGACGATTAAATAAGTCAGCAATGGCGTTGTAAGTCATAGGTTCGCCAACTTCCCCATCCCAAAGGTTGACGAACACAAAAACGCTATCAACGTCACCGCATTCCTTAAGGAAATAGTCGGTATAAAGTGACATCAGATCACTGGTAACGTCGATGGTGTAGGCTTCCCGACTTTTGGCACGAGCGCCGTTTGGGTTATCATTTCTGGGAACAACTTGAATTTGGTTATCCCAGGAACGAACATCTTCATGTTGTAAGCCAAGTGCCTGACCAATCCGCATTCCAGTTTCGTGCAGCAGGCAGATAAGAAATTTGTCCCGAAGATGCTTACAGGTATCAATCAGTGTTTTAACTTGTTCCTGGGTAAGCGTCTTGACTTGACGCTTCGGCTCTTTAAGCTTGAGGAGTCGAGTTTTGACGGGCTTACTTTTGTTAATATGGTGCAGAAAGCTCTTGTACCTTCTGCCTGGTTGCATCTGGGTTTTATAGAGTGGGACGTGATCAAATTCGCCTGTTTGCTCGTGGTACTCATAGAACATGCAAACTGCGGTGAGGATCGTGTTAACGGTTACCTCAGTTCGTTTTGATTCCTGTTCTTGAATTGAAACAGTATTTGCTTGGGGACTCCTCAGCCATCCAATAAATGCGGCTAACTCGGTTTTTCCAATGGTTTGCCAATCGAGCTGTGCGTCTTGTAGGTATTCCCAGTACAACCTGAGATGATTGGCGTAAGCCCTGATTGTGTTAGGTGAATACTCCAGATTCCGCATGTAGGTCAGGAATTCTGTGATTGGCTGAACAGGTAAATAATCATTACCCAGCACAACCCAGGTGATCCCTTGATCTTCTGGAAGCTGAACTCGTTGAACTTTCATGAGAGAGTAGCAGATCAAGCGTACTAAATATAATTAGTCATTGTCTACTACTTTTTCTTCGTGGAAATGCTAAATTTTGTAATTCTATGAAGAAAGGGTATCAACCCTATTTTGTTGTTGTTTACTTCAAAGAATAAGAAAATACGGCTGTTGTTAAAACGATAAGGGGGGGAGAATCCCTGGTAAACGTCTTGCCAGCATGGTTTTACCGCTGCCGGGTGGTCCAACAAAAACTAAGTTATGACCTCCTGCGGCCGCAATCTCTAACGCTCGTCGGGCATGGGTCTGCCCTTTGACATCCCGCAGGTCAGCTCCAATCAACTGAGCTTGTGCCAACATCTCCTGTCCGTTGACCTGCGCTGCCAAATATTGCTCTGGAACAGATAGAAAATTAGCCACATCTGATAGATGTTTGAATCCAAATACTTTCAGCCCTTTGACCACAGCGGCTTCCTGGGCATTATCCACAGGTACGACTAATCCTGTGATTCCCATCCGTTTGGCGGCAGCCGCGATCGCTAAAACTCCTGCGATCGGACGCAAACTTCCATCTAGCGAAACTTCCCCTAGAAATAAATACTCATCTAATAGGTCTGCCCTCACCTGCTCAGATGCTGCCAGAATGCCCACACTGATAGGCAAATCAAAACTGGGTCCTTCTTTCCGCAGATCGGCAGGCGCTAGATTCACTACAATCTTTCGCATTGGGAAGGCGTAGCCAGCATTCTTCAGTGCTGCTTTGACTCGCTCTTTGGATTCCTGTACTTCTTGCGACGGTAAACCGACGACAACAATTCCCGGCAAACCTCCGGCAATGTCTACTTCCACCCCCACTTTGATCGCATCAATTCCAACGAGCGATGCACTCCAAACTCTTGCCAGCATGGTTACCTAAACGATCGCGGTTCATTTACTTTTGGCAACACTGCGAAGAGTCTGTCAAAAGTCTGTTGTTAAGATGCCCGGATTCCTAACTTAGGGAACATGAGATTCTGATAGAGATAACCAGAATGGAATTAGGTAGGGCATTTCAGCCAACTTACTTCTGGTAAGCAGAGGGTTTACTTGTAACAAACCCTTGACATTACTAGCAGTACAACATTGCAAAGTTTTGCAGAACCCGACAATCTAGTAAACTTTATTATCCTTCTCTGTCAAATGTAGAGCGGCTCTGATATCTTCAAGAAACACAAGAATTTTCAATTCTGAATAGGCTTGCCTTCTCATCGTACTAGTTGAAAGCAGGTTTTTTGGTTTGCTGTTGATGGCTGTTATGTCTGGCGGCATCTAGTTCATCTCTGATCGTTCACCCCTACCGAAATTAGCGCATTTCTATCTCGTAGCTCAGACATGAATCATTACTCGGCTCAATGGATTGAAGATTGGTGTACTGCCAACGGCTGGACCGATTGGTTCTTGGAACGCTCCCGCTACTGGGCATTTCCTCCCAATGCAGTCATGCCAGTGCCAATTCCCACGCAGGTGTTGCGGGCAATTAAGGCAGAAAGAGGGTTGTGTTACGAAGAGCGAGTTTGGTGTTGGGCCACTGTGCTTAGTGCATCTTTGGCTGTGCTATTTACTTATGTTCTGTCCTCCCCCATGCCGCTGATTGCTGCTTTTGCTTTTTGTGCGGTTACCGTCGCCCGGATGGAGGACGACGAGGCTTAGATTTTTTCTCATGCCATCCTGACTCGGGGCATGACAATCCAGTGCTTGATGTAACTTGGCTCCTCAGCGGCGATCGTCGAAGAGGGGCTTTTTGTTGGCACAGTGGGCTAAATAGAGGAGGTAAGGAAGGTAAGGGAGATAGAGCAGGATGTAATGGATTGCTCTTCCCCAGCTTCCTCATCTCCCCTATCTTCATTCTCCTCATCCCGTAACGGTTGCAAACTCGCTATAGTATCCGAGAAGGAGTTCAGGCAATCAGTGATGGCATTAGAATTCAAAGTTCCCAGTATGGCGTGTTCTGCCTGTGCAGAGAAAATTACTCGGGCAGTGATGGCAGTTGATCCCAGTGCCACAGTCGAAGCGGATCCCAAAACCAAGTGGGTCAAAATTGAAACCGCTCAACCAGAAGGTGCGGTCAAAACGGCGATCGCAAATGCCGGATACCCTATTACCTAGGAGGAAGCGGCAATCCCGGCGTTCGTTGTCTATACTGACAAATAAGTCTATTGGAGTGTGTCCGCTTGTTACCCGATGACACCCTCAGGAAACCGTCGCCATCAGTGTGCCCGGTGCCCTTAGAGCAGCAACCCTTAAACGAATACCGGGATTTACAAGAATCCTGGTTTTTTCGCTGGGGAACTTTGGAACCAGTACCCTATGTGAAAATCATCGTTTGGGTCTGGGTTTGGAGCTGGGCGATCGCCGGACCTGTAGCCGCCGCAAGTTTTGCTCCAGCAAAGCATTTTGCTCAATTCATCCTACTGGGTGCAGCAGGAGCAACCTTATTTCTCACATTGGTCCTAGTCCGGCTCTATCTGGGATGGTTTTACATTCACTCGCGGCTGTCGAATGCCACCGTGTTTTACGAAGAGTCTGGGTGGTACGACGGTCAGGCTTGGGCAAAGCCCCTAGAAGTGTTGACCCAAGATCGGCTGATTACCACCTATCAAGTGCAGCCCATCCTGCGGCGGTTACACAAAACCTTTGGAGTTCTAGCTATTTTGCTCATCAGTGGAATTGTGATTTGGCAGCTTGTATGACTTTTGAGAAATCAAAAACCTTTTTGCTAAAACTGGTTACTTTGGTGTGCTGTCGTTCCCTTCTGGTGCTAGAGTCATACGCATGACATCATCACGAGGAAGACGCACAAATTCCGCAGAACTGGAAGTCAGGCTTCTGCGAGAAGGCATAATCGAGTCCAAGCACGATGTCCAAGCGGTTGTTTGCGATAACCGCGGACGGACGTTGCTGGTTGCTGGCAGTGCCGAAACTGCCACCTTTGTTCGCTCGTCGCTAAAACCATTTCAGGCGTTAGCTGTAACTACAACTGGAACGTTAGAGCGCTATGGGCTCACCGATCGAGATCTGGCAATTATCTGTAGCTCTCACCAGGGCAAGATTGAACAGGTGCGCCAAGTTTTTAACATTTTGTGGCGAGCTGATATTGACCCAACAGCGCTGCAATGTCCGACACCAGCTGGAAAACGTAGCCCACTAGAATACAACTGTTCTGGAAAACATGCTGGCATGTTAGCTGTATGTCAGCAGCGCAACTGGCCCTTATCGGGGTATCTCCAGCGTAACCATCCGGTACAGGAGTTAATTTTGCAAAAGGTGGCAGAACTGCTGCGGATGCCAGGGGTTGAGTTTATCAGCGCTCGGGATGACTGTGGAGCACCAACCTATTTCCTCCAGTTAGGACAGATGGCTGCTTTATATGCTCACTTAGCTTCAGGCGATAGCCTGGATATGGAGCGCATTGCCCGAGCGATGATCCATCACCCAACATTGGTGGCTGGGGAAGGTGAATTTGATACAGAACTGATGCAGCTGACTGAAGGCGAACTAGTGAGCAAAGCTGGAGCCGAAGGGATTCAGTGCATTGGACGACTAGGCGAAGGTTTAGGCTTGGCGATCAAGGTGATGGATGGCGCGAAACGAGCCAAGTATGCTGTTGCCATTCACTTACTAAAACAAATGGGTTGGATCAGTCCATCCGTTTCGGAAACCCTGGTCGAATCCTTTGCGAACATTAGTGAAGTGGCACGTCTAGAGGTTGCCGGAGAATTAGCCATGTTATAAGGCGATCGCGGCAATCCTTGGTCAGTAAGTCACCTGCTCATATCGCTGTTAAAGTCCCCTAAATTAGGGGACTTTCGAGTTTAATTGGCAGTAGAAACTGTGCTAGTAACACCGATCGCAGGAGTGCAGACTGTTAAGATGCAAGAAATGTTTTCTTCCTAACCCCCATGAGCGAGACGGTTCTGCAAGTTAGTAACTTGGAAGTGCAATTTCAAACAGATAGCCAGCTTGTACAAGCCGTCAATGGTGTGTCGTTTGAAGTGAAGCGTGGACAAACGATCGGCATTGTGGGCGAATCAGGCTCAGGCAAGTCGGTGACCGCATTAGCGGTCATGGGCTTAGTCCCGAGTCCGGGCAAAATCACTCATGGGCAGGTATTATTTCGGGAGCCGGATGCCGCCGGGGAAGCCATTGATCTAGTGAAGTTACCGCATCGTCAGTTGGAACACTACCGGGGCGGCAGCATCTCGATGATCTTCCAAGAGCCGATGAGTTCGCTGAATCCGGTATATACGATCGGCTTTCAGTTGGTAGAAGCTATTTGTCTCCACAAACGCATTTCCAAAGCGGGGGCACAGCAAGAAGCGATCGCTCGCCTCCAAGAAGTCAAACTATTACCCAGTGACGAAGAGCTTAAACAACAGTACAACGATGATCTGCGACAGGTAGAGCGGCATAAATATGATTTTTTGGAGCGCTACCCGCATGAGTTGTCTGGCGGGCAGATGCAACGAGTGATGATTGCCATGGCGATCGCTTGTGATCCAGCACTACTCATTGCTGATGAACCCACGACAGCTCTAGATGTCACGGTGCAGTCAACCATCCTGGATCTGCTGCGGGATTTGCGCGATCGGCGTGGGATGTCGATTATGTTTATTACCCATGATTTGGGTATCATCGCCGAAATTGCCGATGCGGTGGTAGTGATGTATCAGGGGGAAATTGTGGAAGCGGGTTCTGTTTGGGAGGTGTTCTCCAACCCTCAGCATCCCTATACCAAAGGATTACTGACCTGCCGACCCCAATTGGAACGACGCTTCCGACGATTGCCCACCGTGTCAGATTTTATGCAGGTTGAGCCGGGAGCTGACGGTAGACCCGTGATCCAGGCAAAAGCCACTGACATTCAACAAGCCCTGCAAGGGGCAGAAGTAGTCAGCCCAGCTGAACAGTTAGAACGGCTAGCCGCGCTTCAGGAAAAACCACCGTTAGTGTCTGTGACTCATTTGCGAGTTGGTTTCCCAATTCGGGGCGTATTTGGGCAAACCAAACGCTATTTCATGGCAGTGAATGATGTCAGCTTTGCGGTGTATCCGGGTGAAACGTTGGGACTAGTAGGGGAGTCGGGTTGTGGTAAATCGACACTGGCTCGCACGTTGTTGCAATTAATTAAACCTCTGGATGGTCAGGTCATGTTTGAAGGTCAAGATCTGACGACCCTTTCCCCCGATCGCCTGCGTCGTCTGCGCCAAGACATGCAAATTATTTTCCAGAATCCGTTTAGCTCCCTGGATTCCCGTATGACGATCGGAGAAGCAGTGATGGAACCTATGCTGATCCACAAAAAGCCGATTACTCGTAAGTTACAACGGGATGAAGCCGCTTACTTACTGGAACGGGTAGGATTGAGTGCCGCCGCCATGAACCGCTATCCGCACGAGTTTTCTGGCGGTCAGCGGCAACGGATTTGTATTGCCAGAGCCTTGGCATTGAAACCGAAATTTATTATTTGTGATGAGTCGGTTTCCGCTTTGGACGTATCGGTACAGGCACAGGTGCTCAATTTGCTGAAAGAGTTACAGCAAGAGTTCTCCCTCACCTACATCTTCATTTCTCATGATCTGAGTGTGGTCAAATTTATGAGCGATCGCATCGTGGTCATGAACAAGGGGCAAATTGAGGAAATTGCCCCCGCCGAACAGCTGTATCGAGAGCCTAAACGCGATTACACTCGCCACCTGATTGCCGCAATTCCAGTCGGCAGTTTAGAACGAATTCGGGAACGCCAGGCTCAACGTGGCATTTCTGTCAGTTAAGGGTTGTGGTGGCTTGAGAGCCAATCTTGACCAGAGGTGGGAATTGAGGGACAACTCTCTGGCTAGTTAGCCATTTTCTGTGAGCGCCTTAGTCATCAAAGGGATTAAAAAACGGTCGCAGTGGGGGTGGAGGTGGCAGCTCTCGTTCCTGTTGCGCCAATTCCGAGGGCGGACGTTGATTACTCCATGCCCACCAGGCTTTGCCACACTCACATAAATAGAACTCTTGCCATTTCTTCCGGTGATCTTCAGTGAAAACGGGCGATCGGCGATTGACCCAAACTCGTTGGGCAGTCTGACTCGCGGCTCGACAACTGGGACAGCAAAACTCTTGGGCATGAATGGCTGGCTCAGTCCAGTCGGGGGGAGTGGGAGCAAACGCTTCCATAGGCTGAAATACCGCAGTGGTTTTTCCTTATTATCACTGTTTTGAGGTGGGGTGAGGGAGGGAAGGAAGCGGGGGAGATAGGGAAGATAGGAGAGATGAGGGAGGAATTGAAGTCGTGAGCCGACTCAATTTGAATAAGTTTTGAAAACTCTGCCCAAATTTAATGTCTGCAAATGGCTGGAAGTCGAATATTTTAGTGTATTGATTGCATGTGAAATCTGCGATCGCCAGGCAAAATTAGCCCCAGGTTGCTGAGTTGTAAGGACAATGCCTGAACGGCTTTCAGAGTGAGGAATCCCACGTATGAGTGTGCTTAACGCCATTTCATTTTTTGGCATATTTGGTTTATGTTTAATCGCTTGGGCGTTCTCAGAGAACCGCCGACCCCGCTATTTCCCCTGGCGGGTGGTGATTATGGGCATTCTCTTACAACTGGTTTTGGGTGCCCTGGTGTTTCTGTTTCCGCCAACTCGTGATGCTCTAGATGCATTTAGCAAGGGTTTAGACAGTGTATTTGCAGCCGCAGAACGGGGAGCCCGCTTCGTATTTGGGGATCAAATGGTACCCAAAGTCTATGGGGATAATCCGCCACTGGGCTATATCTTTGCGTTTCGGGCATTGCCAACGGTGGTGTTCTTTTCGGGGTTAATGGCACTGCTCTACAACATTGGGGTGATTCAAGTCATTACCAATGTATTCGCGAAGGTTTTTTATACTGTGATGCGCTTGAGTGGGGCAGAAGCGCTCAGTGGAGCCGCCAATATTTTTGTGGGCATTGAAGCGGCGATCGTAGTCAAACCTTATCTGCCCAAGATGACCCGCAGCGAAATTTGTGCCATTCTCGCCTGTTGCTTTGGCACCTCTGCGTCCTCCACGCTGGCAATTTATGTCAGCTTCCTGCGCCCGGCATTTCCCAATATCTTGGCGCACTTAGTATCCGCGTCGATCATGGCGATTCCTGCCTGCTTCGTGATCTCGAAAATTTTAGTGCCAGAAACAGAAGTCCCCCTAACCGCTAGAGGATTACCAAAGGAAGAAAAACGAGTTAAATTACGGACTCCAGCGAATCAACGTGAACTCCTAGAAGATGCTGAACGTAGTTTTCCGGAACGGGAATTTCCCAGCACAGATGAGGATGAGGAAATTACCCGCTTGTTACGGGGAGAAGCTCCTTTAGCCTCTAGTTCCCGATCGGTGAGGGAACGGGAAGAACCTGACGAATTAATTGATCAGGAAACTGTTGCTGGCGAACCGATGGAGCGCATGAGTCCAATGGATGCGGCGATCGGTGGCGCGATCGATGGGGTGAAGATGGCAGTGGCGATCGCGGCAGTGCTGATCCTAATTTTGGGCTTTGTCTCCTTAATTGATCAATTCTTTAACGTGTTAGCCATCATTCCTGGTCCGATCGGGGATGTATTTAAGATAGTCACCCTCCAAAATATCCTGGGATTTTTGTTTGTTCCTGTTACCTTTTTGACCGGGGTCTCGCTGGATCAAACCGAACTTTGGCAATCTTCAGTCATTATTGGTCGCCGCTTGTTTGAAACTGCAATCCCCCCTTACCTATCGTTAGCGAGTGCGTCACAGGCTGGACAGTTAAGCGATCGAGCCGTTGTCATTATCAGCTATGCCTTATCGGGATTTGCTCACCTAGCATCCGTTGGAATTTTCGTCGGCGGTATGATTGCGCTGATCCCATCTCGCCGCAAAGATATTTCAGAGTTAGGGTGGAAAGCGCTGTTTGTTGGGACACTGGCCACGATCATGATTGGTTGTGTAGCCGGAGTCTTTTATACCCCGGGTAACGCCAGCAGCATCTTAGGTAACAAACAAGCCGCTCCTCCGACCGCTAGTCCTTCGCCAGCACCGGCAACTCCTGCCAGTCCGCAAGCTGCACCTGGAACCCCAGCGGCACCTGTAGCGTCCCCTGCTCCTAGCCCAAGCGCCGCACAAACTCCGGCTCCCCCAGCCACTCCCGCTCCTAGCCCCACGGCTACTCAGCAATCGTGGGTACAACCCACTCAGGAGGGGCAACCGACGGCGGTAGAAGAAACTTTGCCAGTGACTGATGAGCAATCTTATAGCGAGACCACTTACGAGTCAGAAAGTTAAAACTGGGAGCGGAGGCGATGCTGTGGTATTGTGTCACTGGCGATCCCCGCAAGTCTATTTTGGCTTGGCGATCGGGATTTGCCAGTGATTTCGGGCAGTCCAGAGACCGTACCGCGTTCATGACTCGCTTTAAAGTACCTGTCTTCCTTAAGTCCTTTCTGCCTGAGCACCGCCAAAGTTTACCGCTGTCTGTTTTCGGTTTAGCAGCGGTATTTCTTGCTGTCACCCTGCTATTTTCGCTGCATCGCTACTTTACGTTTTACGCCTCCTACGACCAGGGCATCTTTAACCAAATGTTCTGGAATGGCATTCACGGCGATCTGTTTCAGAGTTCGCTGTCGTCAGTGCTGTCTGGGGCAGTGGTACATGATAACCAGATTCCGACCGTGGACTACCACCGCTTAGGGCAGCATTTTGATCCGGTGATGCTGTTGTGGCATCCCTTCTATGCGCTGTTTCCATCTCCGGCGACCTTGGTAGTTCTGCAATTGGGGTTGATTACGGCGGCTGGATTGGTGTTGTATGCGCTGGCGCGCTGCTATCTTCAGCCAGCGATCGCCACCATGATTACAGCGGCGTACTACGGTAGCGTGACGATCATTGGTCCTAGCTTTTCCAACTTTAACGATCTGTGCCAGATTCCGTTGTATGTATTCACACTACTACTGGCAATGGAAAAACGCTGGTGGTGGCTGTTTTGGATTATGGCAGGGCTGACATTGTTAATCCGGCAGGATACCGGGGTTGTTTTATTTGGGGTCGGCTCCTATTTGGCTTTGAGTCGGCGGCATCCCAAAGCAGGAATAGCGCTATGTATTGCTAGCTTCGGCTATATTCTGCTGGCAACGAATGTCTTCATGCCGATGTTCTCGAAGGATATTTCCCAACGCTTTATGATTGAGCGGTTTGGGCAATTTGCCGACAGCGATGAAGCGTCTACCCTGCAAATTCTTTGGGGCATTATCAGTAATCCCAGTCGCTTGTTAGGGCATTTATTTGGCTCGTTACCGCGAGTCCTCCTATACTTACTCGCCCAAACGTTGTCATTACTGTTTGTGCCGCTGGCATCAGGAGTTGCCTGGGCGATCGCGGGCTTCCCCCTGTTGCAGCTCTGGCTACAACAGGGGCAATCCGCCTTGTCGATCGAGATTCGCTATGCCGTAACTCTGGTTCCTGGATTATTTTATGGTGCCATTCTGTGGTGGTCACAGCATGAACATCGGTTTAAGTCAGGAGTCAAACGGCTCTGGATTGGGGGAATTGTGTTGGCAATTACGATCGCCTGCCTAAAGAGTCCCCATAAAGTGTTTTATTTTGTCCTGCCAGACTCATACCAACCCTGGGTGCATGTCTCTTTAACCCGTCAATGGGAACATGCGGGACATATTCGATCGTTAATTCACCAGGTACCACCCGAGGCTCCCGTGACGGCAACTACTTACATTGTTCCTCACGTATCAGGACGACGGGAAGTCTTGCGAATGCCATTCCTGCAAGTTTTGAATGATGATCAGCAGGTAGTTGAAGCAGAATATCTCCTAGCGGATCTGTGGCAGTTACAGCAATATCAGGTGGCATTTAAAGCTGAACGCCAGCAAATTAAAGCCTTTGTGCCGTTAATTGACCAGTTAATTACGCAAAATCGTTATGGCATCCAGGGGCTGGAGGATGGCGTAATTCTATTGCGCAAAGGAATTAGTTCTCCGCCAGAATTACTGCAGTCCTGGAACGAACTGCACCAAAGTTACCAACCTCTGCTCTCCTCCACAACATCCTAATGCTTAATAACTATTTATCCTTCAGCCCCTAGCCCCATGCGTTGGTTAAATCTTCTCTCATTCATTGGCATTTTTGCCTTCTGCGGTATTGCCTGGTTAACCTCGGAAAATCGCCGCGTCATTCCCTGGAAAACCCTGATCTGGGGCATTGGTTTGCAACTGATTTTGGGAGCATTGGTATTTTTAGTCCCAGTGACGCGGCTAGCTGTATTAATGCTGAATGATGGCGTCAATGCCATTCTGGATGCGATCGAGGCTGGGGCACGGTTTGTCTTTGGTAACATTCTGGTGCCAAATCCGGGTCAGGTGCCGGGACCAACCTTAGCTGGACGCTGGATTGCCCGAGCCATTACCCCACCCTATGCCCCGGTTCCGGGTGACTACCTCAGCCCAGATAACATCAATTTGGGGTATATTTTCGCGTTCCGGGCGTTGCCGAGCGTGATCTTCTTCTCGGCTCTGATGTCGTTGCTCTATGCGTTGGGGCTAATTCAACCGATCGTCAATGCCTTTGCCCGCATCTTCCGTCGCACCATGAGTTTGAGTGGGGCAGAAGCGTTAAGTGGGGCAGCCAATATTTTTGTCGGTATCGAAGCGATGTTAGTGATCCGTCCTTACCTGGCGCGGATGACCCGGAGTGAATTCTGTGCGATTCTGGCATCCTGTTTCGGGAGTATTGCTTCTACGGTACTAGCGCTGTATGCCGGATTTCTACGCCCGGAATTTCCCAACATTACTGGGCATTTAGTCTCCGCGTCGATTATGGCGATTCCTGCCTGTTTTGTAATGGCAAAGTTAATTGTGCCGGAAACGGAAACTCCTGTGACGATCGATCGGGGGCTCGAAGAACGGCGAGTCACCACAGAAGGAACTCCTGGCAGTGAAACCATTACCGAAGCACCAGTGGTGGCAACGAAATTAACTCAGGATGAGATCGAGCCTCCGATCGAAAAGGAACCACCTCAACCTGTCTCAGAGGTTGCCCATGAAGAACCTGCTCCCATCAGTTTGATGGAGAGTTTGATTATTGGGGCGATCGAAGGAGTTAAATTAGCCGCTGCGATCGCGGCGCTATTGATTGCGGTGCTAGGGCTAATTGCATTGGTGAATTTGTTCTTTGCCAATTTGGCTTCCCTAATTAACAGCAAAAATTATGTGCTGTACAACATTGGGCGAGCGTTCCAGGTGATTACTTTGCAAAACATTCTCGGTGTCCTCTTCTTACCGCTCACCTTTTTCACCGGGGTTTCGGTGCAATGGCAAGAGTTATGGCAAGCCTCGGTATTGATCGGTCAGCGCTTAATTACCACCGAAATTCCTTCCTATCAGCAACTCGGAATTTTATCGAGTCAGAACTTAATTAGCGATCGAGCCTTATTGGTGATTAGTTATGCCCTATGCGGATTTGCCCATCTGCCATCGGTTGGGATTTTTGTGGGTGGCTTAGTCGGCATCGTACCGTCTCGTCGGCAGGATATTGTCGATGTCGGCTGGAAAGCCTTGTGGGCAGCAACGTTAGCCACTTTAATGATTGGTGCGGTAGCCGGTACGTTTGATACGGGCAATCCAGCCATTCTCGGTAAGTAGGGGAAGGAGAAGCAAATTCCATGAAACAACGATTTTGGCAGTGGGGCTTAGGATGCTTGGTGGCAGGAGCGATCGTCCTGTTAGGGTCTCTCGGTTCTTCAGGATTGCTCAGCTTTGCCCAATCCCCTGCGCCCGCACCGCCTACCCCTGTTGTGCCGGCTCTAGAAGCTACTCCTACCCCCACCCCAGGTGAACCCTCTCCACCGGCAGCTACTCCCCCAAATGCCAATTCCCCGGTTCCCAGCCCAGCAGCCCAACCAACGAATCTACCGCAAGTCCCCTTTCCATCCGGGAGTTCGTTAACCCCGGTGGCACCACCTGCCTCTACAGCTCCACCTGCGGCACTGGGAGGTGATTATCAAGATCCAAATGGGCGCTTTCGCGTTGGGGTCTTGAAAGGCTATAAAGTTAACCCCCTGGCAGGTTCCGTACTGATTGAAGCCCCCGATGGCAGTCTAGCCTATACCGTTGTCCCACAATCCCAACCGGCGGGAGTGCCGATCGGCTTTGGCTCCGGCTTGGATAATGAAGTGTTAGCTAAAGTCGCCACAAGTGTATTTCAGCGCGGAGAAGGATTTCAACCGGGATTGCCCCGTCCTGAAGCTGGCGGCGGCGTAGTCATGGACTGGATAGGGACATTGACGATCGCCGGACAAGCCCAACCGGTTGGTGGCATGATTCTAGTTCGTTCCTCTGCCAAAAATATTCTGCTATTGCTAGTTGCAGCGACCCAATCTGGCTCGGGTCAAGTTCCCAACGCGATCGCAGCTCTGGAGAAATCTTTGCAATCGTTCTAACGTCCCTCAACCCTTCACGCCGCTAGCGGTTTCCGAAGGCACAATATAGCGTTGCATGATCAGGAAGAACAGCAGAATCGGCGCGATCGCAATGACTGAACCAGCAGCGATTAAGCGCCAGTCCATCGAGAACATCCCGGCTAGGGTTAACACGCCTAATGGTAAGGTGTCGTAGGCTGAACCAGGATCTAAAACAATCAGCGGCCAGAGAAAATCGCTCCAAGAGCCAATGAAGACAAAAATTGCCAGTGTGACCAGAGCGGGGCGGACCGCAGGAATCATCACATGCCACCACAACCCCAGTTCAGAACAGCCATCAATCCGAGCGGCTTCTTCTAGTTCTTTAGGTACGCCCTGAAACGCTTGGCGCAGGAGAAAGATGCCAAAGGCAGAGGCGATCGCTGGAAAAATGATCCCTAAGTAGCTATTGCGTAAGCCGAGTTGCACCGCTAGCACGTACAGCGGAATCATCACAATCTGGAACGGAATGACGATCGTGGCGACGATCGCCGTAAAAATGGCTTCTCGCCCGCGGAAGTTGAGCCGGGCAAGGGGATAAGCGGCCAGCGAACAAAACAGTAAGTTCAGCGCCACAGTTAACACCGCGACTAGCGTACTATTGAACAAATATTTGCCGAATGGATGTGCCTGCCAGACTTTAACAAAGTTCTCTAGCGTCGGTTGACTGGGGATCCATTGGGGCGGAAACTGAAAAATATCTTCGCTGGGCGACTTCAACGAGGTACTAAGCAGCCACACCAGTGGCAGTAGCATCAGAATCGCGATCGCGCCGAGCAAGGCGTACATTCCTAGCGATCGCCAATTTTTTGCAACTTGCTTGTTATGCATGAACTTCAACCCAGGCAGGATCGGCAACTGCATCATCCTACCGTTTCCAGCCTTTATTTAGTCGCGACGACAGCTAAATTCCATGCCATCCGTTTGAGCAATGGCACTCGTTTCAGCACCCGATCAAGCTTTTCCAGGGGGAGATAGGTGGGTGACAGACGATCGTGTTCCAAAATAATTTTTTTCCAGTAGCGCTCCTGATTAGGATTAACGTTTTCGATCAAATAAAATTGGAGAAAAATCCATAAAGTGGCTAACCAAAAGGTGTCATAGCGGGTATGGGAAAACTGCGATCGCACAAAATTGATGATGTTTATATCTAACGGTGTTTCATCATCGGTTCGGACTGCTGTCGCCATCCGGCGATAGACATTAATCACTGGATTGTGCTTGAGCGGATCCCAGAAACAAGCCTTCCCACCCGGTTTCAACACTCGGTGCATTTCTCGAATTGCTAGTTTGGGGTCAGGAATGTGATGGAGCAAATTGGAGGCGTAGACAATATCAAATGTGTGATCTGGAACGTCGATCGCCATAGCGTTAATTACTCGACCCGTGATCTCCACCTGATTTCGTTCTGCTAGTTTTAACGCCACATCCACCATTCCCGGCGAATAATCAGCCGCAACACACTGTGCCCCTTGCAGCGCAAAGTAAACACTATTTTCACCCGCACCACAGCCCAAGTCTAATAGTGATTTGCCGTGTAGATTGCCCAATTGTTTGAGAATGAAGCGGTTTTCTGGAGCGGTACAGGCTTCAAAGTAATCGGCAACCCGGATACCGTCTAGATCGATCGCGGCAGCCCACTGATCATGAAACTGTCGCTCTTTACGTAAAACGTCTTCCTGCATCCCCATCCTTGACCTTGCATCTGTGTATTTGTGGGTAATCGCCATTCACCTAACGCGGTAAAATCTGGCGCCGCCATCCCCTTAGCTAATATATAAATTGACGAAGAGGGTAAATAGAAAGGTTAACTGAGCCGCCAGGGTAAACAGGTAAAACACAGCTCTGGGTTTAAAGATTGAGAGCATTAACCCAATGCCTTTCAGGTCAATCATCGGTCCAAACACCAGAAAAGCTAACAAAGAACCACTGGTAAAGGTAGAAGCAAAGGATAAGGCAAAGAAAGCATCCACGGTAGAGCAGATGGACACTACTGCTGCCAATAGCATCATTGCCAAGATAGAAGTAACAGGTCCCTGACCCAAATTCAGAATCACTTCCCGGGGAACAAAAACCTGGACGATCGCTGCAATGGCACTCCCTAACACCAGCACCCCACCCAGCTCCCGCATTTCCTGGATCGTATTTTCTAGCAATAACGCCAGCTTATCGGGCAACGGTTTGCCCACTGGACTTTCCAAAGCGATCGCGGCTTGCATTGCCATCACTTCTGGTTGAATTGGCTGGTCAGATTGCCCCAAAAAATAGGTACCGGATTGCAGCAATGGGGATGTTTCAGTCGCTGCCATCTCGGCTTCCGCCTTGCCTTTGCCCCGCCGCTTGAAGGGGACGACTCGGGCAATCGAGGGTTGCAATAATGGACGTAAATCTGCCTGAGCACTGAATACCCAACCAATAATCGTGGCGATCGCTAAGGAAAAGCCAACCCGCAGAAATACGATTTCCGGCTGGTCTCGAAAAGCCGTCCAGGTTGCCCAAAAGACGATCGGGTTAATCGTAGGTGCAGCCAGCAAAAAGCCGATCGCAACAGCTGAAGGGACTCCTTGCATCAGTAGGCGACGGGCAACAGGCACATTACCGCATTCGCACACTGGAAATAGAAAGCCGATACAACTGCCAACTAATGCTCCTAAAAACGGATGTTTGGGCATCAGACGCACTAACTTCCGTTCATCAACAAATACTTGGAGACTCCCGGAAAATAACACACCCAGTAGTAGAAACGGCATTGCCTCTACTAACAGGCTAAGAAATAACGTGAAGGCACTGTTAAGCTGATTCCAATCCATGCGCGTTAGAGATCGGTAGAGATCACATGATGCTGTCTGGTCATTCTAGCGGAACGACTATCTTAAACAAAAACCCCGATCTGGCGATCGGGGTAGAGACTCTACAAGAGGATGAGACAGAAAAATCAGAAAATTCTAATCGCTCCTGGCTAACCGAAGCGCAACTGCCAGTTTAGGTTCCTTGAGGGCTTCTAGGTTAATCATCGTGCCTTTGCTCCAGCCGCAAAGTGATATTCATCCAGGAAAGACGTGATTTCAATGGGGATTAAAAGTGATGAATACCCATAGGCTAGAGTGAGCTATTGGGCATCAATGCCAGATCGCGATCGCTATGCGGAGTGATTCAGATCACGCACAGCTCTATAGTTCAAAGCCTTGGACAATTGTAGTTGCCAATGTCCCTTCAAAGGCCGGTTCCATCGCCGTCACCAGCACAACCACATGCTTGCCATCCGGGGAAAGTTTGACCTCTCGGATCGAGTAGTCCAACACCCAATCACGAAACTCATTTAGTGAACCCAGCGATCGGCGTTGACCATCATAACTGACCGCAATCTGCATTGCTGCCCGGTCTTTAGTAAACTCCTGTCCAATTTGTTGAGCGGGAATCCGTTTTTGCTGGAGTCGCAGTTGTAAGGGTTGCTGGTTAGCTAAACGCACCGTCATTGTTTCCGTGCCATCGGCAGTCCGCGATCGAGATAACACGGGTAAGCTGTCGCCCCCAGCCGGTGGAGTCAGTTGCAAGTTTTGGCGAATACTCCAAGTTTGCTCTAGCAAACTATCTTCAGCCACTTTTAGACTCAAAGCAGAATCCGATTCGCTATAGCGAGTTTTGAGACACCCCCCCTGAATGCAAGCATTAGAGTCCAGGGCAACCAACTGCATTGTAGATTTGGGAATTCCAGCTCCGGTATCACGGGAACTTTCCAAATAAATGAAATAGTCCCCATCCGTCGAAAAGCCTGCCATGCGCTCACTCGTCCGAAAGGTTGGGTTCAAGCTATCGGAAGCGGTATGCGGTTTGGCGATCGTGGCAGTCTGTTTCGCCCCAGCCGTTGCATCACGTTGGTCAGGAACCGGGTTGGTACGAGTAGGCAAATCTTTGGATTGCAGAGTCCGATCGTCCGTAGACCGGGTTTCAGTAGGAGGAGCCACTGTTTCCGATTGAGGTTCTGGCGTTACAGCCGGTGACGGGGAAGTTGTAGCCGTTACTTCTGTGGCAGACCCAGAAGGCTCACCCGTGGTGGATTGTGGTTGAGTAACCTGAGTACAAGCGGATAAGAATAGGAATACCAATGAGGGAGAGACCCAGCACACTGTTTGAGCAATATTTTTCAACATAGGAAGTCACCAAACTGTCGGGAACTACAGCGAACCAAGCGAGGGTAATGGGTGGATTACTCCCACCCGCGATCGTCTGCCCATTACCGACCCCAATTTGATCCAACAAGCTAAGATGGCATCATCTCACTAGCAATCTATTAGTTGTGGATCGGGTTTCTATTAATAGACTACGCAAGCGGTTAAACCGACTCCGGATCCCACCTCTCAAACTAAATTAATTTTCCGGGTAATATATAAACCTACTACTGCCACTAGCACTACCAACGACGCAACTGCCGTTAAGCGAATAGTGTAGGTTTGGGAGGAAGGCGCCACCACTTCCCGCGCCAGAATAGAGGCGATCGCCCCCACGATATAACTCAAACACAAAACCAAATATTGCCAATATTGCTGATTTAACCACCAGACTGCACACAATCCAGCCGCCAACAGCAACATGACGGCTTCAACCAGCCGAGGCGGGCTGTAATGGCTGGAGAGGATTACACTATATAAAAAATTTCGCCAAAGTCTCATGCCTGACTTCCCAAAGCCCACCTGTAGCATAGGGCAAGGCATCAGATTTTTCCAGGTAGGATAGATTACCCGATGACACTATTCACCATTTGGAGTTGCTCGATCGCCGCTTCCATTTCTACTTGGGGAAACTGGCGATAGAACCGACTCACACTACCAAACAGCGGTGGCAAAGCCAGGATAATCACTTGATCTGCCCAAGTTTGTAAAGCCGGGATGACCTCAGGTGGGGCGACAGGCACACAGATCCAGATTTCCGTAGGATGTTGAGCCCGCAGCGATCGCACCGCTGCTGCCATCGTCATACCTGTTGCAATGCCATCATCAATCAAGAGGGCGATCGTCCCTGCAGCATTCATCGGTGGACAGCAGGTGGCAAAGGTTGCCCACTGTGCTTGTGCCCGATGTTTTGCAGCCTGTAAAGCGGTGGCATACATCGGTGGCAGAGATGAGGAATCAGCCGTCGTCCAACGACTCTGCCCTTCTAGATAAGGCGACCATACGACATCACCCGTGGCTGTCACTGCCCCGATCGCCAATTCCACATTCTCCGGTCGCGTAATCTTTTTCGCCACAATCACCCCTAATGGGCACTTTAAGCGTTGAGCCACTGGAGCAGCTACGGAAATACCACCTCTCGGCAAAGCATATACCAGGGGTGGAACCTGACCAATCAGCGATCGTCGGTGCATTTCTGCCCACACAGCCTCGGCTAACCGCTCACCAGCCTCTTGGCGATCAATAAAACAAACAGTTGATTTAGCGTTGTAAGAAGACGTAGAGGACATATCCCAATCCTCTGGCAATGGGATATTTTGATCATGCCTGAATTTTCTCGGATCACGCTATTTCTGGCATCTTTCTTATTGCCCGCCAAAATGGATCAAGATCTAGCCCTGCATAATTTATGATCCGCGTTCCAACAAGACTCCGGTTCCTAATCCAGATAGGATCGATAGAGGTCACCCTAGCCAACTCATCTAGAGAGGCTAGAAAAATCTGCTAACCTGTCCTAACCTATGGACACTTAATGGCACTATATCCCATCCATCACTCTCTAAATCACTTGCTGCAAACCCATGTCTACCGACGACCAGATCAGCCTATTTAACTTCAATTCTGACCCTGAGCCCACGTCGCCTCCAGTTCCGCAAGGCTTCAATCCCGAGTTGATTCCAACCAGTGCCAAAATCCCGATTCCGCCGGGAACGTATCAATCGATGGAACAGATGAAAGTCCATTGCAATGAGTGCCAGCGGTGCGGGTTAGCCGCCGGTCGAACTCATGCCGTGGTTGGGGAAGGCAATCTTCAGGCTCCCATCATGATCGTGGGAGAAGGACCAGGACAAACTGAGGATGAAACCGGACGACCGTTTGTCGGGCGATCGGGAGAGTTGCTTGATAAAATCCTGGCCTCTGTTCACTTAAGTCGGCATGAAAATGTCTTTATTGGCAATGTAGTTAAGTGTCGTCCACCAGAAAATCGCACTCCCACAGCGGATGAAGCCGAAGCATGCAAGGGGTATTTACTAGAGCAGATTCGCTTGATCAACCCCAAAATTATTCTGCTGACCGGAGCCACTGCTTTACGAGGATTATTAGGAATTAAACAAGGCATTACTAAGGTCCGGGGACAATGGGTTGAACGGGACGATCGTCTCTACATGCCGATTTTTCACCCTGCTTACCTGCTCCGCAACCCCTCGCGCGACACGGGCAGTCCAAAGTGGCTGATGTGGCAAGACATTCAAGCTGTCCGTACCAAACTCGATGAACTCATAAGCGGCTCCGAACCGGATGAAGAATTTTGAGGCGTGAACATTAATTTGAGTTAACCTCTTCATCTCCCTATCCTCTCCATCACCCTCAGCATGACCAAACAACACCTGCTCAAATGGCTTCAGCAGCATCAGCGTCGCCTGTTGTTCGGTTTATTCCTGTCAATGCCACTATTGACCCTGCTGATTGTCGGAGTCCGGGAACCAGGGTCAGAGTCCGTAAACCAAGTTCCCACTAGCACTCCATCCGCTACTGGGGCGATCGCTCCTCTCCCGTCTGTGCCACTACCAACCCCACAGCCGTCAGTCACCACTCTGCCATCCGCTAAACCCGCACCCCAAAAAACTCCAACCGCAAAAGTTGGGGTTAAAAATCCGACCTACACTGGTCAGCAAGCGGTAATTAACCAGCGGGCAAAAGAGGCATTTACCTCTCTGTCTGCGTCTGTTGATGCGGCAGTAGAAATGCGAGTAGCGATCGCAGTCAACGCCAACACGTTAACCGTAGGGACTTCTGGCGAAGGGTTGATTACTAGTCTGCAAGGCAAATCGTTGGGACAATTAGCGGCACAAACAACCTATGCCGTGACTCACGATGGGGGAGGCTTACGGTTAGGCGCATCGGCTCTACCGGATACCGTCGTACTCGATCCAGGTCCAGGGGGTTTGTTTTATTTGGGCGATCGTTCCTATCGGGGACGACTCGTATTGATTGCCCGACCCGATGGCACTTTAATGGCTGTTAACCATGTCAGCCTGCGCAAGTACTTACACAGCGTGGTAGCCAGCGAGGTGTCTTCCAGTTGGAGTATAGAAGCCTTGAAAGCACAAGCCGTTGCCGCTCGCTCCTATGCCTTGACCTATCACTTCAAACCCGTGAGTTCCCTGTATGACCTAGGCAATGATGAGTACTATCAGGTCTATAGCGGTATTGCTCGCGAAGCGGAGAGCACCAATAAAGCCGTTGATCTGACGGCTGGGGAATATGTCAGTTACAAAGGTGGGGTAGTGGAATCGCTCTATGCCGCCTCTGATGACATTGTGGCAGAAGCCTTTCAGGGACATGGGATGAGCCAGTTAGGAGCCTTGAACCTGGCGGAACAAGGCTACACCTATGCACAAATCCTAGCCAACTACTATCCCAGTACCAAAGTCGGGCGGATTGAGATTGATCACGAATAATCTGGAGCTAAGACGCCGCGATCGTGGCAATGCAATCAATTTCCACTAACACATCTTTAGGCAACCGGGCAACTTCCACACAGGCACGCGCCGGAGCCGTATCATCCTGAAAGACCTGGGCATAGATGGCATTCATTGCCGCGAAGTCATTCATATCTTTGAGAAACACGGTGGTTTTTACCACATCCTCAAAGGTGGCTCCAGAAGCGATCAAGATGGCTTTGAGATTGGCTAACACCTGTTCCGTTTGTTTCGCCACATCACCTTCACCCACTAGCATGCCAGTTTGGGGGTCGAGGGCAATCTGTCCAGCCACAAAGACCAGTTGACCGGATGCGACGATCGCCTGGTTATAGGGACCTACAGGAGCCGGAGCTTGATTTGTACGAATAATTTGGCGGGACATAGTTTACACAGGTTTAGGAAGTGAACAATGAGGCAAGAACAGCAAACTATCTGCCTCTGTCCTCATAAAAATTACCATTACAGTACCCCTTGGCGATCGTTCTACCCAGAAGTCGTGGTAATGATTTGCCCGCCTCTCTAAACTAGGAAGTAATCCATAAAAAACTAATTCACGACAATTCATTACAATTCTTGTGACTTAGAACTCTTGCAAACGGAACCATCCCGTCTCACACTAGACGTTGGAGCAGACAGGTGGAGGTATTTTTGTGAAGCGAGTCTTATCGATCATTTTGGGTGGTGGCGCAGGAACCCGGCTTTATCCACTGACCAAACTACGGGCGAAGCCTGCCGTGCCGCTGGCTGGTAAGTATCGCTTGATTGATATTCCAGTCAGTAACTGTATCAATTCGGAGATTTATAAGATCTACGTGTTGACTCAGTTCAACTCCGCTTCCCTGAACCGCCACATGGCTCGGACTTACAATTTTTCTTCCGGGTTTAGCGAAGGATTTGTCGAGGTGTTGGCTGCCCAACAAACGCCCGAAAATCCCAACTGGTTCCAGGGCACAGCCGATGCGGTTCGCCAATATCTCTGGTTGTTTGATGAATGGGATGTGGATGAAATCCTGATCCTGTCCGGTGATCATCTGTACCGGATGGATTACTGTGATTTTGTCCGTCGTCACCGCGAAACCAATGCCGATATTACGATTTCGGTCGTTCCCATGGACGATCGCCGCGCATCTGACTTCGGCTTAATGAAGATCGACAATGCCGGACGAGTGGTTGATTTCAGTGAGAAGCCAAAAGGGGATGCTCTCAAGGCGATGCAAGTTGATACCACCGTCTTAGGGCTAAATGCCGAAGAAGCGAAACAGAATCCCTACATTGCTTCGATGGGCATTTATGTCTTCAAGAAAGATGTCTTAATCAAGCTGCTTCAGGAATCGCCAGAACGGACTGACTTTGGTAAAGAGATTATTCCGGCTTCCTCGAAAAATTACAATGTCCAGGCCTACTTATTTAACGGCTACTGGGAAGACATTGGAACGATCGAGGCGTTCTATGAAGCCAATATGGCATTGACTCAACAACCCCACCCGCCATTCAGCTTCTACGACGAATCCGCCCCGATTTATACCCGTCCCCGCTATTTGCCACCCAGCAAATTACTCGATTGCCAAGTCAAAGAGTCGATTATTGCCGAAGGCTGCATCCTCAAAGATTGCTCGATTACCCACTCTGTTCTAGGGGTGAGAACTCGCGTTGAAGCAGGCTGCGTGATCGAAGACAGTATGCTGATGGGTTCCGACTTTTACGAGTCGTTCAGTGAGCGGCAGAGCGGGGCAGGTTGCCATTCAGGTAAGGTACCGATCGGGATTGGCAAAGACAGCATCATCCGGCGAGCGATCGTGGATAAGAACGCTCGCATTGGTTGCAATGTCCAAATCGTCAACAAAGATCGAGTCCAAGAAGCAGAACGGGAAGACCTCGGTTTCTTCATCCGCAGCGGCATTGTTGTAGTGCTGAAGAACGCCGTGATTCCAGATGGCACAGTGATTTAAAGCCATTCCGCCAAGGAAATCTAGATTAGAGCGAAGCATTCCGATCACCAGATCTATCGAATGCTTCGCTTTTAACTGTTAAAAATGCTTGTCCTGCAAATCTTCTAGTGCAAATGACCAAGGAAATGGGCAACCTGAGAGGCAATAGTTGTTGCCATTCTCAGTCATGTCTCGATCGCGCCCCTCACCATCCAACCGCAATATTCCTTTAATTGCTACTGTAGCGGCAGTTGTCGCCATTAGTGTCCTGGCGACGGTGTTAAATCAATCCCGCAAGGCGAATCCGACCGCCGACCAAGTCAGCATGACCGTACCGATGATTTCGTTACCGTATGTCACTGATACCGGAACACGGTTGAGTGTGGATGGCATTCCTCAAGGGCAGATTACACTGCCACCGAATAGCGACATTAAACAACTGGAACTGACCGCGATCGTCCTCAATGCCAATGAAGCCAATCCTAAGGAAGTACGGTTAAAGCAGGTTTTGCTAGTGGTGGGTAACTTTCCACCGAATACCGAGTTTGAACTCACCGATCGCTACCAAAAGAACTTTGTCATTCCTGCCAAAGTCGTAGACCGCCTGACGATCGATCCCTTTGCCTCGGAACATAATTTCTCCTATCTGTTCCCGATTCAAGCAAAAGCCGCAGGCGCATCCCAAGCGATCGCCATTGAAGTGGATGACAGAATTATGCTGGCTCATCTAGCGATCAAAAAAGCTGGCTCTACCACCTGGTTACATGGTGACTTTAACCGAACAGCGATGACACCCGCGATCGTGCGGCGCAACTATTCTGATACAGTCATGCGCAAAGAGCAGGGTGGCGCTAGACAATGGTTTGAAGGCAAATGATCGCTATACCACCCTCCAGAAGCACTCAGCTAGCTTATTGATAGTTGACAATTCGGGCAAAGCTATCGGGTTCCAAACTCGCTCCACCGACTAAAGCACCATCAATTTCCGGTTGAGCCATGATTTCGTCAATATTCTTGGCATTAACTGAGCCACCATATTGGATGGAAACATCGGGATTCTTCAGTTCACCCCGGATCATACCAATCACTCGGTTCGCTTCCGGTGATTCACAGGTGTCTCCCGTCCCGATCGCCCAAATCGGTTCATAGGCAATCACGAGATTAGCTTGATCCACATCGACTAACCCAGCTCTGAGTTGTCCACAAATAAATGATTCCGTTTCCCCGGCATCCCGTTGTCGCCGACTTTCACCCACACACAAAATTGGGGTTAATCCGGCTTTCTGAGCGGCTTTTAGGCGTTGGTTCACCGTTTCATCCGTTTCGCCAAAATACTGGCGGCGTTCGCTGTGTCCAACCACTACATAGCGCACTCCCAGCTCTAGCAACATGGGAGCAGAAATTTCTCCTGTAAAGGCACCTTTTTCTTCCCAGTGGACGTTTTGGGCACCCAGCCGAATCCGGCTACCGTGCAAACTTTGAGACAGACTACCCAATGCCGTAAATGGGGCACACAGGATCACTTCCCGCTCTTCCGGGGTTTCCATCAGGTGTTGCGCAAAGCCCTGAAGAAATAGTTGGGCTTCCGCTTGGGTTTTGTGCATCTTCCAGTTGCCAGCAATTACAATCTTTCGCACGGTGACTCGGTAAGTTACAACACATTATCAACTGCATCCTTCAGTCTACGGCTTCAGGGGAACAATCGGATAATTTTGTTACCCACGAATCTCCGCTAAGGATGCACCTAACCATCCGTGAAAGGCTTGCTCTTGCTGAGTTGAAGGGCGATCGACAGCCACAATTTGATACCGGGTTGGACGCGGATCAGCTAGTGTTACCGAATAGGTTTGCAGTTGATCTTGATGGAATGCGGTCAGTTGAATCGTGCTGCCCGGTTGGTAGTCGAGGAGGCGATCGTTGAGTTGATCCGCATTGACTCGAACGCCCTCGATCGCTAACAGTTCATCACCCGCATCCAATCCGGCAATTTGAGCCGGAGAGCCAGTTTCGACGAATTTAACGATCGTTTGTCCCTGTTCCTGCTTCACATTCATGCCCAAGTAAGGCACTCCTTCTTCATGACCACTCGGTTGCAATCGCAGTCCAAACGGTGCCAAATAGCGATCGAAGGGTAATTCCTCTGTGCTATCTAGATAACGGGCAAAAAAGTCGGTGAGATCAGTTCCAGCAACCGTTTCGATCGTCTGCTTGAGTTCTGAAGCCGTAAACCCAATTTCTGGCTGTCCAAACTGTTGCCACATTTGGCGCATCACATCATCCAGCGATCGCTGATTTTGCTGGCGATCGCGAATCAGCAAATCCAGCAACAGTGATACCATTTCGCCCTTGAGATAATAGGACATCTGCGAATTCGGGCTATTCGCATCTGGACGATAGAGCTTAATCCAGGCATCAAAACTCGATTCACTTAAAGGCTGGACTTTTCGCCCTGGAGTCATCAGAAACCGCGTAATTTCTTGACTAAGATTATTTAGATAAGCGCCAACATTATAAATTCCCGCTCGTAAAGGAATGACTAGATCGTAATAGCTGGTTGTGCCCTCACTAAACCATAGAGAAGGGGTGTAGTTTTCCTGCTCATAATCAAATTTTTCTAAGGCTTTGGGACGAATTCGCTTGACATTCCATAAATGGAAAAACTCGTGGGCGACTAATTGCATGAAGCGATTATATTTATCCCGATTCCGAAAGCCAAATCGACTATAAATTAAGGAACAGGAGTCTTTATGTTCCAATCCTCCAAAGCCCTGTGAGGATAGATGTAATAAAAATAAATAGCGATCGTAGGGCAGTCCATCAAATAAGTCTGCCTCCACCTGAACAATTTTTTGAATATCGGGAATCACCTGTTCCGATCGCAGGTTTCCCTCACCCCAAACGGCTAATTGATGCGGTTTACCTAATACTTCAAACGGATATAATTGGTGCCGTCCAATCTCAACCGGACTATCCACCAACGTATCAAAATCTTTAGCGACAAACGTATTCTCAGCACCCGAGACAGCAGGTAGCGCTGTAGAAACCCGCCAATCGGGGTAAGGGGGAACGATCGTTAACTGTATGGGATTGCGATCGTAGCCAGGAATGTAAAAGAATAGCGCCGCACCATTGAAGTAACCATGCGTACTATCCAAATGATTCGTCCGAACCGTTAATTCATTCGCATAAATCCGGTAACGGACTGTAATGCTTGAGTTACCCTGTGAATCAATTTGCCAATGATTTTTGCTGAGTTTACGCCAGGGTAGTAGCTCCGAAGGGCGATCGCTCACCCAAGCTGTAAACCCTTGCAGATGTCTAGCATATTCCCGTACTAAATAGGAGCCAGGAGTCCAAACCGGCATTTTCAAGCCCAGCAAAGTGGGCATCCCTGCCTGTCCCCACCTGCTAATTTGAAGGGTGACTTCAAATAAATGGGAGGTTGGTTCCGGTAATGCCACTTGGTAATGCAGGGTCGGAACAGCCGTAGAAGCGGCTGGGTCAGCAACAGGTAAGCCCTCTGGAATTGGTCGCACCACTGTCGCGTCATCACCTGAGAATTTGGGGTCAAATTCCAAAGGTTCTCGATTCATCCTGGCTGTACTCCTGACAACAATAGAAATGTGGCGAAATCTAGCTTAATCTTCTGGTAATACCCACTTTGTGGGTTCTGTCATCTTCTTGCGCAACGCCTCTTCCGCAATCTCCAACATTTGGTCAAGTGGCGTGTCTTGAATAAATTTCGATGCTTCCGCCTTGTACTTCAAATTAGGGCACTGATCCCCTAGTACACAGCCATTCACGCAGTCTACAGCACAATTAATCGTCATGGTCCTTCTCCAGTTCTACGGCAGGACTGCTCATGGCATATCGAAATTGAGCGCACATTTGAGTTCGATGCCACTAGCAGGCAATACCACGATCTATTTTACCGTTAAGAACCCTTAACATTGAGGCGACTCCAGCAACGTCCTGACAATCTACCTGTAGGCTTATGCCGCCAACGGGCAAGATTTTTAGCGAGTAAAAATTAGCAAAATTTTCCTGACTACAGCAGTACAGCGTTGAGTAGGTGGATATCCGTCCGGCTTTAGAACCCTTTCATCTACTTGTGAAGGGATACGCCGTTATGGTGGCAATTTCGCCAGATTTCCTTCCAGCCAACCAGAGCCTTAGCTCGATCGTGTTACCTGATTGACCTGTTCACAATTCACTATGACTGATCCTTTTAGCCTTGCCCTCGCTACGGTTAGCCCTGCTGCTCTGAAGTCAGCAGTCGCCCCTAATCTGCTCGATCGTCCTCCCGCTGCTCAGTTACTTCTACCCGAACCCTATGGCTATCAACCTCGTCAAACTCCAGCACCTAGTCAAGTTCGACCAGACTATCCAGTGCCCACGATCGAATTTTCTCAGCCGGTCACACCGCGATCGGGGAGCCAACTTTACTACCAGCGACTCGCCGCCCTCCAAGCAGGCAGATTATATACGCGCTTACCCCTTGATAGCTTTCGAGCCGCCTGGGCAGGAGCCACGCGGCAACCGACTTATGAAGAATGGCGCTGGTTGATGACGCGGGAAGCCAATGTAGTCGCCAGAGGACAGGGGGATAATCGGTTAGGGGTCTTAGTGGGGGACTCGCTGAGCCTCTGGTTTCCCAGTGATCATTTACCCTCTTATCAACTGTGGCTCAATCAAGGTTTATCCGGTGATACTACCGATGGTGTTCTCCGTCGCCTACCGGACTTCGCCAACACTCACCCCGATGTGATCTATGTGATGGCAGGAGTCAACGATCTAAAACATGGACGGAGTGACAATGAAATTTTGGGAAATTTACAACAAATTATTCAACGTCTGCAACAAACCCACCCCCAAGCCCAAATTATTGTGCAGTCCATTCTGCCGACCCGCTCCGATCGGATTCCCGGCGAACGCATTGGTGGGTTGAACCAACAGCTAGCCGCGATCGTGACCCAAACCGGAGCAACTTACCTGGATGTATATACCACCATGGCGGATGAGGCAGGTTATCTGCGCTCAGAAATGACTACGGATGGAATTCACCTTAGCCCTCAAGGGTATGCAGCTTGGCAAGCGGTCATCCTTCAACAAGAGCGGTGGTTTGCCAAACGATAACTCTGCAAGATCTACGCTAATATTGCCACAAGCCATCCCTCTCTTGCCTTGGAGCCTAGCGTGAAGCGTCAACAGTTTATCGGATTATGTCTTGCTCTCGGTTGGAGTACGATCGCCACTCAAACCCAGGCAGACTCCCCGCCAGTCCTGTCTATCCAGGAGCAAACTGCTGACATCGCTGCTCGGCTAGAAGGCATAATGACCACAGCCGCTCAGGCTGCCAAAAATCCGCAGGCGCCCAATGTCCAAATGACTACTTGCCGGATCCAGGTGCTTGATTCAGCCAATGACAGAACTAACCCAATTTTTCTATATCAAGAACAGGCTTTAGCGAAAAAGCTTTCCCAACCCTATCGCCAACGGTTTTTGCAGATTGTGCCAACCCCCGATCGCCAACAGATCGAATCCCGTTCCTTCAAGCCAGAACAACCCCAAGCCTGGGTAGGACTGTGCAATAAACCTTTGGGGAAGCGCCAACTCAAGCTGAAGGATTTGGGAACCTCAATTTGTAGTGTCTTTTTGCAACGATCCCAGAACAATTATGTTGGCAATACCCCGCCTCAGGGTTGCCCTACAACCGCTCGGGGTGCCGTCAAAATTACTAACCGCATTGTGTTGTCTCCAGATGGCATGGACACCTGGGATCGAGGATTTGATGCCGCTGGGAAGCAAGTCTGGGGGGCGGACGGTGAATCCTATCAGTATCGCAAGATTAAAAAGGAGTAGGCACACTCTAGACCTAATTAGCTTAACTTTATAATGCTTTTCACTGGGTCACATCATGCCTTGAATCTTGGCAGCCCTGTTAGGGCTTACACAATCTAGGGTACTTTGATTGTAGAGGGGTACAAACAATAAGCCTGGTGAAGTTTTTCAGCAGCATCCTTTTGTAGGGGGAGTGGAGTACCGCATGGTTCAGAGAGCAGGTAGTAAGCTCAAATTAATGGTCGTGGACGACGAGCCTGATAACCTGGATCTGCTGTATCGCACGTTCCGGCGAGATTTTGAGGTTGTCAAGGCAGAAAGTGCGATCGCGGCATTACAAATCCTGGAGCAACAGGGTGAAATGGCAATCATCATTTCTGACCAACGGATGCCAGAAATGCTAGGGACAGAGTTTCTGAGCAAAACCGTAGAACGGTTTCCAGACACAATTCGGATTGTCTTGACTGGCTATACCGATGTTGAAGATCTCGTAGAAGCGATCAACTCCGGCAAAGTCTTTAAGTACATCACCAAGCCCTGGAATCCCGATCAACTCAAGGGCGTCGTTCAGCAAGCTGCCGAAACCTATCAGGTGATCAAGCAGCGTACTAATGAACTCAAACGGGCACTGCGACGAGAATCATTATTTAACGCAGTCACTACGGCAATCCGGGAGTCCCTGGATTACCACAGTATGTTACAGACGATCGCAGCCACACTGGGACAAACTTTTCTGGCAAACCAGTGTGTCCTATATCCCGTTGATGGCAACCAACTGATTCCAGAAGCGTTTCGTTATGACGAGGTTGGGACAACGGTAGAAATCGCCGATCGCCCCAGTGCTGCCCCCGAACAGGATTCATTAGTCCAGTCAGTTCTAGAAAAGCAGCAGATCGAGATTGAAGCCAACTCCAGCGACACTACACCTCGGTTAGCCTTGCCCCTGATTTACCAGCAAGACTTTCTGGCTATTTTAGTGATGTCCCGTAATGATCACTATCACCCCTGGTCGCCGGAAGACCTAGAGCTGATTCAGGGAGTAGCCGATCAAGCGGCTCTGGCAATTTCACAAGCCAAGTTATATCAGCGAACTCAGAAACAAGCTGAGCAAATGCGCGCCGAATTAGCCGTTGCTCGACAGATTCAAGGCAACCTGCTGCGGCAAAGCTGGCCAGAACTGGATGGCATGAAAGTGCAAGCCTGTTGTTACCCAGCCCGGGAAGTAGGCGGCGACTTTTTTGAAGTTTATGCTCATCCCCAAGGTGACATTTGGCTGGCCGTCGGCGATGTATCTGGGAAGGGAGTTCCCGCCGCTCTGTTTATGGCTAGTGCAATTTCCGTATTACGGCGAGAACTGTCGCAGGAGTCACCTCCAGAGCCGCACGTGGTTATGCAAAATCTCAATCGCAGTTTGATTGATGACCTAACTAGCACCAATTGCTTTATCACAATGGTACTGGCTCGTTACACACCTACAACCCGCCAATTAGTCTATGCCAATGCGGGTCATATCTATCCCTTAGTTTGGTCACGGCAAACCCTCTCTGCCCAACGGGCTGACCCTGGCAATGGGGCAGAGATGGAACCGAATTATTTGAAGGTGCGGGGAGTGCCATTAGGAATTCTGCCCACCTGGAAAGCCACGGCTGGCAGCGTCGATTTAAACTCTGGCGAAGTGTTACTCATCACGAGTGATGGGATTACTGAAGCGACAGTGGCTGGAACGTCCACAACCAATGGCAGTGCTGGTGCCCCGTCAACCGCTAGTGCCATGCTTCAACAAGCCGGATTATGGCAATTGCTGATGCAAGAGCAAGAACCGCTGGATCTGACCCATCTGCTCTCGCAGATTCGGGCACACAATACAATTCAGGAAGACGACCAAACAATACTCTCTCTGGAGGTCTTGTAGTCAATGAGAACGGAGCTTCATGTACCAAGCGACCTGAAGTTTTTGACGATCGTCGAAAACTGGCTGTTAGGGAGTTTGGAAGTCGAACTGGGTAATCATGTCGATTGGCCCCGACAGTCAAATCGCCTACGCCTAGTTCTGGTCGAGGCTTATTCCAATGTGGTGCGTCATGCCCATAAAGATCAGCCTAACTTGCCAGTTTTAATTCGGCTAGAGCTTCAGGAGCGAGATATTGCCCTCGAAATTTGGGATCATGGGAAAGGCTATGATGTATCGACTTATCTAGCTCCTACCCCAGAAGCCAAACAAGAGAGTGGCTACGGCTGGTTAATTTTAAATCGGTTAATGGATCGCGTAGAATATCGGCTTCAGGTCAATGGTCAAAATTGCCTCAAGCTGGAAGCGAGCTTACCCGAAGCCCCAACGCTATCCAGTCATAGCAGCTAAGCAGCAACTACCTGCCTTTTGCTTTCCTCGGGAAGCGATTCTCCGTCCTAAATTGCTGTTACCTGATACACTATGCGTAACCTAAATTCTTAGGCTAAACACTACATCTAGTGTTTGGTGGTTTTAATCTGGATTTAGGCAAGTTTAAACCTGCAAGGGTGCATTTCTTAACGCGAACTCTAGATCGCTTCTTGTGCTCGATCTGATATGCTGCCTTGGCAGCTAAACTGCGCAATTGTTACTGTCCTCCGGTGAGGGGTAGATGTCAGGGGTAGAAATTACGTCACTTCAAAGTTTCTGGGCTGAAGTTCTAGAGCATTTACAAATTCGGCTAAGTCGTCCTACCTTTGAAACTTGGATCAAAACGGCGACCGCAGAGGAGTTAGATGAGCAGCGTCTAGTACTTTGTACGCCGAATCCATTTGCGCGGAAGTGGATCCAGAAGTATTACATCAAAACCATCATCGAGGTTGTCCAAGAAGTGTTAGGGCGACCTGTAGATATTCACATCAATGTTGTCCAAGGTGCGGATGGCATGATGGATGAGAACGAGTTTTACTGGCCTCTGCCCACCGAACCGATCGCGATCGAGCCACCGGCTCCCCCGCCATCCACCCCCCCGACTGGAACAGCAACAGGAACTGTAGCCGACAAAAGTCGATCGAGTGATTTGAATCCCAAGTATGTGTTTTCGCGCTTAGTGGTTGGCTCAAACAACCGCATGGCTCATGCTGCCTCGTTAGCCGTAGCCGAGTCGCCGGGGCGAGAGTTTAATCCCTTGTTTCTGTGTGGAGGCGTTGGGTTGGGGAAAACTCACCTGATGCAAGCGATCGGGCATTATCGCTTAGAAATTTGCCCTAGTTCGCGAGTGTTCTACGTTTCTACCGAACAATTTACCAATGACCTGATTGCCGCCATTCGCAAAGACAACATGCAACTGTTCCGGGAACATTACCGGGCAGCGGACGTGTTGCTGGTGGACGATATTCAGTTTATTGAGGGTAAGGAATATACTCAGGAAGAGTTTTTCCACACCTTTAATACCTTACATGAAGCGGGCAAGCAGGTGGTTCTAGCTTCCGATCGTCCGCCCAACCAAATTCCTCGCCTGCAAGAACGGTTATGTTCGCGATTTTCGATGGGCTTAATTGCCGACATCCAGCCCCCTGATTTAGAAACCCGGATGGCGATTTTGCAAAAGAAGGCTGAGTACGAAAATATGCGATTGCCGCGCGAGGTAATCGAGTACATTGCCTCAAGCTACACCTCCAACATTCGGGAGTTGGAAGGAGCACTGATTCGCGCCGTTGCTTATATCTCGATTTCGGGGCTGCAAATGACGGTGGAAAATATTGCCCCGGTGCTGAATCCGCCTGTGGAAAAAGTCGAAGCATCGCCAGATGCGGTGATCAAGATTGTGGGGGAAACCTTCGATGTGTCGATCGAGGATTTGAAGGGCAATTCCCGGCGGCGGGAGGTCAGTGTAGCGCGGCAAATTGGGATGTACCTGATGCGGCAGCATACTGCCCTCAGCTTGCCGAAAATCGGCGAGGAGTTTGGCGGGAAAGACCATACGACCGTGATGTATAGCTGCGATAAAATCGGGCAACTGAAGGAAAACGATGCCTCCATGGCACAGACCTTACGCCAGCTCAGCGAACGCATTAATATGGCAAGCCAGCCTCGCTCCTAAGCCATTTAGCGTCAGATTGCATTCGCTCAACCGGGATCGCTTCTCCACGGCGATCGCCGGTTTCGTGGTTTGGGCATTGAAATTCTATTGATCAGCAGACTTGGGATTTGGCGCCGCTCAATCCTATCGATCAGCCCTGCTTATTAATTGGAAGACGATTAGTCTCACGATGAGATTTCCCCAGGTTTTCCCCAGGCTGATCCAGTGATCATAAATTAAATATCCCAAATTTTTTTAAACACAAGGGTTTGAGAACTGTAAACCGCCAATTTGCCTGTGGAAAACCCTGTTTTTTCTGTGGAAAACTCTGTGGAAATCTTGTATATAACGATCTAGCGATCGTGGAAAAGCCTTCTAAGTATAAATACTCTGTGAAAAACCTGCCACTTTTTCCACAAGTTTTCCACAGGCTCGATCGGCTTATGATCGCTGGATAAACGCGATCCTACGATCTTTTCCACAGTTTCCACAGCCCCTACTACTACTGTTTTAAATAAGTTTTTCTTAAGTCCGGATCGATCAAGACAAAGCAAAAAACGCTGAAATTGCCTTGGCTAGATCGTTTTGGGCATCGGTGCTAGTATGCTCAAGCACCGATCTCAAAGTCGCCACTTATGAAACTGGTTTGCGCCCAAAACAGCCTCAGCACCCACCTGTCGATCGTCAGCCGCGCCGTTGCCACCCGCGCTACGCTACCCGTTTTGGCAAACGTCCTGCTGATTGCCGACGAAACGGCGCAACAAGTTCGCCTCAGTGCGTTTGATCTGAGCCTGGGTATTCAAACTAGTTTTGCGGCACAAGTTGAGGTTGGTGGCAAACTCACCCTCCCAGCTCGCTTGTTGAACGACATTGTCTCACGCCTACCGGATGGGGACATCACCCTGGAAGATGACGTTGATGAGGCGGGGGAGTCCAATTGGAATGTGACCATCACCTCGAAATTTGGTCGCTATCAAGTCCGAGGCATGAGTGCTGAAGAGTTCCCTGAACTCCCTGTGGTGGCGGAAGGTGATGAGTTACATCTAGCTTCGGAAACCTTGATTGATGGGCTGAAAGGGGCGTTGTTTGCAGCAAGTGATGACGAAACCAAACAGGTGTTGACTGGGGTGCATTTAACCATGTCAGCGGCGGGGCTAGAATTTGCGGCAACGGATGGTCATCGGTTGGCAGTTGTGGAAACGGTGAGTGATGATGACTCCAAAGTGGAATCTGACCAAGCGCTGGATGTGACGATTCCAGCCAAGGCATTACAGGAATTAGCCAAGATGGTGGAAAAGCAAGCGGGCAGTTCCGTCGCGGTCAAATTTGACCAGAGTCAAGCGGTATTTGAGTGGGCAGACCAACGCCTGACTAGTCGGTTGTTAGAAGGTCAATATCCTAACTATCGACAATTGATTCCGCGCCAGTTTGCCCGCCAGCTCACGGTCGATCGCCGCCAATTTCTCTCTGCTCTGGAACGGATTGCCGTCTTGGCCGATCAAAAAAACAATATTGTCAAACTCAGCCTCAGTACGGCAGAACAGGAAGCGACCCTCTCAGTCGATGCCCCCGATGTGGGTAGTGGGCGGGAAACGATCGCGGCTCAAATTACGGGCGAAGATTTGGACATCGCCTTCAATGTCAAATACCTGTTGGAAGGCTTAAAAGTCATGCCGACCACAGAGATTCAAATGCAACTCAATACAGCAACCAGCCCCGCAATTTTATCGCCTCTAGGCGGCTTAAAAGCTACGTATCTGGTCATGCCTGTCCAAATAAGAAGCTAGCTCAAAACCAATCTCACTGAATAGAAAAAGGGCTATGGCTTCACCTACTCAATTTATTCAGCCTGTTAGAAGAAGCGAAGACATAGCTAATATTGATACAATTTTGAGTTGGGCAATTCGCTGTCAAACCCGTCTGGATAGAGTTACCCCAGAAGTGACCCTTTTCAAGTTAGATGAATGGGTTGCAGCACCAGTTTTACCTTCTCTTTTTACTGATCCACAGTCTTGCTCTCGATTAAGAGATGCCATCTTAAATAGGGGATATCAAAGGCTATATGGAACGTTGCTAGAAAAACAACTACTCCCAGATTGTCTTTATAGAGTCCCTGTAACTTGTGAGGCTCTCGAAGAATTCTATGATTTTGTAGGTATGTTTCTCAGTGTTCTGCTTTCTGGGAATGATGCAGAATCTAAGCCTGACTGGATTTTGTTCTCCCTGGAAGGGGAATACTATATTGTTGCTGGCTCGTATGACTTTGTTCAAGATGTGCTTGGATGTACCCTAGATCAAGCTTTCTTAAATTTTGAACACTATATACAAAACTTAAGTAGCGGATCAGTATCCAACGAATCAACCCAATACTTTAAAGAAATTTTTGATCAACTGAGAAAGTATGAAACTGCTGAATTTGGAGAAGAGTTCCGCTTAAGCTAACGTAGGGCTTACTCTTAGGATTGCTTTGAAATGATTGCTAATACTGGATTCAGTGATGAGGTGTCTGTAATTGCTTTTTACGGAATTGACCCCAGTCCAGAAGCAATCCGCTGTTTCTACCTGCAAGCGCTCAACTGGTTTGAAGCCCTAGGATACCCGATCGATATGATGGCAGTTGAAGGACCAGGCTTTAGTGGCAAATATAGAACCTTCAAACGCACTCACCCTAAACTTCAGAAAGCGGGCTTCAGCTCAATTACCTCTTTCAGCCTTGCCACGTTGCTACCGGATGGCAAAGATCCTCTATTTGACTTCTTGATCGATATTGCCTGTCTAACAGATACCAAACCCGTTGCCTATATCGCTGTTAACTCAAGTGTTTTAAGGTTGCCAAGTGAGGCAATGTCTAGGATGGCTGACTCGGCGATTGCCTGTCTGAAGCCGATTTATGGGATTGGCTATAGACGTAGCCGCCAAGACGGTCCGACTCTATATGTTGTGGGCATAGGACAGGGAATCGGACCGAGTAGCGGTCAAGCTTATGAAGAAGCCGTTCGACATGGACACTGGGGACTCTTAGGAATGGATAGGCAAGTTTATCGCGACGGCGTGATCCGAGATGTCTACCCTTGGAACTTTCTGACCGCTTCGCATCTTACCGCTCAAGTCAACAACAGGGTGCTGCAAGACTGGATTCAGGAAGATGAGCAGCGGGGGCGTCTTAAACCTTTCAATGACAATGTTTGGTTGTGGGAGGTTGATGAGGAGAAGATATTAGCCGTTCGATCTACCCTGTGGGATGCAGGAATTATCTTTAACTGGAAGAACTATCTATAAGAACCCATTTGGCGCATTTTAAGGCGAGATCGTCTGCCTATGATCCCTAATACACTCGCTCTAATAGCATCAGCGAGGGAACTGAGCGCTCACCCCGCTGAATGTTGATAATTCTGGATTTAGTCAAACCTTTGGTTCAGCTTATGGGCAACCATCAGGCTTGGGTTTGGCAGAGCAGAACTTCGTTAATTGGTTGAATTCGGATACTGGCATTTTGTGTTCTGCCAGAATATCGCGGACTTTCCGATCGAAGCGATCGCAAATCTCCCGTACTCCACCGGGAAGATTTTTTTGCTGGCAAACATTATCCGGCACATTGCCATTCAGAATTTGTTTGGCTTCGGAATAGTACTGCATCCGTTGCCGTTCAATCTGGCGAGCTACTTTGGTGTACTTGCCTAAATCGCCGGGCGGTTGTTGGGCATAGGCTGCCGTTTCGGATAACAGAGCACTGCCGTGGAAGCTCACATGAGGCGTGAGTCCGGCTAGCAAGCCTGCGGTTGAAAGGATCCCCACCATCACAACGCGAGAGAGCGTGGGGCTGAGGCGCGATCGCAAAGAATTAATGGACGGGTTAATCATGACTGTGTGACACCAAGAAAACTAGCACAATAACGGTTTCTATAGATTCTGAATTATTTTATTGGCGATAAGTTCCAGCGAAAGAGGGAATTTCATCAGTGATACAGTTCACATAGTTCTACAATCTTTGTTTGCAAGGTGGCAAGTTCATCTGCCCCTCGTTTCAAATTAGCTTCCAGTTCCAGCAAAATCGGTAAGGTTTGCAACAAGGCACGTAGGGCTAAGGGTTGAACTTCCTGCCGGAGGAAATACAGACGTTTCGGATTGTTTAGTTCTGCAGCTTGGGCAATCACTTGGTCGTTCCGTTCTCCAGACTCCAGCATTAACTTGACCCATAACCAGGTGCGGAATTGCCCGACCAGGCTAGCGATCATGCGTAAGGCTGGTTCATTTTGACGTAATAGATCAGCAACAAGTTCCAAGGCGATCGCGGTTTGCCCCTGCCGAATCGCAGTTGCCAGTTTGGTCGTACTTTGAGTGCTGGTAGTAACTAGAGTGGCGACGGTATCCGCATCTAACGGTTGGCGATCGTCTCCAGCGTACAACCGCAATTTTTCTAGTTCGCTATACAGTTGGCGGGTGTTGCTGCCCACCGATTCCGCTAGCAGTTCTACGGCTTCGCCACTCAGCTTGACACCGACCTCTTGAGCCACCTGGCGCACTTGCTTGACTAGCAAATCCGTTTTCCAGGGGGGAATCGGCGAGAATTCCCGAATCTCAGCATGTTTTTGGAAGAGTTTGGTGGATTTCAGTCGCCCATCGGGTTTTGTCTTCGCTGTGAGCAATAGCACACTCTCCATCGGGATCGCCGGAAGTGTCCGATCGAGTTCACTCAGTAACTCATCCGAGCAACGCTGACCGATCGTGGTATCGGCTAACCAAACTAGACAGCTGCCTGAACCAAATGGTGGGGTCATGGCTTGGTTTAAGCCTTGAATCACGGCATCTGGTAAGTCAGAGGTGAATTTGGTGTAATTAAAATCGCTCCAGGTCGGATCCAGTACCTGTTGGCGCAGTGCCGCAACAGCCTGGGCGATCGCAAAGTCATCCTCTCCCCAATAAAAATAAATTGGCATGTAGGACACGGCTTTCCGAGTTGGGTAATTGTATTGTCCTACTAATCCTGGCAGACTGGAGAAAGGCGAACTGGGATCACATTGTGACCAATGGTCTTAGCGCGTCCTAATGAGCCAATGTCAGACTTTCATGACTACACTAGATTTGTCTGACAAACGATTACCTGCAACTTCTTGCGATCGCCCATCTTAGAGGACTGAAGCAAGAAATTTCTTGTAGGACTCATTCAGCTACCTCACGAGGCTTTGAAGATTGGACGAGAACTACCAAACTTACCTGAACCGGGCAATCCGTATGATTTTGCCCGAAACCTATCAATCCCAGGTGCAACATATTCAGGAGTCACCTAAATTCCGGCGGCAAGCCGAGCACCATTATGATGCGGTGCCGTTTCCGGGATATTCGATCGTGACGCCACCGGGGAGCGACGAAACGGACAACCTGGAACTCTACAAGAGTCTGGCGGATTTACAGCAACAATTGTTGCAAAAGCTGGGAAGACAGTCGTTTATTCCTGTGCCTGCTGACAGCTTCCATGTCACATTGGCAGATTTGATCTGGAATGATGCTTTTCGGGACGCGAACCAAAGCCCGGACTATGAAAGCAAATTGCGATCGACGATTGCCAACAGTTTCCAGGAATGTCATGCCCTGCGGAGAGGGCAGCCGATTCGGTTTCAGGTCCTTGGTCTGTTGCTGATGACTCGCGCGATCGGCGTTTGTCTGGCTCCCACCGATGAAGACTCCTACGATCGCATTCTCAAAGTTCGGCGGGCACTGTACCAAAACCACGAGTTGATGGGACTGGGGATTGAGCAACAGTACTATTTCACCCCCCATGTCACTTTGGGGTACTTTGGCGAAATTCCGCCGGCGGATGCCCGGCAATCGTTTAGTCAGACCTTTACTGACTTGAATCAGCAGTGGCTAGAAAAAGAACCACAGGACTTTTGGGTGCGACGGGCAGAACTGCGCAAGTTTGATGATATGACGCGTTACTACCGCGAACCTGATTGGGCCGTGTTTGAATTTTAATGGTCCTGTCCATGCATCCCATCATGCAGCAGAGTTTCGCGGTGATTGACCGGGAGATCGGTGATCACTCGTTTAGTCCCCGCGAATATGCGATCGTCCGGCGAGTAATCCACAGTACGGCCGATTTTGAGTTCAAAGAGCTGCTCCACTTTAGTCCGGGGGCGATTGACGGGGCGATCGCCGCTTTACAGCAAAAAATACCGATTGTCACCGATGTCAGCATGGTCAAACAGGGGATTACCACTGTGGTGGCGCAAACCTTTGATAATCCAGTGATTAGTGCGGTAGAACAGGTAGAACAAGCCGATCCGGGTAAAACTCGAACCGAAACCGGAATGCTTCGGTGTTTTGACCAGTTTCCGGAGGCGATTTATGCGATCGGCAATGCCCCAACTGCTCTCCTGGCTCTCTGTGACCGCTTACCGGCGACTCGACAGCCCGCCTTAGTCATCGGGGCGCCAGTTGGCTTTATTGCCGTAGTGGAATCGAAATTAGCGTTAGCCCAAACGTCTGTACCCCAAATTCGGATTGATGGTCGTAAAGGTGGCTCTCCCGCCACAGCCGCGATCGTCAATGCCCTATTGGTTCTGGCGTGGGCAGAAAAAGCCTGAGCTGAAATCTAGGTCGAAGTAGCCGCATCAATGTCTGCCAGAATTCGGATTGCTTCAGCACAGAGTTCTGTATGACAGCGCCCATTGCTGGCAATTAAACCGCCCCACTGCACGACATCTGCCTGGTTATATAACAGCGGTGTACCGTCGAAATGGGTCAGTAGTCCACCCGCTTCACTCAGAATTAGATCTGGGGCGGCTAAGTCCCAATCTTTGGGCGCAGATTTACCTGATAGGGCAATGTAGGCATCAGCCCGCCGATCGGCGATCGCTGCCAGTTTTCCCCCCAGGCTACCTAGAAATCGCTGGTTCTGGCAGGGAAACCGCTGCATCAGTTGATTAAAGCGATCGTTCCGATGACTGCGGCTGGTAACAATCACGAGGTCTTCTAGCCGATCCACCGTAGAAACTTGGGCAGGGGTGGTTGTGCCATCCCGATATTCAATTTGAGTGCCTTGCCCCAGAGCGGCAGAGTAAAGGGTATCAACGCCGGGACAGGCAACTACGGCTACCACCGGACGATGGTGATGGACTAACGCAATATGAACCGCGTATTCTCCCGTACCCTGAATATAGTCTTTGGTGCCATCTAGCGGGTCGATGATCCAGACCCAAGGACACTGCAAGCGATCGCCGGAATCCTGCTGCTTATAACTTTCTTCAGTCAAATAAGCAAACTGCTCAGTACCTAACCGCCCCTGCAATGCCGTCAGGATATACTCATCTGCTGCCGTGTCTGCGGCGGTAACTGGATCCGTTTCTGTATTGTGAGGGTTCACCGTTGCTGCTGCCATCGATCGCAGAATATCTGCGGCTCCCCAAGCCACTGATCGGGCGATCGCCAATAATTCCTGCAACTCCTGCTCCGTCATCTCCCCCATCTCCCTATCTCCTCCATCTACTCTCTCCACGCCCTGGTGCCAAAAAATCGGCAGGAGTGTGCTGCAACCTCAGCCGCTTGAGCTAATGCCTCAACAAAACTAGTTTGTAGCAGGTAATGACAGAAAGCGCCATGAAAAATGTCTCCGGCTCCCAGGGTATCTACAGCGGGGATGCTGGGGACAGCGATCGTGCCAGATTGAGTGCGAGCGCGATACTGGATGGGCTGTTCTCCATGCGTAACAGCTATATGGGGAATACCTAGTTTGGTTAAATAGCCAAATACATCAGCTTCCGAGTGGCAGCCTGGGGGCTGGAAATTCGCAGAACAAATGGCGTAATCGATCCACGGCAAAATTGTTTCTAACCCTGGTTTCCAACTGCCACCATCGAGGACGATCGGGATGCCTTGCGCCTTAGCTTGTTGCGCGATCGCTTGTCCTACTGCGATTTGATGACCATCAATTAGCACGACTTCAATGGGCTTAAACACGTTGGCGGGAATAGCATCAGCGATCGCTTGGGTTTTCACAGCATTAATCGAAATGATGGCTCGATCGCCAGTGGTGTCTGTGACGAGGATTGAGGATACAGGAGGTGGTGTCAGTTGACTTGGGGCGAGATCGATCACAGTGACACCACACTGCCGTAAATCGGTGAGAATCAAGTGAGTGATCGGATGTGACCCAACTCCGCCTAATACGGTGGCTGAGTTCCCCAGATAGCTAAAGGCAACCGCTGCGTTAGTCGCTGGACCCCCTGCGGCTACCAAATAATCGGAGGCTACTAGTTTTTGATTGCGATCGGGAAGTTGGGCAGTCCGGTAAATTAAATCCAGTGTCACCAATCCTACAAATAATCCCTGTGTTGCCATGCCTTCTGACCCTAAACCGGGAACGTTATACATCGTTGGTACCCCGATCGGCAATCTGGAAGATATGACCTTCCGGGCCGTGCGGATCTTACAGACGGTCGATCTAATTGCGGCGGAGGATACTCGCCACACCGGCAAGTTATTGCAATACTTTCAGGTAGCCACCCCACAAATTAGCTATCACGACCACAATCGCCATGGTCGCACGGGGGAATTAGTCGATCGCCTACAGCAAGGCAAAGCGATCGCACTAGTCAGCGATGCTGGTATGCCAGGGATTTCGGATCCAGGTTATGACCTCGTTAGTGCTTGTGTCGCCGCAGGTCTAGCCGTTGTGCCCATTCCGGGTTGTAGCGCCGCGATCGCCGCTTTGACAGCCTCCGGACTGCCCAGCGATCGCTTTGTTTTTGAAGGGTTTCTACCAGCCAAAGCATCGGCTCGTCGCACCCATTTAGAGACACTGAAGGCTGAACGTCGGACGTTGATTTTTTACGAAGCGCCGCATCGCTTACGGGCAACGTTGCAAGATCTGATGATTTTAGGGGAAACACGACAGGTGGTTCTAGCACGGGAGTTGACTAAGTTACATGAAGAACTATGGCGGGGCACGATCTCTGCCGCCATCGCTGACTACCAGCAACGAGAGCCGCAAGGAGAGTACACGATTGTGGTCGCTGGGGCTGAACAAGCTCACATCACGCTTTCAGATACCGCGATCGTGGCAGAACTAAAATCGCTATTGGCTCAAGGCTTATCTCGTTCGGAAGCGAGCCGCCAGTTAGCTCAGCAAACGACCTTACCCCGTCGCCAAATCTACCAACTGGCATTGTCGATCGCAGACGAGTAATCGATCAGATATGGGGCGAAACCTGATCGATTCCAGTGTTATCGAGTTGCTACTCTTGAAATGCCTCGATCGAGAACATTTCCGTAACTTCAGATAAATAAGGCAGAAAAGCCGCAACGGTATCCGCAGATAACAGATCATGCATTTCCCAGCCGATCGCGTGTAACATTTCCTGCACCAGCTTCCAGCTCACCTTTAGACGAGGGTAAAGCATGACGCAAAGGGGAAAGAGTTCCTGCTGGACTGACTGGATGCTATTTTCCAGCACACACAGGCAGAGATACACCTGGAACATTTCTACATCCCGAATGCTAGAGATGCGTACCTTTAAAGCACCGAGAGAGCCACTGTAGCTTTGATAACCAGGATATTGTTGGCTAATCCGTTTGCACACTTCCTGGGCAATTCGGGTGCTGTTGGGGAGCAGTTCCCGCACTGCCTGGAGGAGAGGTGAGTCGTAATCATAAGCCGCCGCCGCTTCATAGGCCGCTTTCAAGGGCATATACAGATGGTCATCCATCACCTTGAAGTAGTGCTGAAGCAGTAAGTGTTCACTGGGGGACAGGTAATCCAATAATAATTGCCCAGTGTAGTGAA
This sequence comes from Pantanalinema sp. GBBB05, assembly GCA_016743235.1. Classification (GTDB taxonomy): domain Bacteria; phylum Cyanobacteriota; class Cyanobacteriia; order Leptolyngbyales; family Leptolyngbyaceae; genus Pantanalinema. The sequence continues at coordinate 62,439 of VRZD01000022.1, read as the reverse complement.
ATTGCATGCTGACTACACCGATCGCGCGTGGATCCTCGGCGGTGTATTTTTGCCGCACTCGACCAAACTCATTATTGACGAGAACCGAGAGCCGCCGTGGTGTTACCCGTTCCCCATAGGCATTTAAGGCAATTTCAAACAAGTGATGCGAATCGGCAGCAATTTGCCAGGGATTAATCACTTGTGGGTTAATGCCATGTCGCCAAATTTCATCTGCTAGTAACTCATTCGTCAGCGACCAAGCTTTAGCGCTGGCTTGAGTAAGATTTTGCTTTAAGAAGTTTGCGGTTCGCAGCCTACCTTCCGCTGATGCGATCTCTGCCAGTTCGCTGGTTTGCTTAAGTTGTTCAGCCTCATCACGGTTTGCCAGCGATGTGACATAGTTCTTTGCCCATAGAGCAGCGAGAGAAGCAGGTTTAGACGCACCTGAGCCTGATTTGGCAGCCGCACCAGACTGACGCAAAACGTGTAAATGACCAGGAAATGCAACCGAGTATGCCATGCAGGGAACCCAAAATCAGCTTTAGAACGAAATGTTTAGTCACCAAAATGTTCTCATGAACACCTGAGATGACTGCGTGAGGACAAGCGCTGTCTATTGCAGGAATTGCGATCGCACACTTGGGTTGGCATGACCAGACCTAAAGTGTGAATAATCCAATTCTCAATAATGTTGTTAAAAGCCAACCAACTAGATAGTTAAGAGTCAGAGTTGTTGTGATTAAGTATCCTGTACTTCCACGTAAAAGAACAACAGGTTAGTTACGATTGTTAATTTTCAGTGAAAAATCGTCAATGTTTATTCAGCTTCAATCAATTTGCTGAGTTTATTCCTGTTTCATGCTCTTGACTCAGGATTAATTACTGTAAAACTACAGTTAGCTGTTCTCATGGGGCAATAGCTATTTCCGTTGCCAAATAAAAATGCTAGCCTTTGATGACTGACACCATATATTCTGGACAGGATAGGGCTCTCTATACAGTAATTTTACTTATTTAAGGGGTTAATCTTCATAGGAAGATTGCCTAGATTCAGTTAGATTGGAGATGTAATGGTCATCCCAATCCTGTCAATGTTAAGTAATATGACTCAGCAACTGAAAAGTTGTAGTTGCTTCCTTGGTTGATGGTGAGTGGTCGTTAATCCCTGTAGGCAGTGCTGTTTGGAACTTTTAGGTTTCAAGTTCAATCCTCAGTTTATGCTTTTACGTCGCTGTAGCCGTTTCAGCACATTTCCCGGTTTGTATGGGTCAGCATTCTAATTTACCGCCTGAACAGGATTATCCAGACGTTCACCTGATCCGTGGTAGTGCCTGGATGACGAGATTCCCTTCCGAAACTTTGTCTACCTCCAGGGCTGTGCAGATGCGGCAGCTAGAAATTCAACTTCGTTATGAACAGTGCCTCAATCACCTTGGACGATCGTTGCAACGGTGTGTGACAGCGTATTTGGAACTAGATGATGGCGCGATCGTGGTTGCCGCTCAAGCTGAAGCGGAGCTGTTTCAGGTCGTGATCCAGGCATTGGGGACTGCCCTGGATGATTGCTTAGTTGCGATCGCCCTGCCAACGTCACCCGGAAGTACCAGCCATGGTTCAGCGAACAATGAACCTCGATTAGCCGCTGATGTATCGTTCGATCGAGCAGGGGATGAGCAGGCTCATTGGACGATCCGCCACATGTTTCCTCCCGTGCTTAGCCCAAAGCCCTTTTTTCCTTGGTTGCTCGCCGCTGGTTCGCCGTTCCGGTTGGAGCTTAATAGCTCGATCTCGACTGAAGATATAGAGGTTTGGCACTCTCAATATCCAGGGCAAATTTGCCGAATTGCTCATAGCCACCAAACGATCGGCTGGCTATTCGTGCTACCCAGCTATCCAACGGAATCCCCGATCGGGTCTAGTGTCGTTGATGGAGCAGGCATTAATTTCCTGGAGCAAGTAGTGTGCCACTGTGCCGCTTCCTGGCATCAATTACAGTTGTTGCGGGTGCAAAAGCAAGCTCACCACCAGGCGTTAGCCCATAACCAAGAATTGCGGCAGACCAATCAACTAAAAAGTGAATTCCTGGCAAATACCAGTCACGAAATTCGGACGCCGCTGAGTTCTATTTTGGGATTTACCCATTTGTTGCAGCAACAGGGCTTCAATGCCATGAATCTGCGCCATCAGGAATATCTCAAGATTATTCTCACCAGCGGTCAACATCTCCTGGCTTTGATTAACGACATTTTGGATCTGTCCAAAATTGAAGCGAACCAACTCAATCTGCAATGGGAATCAGTGGATGTGCGTGAAGTTTGCCAAATGGCAATGACGCTTGTGAAGGAAAAGGCGAGTGACAAAGGGTTAGAACTGCGGCTAGAAATTGACCCTACCGTTACAACGTTGACGGTTGATCCGTTGCGACTGAAGCAAATGTTATTCAATTTGCTCTCAAATGCCATCAAATTTACCGTGCAGGGACAAGTTGGATTGCAAGTGGCTCCAGTCAACCACTTTTTGTGCCTGACTGTCTGGGATACGGGTACAGGCATTGCAACGGAACAACAACAGTTGTTGTTTAAACCTTATTCCCAACTGGATAATGCCGCTGTAGCCCGAGGTGAAGGGACAGGATTGGGATTAGCCCTAACGCAAAAGCTAGCTGAGTTACATGGTGGTACAGTGCAGCTGACATCAGAACTAAACCGCGGTTCGCAGTTTAGTATCTTCTTGCCTCTACATCAATCAGTTCTGCGCCAGCCGGAAGCTTTAGCGGTGATAGATTGTGGCCCTGCAATGGACGCTGCTGGGTTGCCCGAGGCATCCGATCGATCGCCCTTCTCGGCGACTGGGCACTCGGCTAAACCTACCACCCAACCTACTAAACCGCGCAAATCAGTTCGGGCTCTACAGCACACTGAAGCAGCCGTGGTAGATGCGGCTAGGCGGGAGGAGGCTCGCCCAGCGATGGTTTGGGCTCGACCGAACAGTGTGTTGCTTGTAGAAGATAATCCACATAATGCTCGATTAGTGCTGACTTATCTCAGTAAGTTAGGGTACGAAGTGACTTGGGCAAAACTAGGGCAGGAAATGTGGCAAGCTCTCGATCGCGCCATGCCAGCCGTAATTCTGATGGATGTTCATCTACCCGATGAAGATGGATTAGTGCTGACTCGGCATCTGCGAGCAGACGATCGCTACCAGCATATTCCAGTGATTGCCCAAACAGCCATGGCAATGAAGGGAGATCGCGATCTTTGCCTGGAGTCGGGTGTCAATGATTACATCTCCAAGCCGATCGATCTAGACATTCTGGCAAAAGTAGTTGCGAAGTATGCGCGATCGGTGAAGGCATTATCGGAACAGCCGTAACCCACCGATCCGGTCGGAAACGCGCTAGGTTAGAGGTTGTTGTAGTTCCCAACTGACCAGGTTCAGGGGGTATTTAGCCATGTTGGTCGATCAATTAGGACAACTGAGAGCGTTGTTCAACGAAATGGGACAAGCTTTGATTGCTTACTCAGGTGGTATTGATAGTACGCTGGTTGCCAAAATTGCCTACGATGTTTTGGGAGATCGGGCATTGGCAGTCACGGCTGTTTCTCCCTCTCTGCTGCCCGAAGACCTGGAAGATGCCTGCCTGCAAGCCGCAGAGATTGGGATTGTTCATGAATTGGTGCAAACCCATGAACTAGAGAATCCTGACTATGCCGCCAACCCAATCAATCGCTGTTATTTCTGTAAAAGTGAGCTGCACGATACTCTAAAACCGCTAGCAGGAGAACGAGGCTTTCCTTATGTGGTGGATGGGGTGAATGCCGATGATTTGTCAGACTACCGACCGGGGATTCAAGCCGCGAAGGAACGGGGGGCACGATCGCCGCTCGCTGAAGTTGGGCTGACGAAGGCTGATGTTCGAGCCTTGGCGAAACACTTGGGGCTGTCTGCCTGGGATAAACCTGCCCAACCCTGTCTAAGCTCGCGGTTCCCTTATGGGGAGGAGATTACGATCGCGAAGTTACAGCGTGTGGGGAGAGCTGAAGCTTACTTACGCCGGATGGGATTAAAGCAACTACGGGTTCGTTCTGAGGGAGATACGGCTCGGATTGAACTGCCAGCTGAGTCCATTCAAGAGTTTGTTCTAACCACCAATTTGACGACGCTGGTCAGCCACTTTCAAACATTGGGCTTTGTATTTGTCACCCTTGATTTAGAGGGTTTCCGCAGTGGCAAGCTGAATCAGGTGTTGCAGTCAGCTCAGTGATAACGGATGATCTGCATCCTGCTCCCTTAGGCATGGAAATTAAATAACTTCGATACTTTTTTGTAGGGGCGCTAGTGCAGCCATGCCGTCAGGCTATACGGTCGTTTGCCCCTCAGAAGACGCAATATTCGAACTGATTTCATCCACGCTCTCTAATTGCACCGTGATTGAAACTATCGTATGGATGGTGAACTGTTTGAAGCAGCCAGTAAAATGTCCGGTCGCAAATTTATTTCTACTTTTGACTCAAAGAAAATTGAGCTGGCTTGGGTACATCTGAAGTTAGAAATGGCAAGCTTGCTCCTAACCGTGGCTTCAGACTACGGATACTTAACGCTAGACTCAAGAGGATGAAGGCTGCAATCACCTGAAAATTCAGGGTAATCTCAACCTGCTATGACTCCTGAAGCTATTGTTCAAGCGCTGACCAATCTGTTTGGTGACATTGTGCAAACCCTTGCCCCTGGCTCCTATCAAGTAGAAACGGCTGGTCTACGGTTATTAGTATTACTGTCGGATGATCAATCCTGGTTAAGAATCCTGGTGCCGATCGCTCCGATCCAAGAAGCTCGTCCCTTTCTGGAACAGTTGCTCACTGCGAATTTTGATCCAACCCGAGAAACTCGTTATGCTCTGCAAGAAAATGTCCTGTGGGGTGTGTTTCAACATAGTCGTGAAGGATTAACTCTGGAAGATTTAACAGCAGCAATTCAACAGTTAATCGAATTGCATCAGCAGGGATTGAACCCCTGTTTTACCCAATTGGTAGAACAACAGATGCGTCAAATTATTTGGGCAGCAAAACGTCAGGGACAATCGTTGGAAGCTACCCTACAAAACCTCGATCGCTTTTATCAAGAAGGATTAATGGGTGATATGAATGCGGGCACCCAAGCCAAGAATGACACTCTAGCCGCTTGGCGCTATCAGCTAGAACGCTTATGGGATCAAGTCGAAGGATAATTGCTTGTTAGAGCTATTGTTGATGTATGACTCATTCTGATATGACGATCGTGGAGCAGTTAAAGGCTGATTATGCCCGGTTTCCTCAGGATCAAACGTATACTCTCTATGCGAAAGATGTTTACTTTAAAGATCCGATGACCCAATTTCGGGGAATCGATCGCTATCAGAAAATGATTGGCTTTATTCAACGCTGGTTTATGAACTGTCACATGGATTTACATGATATTCAGCGGCAGGGCAACCAGATTCGAAGTGATTGGACCTTAAGCTGGAATACACCTTTACCTTGGCAACCGCTCATTGCCATTAGTGGCTGGAGTGAACTTACTTTAAATGATGACGGCTTAATAGTTAGCCATGTTGATTACTGGAATTGTTCGCGTTTGGATGTACTCAAACAGCATTTTTCCTAATCGGAATTTCCTTAGTCGAGGTTAGGTTTAGCTAAAAAGAGGACTTAATCTTTAGTTAGGGTATTAGTAAAACTTGGCTTTACTGCCTCTATAGTGAGAATTAGCTAATTTTTGCTTTTAGCCAGTAGGTCATCATTTCCCCTTTCCCTTTAATATCAATACTTCCCCGTTCCTCAAACTGGTATTGATTGTGCAAATCGTGATAGGTTGCGGCTGTCACTTGAATGTGATTTGGTAAGCCTTGGGATTCCATCCGGCTAGCTGTATTGACTGTATCGCCCCATAAGTCATAAATAAACTTTTTCGTACCGATGACTCCCGCGACGACTGGGCCTGTACTAATACCAATCCGAATACTGAACGATTCTCCAGTTTCTTGGTTAAATTTGACGATCGCATCTTGCATATCCAATGCCATCTCGGCGATCGCAGCAGCGTGATCAGGTCGAGGTGTAGGCACTCCTCCGACGACCATGTAAGCATCGCCAATCGTTTTAATTTTTTCTAACTGGTGACGTTCGGCTAAATAATCAAAGGCAGAAAAAATGTGATTGAGCAGATTGACAATTTCGATCGGCGATCGATGGCTTGAGGTTTGCGTGAAGTCAACAATATCAGCAAACAAAACTGTAGCCTCGGCAAAGCTTTCAGCAATTCCACTGCGGATGCCGCTGCCTGGCTCTAGGATATTTTGCTCAAATAAATGCTGTTGTTGTTTTAACTGTTCAGCCACAGGTTTCGGCAGAATACTTAATAATAACCGCTCCGATTTTTCCTGCTCTGCCTGAAGTTGTTTGAGATAAGCTTGTTCCTGATCACGTAAGCGCTTCTTTTCTAAAGAGGCATTAATCCGAGCTTTTAGTAATGTGGGATTGAAGGGTTTAAATAGATAATCTTCCGCTCCTAATTCAATACAACGCACGACACTTTCAATGTCGTCCAGCGCCGAAATCATAATGATCGGAATATGGCGGAGATCTGGATCTGCTTTGAGGTGCTCTAACACTTGATAGCCGTTGATTTCCGGCATCATAATGTCACACAAAACTAGATCAAAAGACTGTTGCTGTAATCGCTCGATCGCCTGCCGTCCATCTTCAGCGACGGCAACCTCATGCCCCTGGCGTTGCAACCGACGGGCTAAGAGGTCACGATTTGCCTCGACATCATCTACGATTAGTATCGAGCCTTGTTCAGCCTTCATGACATTCTTTGCTCCGTCCAACAATGCTCGTACTTTGTGGTGCTACCAAGTCATTCTTCATGACTTAACCTAATTTTCTGGAAGTTCTGCCTGCTCCACCAGAAATGCCTCCTAGGTTTGAGGCTTGCCAGTCTCACAATGGGGGCATTGCACTTGCTACAGGTCTATCGGAAATCTTACCCTGAGTGACTCATGAGTTTATGAGTTTTGGGTAGGGTGACCTCAACTGGCAAATAAACCGTAAAGCTGCTACCTTGACCAACTTCGCTAGTCACTCTGATTTCTCCTCCCATCATCTGACAAAATCGTTGGCTAATGGTTAAGCCTAATCCAGTTCCACCATATTTACGAGTTGTAGACGTGTCTGCCTGAGAAAATGGTCGAAACAATTTACTGATCTGCTCTGGAGTCATCCCAATTCCGGTATCAGAAACGGTGAAGGTGATATAGGGAGATGCGGCTGAAGACGAGATGAGACGAGACGGTGTTGCTGGATCGGTGTCATTGCCTTTAGCTGCTCTAGCGATAGTTAATGTAATCGTTCCCTGGACAGTGAACTTTGCGGCGTTACTTAAAAGATTCAGCAGAATCTGATGAACTTTGGTGGTATCTGCGTACATGTAACCCAGATCATCGGGGCAGTGGATGACGAAGGTGTTGTGATTTTTTTCCATTAATGGACGCACGATCGCTAGAATATCTGCGATCGCGGTCGCAATTTCGAAGGTTTCGAGATAGACTTCCATCCTGCCTGCCTCAATTTTCGACAGGTCAAGAATGTCATTAATCAGCCCTAATAAGTGTTTGCCAGCACCCCGAATTTTTTGGAGGTCTTGAGTGAACTCCTCCTGTCCCAGCGCTTCCGCTTCCTCTTCTAGCATCTCGCTGTAGCCAATAATGGCATTGAGTGGGGTTCGCAGCTCATGACTCATATTCGCGAGAAATTGACTTTTAGCCTGGTTAGCCGCTTCTGCGGCTTCTTTAGCCCCTTGCAAATCGGTCGCTACCTGCTGGTGCTCCTGCTCATACTGGGCTAGGGTGGACAGCATTGTATTAATGGTGGCGCCCAGATGGGCTAATTCATCATCTCCGGTAGCCGTCACACGTTGAGATAAATCGCCTTGCCGCCCGATCGTTTGGACTTCTAGATTCAGACGGCTAAGGCGGAATAGAACTAGCTTTTCCAGCAACAATAAGGTAACTACCCCAAATACTAACCCTACTAGTACCGTGATCCAGGTTAGGTATTGCACGGTGATCCAGCCCTGTTGGTAAATCGTGCGCGGGCTTTCAGCTTTCAGAATCACGGCAGGTTTGTCGTAAATGTCGTTAATCAGGGCATAACCCGCGATCGTATTGTCGTCTATAGGATGGATTGCGATCGTGGGTTCTGGAGTCACCCCGGCTTGCAGATTTTGCCAAAGATTGGCGGGAAGCTGAGTGTTACTAATCGTTTCAATGCTTAAGGGTAAGCGAATTACCTTGCTGAGGCGATCGACTTCATCACCTTGCAGATACCGTCCCACAATTAAGCTGCCACGAAATGGTCCTGTACTCTCGCTAGTCAAAATGGGGCGAGACACGATCATCATCGGTCCTTCAGGCAAGGACAGGATACCAGCATGGTAACTCTCAAGGGTGGGATGCTGAAGTAGGCGATCGCTTAAGACTAAATGTCGCTTGAGTGAAGGTGGAATTGGCGTTTTTTGGTTCCGGTTTAGATCAAAGCCTGTGCCAAATACGATTTTTCCAGTGTCATTAATAAAAATGATGATGTTAATCCGGAGGGTGGCAAGTTGAGCATCCACCAGATTGGATTGGATAAATTTTGAATTACCAGTCTGGACAAAGTCGTAGGCATCATCCCATACTGCCCAGTCGGTATAGTTTTCGTTAAATTGACTGAGATTTTGTGAAAAGACATTCAGGGCACCTTTCATGACTTGACGGGTGTCCTGGATCTCTGCCTGGCGGGCGCTGCCGATCAATAGCGAGGATGCCACGCCATGTAACACGCCATTTAGTCCCAAGAGCGTGATGCCGATGATTAATAAGGTTCGTCTGCGCAGAGTCATACGACATTTCTCCTCAAACAGCGCAGGAAATCAAGTGGATAGAGATTAGATGCACACTTTGACCTGAGGATGGGGGGACAATAAATGGCAAACATCGAGCAGAAGTTTGTCAGGGCTGGAATGGGTTTGTTGCAAGAGCGTTTCCAGGTAACTGTTGAACCATTCCCGATCGTCACGGTTGAGATCATGGGTGGTAAAGCCAATCGTGGGAATGGGGGCTTCGATGGAGCGAGCGTGAAGGTCGGCAAGAAAGGCGAAACCCTGCATGTCCGGTAGCATCAGATCCAGCAGGATTAAATCTGGTTGCAGTTGGGCAATGGCTCCGGTGGCGATTCGAATGCTATCTGTAGCCGTAACTGTCCAGGCTTCTTTCTCGAGTAACCGTTGAACAATTTGGCGAGTGCTGGTTTCAGTGCCAATCAGCAAGCTATGTTTGGTAACGGCATCACCCTTAGCGGTCAGGATGGGATAGTGAGTCATTAATCGCGCAAATCGGCTCAAATCAGTTGGTTTTGTTAGGTATTCCGTGACTCCCACGATAAAACTACTCTGTTGATCATTCGCTTTGGCGATCGCTAACACCGGAATTTCTGCCAAGTTTGCACTGGCTTTTAAGGTTGATAGTACTTGCCAACTCTCCAAGGCTGGCAGCATCATATCGAGCAAAATCCAATCAGGGCGGAGTTCCCGCGCTAGCCGCAACCCTTCTTCCCCGCACCAAGCAGTGATCACCCGTAACCCCTGCCGATTCAGCATTTGTACCATCTGATCTCGCATGGCACGATCGCTATCAATCACGAGCACTAATTTTGCTTCGTCGGGTAACTGCAGCAGTTCGGTCGGTGGTTGGAGTTCGGATGCATCCGGCACTGGCTCTGGATGAAGCGTGACCATCGACACTTGATGATCAATCACATCCACGGGCATTCGTACAGTAAAAACAGAGCCCTGACCTAACTGACTCGCAACGGTGATGGTGCCGCCCATCATCTGGCAAAACCGTTGACTCAGCGCTAACCCTAACCCTGTCCCTCCATATTTGCGCGTGGCAGAATCATCGACCTGATAAAAATTTTGGAACAGATAGGGTAAGTGGTCAGGGTCGATGCCAATTCCGGTATCGGCGATCGTGAAGACGATATACGAGCTAGGGTCAGGTGAGGAAGAGAGGGACGGTAAGGAAGAGATGGCTATCTGTGCTTCTTCCCTATCTGCGCTTGCTCCCCCACTTCCCTCATCTTCCCGTCTCACAGTGAGTGTAATCGTTCCCTGCTGAGTGAATTTGTTGGCATTATCCAGAAGATTCAGCAGCGTTTGGGACAGTTTACTCAAGTCGGCATGCAGGGTGCCTAGCTCGGGGGAACAGTCGAGTTGGAAGGTATTACCACTGGTGTCGAGTTGTGGTGTGATCCGGTGAACGACATCTGCCACCAAAGAGGCAACATCGAAGCGTTCTAGATACAATTCCATCTTGCCTGCTTCGATCTTGGAAATATCTAAAATATCGTTAATCAGTTCTAGGAGCCGCTTACCCGATGCCCGAATTTTTTCGGCATCAGGAACCAAGCTGGGGGCTAAATCTTGTAAATCCTCTTGCAGAATGTCGCTATAGCCGATGATGGCATTTAACGGTGTCCGGAGTTCATGACTGATATTGGCAAGGAAAATGCTTCTAGCCCGGTTTGCCATTTCGGCTGCTGCTTTTTCAGTTTGCAGTTGCTTGACATAAGCCGTTTCTTGATCACGGAGCCGTTTGCGTTCCAAACATGCTTCAACTCTGGCTTTCAGCAGGACAGGATTTAATGGCTTGAACAGGTAATCTTCGGCGCCTAATTCAATACACCGAACTAAGCTCTTGAGGTCATCTAGACTGGAAACGACGACGACAGGTAGGTGGCGTAATGTAGGGTGAGCTTTCAAAAGTTCTAGCACCCGAAAGCCGTCTAGGGTTGGCATCAGAATGTCTAGTAGAATCAGCTCGATCGCTGGAGTGGTATCCAACACCTCGATCGCCTGCTGCCCATCCTCAGCAGTTAACACCACAAGTTCAGATTGCTGCAATTGGCGTGAGATATACAGGCGGCTGTTTTCATCATCATCAACTACCAAAACATAGCCGCCGTTGGCTCTCATGCTTCCACCTCTTGACCCAGTAATGCTTGGATTTTCCCTAATAGTCGAGCAAATTCAATGGGCTTGGTATCGTAGTCATCGCATCCGGCGGCAATACACTGCTCGCGATCGCCTGCCATAGCATGGGCAGTGAGGGCAATAATCGGAATAGCTTGGGTAGCCGATATGGCTTTCAGCTGGCGAGTGGCTGCCCAACCGTCGAGAATTGGTAGGCTCATATCCATCAAAATCAAGTCAGGATGCTCGGTTTGTGCGATCGAGACTCCTTGCTCACCATCAATCGCAATCAGGATGTCATACCCTTTACGGCTGAGTCTGCGAGACAACATATCCCGATTCATTTCATTGTCTTCTACCAGCAGAATTTTAGGCATTACTGTGATCTCCAGGGTGGCTGGATGAACGAGTACAAGTTTCAACTAGCTCTCGCACTTCTTGGAGTAATTGTTCTCGACTATAGGCTCCTTTTTGCAGAACTTGTTTGACATAACCATTCAACTGTTCTCGCTCGGTGGCAGTGAGTTCCATCGCGGTAATCACAATGACTGGAATATGGCGATAGGGGGACTGGCGACGGAATTCGGCAATGAACTGAAAGCCGTCCATTTCTGGCATCATCAGATCTAACAGGATCAAGTCGGGTCGTGAGATCGCCAGTTGCTGTAAGGCTTCTTTACCATTTGCCGCTTCTGTGACTAACCAACCTTCGCGTTCCAGAATCCGCTGAAACATTTTACGGGTTGTGGGGTCATCTTCGGTGATCAGCACATGCCCGATCGGCAAGCCGGTATTCATCTCCGAATGATCCGGTAGCATCGGCTCAGGACGATATTTTTCCAGCAGACGAGTCAGGCGCTTGTAGTCGATCGGTTTAGTCAGATAATCTGAGGCTCCCAAGGAGAATCCGAAATCTTTGTTGTCTACGATCGTCAAAATCACGACGGGAATATCTTCTAATTCAGGATCTGCTTTGAGGGCGGATAGCACTGACCAGCCATCCATTTTGGTCATCATCACATCCAATGTGATGGCATCGGGGCGGATCTTTTTGGCTAGATGTAAACCTTCTTGACCACTAGAAGCGGTTTCGACCCAAAACCCTTCTTTCCGTAAATGCCGGGCAAGCAAATCGCGCACAGAGGCATCATCATCGACGACTAAAACAGTGATTCCTTTAGGAGGAGCTAGATCTGGAGTGGGCAATACTACCGCGTGAGCTTTGGGTAGCGGTAATTCCAGCTTCCGTTCGCTGACTGTTATTGGCAAAGCGATCGTGAACCGTGAGCCTTGTCCAACTTGGCTTTCAGCTGTCACATCCCCACCCATCATTTGACAGAAGCGTTGGGTAATTACTAATCCTAATCCTGTGCCACCATATTTGCGCGTAGTGGATGCATCTGCTTGAGTAAATGGCTGGAACAATTTAGTCAGTTGAGCTGGAGTCATGCCAATGCCTGTGTCGGTCACTGTAAAGGTGATGCAGGCTGGGGGAGATGAGGAGGGTAAAGCAGATGAGAGGGATAGGGAGGTTGTGCTTTGATCTTTTCTATCTTCCTCACCTCGACCACCTTCGCAAACAACGGTGAGGGTAATTACCCCTTTCTCAGTAAACTTGGCGGCGTTACTCAATAGATTCAGCAGGGCTTGGCGGACTTTAGTCAAGTCGGCATACATATTGCCTAAATCAGCCGGGCAATGAACGATTAGCTGATTCTCGTTTTTGTTGATTAAGGGGCGAACGGTGGCCTGGACTTCCTGGATCAAGCTAGCAATGCTGAAGGTTTCTAGATACAGATCCATTCTGCCTGCTTCAATTTTGGAAATATCCAGAATATCGTTGATTAAACCCAGGAGATGTTTACCAGCATTGTGGATCTTTTCTAAGTCGGGCACGATGTCTTCGTAGCCCATATCCCCTGCGTCTTCCTGTAGCATTTCGCTATAGCCAATGATGGCATTCAGCGGAGTCCGCAGTTCGTGACTCATGTTAGCCAGAAATTGGCTTTTGGCATGGTTAGCGGTTTCTGCCGCTTCTTTTGCTTTAAATAGTTCTTCTGCGGCTCTTTTGCGATCGCTAATATCTTTAACAATCCCTTCGTAATAGAGCAGTTGACCATGGGCATCTTTGACAACCCGGGCATTTTCACTGATCCAAATGATGCTGCCATCCTGCCGATAAATCTGAGACTCAAAGTCAATTACCGTATCGTATTGCTCGATCAATTGACGAAATTGCGATCGCCGATTCGGGTCAACATAAAGCTGGCGATCGATATGGTGAGATAAGGTGGCGATTAACTCTTCCGGTGAACTATAGCCATAGATTTGGGCAAGGGCAGGATTGGCACTGATATAAGCTCCATCGGGAGTGGTTTGGAAAATCCCATCGGCAGCATTCTCAAAAATACTGCGATACTTCTCTTCCGCTTGCTTTAAGGCGGCTTCTGCCAACTTGCGAGCAGTGATATCCATAGTGACGCCAGTCATCACCAACGGATTGCCCTGGGCATCTCGTAGCACATTGCCGCGACTATTCACCCACCGGATAGCGCCTTGGTCGAGGATGATGCGGTATTCGGCATTGTATTCTGCTTGGTGATGCAAGGTTTGATTTTGTGCCGTTTCCACGATCGCGAGATCATCGGGATGCACCCGTTTGACGAACTCGGCATAAGAGACTTGTTCCGCTGGAATGCCAAAAATTTCAGAGACTTCTTTCGACCATTTTTCTTTGCCAGTAACAATATTCCAGTCCCAAGCACCCATCTGAGCCGCATTCAGCGCTAGCCGCAAGAGTTCTTCTTGCCCACGTAAGGCGGCAGCAGCTTGTTCCCGTTCTAGCTCAGCCGCCGCTCGGTTGGCAAAAATTTTCAGCATTGAGGCTGCTAGTTGTAGGTCGGCGATCGGCTGGCGGTTCATCACGACGAGCAGCCCTAAGGGTTGTTCGGTTGAACTAGATAGGGCTGTGCCTAAATAGCTTTCTACTGCCATGCGGGTCAGTAAAGGATCCTGGGGAAATTGCTGCTGTACACCTTCGGGATAACAGCAAAACCCTTGATGGACTAAGTCTGCACAGGGTGTATGTAACAGCTCATATTCAAAGTTATCGATGATCTGTCCCTGACAATACACGGCTACTGTGGTGACGCGATCGCCCTGCCCAGGATCCAGTTTGCCGATCAGGGCATAATCTAGCTCTAGGGTGGTTGCTAAGGTTTGCACCAGCGATTGAAAAAAAGCTTCTCCGGTGCTGGCAGAGACATTTTGGGCAATGCCTTGCAGGGTTTCCTCAATTTGCTTGCGTTTGATAAATTGACCGATCTGGCTGCCGATCGTAGTCATAATCTCGATTAGTTCAGCATCCGGTCGTTGGACTCGACGCTGAAAAAAGGTCATGACGCCCAGCATCTGATGCTCACTCAGCAAGGGCACACTGATGGCAGAACGCAGACCCGCATTGATCACATGTTGTCCCTGCAAAAATTGCTCTTCCTGGCGAATATCGGGAATCCACAAGGTTGATTTTTGATGCCAGACCTGACCTAACAATCCTTCCGTTGGCGAAAAGCTAGGGCTACTATGGTTCAAACTCTCAGATTGAATCTTTGGATTAGTCCAACTATGGACGAGGTTAAGCACTTTTGTTTTGGGGTCGATCGCCCATAGTTCACCTCGATCCCAGCATAAAGCCTGACAAATGGCTTGCAGGGCTTTCGGAGTGGCATCGTTTAATGTGGTGGACTCTGCTAAGGCACGAGTTGTCGCGTATTGGATGCCTAAGCGGTGTTCAGCCCGTTGTCGGCGATTCAAAGTGCGCGTGAAGGCAATCAGTAAGGTGAGAACAGTCAGGAGGACGAATAGAGCAAAGCTAAAGACTTGATGTTTCTTTTCAATCAAGTTGTCGTATCGTTTCTGAAGCAACTGATCTAACGCTGGAACGAGAGCATCGTAAAGCTGCAATTGCCGGACGATCGCCCGGTTCCCTAAGGTAATAAAATCTTGAGATCGATAAAATCGCTGGTTAACACCACTGCCTTTAAGCAGTTGCAAGAAGGTTTTACTTGTAGCTGCACTTTCTTGCCTGGTTAAGGACAGCGTGGAACTGAGGGGGAAATTGGGCTGAGAAAAGCCCTTAGTTCCTCGTTGAATCGTTTTAAGGGTATTCTCAATTTCATTCAGCAATACGTGCAGTTGCACAGTGTGATTGGTGGTAAGCTGCTGTCGTTGACTAACGGCGGCGCCAAAGTCTCTGGCGTAGGCTGTATTGGCAACTAATTCCGGCAACTGCCTGATCACACTATCCATGACATAGTAAGAGTCCAGGTTGGGATCAAGCATTAAGTTAGACCGATCGCCAACTTGCACACTTAAGCCTAATAACTGCTGGATTAAATCCCGGTGGAGTTGGAGATTCGTTTCTGGTGTAAAGGGTGACCAATTGTTGGCTAAACGCTGCCATTGCAGTTTCCATTGCTGCCACAGCCCAGTTGTGCTGAATTGCTCTCCCCGTTGCTGATCCAGGTCATCCAACTGTTGCAGGAGGCGATCGATTTCTGCTTGTTTGCTGATAATTGCGGGACTTAGATAGCGATCGCCAGTTAAGTAACTATTAACCAGTTGTTGGTGCTGGCTGATTGTCTCTAACAGTTGCCGGAGTCCCACATTGTATTGAACTCCTAACCGCTCCTTGGTTGTAAAGTCAACACTAATATTAATTTCAGTAATCAACCGATTCACAATGATTGCAAACGGAACCGTGAACACTAAAGCTAAACTCACTAAGATCACAGGTGCTGGTAACCGTTTGAGCAAATGTTTCATGGGAATTTTATAAAGATTAAATGTGGGGGATGGGGACATCACTCCCATACAGCAAGGGGAATCCGGAGGTTTTTTATCCTGATTACAGGCAACCGCTCACCGCTCGCTGAGGCTGAAAGGATGCCTGGTAGCCTGACCCTAGAACTTACGATCGCAATACCGATGCAATGGTAAAGTTAGAGTTCCCAAAAACCTCCCGTACTATCACGGTTCCGGTCGGTATCGATTTGGGGACTTAAAGTAGTAATTTTAGCGATGAATTAGATGTCAATTGTGACGACTCAACCGCTACCGCCTTGGCAGATCCGCAATTCTACGTTTGTTTGGGGACAACGTACTTACGTGATGGGAGTGCTGAACGTCACTCCCGATAGCTTTAGTGATGGCGGACAGTTTAATACGCTGACAACTGCTCTAACCCAAGCCAGGAAGTTGATTACTGCAGGTACTGATCTGCTCGATATTGGGGGGCAATCGACCCGACCGCAGGCAGAAGAAATTTCGTTAGATGAAGAGTTAAATCGGGTGATGCCAATCCTGCAAGCGATTCGGCAGGAATCCAATATCCCCATTTCCATTGATACAACCCGGGCAAGCGTGGCAGCATCGGCGATCGCCGCCGGTGCCGATGTGATCAATGATATTTCTGGTGGCAGCTTTGATCCAGACATGCTACCCACGGTGGCTAAGCTAGGCGTGCCCGTTATCCTAATGCACATGCGTGGGACACCCAAAACCATGCAGCAATTGACGGACTACCAGAATTTGATCAGCGAAATTACGGATTTTCTTCAGCACCAAATTGCTGCTGCGATCGCCTGTGGGGTGAATCCAGCCCGGATTGCGATCGATCCGGGCGTAGGTTTTGCGAAAACCTATGAACAAAATCTGGAAATTCTCCGCCGTTTAGCGGAATTTCGCCAACTTAACTGTCCAATGCTGGTGGGAGTTTCCCGCAAAAGTTTTATTGGTCATATCCTCCACCAACCCGATCCACAGCAACGGGTTTGGGGAACGGCGGCGGCTTGTAGTGCTGCGATCGTCGGCGGTGCAGATATCTTACGGGTCCATGATGTCCCTGAGATGCGAGACGTCTGTCAGGTCACGGACGCGATTTGGCGACGTTAGTTGTTGTGCAGTCGAATCGGGTAAGGCAGGTGAATCAGCTATTTATTGCTCTGTCCCTGACTGCTGCCGTTGTCCCCGATACCCTCGGAGTCAGCGCTGATCAGGTCAGCGATCGTTTCGGTGAGGGCTTTCGGATCCATAAAGATAATTTTGGAGTTGGGGCTATCTCCTAGCTTGTAGTTAGCATCTACATACTTTTGAGCTAGAAGGTAGCGCAACACATATTCGGCATTGGGTTGCGACTGGAGCACTTTAGAAATGCGGTGAATTGACTCGACTACTCCTTCTGTTTCCGATAGGGCAGCGCGACGGTTACTTTCGGCGGCTCGTTCGCGTTCCATGGCGTCTCGTAGCGTATCGGAAATCTTAATTTCCTGGACTTCCACCCGCATAACTTTAACGCCCCAGGGTTCAGTGGCTTCGTCCAACTGCTGGAGCAAGGCTTGGTTAATTTGATTACGAGAAGAAACAGTTTCGCGTAAGTCCATTTGCCCAATTTGCGATCGCAATGCCGTAATCACCAGATTGTTTAGGGCTTCTTCCAGATTCTCAATCTCGTAGTATGCCTTTTGTACATCCAAGATCTTCCAATACACCACTGCATCGGCAGTGATGGTAACGTTATCCCGAGTCAGGGCTGACTGCGGTTTACTATCCAATAGTTGTTCCCGCGTCGTTTCTACAAGGACCGTATCAAAAAACGGAATCACAAAGTTCAGACCCGGTTTGAGGGTACGGCGATATTGCCCCAGCCGCTCCACAATCCCTTCATAGCCTTGGTTGATGATTTTGATTGACCCGACGGTATAGCCCACAATGACCAGCGCAATCGCAGCAATGATCGGCTCCATGAGTCCCAACTCCCACGTAACAATTTAGCTTCAGTCTAGTCGATCGAACTAATCCTGAAATTGTTGCGCGTAGAACCCCGCATAGCGTCCACCCTGGCTAAGCAGTTCGGTATGGGTGCCAGACTCAATAATCTCCCCTTGTTCAATCACTAAAATGCGATCAGCGCGGCGAATCGTAGTTAAGCGATGGGCAATGATAAAGACCGTGCGGTTTTGCATCAACCGTTCCAAGGCTTCCTGAACCAGCGCTTCGGATTCTGAATCTAGGGCAGAGGTGGCTTCGTCCAAAATCAGGATGCGGGGATTGAGGAGTACAGCTCGGGCGATCGCCAGTCGTTGCCGTTGCCCACCCGACAAATTTACCCCCCGTTCACCGACCCAGCTGTGATAACCATCCGGAAACTGAATGATGAATTGATGGGCATTGGCGATTTTAGCCGCTGCCTGTACTGCTTCCAAATCGAAGTTTGCTTGTCCAAAGGCAATATTTTGAGCGATCGTGCCGGAAAACAAAATCGTTTCTTGGGGCACAATGCCAATCTGACGCCGCAAACTACCTAGGGTGACATCCCGAACATCAATGCCATCAATTAAAATTTGTCCGGCTTGTGGATCATAAAACCGGGGTAGCAGGTTGACTAAGGTAGTTTTGCCCGCGCCCGAGGAACCCACTAGGGCGATCGCTTCGCCCGGCAAGGCTAGCAGGCTTAAATCGCGCAGCACCGGCTGGTTGGGTTGATAGGCAAAGCTAACATGGTGATATTCCACTTTGCCCGTGACTGGCGGCATCACCTTGGCTCCCGGTCGTTCCATCACCGTCGGTTGAATCGACAGCAACTCAAACACCCGATCGATTGAAGCTTGTCCTTGTTTAAACTCGTTGTAGTTGCTGGTCAAAAGTGAAATGGGATCGATCAGCATCGCTACACCGGTCAAAAAACTGACGAACTGGCTACCCGAAATGTTTTTCGAGTAAACTTGCCAGCCCCCCAACATTAGCAGCAGTAATAAACATAAGGATTCGAGAAAGCCAACTACAGGAAACTGAATCGCTTTCAGTTGCTCAGTGCGATAGCGAGCACTACGATTGCGCTCAGCTTCCCGACTAAAGCGATTGAGGGTGTAATCCTCGGCAGCAAAGGCTTGGACTAACCGAATGCCACTGAAGACCTCAACCAGCATGGCAGATAAGTTAGAAATCCGACTTTGGCTGCGGTGAGAGAGCTGCCGAATTTTCTCCCCAAACCACGTAATCAGGAGGGCCATCAATGGGGCAATGAGCAGCGCGGCTAAGGTCAGTTGCCAGTTGAGATAAACCATGTAGCTCAGGACCACCACCAGTTGCAGCACACTGGGGACAAACTGATGGAATAGCTTGTTGACGACCTCGCCAATGCGATCGACGTCCTCGGTTAAGCGATAAGCGAGATCGCCACTTTGAGCGGTCTCAAAATAGCTCAGGCTTAACCGTTGTAAGTGAGCATAGACTTGGGTCCGGAGTTCAAAGGCGATCGCGAGCGCGACCTTTGCCATCAAGGCGTCTTGCCCATACTGAGCAATTTTTTGAGTTAAGAAGACAATAGCTCCCAGCCCAGAGAGCTGCACAATCGCCAACACATTGCCTTCTGCTATAAGTTGCGCCATTCCACCGGCTAGCCATGCCAGAACAGGCCAGATTGCCGTGAAAACTAGCGTACAGAGGAGCGCTTGGGTGATCGTTCGACTCTGGGGTTGGATGTAAGCCAGAATTTGCCAGTAGCGATCGGGTAATTTCAATGTCTAGTTGATTTTCGTTCCTGATAGAGATGAAAGATGGATGGCGCAAAAGAGACCACCACAATCACCAAAATAATTGGTATTAAATATTTATCGACATCGGGAATAACCTGCCCTAGAAAATAGCCAAGTAGTGTGATACCAAATGTCCAAACAAAACCACCAATTATGTTATAAGCAACAAATATCCGGTAGTTCATTGCGCCAATGCCAGCGACAATCGGTGCAAATGTGCGAACTACAGGCATGAATCGGGCCAGGACGATCGCCTTTCTCCCATGCCTATCATAGAAGTTCTGCGCGGAAATCAAGTGCTTCTTATGAAAAAAGCGCGAATCTTCCCGGCGGAACAATCGACGACCCACCCTGTGCCCAGTGGCATAGCCAACATTATCTCCTAGAACTGCGCAGATGAATGCACCGAGAACTAGAGCATAGATATTTAGTAGGTTTTGCGAAGCCAGAAACCCGGCTGTGAATAGCAAACTGTCACCAGGGAGCAGGACGCCGATAAGTAAGCCGGATTCGGCAAAGACCATCCCCCAGACTCCAAGCTGACCGAACGATCGGACTAAATGGGTAACATCAAAGTCCATAAAGCTATTGAGTAGGAATGAGCAGGATTAGTTCCAGCACACTGCCGCAAATGTTACTAGCAGGGTGATAGATCATTTAAAGTTTCTAGGATTTCCGGTGTTTCCGCTTGAATGATTGCCGCCGCTTGAAGATCCAAATGCCAAATCCCAACATTAACCCCAAAACGACCACTTTGGAGACTGGTCCTAACCATTCATCGACTAATTCATAGTTTTCACCCAGTTTATAGCCCAGGAAGGTGAGCAAACCAACCCACAGTGTTGTGCCAACTGTGGAATACAGCGTGAATGGCAATAATGGCATAGCATTAATTCCGGCGGGTAAAGAAATTAATGTCCGTACAGCCGGAACCAGCCGACACAGAAACACAGCCATCCCACCATGTCGAGTAAACCAGTTATTCGCTCGATCGATATCTCGTCCCGAAACGGTGAGCCATTTACCATAGCGATCTGCCCAAGCGCGGAGGCGGGGTTCGCTGACTAACTTGCCGAGAAAGTACCAGGGATAGGCTCCTAACACGGTGCCGATGACACCAGCGGCTACAGCGGGCAAAAACTCCATCTTGCCCTGGGCTACAGTAAACCCAGCGAGGGGCATGATCAGCTCAGAGGGGATCGGGGGAAACAGGTTTTCGAGAAACATGAGCAAGCCGATGCCTAAATAGCCCATCGAACTCATGATGGTAATCACTTGCTGTGCTAGCCAATCGGACATGCAGTTGCCTCACATAGATGGGGAAATCGGAGCAATTGGGCGATCGCCCTTTCCTATTATTTATCGAGATGGCAGTTAGTTAAGTTCCATCAACAAATGTTGTCCAAACGTTAACAATTTTCCAGGCGATGGCCCGACTCCCGGATAAAACTTAATGCCTTTGGTATCGCATTCCCGGTAGCTGGACGACTAACCCCATTAGTTCAAGTTGCAGTAAAGCACTAGAAATCTCACCCGCATTCAAATTGGTGACAGGTGCAAGTTGATCAAGTTGCACCGCGTCGTTCTGCGATCGTTGGGCTATCTCGGTGAGCGCCTGGAGCACTTGGGTCAAATCAACTGGGAGGTCGAAGGGTAAGGCAATCTGATCTGGGACTGATTTAGCGGCGGACGGTGGCAGTTGCGGTAACGTTCCCAGCAAATCCAGCAGGTGATCTTCACCCAGGATACCTTGTGCTCCATTGTTCCAAAGTTTCAGGCAACCGAGCGATCGGGGATTATCTGAATTGCCGGGAAGCACGTAAACATCTCGCCCATAGTCGTTAGCCAGGTGAGCCGTAATCAGCGCTCCTGATCGCTCTGGTGCTTCCAAGATCAACGTGGCACGACTCAATCCGGCAATAATCCGGTTACGGCGTGGAAAGTGAACTCGATCGGGTTGAGTGCCTGCTGGATATTCGCTCAAGACCAAACCTTGTGCCATTACCTGCTGGCATAACTGACGGTTTGACCAGGGGTAGACCACATCAACGCCGGTGCCCACAACTGCGAGAGTCCGACCCCCAACTTGCAAACAACTGCGATGGGCTTCTGTATCCACCCCTTGGGCTAATCCAGATACCACTGTAAACCCCTGTTTAGCCAGGGCGGAACTGAGGCGGCGTGTCCAACGTCTGCCATACTCTGACGGCGAACGAGTGCCGACGATCGCAATCATGGGAACTTGCCCTAAATTTTCCTGAAGGTCAACCAGCCCCTGGTAATACAGTACGGCTGGCGGATCGGGAATTTCCAGCAATAAGCGAGGATAGTCAGCGTCGGCAGGAGTCCAAAAGTCAGGATTGGCTTGTTCATGTTCTGCTAGGAAGGTCTCTGGATCATATTGCTGCCGTTGGGCGACGATCGCTTCGGCGCTTTGTTGTCCTACCCCCTCTACTGCCATTAGGGCTGATGCTTTGGCTGACCAAGCGGTGGATAAAGTGCCAAATTGCTGCTGTAGGCGCTTTAGCAGGATTGGTCCTACGCCATGTAACTGTGACCATGCCAGCCAGAATGCCCGTTCTTTTACCATAAGAGGATGCCTGATAAATGAGTAGCTGCTCACAAGCACTACCCAGAGTGAAATTACGCTCGCTGGGTGAAATCATGCCCCATTACCTTTAACAATTTCTCTAATGGAAAAAAACCGCAAAAATGAGTGATTTAATGATTCGACTCGCCCAGCTCCCTAGTGATTTTCCTCAGATCTACCAGGTCAGGCAGCAGGTATTTCAAGTAGAACAGGGAGTAGATGCGACCCTAGAGTTTGATGGGTTGGATGAGCAGGCTGAGCATCTATTGGCACTACAGGATGGTCAGGCGATCGGTACAGCTCGAATGCGCTATCTCAATCCAGAGGTTGTGAAGTTGGAGCGGTTAGCGGTATTGGCGGCGGCTAGAGGACAGGGAATTGGCAAACAATTGATGGAAATGGCACTGGCAATCCTGAGGGACCGTCAAGTGGGTGAAGTGCGTATTCATGCCCAAACCGCAGTTCAGGCGTTTTACGACAAGTTGGGGTTTGTACCAGAAGGCGAAATTTTTGAGGAAGCCGGGATTCCTCATGTAAAGATGAGTAAACATTTGAAGTAGGCAAATGCATGGGTGGGGTGAGCAAACAAGCTTTGTGGCTCAAGGGAGTGCCAGGATTAATCGCCATTTGGTGGGTAGGAGCCGTGGTCGATCGCGTGTGGTTTGCCCTCGATCGCACTGTGCCTGCCTGGGATCAAGCCGATTATCTGAATGCAGCTCTGACTTATTGGCGAGTCTTACAAACTCCTGACTGGTTCTCGATGGACTGGTGGGTAGACCTGTGGCAACTCTCCACCAAACTGCCGCCCCTAGTGTTTATCTCTACGGCGCCCTTTCTGAGCTTATTTGGTACAGGTGCCGATCAAAGTACATTAGTCAATTTGCTCTACAGCGCGATTCTGCTGGGTTCCGTCTATACCCTGGGCTGGTGCTTATTTTCAGTACCAGTGGGGTTATGGGCAGCGGGCATTTGCCTGTTGATGCCAGGACTGTACCGGGTGCGGTTGGATTATCTTCTGGACTATCCTCTGGCGGCGGTTGTCACGCTTAGTTTTACCTGCTTAACACTATGGCGAGAGCAAATTTGGCAGGAGAGACGGAGACCAGCTGGCATTGCACCAGGTAAGCCTCTTAACCGCTCTCAGGTCATGAAAGCGCCGTTCTCTGCTGGAGGTTCCCTCGCTTTTGCCAGTTGGTCTACTGGTTTACCCTGGTTATTAGCGCTAGTTGCTGGGCTGACCTTAGGGTTGGCTTTGTTAGTGAAGCAAACGACTCTCCTGTTTTTGCTTGTGCCAATTCTTTGGGTCGCCGTCGAAAGCTTCTGGTATCGTGCCTGGGGACGCTTGCTGCAATGGGCTTTGGCGTTGTTCCTGGCTGGAGCCATTTGTTATCCCTGGTATCGCACAAACTGGCTGTTGCTGCTGACTGGGAGTAAACGTGCCACGATCGATGCGGCGATCGCGGAAGGGGATCCATCCCTATTATCGCTAGATGCCTGGACGTTTTACCTGAAGTTGCTGCCAGGTAGTATTTCGTTGCCACTATTTCTGATTCCCCTGCTCGGCTTTGTCTTGTTTTGGCGTTCTGGACGGGTCAGCAGTCAGTGGGCTGGGAGAGATGACTATGCCCCAAAAAGTCGGGATTATCGAGAGCAGAGATTTTGTCAATCTCAACAGGCGATCGGCTGGCTATTAGTTTTCTGGGTCGGAGCTTATTTTCTCTGCTCCTTTAATATCAATAAAGACTCTCGCTATACTGTGCCCTATTTGCCGGTGATAGCTGTCATGCTGGCCTATGGGTTAACGTTGTTGCCACGCTCCTGGAGTATTTTACGGTGGGGCAGTTTAGGATTGTCGGGGTTAATTCTGCTGGTTGGGGTGTCTCCATTTGCCAGCCTTGGTTTGAACCAACAGTCTTTAGCCAGACACCCAATTTCTATGACAGGGGATTATCCTCATGCTGCCGTAGTGGCTGCCGTGGCGCAGGCAGAACCGTACTTGCAAGCCACGATCGGAGTGCTGCCCTCAACCCCGGAAATTAATCAGCATAATGTCAACTACTACGGCATGCTGCATAACTTCCAAGTCCATGGGCGGCAAGTGGGTACGCGCATGGGTAATGTGGAAGCTGACCGCCGATCGCTAGGCTGGATGCTGACGAAGACAGATAGTCAGGGAGCAATTCGCAGAAAACGACCACAGAAAGCCTTAGTTAAGGCGATAGAAGCTGAAACTGATTTCCAATTGCAGCAAACTTGGGAACTCCCCGATCGCACGAGTTTGAAACTTTATCGGCAACGAGTTCCTGAAGTGGAAGTTAAACCCCTAGTAGCGGCGAGCACCCAGGAGGTAGAAGTCCGAAGGCAGGACGCCAGCATTCCCCCCTTGTCCTCCCCTGCCTTATCACCCATTCGCCTCGATCGCCTGATTCTCCCTAGCCAGGCGCCTCCGGGTAAACCGGTGCCAGTCACCTATGAATGGTCGGGAAGTTGGGAGGCTCTGCAACCAGGATTGGTACTACTCAACTGGCGTAAACAAGCAGAAACAGCACCGGGGCAAGGGGTGGATCGGTGGTTGCATGATCATGGCATTGGCTTGGGCTTTCTCCATCCAGAGGCAGTCAAGTCAGAGCAGCGATCGGCGCAATTTCAAGTTATTGAGCGTTTGGCAATGTTGCCACCCAAGCAGGCAGAGGGCATTTACACACTGGAAGCTACCTACCTGAATCGGCAAACGGGTGAAACGGCTATTATTCCTGTGCCGCCTGTCCAGTTGAACATTGTGGCTACAGCTCCCGCCCTGCCAGCGCCCGAAGTCGATTTAGTGACGCAACTGCGAGACCTTGCGGCTAACCTACCCTATGGCAGACGCGAGCTAGATCAGATTTTCGAAGAAGTGGGACGGATTAGCCAGTATGACCCCACTCAGGACTATGTCAACCAAACTTGGCAAGCCATGGACTATCGGCTACAGCAGGAACCCAATAACCTCAAATTTGCTTACACTCTGGCGTTAGCCAATGTGTTGAAGCAACGGGTGGATCCAGCGATCGCTGCATTGGAACGGGTCGTTACGCTCGATTCCCAAAATCCGTATGCCTATGCCTATCTAGCTTTTGCCAACCTGTATGATTTTCGAACCCGACCAGCTCAGTCTGCGCTCAACAAAGCCATGAGCCTAGATCCAACTCTGCCAGAACTCAAAGTGTTGAATGGGGTGGCGGGACTACTACGAGGGAATTTAGTCCAAGCCTGGCAGGGTGTTCAGGCGGTGCGATCGCTAGAGCAACAGGATAAATGAATCAGCGATTGGATCAAACCCAAACGCCATTACTGTCAGCGTTACAGGCGTATGCTGATCGTTCTTATGCAGCTTTTCATACTCCCGGACATAAGCGAGGGCAAGGGATGGGGCGATCGTTGATCCATCTCTTAGGGGCTCAAGCTAGCCGAGCCGATCTGCCAGAACTACCGGAACTCGATAATTTGTTTGCGCCTCGAGGGGTGATTCATATGGCTCAGGCTCTAGCGGCTCAAGCCTTTGGAGCTGAGCAAACCTGGTTTCTGGTGAATGGTTCAACCAGCGGCGTGATGGCGATGATGCTGGCAACCTGTAATCCCGGTGACAAAATTATTCTGCCGCGCAATGTGCATCAATCAGCCATTTCCGGCTTGATTTTGTCCGGGGCAATGCCGATATTTGTGCAGCCAGAGTATGACCCGGAATGGGACCTAGCGCATGGGGTAACGCCAGCGGCGATCGCAGCTGCTCTGACTCAACATCCGGATGCCAAAGCGGTGTTAGTGGTTTATCCCACGTATTACGGCACCTGTAGCGATCTAGCCGCGATCGCAGAGATAACCCATCAGTTCAATATGCCGTTACTAGTGGATGAAGCTCACGGTGCCCACTTTGCCTTTCATCCTGAATTTCCCCCTTCTGCCCTTGTGGCTAACGCAGATTTAACTGTGCAATCGACCCACAAAACGCTGTCTGCTTTAACCCAGGCAGCAATGTTGCATCGGCAAGGCTCG
Source organism: Pantanalinema sp. GBBB05 (assembly GCA_016743235.1). Taxonomy (GTDB): domain Bacteria; phylum Cyanobacteriota; class Cyanobacteriia; order Leptolyngbyales; family Leptolyngbyaceae; genus Pantanalinema. The sequence goes on along the minus strand of VRZD01000022.1, from coordinate 36,189 downwards.
CGGGTCGATAGCGATCGCATCAGCCAAGCCCTTCAGCTGGTACAGTCTACTAGCCCGAATTACTTACTGCTAGCAGGACTGGATGCCGCTCGGCACCAAATGGCAACTGTAGGCAAAGAACTAATGGCACGAACCTTACAGTTAGCGGATCAGGCTCGATCGCGCTTAAGTCAAATTCCAGGATTGGACGTTTTGCAGGCTGAACAAACGGCGCTGTCTGGTTTTTGGGCACTCGATCGCACACGGTTGACAGTGAAAATTACTGGGTTGGGGATTGATGGGTTTACGGCAGATGAAATTCTGCACCAACAGTTAGGTGTGACATGCGAACTGCCAGCGTTACGACACCTGACCTTCATCCTTAGTTTGGGGAATACGGCAGCAGATATTGAGCGATTGGTGCAAGGGTTTTGGCAGTTGACTCAGGTTGTAGAGGGTGGCGGAGAAATGGGAGATAAGGGAGATGAGGGAGTCGGTTGGCAGAGGCTGGTTGGGGAAATGGTCATGAGTCCTCGGCACGCTTGGTTTGCCGCGACGGAACTTGTGGAAGCTGAGCAGGCGATCGCCCGGATCAGTGCTGAACTGATCTGTCCTTATCCGCCGGGGATTCCGGTGTTGATGCCAGGAGAACGGATTACGGCAGCGGCGATCGACTATTTGCAGCAAGTATTAGCATCCGGTGGCATGATCAGTGGATGTGCTGACCCTGACCTAAAAACCCTTAAAGTAATCACTAAATAGTCAATCTATCCTGCTCCATCTCCCTCATCTTCCCTATCTTCCTCATCTCCCCTATCTTCCTCATCTCCCCATGCCCCCCTCCCTCTGGTCTTACGTCACCCCTGGCATCCCTGACGATCTATTTGAGCGGTTGCCGGGAATTCCCATGAGTCAGCGAGAAGTGCGGTTGTTGATGCTGTCTTCGCTACGTCTCTGCCGTGATTCGATATTTTGGGATATTGGGGCGGGCACAGGAACGATGTCCGTGGAAGCGGGGTTATTGGCTCCTGAGGGGCAAATTGTGGCAGTGGAACGAGATGGGGATGTGGCAAATTTAATTCGTCGCAACTGCGATCGCTTTGAGGTGAGGAATGTCACGGTGATTGAAGGCAGTGCTCCTGAATGTTTGGTGAATTTACTTCAGCCCGATCGGGTACTGATTGGGGGCGGCAAGTCGATTAAATCGATTATGAGTGAGGTGTGGCAGCGGTTGCAGCCGGAAGGACGGGTGGTGGCGATCGCGGCAAATCTAGAAAATTTGTATCAAGTATCGGAAAGTTTTGCAGAGCTACAAGTACGGAATGTTGAGGTGATTCAGGCGTCGATTAATCGGCTGGAGAAACGAGGAATTAATCAACGCTTTGCCGCGATCGATCCAATTTTTATTCTCAGCGGCGATAAATTGGATTAAGGATGTGGGCGGAATTATCGCCATACTTTGGTTGAATCAGGTAAACATTCCTAATTCATTCTTAAGTTTTTAAAAACGTAGTGAACATCACAATTTATCCCGGCTCAGGCTGCCTATGATGGCTGTCAAAATTGAGCTGATGTTCAGATAAACCTATGCCGAAAACTCTGTTCAAAGTTGATTTGACCAAGCCAATGCATGAACAAGATATGCCAGGTCATAATCGTTGGCATCCCGATATTCCGGCAGTGGTTTCAGTCAATCCTGGTGATGTCTTTCGGATTGAATGTAAGGATTGGACGGATGGACAAATCAAGAACAATGATAGTCCTGACGATATTCGCGATGTGGATTTAACGGTAGTCCATGTCCTCAGTGGTCCGATTTGGGTAAATGGCGCTCAACCAGGGGATATCTTAGTGGTTGATCTACTGGATATTGGCGCTTTACAAGGTGATGAATGGGGGTTTACTGGCATTTTTGCCAAAGAAAATGGTGGTGGTTTCTTAACCGATCATTTCCCCACAGCCGCTAAAGCAATTTGGGATTTTCAAGGCATTTATACTACTACGCGACACATTCCCGGAGTGCGGTTTGCAGGCTTAACCCACCCCGGTTTAATTGGTTGTGCCCCTTCTCATGAACTGTTGGCGACCTGGAACAAGCGGGAAGCGGAACTGGTTTCTTCCATGCCTGATCTACGGACTTATGGAGCCGGAGTTACAGGGGATACTCCCGTGCTGGCGGCATTGCCAAACCCCAAAAATGCGATTCTCGGCACATTACCCACCTCTGACTACGATCGCGTCGCTGCCGAAGCCGCCCGCACTGTACCACCCCGCGAACATGGGGGCAACTGTGACATCAAGAATTTGTCGCGCGGTACGCGAATTTACTTCCCGGTGTATGTGGAAGGCGCCAAGTTATCGATGGGTGATATTCACTTTTCGCAGGGTGATGGCGAAATTTCGTTCTGTGGCGCGATCGAAATGTCCGGCTATATCGATCTGCATGTCGATATCATCAAAGGTGGCATGGAGAAATATGCCATGGTTAATCCCATCTTTAAGCCAGGTCCAGTCGAACCACGCTACTCAGAATACTTAGTCTTTGAGGGCATTTCGGTGGATGAATATACCGGCAAACAATATTTTATGGATGCCCATATTGCCTATCGTCGCGCCTGTTTGAATGCGATCGAGTATCTGAAAAAGTTTGGTTTTACCGGTGAGCAAGCTTATTTGCTGCTGAGTTGTGCCCCCGTCGAAGGTCGCTTAAGTGGCATTGTTGATATTCCCAATGCTTGCTGTACGATCGCCATCCCCACGGAGATTTTCGATCGCAACATTTTGCCCGTTTAGGAAAGTACTACGATGCCGTTATACGAATTTCGCTGTCAGACTTGCGGTGTGTTTGACCAATGGCGAACCCTGGCAGAATGCCACCAACCGGCGACTTGTCCAACCTGCGAACAAGCCGCAAAACGAATCATTTCGCCACCAGCTGTAAAACTATCAGGCTCCTTACGATTACGCCAAGAAAATCCTGAACCAGAACTGGTACAGCGATCGCAGGCTTCGGACCCTCAGCCACCCCAAAACCGCACCCATACGGGTGGGCGACCCTGGATGATTGGTCACTAAGGAGCATTCGTTAAACTGGTAAATGCGGATGGCGAGACTCGAACTCGCAAGGCAAAGCCACACGCCCCTCAAACGTGCGCGTATACCAATTCCGCCACATCCGCATGGGTTCAGCTAACTAGCACAATTCTTTGTAGTGCCGTAAGCCTTATTTAGCATAGCAAAAAGCAACCACGATCGCTATGCTGTTTTTTAGGTTTATGCCACCAAGGCTAAAAGGATAGCCTTTGGATAATTTTTTGAAAAAAAAGTGCGAATTGCCAAAAAGCACGTATCATGAACGGTCATTTGTACCGTTGACGTTCACACGGGGTCCCGATCGTGACGATTCCTAGCTTTCCTGAATGTAACCATCCCCTGGTCAAATCTCTTTCTCACTACAGCGACCAGGAACTACTGACACTATTTCAGCGCCACCCAGATGCTGGACAATATTTTGCGGCGATTTTTTGTCGCTATAGTTCGATGGTGTACACGCTGATCCAACATTCAGCGCGATCGCCCGTTCAAGCTGATTATCTGTTTGCTATCACCTGGCGACATATTTTTTATGAACTCAGTGGGCTAGAGTTGCGCGTCAAACCCGGACAGCCACCAATTACGCTACAAAGTTGGCTACTGAATGTCACCGCTGTTTGTATTAACCAAGCTGATTTACCGCCGGTAGAAGCGATTCATTACAATCTACAAGTCGCGCCGCCCCCCCTCTGGTGCTATATCGAACGGGCATTGGATCAACTCCCTCCAGTCTTGCGACTCATGGTATTAATGGCGCAAACCTTTAACTGGAGTGAGACTCGGATTTCGGCGTATTTGCAGGCCGAAGGGGAAGCGATGTCCCCACCACAGGTACGGGCACAATTACAAGCCGGCTATCAATTATTAGAAGCTGCACTTCCGGAGGATGTTCGCACGATCTATCTGGTGGGGAACTCTCAGATCCAGGAGAATAGAGTTAGATTCGATGCTCCGTTAGAGGCATAGTTGGCAGAGTCCGGTACGATCGCTCGCTCTTGACTCGCTCATTTGGTCCTCTCACGGTGACATCAGGGATTCGCTCACCTGTTACCAGTGTTGAACCATTTGGGAGAGAAAGCTATGCGTCAGTGGATTACCCGCTATCCTCAATCTCAGGGTTTGAAGGGATTACGTCCGGTTGGGATTGGTCTGCTTGGTGCAATGACCACCACGATGACCATGATGCCGCTGGCAGCAGCAACGCCTGATTTACAACAACAACTGGCTATTCCGCTGAACAACGGTACTCGGGGGAATGCCAGGGATGAAGCCGATCGCCTGACTCAACTCGGCAAACGACTGGCCAGTATCAGCTTATTGGGAGAAGCGGTAACCACTTGGCAGCAAGCCCTCAAACTGTATCAGGATATTAATGATACGGAAGCGATGGGGGTTGTATATGGCTACTTAGCAACGGCTTATCATGACCTGGCCCGCTACCGCGAATCTGAAGATGCGATGCGGCGACAGTTAGGGGCAACGCGAACTCGCCAAGACTTCCAGGGACAAGTTTATGCGGTAAATAACCTGGGTCGGGCATTAGCACCTCGCGAACGAGGGATGCCAGGAGCCGAAGAACTATTTAATGAAGGGCTAGTAGTGTCTACTAGCATTCCTGATTACGATGGCAAAGCCGTAACCTATGACAGCAAAGGTCAACTGGCGCTCCGGCAAGGCAATTATGAGCAGGCAGAACAGTACTTTGCCTTAGGACTAGCTCCTAACCGGTCTGCGGCGGTCATTAATGGGATGGGAGCAGTCTATCAAGCTCAGCAAAATTACGATCGTGCTATGCGCACCTATCAAATGGCAATGCGGATTGCTGAAACCAATGGCGATGTTACGAATCAGTTTCGAGCAATGGATGGCATGATTGCTACCCTGAATGACTCGAAACAATTCTCTAAAGCGGCGGACATGTTGGGTAGACGGCTAGATATGGCGCTGGCTTATAACAATACTCGTGAGGAAATGTTATCTCTGCGCTATCTGGGGCAGTTCCATCAATGGGCAGGCAATTATCCGATCGCGAAACGCTATTACCAAGAAGCGCTGACTGTTGCTAGCCAATTGGATGACTCACTACAGGCCGGACAGCTCCGAGTTCGGTTGGCTAGCTTTGAAATGGATAATTTCTCGCCGCCAGACCGGTAATCAGCGGGCGGTAACGCGGGGCAAGTTTAACTGTTGTGGCATTAGCGTCGCATGAGTGGCTTGCCTCAGATTGACTATTAAGCGTATATTTGTTTAATACTCATTTATTTAGTGTACGTAATTTATTTGAACTAACAATTCATACCGTCAGATAGTAAAAAACTTTGCCAATATTGGGGATAAACCAGTATTCTGCTTAAGGCTGCTGAAAATAGCAACCGGTATTATCCAGAAGTTTCGACTGAACTTTAAGAGCTATGCGATCGTCTCGTCAGTTGATTGGTTTCGGTGTGGGAGTGTTGATCGCCTGTAATCACACAGCGCCTGGAGTATCTCAAGAAGTTACTCCAAATCATGCTTCACCGACGACTAAAACTAGCCAGCCTGCTCCATCTTCATCCTCTCAAGCCAGCTCCGAAACCGCTACTCCTCCTAAGGCGGAATCGCAGACTGAAGATAGGGCTGAGTCTGTGAGCCAGAATACACAATCTGCAAATCGTTCAACGGCTGAGAAGGCTACCGCTCCCGCCCAGTTAACTGACGTTACGACATCTGCTCAACCTAGTGTTAAAGCGACTGCGCCAGGGGTAGATCAGCTTGAAACGGAGCCTGTTTCTCAGGTGAAATCACCCTTACCTGAAAAGGCGCAGCGGCTATTGGCATCGCCAACTCCGCCAAAGTCCTCGGCTGAACCTGTTGCTCAGGGCGCAGGAACTTCCGCTCCGACGGTAACTCCCGCCTCAACCACGGCTCCGGTCAGCCCTTCTACGCCAGCTCCACCTTCCACTCCCTTAGCACCACCGATCAATACGACAACTCCGGCAGTGGCACCGCCGCCGTCTCTTGTCCCTGGCAGTATTAATCCACCCGCTAGTAAACTTCAGTTTCTCTATATTCCCAATAGTAGTGAGCAGCCGATCGGTCCCGCTAAACCAGGATTTGCCCCGAATTACCTGAATCCACCACCGAATCCCTTATATTTCCCCACAAAACCAGCTGAGGTGCAGTTGCGTGGTATTCAGCCGATTACCTTAGAACAAGCGATCGAATTAGCTAAGCGCAATAGTCCCGATCTGCAAGTTTCGATTCAGCAATTAGAGCGCACCCGAGCGGTACTACGTGAACAACAAGCTGCGAATTTTCCTAGCCTGACGGTGCAAGCTGGGCTAAATAGTGTCCGTTCTCCTTCCGGTGAATTGCAGATTCGATCGATCGAGCTACCGGTGGAAAGCGCTAACTTTAGTCGGTTATCGGCGTTTGAGCAGGCACAGCGGATTGCGACCCGGGATGCCCAATTGCAGGAGGATATCGACGTCCTGCAAATTGCGTTCAGTGCTTCAGCAACCCTCAGTTATGACCTCTATACCTCTGGGTTACGTCCTGCGCAGATTCGGGCAGCAGAACAACAGGTACGATCGGCAGAACTGCAAGTCGAAATTACGCTAGAGGATTTGCGACTGAATGTTGCAAATGATTACTACAATTTGCAGCAAGCTGATGAAGCCGTCCGCATTAACGCCGCTGCTGTGCGTGCTGCTCAACAAAGTTTGCGCGATGCTCAGGCGTTAGAACGGGCAGGATTAGGGACTCGGTTTGATGTGTTGCGATCGCAGGTGCAGTTAGCCAACACTCAACAGGACTTAACCAACTCCTTTGCTCAACAAGAAATTGCTCGCCGCCAACTAGCTCAACGTATTAGCTTGTCTCCGGCAGTGAACTTAGCGGCTGCCGATCCAGTGGCATTGGCAGGCAGTTGGGGTTTGACCTTGGAAGACACGATCGTTCTAGCCTTTAAAAATCGGGCCGAATTGGAGCAACTGCTGGCGCAGCGGGCGCAAAGTGAACAGCAGCGACGAGCGGCCTTGGCAGCTTTAGGTCCAACGGTGACTCTATCCGCTCAGTACGACTATCAAGATCCGTTAAACGACATTTTTCCTGGAGCCGATGGCTACCGCTTTAATGTCGGTGTGGGTTGGACGTTGTTTGATGGGGGAGCTGCCAGAGCTAGAGCCAGACAGCAGGAAGCCAATATTCGGATTGCGGAATCTCAATTTGCCAGTACGCGGGATCTGATTCGGTTTCGGGTGGAACAAGCCTATGCCAATCTGATTGCTAACTATGAAAATATTGGCACTACGACGATCGCGTTAGAACAAGCTCGGGAGGCATTACGGTTAGCCCGATTACGCTTCCAGGCTGGAGTAGGAACTCAGACTGATGTGATTAATGCGGAAAATGATTTGACACGGGCAGAGGGAAACCGGGTCACAGCCATCCTGGGCTACAATCAAGCTTTGGCAACCCTAAAACGAGAAACCTCAAACTTGCCAATTCCGGTCAGAACTGGCTTGTACTCGCCGACAACAACGACACCTGCTCCAGTTCAGTCATCTCCGACTCCTCGCCCATCCACTTCGCAGTGAGCTAGAGTTTAACTTGGAGCATTATGGTCGTCGGTAGCCATGCCTCTTCTTGCTCAACCCACCCACATCAGATCCCTATGATGACCTCACAGCATCACGTTCCTAACATCCAGGCAACTCAATTGACTCGATCGCTATTACTAACAGGAGCTAGCCTGATCACTATTTTGGGGATATGGGGAAGTAGTGCTGTCAGGGCACAGGCTCCAGATGCGATTGGTGATGTGGCTCCAGTGGCGGAGTCGGCAGCTCCTGTTCCTGTTGAGCCGGAGCCGACCTTTGTTGAGCCTCCAGTGGAATCTCTAGCGCCCGAGTTGCCAGAGGCTCCAACAGACTATTCCACGGCGGCTCCAGTCGAATCTGCTCCACTGCCAGAATCCAGCCCATCTTTCAGTGAATCTTATATTGACTCTACTAATTACAGTATTGGTGCTACTGAACGGACCCGGGATTTGCCTGTAGCTCAACCTGTCCGCTCACTGGCAGAAGCGATCGCTGAACCTGCACCTACTTATATGCCAGTAGAGTCTGTGGCTGGAGTCAATTACGAAGCTAGTGCGACAGGATTAACAACGGCTTCTGTCCAGGATTATTATCGCCGGACAATTCGTCCGCCTGCGCAGTTAGGGAATGGCAATATTCGGTTGATGTTTCCGCTGTCTATTCCAGCTCCTATTACCTCGATTTTTGGTTGGCGGATTCATCCCATCTCAGGCGATCAGCGGTTTCACTCGGGCACAGATTTAGGGGCGCCCTTGGGAACACCCGTTTTAGCCGCCTATGCGGGACAAGTAGCGATCGCAGACTTCTTAGGTGGTTATGGGTTAACAGTGACTTTGGATCACAACAAAGGGGCACAACAAACGTTGTATGGTCACTTATCAGAGATTTTCGTCAAGCCGGGAGAACAGGTGAAGCAAGGAGAGGTGATTGGTCGTGTCGGTAGCACTGGGAATTCGACGGGACCGCACCTGCACTTCGAGTTTCGTCAACTGACAGCGGATGGCTGGGTCGCGCTAGATGCGGGAGCGCAGTTGGAATATGCTTTGGCGCAACTCGTGAAATCGATGGAAGGAGGGCAACTTGCCATGCTTCAGCCTGATGCTGAGTTAGGGTTAAAAGTTGAGGTTGCCCTAGGGTTAAAGGGTGAAACCAAAAAAACGAGTGAAGTACAACCAGTTAATGCAACTCAGGCAGTTACTCAGCTCAATTAATTGGGGGCGATGGTTGAGAACTGAGATTGACTGTCGCTCGATTCCCCGCGATCGCTTAATGGTAGCGCTGGCGTTTGGGCAGTCTAATTCTGCCAACTTTGGTAATCAGCGTCTGACTGCCCAACCGATGGTCTATAACTTCCATGCGGGAAAGTGTTATCGGGCTGTCGATCCCTTGCTGGGAGCGGATGGCAATGGGGGCAGTGTGTGGACGCGGCTAGGCAACAAAATTGTGCAACAGGGATGGTTCGATCGGGTGCTTTTTACCTCGATCGGAGTCGGTGGCACAGAAATTCAACGCTGGGCACCAGAGGGTGATTTACATCCCCGCATTACTACAGCCATTCAGCAACTCAAGGCGGCTGGATTTAATATCACCCATTTACTTTGGCATCAAGGGGAAACGGATGCCGCGATCGGCACTTCTCAGGAACAGTATCAACACCACTTCACTGCCATGTTGGAAAGTATTCGTGCTGCTGGAGTGCAGGCGCCGATTTATGTCTCGGTGGTCTCCCGCTGTGGCGATCTGCTGCCCCAACCAACGATTCAAGCGGCTCAACGGGCATTAGTGGATCCTATCCAAGGCATTTTTCCGGGACCCAATACTGATGAGTTGGGCGATGCTGATCGGTACGATCGCTGCCACTTTTCAGCCAGTGGCTTAAACAAAGCAGCTGATTTGTGGTTCAAGGCGTTGATCAGTCAGCCTCAGTGATGCCAATCGTGATCTGGCGCGATCGGCTGAAGGTTTGGCTGGGGTTGGGGATTAAATGTAGTCTATTGGTGGCTACCGTTGGTTCGCTGACTGGCTATTTGGGTCACTGGCATCAACTGTTTGACTTAACCGCTCACTTCAAACTGCAATACTTTTGGGTTGGCATTGCCGCAGTCATCTTCTTGAGATTGCGACCGCGCTGGCGCTGGCACTGGATCAGCTTGAGCCTAATTTGTATTGGGATCAATTTGGCTGAACTTGTACCCTGGTATTTCCCCACTCCCTCAAGTTCCCAAGCCTCGATAACCTCCCTACGGCTATTGCTATCTAATGTCAAAGTCCAGAATCAGCAATACGATCGCGCGATCGCGCTGGTGAGAGAAATTCAACCTGATATTGCGGTGTTTCAGGAAGTTAACCAAGGCTGGTTAAATCAACTCGATACTCTGCAAAACATGTTGCCTTATAAAGTTGGTGACACAGAATCTCCCAGGTTTGGCAATGTGATCTATAGTGCTTTGCCATTACATCAGGCGAGAAGTCGCCGCTTTGCTCAAGAAAAGTTTCCCAGCCTATTAGTGGAGATCCGCCCCACCGATCGCCAGCCATTGGCAATGATTGCCACTCATCCTTCACCGCCTCTGCAACCAGCAGATTTTGCTACTCGAAATCAGCAATTAATGGCTATGGCAGCTCATATTCGGAGTATTCATCAACCTACGATCGTGATTGGTGATCTAAACACAACGATGTGGTCGCCTAACTACCAGAATTTTATGCAACAGGCTGGACTGCGCAACAGTCGAGTAGGCTTTGGGATTCTGCCTACCTGGCATGCCCATTTACCCTTACTCAAAATTCCGATCGATCATTGTTTAGTCAGTCCAGAAATTACCGTCATCCAAACTCAAACAGGTAAAAATATTGGCTCTGATCATCTACCACTGATAATTGATATTACTTTGCCCGCTGATAGCTCATGATGTAGCGAGGGCGATCGTAAAGGATTGAAGGACATAACATAGCAAGAAACCGCCTAAAGTTCCGATGAGTCAAAATGTCACATAAATACCTAATCCGTTTTGGCTGCAATCTTCTAACAATTTTTTGAATGATTCAACGGGTTTAATACACAGTTTAGCCACAATTTTAAGTGAGTTCAAAACTTGTTCTGGTGTTTGGAAATAAGACCCCATACGACCTGGATCAAAGACAGTTGCCGTAGAATGAATTGGCAAGCCCAAAAATACTCCTCGCTCAGTTTCAGTCAGCGAATTGTCGATCTCCAGCCACGCTTCAGCAACTCCTAAATCAGCCGCAGGATTGTAAAAACGAGTCAAGGCAAAATCGCTATATTCATGCACATCATAGTTCTCCAATAGTTCCTGCCAGGTTTGCTCTAATGGCTCTCCTTCATAGGGGTCTTTAAGTTCTGTAAGGTACTTTTCTATATATGCAATTAAACATGCCACCTCATCGGACTTCAGAGCACTAACAATTAGGGGGTAAAGCTCATCACTCTCAAACCTACGCCAGTCGAAGGCAAAAGCCTTGTGAGACATTGACATTAATAAACATGCCCCAAATAACAAACGCGGTAGGGAGCCAGTAACTCTCTACCGCGTTTAATTTAATCGATTGGTTGGTTACTCAGCCGCTTGCGGTAACAGTTCCCGCTTTTCGCCTTGGAGTACCTTCACCTGACCTTCGCTATCGACATCCACGATCGCGACATCACCATTCTTGATCCGGCTGGAGAGGATTTCCTCTGCCAGTGAATCTTCCAGGAGTCGCATAATCGCCCGACGCAATGGACGAGCGCCGTAGCTAGGGTTATAGCCTTCCTTCACCAAACGATTCTTGAAGGCTTCGGTGACTTCCAGCGTAATCCCTTGCTCCCGTAGGCGACCAAACACCTCGTTGAGCATGATGTCGGCAATCTCTTTGATTTCCTTCTCGTCCAATTGGCGGAAGACGATGATTTCATCGAGACGGTTGAGGAACTCTGGACGGAAGTATTGCTTCAGTTCTTCGTTCACCAACGAGCGAATCCGGTTGTACTTCGCTTCGGCGGCATCACCATCAGCAATCTCGAAGCCCAAGCTGTTCATGCCACCCTTCTCGATTACCTTGGAACCGATGTTGGAGGTCATGATCAGGAGGGTGTTCTTGAAGTCTACGGTGCGCCCCTTAGCATCGGTCAGGCGACCGTCTTCCAGGATTTGCAGCAACATGTTGAAGACATCTGGGTGAGCCTTCTCAATTTCATCGAACAATACAACGGTGTAAGGACGACGACGAACAGCTTCAGTCAGTTGACCACCTTCGTTGTAGCCGACATAACCTGGAGGCGAACCGATCAGCTTGGAAACGGTATGACGCTCCATGTATTCCGACATGTCTAGTCGGATCATGGCATCTTCGGAACCGAAGAAGTACGAGGCTAATGCCTTGGTCAACTCCGTTTTGCCAACCCCAGTCGGACCAGAGAAGATAAAGCTGGCGATCGGGCGGTTGGGATTCTTCAAGCCCACCCGGGCCCGTCGGATGGCGCGAGATACTGCCTTCACGGCTTCTTCCTGACCAATCAAGCGCTGGTGCAGGGTGTCTTCCATGTGCAGTAGCTTCTCGGATTCGGATTCCGTCAGCTTGTTCACAGGGACACCTGTCCAAGACGCGACGATTTGAGCAATATCCTCTTCGTCTACCACTGGTTGATCAGTGTCAGGGGATTCATTCTTCTTACTTTGAGCGATCGCCCGGATTTCCGCTTTGATTTCCATTTCGCGATCGCGGAGTTCGCCTGCCTTATCAAAGTCCTGAGAACGGACGGCATCGTCTTTGTCTTTCAGGACTTGCCGCAGTTGCTTATCAAGCTCTCTAGCAGCGGGTGGCAACTGGGAGTTGATCAAGCGGACGCGGGAGCCTGCTTCGTCGATTAAGTCGATCGCTTTATCAGGCAGGAAGCGGTCGGAAATATACCGATCGGAGAGCTTGGCGGCAGCTTCTAGAGCCAGATCAGAGATCTTCAGCTTATGGTGCTGCTCGTAGCGTTCCCGCAGACCCCGGAGAATTTCGATCGTTTCGTCAACCGTGGGTTCGCCCACCATCACAGGTTGGAACCGCCGTTCCAGAGCAGCATCGCGTTCGATGTGCTTGCGGTACTCATCCAGAGTGGTCGCCCCGATACATTGCAGTTCACCCCGAGCCAAAGCAGGCTTGAGGATATTTGCCGCATCGATCGCGCCTTCGGCGGCTCCAGCGCCAATCAGAGTGTGAACTTCATCGATCACTAGAATGACGTTTCCGGCAGACCGGATCTCATCCATGATCTTCTTCAGGCGTTCTTCAAATTCACCTCGGTACTTGGTGCCTGCCACCAGTAAGCCGATGTCTAAGGTAACAACTCGCTTATCTTCTAGAATGTCGGGCACATCATCATTGGCAATCCGTTGTGCCAACCCTTCCGCGATCGCGGTTTTACCCACCCCAGGTTCACCAATCAGCACCGGATTGTTTTTGGTGCGGCGACCCAGGATTTGAATTACCCGTTCAATTTCTTTCTGACGACCAACGACGGGATCTAGCTTGCCTTCGGCGGCAAGTTGCGTCAAGTTGGAGCCAAATTCATCTAAGGTTGGGGTCTTGGTCCGCCCTTGTGAGCCACCCGATGTGACTTCAGCGGTTTCACCCAACATCCGAATTACTTGAGTCCGGACCTTCGAGAGATCGACACCAAGATTTTCCAATACTCTGGCCGCGACGCCCTCACCTTCTCGGATTAACCCCAGAAGTAAGTGTTCGGTGCCAATGTAGTTGTGCCCCAGTTGCCGAGCTTCTTCCAGAGATAGCTCTAGAACCCGCTTGGCTCTGGGTGTAAATGGAATTTCGACCGCAACGAAACCGGAACCTCGACCGATAATCTTCTCGACTTCAATGCGGGCGTCTTTGAGGTTAACCCCCATCGACTTCAAAACTTTGGCGGCGACGCCGGTCCCTTCTCCAATCAGACCCAGGAGGATCTGTTCTGTACCCACGAAATTATGACCCAGGCGGCGAGCTTCCTCCTGAGCGAGCATAATTACCTTGATAGCTTTTTCTGTGAAGCGTTCAAACATGGTGTATTCTTGTCACCTGCTGCGTGCCGGTACTGCTGATTTTAGCATAGCGAAATTGCCCGACTGTCCGAAATCAGCCGCCGGTAGAATTCGTGATCCCCGAACCTCGGGTTATGATCACGTCGCCTCCTGATTGTTTGCTCCCGAAGGGTGATTTTGCCGGGCAAACGGGGACTTAGTCAACTGGTTTAAAGCAGAGATAGTCTTCAATGATCCATGCACAAGCCGTTACCTAGTGACCCAGATGGGATTCATTGGGTTTATGGCATCAGCATCTTACCCAGGCTGAGCCAGATCAACCGGCTGCCCAACATAAGAATTTTTGTAATTAATATTCTCCAAGATCGCTGCTTTGCTAAAAGCAAAAACTAACTAGCCAACCCAACTCACATCTTCGTCTGAATTGTTGATTGAAGGTAGAGGCTTAGAAATAGGAATATCACGCCTGACGGGTTGGTTGCCTTGAGCAGCGGCTTTCCGGTTTAGTGAGGGTGACTGATTGACCCCCGGTAGACCCTCTTGGTGGACTACCCGGCTGGATGATGAACGTTGGGTTGAAGACGCTTTTTCGGGCAAAATCACTTTTTTCATTAGGTATTCGATCGTTTGCTGTTTGACCCAACCACGCGCGGCTAGAATCTCGCCAAATCTCATACCTGTTAGTTTTTGGTCGTTTAAAGCAACATCAATCTGCGCTGGGGTGAGTAATCCGGCTTCAACTAAATAACCACCAAGGCGTTTGCTGGAGGGCGCAGGGGTGGCAGCCGAAGCATTGGGAGGGTGACTGTGGTCTTGCATGATCGTAAGTCCAGAGATTTTCAGGGGCTAGGCTGAACTATTGAAGATAGGGGGCTGAGATTGATCGCGGCGTTACCCTAGAGGATTTGCGGCAGTAAATTTACTAGCAATATTTTATCTGATTAGATAAAAACCGTCTTTTTCTAGATTTAAGATGGCACATTCTACTGGGATTTGACATAGCTCTAGAGGTAAGTCCCCGAGTTGAACTTTTGGAAGATTAAGTGATTGTCCGGTTGGAGCCATCCGTTTTGTCAACCCGTCCATGCCAAATTAATTCAAGAGTGATCGATAGAATTACGGATGTTAGCTCCCAAGAATTACGGACATCAGCTTACAGAACTGACCCACTTAAGTCATAGCCTTGGCAGTATGAGTAGCGACCAAATCTGCGATCGTCATTTGTTCATACGGTTCAAATGGCTGATGAATCCAGGGATTATCGGGTAAGTAGCTGACATAGTAGTCCGGCGCCATCACAGAACAGGCTTTGTACCAGAGCACAGCCGTTCGCACATCTTCTACCTGTGGCGTGTGATGCTCTTTTAACCAAACGAGGGTTTCCTTCAACGTCACACCGGAGTCAACCAGATCATCCACTAGCAGCACTCGACTGCCCAACGTTGGTGTCGTCATAGTGAGCGATCGCGCGATCGTCAATGAGCCACGCACCTGATTGCCTGTGCCGCCATAGGATGAAGTTGCCAGAATCGCTAAAGGCACATCATAAATCCGCGCCAGAATGTCTCCAACCCTTAATCCACCTTTTGCCAAACAGAGAATTTGATTAAACGTCCAGTTGGACTGATAGATCTGAACCGCCAATTGTTCGATCGTGTGGTGGTAGTCTGACCAGGAAACATAGAGATCGGGCATGGTCTTAGACGCAGGAATAATAAAGATTACTGATCAGCTGTGTAGCGCTGAAAGATGATGAAAATAATACAACTGATGACCTGTCTTCTTGCATTACCTTATGAATAATTCTGCGGCTCCTAACCCCTGTGAATCAGCGAGCGCCCAAAAGCTCAGTTTTAGTACCAAGTTGGCTTATGGGGCGGGCGACTTAGGAGCAGCCATGACGGCTAACGTTCTAGCCGTATATCTATTGATCTTTTTTACCAGCGCTGCTGGGCTAAGTCCTGGTCTGGCCGGTAGCATCTTGATGATTGGCAAAATCTGGGATGCGGTCAACGATCCCATTGTTGGGATACTTAGCGATCGCACCAAACACAAGTGGGGACGACGATTGCCCTGGATGGTTTGGGGGGCAGTGCCCTTTGGTCTATTCTTTTTTCTGCAATGGGTTGTCCCGCAATTTAGTAGCGATCGCACCACCAACCAGTGGGGCTTGTTCTGGTATTACATCGTGGTGGCGATCATTTTTAATACCTTTTATACGATCGTCAACCTACCCTATACCGCCCTCACCGCAGAACTGACGCAGGATTACGATGAGCGGACTAGCCTTAATAGCTTTCGGTTTGCCTTTTCGATTGGTGGCAGCATCGTCTCGTTAATTATCGCCCTCAAGATTTTTGATTGGTTTAAGGACGATCGGATTCAGCAATATCTGTGGCTCGGTGGCGTCTGTGCCATCTTAGGTGTACTGCCGATTTACTGGTGTGTTTGGGGTATTCGACATCGAGCTTTACAAACAGAACGATATCGTCGAGAAACTACGGCTAACGAACCCTCACTCCCTTACCTGCAACAACTGAAGATTGCCTTTAGTAATCGTCCCTTTGTCTATGTGATTGGGATTTATCTCTGTTCCTGGTTAGCGGTGCAAAATACCGTCGCCGTGATTCCTTACTTTGTCAAAAACTGGATGAACTTGACCGACCAAGACTTTACTAAAGTGGTAATTGCGGTACAGGTCACAGGGCTAATCATGCTGTTTGTTTGGAGTGCTGTGAGTAAGCGGGTCGGGAAAAAAGCCGTTTACTTTATGGGCATGACCATCTGGATTATCGCTGAAGTGGGGCTGTTTCTCTTGCAACCTGGACAAATTGGGCTGATGTACGTTCTGGCCGTGATGGCAGGGTTTGGCGTCTCCACGGCTTACTTAATTCCCTGGTCCATGATTCCAGATGTGATTGAACTCGATGAACTGCAAACAGGGCAACGGCGGGAAGGCATTTTCTACGGCTTTATGGTGCTCCTGCAAAAAGTTGCCCTCGCCATTGGCTTATTCGTAGTGGGATTAGCTTTAGAAGGAGCAGGCTTTATGGAGTCGATCGCAGGTCAGCCCGAACCGATTCAACCCGATTCCGCCCTCTTTGCCATACGCCTGATGATTGGACCTGTTCCGACGGTCGTGTTATTGATTGGACTGGTGCTGGCATACCTGTATCCCATTACCCGCGAAGTTCATGCCGAAATTTTGCTGAAACTACGGGAGCGACGCTTAGGAAAGCAGGCAGATCCGAGCCAAGAGGGGTAATTCGCGATCGAGCATCAGCCATCATCCTGTACCTATGGTCGATCGCGCGTTCCGATTATTCCCGGTAGTCTGTCCGTCCCGTGGTTTGGGGTTCCCGATAAACGGTATGTTGGGTTCTGGGTTTGCGAAGTAAATTCGCTAACCCAATTAATCCCAGTAAGCCTAGCCAGCCCCAATTATTGTTATCGTCTTTAGTCTCCTGCAAGGGAGTGGTATCTAAGGTAGGGGCATTCGTATCCGTTTGAGCGATCGCTGGAACCGCCATGGGTAGCGTTGCCAAACTGACTGCAATCACACTAGCGCCCACAATTTTCTTAGCCGAATGAGCCAATGTCATAGTAAATCCTCGATTTAACTGTGAATGAAGTATGAAAACAAACACTAAAACCAACCTGGCAAGCATTTAAGGCATTGCCATGACCAACTTCATCTCAGAATTAGTAACGAGAACGAGTGCTAGTCACTTCATCCCGATCGCGGTATTGCACTGTCGGTTCATCATTTTTCCGAGCTAAACCAGCTAGACCAATTAGCCCTAATAGACCTAGCCAGCCCCAGTCAAAATCACGATCACCAGCTTCCGTAGTCGTTGTGTCTGTCGTGCGATCGGTGGTTCCGGTCGTGGTATCCGTTTGAGCAGACGCAGGCAGGGTCAAAGGTAAGGTGGTCAAGCCTAAAGCGAGGACAGTAGCTCCAGCGTATTTAGAGAGTGCAGTGAGTCGCATAATTAATTCTCCGGTGTGTTATCTAAAAATGGATGGTTAAGTTGCAACTCGCTCATGTTGTTGTAGCGATGCAACAGATGACACTAACAACTTATCCAGTTCTTCTTCGTCTCGAATCGCCCCATAGCTAGAAAGCATAATGCTTAGGCTCTGCCGCTAAAGGCGTAGAAACCAGCATTAAAAAAGACGCAGAATTCTGCGCCTGTGAACATCAAGGATTGCCTGATCAGCTAATGGTTAGGGCACGATCGCCGATTCAGCCGTCTCACCCACATCAACTGGCTCGGACAGTGGTTTATGAGGCAGGGGAGCAGCAGGACACAGATCTGCTAAAGCACAGCGATCGCATTGCGGATTACGCGCCATACAGGTCGATCGACCATGGTAAATCAACCGAATTGACCAGTTTTCCCAGTCCGGTTGCGGTAGTAGTTTGATCAAATCTCGCTCAATTCGGATGGGATCAGTATGGGTTGTGAGTCCCAGCCGATAACTAAGGCGTTTGACGTGGGTATCAACTGTGACGCCCATGTGCAGATCAAAGGCATTAGCGAGCACGACATTCGCTGTCTTCCGAGCTACCCCCGGCAACCTGAGCAGATCTTCCATCAGTTGGGGCACCTCACCGCCAAACTGCTCCATAATCATGCGGCAGGCTCCCTGGATATTTTTGGCTTTATTGCGATAGAAGCCCGTCGATCGCACCAGAGTTTCCAGTTCACCCAGTTCTGCGCCCGCTAAAGCGGCGGCATCTGGGAAGCGCCGGAACAACTCAGGAGTCACCAGATTCACTCGCTCATCGGTACATTGAGCCGACAGAATCGTGGCAACCAGGAGTTGCACCGGAGTGTCGTAGTTCAGTGTACAGGTTGCATTCGGGTAAAGGGCTTTGAGGCGATGCAGAATTTCGATCGCCCGTTGCTTTTTCCCAGACAGTTTTCGGGTAATGCTCACTGTTGAATTAAATTCGCTGTGTCACGCAGAATCAGGAAAATGCCTAACCCCAGTAGCAGCATCAATCCAGTTTGCATCACACCATCCTGAATTTTGCTCGGTAAGGGTTTGCCACGTAGCCCTTCAATCAGCAGGAAGGCTAGATGTCCACCGTCTAAGGCGGGTAACGGCAGAATGTTGATCACTGCCAGGTTCACACTGATCAGAGCGGCGAAATAGAACAGGTTGGCGGCATCCGATTGCGCGATTTTGGCTCCTGCTGCGACGATCGCCACCGGTCCAGCGACTTGGCTAGAGGTTTGGCTGAACTTCTGAATCAGTTGGGCAAAGCCTTCCAGCGTATCGTTGACAATCTTTTGAAACTCGTCTGCGGCTTGCCCAAATACGGCTAGACCAGCGACCCGTTCCCGCACTAAACCACCATTGGGAGCTAGACCTGCCCCAATTCGTCCTTGACCATTATCATCCCGAGGGGTCACCGTCAGGGGTAATACCTGTTCACCCCGCTTAACCTGAAGCTGAATTGGCGTATTCGGGCTAGTCTCAATCAGTTTTCTGAGAACACCTTCCTCCCGCAGCGATCGACCGAACTCTTGCCCATTCACCGCCAAGATCACATCTCCAGGCTGAATTCCCGTTTGAATGGCGGCAGCCGGTTTGATACTAAGATCCACAGTCTGGGTTGTGGTCGGCAGAGCTAATTCAACTAACTTGGGCTGATCAGCATCAGGGACTTGGCGTTCTACATAAAGCTTGACAGGTTTGTCCACCTTTGGCTTAACAGATAACTGCATCGCATTGGTCTGCGGATTAAACTGATAGTCCAGGTTGGAGTTGATATACAACCGATCGCCCGCCTGTAACCCAACTTGAGTCGCAGAGGGAGACACAGAGGTAATCTCTGTCACCACTTGGGGGATCAATACTCCCGGTTGACCCGCTTCCAGAGTGCCAACGGTTCCTAACTGCACTACGAGCACCAAGTAGGCAAAAATCAGGTTGGCGATGACTCCAGCACTGATGACGATCGCTCGATCGAGCAGAGGTCGGTTTTTCAACAGGTTCGGGTCATCCGGCGGAATTTGGCTATCGGGATCATCATCGGGAAAGCCGACATAGCCACCGAGGGGAAAGGCTCGGAGCGCATATTCCGTTTCAGGGCCCTTGTAGCTCCACAATACCGGACCAAAGCCGATCGAAAAGCGGTTGGCATAAATGCCCTGGGCACGGGCGGCAATGAAGTGCCCCAGTTCATGAACCACAATGAGAATCGCCAGAACTGCGATCGCTGCCAAGACTGACATACCGTTCAGTTAACCTTTGTTAAACGTTCCCCTATTCTAAAGGGTTTCTGAGAACTCCGGCTCGGCAGCAAGAGAGACTCGGGCGATCGGGGATCAATTGTTCAGGGGGCTTACAACACCTCGCGTCTCAAGTAAGGTTGCAAGGCTTCCGGCAAACGCACACTACCATCGGGTTGCTGATAGTTCTCCAACACAGCCGCCATCGTGCGTCCCACGGCTAACCCCGACCCATTTAAGGTATGGACAAACTGAGTCCCTTTTTGTCCTGGTTCCTTAAACCGAATATTGCCACGCCGAGCTTGAAAATCACCGAAATTAGAACAACTGGAAATTTCTCGATAGGTTCCAGCCGCAGGGAGCCAGACTTCCAGGTCGTAACACTTGGCAGCTCCAAAGCCCAAATCTCCCGTACAGAGTTCAATCACCCGATAGGGCAGTTGGAGCGCTTGCAAAATCGCTTCCGCATTCTGAACTAACTGTTGATGTTCCGCTTCAGATTGACTGGGATGCACCAGTTTGACTAATTCCACTTTATTAAATTGATGCAAGCGGATTAAGCCCCGGGTGTCGCGTCCATAACTCCCCGCTTCCCGCCGGAAGCAAGGCGTGTAGGCACAGTGGTGAATGGGTAGATCGGTAGTAGATAGAATTTCATCCCGGTAGAAGTTGGTAACTGGGACTTCCGCCGTTGGGGCTAACCACAAATCATCGTCGCTACATTTAAAGCTCTCTTCCGCGAACTTAGGCAGTTGCCCTGTGGCGGTCAGGGATTGGGTATTAATCAAAAACGGCGGCAGAATTTCCACATATCCGGCGGCAATCTGACGATCGAGCATAAACTGAATCAACGCCCGTTCTAAGGCGGCTCCAGCACCAATTAAGGTAACAAAACGACTTTGAGCAATTTTGGTAGCTCGTTCCGTGTTCAAAATCCCCAGCTTTTCGCCAATTTCCCAGTGGGGCAGCAGTCCATCCGCCGTTGGCTTATATTCATCGCCCCAGCGCCGCACTTCCACATTCTCGGTTTCATCTTTGCCGATCGGGGTCGATTCACTGGGTAAGTTCGGCAACGTCAGAACGAAGGCTTCAATCTGCGCCTTCAAATCTTTTTCCTGCGGCTCCAGTTCACTCAGTTGGGCTTTAAGCTGGTTGCCTTCATCTTTCAGTGTTTGGATTTCTGGATCGTTGGGCTTGCTGCCCGACTTCATCTTTTGCCCAACCAGCTTGCCAATTTCATTACTCCGCGCCTGGAGCTGCGATCGGGTCTTTTCTAATTCCCGTTGTTGCTGATCCAGTTGCACGATCGCACTCAGGTCATAGTTGCCGTTGCGACGGTTCAGCCGCTCTTGCACAACGTCTGGATTCTCACGAATTTGCTTCAGGTCAAGCACAGGCTTCTCTCAAAAATTTCTCTCAACTATCCCAACGGGTCTGGATTTTGCCCATACATCAGGATACACCGTCCACGGACGACCCGCCGTTTCGCTGAGTTTGCCATGCCGGGGTTGAGAATAATCAACAGTCAACGTCTCTATTTCTATGCCGCGTCTGTTAATCCTGATTGGTCTACCCGGTAGTGGCAAGTCATCCCTCGCCGCGAAATTAGTCCAGGTTTGTCCCGATCGCCGCTTAATTTCAACGGATACGATTCGATCGCAGTTATTTGGAGATGAAGCCATTCAAGGTTCCTGGCTGAAGGTTTGGGCGGAGGTGGGGCGACAGTTCCGGGAAGCGGTACAGCAAATTAGTTTAGGCGAATTACAGGGGGCGATTTACGATGCCACGAATGTCGTCCGGAAGCAACGACGGCAGGCGATCGCCCTGGCGCAGGAATCCGGTTTTACGCACATTACCGGACTGTGGTTAGATGTCCCACTATCCATTTGTTTGCAGCGCAATGCGGAGCGCGATCGTCAAGTGCCGGAAGCGATTATGTACCAGATGCATCGACGGTTGATGGGAGCGCCGCCGAAGGTTGCGGATGGGTTTCATTGTCTGATCACGCTGGAGCATTTTTAGCGTGAATAGGGGGTTGTCAAGATGGGGGAGAGGGGGAGGATGGGGGAGATGAGGCAGATCAGGAAGATGGGGAGATGTTAATTGGCTTTAGCGAGGCAATTATTGCTGATTGTTCACGATTAACGGCTGAAATTCGGATATTGCCCCTCTCAACCGTACTTGGGGAGACTAGAATTTTTGTTAGTCTGGGGTCAAAGGTATGACTATAGATAAAGTGTTACAGGAGAGGGGTTGATGGCGGCAACTGACTTCAAAGACTACTATTCGATTTTGGGGGTCAGTAAGACGGCGAGTGCTGACGAAATCAAGAAGGCATTTCGGAAGCTGGCACGCAAGTACCACCCGGATATGAATCCCGGCGATCGTACGGCAGAAGCTCACTTTAAAGAAGCGAATGAAGCCTACGAAGTGCTGTCTGACCCGGACAAACGCAAGAAATATGATCAGTTTGGGCGCTATTGGAAGCAAGCGGGAC
Organism: Pantanalinema sp. GBBB05; assembly: GCA_016743235.1. Lineage (GTDB taxonomy): Bacteria > Cyanobacteriota > Cyanobacteriia > Leptolyngbyales > Leptolyngbyaceae > Pantanalinema. The sequence continues at coordinate 13,769 of VRZD01000022.1, read as the reverse complement.
AGGCTGGCTCACCATTTGATCCCAATATGAATTCCAATGTGAATTTTGATAGTTTCGAGTTTGGTAACTATCACAGCTTTGACGAGTTTATCAACGATCTGTTAGGTCGGATGGGGACAGATGGTGGTGGCTTTGGTGGTCGCCGTGCCCGCACTCAAACCAACTACCGGACGACGACCAGTGAAACTCCATTTGGCTTCGATACTACCGGGCGCGGCGCGAGTGGGCTGGATAGTGAAGCGACATTAACCCTGTCCTTATCGGAAGCCTTCCATGGGGTGCAAAAACGCCTGAGTGTAGGCAATGAAATTATTGATGTGCGGATTCCGGCGGGGGCAAAACCGGGGAGTCGGGTACGGGTGCGAGGTAAGGGGCAGTTCAGTCCGCACTATACCAGCCAACGAGGAGATCTGTATTTAACGATCGAGATCACACCCCATGCCTTCTTCCAATTTGAAGGGGATAATTTGGTCTGTGAAGTCTCAATTACTCCGGATGAAGCGGTGTTAGGCGCTCAGATCGAAGTGCCGACTCCAGATGGCATGGTGACCGTGAATGTGCCTGCCGGAATTCGCTCGGGGCAGTCGCTGCGGCTACGTGGGAAAGGATTCCCCAATCCCAAAGGCGGACGGGGCGATCAAATGGTCAAGGTGACGATCGCGCCGCCAAAGGACTTAACTCCGGTAGAACGGGAAGCCTATGAAACCATTCGAGCCAACCGCAGCTTTAATCCTCGCAGTCACTTAAAGGATGTGAAGCTGTAAGATCTTCTGCTCAGGTTGCTACGACAACCGTTGGCTTAACTGATCGACCACCCGATCGAGTCCAACGGCACGGGAGGCTTTGAATAATAGACGATCGCCCGGTTGGATTAACGTCATTAAGCGATCGACCACTTCCTGATGGCTGGTAAAACATTCGGCGGCTAGCGGTGCGGCTCCCGTAGCAATCTCCTTGGCTTCCGGTGACTCAGCTAAGACCAACAGATGATCCAGATGCAGTTCATTCACCGTTGCCCCGACCTGGTGATGAAATTCGGCAGCACGATCGCCCAATTCTTTCATCGTCCCCAAAACCGCAATTCGACGCTGACCAGGAGTTTGCGCCAGCAGATGCAGTGCCGCCAACATTGATTCCAATCCAGCGTTGTATGTTTCATCCAAAATCACCACATCTTGGTCAGGAAAGGCTAACTTTTTCGCCCGTCCGGCGGGTAACGTCACGGTTAATCCTGATTGCAGCAATGACCAATCCATCCCCAGAACTTTTGCCACAGCGAGTGCCGCTAAATAGTTGAGGGCATTGTGTCGTCCGGGTAACGGCAAGGGAAACTCCATACCATCGACGACTAAAGTGTCTGGCGTGGTCAATTTGCCATGAATATCGCCTCCATCTAATCCAAAGGTGATGGTTTTGCCCTGCCAAACTGTATTGGCAGTATGCAAGAGCAGCAGATTGTCGTGGTTGAGAATTGCGGTACTGGCGGCGGGCATTTCAGCTAACAATTCACATTTGGCTTCGGCGATCGCCTCCTCTGATCCCAGCCGTCCAATGTGAGCTGTCCCAACGTTGGTAATCACCGCTATATCCGGTTGCGCGATCTGACTCAGTAGAGCAATTTCACCCCGTCCCCGCATCCCCATCTCCACGATCGCATAATCATGCTCCAGCCCCAGTTCTAATAGGGTTTTGGGCACTCCAATTTCGTTATTGTGGTTTGCCTGACTTTTCAGGACATTGCCTTGTAAGGATAGGACAGCGGCAATTAATTCCTTCGTCGTCGTTTTACCCACCGAACCAGTCACCGCAATCACCGGAATCGTAAATTGCTGCCGCCACCACCGAGCGATCGCCTGATACGCTGCTAACGTATCCGCCACTTGCAATACAGGAAACGGCTGGGCTGGTGTGAAATCAGTATCCACGATCGCGGCGATCGCGCCCGCTTGCATCGCCGCTTCGACAAAATCATGACCATCAAAGGTGTCGCCCCGCAATGCCAGGAACACTTCACCCGCTTGCAGACGGCGAGTGTCTGTAGTAATGCCAGCCGCCATTTGAGCCTGCATTGCAGAAGAAACATTGAGAGGCGTTGCCTGCAACACGGCAATTAAATCAGCTAACGAGGCATGACAGGACATGATGAGTTCCGGGAAATGCACGAAAAAGGACTAGCTGCCATTAGACCGCCCCAAGGTGACATTTGGCAAGGTCATGCAGTAACTCAGACTAGGCTAATTCAGCCGCATAAATTTCCTGTAAAAAACCCACCAGCCATTCTTTGATGTGGTGGGTGGCACGGCAGTCATCTTCGTTGTAAGTCAGGATCGAGTTGAGGTAAGTGCGATCGCCCGTGGCTAACCATTGGCTGTACCAGCAGATTGACTGGGGACCACTGGCATTTGGGTCTTGCCACTCAAACCCTAACCAGCGAGCGATCGGTTTGAGGGCATAACTTTCGACGGGTAATGTCACCAACCGGGTCACCCGTTCATGTAGATCGACAAATCGATGCAACAGGGGTTTTGTATGCTGGGTTGACGTCCCATACAGTTTGGCTAACCGTTCTACCGTCTGTGCCTCATAGGGGCAGAAGTGAAAAATCGGGGCATTCGGATAACGCCAAGCCAGATCGAGAAATTGCTGCCAGGCGATCGCTTCATCCTCCGGAGTTTCTGCCACCAGCGCATGAAAGTTAGTGGTTTGATTGTGGCGATCAACCACCAGGACTCCATGCAAATACACCAGATCCAACGCAGGTTCGGCTTCGATGTCGAAATAAAGCTCGATCGCGGCAGTCGGTAACTCCTGCTCAAACTGGCGGGCAGGATGGCGATGGCTGGTGATACCACTGGAACCATTCAAACTCAGATCTGCACCCCGCTTGTGGTCTTCACTGATTAAGGCACAATTATGTAAGGTTGATTTCGCTTGCCGGACTAAGCGATAGGCAGTTTCGGCTCCAAATCCCGGTAACGGTTCTAAATGAGCCGGATTCGCATCGGCTAAGGCTTTAACTGTAGTCAGGTTGCGTTCCTGTAATTGCAGATAGCGAGCCGCCGTGACCCCCGGTAGCAAGGAGAGGTGATGATCGGCTTTGGCGATCGCGTGACAGTGATTTAACCAATGACACAAACTACACCGACTCCGGGCAATAAACACCTCCGGCTCTTGCTGCTCCTGAAGCATTTGAATACATTCAGTTAATAGGGCTTGCATTTGGGGAAAGACATCCCACAAGTCCACTTCATACGTCCCTTTCTCCCGCAATAATAACCAGGCGGTTTCCGTCCAGGCTCCCTGTACCTGTCCCAACACCAGGAGATGAAAGGCAGCAATGATTTGATACTCTAACTTAGGACGCTTACCCAACTTAATTTCAGCGGGCATATACAGCCAATCCCCAAACTGTGACTGTCCTGGCTGTTTAATCAGTAGATCGGGATTACTGACCAGCGTGACTCCCGCTTCCCCTTCCGTAATCAGCACCCCTTGATAGATCTGCTCTACACCCTGTTGCATCAGTTCCAGTGTTGCCGTTGCTCCAGCAGTCAGATCGCCACGCGGATAGGAGGGTTGGTGGATCACTTGATTTGCCAGTACCAACCGATGGTTTTCCCGACTGTCTTGAAACAGCTTTAGTAGATAGTCATTAGGAGAATCGCGCTGTTCGGAGTCCCCATACAAATCTAAAAAAGCGCGACGACGACAGCGTTGATAGTTAAGCAGCAACTCAGCATCTATCTGCATGCTTTCAAACTAACAGGAAATGTCGATAAATGGCAGGAATTTAGACTGAGTAGACAGCGAACCCTGAATTAAGGAATAGTGAACAGTGAACCGTCACTCCACTAGTAACCACTGTAACTGACCTTTGATCAGAGATAACTGTTCACTCCATTACTAAAGAGCGCATTTCTACCAAATTATTGTTTATGACAACTACTCCGACAACCCAACGTCCGATCGCAGAGTATCGATCGCAGGTTCCGGCGCTGCAAGCCAAAGCCTACTTTAATTATGGCGGTCAGGGACCGATGGCACAGTCTGTACTGGAGGCGATTCAGCGATCGTTTCAACAGGTGCAGCAGTTGGGTCCATTTTCCGGAGAAGTGAATGATTGGATTAACCGCGAAACTGACCAAACCCGGCAAGCGATCGCCCAGGAACTGCACGTTGATGCTGCCACCATTACCCTGACCGAAAATGTCTCGATCGGTTGCAATATTGCCCTCTGGGGCATGGATTGGCGGATTGGCGATCATCTGCTGCTATCCGATTGTGAACATCCCGGCATTATTGCGACTGCCCAGGAAATTGCCCGGCGGTTTGGGGTGGAAGTTACCACCTGCCCGTTGATGAAAACGCTGAATGCAGGCGATCCAGTCGCCGTATTAGCCCAACATTTGCGTCCTGAGACTCGGATGGTGGTCTTAAGCCACATTCTGTGGAATACCGGACAAGTGTTGCCACTGACTGAAATGGTCGCCGCTTGCCATAGTTACTCCAATTCTGTTCCCATCCGGGTGTTAGTCGATGCGGCGCAATCCGTCGGGGTGCTGCCCTTGAACCTGACCACTGTCAAAGCAGACTTCTATGCCTTCACTGGACATAAGTGGTGGTGTGGGCCGGAGGGTGTAGGTGGCTTATATGTGCGACCGGGAGCCTTAGCCAGCCTCCATCCGACCTTTATTGGCTGGCGTGGCATTACCACTGACACCAAAGGCAAACCGACTGGCTGGAAACCCGATGGTCGTCGCTTTGAGATTGCCACCTCTGCTAATCCGTTACTCGCTGGATTACGAGCCGCGATCGCCCTCCATCACGAATGGGGCACCACTCAGGAACGCTACCAGCAAATTCAAACCCTCAGCCGCCAACTCTGGCAACGGCTATCCGAGTTACCTGGAGTCACCTGTTTACGCACAACGGCTCCCTACGCTGGATTAGTCTCCTTCCAACTCGATAGCAAAGCCCATCGCCAACTGGTGCAATTTTTGGAATCTCGCCAGATTTACCTGCGGACGATCGCCGATCCAGATTGCGTCCGTGCCTGCGTGCATTACTTCACGCTGGAATCGGAATTAGATCAGTTAGTTCAGGCGATCGCGGAATTTAAACCCGCGTAAGCTACCGTTAGCCCAGGTGTAGAACTTCTCAGCCGCAGACTACACTTGAACTAACGTAAATGTAAAAGCTTAAGGGCAATGGTACAAGCGGTTCCTCAACTAATGACCCTGGACGACTTTCTGGACTGGTATCCAGATGGCTACGGTCGCTATGAATTGTGGAATGGCGTCGTCATTGAGATGCAACCTACTGGAACGCATGAACAGGTTGGCGGTTTTCTAGCCGGGGAGTTGTTTCTAGAAATTAGGCGGTTGCAATTGTCATCCGTTATTCCTCGACAGGCGATCGTCAAGCCGATTGATACCGACAAATCAGGCTATAGCCCAGATGTAATTGTCTTAGACCAATTGGCGCTGGATCAAGAACCGCTCTGGAAGAAACGCTCTACCATCACCCAGGGCACATCCGTCCGCGTGGTGATTGAGGTCGTCAGTACCAATTGGCGTGACGATTATGGGCACAAGTTTATTGATTACGAGGCATTGCAAATTCCTGAATATTGGATTGTCGATTATTTGGGACTGGGTGGCAGACGCTATATTGGCTCCCCAAAACAGCCAACCATTTCGGTGTATCAATTAGTTGATGGCGAGTATCAAGTCGAACAATTTCGCGGTAGCGATCGCATCATTTCCGCTGCCTTCCCAGACCTGACTCTCACTGCTGAACAAATCTTTGCCGCTGGACAGTAGTAAAGTTTACCAGGGCAGACGACTGCCATCCCAGGAGAAAAATTGTCCGGTATCACTGGGTTGTAGGTTTTCGATCACGGTGAGTAATTGGCTGACAGTGCGATCGACGGAAAACAATTTCTCTGGCGGTACATTGCGTTGAAAGGGTTGAGATAATTGAGTGTCTGTCGTCCCAGGATGCAGTAATACCACGATCGTATTCGGACTTTTACGGCTATATTCGATCGCCGTTGTTCGCATCAACATATTCAACGCCGCTTTAGAAGCCCGATACCCATACCAACCGCCTAACTGGTTATCGCCAATGCTACCAACTTTAGCTGAAATACTGGCAAACACACTGCGATCGCGGTGCTTCAGCAATGGCAATAAATGTTTGGCTAACAATACGGCACCAATACTATTCACCTGAAAATAGCGCAGCAAGTGATCGGCTTGAATCTGGGTCAAACTTTTCTCCGGCTGCAACTCTCCTTCATGCAGCAAACCGACACAATAAATCACTAAATGTAAGCGATCAACTAATGGCTGAATTTCAGCTACTCTAGCCGCAATTTGCATCTCATCTGTTACATCCATTTGGATTAAATGCAAGCGATCGACATGGCGATCGGCTAACTCGGCTAATTCTGTACTTGGTGATTGTCGATAGGTTGCAACGAGGCTTTGCACACGGCGATCGTCCAGTAGCTTTCGCACAAATCCCAACCCAATTCCCCGATTTCCCCCAATGATCAGAACATTCATAGCGCGATCGCTTGCCAACATTTCACTATCCAATCAATCATCATCCCTATTCATTTAAGCTACTACGAGACAAGAATTAAATTAAGGCAAATGACGAAATCAAGAGTATTTTAATTTTGGCGCTCGTACCATTACGGTGAAGCTAGTTCTCTCAATCAGCCATAATGAAAACGATAAGACGATTACTATAATCTGGCTCTGTCACTCAGACAGTAGTAGCTACTTGTAATAGCTCATGTATCTCAGTGGGAGTCCCTCAATTTAGATGGTGAACGGAGGCAGTCAATCATGACGATCGCTTCAGAGCAAAAGATTTGGACAGATGAAGAGTTCATGGCGTTGCCGGAAGACGGACGCTATGAGTTGGTGGATGGAGAACTGGTGAACATGGGCAATTCGGGGATGGAACACGGAGAAATCGGTAGCTTTTTGGGAGGAAGTTTATCGCTCTATGTCCGCTCCAACAAACTAGGTCGTGTGTGTGATTCCAGTACAGCATTCACAATGAAAAACGGGAATAAGCGATCGCCAGATGTATCGTTTGTGGCTAAAGAGCGGCTACAAGGGGTTAAACGATTACCCAAAGGCTATTTCCAAGGTTCACCAGATTTAGCGGTAGAAATCCTTTCCCCCACCAATACAGTCGAGGAAATTCACGACAAAATTGTGGAGTATTTCGAGAATGGTTCGCGCCTAGTGTGGGTCATCCATCCCGATGAGCAGTATGTGTTGGTATATCACAGCCCCAGCCCAGATGCTTTTTTGCGAATTGGCGATCGCCTGGATGGAGAAGATGTTGTCCCTGGATTTACCCTACCTGTTGCAGAGTTATTTGCAGAACTGGAGTTTTAGTTTTGCCTGTGATGCGGATGAAAGGACTTGAACCTTCACTTCGTGAGAAACTAGAACCTAAATCTAGCGCGTCTACCAATTCCGCCACATCTGGAAGTCCGACTAGCAAGGGCTAACACTTTAACATACCACAATGAAGACTATTCAAACTATTGCTACAATTACATCTACTAAAGAACTCAAAATTCAGCTACCTGAAGATTTGCCAGTAGGAACATGTAAGGTAGTGCTGGTGATTGACGACACCTCTGTTGTCAATTCTGAGCAACCGGAAACTGTAGAAAACTCCACCTCCTTTCTTGAGCTAGCTGGAGATTTAATTGGCTGCCTAGAAGGATTACCGCCTGACCTATCCACCAATAAGAGTTATATGGCGGGTTTTGGCGAGTCATGAGACGGCAGCTTTTACGTGATTCCCGTAGCCAACAGACTGTTTTATCACTGGTAAATAAGGGAGCGTTACAGGTAAGCTTTTGTCTCTCAGATGAAGTGCAGGCGATCGAGGAACTAATAACTCGCTATGAAAATGTACCGATGTCACTGGCTGATGCCTGCCTGGTAAGAATGACAGAGCTATACCCTGAAAGTATCATCCTCACACTGGATAATGACTTCAGAATTTACCGCAAACACCGCAATCAGGAAATCCCTCTCATCATGCCAGCGTAGTACCCATCTCACTATCAGAATTTTAGATGATAGATAAGGTGTTATCTGATAGATGCCAATTGCTTCAAGTTTTTAGCTTATGCGGATGAAAGGACTTGAACCTTCACTTCGTGAGAAACTAGAACCTAAATCTAGCGCGTCTACCAATTCCGCCACATCCGCTTGTGTCGCTTACCTATGATAGCAAACCTGAGTGCCAGGGGGAAGGCTAAAGGATCAGAAGTTTGGTTGTAGTCACCTGGAGTGATCCTTTAGCCCGCCAGGATTAAGCGTTGGGCTTTACACCACCAAAGACTGCTAGCTCCAAAAACTTGAAGTAACAATCTACATGCTGAAAGCCGATCGCCCTTAGCCAGTCGCACTGTTGCTCTACTGGAGCCAGGATATTTGCAGCTTTATCATCTCGATGCACATAGCGTTTTGCAACTTCAGCCCGGGAAAGGGGGTCGGCCTGAGTCAGATTCCACTGGTACAGAGCATCGATCAACCGATCGTTAAACAGTTCCTCGACCCAGGGCGTTGCCGATGCCACATGCTCAATGTTGAGAAAGCAGCCGCCGGGATGGAGGAGGGCATAGATTTCGCGGTACAGAGCTTGTTTACGATCGTCCGGCAGGTGATGAATGCAATACCCGGAGAAGATCGCATCGAAGGGTTCTAACTCGGAATGCCAGTCGGCAGTATACAGATCGGCTTTGAGTAAACGAACCCGATCGCCAAAAGGTGCGAGGCGGTGTTCTGCCTGATCTAGCATCGGTTGCGAAAAATCGATCGCCGTCACTTCAGCATTAGGGTAGCGGTGCAGGATGGCTTGGGCGATCGCGCCATCTCCACAGCCTAAATCGGCGACGCGGTGAACCGGAATCCCTGTTTGCTCCAAAACGTTCAGAGCCATATTGATTTGCTCGATCGCAAACGGAATTCCACCCCGAACGCCGGTGAGAAAATTATTGACCAGGGTACGGTCTTGCCAAACTTGATCAGTGCGCATGGTTTCGGTGTCCTCTAATCTACGAAACTATCAGCACTGAGCGGCATCATCACTCCATCGGTGGTTAATCCCAATAACATCGGTTCTTGCGGTCGAATTATTTTGCCCGTGAGCGCACAGCGTTCTTCCTGTTGGGCGGTGGCCGCGATCGTAGCGCGAATATCTGAATGGGAGAGTTGGGGCGCATAATCCCCCGATCGTTGATGCACATAATTCCACAGCACATCGCGGATGAGTGCCTGATAGCCTTGATTACCGGATAATTCTTTCAGTTTTTCCTTCAGGTCTCGCTCTAACCGAATGCTAGTGACTTCCATTTCGGTGGTTGAGGTGCGAGTTAGTGTCGGCATTGTTAGTCTCCTTGATTGAATCTAGACATGGTCGTAATACAAGTGTAGTATGTTGGAAGGAATATTCAAGTGGTTTTTCCTTACTTCTGCCATGCCATCTTTCCAATTGCCCCAATCGATCCGGCAGTCCAGTCTTGCTGCTTCACAGCAATTACTTGAGTCGAGCCAAATCCTGATTCTGGCTCGCCATTGACGCCAGTCGACTCGCCGCGATCGCCTTCATTCTTTATGCGTTAATTACCCTCGTCCGCCACCTCTGCACATTCGGGGAGTGGATTTTTGTCATCGGGTGCGTCATGCCCGAAATGGACGATCGCCCCCTTGTAGTTACAGGCTGCCGTTCGCAGTTTTGCAAGATTTAGTCTGAATTATTCATGGTGATCACGTTTGAGGGGTGAGCCGAAGATCCGTCAGCCCGGCTAACTCAACCTGAATCACGCATTTGACCAACAGCCACATCTCTGGACACCCAGGAGACACCAGGATCATGCTGAAATTTACCTACACTGAGACGGGTATTCACCTTGAACAATTGACCACTTCGTTAGAAGAATTAATTACCCAGCGAATTATTTTGACCATGCGAATTGGTCAAACGTTAATGATTGAACCCGGACAAGCCTCGCTACTATTGCCGAAGCATTTATCCGAATTGGCAATGCTAGAAACGATCTCTCGCCAATTCCATGAATCAATTACGCTCAGTCCCTGTGATGCCGACTTTGTCGAAGTGACCTTACCGGGAACCTGGCTATCCACTAATACCGATTGTAGCGAAGGTATTTTTCTAGTTGATCTAGAGGCTCATACCGAATATTTGTTGGTAAAGTTATGGAAATTATCGCTTGATAGCCTAGCCTCTTTTGCCACTGGATAACGAACACTAATTTCTAGATAACGAAATATCTGGCTAGTTGAACAGGGGGTGAGTCGTACTTATCCCCTATTTCAGATTCATAGAAATGGCTCAACTAACTGGGTGATGTGGAGTATTCAATCGCTCCGATACGCTAGTTCACACTGAGTCATGGCAACTGAGGATGAATTGGCTATCTCGATCGAATCAATGGTTAAATCATCGCTGGTTAAAGCGATCGTCCTGGTTCAATTCACCTTATTTATTATTAGTTCTAACGGTTCTATTTTGGGCAGGAAATGCGATCGTTGGCAGAGCAGTCCATAGCCAAATTCCACCCGTGAGTTTAGCCTTTTGGCGCTGGAGTCTGGCTGGTTTTCTCATCCTGATTCCAGCTTGGCGACATCTTAAACGGGATTGGCAACAAATTCTGGCTCATTGGCAGATCTTGTTATTGTTATCTGCGTTAGGAATTGCTTTATTCAACACCTTGCTTTATCAAGGATTACAATTTACGACAGCAATTAATGCCATTCTTATGCAGTCTGCGATGCCATTAGTTGTGGTCTTGCTTTCCTATAGTCTATTTCAAGAAAAACTGACTTGTAAGCAAGCGATCGGGGTCGGAATTTCATTTATGGGAGCCGTGGCGATCGTGGCTCATGGGGATTGGCAACAATTAGTTACTCTATCCTTTAATCAAGGTGATCTGCTGATTTTAATTGGGGTAGTTGGATATGCTGGTTATACAGCACTACTACGCTTACGTCCCAAGTTGCATCCACTCAGTTTTTTAGCGGTAACATTTATCTTAGGCAGCTTCCTATTATTGCCATTTTATCTAGGAGAAATTGCTACAGGGCAATTTACACCACTCACCTCAACCACCATTTTATCAATTGGATATGTGGCAATTTTTCCATCCATTCTCGCCTATCTTTGTTATAACCGAGGCGTAGAATTAATTGGGGCGAATCAAGCGGGATTATTTATTCATTTAGTTCCGGTATTTGGCAGTGTGATGGCAATGCTATTTTTAGGTGAGAAACTCTATTGGTTTCATGCGATCGGGTTTAGTTTGATTTTGTCAGGAATTACTTTAGTGACTCGGCAGCCTGATCAAGGATTAGGAGCATTAAAGAATGCTAAATAAAACCTTTGCAGATAATTTTGCTCACGAGTGGATTGCCGCCTGGAATGCTCATGATCTCGATCGTATCTTGTCACATTATGCCGATGATTTTGAAATGACTTCTCCATTCATTCAAGCGATTGCTGGAAATTCTACAGGTCGATTAAAAGGTAAGGAAAATGTGAGGGAGTATTGGCAGCGCTCGTTAGACAAATTTCCCGATCTACAGTTTGAATTACTGGATGTTCTGTTCAGCGTAAATAGCTTGACTATTTATTACAAATCGGTTTTGGATAAACGGGCGATTGAGTGGTTCTGGTTTGGTGAAGATGGTAAGGTGTTAACAGCGATCGCTCATTACAGCGCCGAGTAATTCACCAAAATCTATGCTGAAGTTCTACTACAATCCGCTTTCTGTCAATGCTCGTCGAGTGTGGGTAGCATTACTAGAAAAACAGATTCCCTTTGAGCCAGTTTTACTCAAGTTAAACGGCGATCAGTTCCAAGCGGAATTTACCGAAACGAATCCCTTTCAGCAAGTTCCAGTTTTATTCGATCAAGATTTTCGCATCATTGAATCCCTGGCAATTTTAGATTATCTGGAAGCGAAATTTCCTTCACCACCCCTGATGCCGAAAGAAGCCCATTTGATCGCGATCGTGCGGATGGTGGAAATGATTACTGTCAATGAATTGCAACCTGCAACTGTGCCACTGATGAAGCAAATGATGCAAATGGAAGTGGCAGCGGACATCCTAGAAACGGCAAACCAACGCATTCTCAAGGTACTCCAGTTTTACGAAGACTTATTAGGAACATCGCCCTACTTTGCTGGAGAGGAATTTACCCTAGCGGAAGTGGTTGCAGGTACGCTGATCACCGCTCTGCCCATGTTTAATGTCCCGATCGCCAATTATCCTCGGCTGGATGCCTGGTTAACCCAATTGGAAACCCGAGATAGTTGGAAGCAGACTGCACCCTCACCGATGGCGATCGCGGCAGCAATGGGAAATATTAAGCAGATCTTGAAACGGCGTTAAACCTGTATTGTCCTGGTAAAGTTGGGTCAGTTGTACGGATGACTGACCATGACAAAAGTTTTGCTGCCCTGGATGTTAGGTCTGCTTTCTGGTGTATCACTACTGGCTTGTCAGACCAGTACACCCGTAACGACAACCCCAGCCACCAATACAGCGACCGACTCAGCCCCTCCATCACCCACCCCAACCGCTACAACCACCACTCCAGCCAGTGACAAAACCCCCAGCGATATCACTGGAACCTATACCGTCAAGGGCACGAATATGGATGGCAGTCGCTATGAAGGCAAACTTGCCATCAGCCCGCTCACCACAGATTCGGGCAATGTCTACACCTTGAACTGGGACACTGGCAATACTTTTGAAGGCATTGGCATCTTGCGGGGCAACATGCTGTCGGTCGGCTGGGGCAGCAAAACCTGCACGATCGTCGCCTACGAAACTAACGACAAGAACTTAGACGGACAATGGGTGACGATCGATCAGCCCAAGTTAGGGACGGAAATGGCCACCCGAGCCAGTAGCGATACCGCCGATAGTCTTGCGGGTTCCTATGCGGTTACGGGTAAAAACCCCAACGGCGACCCGTATAGCGGTACGCTTGTGATCAAGCAACAAGGCTTGGTGTATCAATTTTCCTGGCAAACAGGCGATACCTTTGAAGGTATCGGGATTAAACAGGGAGATGCCGTCGCTGTAGGATGGGGAACTAAACCCAGCGATCGCTGTGCCGTTGTCTCCTATATTGTGGAACCGGGTGGCACTCTCAGTGGCACTTGGGGAGTGTATGGACAAGACAAAGTCGGGATTGAAACGGCTACCCGGCAATAGGCTGATTAAAGAGACTGATCAGGATTTTGTGTAAGCGGTCTAAAATCCCAGTAATTCAGGAGACCGCCTCATGGTACGGAAAAAGAAGGAAGTCAATCGCGTTGATGAGATGCTCGATGAGCTGTTAGCCGACTGCCAGACCCCAGAAGATATTCTGGGTGAATCGGGTTTACTCAAACAATTGAGCAAACGGCTGATTGAACGAGCTTTAGCCGGGGAGTTGAACCACCATCTGGAGGGCGAAAAGGACGTCGAGTCTGAGGCCCCAGACACGGAGAGCCTACCCCGAGGCAATAGCCGCAATGGCTACTCGAAAAAGACCATCCAGTCAGACCGTGGGGAGATGGACCTGTGTTACACGACGTGAAGTTAAGCCTCTAAAGGGACACAAACATAGCCCCGTCTCCAGCTAAGTGGGAGGATCAAAGCAGAGTATAGAGCGTGGGAGGTAGAGATGCCGACCGCTATTGAACGACCCA
>VRZD01000021.1 GCA_016743235.1 Pantanalinema sp. GBBB05 | reverse complement strand
GAGAATCTGGGCAATGGTATCAATGCTTTGTTGCAGTTGCGCTTGATCTTCTGGGGTCATACGACAGTTGGGACAATAGGCTTCTCTCCTAGCCTAATTTTTCTCCCAAGAAGGTGACACGCACCCATCCCTGATTTAAGGCTATTATCGTTAAGCTCACATCCATGCTTCTTGCCAAATGCCAACCCCGAATGCTGCGCGTAAACACGTCCATCAACACCGCTAAATACACAAACTCCTGTTGCAACCTGATGTAGGTGATATCCCCAACCCAAACCTGATTTGGTCGCTCGATGGCTAAATTCATCACCAGGTTGGGATAGCGTTTCAAGTCGTGGTTGCTATTAGTGGTACGTTTTCGCCTGATGGGAGAATTGCCCACCAGTCCCAGTTCCCGCATCAATCGAGTCACGCGCTTATGGTTGATTCTCCTGACCCTACCGTTTCAGCATCGCAGTGATTTGACGGTAGCCATACGTCGGATGTTGCCCACAGAGTTTGACGATAGCTGCTTTAATCTCGGTTTCATCGACAGGTAACTGTGGTTCGTAGTACACTTGACTTCATGGGTAGTTCAACACCTGACACAGCGTCGCAATCGGGTACTCCTGACTCAAGCGCATTACCGCCTCCCGTTTTTGTCCAGGCTCAATTAAGTCGAGGCTTTTTTTGCGATCTCAAGCTGAACTGTCAACTGCCCCACTAGCCGCTCTAGCTCTGCGATCTTCTGTTCCTGCCCTTTACCCAATTCACCCCGCTCAAAAATGATCGGTGCCTGCTCCAGGAATTCCTTGCGTCAGCGGTTCAGTACATTGGGGTTCAACTTGTGGGCTCGACACAGATCGCTTAATGTTTTCTCTCCACTGAGTACTTGCAGGACGACCTTTGCTTTGAATTCTGATTACTAGGACTACTCCTATAAATGTGAGTGCGATCGCTCTTGCACCATTACCGCCTACTCCCTTTATCCAGAGCGTCAGCGACGTTGTTAGGGGCAGTAGAACAGCGCACCAGCATTAGCGGATCTAGTCGCCTGTAGCCAGGTGTCGCTACAACCAGGTCACTATATTGCCTCAGTCCGTAAATTAATCGGGCTTACCTAACCTGAATTATTCATGAACCCTGCTGAAAAAATCGGCGTTGCTGAATGGCGGGAGGAATCAAACAGGAATCGGAACATCCCAAAATCTCAAGTAGTGAAGTAGCAAACGAATTGAATGCCTCAGCATTTCTTCTGATTTGGAGTAGCACAATGTTTTGCGATGCAACCGAGCGAGGTAGTGGCGCAAGCGGGTATTTTCACATTCGACTCGGGTCATGTAGGTTTTGCTCACAATCTGGTCACCGGGTGGAATAAATCCTGGATAAACACTCCAACCATCCGTGACATAGAAATAACATTGCCAGGTTCGTACAATAGCCCATAACGGTTCAAAGGTGTTTGCACTATGGTCCCCTAACACCCAACCTAAGATGCCCACTCGAAAGTGGTCTACGGCTGTCCAGAGCCAGATTTTGTTTTTTTAGCTCCTACAAACGTTTCCAGTTCATCCAGTTCACCGACTTGGGGAACGACTTCTGGATCATACGCGTCAGGCAGGCGTTCTCCAACCCGTTTGACCCAGTAAATGACGGTTGTATGGTGCACTCCTGTCACTCGTTCAATGGCTCGAAAACCCATCCCGTTGACATACAGGCGTAAACATTGTTGTTTGATGTCGTCACTGTACCCTTGAGACGCACTGTACTGCTCAATGAATTGACGACGACAACTGACACAAATGTAATTTTGCTTACCTCTTCTCTTCCCGTTCTTACGGACATGAGTCGATTGACAGTCTGGACATTGCATCAAAACCAACCCTAATTCATCCCTCTATTATGCAACGCCAAAAAATCCTGGGACTTAAACCCTGATTAACTTCCGGCGATTCTAGGTTTTTGACAGTGTGTTTTTATACATCAGGTCTAGAGTGCAAGCCAAGAGGAGGTTCTAGAGTTCGCCAAAACCATCGTGAATAATCCAAGTTAGCTTTCTCAGTCACAAAGATTTTTTTCCCTCGTATCAAAAGCAGAAATAAGGGGGCACTCTAAAGGACAGTTGTCCCTTACGGCTATCCCTGCTAATGATAAATCTAACCAAGCGTTGCCAACTGAAGCGGGCCTTTCCCTTGCAAATGGTTCTAATTGTACCCTTCGTGCTGCAAATTTTTGGAGCAGTTGGTCTGGTTGGCTACTTATCGTTCCAGAATGGGCAGAAAGCCGTTAATAATCTAGCAAATCAGTTGATGGAACGAACTGATAGCACCGTAGACCAACACCTGACGGCTTATCTATCCATCCCGCACAAAGTTAGCCAGATTAATGCAAGTGCTGTGCGAATGGGATTGTTGGATGTCCGCGATCGCAAGAAGACGGGTGAGTATTTCTGGCAACAAATGCAGGCATTTGATGCCGATAAAATCAGTTACCTGGGGGTGGGGTTAAAAACAGGGGAAGGAGTCGGAATCGCTCGCTATGATGGCAAAACGATCACATTAGATGATTGGGGACCGAGACCACCGAAAAATTGGTATAGCTATGCCTTAGATGAACAGGGAAAGCGTACTCGGGTTCTAGCCGTGCTGGATTGGGACAATTTCACGCAACCCTGGTATACCAATCCAATCAAGGCGAACAAGCCGGTGTGGTCTTCAATTTATACGGTCGATTATCCTAATTTGGTCTACATCACCATTGCCGCGACACGTCCACTGTATGATGCCAATAAGACACTGTTAGGGATGATTAGTACCGATATCTCACTCCTATCCCTCAGCGATTTTTTACGGAATTTAGAAGTGAGTCGCGCAGGTCAGGTGTTTTTAATGGAACGAGACGGCACATTAATTGCCAGTTCCGGTAAAGAGCCGTTTTTCACGCATAGAAACAATGAACTTCAGCGTTTGAAGGCGATCGATAGCCCCAATGCGATCGTGCGGGAAACAGCAAAATCGCTCCAACAACAGTTCAACCAGTTTCAGCAGATCGATACGACTCAAAAATTGCGGTTGGAGGTACAGGGAGAAACCCAGTACGTACAGGTGTCTCCCTGGCGAGATACCTATGGGTTGGATTGGTTAGTCGTAATGAGTGTGCCGGAACGAGCATTTATGGCAGAGATCAACGCCAACACTCGTCTCACCCTTTTACTTTCCTTGGCTGCCCTAGTGGGCGCATCGGTACTGGGGGTGTTTACCGCACGTTGGATTACCCATCCCATTGAACGACTAAATCAGGCTAGTGAAGCCATGGCATCTGGCAACTTAGACCAGCGAGTAGACCTGAGTAGTGTTCAAGAACTAGATAAGCTCGCTCAATCTTTTAACTATATGGCCGAGCAGTTGCATGATTCATTTCAAGCCCTGGAGAAAAGTAACGAAGAGTTGGAAGTTCGAGTAGAAGCTCGCACGGTTGAACTCAAGAACACACTGAATGAATTGCGCCGTACGCAGACCCAAATGCTACAGAGCGAGAAGATGTCGAGTTTGGGACAACTAGTAGCCGGAGTGGCTCATGAGATTAACAATCCAGTGAACTTCATTCATGGCAATTTGACCCATGTCCAGGACTATACCCAGGGTCTATTAGAGTTTGTGCAACTGTATCAGCAGCACTATCCCACTCCAGTCCCAACCATTCAAAATGCTGCTGAGAAGATTGATCTGGAGTTTGTGCAAGAAGATTTACCCAAAATGCTATCGTCCATGCAGGTCGGCACTGAGCGCATTCGTGAGATTGTACGGTCTTTACGCAATTTCTCCCGCATGGATGAAGCAGAGCTAAAACCTGTGAATATTCATGAGGGGCTAGATAGCACCTTGATGATTTTACAGCACCGTCTTAAAGCCCAACGCGATCGCCGTGAGATTGAGGTAGTGAAGGATTATGGAGAGCTTCCCCTGGTGGAATGCTACGCTGGGCAATTAAATCAGGTGTTTATGAATATTCTCGCCAATGCGATCGATGCGTTGGAAGAAGGCAATGATCGACAGACCGTTAAGACAATTCGAGCGAATCCGAACCGGATTACAATCCGCACTACTACCATCGCAGCAGAATGGGTACAGATTGAGATCAGTAATAACGGTCTTAACATTCCTAGCCACATTCAACAGTACATTTTTAATCCCTTCTTTACCACCAAGAAGATTGGTAATGGAACTGGCATGGGGCTATCTATTAGCTATCAAATCATTGTTGAGAAACATAGTGGCAAATTAGAGTGCCATTCAATGGCAGGCGAGGATACTAAGTTTGTGATTCAAATTCCGATCAAGAGTCACCATACTGGTTGTGTCGCAAATTCAGGTCAGTGGTAAGGCAGTTAAGCCCAGACTTGCCTGATACCTCTGCTATGAGGACTGCTTCTCCCTTCAAGTGGCGACATTTTTTTGCCCAGCATTATCCTACTCAATGTTCGGTGGTTCTTACAAGAAGTACCAGCATCTCCTGTAAGTGAGCATTATCGTATTCTGGTTAAGAAATAATATCTGTATCAGATGGCTTACTTCCTACAAACCTACACTTCGACTTCACAGGACAGCATTCAAGCCTTTATTCCTGAAGAAATCCTCAATGCTGGTTCTCAACTTCCACCAACAGGTGACCTAGTTAGTGATACTGTTAGCAGAGTGGAGCAACCTAGTGATGGCGAATTGAGTTGAAGAAGTTGCTATCGTATGAGTAACAAACTTAGACTGGCGAACAAGCCCATTGCACACTAATTGAAGTAATTGACCGACAACCCCCGGTTGGGTGAATTGATCGCAACGTTGCATAAAAATTGTGATTTACTCCCAATACTGTTGTGAATCGCTTACGATACAACTCAGATCAGTGTATCAAGGCGGTAGAGATGGATTTAGGCAAGATACCTCGACGAAATTTTATCGAGCAGTTCTTCACATTTTTAATCCCGATCGCACAGGATGGTGGCAAGGTGTCCAGGCTGCAATGGAAATCTGATGTTGCTTTGAAGCAAGATATAGAGGCTTGTCAGAAGCAAAACGCTCAATTCAGCACTTGGTGTCAGGGAGAAGATGCCAGTGCGATCGTGCAAAATTTTCTGCACCTCTATCAGCAAGACTCAATTGCAGACTTCCAGAGAGAACTGGCTCAGTGGCATCTAGCCGCTTACTTGGAAGCCCCCTTGTATGCTGCCGTTCGCGATCGGTTCAGTGCCTTTCGCAACTACGAATCTCCTGCCACCACCTGGGAACATTATTTACATCTGGCTAAGCGTCTGGCTTACGATCCCGCTCAAATTTGGTTGATCTATCAACGCTATCAACCAGAAAAATATAGTTTGGAACAATATTTTCGATTCGCCATTGCCAGTAAAATCCGTGATCTGTTTCACCAGGAAACGGGTAAAGGCAAATATTCTCTTTGGTTTTCCCTGAAGCGAGTTAGCAAAAGTGAACTCCAGCGGGGGTTGACGGTGATTGGCATTGCTGAAGCCAAAATACCGGGTTATGTGGCGGCGAGAGATGCTTTATTTGCAGTCTATAGTAAATCGGGCGATCGCTGGTTAGAACCGACGGCAACACAATATCAAGCGGCCACGGATTATTGGAATCGACATTATGCTCAAGTTGCAGGAATGACGCCAGCATCTAGTAGTTTAATTTCGATTAGCGACTTTAAATTATTCGTTAAAACCTGTATTCAAGCTATTCAAGCCACTCCAAAGATTGAATCTTTAGACGCTTATCAAGCCAATTCTTTTAAAGAATTATCTAATTCTGAAGCAGAATTGGCGTTAGATGATCCGATCGCGCTCTTACAGGAACAACAATCCCAGGAAGAGTGGCAGCATCGAGTCCAAACACTTAACACGATGCTAATTGAGCAGACGCAACAATTTGATGCGATCGAGCAAACGATTTTGAAATACCGCAGTTTAGGTCGCAATCAAACTCAAATTGCCAATCAACTTGGAATTAACCAAGCCACGGTTTCTCGGCGTTATCAACGCTGTCAACGAGGCTTATTGACAGCAATCGCCACTTGGATTCAAGCAGAACTTAACTACTCTCTGGCTCTGGAGAATTTGGAGCATCTTGACCGTTACATCACCATTTGGCTCCAGCAGCACTATGCCACGACAGACCATGCCACTGAGGACAGCAAACCATGTTAAATCCCAGCCAAACCATCAACACAGCACTCAATCAGCTTTACTTGGAGCTACCCCAGCAGCATTTAAAAGACGTTAATCAGCTTAGCGTCACCTATTCCAGCGACGTTGCCTGCCGCAATGCTTATATGAATAATCTGTGCTTACAGACATTAACTGAGTGGCTGAATAGCGAACTGGATCTACCACCAGAAACTATCACGGCATGGCCAAACCAGGCAGCCTTACCCAGTATTTGGGACGTTGTGAATGGTACGGCTCTACAAGTGGGGCAGACTCGTATCGTGCTGATTCCCAGTGAAGCGAACACCCTTGATGAACTTTGTGTGCCGTTTGAGTGGGTGGATATTCCTACCTGGGCAGCTCCCTATTACCTGGCTGTCCAAGTCAATTTGGAGGACGACACCGAATGGTTGCGAGTCTGGGGATTTGCCACCCATCAGCAAGTGAAAGCAGGTGAGCAAGATCCGGTGCGACGAGTTTATTCTCTCCCACGCCAGAATTTAACCGAGAGTTTGAACGTGCTATGGGTCGCGCAGGATCTGGGTTTGACAACTCTGCCGGAAGTCACCGCCTTACCGCCTCTATCCCCCGATCGCGCAGAGCAATTAATCACCCAACTTGGACAACCTACTCCTTATTCACCCCGTCTGGAAGTTCCTTTTGCAGACTGGGCAGCCCTCTTAGAGCATGACGATTGGAGGCAGCAGTTATATGAACAACGGCAGCAAGCGGCGGTGTTACCCGTTCTGTCTACCCCGTTGTCTGCCCAACCAACGATGCCCACGATCGTCAATTTACAGCACTGGCTGAGGCAGACCATTGCGGAACATTGGCAAACTGTCGAACTGCTCTTAGCCCCCTTAGAACTGAGTCCGGCTCGAGGACGGGTGCAGGCGGAAGAGGATACGGCTCAGAATGCGATCGCGGCAGCTATTCGGTTACTGCAAACCAGTCCTTCTGAACCCATCCGCCGCCAGGCAGCAGGCATGTTAGGCGAGATTGGTGCTGGGCAGCCTGAGGCAGTCGCCAGTCTGGTCGAATTACTGCAACAGACTGAGGATGAAGAAACTCGCTGGCAGGCCGCACTCAGCTTAGGAAAACTTGATCCGGCTCATCCCCTGGCAGGGGTAAGAAAAGCCCGCATCCTGGATCTAGATGGTCAACCAGATGTGCCGATGATCGTTCTGAGCGTGGCGATTCTGCCTAAATCAAACGATCGCATTGGGGTTTGGCTACAATTGCAACCCGTTGATCAGCGGGTCAAACTGCCGCCTCACCTGCAACTCAGTGTGCTGTCAGCATCCGGCGAAACTCGTCTAGCCACAGAAGCCAGACAGGATGAACAAGGGCAGGGACAAGACCAAGCGATCGAGTTACGCTTTAGTCCTCCAGCTGCCGCTCATTTCCAGGTTCGCGTTACACTGGGCAGTACCAGCATCACAGCCGATTTTGCGGCTTGAATGCATGAGGATGCAGCCATGAGCCGAGTGGCAATTCTGAAGATTGGGACAGGTGACTTCCACCAGGGATTTGATGTGTCACTCCAGTTACGGGAGGAGGCTGGCTCCCCATTTGCCGAATTAACTGGCAGACTGCCCGCCAATCCAGACCTGGAAAGCTTATATGTTTGCTGGCAACAACTGTTTCGATCGCTGAGTACCTCCTCTAGACGATCGCCCCGTAGCGCTGATGCGGATTGGCAGATTGATCAAAGTCTGACGATTCACCGTTCCACCCGTGCCGATGTGGAAGCCTGCCGTCAGTGGATGCTTGCCCTGGAAACCAATATGGCGACCTGGTTGCAATCCACCAGTGAAGCAAGTTGGCAACGGATTCGAGAACGCCTCAGTCAAGAACTGGCTCGTTATCCGAATCAGAGTCGAGTGGTGATTCAGGCGCGCGATCCGCAGGTGTGGAAATTGCCCTGGCATGTTTGGGACATTCTTAGTCAGTATGCGAATGTGGGGCTGGGGTATAGCCTGCCCGATTTTGAGCAGCACGCGCGGATAGAGGTGTCCCCGTCGAACCACGATCGCGTTCGAGTTTTGGCAGTGTTAGGAGATGCGACGGCGATCGATCTGCAACCGGATCAAGCAGCCATTCAACGCTTAAGCGATGCTCAGTCTGTGTTTTTGTCGCAACCAACCGCCCCAGAGTTGATCAGAACACTCCGGCAAGACCATGGTTGGGATATCTTCTTTTTTGCGGGGCATAGTCAGACTCAGCACGATATAGGTCGCATTTACTTGAGTGATCAGGAAAGTCTAGCGATCGATCAATTTAAACATGCCTTGAGGGAAGCCATTCACCAAGGGCTGAAGATTGCAATTTTCAACTCCTGCGATGGTTGGGGACTGGCGCAGCAGCTGGCAAGTTTACAGATTCCTGTCGTCATTTTTATGCAGGAAGAAGTTCCTGATCAGGTGGCTCAATCCTTTTTGAAAGAGCTTTTGGCGGAATATGCCCAGGCTCAACCACTCTATACCGCTGTTCGTCGCGCTCAAGAGCGCCTAGAAGAATTTCAGGACTTACCGGGAGCCACCTGGCTCCCCGTGATTTATCAAAATCTGGCAGACATTCCGCCCACCTGGCAAAACTTGCATCCCCAGCCACAACCCATCACTCAACCGCTGGCTCCACGATCGCCGCTATCCCCACCTCAACGCCTCAAATTTCCAGGCATCATCCTGTCTAGTTTGCTCGTAACGGGACTGATGATGGGATTACGGTGGCTGGGAACATGGCAAACCTGGGAACTTCAGGCATTCAACCACTTGATGCAACAACTTCCCACCGAACCCGCCGATGATAGGCTACTGCTAATTGGTGTGGATGAGGAAGATCTGCGTCGCTATGGTCATCCCCTCCCTGATGCCGTTCTGACCCAACTATTAGCAAAACTCCAGCGGTATCAACCCGCCGCGATCGGCTTAGATATTATCCGCGATCGCCCAGTGGGAACGGGCTATCAGAGGTTCACAACTCACCTGAAGCAACAGCAAAACCTAATTACCATTTGCGCTTTTGATCCTCAGTCAGGTGGAGGGATTGCTGCCCCGCCCCAAGTTCCAGAAGCCCAACTCGGTTTTGTAGACCTGTACCCCGATGATCTACAGACCAATCGGCAAGACTACACGGTTCGCCGCTACCTGCTGTCTCGAACCGCAAATCCCATCGCTGTGCCCTCTCGCTGTCGAACGCCCTACTCATTGGCTTGGCAGCTTACCTACGAGTACTTGAGTCGGCATCAAATCACTGTGCAGCGTCAAAATAATGATTGGCAGTTTGGCTCTGTGATTGTCCGCCGTTTAGAGAACCATCGGGGTGGCTATCAAACCCTTGATGCCAGTGGCAACCAGTTATTAATCCGTTACCGCCACACTACCGAGCCGGACAAGATTGCCCAACAAGTAACATTGCGAGATGTCTTAACGGATAGCAATAGCTTTGACCCAGACTGGATTAAGGATCGAGTTGTGTTGATTGGGGTGACTGCTCCCAGTATTCCTGACTATCACGATACCCCCTATGGTCGCATTCGGGGCTTGCAGGTCCATGCCCATGTGGTCAGTCAGTTACTCAGTGCTGCCGCTGGCGATCGCCCGTTACTATGGTGGTGGACGGACTGGCAAGATGGGGTTTGGGTGTTGGTCTGGGCGTTTACTGGAGGAGCTATCATCTGGCTGTTGCCAGTTCCCTTATATCGGGGAATCGCCTTTTGTCTTAGCCTGTTGACGCTTTATGCTGCCTGCTGGCTGAT
Source organism: Pantanalinema sp. GBBB05 (assembly GCA_016743235.1). GTDB lineage: Bacteria > Cyanobacteriota > Cyanobacteriia > Leptolyngbyales > Leptolyngbyaceae > Pantanalinema. The sequence continues at coordinate 112,961 of VRZD01000021.1, read as the reverse complement.
ATTGGTTAACGGTGGCTGGATTCCGCTCGTACCAGCAGCATTCAGCTTGATCGGAACCGGGGTGAGTGCTGCCGCATTGCCAGCAGTACGGTCTTCTTGCAACCTTCCCAATTTCCTAAAATCGAACTAATAGAGGTGTAGGATATCTCAGGCATTTGTGTAGCCTCTTCATTCAGAGGTAGGGATTACCGATTGTCCTTCCACGCAACTGAGGAGAATTGTGCTATGTGGCAGTCCAGGTTTTCTCACCCCTTGATTCTGATATTTCCTTTACTACTAGCGTTATGGGTCAACAACCATGCTTCGGCTATCGGTCAACAGAAGCCCACTCCCCCCAAGACAGGAACCCCTACTGGTAATCCCAGACCTGGAGCTACTCGTCCTGCACTCAACTGTCCCCAAACTCAAATACCTCTGACCGCCATTGTGGCGAATAATGGCAGAGACCACACCTACTCTGAGCATCCCACGCTCTGGTTTTATATTCCCTACCACTCAGAGCAAATCAGTCATCTAGAGTTTTTGTTGTTAGATGAGAGCGAGCGCAAAACGATTTATCGCACGTCGATTAAGTTAGCAAATCAACCTGGCATACTCAAGATCACCGTTCCCGCCGAACCTCAAACTGCCTTGGCAATCAATCAGAATTACCGCTGGCGACTGAATCTTGATTGTGCTCCAGATAGTACGATCGAACCGGATTTGGTGGTTGATGGTTGGATTCGCCGCATTCCATCAGTAAATATTCAATCAAATCATCAGGCTAACGTCGCTCTTCAACCATACTCGGTCTACATCCAAAATAGCATCTGGTATGATGCCATCACCAATTTAGCTGAACAGCATTTTGCCGACCCCAAAGATGCCAAATTGAGTGCCGCCTGGACTGAGTTATTGAAGCATCTGGGATTTGCAGAAGTGAGTAAGAGTCCGCTGGTTAGTTTCGATTTAGTTCGAGCAGAGAACTGAACACTATAACCAGGGTTTATTGTACTGGTACTTGTCTTAGCTTGAGGAAATTTAATTAGATTTGAAAAAGCTTAAGACATTTTCTAGCAGGACAGTGAGGTGCGTAAGTTAATGGATTGCGACTTCATCTAAATTCTGTTACCCAAAGCTATCAACAGCATAAATGGAACTATCACCGCTGTCCATCAGAATATAACTATCGCTACTATCCATTACTAGATCTCGGCTTCCCGCAATTCCTCGGTTGAGAATTTGAATTAATTTTCGGGGGGTGAAGGATTCCAATTCCACATAATTTCCTGCGTCTAACCACTTCAGCTCATTAGCAGACAATCCCTGCCGAATGTTAGGAGATAATTGTTGTGCGGCTTGAGCAGCCTCTGGTGACGTTTGTATAAATGTGCTGCTTTTTGCATTCAGTACCTGGTGCGGTAGTATGCCAACATCGACAATGACCACATTACTATCTAAGAACCATTTCGGACTCTGTCGCAGTTGATGTAATCGTTCTATGCCTTGAGCACTGCAATTGTGTAATGTATATACTTTCAGCTCAGGGTTCCGTCGCACCATTTCCATAGTTGTATCAAAAATATTTTTTGGATAACCTTTAACACTAAGGACAGCACAGTTATTTTCAAAGTGAAAATTGTTGGTAATTAATAGATGAGCGATCGTATCTGACTCACAAACAACTAAGCGATCGAAACTATACGCACTGACCTCAGAACTCACAACTGTAGGTAATTGAGCTTCCCGTGGTGTTATCAACAATTTTTCTGGTGCTCCATTGATTTGAGTCCAAGTATGGAGCCAGTCTTGGAGCTGACTCGCAGAAACCCTTAATGGAATCCTTTGCTTACGGCGGAATCGCTTTGTACTGCCTAAAATAATTAATCCTATACCGAGTGGTACTAAGATGAACCAAGCTGGTTTTACCACAAAAACTCCCACCCCAACAAGAATGAATCCACCAATTTGTAGACCATTTAAATTAGCACTGATTCGCCGATCTAAGCGCTGATTAATGAGGTAAAGGAGTTGCTTCAGAGTGAAATAAAGCGTGTTGTTAGCGGAAATATCAGCGATCGCCTTGGCAAAAAAACCATCTGTGATTTTATTTGTACCCATTGTTGTTGGTTCAAATACAAACCGATGACGACATTGTTTACAATGACCTTGATTCGCTGTGCGATCGCGGAGCAAATTATCAGTTCCACATTGGATGCATTTCATAATTACCTCTTATCAAGAATAAATAGCTGTTGTAATGTCATCAAATTACTAGAAAATTTGATTCATTAATAGTATCTGGTAATCCTCGCGATGGCGAATTAAGCGATGGCGGTCAGCTTCTAACAAAACTTCAGCCGGACGGGGACGATGTAGAAAGTGCGAAGACATGGCATAGCCATAGGCTCCTACATCAAGGATTGCCAGAATATCTCCCGGAGCTAAGGGTGGTAGGCTACAACTACGTCCTAAATAGTCCCGAGAATAGGTTGTATTCCCACACACATCAGTAAGATGTCGGCTGATGCTAGGAGAGGTTAGGGCAACAATTTGCCGATAGCCACCATGAACCGCCGGAACAGAGAGATTAGCAACCGTTGTATCTACTCCCACAATTTGTCGATCGTCTTGCCATTTCACCGACACAACTTTAGTGAGTAATGTGCCACAGCCTGCAATTGCGGCTCGCCCCGGCTCAATTAGTAAATCAATGGGTCGATCGCAGCGATTTAGATGACCTGTCAATTCCGCTCCAAACTGTTCCCAATTAAACACCGCACCGTCATGGTGGTAGGGATAACCAAACCCACCGCCAAAGTCAAGGTAGCTCCAATCAGGCAATAACTGAGCTGTAGCAAGCACTGCCTGAATGGTCTGGGTAAAGGCAGATGTAGCATTGGTTCCTGTGCCTCGGTAGAAGTGGAGTCCTGCTAGCGGCAAACCACATTGTTGAGTTTGGGCGATCGCTGTGGGGAATTCTGATGGACGAACACCAATCCGGCTATCGCCTGTTAGTTCTGGCTGGTTCAACCGTAATCCTAGCCGGAGCGAGTGCGATCGTGATTGCTCCTGATAGACATCGCAACATAGCTGTAATTGAGATAAGCTATCTAAATTTAAAGTTGTTAGCCCCCAGGCTAAAACTTGCTCCATATCTGCCCGATTTAGGTTACTACCACTATAAACAATACAATCAGGGGCAAACCCAGCTTGCAATCCTAGATAGATATCGCCGGGAGTATTGGCATGGAGTCCCCAATTAGCTTGTTGAAAGTATCGCAGGAGAGCTACATTCCCATTCGTCACACTAGCAAAGTGAAAATGAGTGCGAGGATACGTAATAGCCTTTGTAATCCGTCTGATCGTTTGTTGGAGTACATCATTCACATAAACATAAAGTGGTGAACCATACGTAGTGAGTAACTCTTCGGCAAGTTCAGTCGAAAAGGGAGCTTGTGGCAAATCGGATACTCGACTATCGACCGGGTAATTGATATTTTGATTCACGCAGCTTTATACCTCATAATTATTGTTGAATAAAAAATTAGATATCGATCGCAGATGCCAAACCCAAGGAGGTAACCAAAACGGGTGCTCCCAAGATGTAGGACGAACAGTTTCACCTAAAACCTGCGATCTCCAGGTCTGCCAAGTGATTAAGAGCCAAAGAATTTCTCCGATCCGTCGTCCTTGAATTGCTCCACCTAGTTTGCCAGAAATAACTCGTTCTGCCAGATCCGCTTGCCAGATCCCCTCTGCTTGCAAAACTGCCGGATTTAACCACTGTCCTAATGCTCGCCACCATTCTTGCAAGCACCAACTAGTGGTCGGCACTCCCATCCCTCGCTTTTGGCGCCACACAATTTCGGTTGGCAACCAGGATTCTACAGCCCGTTTCAGAATGTATTTCTCACAGGCTCCTTTCAAACACAGTTCTCCTGATAGCTGAAATGTCCATGCGGCTAGGGAAGGATCGCAAAATGGTGATCGCACCCATAATCCTTGGGCAAAGGCTAGATTGGTCGCTCGTGGTTGAATATTTTGTGCCCCTTTTAACATTAAAGTAGCTCGGCGCAATTGATGTAACAGCGATCGGGTACAGGTCGGATCTAACGCTTCTTGCAACCAAGCCTGAGGTTGTATAGATTGAATTTGCTCATAAACCCTTGGCTGAAATACCTCAATTTCATAGCCCCATAAGCGATGAAATGTCTGCAAATACTGGTTAGCAAACAATGCTGGATCAGCCAAGATTTCCTGTCGGTAAATGCTGGCAGCAATTAACGGTTTATTAGTCCAACCTGCAAATAGCTGATCTCCACCCTCACCGTTAAATACGATCGCCGTATCTTGACTAGCTGCTTGATTCAGTAAAAATAACGGCACAGTCACAGCATCCCCAAACGGTAGATCCAGAGCTAAGGTTGCGGATTCTAACGCCTGTTGAACGCGTCGAGGTGTTGCGTCTACCTTAATCAAAGGGATTTGCAGATGCTGCGCAACTTGCTCTGCATAAGGATACTCCGGAGTACCAGCCGTGCCAAAGTCGAGGGTATAAGCATAGACGTTAACCCCCATTTGGACTAATAGCGCTGCAACGATCGAAGAATCTAATCCACCTGATAAAAACACACCCACAGGTTGATCCTGAATATCTGTCAACTGGCGTTCAACAGCCGTTCTCAGCAGCGTTTGCAGGTCAGCGATCGCAGCCGCTTCATCATGAATTTGTTCAGAGGACTCCCGCCACTCACAGGATTGAGTTACCGGTAGCGCTGAAAGTCTACCAGCTAACTCATGACGTTGCCAAACTTGTTCCGTCCCTGCGGGAATGGCAACTAGATTGGCAATGGGGGTTAAAGGAGTGGGTACGTAGGAGAAGCAACTATATCCGTATAAACCAGGAATACTGACTTCTGGTACGGTTAGTAGTGGTAAAAGTAGTTGTAATCGAGTCGCAAACCAAATCACCTGCTCAATCTGCGTCCAGTAAAGGGTAACGCGCCCAAACAAATTGCGTTCTAACCTCAGCTGCTGCTCCTGCAATTGCACCCAGACATCCGCAAGTTGAGTCTCAGGAGACTGCCCAACGCCATAAAGACCTGAGGCTGAAATTGCTACCCTTATATCCTGATTCGCACAATCCGCCTGGATCACCCATTCATCTGGGCTGAATTGCTGAATAATAGCGTGTAGTTGCTGGGCGAAGATCGCTGGATTACCATACCCCCAATAACCAATCAACTGGCGTGACTGCGTGGCAATGCTAGCCGTAATTGGGCTACCCATAGCAATTACTGCACACTGAATGTAGTATCACTGAGTAAACGATCGCCACTAAACATTTGGACTTTCCAGTTCCCAATCGGAGCCGATGAGCCTAGCGTATAGCGACAGAATGTATTCCAAATGGGAGTGCGAATTTCGCGGGTTTGGTAGCTGTTTTGATGCACAATTCTACCACTGGGATCAAGCCACTGGCAGGATAGAGATAACGTTTGTCCAACCGGTGCCTCAGTTAAAGTGACGCGATAATATAGCTCTGGGTTAGTCTGACGAGCAACCACCGTTAGCCCTTCACCTTGATCAGCCGCTAATGTAATCCGATCGTGTTGCACAGATAAACGGGTTAGCATCTGCTGTTGTTGCTGACTGATCCATAAAAAACTGGTAATGATCAGCACCATTGCTACCCCTACACCAGCCAATACCCAGCGTAGCCGCCGCTGACGTACTGCCAAAACTTCTCGTCGTTGGATTTGGACGATCGCCTCATCTAACAAATGGGGGGGCAAATTCAACTCCTGCAAAATTGCCTTCACCTGCTCCTGATCCAGTTCTTCCTGTTGGCGTTGAGACAAGCGTTCTACTTCTGCCACAATCTGAGTGAGTTGTGCTTGAGTGAGCCGTTGATTCATACCCTCAAGGATGTCCTATGCAAGATCGTTCGTTTTTCACTCTCATTATCACCTGCCATTCTCGATCGTCCACGATTGTTATGTAATCTTACGGAAGCACTACGGAGATGATAAACGTAGTTCTACCCACGAATCAGGCAACCGTTATTTCCTGGTTTACGGGGATGTCGTTCCTCACGGAGTCCGCCATGATCAAGAATAGCTACAGCATCCGATTGCCCCATTCTTGAGAGCTATGAAACAAATTCTTGTGATTGAAGATGAAGCCTGTTTAAGAGAGAATCTTGTTGAACTTCTGGAAATAGAAGACTTTCAGGTGATTTCTGCTGAAAATGGTGCGCAAGGGATTAAGTTAGCCCAGGCTCATCCGGTTGATCTAGTCCTTTGCGATATTATGATGCCGGAGTTAGATGGATATGGAGTACTCGCTCAGCTTCGATCGCTGCCAGGAATGGTGACAACACCATTCATTTTTCTCACGGCTAAGGCAAGTAAGCCAGATATGCGTTATGGCATGGAACTGGGAGCTAGCGACTATTTAACTAAGCCTTTCACGCACTCCGAGCTACTTAATACAATTAAAACTCGTTTAGAGGCACAGGTGACTGTGCAGCAACACTATCAGCAAAAGTTAGAAGATCTACGAGGGCATCTCTCTACTTATTTGCCACATGAATTACTTACCCCATTAAATAGTATTTGTGGACTATCGAGCTACTTAACTACCTATGCTACTAGATTAGAGACAGCTGAAGTGGCTGAAATCGGCAGCCTCATTTCTAGATCAGCATGGCGACTTGAGAGAACTATTCAGAACTCATTACTCTACGCTAAATTACGCCTTGATGCTCAGAACCAGGAAAGCATTTTAGCTTACCAAGACATGAGTTGTAATTATTCTGAAAGTGTGATTGCTAGCGCTGCAATGAAAACAGCTCAACGAGTCGATCGCAATATTGATCTAAGCTTGCAAAGAAATACTCATGCTGTTCTCATTTCTGATACCAATTTGGAAAAAATTGTTGAAGAATTAGTTGATAATGCCTGTAAATTCTCTAAAGCTGGCAGAACGATTAATATAGTCAGTGAATTTCACGGCAATTGCTTTGTTCTAGAAGTAATTGATCAGGGTCGCGGGATGACACCCAACCAGATTGCCGATATAGGAGCTTATATGCAGTTTGAACGTAGATTTTATGAACAACAAGGCTCTGGTTTAGGGTTAGTTATTGTGCGCCAACTGACTGAGTTACATCATGGCACCTTAGAAATTACCAGTTCTCCCGCAGGAACGATAGTTCGGGTTGAGCTGCCTATCCAAGAAGATTAAATACATCAGGAGCTAGCCGGAAAACACCATGCTTGAAGCAAATTCTGTTACACCGACAACGCAACCAGAAATATCTCAGGAACAGCAAGCGTTACAAGAGAGTCAAGAACTGTTCTACGCTACATTCGAGCAGATGGTTGTAGGATTTGCTCACATTGCTCTTGATGGTCAGTTTCTCCGGGTCAATCATAAATTTTGCGAGATGCTTGGCTATACCCACCATCAGCTTCTGGCAAAGCGAATTCAAGATATCACTCATCCCCACGATCTCGAGACAGATTTAGGGCTACTTCACCAGCTCCTTCAAGCAGAGATTCGCACCTACTCGATCGAAAAGCGATATATCAATCACACTGGCATCGTTGTTTGGGGTAAATTGACAGTTTCGCTGGTCTCTAGTGGGAATAAACAGCCAAAATATTTGGTGACTGTAATTGAAAATATTAGTGATCGTAAGCGAACAGAAGCTTCATTACAACGTTATAACCAAAGAGTATTAGGGCTTCATGCGATCGATCAAGCAATTTTAGCTGAAAAAGCACCTCAAGATATTGCCCAAGCTGCTCTTTGCCACCTACGCTATTTAATTGCTTGCCAACAAGCAATGGTAGTCCTGTTTGATGTTCCAACAAATGAAGCTCGAGTCATCTCTAGTGCTGCCGAAGGAGAAGTGATTTTTACAGAAAATACATTATTTTCTTTAGAGCAAATCTTCCATCTCAGTGAGTTGCATATTAATAAATTTCGGCATATTTCTGATCTCACCACCTTAGTAATGCCATGTTTAATTTCTCAACAGCTTATTGCAGCCGGAATGAGGTCTTCCCTAACAATTCCATTGTTTGTTGAGGGAACAACGCTCGGAGAATTGCTTTTGGTGGATCCTAAAGTGATGGCATTTAACTCAGATCATGTCAGTATTGCCTGCGAAGTTGCCGATCACCTAGCCATTGCTATTCAAAATACCCGGTTATTCAATCGAGTTCAGAGCGATTGTGAGCGCTTACAGACTCTGTCAAGCCGTTTGTTGGAAGCACAGGAAACGGAACGCCGTTATATTGCGCATGAATTGCATGATGAAATAGGACAAGCGCTTACAGCAGTAAAAATTAATCTCCAAATGCTACAGCGTTCGCCCAACAAACTTGATGACAGACCTCAAATTGAAGACAGTATTGCAATCGTTGATCAGGCTTTACAACAAGTACGTCATTTATCTTTAGATCTACGACCCTCTTTGCTGGATGATCTTGGGCTGCAAGCCGCTTTACGCTGGTATATCGATCGCCAGATCCAACGTACAGGAATTCACATTGAATTACGGTGCCCATCTTCAGAGTTAAGCCTTCCGCCAAATATTGGAACCGCTTGTTTCCGAATTGTTCAAGAAGCTTTAACTAATGTGATACGCCATGCTCAAGCAACTTCTGTAATCATCATCCTGCAACAGCGGGAGAACTCATTTCATCTCCTGATTCAGGACAATGGTATTGGGTTCGATGTTCAAGTCGCAAAAACACAGGCAACTCATGGTAATAGTTTGGGATTGTTAGGAATGACAGAACGCGCTTTATTGGTAGGTGGACAGCTTACCATTACCTCTGTCCCTGGTAATGGCACAGAAATTTATCTACGGCTGCCACTGATTGCCTGTGTCCCTTCACCTTAAATCTTAATTGCTGGAGTCACTTAAGCATGTCGCCAATCCAAGTTCTAATTGTAGATAATCATGCTCTAGTTAGAGCTGGATTTCGCTCTCTTCTGCAATCAATCAATGCGATCGATGTTATAGCAGAGGCAGGAGATGGGCGAGAAGCCTTACGATTGGTTGAACTACACCAGCCTGATATTGTCCTTATGGATATTGCCATGCCTCTGATGAATGGATTAGAAGCAACGGCACAAATTACTCAGGATTTTCCTCAAGTTCATGTCATCATCTTATCGATGCATGCCAACGAAGAATATGTTTACCAGGCATTGCGGGCGGGAGCAACAGGGTATGTTCTTAAGGACAGTGGCACTAGTGAGCTAGAGCTAGCCATCCAGGCGATCGCGAGGGGTGAAACCTATCTCAGCCCCACAGTGTCGAAATATATTGTGGCTGATTACGTGCGACGGACTGGTAGTGAAGCAAATCCGCTAGAGCAGCTTACTCCTCGTCAGCGCGAAATTTTACAGCTGATTGCCGAAGGGAAATCCACAAAAGAGATTGCTGATAACTTATACATCAGTACAAAAACCGTAGAAACCCATCGAGTCCAGCTTATGGAGCGATTAGACATCCATGATGTTGCTGGCTTAGTCAGGTATGCTATTCGTAAAGGTTTAGTGATGCTAGAGGAATAACTAAGCTAGCCTCATTCAAATCTGAGGGAGAGCTTGCCAGGAAAGCTATTCCCCAATTGGCTAGAGTGTCACTGGTCCTTGATCTCAGAGCTGAAGATGGGAACAATCAAGCTGGCTCAACTTAATGCCTGAGCGGATTTTGTTGGCATAACCGTTTAGACTATTAAAAGCCTTTACACACGAATAGGATGCGCCATGCCGACCTATCGATCCAAAACCTCTACTCAGGGACGCAATATGGCGGGTGCCCGGGCACTCTGGCGTGCCACTGGAATGCATACCGAAGATTTTGAGAAGCCCATTATTGCCGTCGCCAATTCCTTTACCCAATTTGTTCCGGGTCACGTTCATCTGAAGGATCTGGGTCAATTAGTGTGCCGTGAGATTGAAGCCGCTGGTGGGGTTGCCAAAGAATTCAATACCATTGCCGTAGATGATGGTATCGCGATGGGACATGATGGTATGCTCTACAGTCTGCCCTCGCGTGAGATCATTGCCGACTCAGTTGAGTACATGGTTAATGCCCATTGTGCCGATGCTCTAGTTTGCATTTCTAACTGTGACAAGATTACCCCCGGAATGTTGATGGCAGCCCTACGGCTCAACATCCCTGCCGTATTTGTCTCGGGTGGTCCGATGGAGGCGGGCAAGACGAAGCTGGCAGAGCACAAACTGGACTTGGTCGATGCTATGGTAGCTGCCGCCAATGACAGTATTAGCGATGAAGTGGTTGAAGAGTATGAGCGATCTGCCTGCCCCACCTGTGGCTCTTGCTCTGGGATGTTCACTGCCAACTCGATGAATTGTCTGACGGAGGCGATCGGGCTTTCCTTACCAGGCAACGGTACTGTGCTGGCAACCCATTTTGATCGCAAGGATCTGTTCCTTAACGCGGCGCGAACCATTGTCAGCATTACTCGCCGCTATTATGAGCAAGACGACGAATCGGTATTGCCCCGTTCGATCGCGAGTGTCAAAGCATTTGAGAATGCCATGACGCTAGACATTGCCATGGGTGGATCGACTAACACCATTCTGCACTTGCTGGCAGCTGTCCATGAAGCGGGAGTCGATTTTACCTTGTCTGACATTGATCGCCTCTCACGGAAGGTGCCACAGCTCTGCAAGGTGGCACCAAATACCCAAAAATATCATATTGAAGATGTCCATCGGGCTGGTGGGATCCCTGGTATTCTCGGCGAACTTGATCGGGCAGGTTTACTCCATACCAACGTGCCAACTGTCCACAGTCCAACCCTGAAGGAAGCACTCGATCGCTGGGATGTCATGCGATCGAATGATGAAGCTGTCCACACCTTCTTTAAGGCTGGACCAGCAGGAATTCCCACCCAGCAAGCTTTCAGCCAATCGACCCGTTGGCCTTCCCTCGATCTCGATCGAGAAAACGGTTGTATCCGCAGCATTGACCATGCCTTTAGCCTAGAGGGCGGACTGGCTGTTCTGTACGGCAACCTGGCGGAGCGTGGCTGTATCGTGAAGACAGCAGGCGTAGACGAAAGCATCCTGGTGTTTGAAGGTAAGGCTCGCATCTATGAAAGCCAGGATGCAGCAGTCAAAGGAATTCTTAACGATGAAGTAGAACCAGGCAATGTAGTGGTCATTCGCTATGAAGGTCCGCGGGGTGGTCCAGGGATGCAGGAAATGCTCTATCCGACTAGTTACCTGAAATCGAAAGGATTGGGTAAGGTCTGTGCCCTGCTCACCGACGGTCGCTTTTCAGGTGGGACTTCGGGGCTGTCGATTGGTCATGTCTCGCCTGAGGCGGCAGCCGGTGGTAACATTGCGCTGGTTCGTGACGGCGATCGCATCCTGATTGACATTCCTAATCGCAGTATTCATATGGATGTGTCGGCAGAGGAATTAGCTAACCGGCGCTCGGCAATGGCAGCGAAAGGCAAAGAGGCTTGGAAGCCAGCACAACCCCGGCAACGACGAGTGACAGCGGCACTCAAAGCTTATGCGCTGCTGGCAACAAGCGCAGATCAAGGTGCAGTCCGTAACCTTGAAGTGCTTGAGTAGAGAAAGCGATGGACATGGACGTTGGGCAACAGCCTACGCCAAGTCTGCCTAGTGTCTGAGTGAGGCGATGTTGAGCAGCAACACCCCCTGCTCTCAACTCGTCTCACACTTCACGGCTGATGCTGGATCACTTGATTGAGGTTAAACGTCTGGCGCTAACCCTTGACCTTATACTAGGGTATAAGGCTTAGCATAGACCTATGAGATTGCAATGGAGCCATATCCATGTTCCAGGTGGGGGAAGTCTCCCGTCGCTTAGACCTCAATCCACAAACCCTATACTTTTACGAGCGAATTGGATTGATCCCGTCACCGCAACGGACGGAGACCGGTTATCGATTATTCAGCCAGCAAGATTTGGAACGATTGACCTTTATTGTGCGCGCCAAATCATTAGGTCTGACCCTGGACGAAATCAAGGATATTTTGGTGTTAAAAGATGAACGATCGCTAACTTGCGGGGCAGTTCACGCTCGGCTGAGCCGAAAAGTCCAGGAAATTGAAGCCACCATTCACCAGTTGCAAGTGCTGCATGATGAACTGATGATCCTGCTCCAACGGTGCTCTGAACAGCTGCAAACACCTGATAAAGAATGTGTGGTTTTTGAGCAACCTGGTAAGCACCACACTGACTAATGGTCTCGATTGCTTTCCCAAACTAATGATTTGAGGGGCATACAATGAGCAGTATTCAGGTTGAAGTATTGGGATCAGGATGCAAAAAGTGTCAACAATTAGAAACCAATGTGAGAGCCGCGATCGCGGCGTTGGGGTTAGAAGCGGAAGTATTGCATATCATTGACCCTATCGAGATCGCTAACCGTGGGGTGATGGCTACACCTGCGTTAACTGTCAACGGTAGTGTGGTCAGCAAAGGTAAGGTGCCGTCTTCAGCCGAGATTCAACGTCTATTGTCAGCTTGATAGTTGAGGACAAACCGATGTTTGATCCGTTCTATCTATTTAATTGGCTAGCAACGCAGATTGTTACGCGTTTCCTGGGTTTACCGATCAACTCTCATTTGGGAGCTAGCCTGCATTTCTTTCTTTATGATGTCCCAAAAGTATTAACCCTATTGCTGGTTATCAGTTTTTTGGTGGGAACTGTGCAGAGTTTCCTCCAGCCCGAACGGGTGCGGCAATGGTTAGCTGGCAAACGGACGCTCGGTGGGAATGTTCTGGCTGCCACTGTGGGGATCATTACCCCGTTTTGCTTTTGCTCCGCAGTACCCCTATTTATAGGCTTCTTAGAAGCTGGTATCCCACTAGGAATTACGTTTTCCTATCTTATTTCAGCACCCATGGTCAACGAAGTTGCGGTTATCTTGCTCTGGGGGATATTTGGCTTGAAGGTAACGCTTCTCTATATTGGGTTTGGTGTAGCGCTGGCGATCGGGGCAGGCTACACGATCGGACAACTCAAACTAGAACACTGGGTTGAACCGTTTGTATGGCAACTGCAACGTGCTCATTCTGGACTAACTCAAGACCAGACGATTGCAGCAGAGCACCTGACCTGGGAACAGCGATTGCAGCAGGGCTGGTATCAATCTCACCAAATTGTGCAATCCGTTTGGCTCTATGCCGTGGTGGGGATCGCGATTGGAGCGGGCATTCATGGGTATATTCCCACGGCATTCATCACGCAAGTGGCTGGAGCCGATAACCCACTGGCTGTCCCGATCGCCGTTTTGTTGGGTGTGCCCTTGTATGCCAATGTAGCGGGGATCATGCCGATTACAGAAGCCTTAGTCAACAAAGGTCTACCTCTGGGAACGGTTTTAGCCTTCACCATGGCGGTCACCGCACTCTCTCTACCTGAAATGATCATTCTCCGAAAAGTTCTGCGTCCTCAACTTCTAGCGGTATTTATTAGCCTGATGACCATTGGCATCATAAGTGTAGGTTACTTATTCAATCTTCTGCTCGGCTAATGCCTTATTCCTACACACAAATATCACCCGATTCATTGCTTCAATAACCTGACAAACAGTCTAGTGTGATTCAGGCTGAATTGGCTTGCAATATCGTCGCTCGAACCAAAACGCTAAGTTCATGAGTGTACCTCCAACTAGTCGCCATCAGTCGCTTTCCAGGCACTCATATGACTGGGCTAGGGATCTGGCAGTTTTAGCGAGATTATCCAAGCAGCGAGGACAAACAGCGAGGCAGTCCACAGGCAACCGACCAACCCGTACAGTTGATAAATGATGCCTGACAGCACGGTACCGATCAGCCGCCCACTAGAATTTGCCATATAGTAGAAGCCGACATTGAGGGCAACTTTGTCGTCATCTGTGAATGCCAGTACCAGATAGGAATGCACCGCTGAGTTAAACGCAAAGACAATCCCAAAAATCATTAGCCCCACCACGATCGTGGCATCAAGGGGGGCATTGAGCTGCATAGCTAGTGCAATACTGGCGGGGACTGCTGTCAGCATTCCGGTCCACAACTGAATAGTATTTGCCTTGGGGGGAGCATTGTTGCCAAAGCGTTTGAGTAGGGTGGGTGCCAGAAATTGAATCATGCCATAGCCAATCACCCAACAGGCGAGAAAGCCTCCAGCTTGATAGAATGACCAACCCAATCCACTGCGCAGAAAAACAGGTAGCCCAACTACAAACCAGACATCCCGGGAACCAAACAGAAAGAAGCGGGCGGCTGAGAGGATATTGATCTCGCGGCTTTTGGAAAATAGCTGCGTCAACTTAACCTTGGCTTTAATTTTACCCATACCTTTGGGCAGCATTACCCCAGTGAATAGGATTAAAACTAGCCCGATCGCCATGATCCACAGTGAGGGGGCAAAACCGAAGGTGCCTAAGAGTGCGGCTCCTAGAAAAAAGCCCACCCCCTTAAGCGCATTCTTGGACCCAGTTAACACAGCCACCCACTTAAACAAGGCAGATTGGGCATCTTGGGGGACAACCAGCCGAATGGCGCTCTTAGAACTCGTTTTAGTTAGGTCTTTGGCAATTCCTGAAAGTGCTTGCGAGGTCATGACATATATGACTGCTAGCCATGGTGACCAATCGCGGTTGAGCCATGACAGCATGATCAGAGCTAACACCTGAAGCCCAATCCCGCTGTAGAGTGTGACTTTCAAGCCCAACTGAGAGCCAATCCACCCTCCGAAGAAATTGGTGACGATACCAAATATTTCGTAAAATAGAAATAGAAAAGCAATCTGAATTGGGGTATAGCCAATTTCGTTGAAATACAGCAACACCAGCATTCGTAGTGCCCCATCCGTCAGCGTAAATCCCCAATAGGCAAGAGTAACCAGAGCGTAGTTTTTCAGATTGCCACTAGAGGTCGAAGTCGAAGTCATCATCAGGCTCCCTAACTCAGACTCAAGGCAACTTTTCGCGCCAATTCCACCATCCGGTTGGCATAGCCCCACTCGTTGTCATACCAGGCATAAATTTTGACCTGCGTTGCATCGACCACCATAGTTGATAGGGCATCCACAATAGCAGACCGGGGATCATTGAGATAATCAATCGATACGAGGGGACGCTCTTCATAGCCTAAAATGCCTTTCAGCGGTTCCTGTTCCGTCGCCTGTTTGAGGAGTTGATTCACCTCCGCTACCGTGGTTGGACGCGCTACTTCAAATACACAGTCTGTAAGTGAGGCATTCAGGAGAGGAACCCGCACCGCTAGCCCGTTCAGTTTGCCATTCAATTCTGGATAGATCAGCCCGATCGCGGTTGCTGACCCCGTACTCGTCGGAATCAATGACAACGCTGAGGCCCTAGCCCGACGCAGATCTTGATGGGGCGCATCAACCAGAGTTTGGGTATTGGTATTGTCATGAATTGTCGTAATAACTCCATGCTTGATGCCAATCCCTTCATGAATGACTTTTACCACCGGCGCCAGACAGTTAGTCGTGCAGGAAGCCGCTGTTAGGATATGGTGTTGGGTTGGTTCATATTGGTGGTCATTCACCCCCATCACTACATTTAAAGCCCCCTCTTTGACTGGAGCCGCCACAATCACTTTGCGAATGCCCCGTTTGAAGTAGGGCTCTAACGTGGTCGTCGTGCGAAACTTGCCAGAACATTCCAGTACCAGATCGATACCCAAATTCTCCCAAGGCACATCTCCAGGGTTGGCATGGTCAGAAAACGTTATGGGCTGACCATCAATATAAATGCGGTTTTCCCCAACAGTGACATCCGGGGACCAACGTCCATGCACAGAATCAAACTTGAGCAGGTGTGCCGCTGCTGCTGCGCCACCTTTCACTTCATTAATATGCACAAATTCCAGATCTGACCATCCCCAAGCGGCTCTCAGATCCAAGCGGCCAATTCGACCGAAACCATTAATCCCAACTCGGATCGCCATAACTTCTCCATTTCCACATCAATTGATCAACAATCCATCAATATAAATTGATGGATTTAATAAATAAATTTCACAAATTCTAGCGACTGAGATCAGTTGCTTAATCCTCGTCAGAACAGGAACGAGCTGGTAGAATTGGGCTGTATCGACGAAACTCTGATAGGTACTGCTCTAGCACAACAAACTGAGACAGATTCAGGCTGTAGTAGATCCACCGCCCTTCTTGGCGCGATCGCACTAAGCCAGCATCTTTGAGTGTCTTGAGGTGAAACGAGAGTTTAGACTGAGCCACCTCTAAAGCCGCACACAGATCACAAACACACAGTTCGTTCTCCCGTAACAGTTCCACCACCTTAACGCGCAGCGGCTCCGATAGGGCATGAAAGCCAGCAATCACAACTTCAGCTGGTAGCGAAACAGCCTTTACCATTCGATCATACCTTACTTATCAATTTATATTGATGCAACTCATCTTAAGCGATTCTCTGCTCCCTGTCATCTATTCACACATCTTGTACCAGAACGATCGGGTCATTAGGGTTTCCTGGCTTGTTGTTCTCGGAATCTAGTCTGTCTCCGCAGGAGGTTGTGGAACCATCAGCAACAATTTTTTCAGATGGGGACCAGCCAGAGTTATTTTTTCTGCTTGGGTTGAAGCTGTGCAGGCAGCTAAAGCCAGTATTAAGGCAACTACCCAATACCTTAACAACAAACCAACAACTTGATTCATATCCATCACCACCAAGTGTTCTACAGTCAAACAGGATGCTCTTGAACAACACATCTGTCCCTGCCAGTAAGCTTTATACAGTGACCGCAGTGAGATTAGCGATCAATTGCAACCGATTTCCTGAAACAAGGAGTTGACTTCATCATTTCAAAAAAAGTTGATTACTGAGAGTAACCTGGAGCACACGTTAAAAAAATTAATCAAGCAAAATCTATCAGCCTATCTTTAGGACATAGTAGGTGACTCACACAAATTGTGCTGACAAAACCCTTATAAACATTACCTCATACCCTCAATCGTGCCTAACTCTGCCTGTATTAACCTGGTTACTTTCTGGGGTGCTTGAATTACAGCTCAATCATCTGCTCGATCGCAGCTCACAAATAGTTAAATAAATCAAGCAATTACACTTGATGGGTTTAGTACATAAATTAGGTACTTCAACTATTTAATTTAGATGCCATACCGTATTCCGGGAACTCACTGATGCAGAGTGTAGGTTTACCAACTTACTCATTCAAAGACGGAATTGGGGTGACATAATACTTTCAACTCGGCTACTTGACTCTGATTGTTCTAGGAATCAGTCCCTATGCTGCAATACATCCAGTCTGCCATCCTCCCCTCAAAGCCTGCCCAGCTCCTAATTAAAACTGGGTTGAAATGGGATCAGGATAACTGCCCTGGCATGGCTGCCTCTTTAGCGTACTATGCCCTGTTTTCCCTATTTCCTATGCTACTTGTGATCTTGAGTGTGATTGGTTGGCTCATTGAACCAAATAGTGCCGCATTCCAATCAATCAGAGAGGCAGTGCAACGCTATCTGCCACCAGAAGTTCATGATTTAATTAAAGTTACTATCATTTCTCTAAATGAGAACAGTGCTGGAGCCGGAATTGTTGGGTTTATCGCTCTGCTATTTGCTGCCAGCGCAGTGTTTGGTGTGCTGCGGAATTCAGTTAATCGGATTTGGCGATCGCCCAACCGTGTTTCTGAAGCTGGTTCTATATGGCAGATAGTCTTTTTCTTTATCTTTAATAAGCTATTGGCATTCTTGTTAGTATTTGGTGGGGCACTATTGTTATTAGTATCTCTAGTTGTCAATATTGCAGTTAAAACGATTCTGGAATTGATTGCTAACTTTCAAGCAACCATTGCCTTGATCCAGATCGACGACCTGCAATTAACTAAAGGGCTCCAGACCAGCTCATCGTTTTTGATTCTAGCGATAGTTGCCTGCATTTTGTACAAAATTCTGCCAGCCACTCCGGTAGCTTGGCAGGATGTCTGGTTAAGTGCGCTGCTAGTTGCCTCGCTATTGGTAAGCTTGCAGCAACTGGTCAGCAATAGTGTGATTTCGATCGGGAGCCATTTCCTTTCTTACGGTGTGATTGGCAGTGTGATGATTTTAATGTTATGGATTTTTCTCACGTTTCAAATCTTTCTATTTGGCTGTGTCTTATCCTATGTGTATGCTTACCTATTCGGTAGTCGCCGTCATCGAGTTATGCCGCTACTTGATCAGTCGCAGCAATAGGCGTTACGTTACTTGTTCCCTAATCCCGATTATCAATGAAGCGAGTTCTATCCTGTTTTTGTTTGGTTTTGGTGACTGCTTGCACAACGTCTAAATCACCTACAAACGTGATTGCTCCTCTAAAACCTATTACCCTGGATCAAAAACTCAAGATTATCGCTGGTCAGACGGTTTATGTTCCCATTTATTCCCATATTTTTATGTGGGATCAAAGCCGGACGATGGACTTAACAGCTACATTAAGTGTGCGGAATACTGACCTAACACAATCAATCATTATTGCCTCTGTTAACTATTACAATAATCGAGGTCAGCTAGTTCGTAAATATCTACAACAACCTGTAGAACTAGGAGCGCTATCCTCAACTGATTTTGTTGTAAATCAAGATGATAGTAGTGGTGGATCGGGAGCAGCGTTTGTGGTGGAGTGGGTATCTCAATATAACGTTGCTATTCCTGTAATTGAGTCAGTGATGATTAACACTAGTGGCAATCAAGGTGTTTCTTTTGTTAGTGCTGGTCGGGTAATTAAGCAGCGGGCAAATCCCAACAATCCCTTGCAGTAGCGTATAACCATCAAATAATCCTCAACAAGATTTCGACTATAGCAATCATCATCTAGCCGAATGCTTGCTGATGTTAGGTATGTCAATTAGTTTCTCTCAGCCTACTTTTTGGACTATGCTGTCCCAATTTAGCAGACGTTAAGTTAAGACCTCCTAGAATTTTCGTTCCTATATCCACCTTGCGGGCAGCAATCTACTCGCATTACACACTATTGAGAAAGCTAGGTCAATCAGAGGCTTAATCTGCGATGCAGTTGATTCCAGGTTAATAAACTTTCCAGGACAAGAATAAGCATCGTAGGGATAAGAGCCGCAATTCCTGCACCAATGATGCCGAAAAAATGAGTTAAGACTAGTAGCAATGGTAAATAGACGCCGAGGATGACGATCGCATTTACCTGCAACGAGAACTCAGGACGACCCAACGCAAATAAGGCAGCTTCCAACCCAGAGCTGCCCATCGCAAATAGTTCTGCTGCTACTAATAACACAAACACGCCATAGCCTGGCACAAAGGCGGCTCCAAATACCTGTTGCAAAACTATTTGACCACAACCAATACTGATTCCCAAGAGTAAAATGCCAATGCCAAGCGCGATCGCGGTAGACTTGAGCACCAAGCTCTTCAGTTGCAACCACTTGGCTTCGCTGCTCAAGTAAGCAAACTCTGGATAAAATGCTTGGGTTAACAATTGTGCGATTTCTTTCAAAGGAGTGGATAACTCCCAACTCACCTGAAATAACCCTACGGCACTGGGTGCAGCGATCAAGCCAATCACTAAAGGGCTGGATTGTCGCATCACAATGGGTAACGAGGAGTGAAAGTTAGACACGATACAAAACTTTAATAGACCGGGATGGAACTGAGTTAGGTGGAGCAGAGAGCGATCAATGCCACTTAACAGCCCTTGTCGCCCAGCTTCCCGCCAACCAAATACAATGAGGAACAGCCCAGAAAGCCCCTCAGCCAGCCACCAAACCACCAAGTAACCTGCTAAAGAGGGGTACCACATAGATGCCCCGATCGTGCCAATCAACCGTACAGTGGCATAAATTGTCAGTTGTAATGCCAGCAGATCAAACCGATTGCAGAGTTGGAGTAAGCCTCGCGGAGTTGGCACAGGTGAAAACAAAATTAATAAACTAGACCACTGTACCTGAGTAATAATTCCCTGATCCCAGCCCATGTAAGTTGCTATGGTTGGTGTCAGCCCGATCGCGATCGCAAAACCAACCAGCGCGCCCAGTAAGTCGAGTAGAGTTGTAAATTTGATCAGCTGCTGAAAAGCCACTTTATCGTTTTGTTGCAAACATATCGCTCCGTAACGAATCACTGCCTGGGAGGACTGAAAAGTGGTTAAATCAATGATGACTTGGATATAAGTCTGGATGAGGACATAAACCCCAAACCCTGTCACACCAAGGGAACGTGTGGTTAAACCTAAGTAAACCAAACTCGCGGCTCCCGTGAATATGCGCCCTCCCAACAACCAACTGGCGTTTTTCAGGGATTTGCGGAAAATACGGTCGGCAAACCATTGATGCATCATGCAAACTTAACAATGTTGGAGTCTTGCAAACTAATATGCCCACCTCCAAGCTCCCAGACGCAACATGAATCCCTTTGCTAAAATCCCGCTCGCGTGGCTGCAACTGACTCGCTCCAAGTTGCGCTTGGTGGTGGCATTGATGGGGATTGCGTTCGCTGTTGTGCTTGTCTTCATGCAGTTGGCATTTTTAGATTCCCTTTATGAGAGCCAAACGGCGCTCCATCGTCGGCTGAAGGCTGACCTGGTTCTGATTAATCCACGTATGAAGACCCTGGTTAATACCACAACATTTCCTCGGCAGTATCTGTATCGTACCCTTAACTTTGATGAAGTTGCCTCAGTTAACACGGTATATCACGGACAGTGGACGCTGGAATACGGCGATTCGGTTGGTGGTAAGGGGATTGTGATTCTAGGCATTAATCCAGAAAACTGTCCGTTTGAGATTGCTAACTTCAACCAATTTGCCCCTCGGTTACGAGCAAAAAATTCCGTTTTATTCGATCGCAATTCTGATCTGAAAGAATATGGCGACATTGTCAGCGCTTTGGCTTCAGGACAACCTGTCACCGCAGAAATCAATAATCAAAAGGTTTGGATTAGTGGCTTAGTAGATTTCGCCGGAGCCTCCTTCGCGGATGATGGCAATTTGATTACCAGCAGCACCACGTTTGTCAATTTGTTACCAGAACGGTCCGAAAACAACATTACGATCGGGCTAATTCAGCTCAAACCAGGAGTTAACCACCAGAAAGCCCTGAAAAAAATTAGTGAGCAACTGCCCAAAGGGGTGCGGGTCATGACCCGGAGCGAGTTTATTGACTACGAGAAACACTACTGGGCAACGAGTGCCCCGATCGGGTTTGTGTTCAGTGTAGGGGTTTTTGTTGGTTTTCTAGTCGGAGTGATTATTGTCTACCAAATCTTATATAGCGAAATCTCTGATCATTTACCGGACTATGCCGTACTCAAAGCCAGAGGATATAAACATCGTTATTTCTTAAATATTCTATTTCAGGAGGCACTGATTTTAGCCATATTAGGGTATATTCCTGGGTTCGCCATTTCTCTTGGGCTGTATGAAATCGTCAAACATGAAACAGCATTACCAATGTATATGACGTTTCCCCGCGCGGTGTGGGTATTATTGCTAACGATCTCCATGTGTTTTACTTCTGGTTCAATCAGTATGAATAAATTAAGAGAAGCCGATCCAGCAGATTTATTTTAATTTCTCTGTTTATCCTTATAACTGTCACGCCATCCCAATCACCCTGTGTCTGCTCCACCCATTGTTTCGATTCAGCATCTCAATCATTATTTTGGGGAAGGTCATCTCCAGAAACAGGTTTTATTTGACATCAACCTTGAGGTGAAATCGAAGGATTTTGTGATCTTGACGGGTCCTTCAGGATCTGGCAAAAGTACATTGCTCAGTTTAGTTGGCTGCCTGCGATCGGTACAGAACGGTAGCCTAAAAATTATGGGGCAAGAACTCAATGGAGCCAGCCGCGATCAGCTCATCCATATGCGACGCAATCTGGGGTATATCACGCAATCCAGTAATCTCTTAAATTTCTTGACCGCTCAACAGAATGTCCAAATTGCCTTAGAGTTGCTGCCAGACTTTTCTCCCAAGGCAGCCCGGGCTCGGACGATCGCCATGCTGGAGGCAGTTGGGCTGGGCGACAAGCTGGATGCCTATCCAGCCAACCTGTCTGGGGGGCAAAAGCAACGAGTTGCGATCGCCAGTGCTTTAGTAACTCAACCTAAACTGGTTCTTGCTGATGAACCGACCGCTGCCCTAGATAAGTTATCTGGTAGAAATGTCGTCACTTTGATGAATCGCTTAGCCAAAGAACAGGGCACAGCGGTTCTCATGGTGACCCATGACAATCGCATCTTAGATCTGGCAAACCGCATTATTCATGTGGAAGATGGTCAGTTGGGCTTAGCCCTGAATCAGGAGATGTCGATCGCCCTACCTGGTTTTGATGAAGGCTTACTCACTCGATCGACCAGCCAGCCAACCGTTTTAACTTATGAGTCGGAAGAGGTGATTGTCCGTCAGGGAGAACTGGCTAATAAGTTTTATATTTTGCTGGAAGGGGAAGTCGAGATTTTGCAGGAATCATCTGATGCGCCCGATCGCCTGTTAAATCGTCTCAGCCGCGGAAGTTACTTTGGGGAGGTAGGTTTGCTGCGGGGCGGTAAACGCACGGCAACAGTGCGGGCTGCCAAAGATATGGAAGTGAAAGTGATGGTGATTGAAGAGGAATTATTCCAAATTTTGATTGCCAATTCTGAGTTGACCAGCGCCGATATCGCTCGTCGGCTCCAGGAACGGGTACTGACGTCTCATCTTGCCAGTGCGTTGCCCAATGTTGATCAGGCTCACATTATCGAAGTGGTGTCGAAGGCAAAACTAATCCGATACGGACCGAACTCTACCGTTGTACAACAAGGTGAACCCGCCCATCAGTTTTATTTGATTGTGGAGGGAGAAACAGACGTATTTAGGTTTGCACCAGATGGTGAATTGACTTACCGGGAGATGAAAGCCGGTGAGTACTTTGGTCATACAGAATTAGTGAGTGGCGACACGTTTCCATTTACAGTCAAAACAAAACCTAGCACTGATACCGATGTGATGTTGCTCGATCGGGAAAGTTTCTGTAGCCTACTGTTCAAATCCAATAGTAATCAGGATGTAGTGGCTGCTGTGATCCGAAATCAATTAATGCCTTACGAGCCACAGTGAATGCTTCGATTCTGGCAGTACGAGCTTTGAGTGTTACAGATTATTATGTTTTTTCGCTAATTTGGGCAGCGCATCTCAGAATTTTTTGGGCATGCTAAATACTAAAGGCTGACTGGTGCTTCCCATGGTCAATTTGAAATCAAAACAGCTTAACGTTCGACTGGGTAAAGCGGGGATTACTTCATTGTTCGCAGTTAGTGTTGTGCTTAGTTGTATTGCCGCCGGAACGCTGTTCGCGCTGCAATCATTCAAGTCTGCCAGCAGTCAGTCAAATGTCCTTGCGAATGCTTCCAGCAATGAGCCAACCATTACGTCAGTGACAGCTCTAGGGCGGCTAGAACCAGAGGGCAAAATTACTCATCTTTCTGCTCCCGCTGCCAACCAGCGGTTAAGCGAACTCCGAGTTAAAGAAGGAGAGTGGGTGAAAGCGGGACAGATTATTGCTGTCATGGATAATTTTGCGACGTATCAAGCCTTAGTGGACAATGCCAATGCCAAAGTTGATGTGGCTCAAGCTCGGTTAGCCCAGGTCCAGGCAGGACAGGAGGTTGGCGATATTGAAGCCCAACGGAAGAAAATTACTGAAATGGAAGCTGAGCTAGCTGGGAATGTGAAAGCTCAGCGATCGACGATCGCGCGTCAGGAAGTTGAGGTTCGCAAAGCTGAAGCGGATTATGAGCGGTATCGCAGTCTCTCTGGGCAGGGAGTGGTTTCAGCCGCAGATACGGAAACAAAACGGTTACAAGCGGAGATTGAGCGAGAACGGTTGCGGGAGGCAAAAGGGAATCTCAGCAAAATCATCAGTGTTGGGGAAGAGCAGATCCAGGGAGCCAGAGCCACCCTCAGTAGCTTGATGCATGTGCAACCTACTGATGTGACGGTGGTGGAAGCCGAATTGCAAGAAGCGGTATCACAATTACGCAAAGCCCAAGTGGATTTGGAATCTGTGCAGGTACGATCGCCCATCGCTGGACAGATTCTTAGCCTAAATACTAATGTCGGGGAAGTTGTTGGCAGTAATGGTATTGTTGACATTGGTCAGACTCAGCACATGTATATGATTGCTGAAGTGTATGAGAGTGATATCCAACATGTTAAAGTTGGTCAATCCGCTGTCATGACTAGTGACTATGGTGGACTAAACCGCCCGATTCGGGGCACAGTGGAACAAATCGGGCTACTTATTGATAAGCCAGGCATTGCGATCGATGATCCGGCAGCTCAAGCCGATGTGCGAGTGGTGAAGATTAAAATTCGGCTGACGCCTGAAGATAGCAAGCGAGTCAGAAGCTTAAACAATTTGCAGGTTAGAGCATCGATCCAAGTGGGCTGAGTGTAGATTATTAACCAGCGTTATCTAATGCTGCCCTTAGCCGATCGATGGTTATGATGGTGAATTTGCCAATTTCAGCTAATGCTCCTAGTCAAGCCAAAACGCTAGTTGATTTGCTCTACGAACGAGCACAGCATCAACCAGACCAGATTGCCTATATTTTGCTGCAAGATGGGGAAATTGAAACCAGCCGCTTGACCTATCAGGACTTGGCTCAACAGGTGTACACGATCGCGGCACATCTGCAAGCGGTTTGCTCACCTGGCGATCGGGCCTTACTGCTATATGAACCCGGTCTAGATTTCATTACTGGTTTCTTTGCCTGTCTGTGTGCTGGGATTGTTGCCGTTCCCACCTATCTGCCCAAACGCCATCAGAAACTCTCCCGTCTCCAAGGCATTCTTCAGGATGCAGCACCCACCGCCGTCCTCACGACTACCTCTGTTTGCCAACTGATTGAGCAAGGTGGAGTTGCCGCTTCTCCTCTCCAGCCCATCCACTGGATTTTTAACGATCGCCTCACTGCCAGTTCCAATGATTTCCTGCCTATAGAGATACGACCCGACACTCTAGCCTTTCTGCAATATACCTCTGGCTCAACGGGTGTGCCGAAAGGGGTAATGATCTCCCACAAAAATTTGATCCACAACTGTGCGGCGATTCAGCAATGCCTGGAAATCATTCCTAAAACACCGGGAATTTGCTGGCTGCCGCCCTATCATGACATGGGATTAGTGGGCGGTGTACTGCAATCCGTCGCCGTAGGCACACCAGTCGTGATCATGCCCCCGATCGCCTTTCTGCAAAACCCAATTCGGTGGTTAAAAGCGATCTCAACCTATCAAGCTACAGTCAGTGCCGCTCCCAACTTTGCCTATGACCTCTGTGTGCGAAAAGTTAAACCCGAGCAATTGCCTGACCTCGACCTCAGTAGTTGGGAAATTGCTTTTAGTGGAGCAGAACCTGTACGGGCGGAAACCATCGAGTCATTTACGCAGACCTTTTCAGCCTGTGGCTTTCGACCAGGCAGTTTCCATCCTGCCTATGGCATGGCAGAAACAACGCTATTAATCTCCAGTGTGAGAAAGGCAGAAGTTCCTACGATCAAAGTTGTTGCGGCGCAGGCTCTAGAGCAACATCAAATCGTGGATGATGCCATATTTACCGAAGCACAACTATCTCGAAGATTAGTGAGTTGTGGTCATCCCTGGTTGGATCAACAGGTGGCGATCGTCCATCCAGATTCCCACACCCAATGTCCTATAGGCTGTGTCGGGGAGATCTGGGTGGCCAGCGATAGTGTGGCGCAGGGCTATTGGAACCAGGTGGAGGAAACTCAACAAACATTTCATGCCTATCTCGCTGATACCGGAGCAGGACCGTTTTTGCGTACCGGAGATTTGGGATTTTGGCTGGATGGCTCACTGTTCGTGACTGGACGGCTCAAGGATCTGTTGATTATCCGAGGGCGCAATCATTATCCGCAGGATATCGAACAAACCGTTGAAGCCTGTCATCCAGCCCTAAATCCCCATAGCAGCGCGGTATTCTCCATGGAGATCGATGGCGGCGATCGCGTGATTGTAGCCTGTGAAGTGAAGCGAACTTTTCTACGCCGTCTAGATGTAGAAGGGGTAGTAACAGCAGTACGGCAGGCAGTTTTACAAGACCATGAGCTTCAGGTTTATCGAGTTTTGCTACTGAAACCGGGGAGTTTACCCAAAACACCGAGTGGTAAAGTCCAGCGCTTTGCTTGTCGAGCTGATTTTCTAGCCGGTAATCTATCGCTGATTGCATTAGGTTCTCCAACAAATAATGGGAGACAGACAGTTGCAAAAACCCCTTGGTTACAAACCTGGATAGCGGAATGGATCGCCCAAACTTTGCATATTCCTGTGACCTCGATCGATCACCATACCTTATTTACAAATTACGGTTTAGATTCGCTGCAAGTAGCCCGATTGATTCAAGACCTGGAGACAACGTCAGGCTATTCACTCAACTTCTCTACCCTATTAGCATTCCCAACGATCGCAACCCTGGCAAATCATGTAACTGCGGAACTGGCACAGAACGGGAAAACTTCAGCTTATCTGAAACAGCCATTGACGGAAATTCCAGTTACATCCTATCGATTTGAGGATTTTCCGGAGTACAAGCAACTCCAGCAACGATTAGATACGGTGCAAACCTTAGGAGTTGCGAATCCTTACTTCCAGGTGCACGAGGCTTTACCCAATGATCGCACCTCAATCCAGGGTCGCACTCTAATTAATTACTCCACCTACAATTATCTTGGTCTATCGGGTGACCCAACGGTGTCCGCTGCCGCTAAGGCTGCCATTGATCGCTATGGCACATCCGTAGCTGCCAGTCGCTTAGTGTCTGGAGAGCGCCCTCTACACCGAGAACTAGAACAGGAATTAGCTATGTTCCTGGGAGTGGAAGATTGCATTGTTTATGTCAGTGGTCATGCCACTAATGTCACCACGATCGGACATCTGTTGAATGCTGAAGATTTAATTCTTTATGATGCTTTAAGCCATAACAGTATCTTACAAGGTTGTGCCTTGTCAGGGGCGAAGGCAGTACCTTTTCCTCACAACGATTGGCAAGCATTAGATCGTCTACTGCATGAGCAACGCCACCACTATCGCCGGACACTAATCGTGATTGAAGGCATTTACAGTATGGATGGCGATATTCCCAATTTGCCTGAATTTATTGCCTTAAAGCAACGATACAAAGCCCTATTGATGGTAGATGAAGCTCATTCAATCGGAACGTTGGGTAAGCAGGGACGGGGAATTGGCGAACTTTTTGGCAGCGATCGCACCGATGTTGATCTCTGGATGGGAACACTGAGCAAAGCATTGGCGAGTTGTGGCGGTTATATCGCTGGCTCCAAAGCTCTCATCACCTATTTGAAATATACGGCTCCTGGGTTTGTTTACAGCGTGGGCTTGTCTCCTGCCGATACAGCGGCGGCTCTGGCAGCGCTACGGTTACTGCAAGCTGAACCGCTTCGGGTTCAGACCTTACACCAGCGATCGCAGTACTTTCTCAACTTGGCTCAGGCACAAAAATGGAATACAGGCACGAGTCAAAACTCGCCAATCATTCCCATTGTCCTGGGTAACTCGGTCACCTGTATTCAGGTTGCCCAGCTCCTGTTTCAAGCGGGTATTAATGTCCAACCCATGATTTATCCGGCTGTTGCTAATCAGGCTGCCCGGCTACGATTTTTCATGAGTTGCCTTCACACCGAAACCCAGATTGACATCACGATCGCAGCCTTAGCGACCGCTTTGACTCAAGTAGCCCTGAGGTCAAAGGATGACGAAGACGTATAATCATGCTCTGATTACCGGTGGCTCTAGTGGCATTGGTCGAGCGATCGCTCAACAGTTGGTGCGATCGGGGAGTAATGTCTGCATCATTGCCCGAACTCAGACTAAGCTTGATGCTGTTGAAGCAGAGTTGGAACTCCTGAAACTCCATCCCGATCAACAAGTTGTTGTGCTTGTAGCAGATGTGTCTGAACAAAAACAAGTAGAACAGGTGATCTCAGTTGCCATAGCGCAGCTCGGTGCACCGGATTTACTAATTACGGCGGCTGGGATAGCTCATCCTGGGTACTTTGCTGAACTCCCGATCGCAATTTTTGAACAGACAATGGGTGTGAATTACTGGGGGACACTCTACTGCATTAAAGCAGCGCTCCCGAGCATGATGCAGCAGGGCAAGGGGCATATTGTGGTGATCTCCTCGGGGGCTGGACTAATTGGCTTGTATGGGTACACTCCTTATAGTCCCAGTAAGTTTGCAGTTCGGGGACTGGCAGAATCATTGCGAGGAGAACTGAAAGTCGCTGGACTCCAGCTTTCGATTGTTTATCCACCCGATACTGAGACACCTCAACTGGAGATCGAAAACAAAACTAAGCCCGTTGAAACTAAACACATCACGGCATCAGCCCAAACAATCACCGCAGACCACGCTGCCCGAGCAATTTTACAAGGGGTAGAACGCCAGGCATTCTCGATTTCACCAGGGATGGAGATGAGTTTGCTGATGCGATTCCACAGTTTATGCTCTCCGTTACTACAATGGTATTTTGACCGCATTGTTATGAGAGTTCGCAGTAATTTCGAGACATAAACTCTTTAGGTGAAGGATGAACATTAATGCGAGACAAGATTTTTTCATTACATATTCTCACGCTAGGGGCTGGGGGTGGGCATCATGCCACCTTAAATGCCATACAAGCGATCGCTCAGCAACAACACCGTCCTTGGCAGATTCAGGTCACTGATATTGGTGAATTGTTAGCCTCATTAGATCCTTCCAGAAATATATTTAAGCTAGAGCCAAATGGCATATATAATTTGATGATTAGCCAAGGCTGGACATGGTTGCACCCGACAACGATGCAGATTGATAAAGTGTTAGTGCGTCTGCTTTATTCAATCGGAGTTAAATTGGGTGAACGCCTTTGGCAACAGCAATCCTCACTAGATTTAGTCATTTCACTAGTGCCTTTACGAAATCGGGGCTTATGGGAAAGTTTACAACGTGTTCAGCCTGGGACTCCAATGGTGACTATCCTAACAGATTTTGCGGATTGTCCTCCCCATTTTTGGATTGAACCAGCAACCAAAAGCTATTTTGTCTGCGGGACTAGCCAGGCTACTGAGCAAGCCCGGTCTCTCGGTGTCGCTGAACCGTATATTGTGCAAACCTCTGGCATGGTTGTGCATCCTCAATTCTATCGACCTCTGGCTAAAGATCGCCGCCGCGCAGAAAGGCAACAGTTGGGCTTAGATCCCGATCGTAAAACTGGAATTATCTCGTTTGGGGCAAAAGGCTGTTGGACGATGTCGGAGATAGCTCAGTTGTTAGAACCGATGAGTGATGAGATTCAACTGATTTTTCTCTGTGGCTCTAACCAGAAACTCGCCCAAGCACTCAACGATCGTCCAACGCAGTTACGTCAACATATCCAAGAATTTACCAATGATGTCCCTTACTTTATGAGCCTAGCTGATTTTTTTATTGGTAAACCAGGTTCAATCAGCATTAGTGAAGCTATTGTCATGGATTTACCGATGATTGTGGAACGCAATCACTCTACTCTGCTGAATGAACGCTATAACGCTGAATGGATTGAAGAAAAACAAGTTGGCCTGACTATTCCTAGTTTTCGCAAAATTGCTCCAGCGGTTGCCCAACTTTTAGAACCTGAAACTTGGAGGCGTTATCAGGCAAACGTGACAGCCATTCAGAATCAGGCAGTGTTTGAGGTGGCGGATGTCTTGCAGCAAATTCTTGATCATCATTCAACGCCTAAGTGAATTGAGTAGAATCTGACGTAAGTGAATGCGTTGTGCCTCAAAGGTTGATGGATAGTTTTTCAGCAATGCATCGATTCGACGTTGATAGTGGGCTTTTTCATTGAGCAAACGATCGAGTTTTAGCTGCAAATCTTGCCAATTGCGAAAGCATTCTCCTAGTTGATGGTTTTCGACAAAACTAACGGCTCCCCGATCGTTAGCGGCGGCATGGTTTGGTAACAGTAGGGGAGTACGCGCTAGCAATGCTTCTAGCAAAACACCAGCCGAGGGACGTGCCAAAACCACATCTACCGCCGACATCCATTCATGCAAATTATCCACAAATCCTAGCGATCGCACCTGGCAATTTGGAGTTTGGGCAGCTAGGCGATCGACCTTGGTGCGCAGAGGCTGATCTTGCCCACAAGCAACGATTACCACTCCATCACCGAATGTTAGCTGCTGTAGAGCTTTCAGAGATTTGATGCAGAAGTGCCCCCCCAAGCTACCACTGATGACGAGAATACAAGTCGCGGTGGGTGGTAAGTCGAATTGCCTCCGTAGCGTTTTCTGGTTTCGAGGTGTAAAGTGTTTGGCTTCTCGCAAGGGTCCAATAACTTGACAAGCAACCTGATTTTGAGATGGGTAATTGCGATCGATATTTCGATAAATTCTGTTTTGCGCATAATGAATTACAAAATCATGCAGGTATCGACCAATAAACTGGAGCTTGCTAAATAGGCTGCTAGAGCGGTTTAACTCGCTTGACCAGTAGGTAAGCGTTAACGGAAAGCTATGAATTGCTGTGACGGTTTCAGGAAAATAGCAAAGGTGAATTGCGTCTGGAGAAACCAAGTCAATAAAAATTGATAAGTCCGTGATGATGAGGAAAAAGGGAATCTGCTGTGCTTTCGCCCAACTGCCTAAACACTTCCCAGCAGTGTCAGCTGTACAAATCAAAATATCCGGTGCAAGTTGGTCTAGTGCCTGATGGACTGCCTTGACAGCACTAACTTCACCGATCGGCAATAACAGCAAGCGCATTCCATAATTAATTAGGGCATCTGCAACGTTGCTCCAGTTGTGACGCATGAAGAAGTTCCAGGCAGCCACCCAAGTTTTGGTTAACCATTCACTGAATGGGTCTTGCAGTAGTTCAGTAATAGTGGACTTAACGATTTCAACCTCAGCATTTGGGAGGATTTGTTCAGCCAAAATCGTTGCCATCACTTCATGGCCCATTCCCGATCGCTCGTAGATGATCAGAACTTTAGGCTGGTCAGGGTTGGCATCGAACATTCCATGCATGGCTCAGGCTTCTTGAATCCCTGATAACTGTACGAGATCGGTGGGGTTGAGCCGTTCTGGGGCAGGGGCAGACCACTCCGCCACCGCTGCCACTGTACCACTGAGAAACTGGGCTCGACAGCGATGACGTTGGACTTTACCACTGGGAGTTTTCGGTAATGTCCCCGGTTTCAACAAGGCAATCGCATACACATCCACTAAATGTTCACTCACGATCGCCTGCCGCATGGCGCCGATAATTTCCTCTACTTGGGCTGGATTTAATTGGCGGAGGGTGGTGCGATCGATCTCCTGCATCAGTACCAGCCGTTCTTCGCCTTCTAGCTCAACTGAGAAAGCCGCACCGCCATTGGGTACTAGCGCTGGATGACTTTTTTCTGCTGTTTGTTCTAGGGTTTGGGGATAGAAGTTTAATCCCCAAAAAATCATCATGTCCTTTAACCGACCCGTAATAAACACTTCGCCATTGTGAATAAATCCCAAATCCCCTGTTCTCAGAAAGGGACCCTCGCCAGTATCGGATAAATAGGCTTGAAAGGTCTGCTCAGTTTGTTCGGGACGCTGCCAATACATCCGGCTCAATCCTGCCCCTTGCACCCAAATTTCTCCAATCCCATCGGAAGAACAAGCGGTTAGTGTGTTGGGATCTACAATGACTACGCGATTGCGATGCCAGGCATTGCCACAGCTCACAGCGGGTCTGGCACCCGGTTCGGTTTGCAACCCCAACATGACTCGATGCTGTTCTAAGGCTTGCTTGTCTAAAAATGGGATCGTTGCAGGCTGTGGTGGTCTACCACCGGAAATTACCAGGGTTGCCTCTGCCATGCCATAGGACAGGTAAAAGGCTTCATAACGGAAACCATAGGGTGAAAACACCTCAGCAAACCGTTCTAGGGTTTCAGGGCGGATGGGTTCTGCTCCATTTCCGGCGATCTCCCAACTACTTAAGTCAAGGTTGGGTAATTGTTCTGGTTTTACCCGCTGCACACAAAGATCATAGATAAAATTGGGACCACCACTAATCGTTGGTTTGTAGGTGGAAATTGCCTGAAGCCAACGACTGGGATTCTGAAACACGGCGATCGGTGACATTAAATACGTTTCCGCTCCAGCATACAGCGTTTGCATAATGCCAGCGACTAAACCCATGTCATGGGTCAGAGGCAACCAATTGAGTCCACGGAAGTTAAGTTCAGGAAAGGCATACTGAAAATTAATGCAATTTTGCAACACATTATCGTGGGTAATTACAACGGCTTTTGGCACCCCTGTTGACCCAGATGTATATTGAAAATAGGCGATCGCATCCGCATCGATCGTTGGTTTTTGCCAACTGGATGCGGCATCTAAGGCAGGTTGATCCGTCGCTATCCATGACAGCTTTTCTGGCTGTAGTAACTGATCTGAGGTCTGATTTGACCACTCCAACCACGCCATGTGTAACTTATCCACCAGCCCAGTAGTTGTAAGAGCAAGCTGTACCTGGCATTCCTGCTGACGAAAGCCAAAATCTGCCCATTCTTCCGCTTTTTGCGGTGGTCTGATCGGAACGGCGATCATCCCTGCATAGAAGCAACCAAACAAGGCGGCAATAAACTCTAAACAGGTATTGAACGGGTAAACTAGCAACACTCGATCGCCCACCGCCGCCACAGCCTGGAGATGAGTGGCAATAGCCCGAGCCTGCTGATCCAGCGCTTGATAGGTAAAATAGCCTGACTCTAGCTCCCCATCCTTAAGAAACGTAAATGCTCTACTGTGGGGTTGCTGGTGAGCGCGATCGTGGAGCAGGTCAATCAGAGAATGGTAGGAGGGGAGTAGCACTATAACAACCTTATTAAGATTGACATCAGCTTGAGAATGATACTGTATGCTATGCGCCAGAGATGATTCCTACAGAAAAATTACCGAAATTGTAAATCACCTCTTGTCCCCAAGAAAGCAACCTGTGAGATGGCTAAGGGCGATCAAATTTACACAATTCGTGACGTTTGGAAAACTAGCAATGTTTACGAACACCACGGCATTGATTGTGGTGATGATACAGTGATTCATTATCAAAAACTTAGTGAACCCGAAATTGCTCGAACCTCCATGACAACTTTTACGGCGGGTCGGCAACTTTATACCAAATATTACAAAGTTTGCTTACTCCCTGATGTGGTTATTCAGCGGGCAGAAAGTCGTTTAGGGGAGAAAGATTATAACTTCTTTTTGAATAACTGTGAACATTTTGCCAACTGGTGTAAGACTGGGAAACATTTCAGTTGGCAGCCGATGAAGCACTCCCATAAACTGTTTTGGGTGTTTTTTGATCATCTGCGATCGCTGAAGGACTTTCCAGTTAATAAATTATGAAATTTTACGAAACTATTATTGTGGGTGGCGGTCCAGCGGGTAGTAGCTGTGCCTGGCGGCTGCAACAGCACGGACGTGAAGTGTTAGTCATTGATAAAGACCCTTTTCCCCGAGTCAAGCTTTGTGCTGGTTGGATTTCTGCGGCTGTTTTAAAGCATCTAGAGTTTACCCCGGAGCAATATCCTCATGCCATGTTGAAGTTACAGCCCAAAATGTATGTGGCTCCCATCCCCTTTCCGATCGTGGGCAGTTGGGCAACCGCTTGGCGGGCAGACTATTCAATTCGACGGGTAGAATTTGATCATTGGTTACTTCAACGTTCCCAGGCTCCAGTGGTAACCCATACCGTGAAGAAAATTGAGCAGCAGGACGATCGTTATATCCTTGATCACCAATATATGTGTCGTTATTTGGTCGGTGCGGGAGGAACAGCTTGCCCGGTCAGGCGGCGGTTTTTTCCCGAGCAACGCGCTAAAACGGCCCAGATTCTGACCCAAGAAAAAGAATTTGAGTATCCACAACGAGATGACTTTACTCATCTCTTCTTTCGGTTTCACGGTTTAGGTGGCTATGCCTGGTATGTGCCGAAAGGCAATGGATTCTTAAATATTGGGTTAGGTGGCTATAGTTCCTACTTTGCTAAATCGAAAACTAGTATTCAGCAGCATTTTCGCTGGTTTCTGAATGATTTAGTCGATCGTAAACTCTTAGATCAAGCCACAGCGCAATCAGTATCTGTCTCCAGTCATGGTTACTACGTGTTTACAGAATCAGGAGCAGTGAAGCAAGACAATTGCTTTTTAATTGGTGACTCCGCTGGATTAGCTTCTGTCGATTTAGGGGAAGGAATTAGCCCTGCGGTTGAAAGTGGGCTACTAGTAGCGAATGACATTATGGGACAAGGGCAGTACAACAAAGCTGTATTATGCAGTAAACCACGATTTCCAGCGTTAGCTTTAAGGTCCTATATTAAAGCGTAATATGACTGAAATTCAGTTTGTGTTGTCATGGGTTAAAGTATGAAATTACCTTCTGTTCCTGTAGGAATTCACACTCTAATCCATGAAGGTTTAGTGCAGGCAAGACTACCATTTACGTGCTGTATCAACTTATGGAACCAAGACCGAATTCAAGTTATTGGTACAACTGATTCCTCATTGTCGTTAGTATTACAGATCCAACATCCAGGAATCATTCGAGCGGTGCTGCTGCAACGTGATTTATTAGTTTTCGTTGATACTTATTTAAATGGCTTGTTCGATTTTTCTGGGTCACTAGATAGCTTAATTCTGCTGTTTAGACACTTAGCGAGCATTCAGATCAGTGCTAATCAGCAACTGCGGGCATGGCTAGAAGCATGGACTCTCCCAGCGCTACCATCCGGTGAGTTAGTCACGGCTCAACCATACCAGGTAGCTCGTAGCCCCAAGCACGATCGCGCTTCCATTCAATATCATTACGACGTAGGCAATGACTTTTACCAACACTGGCTTGATCCTCAGTTGGTGTATACCTGTGCTCATTATGACAGTGCTGACATGAGCCTAGCCGAGGCACAAACCGCAAAATTAGATTTAATTTGCCGGAAACTACGATTACAACCCGGAGAAACCTTACTCGATGCGGGTTGTGGCTGGGGCGCCCTGCTGAGATGGGCAGTAAAACATTATGGTGTCACCGGCTATGGCATCACTCTTAGTGCAGAACAAGTTGCCTTTAATCACCAACAGATTGAGGCAGAGGGAATGGGCGATCGCCTCCAGGTTGAATTGCGC
Organism: Pantanalinema sp. GBBB05; assembly: GCA_016743235.1. Classification (GTDB taxonomy): domain Bacteria; phylum Cyanobacteriota; class Cyanobacteriia; order Leptolyngbyales; family Leptolyngbyaceae; genus Pantanalinema. The sequence goes on along the minus strand of VRZD01000021.1, from coordinate 77,730 downwards.
GATTATCGAGAATTACCACAACAGCCCACTTTTGACAAAGCAGTTGCCATTGGCATTATCGAACACATTGGGCGCAAGAATTATCCCGTCTATTTCAACCACATCATGTCGGTACTAAAGCCTGGTGGCTTATTCCTCAATCATGGTATTAATGCCACTCGTGACGGGCATGGCAACACGATCGGAGAACGGTTTATTAATCGGTATATTTTTCCCAATGGTGAACTTGTCCGGTTATCGACCACGGTGACCGCAATGGAAGATGCTGGATGGGAAATTGTTGATGTGGATGCCTGGCGACCTCACTATGCCATGACATTACGGCATTGGATAGCCAATTTCGATCAAGCGATCGCGGAACTGGCTGGGCTAATCGGCGATCGCCAGGTTCAGCTCTGGCGACTTTACCTGATTGGTTCAGCCCTGGCATTCGAGCACAACCATACGGGACTGTACCAGATTCTCTTGCGGAAGCAGTCCGATCGGCACTGGAATCTGCCCTTAACTCGTCCAGGCTGGCTGTGCTAGGAATATTTTCCTCGGACAGATTACCTTTGTCTGCGTTGTTCAAAATGAAACTGAGACTTACGTTGGGAGACCCACAACAAGGCTAGATCGTTTATTCTTTTATTGGAAGCAAAACTCAACCATTAGTTTGGCATCAGATACTCCAGCAGTCGCTCCTGGTAGATCCTGCTGGAGTTTTACTATGGGTACGAGGTTTCAGCCATTAGGCTGATTTTTCTCTAACAACGCTAATAGACGGTTCCGAGATTGCCGCAGCAGTAAGAGATCGATCGTTTGCTGGTTGACCCAACCTTTCGCTTTTAACAATTCACCAAATCGCTTGCCTGGCGATCGCTGTTGTTCATATAAAATAATGCGAATCTGAGTATCTGAGAGCAAACCCAATTCCCGTAACGACTCGCCTATGGGCTGATTAGATACATCCTGATCTGGCTGCTGCATAAGCAATTCTCCAAAAACTAATATGGTTAGCCAGCCATTGAAATTGAGCTTGGCAGATATACGGGTAAATTTTAATCTAGGTATAAAAAGTAAGAATAATATAAAACAGGTAAATTAACTGATCGTATTTGTAAGGAATTCGTAGGTTCTGGATCTAACCTGCGATCAGGTTTGTTCACAGGGCTTGAGAAGGCAGACCAAGCGCAAGTCACTTAACGCTTCCGGCTTCTAGATTTGCTAGCCGATGTTCGTTTAGACTTTGGGGCGGGCGGTTTACTTGCAGCATCCCCATGTAATTCCCCCAATCTGGGACTCCAGAAGCCATTGGCCGTTTGGAAATAGACTGCCCCTTCGTGCTGGCTTTGTTGTCGAGCCTGGCGATCTGAGCAACGCAGCATGACCTTTTCCTGCCCAGCTTTCTGGTAAAAATACTCTTCCAATGGCATTTGGCAGATGGGACAGAGGTGTTCAGTTAATTTTGCAGGAGTTTGCTCACAGAGCGGGCGAGGTTGCTCCCAAGTTGAGCTGCGATCGCTCCAAAACATGACGGTTGTACAACCCTGACACTTCAGGAAGTAGCCTTTCTTCACCTTTTTAGATGGCAGTTGCACCATTAACTGGTGACACTGAGGACATGCCGTATCTGCTACTTGCGCCTGCGTTGCCTGTTTGACGGGTGCTGCTGTACTGAGATGACTGGGAATCATTTGTTTGGCTTGCTCTAGGGCTGGAGCAAAATAGTCTCGATTCCAGGAGGTTAGCCAGTGTTCCCAGTTCAACTTACCCTGAGCAATCTGGTCTAAGGATGATTCCATTTCTGCGGTAAATCCAATATCAACCAATTTGGGTAAGGCTTGCACCAGGAAGCGATCGACCTGTTCACCCACCTCCGTGGCTTGCAGCTTCCCTTTAACGAGACCGACATAATCTCGTTGCTTCAAGGTTTGAATGGTCGGAGCATAGGTGGACGGTCGCCCAATGCCTTTACGTTCCATCAGCGCTACTAATTGGGCTTCACTATAGCGAGGGGGCGGTTGCGTTTGTTTCTGCTCATGTGCCGCTTGCTCTAGAGTTAAGGCTTGTTCAGGCTGGACGATCGGCAGTTCAGTATCAGGACCGAGAGAACGCCAATACTTAGCAAAACCCTCAAATTCCACCACCTGACCTTTTGCTTGCCATTGCACATCACCCGATTGCGTAACAATGCGCGTTTGCCGAACCCGAGCCGATTGACATAGCGAAGCGACGGTGCGCTTCCAAATCATCACATAGAGGGCAAAGGCATCGGCGTCTAGCTCCGCTCTCAGGGAGTCCGATGAGCGGTAAACATCCGTAGGGCGAATGGCTTCGTGCGCCTCTTGGGCAGTTTTGCGGCTTTGATGGTGAGTGACTCGAGACGGTACGTTACTAGGATCTCGATCGGCTAACCAACTGTGCACAGATTGGACAAACTCAGGACTGAGGTAGACGCTATCCGAACGGTGATAGGTGATTATCCCTTTTTCATACAGTCCTTGAGCGAGTTGCATCGTCTTTTCTGGGGGAAATTTCAGTTTAGAACCAGCCGCCTGTTGCAGGGTAGAGGTAGTGAAGGGGGCAGGAGGTTTGCGATGGACGATTTTGCCTTCGCAACTGATGACCCGATGCGGGTTTTGTCGGGCAATCTGGATCAGGCGATCGGCTTCTGCTTGACTGAGTACCCGATCGGACTCGGGTGCCTGTTTCTCTGCCGGATCAGCGGCATCATCCACGGGGTCTGTCGGAGCGGTATTGGGTTTGTTATCCCGAGCATAAAATGCCCGAAATCCTTCCTGGTAATCCACGTAGCAATTCCAATAGTCCTGAGGCTGGAAGTGACGAATTTTTAACTCGCGTTCAACTACCAAATGTAATGTGGCAGACTGTACCCGCCCGATCGACTTGGCTCCATTGTGCAAAGCCCATACCAATGGGCTACCTCGATATCCCACTAATTTATCTAGGACAGAACGGCAAATTCCCGCGTGAACCAAATTCAAGTTAATTGGGCGAGGTTTGGCGATCGCGGCTCTGACCGCTGCTGGGGTAATTTCGCGGTAGGTAATGCGCTGAATGTTTTTTAGCCCTAAGGCTTGAGCAATATGCCAGCCAATTGTTTCACCCTCGCGATCCTCGTCCGTTGCTAGAATCACACTTTGAGCAGACTGAGCCGCCGCTCGTAATTCAGCGATCGCTTTCTTGCCTCGCGATCCCCGAGGCTCCCACCGACAATGAATGCGATCGTCCACTAAATCAAACCCTAACTGGGCGTCACCATCATTCGCCAATTCCCGGATATGACCCCCACTCGCCTGAATCTGATAGGTATCCCCAAGAATGTGCCGCAATTTCGCCAGCTTTCCTGGTGCTTCAATAATCAGCAACGGCTTGCCTGGCGCGCCTCTGGAAGCCCCTTTAGACACACTGGAACGACGGAGAGTAGAGGTCGCCATTGTTAAAACTCCACCATGCACTTGTGAATATTTTAGTGCAAATGTTCTGCTTCGACTGAAAAACAACTATGGCAGTGTAGTGGAACTGTTCTATTATGCAGACACTCCGTCAATGTTAATCGCTCCTCAAGTCCTATGTCGCTGCCTCGATATTCTCATCAGCCCAAAGCCCCACCAATCAAGTCACAGGGCATCAAAACTAAATTGGTGCCGTTCATTCTTGCTAATGTGAAATGGGATAGTCAAGGTCAGTGGATCGAGCCATTTCTAGGATCAGGAGCAGTGCTCCTGAACGTTCAGCCCGATCGAGCGCTTGTAGCCGATACGAATCAGCATATTATTGCAGTCTATCAAGCAATTCAGGCTGGGGTAATATCATCGGCTACGCTCAGACGCTACTTAGAAGCGGAAGGAGCCAAGTTGGAGTCACGCGGCGAAGCTTACTATTACCAAGTCCGCGATCGGTTTAATCACTCTGGTAATCCCTTCGATTTTATTTTTCTGAACCGGGCAGCATTTAATGGTGTCATTCGGTTTAATTCCAAGGGTAAATTTAACGTCCCATTCTGTAAAAAAATCAGTCGGTTTCGATCGGCTTATATCACTAAAATCTGTAACCAAGTCGCTTGGACGACCCAAATTTTACAGGGTAAAGACTGGCAGTTTAAGGCTCAAGACTGGCGAGTTACCCTGGCCAGTGCGACCTCTAACGACTTTGTTTATCTTGATCCACCGTATATTGGTCGGCATACAGACTATTTCAACCAGTGGTGCAACTCTGATGCTGACGAATTGGCAGATGCGGTAAAACAACTACCCTGTGGCTTTGCTTATTCCATGTGGAAAGGCAACAAGTATCGTGAGAATCAGCATTTGAGCCAGCACTTCTCACATTATCCTTGTGTGACTTATCAGCACTATTACCATGTTGGCTCAACGGAGAATTTCAGAAATGCCATGGAAGAAGCCTTAATTATTAGTCCTCGCTGCCTGGCACCCTATGACAACCACAGCACAGTCGATCGCCAATCGAGTGGAACAACCTATTAGCCTCATCCCACTCGATCGACCGGTAGGCTGGGAAATTAGAACACTCCTAATCCTTGCGATGCCGTTGAAACCTGGTAGCTTCCCGATGCGGAGACCGTTGTTTGCTGCCAGCGTGAGGTCTGCCCGCCCAGCCCCACATCAGTGACACTCTTCAGAGACCACAGTCCTGTTGCCCCAGATACCTGATTCTGCCACACAATGTCCCCTTTGCCATCTCCATCAAAATCGCCCACACCTTGAATCTTACAATTAGCTTGATTCACGCCAGTAACTGCTACCTGGAGGGCGATGCGCGTTCCATCCAGGAACCAAACCTGGCTCGCTCCAGTGCGTTTGTCCTGACAGACGATATCAATACTGCCATCAGCGTCCAGATCGGCTACACCTTTGAATTCCCAATTTGCTGACAACTTAGGTAATTCAATACTGCTACCATACTTGCCACCATCGAGAATCCAGAGTTTGGTTTTGCCAGACTTTTGATCACGCCACAGCACATCAGTCTGTCCATCTTGGTTGAAGTCAGCTAACCCCGCGATCGTCCACTTACCCTTCATTTTTGGCAGGGTAATTTTAGCAGCAACTCCTGACGCATTCATTTGCCAGACTTGAGTTTTACCACTCTTACTGTCATGGCAAATGATATCTGATTGTCCATCCTGATTGAAATCAGCCACACCACCTACTTGCCAATTTCCTTTCAGTTTTGGTAGTTTCACGGTACCAATCTTGTTACTACCATCCATCAACCACAGCTCGGCTTTACCGCTCTTACGATCGTGCCAGAGGATATCCGTTTTGCCATCCCCATTGAAGTCGCCAGCACCGCCCACTTGCCACTTCTTCCCTTTGGGACCCCGTACTTCAATGGCATCTTCAACCTGGTTGCCATCCATAAACCAGATTTTGAGGGTACCAGATTTCGAGTTGTAGCTATACAGATCAGAGTTGCCATCCCCATTAAAATCAATACTGCTAGAGCGACGGGCATTGACAGCTTGGTAACTGACAAATGGTAAACCGCCATTGCCAGTATTGTACGTTACCCCTGCCAGCACTAACTGACCACTAGCATCGATCGCAATACTGTTAATTTCATCGTTGCCACCGTAGTCTTTAATTAACTTACCACCAACTCCAAAACTGGTATCAAGAGTCCCATTGGCATTGAGGCGAATAATGGCAGAGTCAGTACTACCGTTAATGTTGACCGAGCCACCAATTAAGATTTTGCCACTGCCGTCAATCTCTATCGTCCGGGCATCATCATCGCCGCCACAGTCAATCGTCACCTTACCGCCTGTACCAAAGCTAGTATCTAGCGAACCATCCGCTTTGTAGCGCACGATCGCAAAGTCGCGCTTACCATTGATGACTGCTGTGCCTGCCACCAAAATATTGCCGCTGATATCAATCTTGAGGCTCTTACCCTCATCATCACCACCACCGCAATCGGTTGTAATTTTACCTCCAGTACCAAAGCTAGTATCTAGTGAACCATCCGCCTTATAGCGAACTAAGGTAAAATCGCGTTTACCATTAATGATGGCAGTTCCAGCAACAACAATTCTGCCACTGCTATCGATCGTGATACTCTTACCTTCGTCATCATCGCCGCCGCAGTCAGTCGTCACTTTGCCGCCCGTACCAAAACTGGTATCGAGACTACCAGTCGCCGTGTAGCGCACCACAGCCACATCTCGTTTGCCATTAATTAAGGTACTACCGCTGATTAAAATTCTGCCACTAGCATCAACTTTGATACTATAGCCTTTGCTATCACTGCTGCCATTGAAATCAGTGATCAACTTACCACCGCTACCGAAGCTGGTATCTACTGTACCATCGGCTTTATAGCACATCAGGGCAAAGGAAGTCTTACCGCTAACGATCGTTGAACCGGCAATAAAAATTCTACCTTGGGCATCGATCGATACCCCATAGCCTTTGTCATCTCCACCGAAGTCAGCCACAATCTTACCACCAATGCCAAATGTAGTATCGATGGTGCGATCGGCGTTGTAACGCACTAAGGTAAAGTCACTTGTTGTACTACCACTGAGATTGACATAACCACCGACAACAAATTTCCCAGTCGCTTCAATGACAGTGCTAGTACTAACACTAGTAGAGCCAACCCCAAAATCGACAGTGCCATTGAGCGTAGTGGTGGAATCTGACATAAGAAACTCCTTGTAAACTGGGTGAATGGATCAAAACAGCGATCGAAGTTGAGTCAGGTCATCACCAGGCTTGATGGCAGCACAACGTAGCAGCATCAAACGTGATGTCTACCTGAGCAAAGGCATGACTGGAACGCTTCTTTCAGAAGTGAACCGGAGTCAACTTAAAAGGGATCGCAAGAGGGTACTGTCCGATGGGGACGATTGAGATGTTATGAACAATCTCAATTAAGGGACGAAACTACAACTAATAAGTTCCAACAAAGTTGACTATTTTGAATGGAAAATTTTAATTGAGTTCACTCTTGATTAACCACATCAGGGGGTATTTCTTAGCAGTTATTGTAGATACACCATTGACTGAGCCTAGTAAAAATAATTCCTCTCAGAAAAGGAAATTATTTTGGAACTCAGTTTATATAAAGTTCGTAAATTGTGTAGCACTCATAATGGACCTTAAGCAATCAGATTGATCTGGTAATAGTCTGCCCATGAATTGGACAAAAATTACAGGATATTAAATGATTTCTTTAAACTTGCACAACTCTATGAGGAAAAAGTGAAGTTTTCCAATTTACGGAACCTTTCCCAGGGGATCATTCTGTGATTTTACTCAGCCAGTTCATTTTCTGGCTACTTCAGCTTGAGTGCCAAACCACGATCGGATAAAATTTCACCGCTTAGAGGACTGGTCGTCATTAATTGGCTCTATCAGAGTTGATTACCAATATGTCGTTATTTTGTACAGAAAAATATAAATATGAATCTATTGATCGATGCTATATCAGCAGACAGTAAATTTGCTCTAGAGAAATTTTTCTAATTTATCTTCAGTTTTAGATCAATGAGCAGCAGTCTTTGCCAAGGCTGCTGCCATCTAGCCTATTGGTGCTACTACGCTAATAAGCTCCTTAACATCCAGGCAGTTTTCTCGTGAACTTGCATTCGTTGGGTGAGCAAGTCTGCGGTTGGTTCGTCTTGGGCACGCTCCACGGCTGGAAAAATCGATCGAGCAGTGCGAACAACAGCTTCTTGCCCCTCCACTAATTTGCGGATCATGTCCTCAGCATTGGGAACACCATCTTCTTCACTAATCGAAGAGAGATTAGCAAATTCCTTATACGTGCCTGGAGCCGGAAACCCTAATGCTCTAATGCGTTCAGCGATTAGATCTACTGCCAAAGCTAATTCGTTATATTGTTGTTCAAACATCAAATGTAATGTCTGAAACATTGGACCGGTCACATTCCAATGGAAGTTATGGGTCTTCAAATACAAAGTGTAGGTATCAGCCAGTAATTTGGAAAGACCGTGAGCAATCTCCTGACGCTCCTGTTCTTCGATTCCGATATTGATTGGCATCGTTTGCATGATGGTCATCTCCTAGATATTCAGGCAATTACACGTTAGTTGCTAGAGTTGTTCCATTAGACAGTATCAATGGATTACTCAGCCTGCGCAATATATCAAAATCATGATCAACGCATATTGAAATCATACTCGATATGACTTCAAGATAGATGAATGGTCTAGCTTTGTTAAGAGTTCTTAATATTGCCGTCAATCTGCCCCTACCTGCAACCGTTACCTCTAAGCGGGCGGCAGTCTCTGGCAGTTTTAGCCTGATGGTACGATAGAGCACTTGTCAGGCTGTATCCCGACGGCAGCTCCTGAATTTTCTTACCGGAGCGGCGGTGACAGCAAACTCCAATCTGATCGCGATTGCCTGAACTGTGATCAGATTGGAGTCATGCTCAACGTGCAGTAGGACAGCACACGCAATGAATAGCGGCAAACTCACCACAGGCTAGCCAGCGTCAACTTGCTCTTAAAGCATGCCGGGCAGAGAGGGAGAACATCGTGATCCACAAACCACTCATCAGCAGATTGATACCAACTAATAGTCCTATGACCCAGAGGGCACTAGACGGCAGCTGATTCCAAATCAAAATACCCAGAATGATTCCCGACACACCGCTAATTAACATCCATCCCCAATTAGGGGCTGGACGGACCTGGAATGCCATGATCACCTCCAAAACACTTTCAACTAGGATCGTGATGGCTAGCACTAAGGTCAGTGTGAATGCCCCCTTGAGTGGATATGTCAGCATGAGAATGCCTGCCCCAACGTACAGAACTGCTAGCACCAAGCGCCAGATCTTAGAGCCCACACCATGCACCTGAAAAGCATAAACCGCTTTGAAGATACCGCCAGCAATGAATAACCAGCCAAAAAATAAGGTGAGTGTCACCGTAGACACTAAAGGAAACACGATCGCCACTGCTCCTAGTACAGCAATCAGTATTCCGAGGGCTAACGTCCATCCCAGCCCCTGCCGCAACTCCTGTCTCACTGCTGGGTCAAGATCTGTTCTCATGAGATTTACCTCTCTTCTAATTGTAATTAGGTTGAGTTTGGGTCAACAGCATCTGATTAGAACAAAAGTTTAATCTCTCATGAGCAGAAAAACTCGATTCTGTCACAAAAAGTGAGTGAAATGTTAGGGTGAAGAAACCTGTAACACAGGAGAGAATGTGATGCAGAACTATTCTTTGGTCAGGCGATTAGGGCAAGTACTGATCATGGTAATGATCGGTGCTGGCTATATTCCTATTCCTGCGCAAGCTGCCCCTCAAGCGCAGATTGAAGATCCCAATTCAGTTCCAAAGGAGATTCAGCAGCAATGGGATTATGAGCGGCAACAGGAATTGAGGCGCCAACAAGACCAACAACGTGATCAATTAAGGCAGGAACAATTTCGTCAACAGCAAGAAAACTGGCAACGCCAACAGCAACAACAGCAAGATCAATTTACTCAACAACAGGATGAGTGGCGACAGCAGCAACAGCAGCGCCAAGAACGGTTACGGCAACAACAGGATGAGTGGCAGCGGCAGCAGCAGCAACAACGGGATTTATATCGCCAACAAGATGAGTGGCGACGGCAACAAGACCGACAGCGAGAGTTGTTCCGTCAGCAGTATGAATGGCGACGGCAGCAAACCAATTAACTTGATGCCAAGGACAACAACGATCGCGGTAGATGCTGTCGGGGGCAGACTTTGCCAATGCTTGGCAAAATCTGCCCTGCCAGAGTAATGAGATGGCTTTAAGCCTGGCTCTCTAAGACAGCGGTGTAGCTACCGATTCTGCGGTAAACCAGCGGCGATCGAAATGACACCCTAAGTGCTCCTGAATTCGCAAAATATCCTGTTCGGCATTCCCTAGACAAGTAGTGGCTCCGGGCGATGGAGTGATGTTGAACCGAATACCACCACCTGGATCAATTTCTGCCTGACCCAGAATTAAGCGGCGTTGTGTGCGATCGATTAATTGTGGGCGAACTCCGCCGACACCCTGAGCAAACTCGAGATCCTCTAATTGCAGCGACGGCACAATTTTCCGGGCATCGTGCAAAAATAAGCGGCGGTTGACCAACGGCATTTCAAACGCCATATTTTTGAAAATATAATCCCGAATGTCCCGCACTTTAAACAAATCCCACATGACTTCGAGCACAGGGCGATCGAGCCGTAAGACCTGCAAATAATCCACTAGAGTCTGCCAATTATTGCGTTCCAGCAACGGTAACGGTAATGCCGTAGGTCCAAACCGGGTTTTTCCAGGCATCAACACATCAGGATCACCGTGAATAGCCGCGAAAGGCAATTTATCATTCTGTACCGTATAGACTTTGCCGTTCAACACTTGCGGCGTGTAGTAGAAGTTGCCTGCGATCGGCAAGCAAGAATATTCCAACCCAATGCCCATACGATGCGCAAATAACAGGCTATGTCCCCCAGCAGACACCACCACAAACCGAGCGCTCAATGTCCCTTCTGGCGTGGCGACTCGATAATGGTCTCCATACGGCTCGATCGCCTGAACAGGATGCCCAAGTTTCAGGTCAACAGTTTTACCAGTCATCGCCTGCGCCTGCTCGACAAATGACTGTGCGAGTAACCCATAGTTGACGGCTGTATATTCTCCCTGAATCGCAATTGCTGTAATTACCTCTGGGCGATCGCTGCCATCTGCCAATTTCACAACTTGCGGTTCAATCTCAGCGATTTCAGCCTTCTCTAGCAGTTGCATCCCAGCAAAATGTGGGTGGAACTGGGTATAGCGCTGCTGCAAAAACTCACATTCTTCCTGCCCTACTCCTAAGACCATTTTAGGAAAGCGATAAATAATGCGATCGCGAACGGCGGTGGGAAGTTCAGTAGCATATTGAACAATCATCTGTGCCGATCGTCGCACTTTGAGGGCCTTTTCCAGGCTGTAATTGGTTTCGATATCGCCGCAGTGAATAGTTTGGCTATTGTTTGTCGCTTTAGAATTGACCGTAGCTACACCAGCATATTTTTCTACCAGCGCAATCTGTTTTAAGTCGGTAAACTTTGCTAGGGAATATAGCAATGCCGCTCCTGCAACTCCACCACCAATGATTACCACATCGTACATCTGACCTGTCATCTTACCTCTTGCTATCGTTCCGAGTCTGCGCAGCAACTTCCTGCCATCTCAGTATAATCTTGACACTTAGAGTGTTTCTAGAGAACCCTACTCTCTACAGAGAAGCACAATAGCGCCATAACATACCCTAGTAGAGAGAAGACCACGATCTAAGTTGCAGTGACAATTATTTCTTTGCTAAAGTTAAAAAACTGCTATTTAACTCGGGCTTGCCAAATCAAGCAAGCTCAATGCTCAACCCATTGGCTTCGGTTCTCATCGTGATTGTGGTATTGAATCGAGGAAAAACAGAAGGGGAGATGAGAACGTGGTTGAGTATCTGAGCCCCAATCAGATTCTGATCGTGGATGATCAAGTTGCCGATATCCAGGTTCTATCTCAAATTCTGGTTGAGGCTGGCTTCAGCCTGACAATCGTCGCGACTGCAGAGCAAGCGATCGCGGCAGCCCAAGCGAAAGCGCCAGATCTCATTTTGCTTGATGCCGAACTAGAGACGAGGAGCCACTGGCAGATCTGCTCACAGTTGCAAGTGGAGCCTGCGACTCAATCTGTACCGTTGATCATGATACTAACCACCGTGGACGATCGTGGTACTGCTTTAGCAAAGGGGGCAAGCGATTACCTCATCAAGCCCTGGCAGGCAACTGAGGTGTTAACCAGGATCACACTCCATCTCAAATCCAGGCAACTAGCTCACCCCTTAGTGCCACCGTCACAACCATTACAACCCAATCAAGACCAGGGCACACTTGAAACCACATTTCACCAACTTCAAGCCCACCTCCAGCAGGAAATCCGCGATCGCAAACGGCTAGAAAGAGCTTTACGAGAAAGTGAAGCCCGATTTCGCACGATTTTTGAGCAGGCAGCCGTAGGTGTCAACCTGGCTGACTTATCCGGGCGATTTATCCGGGTTAATCAACCCTTCTGTCAACTTTTGGGTTACAGCGAAGCAGAATTGCTAGAACTGAGCTTTCAACACATTACCCATCCTGATGACTTAAAACGCCAGTGCCAACTGCAACAACAATTGCTGGCAGGCAAAATTGACTCGTTCACGTTGGAAAAGCGCTATATCCGACAGGATGGTACTACCATTTGGGCAAATGTGACGCTGTCATCTGTGCAGGATGCCGATGGTCATCGGATTGCCGATCTGGCGATCGTTGAAGACATTAGCACTCGCAAACAGGCAGAAAGCGAACAGCAACGATTAGTCCAAGAGTTTTCTAATCTCAAATTTGCTTTGGATCAAGCGGCGATCGTAGCGCTGATTGATGTCCAAGGTAGAATTATTGATGCCAACGATCGCTTTTGTCAGGTCTCGAAATATACCCGAGCAGAACTGATTGGACAAGCAGGTCTTTTGATCCATGCCGAGCAACTCTCAGCAGCATTATTGCCGACATTATGGAGAACCATTTCCTCTGGTCGGGTTTGGCAGGGTGAATTGAAAAACCGAGCCAAGGATGGCTCAGAATATTGGCTGGATACCGCGATCGTCCCGTTTCTAGATGCTGAAGGAAAGCCAACTCATTACCTATCAGTCCAATTTGAGATTACAGAACGCAAACAAGCAGAGGAGGCTTTACGACAAAGCGAAAGCAAACACCGCGCCTTAATTAATGCCCTGCCTGACTTGATTATGCGGATGTCTAGCGATGGCATTTATCTAGACTTCTTTCCCACAACCACGTTTCGTGTGATTGCAGATACCAAGATAGTTGGGGCAGGGATCTATGACCAAGGTTTACCTCATGACTTGGCTCACCTCCGGCTCAATTATATTCATCAAGCTCTGCAAACTGGAGAGCTACAAGTCTATGAGCAGGAAATCCATGTTGATCACGAACTGCGAACTGAAGAAGTGCGGATTGCAGTTTGTGGAGACCAGGAAGTGTTGGTGATTGTGCGCGATGTCACCGATCGCCGCCAGCTAGAGCAAGAACTCCAATCGGCTCAACTCACCCTACAAACATTGGTTGAAAGTACAGCATCGGTGACTGGTAAGGCGTTTTTCCCTGCCTTAGCCCAACACATTGCCCGAGCATTGCAGGTTTCCTACGTGTCTGTGTCCAAAAAACACCAGCACCATCTAGAAACGCTGGCGTTTTTTGCCAATGGTGAACTGCTGCCCAACTTCACCTACACTACTTCTAGTACTCCCTGCGAAGTCACCTTAGCGAATGGAATTTACTATTGTGAACAGCAGGTACAGGCTCAGTTTCCGGCTGATATTGACCTTCAGACATTAAATGCTGAGAGTTATTTTGGCATCTCCCTGAACGATAGTAACGGTCAGGTGATTGGCTTACTCTGCGTCATCAGCCAACACCCGATCGCCAATCCTCACCAAACAGAAACAATCCTGCGGATCTTTGCCGCTAGAGCCGCTGCAGAACTCGAACGATTGCAAACACTAGATGCCTTGCATCAACTAAATGAGGAACTTGAAATCCGAGTGCAGCAGCGAACTCAGGATTTACTCAGATCGCAGCAAGCGTGGCAGGAGAGCGAGACCAACCGCCGGATTTTGTTTGAAACCGCCCCGATCGGGCTGGTATTGTGCCAGATGGACGGTAGCCTGGTCGATGTCAATCCTGCTTTTGCTGACATGATTGGTCGCAGCATTGAGGACACCCTGACCCTAACCTATTTCGACATTACCCCCGAAAAATATGCCGCAGAAGAACAAGTCCAACTGCAAATGTTGCGGACGACTGGACGCTACGGTCCCTATGAAAAAGAATTTATCCACCAAGATGGACACCTGATTCCAGTTCAACTCTCAGGCATTGTAATTGAGCGAGAAGGGGAACTGTTCATTTGGTCTGGTGTAACCAATATCAGTGCCTTGAAACAAGCTGAAGCTGCCCTACGGGATAGCGAAGAGCGGCTACGTCTAGCCTTAGTCGCGGCAAATCAGGGGTTATATGACTTGAACCTCAAAACAGGTGAAGCCGTCGTCAGTCCGGAATACGCCACGATGCTAGAGTACGATCCTGCTACCTTTGATGAAACGAATGCTCAATGGATTGACCGATTGCATCCCGACGACCGGGAAAGCGTAGCAAATGTCTACCGCGCCTATGTCAATGGCGAAATTTCCGATTATGTCGTGGAATTCCGCCAACGGACCCGCCGTGGCAACTGGAAATGGATTCTCTCACTAGGCAAAATTGTGGCTTGGGACAACGATGGACAGCCCTTGCGGATGTTAGGTACTCATACCGACATTAGCGATCGCAAGGCGGCTGAAGCAGCTCTCCGGCGCGCGAATACCGAATTAGAGATGCGGGTAGAAGCCCGGACAGCGGAACTGCGGCTGGCAAAAGAAGCCGCTGAAGCGGCTAATCGAGCCAAAAGTGTATTTCTGGCGAATATGAGCCATGAACTCCGCACTCCCCTGAATGCCATTCTCGGATTTAGCCAGCTGATGGTGCGGGATGCATCGATCAGCGCTCACCATCGAGAAGATTTAGGCATTATTAATCGGAGTGGTGAACATTTACTGAATCTGATCAATGACATTTTGGAAATGTCAAAAATTGAAGCTGGACAGGTTAACTTTACGCCAACTGAGTTTGATCTGTATTGTTTGCTCGATAGTTTAACCGAAATGTTTCGCTTGCGGGCAGAAACTAAAGGGTTACAGCTTAATCTTGTGCGATCGAGTAACGTCCCCCGCTACATCAAAACTGATGACAACAAACTGCGGCAGATATTAATCAACGTTTTAGGTAACGCTGTTAAATTTACATCCCGGGGGCAGGTAACCCTGGATGTCAAACCATTAACTACTATCCCGAATGACTTAGGCGCTACTGAGTTCTCCTCTTATACGCTACTGTTTGAGGTGAATGATACTGGCATTGGCATTCCGGCTACTGCCCTAGATAGCTTATTTAACCCGTTTGTGCAAGCCAATCCGGGGCAGAGAACCCAGGATGGCACCGGATTGGGATTAGCCATTAGTCGTCAGTATGTCTATCTCTTAGGGGGAGATATCACGATCGATAGCTCAGTCGGTCAAGGAACCTCTGTCCGATTTACAGTTCAGGTTGACCGGGCTGAAACGATAGCTGAACCAGATTCCCTAGTTTATCATCAGGTGATTAGTCTAGCCCCGAATCAACCCACCTATCGCATCTTGGTGGTTGAGGATAACTTACCTAGCCGTAAACTGTTAACTAGCCTATTACAGCCGTTAGGGTTTGATGTGCAAACCGTAGTGAATGGGTATGAAGCGATCGCCCTGTGGCAAAGTTGGCATCCCCATCTGATCTGGATGGATATGCGAATGCCCGAACTGGATGGTTACGAAGCAACTCGTCAGATTCGGGCAATGGAAGCTATGCAGGCTACCGATATCCAGCCAACCATAATTATTGCCTTAACCGCTAGTGCCTTTGAAGAACAACGAGCCAAGATTTTAGCAGTGGGCTGTAATGACTTTATTCGCAAGCCCTTTCAGGTTGAAACCTTATTAGAAAAAATGGCAGAGTATTTAGGGGTTTGTTATCTATATGCAGATGAGCTAGTCTATCCCACACCCTATCCATTGAACTCCGGGATTGCTGGTGACCACTTGACTGCCTATACCGTAACACCTGAAGCGTTGCAGGTAATGCCAGTGGAATGGATCAAACTAGTTCAAGCCGCCACGATCGCCTTAGAGCCTGAAGAACTCATGCAGTTAATTCAGCAGATTCCAGACGCTCATACCGCGTTGGCGCAATTCCTGCGGGAACGCATCCGAGAATTTGACTTTAATCAAGTGTTTGAATTAACTAACGCGGCTCTAGAAAATTTAGATGCCCCCTAGGATCAGGTAAAAGCATGTGCCAAATTATTAACCCAATTTATCATCAACCAGCCTGTGATCCTTGGAGGGCTGACGGCTGAATCGGTAACTCGATCGTGAACTCCGAGCCCTGCCCTAGCTGAGATTGGCAGTACAATTTACCACCATGCTTTTCGGTGACAATCTGATGGCTGATCGACAGTCCTAAGCCTGTGCCACGACCAACCGGTTTTGTTGTGAAAAATGGATCAAACAGCTTGGCTCGCACCGCCTCTGTCATACCAGCGCCATTATCCGCGATACGGATCACAATCCAATGTTGATTCAGCGGCTCTGTGCGAATGTAAATTCTAGCAGGGTTGGCAACCAGATCTTGATAAGGTTGCTTAGTTGCCCATTCATCTAAGGCATCGATCGCGTTACTTAACAGATTCATAAACACTTGATTCAGTTGTCCCGCATAGCATTCCACCCGTGGTAACTGCCCATATTCCCGTATCACTTCAATCTCTGGATGCTCGGCTTTGGCTTTGAGGCGGTTGTGCAGAATCGTGAGAGTGCTATCAATCCCTTCATGAATATCGACATCTTTCACTTCTGATTCATCTAAGCGTGAGAAGTTCCGGAGCGATAACACAATCTCGCGAATGCGATCGGTGCCAATCCGCATTGAGCGCAGAAGCTTCGACAAGTCTGTCGTGAGGAAATCCAGATCGATCGCGGCAATTTCTGCCTGAATTTCCGAATGGGGCTGGGGATAGTAACGCTGATATAGCTCGATTAAGCCGAGTAAGTCCTGAATATACTCATTGGCATGCGTTAGATTACCGTGAATGAAATTAACCGGGTTATTAATTTCGTGGGCAACGCCTGCCACTAGTTGCCCTAAAGAAGACATTTTTTCTGTTTGAATCAGTTGTAATTGGGATGTCTTCAATTGCGTCAACGCATCTTTTAGTTGTAAACTTTGGAGCTCCAGTTCTTGATTCAGGTGCTGCAATTGTAATTCAGCAGCTTTGCGCTCTGTAATATCTTGAAATGTAGCCAGAATCCCCATCACATTGCCTGCCCGATCATGCAACGGCGCTTTATTGGTTTCTAGCCAGCGTTGTTCCCCTGTTGCCGTTTGCAATGATTCCACAATGCCTAATTCCGGCATATTAGAGTCCATTACCCGACGATCGCACTCACGGTAAAAATCAGACTCAGCCGTTGTCCAAGGTAAGTCATAATCCGTTTTTCCTACAATAGCTTCTGGATTCTTTAATCCTGCTATTTCCGCCATTTTACGATTACAGCCTAAAAATACCGAATGGCGATCCTTCCAAAAAATAGTTTGGGGAATAGTGTCAATCACCAACTGGAGTAGTTGCTGGGAATCATGCAGTTGTTGTTCGCTAGCTTTTTGTTCACTCTGTAGCTGCTGGAACCGTTGAATCAGTTGATTTAAGGAGGTCGCTAACATACCAATTTCATCATTGGTTGAAACGGGTGCTTGTAAATTAAAATTATCTGTTTGAGCGACGGCTTGAGCCACTTGAGTCGTCTCTTCGATCGGAGCTGCGATCGCCCGGCTAGTGAAGTAGGCTAGAAATGCTGCAATCACGATCGAGGCAATGGTACTGATAACGATAATCTGTAATTGATGTTGAGCTACTAGCTTGGCATGATCCTCTGACTCTTCGTACTCCTCGCGGCTATCGACTAAGATTTCACTTAACCGATCGGCAATCGCCATGACTTGAGCCGTGGCTCGATGCTGAGAATACTGAAGCAGTTGTTGTTGCAGTGGCGCTAGCGTTGTAGCCGCAGGGGGAACCTGTTCTAGCAGCAAGGTTAATTCTGTAAGTTGTTGAATGTACAATGCGATCGTTGTGTCATATTGACGCAACAATTCTGGTAGCTGGCGATGATGCGGATCATCAAATGGCAGATCCTGCTGCACAAACGCGGTGGCAGCTGCCCAATGCCGTTGCAGCAATCGAGTTTGGGTGCTTAAATGGGTAGACTCTGCGGCAAATTGGTCCGGGCGAGGAATCGCTGCCATCAAACGGACTTGATGGACGTGGGTTTGAAGCAGGCTGGTTTGCAAGTCGCTGATTAAACTAATCTCTTCCTGGGCATGTTCTTCCAGCAGTGACGCTTGATACTGATAGTGGCTACCCAGAATGCCCCCTACCGTTGCCCCGATCGCCGCAATCCCCAGGGATAAGGCATAACCATAACCAATTTTCTGTCCGACCCTCAATGACTTAAACCAGTGAGTTAATTGGTTGGAATAGGGTAGTCTGATGGCTTTTTTGCGATTGGGTAACAGTGGATTGTCATGGGTAGAGGTGACTTGAGCTAGTTCTTGCGGTCGAGGAGTCGAAGTACTCATAAAGCCATCGCTAAACCATTAAATTAAATTTTACCCCTGGTACTGGAAGATCTAACTCAAGCCGTCAAGTAGGGTTGTTCTAGCATAGGCAACAAATGTGGAAACTTCGTGGAAATCGCGGCGATCGACCATCAACTAGTTACGGAGGAGAGGTCGGATTGTCGGCACCATGATTTTGGGCAGGCTGCAAACGTAAGTGGGCAGATGTTTGGACAAGATTAACCACTTTATCAAAGCAGAAACTAGCTACCCACTGTTGTAGTACTTCTGCCAGGAGCGCTAAGTCAGCTGGAATCTGGTCAGTTAATTGCAAAATACTTTGATCAAATCCTTTCACAGCCGCTTCATAGAGTTGATGAACCCATTCATCCGGCATTTGAATCAGGTAATACCCTAACTCATCCTCCACGTTCGGATCGGTCGGGCAGGCTGGAGCAAGGGATTTAACATTCAAGGTTTCATCAAAGTAATGGAGTTGCTCGATGGCATTGCCGATGCCAAGTTTAGAAACTTCTAGTAGCTCGTTAATCATTCGCAGCAGATGTTCGCCATTGCGTTTGATCGCTAAGAGATTCTCCCGATGGGTTTTAGTCAGCGATACATCTTGCACCAGGACTTGGCTGAAGCCAAGAATGGCGTTTAGAGGAGTGCGGAGTTCATGGCTCATACTGGCTAGAAATTCACTTTTAGTCAAATTGGCAGCTTCTGCCAGTTCCTTTGCTTCTGCCAATTCAGCCGTCCGTTGAGCAACCCGATTTTCTAAATTCATAAATGCGGCATTTAATTCACCCGCCATTTGATTAAAGGAGTGGGATAACACTTCCAATTCGTGAAATCCTTTGACCTCGATCGTGTGATCAAGCTGCCCATCGGCGATCGCCTGGCTCGCTCGAATCAATTTTTGAATTGAGTGCGTAATCCAGCGCGATGTCATCAGCCCCAATAAAATCGCTAATGCCAGAAAGAGTAGACAAATCAGAATAGTCGTTTGGGTATTGGCATGAATTTGCTCCATAAAATCGGCTTCTGGAATAACCACGACAATTAACCAATCCAACCCATATTGATCTCGCCAGGGAGTCACATCGAGAAACTTACGTTTGCCATCAATTTCAAACTCAAGCTGTTGTGGAGCTTGAATAATATTCCAGCTATGAAATTGAGTTTGCAGGTATTGCGCTGTCGCCTGAATACATTCATCTGGACTTTCGTGCAATGGCAACCGCTGGGCTTGACCATTCACCAGTTTGAACGGAGGGGTCGGGCTAGAACTAGCAACGAGCAAGCCATTACGCTCTAGAATAAACGTTTCGCTATGGGGAGTAATTCTCTGTTGTTGCAGGAAGTCGCTAAATTGAGACAGAATGATATCAACGCCCAGGACTCCGACCAGTTGACGATCGTGATCATAAACCGGATAACTGGATGAGATCGACATGACTTCAGGTTTGTCATCCCACTGGTAGATTTGGGTCCATAGCGGACGTTTTGCGGTAACGGCATCCACATACCAGGCTTCAACCAGAGGATTATAGGGTTTTGCCGCTAGATGTTGGCTACGATCGCCCTGGGCATTGGCAACATAGACATGCAATTGTTTGCCTGGTAGCCGGTGTGATCGTTCGTTGATCAGTAAATTGCCATTATCTAGCCGCTCGATGCCAATAAACTCACCTTGAGGATTGGCAAAATTAATATACCCTACTTTGGACAGTTGCATCTGTTTCCAAAATAGTTTGCCCATATGATCAAAATCGTCACGACGGATAATTCCGGTTTCGATCGCCTCTAAGTTAAGTTGATTGATTTGTTGAGAAATGCTCAATTCATCTTCAAGATGATGGGCGACTTGCTGACTCGCTTTGCTGCGTAACTGAGTTGCCAACTCTCTGATTGATTTCTGTCCATTTTGTAATGTTAACCATCCCGTTATCCCTACAGCCGCTGAAACCTGTACTACAAAAGGCACAACTAGTAATACACGTAAGGGGATTTTCCGTAAAATCTTCAATAAAATAGGCTGATTACTAGCAGGGGGCATGGCTAACTCAACGATGCGACAAATCTAAGGTCAGTATTGCGTCCTAACACTAAACACATGGTGTCCTAGCAGAATTAATCAGTCTGATGCATGACGCCTATCCACCCTTTGAGCTCTGCGCTGAGCTGGTGGAACTAAATCATATGAGTAAAATGTGGCAACGGCGTGAACAGGATGATTTTACGCCAAAAAAATTGACCTCTACCTCCTACCCTGTTGTCCCCTAAAATCGTCGATTTAGCGCCCAAGAGGGGACACTCGTAACAAGGGATTTCTGACAATTCTTATCTATTCACGTTGAAATGTTGCCGTTTCAAGACATGAACTTGCAGGGAAAACTTAATTCTGTAACAATAAATACAGAAATAAGAACCGTTCATCCTCTTCTACCTTAAGATTTATCTAAAGTCAATCTAGGTAGGAGGACGGAAGTAGGGGTTGCCCGAAGGAACGCGCTTCATCTTGTTGTGGAATGCAATGGAGCGTCTCTCATGAATCGTCAGTGGCAGATCTATCAAGATTTAGAATTGATTCCCGATGCGATTCCAGCACCGCGATCGCCGCAGCGAACCGTTATGATCCGTTGTCGCCAACTTTGGCGATCGCTCGTCGATGGTGTGATTACCCACTTTACAGACGAACAGCGGACTGCGCATCTAGAGCGGTGTTTAGTGTTGACCTGGTACCATCGGGGCATTTATCCCAGTAATCCCAGTAATCTCTGGAGAACATTGTGGTTAATCCTAAATCAACCATTATTTCGAACCCGATCGCCGATCTTCCCGGAACCTGAAATTGAGCAGATCCTTGATCCTGAAGGTCGGACTTGGTGGTGTGCGTATGATCCTAGAACGGGGCAAAAAACTTATATGGAGTCGGAAGAGGAAGTCCAACATTGGTTGGAAGAACGATTTTATCGATCGTTGTAAGACCTTGGATGATGCTTATCCTCTAACGACTACGAATTACTGTGATAGAACTGCCTGGTAGAACCTGATCAGGGCAAGCTTTTGGTTGGAGTGACCGCCGGGGCGTTCTCGATCGTCAATACAGACCTGGCTGGGGAAGAGAATTTTAATCTATTGTTGGTACAGTGCTGCCAAGATCTGACAGTAAAGGTAACGGCTGATTACAAGCTATATTATGGGGTTCGATCAGGTTTAGCCTAAGGATTAGTTTCAGATGACCTTAGTATTAATAGAATCGGAATGAAATCACAGTTTGCTATTTGTTCAGTTAGCTGTATAGCATTCCAAATCATCGGAATAGCCCAGTCAGTAGATATTGCTCAACACCTGTTTGGAACACCACACAATTGTGCTGTTGTGCAGAAAAATTCGGCTGACACTACGGAACAATTATATGCCCACAAACAAAGCTTTGCTCCAACTTCGGCTTATAAACAGGAATCTATGTATGGGTTTACGATCCTGATTAATCCAACCGTCCTGAGGCATCAACCGGAAACCAAAGCGATGCGGCAAGAATTATCCTCACAGCTTGCCGCGATCGCCCGTGTAATGCCTACTAAACCGTTAGCTCAGCTGCGAAAGGTTCGGATCTGGGTGGAGTGGGAAAACCGCAATGGGGCAGCTGAATTTCACCCATCTGCGGAATGGCTCAGGCAGCATAGCTACAACCCTGCTAAAGCGGGATGTGTTGAAGTGTCAAACACTCGTAACTTTGTCCAGTGGTCCCGTACTGCCCAACCCTGGATGCTCATGCACGAATTTGCCCATGCCTACCATCATTTGGCTTTAGGGGAGGCAAATTCGAATATCCAGATGGCTTATCATCATGCTGTGAACCAAAAGTTATATCAGTCGGTCAATTACATCATGGGTGGTCAGCGCAAAGCTTATGCATTGACAGATGCCAAGGAGTACTTTGCTGAACTGTCAGAGGCTTATTTTGGTCAGAATGATTTCTATCCCTTCACACGCCCTCAGTTAAAAACGTATGACCCAGTGGGCTACCAACTGATGGAAAAGAGTTGGGGTAAACCGCGAACAGGCTAGGGTCAATACCATTTATGGATCTGCGAAGATAGAATCACGGTTTTCAGCGTATTGGCTTCCTGAATGAATTGGTTGAATACGTTATACCGTGACCTACAGATGAACCTCCTATTGACGTTCCCAGCGAAACTTGCGGTCTGATTCCTGAATCGGGACATCATTGATACTGGCATAGCGGCGCATCATCAGCCCATTGGGAGCAAATTCCCAGTTTTCGTTGCCGTAGGAGCGATACCAGAAACCAGAATCATCATGCCACTCATATTCAAACCGCACGGCAATGCGATTATCCATAAAGCACCAGAGTTCTTTCCGCAAACGGTAATCGAGTTCTTTCGCCCATTTACGTTTGAGAAACTCGACGATCGCGGCTCGTCCATGAATGAACTCTGCCCGATTTCGCCACTCGGAATCTTCGGTATAGGCTAGGGCAACTCGCTCTGGATCGCGGGTATTCCAGGCATTCTCAGCAGCTTGAACTTTAGCTGTGGCAGTTTCGAGGGTAAATGGTGGCAAGGGGGGACGGCTAGTAGCATCAGACACCATGGTAGTCTCCTAATTGTGTGGACTGAGTTGTTGTTCCAACTGGGCAATGCGATCGCGGAGCGGAGCCATCATTGCCTCTACTTCCGTTTCTGAATACCGAATAGGAATATGTTGGGGACAATTTTCACTCAGCGCTTCTACATGGAATAGAATAACGCGCTCGATCGCCGCAGGATAATTCGGCATTTGCAATCGTTCAATCCAGTCTGCATTGCCCTCAATCAACTCGGCTCTGCCCCAAATTTTAATGCGTCTACGATGACGATAATCCATCAAAAATAGAAATGCTTTGTCATTACCAGATAAATTACCGACAGTAATGTATTGCACATTGCCAGAAAAATCAGCAAAGCCTAGCGTTTTCTCATCCAGCACGTTTAGAAAGCCAGGTGGACCACCACGAAACTGGATGTAAGGATAGCCATTTGAACTGACAGTTCCCAAGTAGAAGCCATCGAGATGGGCAATGAATTCGGCGATCTTCGGTGTGATCGTGTCATTTGCTGCCCCATTAGCAATATATCTTTCATAGGTTTGGCGCGAACCTCGTTGGGCTTGAGCGGCTTTAACTTCTGGGGTAAAAGCAATTTCACCAAACTTGCGTGGCATCCTATCCTCCTATATGGCAATTGGTTCGGGAATGCCAATCATGCTAACAAAACCAGGAAAACATACGGAGATCAGGAGTGAACTCAATCTCCCTATCCCGCTCGCTTAACCGAACAGACGTCTCCGCAAGCTCAACCTGTTTGGCTACTAGTGTTTATACTAGTTATCCAACAATTTAATTGTACCGTTCGTTCGGTACAGTGTCAATCAAGCTATCCTAGCTGTCACCGAAGCTACCGACATAAGATCCTGTTTCGTTCTTCTATGAGACCGCAAACCAGGGATGGCTTTAAGAGAATCGAGGGTTGATATGATCGAGAATTTGTAATATTTACTACAGACGCTCGATCGCATTTATTAGCAAATAGAAATCAGTGGTTAGCATAGCGATCGTTGTAGATTCGAGAAGACATTATCGCTTCAGCTCGTAGATACCGTTAGTGAGAATTGCATCATGACTGAACAGCGCATCTCAGATGAGGTTGCTCTGCGGATTGCTCTGGCTGCACGAGTGTTGCCGGAGACATCCGTTGGTGATCTGATTGAAGCACTGCAAACTTACCTGGGTGAAGAACTGACCGAAACCACCCTGAGTAAAATTACTGTGACTAATCTTAAAACTGCCTTTGGGCAAACCTATGACCTCGATGGTGAGGAAGAAGGGGAAGATGCCCGCACTCAGGATATCGTTGCGTTTAAGGAAGCTGTCAGAATTCTGTGGGGTGAGGCTGAAACTGAACGCTTACCTGCCCTCGATCCCTATCAGGAAGGTGATATGCCCAGCTCAGTGAGAATTGCGATCGCGTCCAATCATGGAGAACTATTGGATGGACACTTTGGTTCCTGTTTACGCTATCTGATCTATCAACTCTCCGCTCAGGAGCTTCGATTAATTGATATTCGTTCAGCAGCAGCAGCCAATCTGGCTGAGGATAAAAATGGGTTTCGGGTCAGTCTGATTCAGGATTGCCAGGTGTTGTACATCGTTTCAGTAGGTGGTCCAGCCGCAGCAAAAGTCATTAAAGCGGGAATCTACCCAATGAAAAAAGCGGAGGGGGGCGAAGCCAGAAAATTTTTGGCAGAGTTACAAGCGGTGATTGAAACTGCTCCTCCCCCCTGGTTAGCTAAGGTGATTGGAGTAGCAGCCGGCGATCGCGTCAAGAATTATAAGCTTACTGAAGTGAATTAACCATGATGCGCATTTTAGGTTCCAGCCAGTTTGACCAGTGTGTGCTGACGATCGCACTGGTGCATTTATGTAATCAGGAGAGCTACGTTGGGCAGCAACTTCACCACATTTACCAGGCAGACGATTCTAGCGAGCCGACGAATAATCCGTGGCTGACGTCTCACTGGTTTACCATCTATATCCCCCATCCTGATCAAGAGTTTGAGGAGATCACTTTAGAACAAGGGTTAACTAGAGGCTATAACGTTGAAGTAAAACAGATTAATCATCCCGACCAGATTCCTTATACCCTACCCAGAAAAGCCCATTTTGTCATGGTACTGAAGCAGAAAGGACTTAATCAGGATTATGCTTTAGCCGCAACTGGGATATTTATTCGCCCTCTCGCTGTGCTCAAACTTGACATCATCGATGATATTGATCAGGCAATTTATCAACCTGTATTTGTCAAACATCCAATCATTCGAGATTACCCCAGCGGTTGGGAGCAAAAAATCCGCCAATATCTTAATCAAGAGATTAGTAGTGAAGTGCTACCTGATGTAGTTTCCTATGTCGATCGAGCCACTAATTCAGACTATAGACCTCCTACTTGGGATGAAATTTACCTAGCTGCTCAAGGATTCGTAGGAGTGTAATTACGGATAGGTTTGCTGCAGTTGATCATGCCCCTACTTCATCCGTTGCATTTTGCGGTAAGCTATCGAACTGACCACCACATTACCTTCCTGCGCAAGTACAGTTTACGTAAGTAGTATTAATTACCTGTACTCGGACCGAGTTTATCTATAAGCAAGTGGCAGACCTGCTGTTCAGTAATGCCACCCGTGGATGAGATCGCCCCTGATTCATCATGGTGAGTTCAGCCCAATCTACTCACTGCTAGATTGATCGTGAAGATCCATCTGATAGTTACGAAATTACAGCTTATTTGGTGATTACGGCGGGATTCGAGCGTTCCTTCACAATCTGCTAGG
Source organism: Pantanalinema sp. GBBB05 (assembly GCA_016743235.1). Lineage (GTDB taxonomy): Bacteria > Cyanobacteriota > Cyanobacteriia > Leptolyngbyales > Leptolyngbyaceae > Pantanalinema. The sequence continues at coordinate 52,013 of VRZD01000021.1, read as the reverse complement.
ACAAAGAGTTGGTTTCTGCAATAACTTGGGAATTCTGGACTTAGTGTGAGATGACGATGAAATTCGTCTGCCCATTTCTAGGCAGTATCAACCCCGACAAGGACTCAGGCGCAGATGGTTTTAGTAGCAGATGTTACAGTTGCAGGATACAAACTCATAGAGAAAATCTATGAAGACTCAAAAACGATCGTTTACCGAGGGGTCAGTGAACAGAACGGACAACCCATTGTCTTGAAAACACTGAGAGCTGAGCATCCGACACCGAATGAAATTGCTCGGATTCGGCATGAATTTGAAATTACCAAGAATATAGAGTTAGAAGGAGTAGTTAAACTCTATGAGATGGTCGATTATAGGGGATTAGCACTAGTGCTGGAAGACTTTGGTGGTCGCGCCATCAAAGACCTGACTTTAGGTAATCAGCTCAATCTTGAGACTTTTCTGCAAATAGGGATTCAACTCACAACGACCCTAGAAGCACTCCATGACCTCAATATCATTCATAAAGATATCAAGCCTTTAAATATTATTTTTAATGCCGTTACAAACCAGATTAAACTAACGGATTTTTCGATCGCCTCTCTGCTCTCTAGAGAAAACCAATCTGCCTACAATCCTACCTTGATTGAAGGCACATTAGCTTATATGTCACCCGAACAAACGGGGCGGATGAACCGATCGATCGATTACCGCACTGATTTTTACTCATTAGGCGTTACGTTTTACGAAATCCTCACAGGACAACTGCCCTTCTCAGCCGTTGATCCCCTAGAGTTAGTGCATTGCCACATTGCTAAACAACCCATTCTGCCCCATCAAATTCGTCCGGAGATTCCTGAAATTCTCTCTCAGCTCGTGATGAAATTGATGGCTAAAACGGCAGAAGACCGCTATCAAAGTGCTTATGGGATCACAGCGGACTTGACCGAATGTCTCCGGCAACTCCAGACGACTAGATACATCCAACCATTTCCACTGGGTGAGCAAGATATTTCAACCAAGTTTCAAATCCCCCAAAAACTGTATGGTCGTGAAACCGAGATTGAGATTCTAACAGCTGCCTTCGATCGCGTCAGTTGTGGTTTCACGGAATTCATGCTGATTGCTGGCTACTCCGGTGTCGGTAAATCGGCTCTGGTTTACGAGATTCAGAAGTCCGTAGTGCTGCAATCGAGCTACTTTGTCAGCGGTAAATTTGACCAGTTTAAACGTAATATCCCCTACGCTTCACTGATTCAGGCATTGCAAGACCTGATTCAGCAATTATTGACGGAAACGGCTGGGCAGATCCAGATCTGGAAAGAAAAGATTCTGGCAGCTGTTGGGGCAAACGGTCAAATCATCATTGATGTGATTCCAGAAGTCGAGCTAATTATTGGGACCCAAGCCCCTGTGCCACAACTGGCGGCTTCCGAAGCGCAGAACCGATTCAATCTAGTGTTCCAGCAATTTCTCGGTGTCTTTGCCCAGAAAGACCATCCTTTAGTATTGTTTCTCGATGACTTACAGTGGGCAGACTCCGCTTCACTCAAGCTGCTGCAACTCCTGACTACGTCTCCCGATGGACTCAGCCTCTTGTTGATTGGCGCCTACCGGGATAACGAAGTGAATCCCACTCATGCTCTCATGATCACATTAGAGGAAATTCGCCAAGCTGGAGTTGTGGTCAATCAAATTCTACTGATGCCTCTGGCTCTAGAACACATTCATCAATTAGTTGCCGATACCCTTCACTGTTCCAAAGCACAATGTCGATCGCTAGCAGAACTTGTTTTAGCGAAAACGGATGGTAATCCTTTCTTTCTCAATCAAATTTTGCTTGCGCTCTACGAACAGCATCTGTTGTCCTACGATGTGGTCGCCCGACGCTGGCACTGGGATCTAGAGCAGATTCAGCAGGTGGGGATTACGGATAATGTGGTGGAGCTAATGGTAGATAAGCTCCAACGGCTCTCTGAACCCACGCAGAACGCTTTAAAGCTAGTCGCTTGCATTGGTAATACTTTTACATTGAATTTGCTCGCGATCGCGAACGAAAAATCGTTATCAGCAACGGCAAATGAATTATGGGAAGCCTTACAAGAAGGGCTAATTTTGCCGCTGAGTCAGTCTTATAAATTAGCTCATGTCAGTGAATTAGAATCGTCCCTGAACCAAGAAGGCGACGAGGTGAGCATTGCCTATCGCTTTCTCCATGACCGGGTGCAGCAAGCGGCTTATCTACTAATTCCTGACGATCGCCGACAGGAAACCCATCTGCGAGTTGGACGACTGCTGCTGAAGCATACTGCTCTCGCTAACCGGGAAGACACCGTTTTTGATATTGTGAATCAACTGAATCTGGGGGCAGCCCTCATTAGTGATCCGGCTGAACGGATTGAGCTGGCAGCTTTAAACTTAATTGCCGGTCGCAAAGCTAAAACTGCTGCCGCCTATGAACCTGCTAGTAAATATTTCACGGCAGGCTTAGCAAATTTACCAGAGCAAGCTTGGGAGGATCATTATGACCTGACCCTAGCCCTGTATGCCGAAGCGGCTGAGACAGCATATCTGACTGCCCAGTTTGAGCAAGCAGAACAGTTATCGGAAATTGTGCTGCAACACGCTCAAGATTTGCTGCAAAAAGTCAAGGTATATGAAACTAAGATCTATTTTTATATTGCCCAGAATCAGATGTTAGCGGCGATCGATACATCGCTGCAAGTACTGGAATTGTTAGGTGAACCGCTATCTCAAACGCCTCCTCCAGAATTGGTCATTGAGGAGTTAATTCACTTGCCAGAGATGGTCGATCCGTATAAATTAGCTGCTATGCGGATCGTCATTACTCTGGTTACTCCTAGCTTGAATGCTAAACCAGAATTATTACCGTTGATTGCCTATACGTTGGTAAATCTCTCAATTCAATCTGGCAACTCGGCATTTGGAGCCTTTGGCTATACATTTTATGGGTTAGTTTTATGTAGTACTCCAGCAGGCATCGATCGAGGGTATCGGTTTGGACAATTGGGCTTAAAACTTCTGGAACACTTCCATGCCCGAAAACTCCATGCCAAAGTAATTAATATTTTTGATGTGTTTGTGCGGCATTGGAAAGAACCTGTGCAAAAAACGATCGCACCACTACGAGAAGCGATTCAAATTGGGTTAGAAACAGGTGATGTTGAATATGCATGTTATAACGCTACTTCTTACTGTAACTATCTGTTCTTCGTGGGAGCACCCCTCGAAGAAGTTAATCAGCAACAGCAAAAATATATTGATTTGTTGCTGAAGTTTAAACAAGAGTATCAAATTTACTTTGGGCAAATCTGCCGTCAACTCGTACTGAATTTGATGGGAGCGGCAGAAGACCCCTTAGTGTTAGTGGGAGAGAGTTTCGATGAGAAAATCACACTGCCAATGTTAATTGCCACTCAAAATGGCACTCTCCTGTTTCTGTTCCATCTGGCTAAAACCATCCTGCTGTTCATTTTTAAAGACTATCAACAGGCGGCAATCCATGCTCAAGAAGCTGAAAAATATCAAGGCAACATGGTTGGCTTCTTACAGTTTGCGGAACATAATTTCTACTACTCCCTCGCTCTATTAGCAAGCGGTGCAGAGAGCAACGCCGCAGCGCAACACTCCATTCTGGAAAAAGTTGCAGAAAATCAGCAATTGCTTCACCAGTGGGCGGCTCATGCTCCTGCTAATCATCAACATAAATATGATTTAGTAGAGGCAGAGCAAGCGCGAGTGTTGGGTCAGGATTTAGAAGCCATGACCTATTATGACAAAGCCATTCAGCTCGCCAAAACCAACGGCTATATTCAGGAAGAGGCGTTAGCCAATCAGCTAGCGGCTGAATTCTATTTTTCCCGTGGGCGCGATCGCATTGCTCAAGTGTATCTGCGGGAAGCCTATTACAGCTATTTACGCTGGGGTGCTATTGGCAAAGTCAAAGAGATGGAGTCTCGCTATCCTCAACTACTGGCTCAGCCTGTGGGAGAACCAAGCACCACAGGGCATTCCGTCAGTACAACCGATTCCTCAGTTAGCCAGCGGGTACGGGATTTTGATTTAGGCACGATTGTCAAAGCTTCGCAGGCGATCGCAGGCGAAATTATTCTCGATCGTTTGTTAGAAAAACTATTAAAAATTCTGATGGAGAATGCTGGGGCACAAACTAGTTGCTTAATGTTAGAGAAAGATGGACAACTAATGGTGGAAGCTACAGCCACAGCCGAGCAAGAGCAGGTGACGTTGTGGCAATCTGTTCCCATTGCAGCTAACCAGCAACTGCCGGTATCAATCATTAACTATGTCGCTAGAACTCAAGAAAACATCGTTTTAAGCGATGCCATTCGTCAAGGAAAATTTACGCGCGATCCTTACATTATTCGGACTCAACCAAAATCAATTCTCTGTACCCCCATCCTCAATCAAGGAAAACTGATTGGCGTGTTGTACCTGGAAAATAATTTAACCACAGGTGCCTTTACTGCCCAGCGTCTTGAGGTATTAGGAATTCTGTCATCCCAGGTTGCCATTTCTTTAGAGAATGCCCGTTTATACGCCAATCTGGAAATTGCCACGCAAGATTTGCGTCAAGCCAATGGGCAATTAGCAGAATATAGCCGTAATCTGGAACACAAAGTTGAAGAGCGGACACTAGAGTTGCAGGAAAAGAATACCTGTTTGAAGGAGCAAGCAACCCAACTAGAACAAACGTTAAACGAATTAAAACAGACACAGTTGCAGTTAATTCAAACTGAAAAGATGTCTGGTTTGGGACAACTTGTGGCTGGGGTAGCACACGAAATCAATAACCCAGTGAACTTTATTCATGGCAATCTAGTTCACGCTCAGGAATATAGCCAAGACCTCCTGCGCCTAGTGCAGCTTTACCAGCAGCATTATCCTGAGCCTGTAGCAGAGATTCAAACAGAAATGGTAGAAATTGACCTGGAATACATGCAGGAAGATTTACCCAAGCTGCTCGGTTCGATGAAAATTGGCGCCGATCGCATTCGCCAAATTGTGTTGTCCCTCCGAAACTTTTCTCGTTTAGATCAGGCAGAGATGAAGCCTGTTGATATCCATGAGGGTATTGATAACACATTGCTGATTTTGCAAAACCGATTACGCGAAAGAGCTGATAGCTTGGGCATTCAGATTATCAAAGAATATGGCGATTTGCCAGAGGTTGAATGTTATGCCGGACAACTCAACCAAACGTTTATGAATGTGATCAATAATGCGATCGACGCTTTAGTGGAACGCGATCGTGATCGTCCCCTTGCTGACATGAAAGCTAATCCTAGCAGCATCTGGATTTACACAGAACAGATCAATTCAGATTGGATCAGAATTCGCTTTGTAGACAACGGACCTGGCATCCCTGAAGCCGTCAAACACCGCTTATTTGATCCCTTCTTTACCACTAAGCCAGTTGGTTCGGGGACTGGACTAGGGCTATCCATCAGCTATCAAATCGTGGTTGAAAAGCACGGAGGACAATTTAAGTGCCAATCAACTGTAGGAAAAGGCACAGAATTTATCATTGAAATTCCCATTCGGCAACCTGCGCTAGGGAGCTAGGCTGTGTTTTAAAACCCTTCGATCCTCCCTAACGCTCCTTAAAAAGGAGGGAACCGAACCGATTAAAGTCCCTTTTTTAAGGGGGATCACTCTAGTACAAATTAATCAACCAAAAGGTGTTTAAACACGTCCGAGGTTCTGAACACTAGTTCCGGCACAATTTAAGGAATTCTTTGCTTTCTCCTATGGGGCTTTAGCCAATAATCCCTATAGGAGCTTTTTGCATGACGTCTAATTACTTCTAAGATTACGTATGTTTAAGTAAAATTACGACTATATCTGAATCATTCCTTACTCTGGATTTAACTAAAATTACGCTTGCACCCTAATTTAATGTTTCTGGCTTCTCCGTAATTTCTACTAATTCGATTAAAAACCTATTTAACTGCTGCTTAGTCAATCATAATAGCACAAATTACTGATTCCATTGGGTTTAACGTACTCATTAAACTACCTGATTGAGCCTGATTAGTAAGTTTAGTATTGACATTATCTAGTTGAACTTACTGAAGAATTTGACTTTCCTAAGATGAGTAGGAATACGGTGAACATTTAGAGAATATAAGGACTAAGTTCTATGAAGTTCCCCTAAAGATTGCGTGAACATATGAAGAAATTAAACAACCACAAGATGGCAGAAATGTTCGTTGCTACACCCTTTTCAAGCAAGCAACCAACGGCTGATGCTACTCAGAAATATGCCGTTGACTATTGTAGCCAAGGATTGATTCATCGGTTGTTTGAGTTTCAAGTCACGCAAACCCCAGATCAGGTAGCAGTGGAATTTTATGGCACCTGTCTAACCTATGCTGAACTGAACAATCGTGCCAATCAACTGGCTCATTACCTGAGGGCAATTGGGGTTGACTCAGAAGTATTGGTAGGGATTTGCCTGGAGCGAACCCTTGATTTAGTGGTGGGATTACTGGCTGTTCTGAAGGCAGGTGGGGCATATGTTCCCCTTGATCCCACCTATCCTCAAGAACGGTTGGGATTTATCATGGAGGATGCTCAAATCTCAGTCCTCCTGACCCAACCTCACTTGAGCACACTACTGCCAGAACATTCTGCCCACACCGTTTGCCCAGAAGCTCTGCAGGATGTTCTAACGAGCTACAGTGCTGAGAATGTGCTGGGGCATACTACGGCAGCTAACTTAGCGTATGTCATCTACACCTCTGGTTCTACAGGCAGACCGAAAGGGGTGGCGATCGAACATCGCAGTACTGCCGCTTTAATTCGGTGGGCAAGCAAAGTGTATACCTCAGCAGAACTAGCCGGAGTGCTGGCTTCTACCTCCATTTGCTTTGATTTATCTGTGTTTGAGCTGTTTGTGACGCTCTGCCTGGGTGGCACTGTCATTCTGGCAGAGAATGCCCTTCACCTGCCTTGGCTTCAAGCGGCTAATCAGGTAACACTCGTCAACACCGTACCCTCCGCGATCGCAGCCTTACTGAGAACGAAAGGGATTCCAGCCTCTGTCAAAACCGTGAACTTGGCAGGCGAGCCTCTACAAAATCGCTTAGTTCAGGATTTGTATCAGATCCCGACGATTCAGCAGGTTTACAACCTGTACGGTCCGTCTGAAGATACGACCTATTCCACCATGGCATTACTGGAGCCTGGTAGCCAGGAGTCACCATCTATTGGCGTACCGATTGACGGCACACAGGTTTACATTCTGGATCGCGATCGCCAGCCCGTCGCATGGGGTAACGCAGGTGAACTCTACATTGGTGGCGAAGGGTTAGCCCGTGGCTACTTGAATCGCCCTGAACTAACAGCCGAACGCTTTGTGCTCAATGCCATTCACCCACTGGGCACCGGCGGTAAATATCAGGAATTAGACAGTAATGCGGCGAATCCCTCAGACCTAACCATTACCTCCCGACTTTATAAAACTGGCGATCTGGTGCGTTTCCGGGCAGATGGCAATCTAGAGTTTTTGGGGCGGATCGATCATCAAGTCAAAATTCGGGGATTTCGGATTGAGTTAGGAGAAATTGAGACAGTCCTGTGGGAGCATCCTGATGTGCAGGAAGCTGTAGTGACTGTAAAAGATGATAGTTTTGGTCACAAGCAGTTAATTGCTTATGTTGTGCCGAAATCTAATCTAGTCGCTACTCAAACCGAATTCCTGCGGACTATTCGCGATCGCTTGAAACAAAAGCTGCCGGATTACATGCAGCCCTCTAGCTTCGTGGTATTAGAGGCATTACCACTCACTCCTAATGGCAAAATCGATCGCCGATCGCTACCAATCCCTGACCTGACACAACCGGTCTCTGACAACATTACTGCACCAAACACGGCAACGGAAAAAATCCTGGTAAACATCTGGAAAGAGGTTTTAGGTTGGAGTGAAATCGGAATTCACGATCACTTTTTAGAATTAGGTGGTCACTCCCTTCTAGCAACCCAGATTGTCTCACGGATCTTCGAGACATTTCAGGTGGAATTGCCCTTGCGTTGCCTATTCGAGCTACCCACGATCGCCGAACTTGCTCAGCAACTCGAATCATCGCCCCAAGTCAAACAACCGACTTTTGCTCAGCGCATTCAGTCCCAAGCTAGACATCAACCTATACCACTGTCCTTTTCGCAGCAGCAACTCTGGGTTTTGGATCAGTTGGTGCCTAATCATCCGTTCTACAACGTACCTGAAGCGATCCGGTTGAAGGGTGGATTAAATGTGGCAGCACTAGAACACAGTTTACAGACGATCGTGCAACGCCATGAGATTCTCCGCACTCACTTTATCACGCTGGAAGGACAGCCGGTTCAGGTCATTCAGGCGAGTATAGATTTGAGTGTACCGATCGTGGATGTATCAGCTGCTCAGGATCCCGAGGCAGAGGCGTCTCAGCGGATGGTGGTAGAAGCTCAACGTCCCTTTGATTTGAGCCACGGGAACTTAATCCGGGTGATGCTGTTTCACCTGAGTCCAACTGAGCATATTTTGCTTCTGAACCTGCACCATATTATTTGCGATGAGTGGTCATTTAAGGTGTTATTGGAGGAGCTGACCGTTCTCTATACAGCCTTCTCCCAGCAGCAACCAGAGTTGTTAGCTATGCTGCCATTGCAGTATGCCGATTTTGCAATCTGGCAACGACAGCAACTTCAAGCGGTATTAGCACCACAACTCAAGTACTGGACGCAACAATTAAGTGGGGCGCCAGCGATGTTACAGTTGCCTACCGACTATCCACGATCGCCCCGACCCAGTTACCGAGGCGCACGTCACTGGATTACTTTCCCGCCCTCTCTGACCACACAACTCAAAGCATTGAGTCGGCAAGAAGGGGTAACCATTTACATGACCCTGCTGGCAGCGTTTCAAGCGTTGCTCTGTCGCTACACAGGACAAACAGATATTTGTGTCGGCTCTCCGATCGCCAACCGTCATGGTTCGGAAACTGAAAAGCTGATTGGTTTCTTTGTCAATACACTAGTGTTGCGGACTGATTTATCCGGAAATCCCAGTTTTCGAGAGCTATTGCATCGAGTGCGAGAGGTCGCCCTGCAAGCCTATGCCCATCAGGATGTTCCCTTTGAACAGGTTGTGCAGGCTGTGCAGCCTAACCAACGAGATGCCAGCTACAATCCTCTATTCCAGGTGATGTTTAATCTCCAGAACGTGCCCCTGACGGATCTGGAAATGACGGATATTACTCTATCCCGCGTTCCGATCGATAATCAAACTGCAAAATTTGATTTATCTCTAGATTTGACTGCCACCTCCGACGGTATCACGGGGTTTCTAGAGTACAGTACCGATTTATTTGCGCCTGAAACGATCGCGCGCCTCGTTGGTCACCTGCAAACACTACTGACCAGTATTACCTCCCAACCAGAACAACAGCTTGCTGTTCTGCCCATCCTGACCCCAGCAGAAACCCAACAGTTTGCCACTTGGAACCAAACTCAGGTGGTATACCCAACCCAATTGTGTATGCATCAATTATTTGAGGCACAGGTGGAACGCACACCGGATGCAGTAGCGGTTGTCTTTGGCAAAGACCAGCTCACCTATAGGGAACTGAACCAGCGATCGAATCAACTGGCGCGAACCTTGCAGCAATTAGGCGTCCAACCAGAAGTCTTAGTGGGCATTTGTGCCGATCGCTCAATTGAAATGGTGGTAGGGTTACTGGCTATCCTCAAAGCGGGTGGTGCGTATGTGCCGCTTGATCCCAAATATCCGAGCGATCGGTTGGCGTTTATGCTAGATGATTCACAGGCAACGGTCTTGTTAACCCAAACCCATCTGCTAGAGTCATTACCGCATCAGCAGGTGCAAATCGTCTGTCTGGATGATGCAACCCCATTTGCGGATCAATGTTCAGATAATCTCACTAGTGAGGTCAGTTCTAGCCATTTAGCGTATGTCATTTATACGTCTGGTTCCACAGGGAAACCTAAAGGAGTCGCGATCGAGCATCGCAGTCCAGTTGCCCTGATTCACTGGGCACAGTCTGTATTTACCTCAGCAGATCTGGCGGTTGTCCTGGCAGCGACCTCAATCTGCTTTGATCTGTCAGTATTTGAGTTATTTGTCACCTTAAGTTCTGGGGGTAAGGTCGTGTTGGCGCAGAGTGCCCTGTGCTTACCGAACTTGTCCCAGGCAAATGAAGTGACCTTGATTAATACTGTGCCATCAGCGATCGCTGAACTGCTGCGGATCAATGGCATTCCCGATTCGGTGCGTACGATCAATCTCGCCGGAGAACCACTCCTCAACTCTCTGGTACAACAGATTTATCAGCAGACTAGTGTGCAGCAGGTTTACAACCTCTATGGTCCATCGGAGGACACCACCTATTCCACCGTGGCACTGATTCCCCGCAATAGTCAGAAATTGCCCCCGATCGGTCAACCGATCAGCAATACCCAAGCTTACGTGCTGGATCGCGAAAAGCAGCGGTTACCAGTCGGTGTACCCGGAGAATTGTACCTGGGGGGTGCAGGGTTAGCACGGGGTTATTTGCATCGACCGGAGCTAACCGCAGAGCGCTTTATTGCCAATCCTTTTCAAGAATCTGAGGCGGCAGAATTCGATGTGCCAACTTCCAACTACTTATACAAAACCGGAGATTTGGTGCGCTATGCTCCTGATGGTAATCTCGAATTTTTGGGTCGGATTGACCATCAAGTGAAAATCCGCGGATTCCGGATTGAATTGGGTGAAATTGAAGCCACCCTAAGACAGCATCCAGCCGTTCAGGAAGCGGTGGTCATGGTGCGAGAAGATCAACCAGCCCAGCAGCAGTTAGTCGCTTATCTAGTTTGTCAGTCATCCCCCACACCATCAATTAGTGAACTCCGGCGGTTTCTCCAAACTCAATTGCCAGAATACATGCTGCCTGCGGCATTTGTGATGTTAGATCAGTTACCCCTTAACCCGAATGGAAAAGTGGATCGGAAAGCCCTCCCGGCTCCCGATGGTGATCGCCCCGATTTGGACGCGACCTTCATTGCTCCCCGCACGGATGTAGAAGTGCAAATGGCGCATACCTGGGCAACTATCCTGAAGTTAGAGACCGTGGGGGTAGAGGATAACTTCTTTGAGCTAGGGGGCAACTCCTTGCTAGCGGCGCAGTTAATGGTGAGTTTGCAAGCCACGTTTGAGATTGAACTGCCCGTCAGACACCTGTTTGAACATCCGACGATCGCCGGGTTAGCCAGAACAGTAGATGCCTTACGCCGAGGTCTTCCTGTCTTTGCCAACCATATCGATTTAGCTGCGGAGGCTGTCCTCGATGACGAGATCTACCCGACCGGAACTCCAGTTGATTTAGCGATCGTCCGTAATCCCAATCAAATCTTTCTCACTGGAGCCACCGGGTTCTTGGGGGCATTCGTGCTCTCTGAATTACTGCAACAGACTCAGGCAACACTACATTGCTTAGTGCGAGCGGCTAATGCCAGGGATGGGTTGAAACGGATTCAGCAGAACTTAGAGCGCTATCGCTTGTGGCAACCCGAATTCAGTATCCGGATTCATGCCATTCCGGGTGATCTGGCTCAACCCCTCTTAGGGCTATCCCGGCGCGAGTTTGAGCGGTTGACGGAAGTGATTGACGTGATCTATCACAATGGTGCGCCGGTTAATTTCGTGAAGCCTTATTCAGCCATGAAGGCGGAAACGGTATCGGGTACGCAAGAAATTCTGCGGCTTGCCTGCCTGAGCCGGGTCAAACCAGTTCACTTTATCTCCACCGTAGCGGTCTTTGGCACGATCGGTTACTTCACCGGGCTAAAAATGCTGCATGAAACAACCGATCTCGATTTAGGCATTGATTATGTCCATATGGGCTATACGCGGAGTAAGTGGGTAGCTGAGAAATTAATGTGGATCGCTCAGTCAAGAGGACTGCCGGTGACAATTTTGCGACCTGGGCTAGTGCTAGGTCATAGCCAAACGGGGATTACCAAAACGGATGATTATCCCTCTCGCTTAATTAAAGGCTGCATCCAACTTGGCAGTTTCCCTGATTTAGTCGATCAAAAGGAAGAACTGATTCCAGTTGACTATGCTAGTCGGGCGATCGCCCACCTAACTCGCCAACCCGAGTCGATCGGGCAAGTGTTTCATCTTGTGCCTCAGCCTGGACAAAACATTGATTTAGTCACGCTATTTGGTTTAATTCAAGACTATGGCTATTCCCTCAAAAAACTGCCTTACGCGGAATGGCAGCAAGAATTACTCAACCACACCCGCCATTCTCAAGAAAACGCCCTCTACCCATTGCTTCCATTCATCACCGACAAAGTGTCCCACGAGCATTTAACGGTAATGGAACTATATCAAAACACGCCTGATTATGATGATAGTAATGTCACCTCTGGACTTGCGGGCACCAACATCATCTGTCCGCCAGTTAACGCTCAACTGGTTGAAACTTGCTTCTCCTACTTCATAGAAACTGGCTTTCTGGAAGCGCCAAATAGTAAGTAGTCTGTGCTTCTGGGAGCACACTACATAGGTGTTCAATTTTAGACCGTGCCGATCGCTCGCGATCGGCACGGCTGATTAGTATGATCATTCAACGTCTGCTGAGGCTTTTCAACTCAGGAACAGAGGGGCAAACAAACCGTAAAGCAGGTTTGGGTCGCAGAGCTAGAGACCTGGATTGAGCCGCCCAAATACCCAACAAATTTTTTGACGAGCGCTAATCCCAAGCCTGTTCCCCCTTTTGCCCAGCGATCGCCTTGGGGGATGCGATAAAAGGGATCAAATATCCGCTCTAGTTCTGCATCCGGAATTGAAGTACCCGAATTGCTAATCGCGATCGCTAGATAGGACAGATTCACTGGGCGATCGTCCTGGCTAACAATGTGAGCCGCAACTGTAATTTCACCTGCTGGCGGAGTATATTTACAAGCATTATTGATCAGTTCCGAGATAATCCGAGTTAATACATGGATATCGGTTTGAATAACTTGCAAATCAGCTGAAATATTAATTCGTAACTGTTGATGATTGATCCGTATCCGTTCAGCAAACGGTTCTAAAAGATGGGGGAGCCAACTCTGAAGATGGACAATCGATAAATCAAGTGGATATGCCTCTGCATTCAACCGTTGCATATCCAGCAAATCATTCACTAGCTTTAACTCTTGATCGGATTGCTCCTTCAGAATTTTAATGTACCGACCTAAGGCTACCGATCCGGCTTCCGACTCTTTTGCCAGTACCCCAAACTGATCTAAGATAATGCTCAACATTCGAGTCGCCAGTTGAATATTGGATAAGGGAGTGCGTAACTCATGAGACACAGTTGCCAAAAAATCTTCCTTCAGATCACTCAATCGTTGCATTTCTACCATTTGAATTTCGAGTTGTTTAGCCCGTTCAACTGCCAGGTTACGTTCTGCGGCTAACAACTGTTGAGTAATATCCCGAAACACAATTACAATGCCCGTCACGTTTCCCCGGCTATCCCGTAATGAGGTAATGCGATCGGCAATCGGAATTTCCTGCCCCTGTTTGGAGATCAAGACATCATCTTCTAAGTAAATTGGTTCAGCACTAGTCAAGACCATTTCAAGCCAGCGATCGAGGACTGGTACTTGCGTTTGTGGCTCGACAATTCGCAAGACATCGGTCAATGGTTGATTCCTGGCCGCCGCCTGAGTCCATCCAGTTAACTGTTCTGCCATGGCATTGAGAAATTTGATTCGATGCTGAGCATCAGTCACAATTACCCCATCTCCCATGCTACGAAACACAGCTAGCAGTAATTGCTCACGGGCACATCGTTGCAAAGCCGTTTCGATCGCCATGTAGAGTTCCTTTTCGCCGATCGGTTTGAGAATATACCCAAATGGCGCCGTCGCTTTAGCCCGTTCTAGAGTGCTTTGATCTGAATGTCCTGTGACATAAATAACTGGAATTTGTAGTGTCTGCCAAATCTGTTCTGCGGCTTGAATGCCATCCATCTCTCCTTTGAGCCGGATATCCATCAGAACCAAATCTGGTCGCAGTTCAGTGGCTTTGGCGATCGCGGCAGCAGCTGTAGCGGCGAGAGCAGGCACAGTATACCCGAGCGACTCTAAGGACTCACGCAAGTTAATGGCGATTACCTGTTCATCTTCGACGACCAGAATTCGGGTGGCTTCAGGTAGAGTAGTTTCTGAAGAGGGTAAGTCGATCATAATCATAGCTTGCTCCCTGGAAAAACAATGCTAAAGTCGCTACCCTGAGTGCTTTCAATGCTCAAGCTACCTTCAAGTTGTTCTACTAACCCTTGAACCAGCGTCATCCCTAAGGAGCGAGTATTGTTAATATCAAAGCCCGGGGGTACGCCTACCCCGTTATCTCGAACCCGCAGCGTCCAAGTCTGATCTTGGTTGGACTGTAACTCGATCCAAATATCACCTAGCTGTGACTCTGGAAAGGCATACTTGAGGGCATTAGAAACCAGTTCATTAATAATTAATCCACAAGGAATCGCGATTTCAATGTCAAAGAATACTCCAGCGACTTGAGTATGTAAGTGAATCGATCGGGCATCCACGTTGTAAGACTCTAAAAGATGGCTGGTTAACTCCCGCACATATTGAGCGAAATCAATATTGGCTAAATCGGCAGAACGATACAGTTTTTCATGCACTAATGCGATCGAGGCAATGCGACTTTGGCTATCTCGCAACACAGCACTAACTTGGGGGTCTTGAGTCCGGCGAGATTGCATCTTTAATAAACCATCAACAATCTGTAAATTGTTTTTAACGCGGTGATGGATTTCTTTAAGTAAAACTTCTTTCTCTTTCAACGACGCACGGATTTTTTCTTCGACTTGTTTACGCTCAGTAATATCTTGTTGAACAGCGACGAGAACATCACCATAGTCGGGATGAGCAAAGATGGAGGTGGTAGCGCGGCACCAGAAAGGAGTACCATCTTTTTTAATGGTATGCACTTCGTAAGTAACTTCACCTGACTGAGTAACTTGATGAATCAGAGTCTGAGTGGTTGTTTCTGCCTGGGAGGTTGCATCGGCATAATGGACGATCGAGGTGGATTTCCCCGTTAACTCATTGGGCGCATAGCCAAACATTTGCTCAAACTTAGGATTGGCATAAACAATAATTCCATCTTCGGCGCGAATCAAACAAATGCCTTCTGCGATGTTGCGGGTAATGACAGCCTGAAGTTCTAAAGCCTGTTCCGCTTGTTTACGATCGCTAATGTCCTGCACCTGGGCAATGAAATACAATGGTTTACCAGAGGCATCCCGCACAAGTGACCCATTGAGCGATACCCACACACTATGTCCCTGTTTGTGCAGATAGCGTTTCTCCATTTGGTAAGTAGAGATTTCCCCTTTTAACAGCTTGCTGGCTAGCCGCAAATCACGATCGAGATCAGCTGGAAAGGTAATGCTTTGAAAATTGAGCGTCACCAACTCTGGAGCAGAATAACCCACGATGTCACACAATGCCCGATTGACTTGCAAGAATTTACCGTCCAAGGCGACTAGTGCCATGCCGATCGCGGCGTCATCAAAAGCACTGCGAAACCGAACTTCACTCTCCCGAAGTCGTTCCTCTGCTTGCTTGTGGGCCGTGATATCAGTAAAGGATGCCACGACCGCGTAGGGTTGAGGCTGATCGGAATGACAAAGCGGCTGGGAATTAATCGAAATCCAGGTGATGCCTTCTGCCTTATGAATGCCCATGATGACATCTGCCTGGGGTTGCCCAGTTCTCAGGGTGACCATGGATGGATGGAGATCACCGGGAAAGGGAGAGCCATCTTCCCGAATGGTGCGTTGATCTAGATCGATCGAGGTTTGTCCTAATAACTGTTCTGCGGTTAAGCCCAAAATTTGTTCGGCGCTGTGATTCCAGGCTGTAATTTCACCGGTTGCCTGCTGTAACACTACCCCTTCTGCCATGGCTGCCACAACAGAGCGATAGCGTTCTTCGCTTTCCCGTAAGAGTTGTTCAGTGCGTTGCCGATCGCTCACGTCTCGGGCAATCACCGTTGCTCCAATCTGTTGCCCCTGAGCATCACGAATGGCACTATAGCTAATCTCATAGTAATTGCGCTGTCGGGCTGTATCTCCAAACTCCTCAGTTAGGGTAAATTCCTGCCCAGCCAGTGCCTGTTGCCATAGTTCAATCACTCTAGATTGTTCTTGCGGTAAGTGTCTTAAAGCTTCCAGCAAGTTCGTACCCAGTTGCACGTCATAGCCGAAAATTTTGAGGAATTCATCATGATAGACCTGGTTGAAGGCAATTAAATGCAACTCCTGATCGACCGCAGCAATAATATCTTGACTGCCACTAATAATGCCACTGAGGAGTGCTTGCTTTTCCTGAAGTGCCGCTTCCACTTGCTTCAGTTCCGTAATATCGCGTCCGACCGATTGATATTCAATAAATTGTCCCTGGTCATCAAACAACATCCGATTGATCCACTGCGTCCACCGCACCTCTGTACCAACAACGACACGATTTTCAATCCTCACAGTGGGATTTTCAGCGTTCATTGAGCGTACGAGTTGAGTGACCGTTTCCTGATCTGCCTCAAAAATGATCGGAGCATAACTTTTTCCAATGATTGTGTCCGGGTTTAACCCAAAGTAGCGGCAGTATGCTCCATTCGTGAACAGAATGGTGCCATCCGGCAAATAGCGACAAATCAGTTCAGTTTGATCTTCGACAATGGCGCGATAGCGAGCTTCACTGGCTTGGATTAACTGCTCCACTCGTTTGCGATCGGTGATATCAATCACCATCACGCCGACAGCAATCACTTGATTGGCATGATTAAAAATAGGAAAGTAGGATACACGCCAGTTCAAGGTTTGGTTGGGGTGAGCCGCTGTTGTCCCAACCACTTCCTGGTCAGCGATCGGCTGTCCTGTGGTTAAGACTTGCTGCAACAACGGTGCGATCGTGGAGCTGAGTTCTGGCAACACTTCGGTGACCGTTCTGCCTAAATGGGCTTCCAGGGCGTAGCCATTGCTATCTGCCAATGCTTGATTCACTTTGAGATAGCGGAGGTTGCGATCATGAATACACAGCCCAATCTTCGCGGTACTAGCTGCATTAAAAAAATCATCCAACCGCTGTTCCCCTTCTGCCAGCTCTCGTTCCAACTGCTGGCGCTCTGCTAATTCTTGCCGTAGGCGATCATTGGCTGCCATGAGAGCAAGTGTGCGTTCAGCCACTCGTTGTTCTAGGTCAGTATTCAGTTGTTGTACCGCCAGTTCGGCTTGGTGCCGATCGGTCACATCGATCGCCGCACTCATAATCACCCGTCTACCATTTGCCAAGCGACCGATCGGGGCAGAAAAAAAGTCCCAAATCCGGGCTTCTCCCTGACAGGTACGGAGTTCAATTCGCGGCTCCGCAATCCGTTCAGTCAAGGAATAGAGCTGGTTAATTTTTGCTTGGATGATCGCTTGCTGTTCTCCGTATGCCCGTTCTGTCCAGGCAGCGATCGTGGGAATCTCTGCTAGGGTATATCCGGTAATCTCAGTCCAGGCATGGCTGAGCTGCAAGATTTCGCCATTTTCGGCATGGAGCATAATCGGAATCGGCGCATTCACGATCGCCCGTTGAAACTGTTGATCTAACTCCAATAATCCAGCTTCGGTACGCTGGCGGCGTTGTTCCCTCTGATTCAACGATCGGGCTATCCACCAAACAACGCTGGTCAGCAGCGCCATTGTCACCACCGTTCGACTTACGTTAGCAAACTCAGTGTTATACCAGTGCAATTGCTCTCCCTGAAATGCTAACCAGTTGAATAACAGTGGAAATCCGATCGCCCAAGGCAGCAACTGTCGGGCAATACTGCCACCCACTAATGAGCTAGTCACAACTTGCATGAGCGCGCGATCGGGATAGAGAGAGAGCACACCGAGCAAAATTACAATAAAGGTGACCGCTGTGGTGGGAGCAATGGCTGTTGTTTGAATGAGTCCTCTATAGAAAATTTCGGCATGAAAGAGATAGCCCAGTAAGGATGACAAGGAGATTAAGAGCGCCAGAATCGCTAACATCTGGGCAATCCAATCTCGTTGCGAGGGCTTCTGTCGTAGACAGAGAAAGATGATTCCTAATAGGGTGAAGTTGATGGCAGTCACTTGCCCCATGCGATCAGGGTAGGGTTGTGCTAAGTCTGATCCCGTGGACCAGAGTAGTTGATCAATCCCTACATTCCAGCCAAATAGATACTCCCCTAAAGTAAGTGCACCAACGAATAGCAGGATCCAAGCCAAGCTATGGCTGAGCCGTTGTAGCCATCGCCAGGCTGATCGCGGTAACTTTAGCATTGGTGACAGTTGCAACAATCCCAAAGTTATTCCTGCTAGAACAAAACATACGGCTGTATTGGCTTTGATCGTGCTAGTGGCAGTCAGTAGCCCTTGCTTGAGTAAAGCATGCTCCCACTGCCAACCCAGAAGCACCAAGATACCGATCGAGCTAGTAAAGCCGATCGCAAAGCGAACAATCCATCTACTCATGAACTCCAGAGGCGCTGTAGTTAAATCTGTGTTTATCGTCCTGATTACTGCTGAGGAACCGCTGAATCGGGGCTATCACATTCCAGCGCATGGAGCTTACAGGCTAATTTTCAGTCCGCTCACTTAAATAATGGCTTACTTAGGTAGAGCGGCTCCTTTAAATCTATCCGATCGTAGAAAAAAGAGCATCTATCTAGGGGTAGATGCTAAGTTTTGGTTCTTTGTTACTTTTTCATGACCAATATGCCAACTTACTTAGCCATACTATGGAATCTCTTGACATCCGTACCGATATAACAAAGCTGTAGCGCAAGTTACGAATCGAATTTGGTCAGATGTGATAGAGCTGTCAGCATGAAGTGAATACAGAGCATAGCGGTATGAATGGATGGAGTGGATTAGACCGATTCCTTGCCTCTCCCCACTCACACTGAGATGCAAAAGTATCCAACCCGATCGCAGGAGCTGCAAGCATCATGCCGAGATATGTTAATGCTGACCCGTACCCCTATCCATTTAATGGCAATTTACGCCCTGACAATACAGCGCTGATTGTGATCGACATGCAAACGGACTTTTGTGGTCAGGGGGGCTATGTTGATCAGATGGGGTATGATTTATCGCTGACGCAAGCCCCCATTGTGCCGATTCAGTCGGTGTTGGCAGTCATGCGATCGCTCAACTACACCATCATTCATACCCGCGAAGGTCATCGTCCAGATTTAGCCGATCTCCCTGCGAATAAACGGTGGCGCTCCCAACAAATTGGGGCAGGCATTGGCGATCCGGGTCCGTGTGGTCGCATTTTAGTGCGGGGAGAACCTGGTTGGGAAATTATTCCTGAACTTGCCCCGCTCCCCGGAGAAGTGATCATCGATAAACCTGGTAAAGGATCGTTCTACGCTACAGATCTAGATCTCGTACTTCATAGCAAAGGGATCCAAAATGTGATCCTGGCAGGGATTACAACGGATGTTTGTGTACACACGACGATGCGTGATGCCAACGATCGCGGGTACGAATGCCTTTTACTATCTGACTGTACGGGTGCAACAGATTACAGTAATCATTTAGCAGCACTCAGTATGGTGAAAATGCAAGGCGGTGTCTTTGGAGCTGTCACGGATTCGATCGCCCTAATTCAAGCCTTAAAGTCGTGATTGTGTTAATTAATACAACCTGATCAGCAAGAACGCTTTTCAATCACATTTAGTCAGGTAGTGAGGCAATATTTTGAATAATTACAGTGCACCCCGAGTTTCTCGACGTTATGTCATTCGAGGGCTGTTGGCAACTAGCGCGTTTGGAGTAACCGCCAAGTTTGGCACAGGCTGTACATCGACTCCGGCTCCAGATAACTCTACAGGAGCCACTTCGGCAGCCAATGAGTTGGTCATGGGCTTTATTTATGTAGGACCTAAAGATGATTTCGGCTACAATCAGGCTCACTTTTTAGGCAAGGAAGGACTTAAAGCAACCGGAGTTAAAACCATTGAGCAAGCGAGTGTGCCGGAAACCACTGAAGTCCAAGAAGTGATGCGAAATATGATTGAGCAAGACAAAGCTACTGTCTTGTTTCCCACTTCATTTGGTTACTTTAATCCCCATATTCTCAAGCTAGCCAAAGACTATCCAGATGTACAGTTCTTCCACTGCGGTGGACTATATGAAAGTGGCAAGCATCCTAATAACGTTGGTAGTTACTTTGGCTATATTGATGAGGCGCAGTATGTTGCCGGTGTAGTTGCCGGACATATGAGTAAATCCGGCAGGTTAGGCTTTGTTGCCGCAAAACCGATCGCGCAGGTACTTCGCAATATTAACAGCTTTACGTTAGGTGCTCGTAGCGTCAATCCCGCGATTACAACTCAGGTTATTTTTACTGGAGATTGGTCAGTTCCCACCAAAGAAGCGGAGGCAACCAATAGTCTAGCCGATCAAGGCATTGATGTAATTACCTGTCACGTTGATAGCCCCAAGGTTGTCATAGAAACCGCAGAACGACGAGGCGTGTTTACAGTGGGCTATCATGCGAGTCAAGCAACGCTAGCTCCCAAAGGGTATTTGACGGGAGCAGAATGGGACTGGACAAAAGTTTACGCCAACTATGCCAAGCTGCTGCAATCCGGTAAAACCTTGATGAATGGTGGCATTCCCCATTTATTGCGCGGCGGCTATAAAGAGGAATTTGTCAAAATTTCGGATTACGGACCCGCCGTATCTGCGGCAGCAAAACAAGATGCGGACACTGCCCGCACCAAACTGCAAGAGGGTTCGCTAGTCATCTATAAAGGTGGATTGAAAGACAATACCGGAAAAGTTGTGGTTCCGACCGACAAAGGTTATGCCGCAACCGCGATCGAGCTGGAGTCGATGAACTGGCTAGTGGATGGGGTAATTGGCAAGACAGCGTAGTGATGACGGCTTCGTCAGCATTCTGGATCTACCCTGGGTTGAGCTTAACCACAAAATTAACCTAACGATCGCGACCGATCGCTGAATCCAACGTTCAGCTAACACCAGCTTGAGAGAAAATTAAGCAGGGAGTAAACCTGTGATTCTCTGGGAGCGTAGTGATGCATCGTTGGCAGCAGTGGAGTATTTCAATCGCGATCGGGCTAGCGAGCTGGACATGCCTGCCAGGCTGGGTTCGTCCTAGTTGGGCAGAAACGGTGCGCCTAACTCTGCTGCAACTGAATGATATTTATGAAATTACGGCAGTAGAAGGCGGTACACGGGGCGGATTGGCACGGGTGGCAACGGTACGGCAACGGTTACTAGCTGAAAATCCCCATACCTATACAATTTTAGCTGGAGATGCTTTCAGCCCTTCGGCGCTCGGAACGGCGGAGGTGAACGGAGAACGATTGGCAGGACAACAAATGGTTGCCGTCATGAATGCGATCGGGTTTGATCTGGCAACCTTTGGCAACCATGAGTTTGATCTGAAACAGCCTCAATTTTTGCGCCGCTTGCAGGAATCTAAATTTCGTTGGATTTCCAGCAATGTGAGTGATGCTACAGGACAACCTTTGCCGAATGTGGAGCGATCGCGAATTCTGACGATTCCTACAACCACGGGGAAAGCGGTGCGGATTGGCGTCATTGGGTTAACCATTGATAGTAATCCCGTAGACTATGTCCGCTATCAGAACTTTATTACCGCTGCACAGGAACAAGTCAAAGTCTTACGACCTCAAACTGACTTTATTATTGCAATTACCCATTTAAGCTTAGCGGCAGACCAGCAACTGGCTGCCGCTGTCCCGGAGCTTGCCTTAATTCTGGGTGGTCATGAACATGAAAATATCCAGCAATGGCGTTTCGTCCTACCGCCTACGGCTAGTTGTCCCCAACGGGGCACTCCCATTCTGAAAGCTGACGCTAACGCCCGCTCTGTCTATATTCATCAGTTGGACTACGACACAGAGACCCAATGTTTGCAGATTCACTCACGCTTGCAACCAATCACGGCGGCGATCCCGGACGATCCGGCAACGGCAAAACTCGTCCAAAGTTGGGTTAACAAAGGCTTCCAAGCCTTTCGTGATCGCGGGTTTCAACCGGATGCGGTCGTCACGACTATCAAGACAACGTTGGATGGGCTAGAAGCCAGCGTTCGGAATCAATCCACCAATCTCACCCGACTCATTGCCCAAGCCATGCTGACTCAGGTAGAGGGGGCAGAACTCGCCATCTTCAATAGTGGCGCCATTCGGATCGACGATCTCCTCCCGCCAGGAGCCATTACCCAATACGACATTATCCGGATTTTACCGTTTGGGGGACAGGTGCTGACAGTTGAACTCCCTGGAACCCTCCTGCAACAAGTATTGCATCAAGGACAGGCAAATCGCGGCAATGGTGGCTATTTACAGACGGCGAATGTCAGCCAGGATCAATCAGGCAATTGGTTGATTCAGGGTCAACCCCTGCAACCCCAACGCCGCTACCGGGTCGCGACTACCGATTTCCTCATGAGTGGACGCGAGCAAGGGTTGAGTTTTCTCAACCTTCAGGCTCCTGGAGTGCAATTAATCGCCACCCAGGATGACATCCGGTTTATCGTAATTCGCTATCTGCAAACTCAACGATTACCCAACTAGCCCCAATGAACATTGCCCAGCAGATGCAACTGGCAGTAGCCAGCTATCAGAATCGCGAGTTCGATCGCACGGCAACCCTATGTCAGCAGATACTAGCAGAGTATCCCCAGGAAATTTCGGCTCATTATCTGTTAGCGCTGGTGTTTCAAGAACAGGCTAACTGGGCAAAAGTTATTGCCTGCTACCAGCAGATTATCACCCTACAACCGCAGCAGTTTGAAGCCCATAGTCGGTTGGGAGCGGTTTATTTAGCTTTGGGGATGGCGAGGGCAGCGATCGAAACCCTAGAAATCGCTGTTACCCTCAACCCAACCCAACCGAGCCTGTACTTTAACTTGGGTAATGCTTACGCTAGCCAGGAAGATTGGGAACAAGCCATTAACTATTACGAACACTGCATTGCCCTGGCACCCTCCGACATTGGCGCTTACGAAAATATGGGACGTGCTCTCTTGCATCAACGGCGTTGGCGGGCGGCTGCCGCTGCATTTCGTCACTGTTTACACCATGAACCTGATAGCCAGGGTGCCCACTTCAATTTAGCGAATGCGTTAGCCGCCCTTGATTGTTTGGCAGAAGCTGGACAGCATTATCAGCGAGTTGTGGAATTGAATCCTGACCACGCCGCTGCCCATTTTCGGTTAGCGTCTACTTATGGGCAGCGAGGCTTACTCACTCCAGCCATTGCTCACTGGGCGATCGGGTGCAAGCATCAACCAGATGATCCACAAGCCCAGTTCAATTATGCCATCGCTCTTTTATTAGATGGGCAATTACAAGCAGGGTTCCAGCGGTTTGAACATCGCATGAGCATCAAGCCACCGATTCCGGAGTGGTGGGGTAGTCCCCGCTGGAACGGACAAGAGCCACTTTCTGGGAAACATGTGCTTGTCTATGGTGAAGGTGGCTTAGGCGATCAAATCCAATTTGTCCGGTATTTACCGATGCTGGCTAAATTAGCCGGGAAAATCACACTCTGTTGCGATCGCAGCTTAATGACGCTGTTTGCCCAAATTCCGGGTGTTAATCGAGTGGTTCCTCGGGGTAGCTACAATCCGACTCAGGATCAACCAGATTACCATTGCTACTTGATGAGTTTGCCATATCTACTGTGGGATGTAGTAGGCGGAATTCCCAGTCAAACGCCTTATCTCACTGTTCCTGCATCGGTTACCTGTCCGGAACCATTGCGACAACCCTGTTGCGATCGCCGAGTGGGGATCGTTTGGGCAAGTGGAACTCCTCGCCCCTGGTTAGCTGCTGCGGCTAGCGAATGGGATGCCCGTCGGCAAGCTTACCAGCGGCGCTGTGTGCCTTTACCGCAATTAATTCCTACTCTCACCCAACCAGGAATACAGCTATATAGCTTACAAGTGGGTGAACTCGGTGAAACCCTGCATCAACTCGGTTATGCAACAACGATCGTGGATCTTAGTGACTATCTGACTGATTTTGCCGCCACAGCTGCCGCGATCGCCGCGTTGGATCTGGTCATCACCATAGACACAGCGGTTGCTCATTTAGCTGGAGCACTGCACAAACCTGTATGGACATTACTACCATTTGTGCCAGACTGGCGCTGGCAACTGAAGCGGCAGGATTCTCCCTGGTATCCATCTATGCGGTTATTTCACCAACCGGCGATCGATGACTGGAATAGTGTGTTTCAGGATGTTTCTAAGGCGTTAGCACAATGGCTATCCACTCCTTGCTATTAACTGATCAGGCATAGTTTCCTCAGCTGCGATCGACGGCATTCAGCGACCAGCATCAATTTTTATTCTCGCCTTCATCCCTAGGACAGAAATATTCCTAGATAACACTCGCTAGGATGAATCAGTCGTTCGCGATTGACAAACGACGAGTTAAACTGTGGCAGCTGAGGTGATTATGCAACTAAACCAGATGATGGCAGGTGGACTAGTCAGCGCCCTGTTGGGATTAGCCGCTTGTCATCCCTCACCTCAAGAACCAGCGGCTTTGACCCAGGCTCAGCAAGAAAATGCTGGAATAGAGTCCAATCAACCTGCCACTGTCTCCGCTTCAGCCGCCGCTCCTAGCTGCACTTTGGTAGAGAATGGGTTTGGAGCAACTGGACAGGTGGATGTCCGGGCTGAAACTGTCGTCACTGGGTTAGAAGTGCCCTGGGGCATTGCGTTTTTGCCCAACGGGGATATGTTGGTGACTGAACGAGCCGGACGAGTCCGCTTGGTGCAGAATCAGCAACTCCGTCCGCAACCGATCGCGACGATCAAGGTGAGCGATCGAGGGGAGGGAGGCTTGCTGGGCATCGCTGCCCATCCTGACATTGCCAGTAACCGCTGGTTTTATGTTTACTTCACTGCCGACCAAGCTGGCACTCCGGTCAATCGGGTGGAACGGTGGCAATTGTCGTCTGATCGGCTTAGTGCCACTCGCGATCGGGTGATTATTGATAATATTCCAGTTGCCCAGTTTCATAATGGGGGGCGAATTCGGTTTGGTCCCGATGGTATGTTGTACATTGGCACAGGCGATGCCCGTAACCCGGATAGTTCTCAGGATGTCAAAAGCCTGGCAGGAAAAATCCTGCGATTGACTCCGGAGGGTCAAGTTCCTCCAGATAACCCCTTCCCTGGCAATCCGGTTTATATCAGCGGTATCCGCAATACCCAAGGCTTTGATTGGCTGAATGCATCTACCCTACGCGTCAGCGATCATGGACCCAGTGGGGAATTAGGGCGATCGGGACATGATAAGGTCAGCTTGGCAAGAGCCGGAGATAATCTAGGTTGGCCAACAACCTATCGGTGTGAATCGCAATCTGGGTTAGTGACGCCGTCGATCGTCTGGCGGCAAGCCCTTCCACCTGGAGGAGCCGCAATCTATACGGGAAAAGCCATTCCCGAATGGCAAGGGAGCTTGATTGTCGCAGCGCTCCGGGCAGAACATTTACAACGAATTCGTTTCGATCCCCAATCACCGCAGCAAGTTCAGAGCCATGAAGTCTATTTGCAAGGTCAATATGGTCGGTTGCGCGAAGCGATTATGGGACCCGATGGTGAACTCTATGTCACTACAAGTAATTGTGATGGTCGAGGGAGTTGTCCCTCTGAGCAGGATAAGATCTTGCGCATCACTCGCTGAGGATCGTGCGATCGTACCTAACCATGACCGTTATTACCACCTCCGAATCTCCTTCCTTTGAGCACCAACTCGATACCTCTCACATTACTCGCGTGATGTGGCTACTATGGGCACTCTCTGCGGGATTAATTGCCCTAGATGGCTTTGATTTTTTCATCATTGGGGTAGCGCTCCCGTTTTTACAACGGGATTTTAGTTTAAGTGCGATCGAGATTGGTGCTGTTGCTGTCGCGGCGATCGCGGGTTCTCTCGTCGGGTCTCTCACACTGGGTCCCATCACCGATCAAGTCGGGCGGCAACGAATGCTCATGATTGATGTTGCCATTTTTATCCTTGCCACGGCGGGCACAGCTTTCGCCTGGAATGCCGTTTCCCTAATTGCTTTTCGCTTTCTGGTCGGCGTAGGGATCGGGGCTGACTATCCCCTCAGCGTGGCTTACATTACTGAAAATGTGCCGTCCCGAGCGCGGGGTCGCTTAGTGATTGGGGCATTTGCCTTTCAAGCCGTTGGGGCTTTGCTCGGGGCAATCACTGGCGTGGTCGTGATTCACTTATTTCAAGTTCTTTACCCCGGAAATCCGCAGATGGCGATCCAATTCGCCTGGCGGTGGATGTTGGGAGTGGGGTTATTGCTGGCGATCGTCGTTGCCATCCTCCGGTTCAGCTTTCTGTTAGAAAGTCCTCGATACTACATTGCGAGAGGCGAGTATGAGCAAGCGTCGGAAGCCGCAACTTTACTGTTGGAAACTCCGATCGTCATTACGGCCACAACTGACCCACCCGAACGGGAACCGAATCTAACTTATAGGGCTTTGTTTTCATTGCACTATCGCAAACATACGTTGTTTGCATCGCTACCCTGGTTTCTGCAAGACATTGCTACCTATGGGATTGGCATTTTTACCCCCGTGATTCTAGGAGCGTTAGCCTTTGCTGGAGAGGATAGCTTCATTGCCAAAGAACTAGCATCGGCGCAAGGATCGGCGATCGTAGATCTATTCTTGATCGCGGGATTCCTGATTGCTGTCTGGCTCATCGATCGGGTTGGGCGGGTACGGCTACAAATAGTTGGGTTTTTAGGTATGGCAGTTGGGTTAGCGATTCTAGCGACAGCCGATATTGTCCCCGACAATAGTAGCGCCAACTTAATCATTGTTCTAGTTGGTTTTTTTGTGTTCAACTTGATGATGAATGCCGGTCCTAACTCGACAACGTTTCTATTATCAGGCGAAGTGTTTCCAACTTCGATCCGAGCCAGTGGAGCTGGACTTGCGGCTGCGATCGCTAAATCTGGAGCGGTGCTGGGAACGTTTGCTTTACCAATTTTGCAAAAGTCTTTAGGGACTCCAAGCCTGATGCTATTACTAGCACTCGTCTGCATCCTAGCTGCGGTAATGACCTATCTACTCCGAATTGAAACCACCGGACGATCGCTAGAAGACGTTAGCTTAGAGGAGGCTTAAACCAGCTTAGGGAATGCAGGTGCAGGCTAAGTGTGATCGACTCCGTTGCACGACGGTCCAATGAAGAACAACCAGCGATCGCGCTTTGGCGGCAAACAGGGGGCTGACTTAATCAGGGACTACTTCGATCAAAGTGGACTGATAGCAAAGTGTAAAATTGGCTATTGCAAGAGTCCACTTGGGTTGGCTAGGCTGAGGGGAACGAAATGCAAACCACGCCATTATGCTGACGCAACAACGGTTTCAAGTCAGGGCGGCAACTTTGGCAGAAGAATCCTTAGTCGCCCATCATTTTTATCAGATGTGGTTAGACAACCAGATTGCAAAAGAAGTGATTGCGATCGATTGGTTAGACATCATCCTGCAATTTATTCATCAAGCTCGGCAAACCCTGGGCTACCAAGCATTTGTCGCTGAAGTTAGCGGAAAAGTGGTTGGCTCTGCTGGATGTCAACAATTGGCAGGACTTTACCCCAATATCATCAACGCGGCAGAACGCTGCGATGGCTACATTTGGGGAGTTTATGTGGAGCCAGCCCATCGCGGTCAAGGCATTGCCACCCAACTCACTCAACAAGCGATCGCCCACCTCAGAACCATTGGTTGTACCCACGCTGTCCTCAATGCTTCTCCATCTGGCAGACCCGTTTATGAACGGCTGGGATTCGTTGGCAGTAATGCCATGAAACTCGACTTACGCGGCGATGAAGCGACTAATTAACCCACATTCAAACAATTACGATGTCATCATTAGACTCGATGAATCCATCGAATTCGTTAACCATCACGTCACGGAATCAAGTTCAGCGATTACCTCAACGCGGGCATTATGATCGAACTTTAATGCATCACATTCTGGATGAAGCCCTGATCTGTTATGTCGGGTTTGTTGTTGATACCCAACCGTTCGTCATTCCCACTGCTTATGGCAGAGTTGGCGATCGCCTCTATATTCATGGTTCGCCTGCTAGTCGAATGCTGCGGACCCTGAAAGCAGGTGTTGAGGTTTGTGTGACTGTCACCCTTCTGGATGGCTTAGTCTTGGCGCGATCGGCATTTCACCATTCCATGAATTATCGCTCTGTGGCGATCTTCGGGACCGCAGAGGTGGTCGAAGCCAGTCCAGAAAAACTCACTGCCTTACAAGCTTTCACAGAACATGTCGTTCCGGGGCGATGGGCAGAGGTGCGTCCGCCTACCCCCCAAGAGCTAGCTGGGACTCTGGTTTTATCCCTCCCCTTAACCGAAGCTTCCATCAAGGTTAGAACAGGACCGCCCAAAGACGATCAAGCCGATTATGCTTTACCCATTTGGGCTGGAGAACTACCCTTACATCTAGCCACCCTGTCTCCTATTCCCGATCCTCAACTCGCCCCTGAGATTGAGTTACCGACTTATGTGCAGCAGTACCGCAGGAATCCCACAGCATGAGAGCGAAAGTAGGAAGTAAGTCCCTCGGCGATCGCTATTTGCTTTCTCCCCAATTACCCAAGAAACACGGGGGCTGATCTATGGATTTCTCGGCGTTCTCATCTTCAGTTTGACGTTACCTGCCACGCGGATTGCCGTCACTGATTTGGATGCTACAGTCGTTGGCTTAGGACGGGCAGTGGTCGCTGCCCTGCTAGCAGCTACCCTATTAAAGGTGACTCGGCAACCCCGCCCACGCTTACGGCATCTCCCGAGTTTGCTAGTCATTGCCGCTGGCGTGATTGTAGGATTTCCCTTACTCTCTGCCTGGGCCATGCAGTCATTACCAGCGACTCACGGCGCGATCGTGGTAGGGATGCTGCCACTAGCCACAGCCTTAGCTGGCGCCCTCCGAACGGGCGATCGTCCGGCTCCTACTTTCTGGTGCTGGAGTGGTTTAGGAAGTGGCATTGTTGTCCTGTTTGCCATTTTCACGGGTGGAGGAAGTCTGCATAGAGCCGATCTGGCTTTATTGGGGGCTGTTGCTGCTGCCGCGATCGGCTATGCCGAAGGTGGACGCCTATCGCGAGAGTTAGGTGGCTGGCAAGTAATTTGCTGGGCATTGGTTCTAGCCGCTCCCTTCGTGGCTGTCCCCGTTGGTCTTACTCTAATGCAACAGGG
The DNA here is from genome assembly GCA_016743235.1 of Pantanalinema sp. GBBB05. Lineage (GTDB taxonomy): Bacteria > Cyanobacteriota > Cyanobacteriia > Leptolyngbyales > Leptolyngbyaceae > Pantanalinema. Next base: position 22,655 of record VRZD01000021.1, on the reverse strand, counting down.
CTGGTCTGCATCATTTCAGTCCTGGGTAAGCTTTGGCTATATTAGTGTGTTTAGTATGTTTTTCGGCTTCTTCGCCTGGTATCACGGACTCGCGATCGGGGGAGTTGCCCGAGTCAGCCAGATTCAACTCTTACAACCTTTTTTAACCCTTTTAGCGTCTGCGGTTTTATTACGTGAACCGATTACCCAATTAACTATGGCAACAGCATTGATCGTGGTGCTGATAGTGATGTTAGGCAGAAATGCCCCAATCTCCCGTGCCCCTAAAGCAACCAACGACCTTAGCTAAGAATTGGGAATTTCATTAGATACAGACTTTGGTCATTGGTAGGGGCACACAACTGCACGTGTCATTCCAGCCAAAATACCCCACAATGCACAGGCATCGAAATCAGGCGGACTTTGGCGTTAAAGTGACTGTAGCCTAGTCTTTAGGAATGCCGCTTCTATGTCTGACCGTTTTTATGATGTTGTGCTCTATGGAGCCAGTGGTTTTGTGGGCAAACAGACCGTACAATACTTTGCCCGTCATGCCTCTCCTGGACAAGTTCGGTGGGCGATCGCGGGACGAAATCACCAAAAGTTAGCCGCGGTGAGGGATGAAACTGGTGCAGCCGTCGATATATTAGTTGCTGATAGTCAAGATCAATCCGCGATCGATCAGATCGTGGCTCAAACACGTGTGCTACTAACCACGGCAGGTCCGTTTGCTCTGTATGCCACTCCCCTGGTTGATGCCTGTGTTCGCTACAAAACTCATTATGTAGACATCACTGGAGAGATTCCTTGGGTCAAAACGCTGATCGATCGCTATCATGCCCAAGCTGCCGCCGATGGGACGCGGATTATTCCCTGTTGCGGCTTTGATTCGGTACCATCCGACCTTGGTACTTATCTAGTTGTTCGCCAGATGCAACAGGTTTGGGGGGTGCCCTGTCAGCAAGTGAATGCCTACTTTCAGGCGAATGGTGGCTTGAATGGCGGGACCCTAGCCTCTGCTTTCAATCTCTACGATTCCCAAGGGACAGCCCAGATGAATCAACCCTTTCTGCTGAACCCACCACGCTCTCATCCTCGGGCTCACCTCGATTCTCTCGCAAGCGACAACAGCAAAGCCGAGCGTAACCGGGATCCACAAGCTCCAAGCTTTGATCCAGACCTCAATACCTGGGTGGCGCCGTTCTTCATGGGTCCTGTCAATACCCGCATTGTTCGCCGCAGTAGTGCCCTGTACGATGAGTGGCAAGAATCGTATGGCGCTGATTTTACCTATCAGGAGTATCTCAAGTTTGATCAACCATTAGCCTGGTTGAAGGCAACCAGTATCACGGCGGGACTTGCTCTGTTTGCGGGTGCTTTGCTACAGCCCCAACTGCGATCGCTGCTGCAACCTTTCCTCCCTCAGCCCGGTAGTGGACCCTCAGAGCAAACGATGAATCACGGCTGGTTTTCCTGTGAGCTGCTGGGCAAGGCGGCAGATGGTCGTCAGATGCAAGGATTAATTCGAGACCAGGGCGATCCTGGCAACCGCGCTACGGTTAAATTTGTCTGTGAATCCGCCCTGGGTTTGGCGCTGCAAAATGATCAACTACCAGGAGGTCAAACACGAGGTGGGATTCTGACGCCAGCTACAGGATTAGGGAATGTTTTAGCAGAACGGCTACGACAGGCTGGAATGACTCTAGAGGTCACCGAAACATCTCCCTAATAGGCAAGGCTACTGTGTACAAGAGCAGTAGCATAACATTGTGCCTAAATTAATTTGAATCATGGCGGCTGAGATGAATCCATATCACATTCTGAAGCAAACGCAGCAGCAACGGGTCAGTGATGGCAATTTAGGGTTGATTCTGGAGGGATGCGATCCAGCTTGCCATCTCCTAGTTTTAGTGCTACCGCAACTCGGTGATTTCGATAGCCTGGAGTATGCCTGGTGGCTACAGCGATATGCGGCACAACTTCAGACTCTAACGCTGACGATTCGTGCGGTTGGAATTGGCGATCGTGCTTCTGGACAACAGTTTTGTGCCTACACCGGATTTCCTCCTGATGCGCTGTTTGTTGATCCTGCCGCGACCCTGCATCAGCAACTCGGTCTATATCAAGGACTATCACTTAAATTACCTGGACTTTCCCCTAGTCAGAATGCTTGGTTGAATCTCATGTTGATGTGTGCGGGAGTAGGTAGCCCTGGAACGTTGGCAGAAGTGTGGCGAGGTTACAAGGGCGATCGCAATGCCCCCCAATTAATTGCCGATCATGAGATTGTAAAAGCGACCCCGCTACCTGCTTTCAAAGGCTCAATTTTCAATCTTGCTGGAGGCAAAGGGTTTCAGCGCCCATTTGAGCTGGCAACCCTGCGACTACGAAATATGGTAGAGGTTTTGGCACATTGGCAAACATATGTCCCTAACTCCGCTTACCTGACTCAGCGTGGTGGAACGTTTCTATTCGATCGCAATGGCGATTTGCTCTATGAACATCGCGATCAGGGAATTTTGGGCTTTGCTACAAATATGAGTGATCCTTTGGCTTTTCTACTGGCTGAACCAGGCTTCAAGCGTGTTCAAAGCTAATGGCAAATGGATGGAAAATTTGATGCGATCGATGGCAAATTTTCGCAATCAATGGAACAATATGCTCTATCTCCAACGAGATTAGTCACTAAAACTGAACAAGACAGTCACAAAATGCGCGATCGACTACCGTAGGCAAAAAATGCCCAGCTTAACTCTGACTAAGTTGCAGCCACCGCTAGAGCGAAAAGATTGTTAATTTCCTTTGTCCTAAAGCAGAAGAAAGATAGCAAAATTTATCCTGAAATTTATAGTGTTCTCAATAGAAAAATCTTGCTGGTTCTGTGACAGATCGAGCAAAGCCTACATAGTAAACGCTTGTAGTTAGCCAGGTGAATCCATCGTCAAGTTTTGGTCTTTCGAGAGAAATAGCCACTCTGCATCTATTGTTTATTATTCACTCTCAAGCTAGATGCTCACCAAACTCTCAAACTCGTATGGTTAAGTTACCTGAAAATTAACAGGTGGTTAAAACTAAACTACTCCTCTAAAAACCTATGCAGTTGCAAATTGAGTGTAATCCTGTTCCCTTTCAAAAACAACTATGCTTGACTTGCGATCAGTTATTTGAGATGGCAGAAGCAAAAGTCATTGCCTGTAACGATCAGGGTAAGTCCTATGGTGAGGTTTGTCCCCATTGTTTGAAACAAGGATTTGACTGGCTGAGCGATCGGGTTGACCAACTGAGACACCGACAGCCCCTAAGTCAGCCCCTAGAGGTAATTCACCCCACTCGAGCTGGAAGGATACCTGTTAGCGCTTAACAGAGCTTACAATCCTTCCTTAGATGAGCGGTGCGGTGCCGCCTACCCGCATTCTCATGGCTACAAATATTGTTCTAGATAAGCTCGAATTTCTTTTAGCTTGAACCCTTTCGCCAAGTTCCGAAGTTGTTGAATAAATGGGAGAAACTTGCTATTCAGCTCCTCAATTCTGGATAGTTCTAGGAGTAAATCATTCACTAGCCCTTTTCGACTTAACTCATATAGTAAGAGTAAATCTTCAGAAGGGGGTGGCACAATGGGTTCAGTACTATTTTCAATTTGTCCATTGTTATTAGTCTCTTGCCACGGTTTTTCTTCATATATCCATTCTAATTGCAACAGGGTTTTCAGCACATCTAATAGATGATTGGTTTGCACAGGTTTAGCAATAAATGCATTAGCCCCTGCAGCTTGAGCCTTACGTTGATCAGACTCAAATACGCTGGCAGAAGATGCAATGATAGCTATATCTTGTAAGAGTGGTGATTGTTGGAGATGCTGCATCATTGCATAGCCATCCATAACTGGCATGGCTATATCGGTGATGATTAAATCCGGCTTAAATTTTATAGCTTTATCCAAGCCTTCTTGGCCCTGCTCAGCTTCTAATAGTTCAAATCCGATCGGTTCTAGCAAGTTGACAATTACCGATCGATTCTCCCAGTGATCGTCAACAATGAGCACCTTACGCTTTTGCCCAGAAAATCCAATAATGCGACCCCGATAGCTGCTCTGCGATGTTTCTGTCCATTCCTTAGCTTCCAGCAATACCACATCAAACCAAAAGGTACTACCTGTTCCTAGTTTGCTCTGTACTTCTAAAGTACTATTCATCATTTGCACAATCTTTTGACTAATTGCCAGTCCCAACCCTGTCCCCTCAGATTGCTTTTTGACGCTGCCTACCTGCTCAAAGGGTAAGAAGATTTTAGCAATGGATTTGCTAGCAATCCCCACTCCAGTGTCTTCCACTTGAAACCGTACTTGATAAGCAGATTCTCCCTCTGAAGTAGGATGATCTAGCTTATGAGATTTCACAATAAAGGTCACTGTGCCTTGATCAGTAAATTTAATTGCATTACCAAGCAAATTAATTAATACCTGTCGTAGCCGCTTCTCATCGGCTTGAATGGCGATCGGCAGTTCTGCATCCGCTTGATAGATAAAGTTAATTCCTTTTTGCTCTGCTTTAATCCGACAAATTTCAGCCACCCCTTGTAAAAAGGCTAAAAAATGAAACTCAACTGAATGCAGCTCCATTTTCTGAGCTTCAATTTTGGAAAGATCTAAAATGTCATTAATTAAAGTGAGAAGATGTGAAGCACACTGATTAATAATGCCGATACCTTTTTGATCCTTCTCTGCCATCCCAGTGGAGCGTTGCAGGATTTGAGCGTATCCTAAAATCCCATTTAATGGAGTGCGTAATTCATGGCTCATATTCGCTAGAAATTCACTTTTTGCCTTGTTGGCAGTATCAGCCGCTTCCATCGCATACTTCAGCTCAGCTGTTCGCTCCTCAACCCTCAACTCAAGCGCTTCATTCGTTTGAGCTAAGGTGGCAAACGATGCTTTCAGTTGCTCGGTCATGTTGTTAAAAACCTGTCCGAGATGTCCTAATTCATTTTTTTGATTGACATCAACCTTTGTATTCAGATTGCCTGCGGCAATATCCTCAGTTGCAGTGACTAATTTATTGAGTGGCGCCGAGATCTGCCGACGTAGGATCACAAATACAACCACTATTTCGCTCAGGAGTGCTGCTAACCCTAATAATAAAATTAACTGAGCCGTTACCAGTGCTTCCCGAGTTAATAAGGATTTAGGGAGAACCGTGACAAGATACCAGCCCGGTTCATTAATCGTTGTCACAGCAAGATATTCATTATATTCAGGATGATCAATGACTTGATTCCCTGACCCCTGAGTTACACGATCGAAAATTCGTCGGAGATGGATATCCTGAGATTCAGCGATAGAATATGCACCATTGCTTTGCGTAATCTTTGCCATCAATTCAGGATGAGCAACCAACCGTCCATCTTTACGGAAAATCATATTGTATGTTCCCGGTAAAGCATCATTGATGGTGCGATCGCGCAGCTCACCAATTAAGATATCATGTCCCAGGGTCGCAACATGCTTACCGTTAATATCTAATGGGGTCACACAGGATGCCATCCAAGCCGCCGCCACCTGATCCCAATAAATCCCTGTCCACACGGTTTTCCGTTCTGGATTGTACTCCTTTCGAGTAATTTGAAACGATTCATCATCAGTGACACGGAATGACTCTCTGGAAGGCGCTCGCAATGCCCAGGGATTTTCGTGCATATACATGATCATGCCATTTTCGGGAATTTGCGTATAGGTGTTCGCAAAGCGATTGCGCCATGCTGGACCATAAGCACTGAGCGTCTGATAAAACGCCACAATCCGCCGCCGCATTTCAGCATCAATATTGACGTTTTTACCGAGAAATACACCTGGAGTTTGATCAATTTTAAATACTTTAGGACGATTGCGCGTTGAACCATCGGCATACCGCGCAAATAGACGATCAAATTCAGCTTTAGGATCACGATCGCCAAACGTCTTGAGATGCTCCAACAAGGCTCGCTTCAAGATGACATGGTTATCTTCTGCCAGGGTAAAGACTGCCCTCTCCCGTTGGGCTCGCAACTTAACATACTGCTCAAGTTGGTTGAGAGATTGGGCAGTGACCCGCGAAATCACTTGAAAATAGCCAATGCCAGTGGAGGCAATAATTACAACACCCATGCTGAGTGCTGTTTTAATTAGCGTCTGTCTGGTGAGTGAACCTTTATGACGGTGAGGGAGTGAGCTGGATAATGGGGCACTAGCTGGCGGTTGAGCCACACTGTTTACCTGTAGACCGGGTCTAGGCTGTGACAAGGTTTTGATCCAAGTTCTGCGGTTGCTCATGTTCTCTAACGTCTCTAATAAATTGGCTATAAACATGATCTAGGCTGACTATTCCCCAGCACCATGAAATCAATAATTCGATCCCTATGGCTGGAATTTTTGTTGTCCACTGACTGTACTGATTGGCTGGATTGAATGTGAAATTGATGGATGGCTGAGAATCAACAAAACGTAAATTATTATCAATCTGGATAATTTATTACTTTCGACATTTATAGCTTATGAGAGAATATTTTATTAGCAATCTATTCTTATGGAAAGTTAGCAATCGCAATGAAATCCAACTGGCTTCGCAACCACTTTACGATCGGCATGATCTTGCCTGCATCATTGATTAGTGCAAACGTCATATCGGCAGTTTTGTACAATACATCCATGCCTGCCTTAGGTCAGTCGCGACCTACCTTTGTGTTGTGCTATCAGCCAGAATGTAATCAGTCCAGATACTATCTTGGTTATAACCGCACTCATACTGTAATCTTGCAAGGGCAAGAGGCTAAATTACCCCAACAAGTAGACACAATCTTGCTGGAGCCTCGTGATCTTTCTATCCATCGCTTGCCTAATATCGATGAAAAGTCGTTAGACCGTGAAGATAGCAATTTTGTTAGCTCTATTCATCGGATTGAAAAATTGCAGGTTGGACTGCTCAGAAAAAGTGAATTGATGAATCTCCATACCAAGTTTACGGACTCAAGCATTCTGGCATCAGTCAAGCTTTTTTGGGGAGATACATTTACAGTGACATCGCAGACTCTGGCGAAGGGAACACCTGTGAAGATCACGATCGAGCGAACAATTAGCGGTTTTGGTAATCCAGCCACAGAGAATGCCTTCTACCGGGCTAATTTCATCACCCTCTTCAATGGTCAACCGGTTAAGGAGTTAACGTTTGGGCTGACGAAAGAACCTGGTCAGGAGCAAAAAGATCAGGTATCTGGGAAAGACAAAGTAGTGCATATATTACAAGCCAAGGTGGGTGATACTTTTACTGTTGAGTCACTGATGGAAGTCAAAGATGGCGTCAAAGCCGGTGCAAACTCGCATCAGATGTTAAATGGTGCTGATGCCGTTCAACATAGAATTGAACTAGCTGCAGAACAAAGTCATGAAGCCTGTCTTCAATCAGCTAGCGGTCAGTTAAATTCTGGGAAGTGTTAATTCAATACCCTTCTAAAAAGATAGGTGATGGCTCAATTAGGGCGGGTTTAGCTGGGTGGTTTATCCACCCTATGGTCAGATAACCGGTAAAGCCCGCCCACGCAGAGAAAATTTGACCTTAATTAAATCCAAGAACCTGCTGAAATTGGCGATCGTCGGCAATTTTGTGGCAAAAACTCCTTACGAGTAAAATAAGTTAAATAAGCTTGTAGCACTGAGGAACTGATGGGCGGACAAACAATATTACTATCAGCCAGTGCAGCTTGGGTATTACTGGCATCAAAGGCTTGTGAGACAAGAGCAGTGGTTTCCAGCAATGTTGTCTGACCATCTGGTAGTTTCTGAGTGAACAGAGAGACTACAGGAGTTAATGCATTATCTAGAGGCAGGCTGAGTAACTTGGTTTGCCACTGTTGATAAGGAATACCAGATACGGCATAGCCTAGATCATGAATCTCTGTAGCAAATTGACTCATTGATAACCCATGGGGGCTAAGTAAATGAAATGTTTTGCCTAGAGATTCGGGTTGATGCGATAAATAGGCGATCGCTTTCGTAATGTAATCAACCGGGGACAGATTCATTTTCAAGTCTAAGGCAGGGGCATATCCTAACTGGATAAAGCCCTTGATCATAGTGCAAATTAAATTACTGAGTTGAAATGCTCCAGTTTGACTATGCCCTGTCACCATACCTAGACGGTAGATTGCAACTGGCAAGCCTCGATCGCGAGCAGCAGCAACCAGTTTTTCTGCCACCCATTTACTTTGGGAGTACCCATCTAGATAGCCTTCACAACTGCCCAGTTCATCGGTTTCGCGGATACATGTCAGGTCACGATACTGAGATGATTGAAACACATCCAGGGTTGAAATATAGTGGACAGGAATTGTTTTCGTCTGAGTTGCCAAGCGTAGAACTTCCTGTGTTCCTCCTACATTAGCTGAGCGCAAAGCGGCATAAGGATAAATTAAATTGACGTAAGCACCGCTGTGATAGATGACATCAATGCGATCGGCGAGTTCCTGGAACTGTGGTTCCGATAATCCTAATAGTGGTTCTGTTAGATCTCCCAATACTGGAATAATCCTCAAACCAAATGCTTCGTCCCAAATGTCATAATTTTCCAAGCTGTTCCGCAATCGCTGACTAGCCGTTTCCAAATTATCAGCTCGAACGAGGCAGTATACGATGGCTTGAGGATCTTGTAATAACTCTGATAGCAAAAACGCTCCAACGAAACCAGTTGCACCTGTTAAAAAGATGTGTTGAGGTTGCAGTTGACTCACCGTAGGCGGTTGGATTGCCGCATCTAAAACAGCATCTGCTAGTAATTCCGTAGCAGTGGTAGCAAAAACTGCTGTGGAACCCGTGGCTTGAACAGCTTGGATAGATTCTGCTAACTCGGCAATCGTAGGAGTTTTAAACAGACATTCCAAGGAAAGTTCCACATTCAGAACTGCACGAATTTGGCAGAGTAACAATGCTGCCCGTAATGAATCACCTCCCGATTCAAAAAAGTCTTGATAAATTCCTACTTCTATCCCTAAAATAGCTGTCCAAATCTGGCATAGTTTTTGTTCCAAGCTAGTTCTGGGCAAAACTATTTCAGTTGTGGCACATAATGTTGGTTCAGGTAAAGCTCGCCGATCGATTTTGCAATTTGGTGTGAGTGGTAGCGCTTCCATAAACATCATAATGGCAGGCACCATATATTCCGGTAACTTTTCCTTCAGCCAAATCCGCAATTGGGTTGCTCCTACAGCTGGCATCTGCGTACTTAACACAACGTAACCAGCTAGGTAGCGATCGCCGGTTGCCGTCTCTCTAGCCACAACAGCCGTCTCACGTACAGCAGGATGTTGGGAAAGTGCTGCCTCGATATCTCCCAACTCGATCCGGTGACCTCGGATTTTGACCTGGTTATCACTGCGCCCAATCAATTCCAGGCTACCATCTGGTAAGTAACGCCCCAAATCACCAGTCTTGTAGAGACGTGCCCCCGGTTCCTGGCTAAACGGATGATCAACAAAGCGTTCACTCGTCAGTTCTGGACGATTCAGATACCCTCTTGCCAGTCCAATTCCCCCAATATATACTTCACCAGTACTGCCAACCGGAACAGGCTCTAAAATATCTGTTTTGCGGCGAGCATACTCGCTAAGTAAGTAGATTTGAGTGTCCACGATCGGATGACCAACCGAGATCATGCTGTCACCCGGTTGCACTTGGGAGACCATTGACCAAATAGTTGTTTCCGTTGGTCCATACATGTTCCAAACCGCAGCACTTCGTTCTAATAGTTGATCTGCCAAACTCCGAGTGAGCGCTTCGCCGCCACATAGAATCTTCAAGTGGGGATTGCCTTGCCAGCCGATCGCTAATAGCATCCGCCAAGTTGCTGGTGTAGCTTGCATAACCGTAGCACCAGATTCCGCGATCGCCTGTGCTAAACGCACTGCATCAGAGGCGACATCGCGACTAACGATGACAACCTGCGCCCCTACGCTTAATGGTAAAAATAGTTCTAGAACAGCAATATCAAACGAAATTGTCGTGACAGCCAGAAGAACATCAGTGGCGGTTAACCCTGGCGTTTGTTGCATGGAATAGAGGAAATTGACAACAGCACCATGCAGAATCTGTACGCCCTTGGGTTTACCAGTAGAGCCAGAAGTGTAAATGGTATAGGCTAAGTTAGCTGCACCAGCCTTACTATCTATATTTTCTTGGCTAAATTGCTCAATCTCCTGCCAAGCCGTATCCAGACAAACCACTTTTACCTGCTCCATTGGAGATAGCGTAGCCAGTAGATGTTGCTTCGTGAGCAAAACAGGCAATTGAGCATCGTCTACCATAAACGCCAACCGTTCTGCTGGATAGCTTGGATCTAGGGGCACATAAGCGCCACCTGCCTTGAGCACACCTAATAAGCCAATTAGCATATCCAGCGATCGCTCGATGCATACCCCAACTAGTGTCTCTGGTTTAACGCCTAAAGTTTGCAAGTAATTGGCTAATTGGTTCGCTTTCTGGTTCAGCTCTTGGTAAGTTATCTGCTGTTCACCGAAGATCGCGGCAATAGCATTAGGAGACTGCCTCACCTGAGCTTCTACCAATTGATGGATGCCAGTGCTTTCAAGTTTGTTGACCATTTTGACCCTACTGCAAGAAAAACGCTAAGAAACTAGATTGGTAACTGCCAAATCACTACAAACCTCGTAAACAGGTTTGATAAAAAGTAAAATTTTTCACATTTCCTGATGTTTGATCTAAATTAAACCAAGATGTCTTTACACCCATTCAGTTCAGGAACGCGAGCCCTTAAATCTAGAGATTCCCCAACTACAACTAAAAAACATTGAGTCGCCTCTTCTTTACAGAAAATAAATAAACTTAAGGGATAGATAATACAATCAAAACAGTTGAAGTGGAAACGGTTTAGCAATCCCATATCCTTGAACATAATCTACTCCAATCATTCTTAAAGTTGTTAGTATTGCTTCATTCTCAACAAACTCTGCTGTGGTTTTAATATCCATAGCATGCCCAATTGAATTAATTGATTTAACAATTTCATAAGCGAGCGAATTTTCAGTGATTTCCTTTATAAAGTTACCGTCAATCTTAATGTAGTCCACAGGTAGGCTTTTCAAATAGCCAAAAGAAGACATCCCACTACCAAAATCATCCAAAGCAAATTGGCAACCTAGTTTCCTCAATTGGTTAATAAATTGAGCAGCTTTACCTAGATTTGCAATTGCTACAGTTTCAGTAATTTCAAAACAAATCAATTCTGGTGGAACGGCATATAAATTAAACTGCTCTTGTACAAATTCTAAGAACTGATCATCGTTGAAGCTAGAGCCAGATAGATTGATAGAATAGCAGCAATAAGGCAATGGTTGATTTGTAGATTGATCAGATTCATTTCTAGCTGTTAGGCTATGTTTACGATTCAGCCTTTGAAATAAATTGCGGATGACCCAGCGATCGACCAAATGCATCAAGCCATAGCGTTCTGCGGCTGGTAAAAAACCACTCGGTGAAATCAGATTCCCCTGTTCATCTTGCATCCGGAGCAAAACTTCGTAGTATTGCTGGCTGGCAGCGCGATCTGTCTCAATTGTTGGAACAATCGGCTGGCAGTAAAGCAGAAAATCGTCCTGTTCTAACGCCTTAATGACGCGTACAACCCCTTTGCGATCTCCACGCTGAATGACCAAATCTTGATCGTTCGCTTGGTAAACTTGAATACGATCTCGACCTCTACCTTTGGCGATCGCACAGGCTGAATCCGCTTCGATCAACACATCAGAACTACTACCACTATCAGAACAAAGTAGAGTGATCCCAGCACTGAACGTGAAATTAAACGTATGGGTTTGCCAGTAGAAGCGAAATCCACGCACCTCTTCCTGTAAAGCTTGCAGCACACCAAGGGCTTGCTGCAAACTACACTGCCTAAGAATTAAAGCGAACTCATCCCCACCCAAGCGAGCCAAAACATCCGTTTTACGAATCCGCTTTTGTAACATCGTACTAAACTGCCGCAAGAACTCATCTCCAGCAAAATGCCCACATACCTCATTAATAATTTTGAACCGATCCAGATCCAAATAGCATAGAATGCAATCTTGCTCTAAGGTTTTAGTCTCATAGAGAATTTGTTCCAAATCGTTTTCAAATGCAGAACGATTAGCTAAACCTGTTAAAGAGTCTCGCTCCAATTGCTCAAATGTATAGGAAGTAATTTTACTTAGGTTACTCTTAGGTCGAAATAGCAGAACCGTACCAAGCAAGTTCTTGGTATCAAGAATTTGTGACACAAAATATTCTATAGAAATGAGTCTTTGCTCTGAGCTAATTAGTAAAGCTTCTTCAGAAAAGCGAGATGTTTTTCTTTCAAAACTAATCTCTTTTACAGGGCTATGTGAACAATTTAATGTCACTCTTTGAACCGTTTTAAAGACCTGAGATAGTGGCAAAGACTGAGCATCATGAGTACTCCATCCTGTTAAATTTTCTGCTAATACATTTAAAAATAGGATATTACCTGTTCCATCTATAGCAATTACAGCAGTATCAATCATCTGTAATACTGCCTGAGAAATCAACTGATAGGAAGATAGTGTTTGGTCACGCTCCTGCTCCGCTTGACTACCATTCAATAGCTGACACCGATTTAATTTTTTTGCTGTTTTTAATTCGTACACTACTCGGGGTTCTACTAGCCTTTGTTGCTCTTGAAACTGAATATTATTGAGTGGCTCTTGCTCCTGTTCATCGGCAATCTCGGTCGTAGAAGTCTGTCTACTATTAGCCCAATCTTCAAGTCCAAACATTGGTAGTTCCCCAACAGAAAGTAGTTCCAGTGATGCAGGCAACAAATTAAAATTAACTGCACTATACAGATATAGCTTCAACGTAGAAGCCATTACGACCTCGCCGTTTTGCTTCATACAAAGCTTTATCCGCTGTGGCAATTAAACGGGTAGCTAGAACATCATGCGTAGGAATCATCGTACTAACCCCTAGACTCAATGTCAGGTAGGGAGCAACTTCAGAGTGCGCATGACTAATTCTAAGTTGCTCTACTCTGGCTTGAATTGATTTAGCGATGTAAGAGGCCCCATCATAATGAGTGTTTGGTAAGATGACAACAAACTCTTCCCCGCCATAGCGAGCAACGAAATCATTCGGTCTTCTCAAACTTTGCTCAATTGCTTTCGCTACTTGTTTTAAACAGCTATCTCCTGCTTGGTGCCCATAGAAGTCGTTGTACCGTTTGAAATAATCTATATCACACAGAATGAGGGAGAGAGGAACCTGTTCTCGTACTAACTGGTTCCATTCTTTCTCTAACTGCTCATCAAAACGACGTCGATTTGCTACCTGAGTTAAACCGTCGAGATTCGCTAACTGTTCTAGCTGTTGATTGGCTAGTTGTAAAGCGATCGCCTGCTCCTGCACTTTACGGGCTAACAGGCGCAACCTCAAATGAACCTGAACCCGGGCTAAAACCTCTTCTTTCTGAAAAGGTTTGACAATATAATCTACTGCTCCTAAAGATAATCCCTTAATAATATTATCAGTTCCATGATTGGCAGTAATAAAAATCACTGGAATATCACAGGTTAAAGGGTTTATTTTCAGCCTTTCACAGGTTTCAAACCCATCAATGCCTGGCATTTGGATATCCAGCAATATGAGTTCTGGAGGGTCCTCTTGCACTTGCTCAAGAGCACTTTCACCATCCATAGAAACTCGTACCTTTAACCCTACTTCTTTCAAGGTTTGAGACAAAACTAATAAATTAGTTGGATTGTCATCAACGACAAGAATGATTGTTTCTTGACCATTTTCTAACATAAGCAAAATAGATATTTCTGGAATGTCATTACATCATCTTTATGTGAGATCCGTTACAAAAATCTAAGGATACTATGTTTACTCATTCCTATGTAGGCTGTAAACTTCCATAGATAAAAATGAAATTACTATGATCCTAGGATCAAAATATGACATTGTTGTGACTACTATTTTTTGATGCTATTTTATTTAAATTTTCCGCGCCAAAAAACCGGTTAGAGTAGTTAATCATTCTTTGTTTTAATCTTTATTAAAGTTTCGCTTCCTGCTAAATTAAAAATAGAGACAAAAACCCAAAAAATCAAAGATGTGTCAATTCAAAAAGAGCCTTTAGCATAGCTATACTAAAGGCTCTACCTATTCATAAAAATGATTTGGATACTAATAGTAATATTCGCTAACTAGTAGTGAGGTATTGATTAATAAAAGCGCGTAGCTCATTGAGTTGAAAACTCTCTGTTAAGTGCAAAACTTTCTGAGAAAATGCTTTATATTTAGAGCCTAGAAGCTGCACCTGACTTGCGGCTTCCTGAAGTTCATCAATATCCCCCTTTCTAACTAATTTCTGCAACTCAAGTAGTAGATCTTGTGAGGGAGGAACAATGCTATCTGATATTGGAACTGCTTCCTCTGAGAGACAGTAATTCTGAGCCTGATTGATTTTACCCGGATCTTCGTATTCCCATTCCAGCTGAAGATAGGTCTTGAGCCTATCCATAAGTTGATTAACCTCGATCGGCTTTGGTAAAAATTCATTTGCACCCGAGTCAAGACTTTTATCTTGATCGGATTCGAATACACTAGCTGATGAGGCAATCATGACGGTTTCTTTCAATTCTGGAGTTTGCCGGACTTTACGGATCATTTCAAACCCATGTAAAACTGGCATAACTAAGTCAACGATGATCAAATCGGGGTGCAAATTTTGGGCTTTCTCTAAACCTTCTTGACCATTAGCGGCTTCAACCACTTCAAACCCAATCGGCTGTAACAAATTTGTAATCACAGAACGATTTTCCCAACGGTCATCTACCACAAGAATGCGCCGTTTTTCACCAGAAAAACCAACTATTGTTCCCTGCTGAGTCAACCTCGCTGATTGTTGCCATTCCGAGGAAACGGGTAAGTCTAGATCAAACCAAAACGTACTGCCTTTATCTGGTTGGCTAACCACTTGGATTTGACCACCCATGAGAGCGAGCAGCTTTTGACTAATAGCTAATCCTAATCCAGTTCCTTCTGACTGGTAGCGAGAGACTCCTACTTGTTCAAAAGGCATAAATACTTTTTCAATTTGCTCAGGAGCAAGACCTATCCCTGTATCTTCAATTTGAAACCGTACTCTAGCAATATGGGATTTAGGACGAGTAATTACAGTGTCACTGTTGGGGGGCTGAATCTGAACAACTTCTACTTTAAAGGTAACACCACCTTTACTCGTAAATTTGACAGCATTTCCAAGCAAATTAAGCAGGATTTGCCGCAGTCGTTTCTCATCAGCGTAAATACCGCTTGGTAGTTGCGGATCGAAATGGGAGATAAAGGTGATCTTTTTCTGCTCGGCTCGAATGCCACAAATTTCAGCAATATTTTCTAGAAAGGAAGGAAAGTGAAACTCAGTAGCAAAAAGCTCCATTCTTCGAGCTTCTATCTTAGAAAGATCAAGGATGTCATTAATTAAGGTTAATAGATGCGTTCCACATCGATGAATTACATCGATGCCTTTTTCCACTTTCTCAGGCAAATCCCGACTTGATTTAAGAATTTGGGTATAGCCTAAAATTCCATTAAGTGGAGTCCGAATTTCATGACTCATATTGGCCAAAAATTCACTTTTAGCACCGTTGGCGCGATCGGCTGCCTCTTTGGCAATCTTTAATTCTAACGTCCGTTCTTCGACCCGGATTTCTAATTCTTTCTTCTGCTGGATCAATTCAGCTTGCGTCTTTTGTAGTTCCTGTAATGTTTCGGAGAGCGTGTAAGTACGTTGCTCAACAAGCTGCTCAAGCTCCTGATTCAATATCCGCAAGGCTGATTCTGCCTGAATACGTCTGTTGATTTCATGTTGGAGAAGATGGTTTTGAAACTCAAGAGTTTGTGTGAGATGGCGGAGTTCCAGATGAATCTGTACCCTTGCTAACACTTCTTCTTGCTGAAAGGGTTTAGTAATATAATCGACTGCCCCCAAGGAGAACCCTTTCACCTTGTTTTCCATATCAGACAGAGCTGTCATAAAAATAACGGGAATATCCTGCGTTAACGGATCTTGCTTTAAGCGGCGGCATGTTTCGAACCCGTCGATGCCGGGCATCATGATATCCAGCAGGATAAGTTCTGGTCGGTGAAATGCTACTTGCTCAAGCGCCGTTTCGCCATCGATCGCAACAGCAACCTGGAATCTGTGATTTATTAGGGTTTCTGAAAGCACATCCAAATTAGTTGGATTGTCATCTACGACCAAAATAGTTTGCAGATTCATCGGTTAAATGCCCCAATTGCTTTTCTCCCTTAAAGCTAAATTCCTCTACCTTTCTGCTGGAAGCCACCGTAAAAATACGGTTTTCGCCTAGTCATGCGCGCTCATATGACTAGATTTACGTAGCAAATTATTCTTACAGGCTGCCGTAGAAATACGGTCTACGCTGAATTGCTGGCTTAGTCACAATTGGATAATTGATTGGTTTAACGGTTCTTAGCTGCTTCATTGAGCAAGCGGAAATGTCTTACTCCGCTATTCAGCTGAATGTTGTGAAGTGAACAAATTTCCCCCCTTCCATCTATCCTTTACCCTTGACCTAACATGAAGGCTACCATCGATTCATCAGTAGAGTAGACAACCGACCAAAGTAGCGATAAATCATTGATTTCAGAGAAATGTTACGTTCATGAGATAGTTTCTCCTCATCACCCGCTCTAGAGCGAGAATAAAAATAGAGGCGCGATCTTATGCATTGGACACTTCTACCTAAAAGATAACCATAGCTACGGTTTGCCGTAGGGGAGTGGCTATGTTCCATAAAATTCTGGTTGCCGTTGATCGCTCTGCCACGAGTCGGCAGGCATTTGAAGCAGCTCTCTCCCTAGCCAAGCCCACCGGCTCCAGCCTGGTTTTGCTGCACATCTTATCGTTAGATGATGAAGAGAGCCCCCATGTACCGATTCTTTTTGGCAAGGACTTTTACGCAAGTGGCGCTAGCCGTAGTGTGATCCAGATCTATGAAAACCTCTGGCAAGCCTATGAAGAAAGAGGTCGAGCACTGTTGCAATCCCTAGTAGACGAAGCCATTGCCCATGGGATCGCTACGGAGTTTACTCAAGGGATAGGCAGTCCTGGGTCAATCATTTGTGAATTCGCCCATCATACTGGAGTAGACCTGATTGTGATGGGACGTCATGGCTATTCGGGCTTGAATGAATGGCTCTTGGGCAGCGTCAGTAACTATGTGCTACATCACGCTCCGTGCTCTGTACTCATCATTCACCAACCTCAATCAGCCACTAATACCGTTTCAGATCACGCAATTGCGACCATCAGCTAATGTGTCCCGATCTATCTACTTCCCCGCATGATCACGCGACCCAAGACGGACGTTCCCGGCTCCTGATCATGGGAGCGGCTGGACGAGACTTTCACAACTTTAATCGTGTCTACCGAGATAATCCTCAGGTAGAAGTGGTAGCTTTTACTGCCGCACAGATTAGTGGGATCAGCGATCGCCGCTATCCCGCTGCTTTAGCTGGCTCCCTCTATCCCCATGGCATCGCGATCGTTGATGAGTCGGAGCTAGAAATACTCTGCCAAACCTATCAGGTCAATCAGGTTGTCTTTGCTTACAGCGATGTTACCCATACCCAGGTGATGCACTTGGCTTCCCGCGTCCTGGCGATCGGAGCAGATTTTATCTTGCTAGGTCCAGAGCGCACCATGCTACAAGCAACCGTTCCTGTGATTGCCGTCTCGGCAGTACGGACGGGCTGTGGTAAGTCCCAGGTAGCTCGCTGGCTCTCGAAATTATTGCGACAACGAGGTTTCCGTCTTGCCGTGATTCGACATCCTATGCCGTATGGTGACCTGGAACAGCAACAGGTACAGCGATTTGCCAATCGAGCGGATCTGGATGCAGCCAATTGCACGATCGAGGAACGAGAAGAATACGAGCCGCACTTGGCAGTTGGTAATGTAGTGTATGCCGGAGTGGACTATGGTGTGATCGCAGCTCAAGCGGCAGCTGAAGCAGACCTAATTCTGTGGGATGGCGGCAATAACGATTTTCCGTTTCTACGTCCCGATCTTCACATTGTCCTAGTCGATCCACTGCGTCCAGGACATGAAACTAGCCATCACCCTGGTGAAGCAGTGCTACGTATGGCAGATGTGGTGGTTGTGGCAAAGGTAGATGTAGCGACTGCCGCCAATGTGCAGCAGGTGATTGAGACCGTTCAGGCTATTAATCCTGGTGCAACGCTAGTACGGGGTGCTTCTCCGATCGTCATAGAGCAGCCAGAAGCCATTAAAAACCAACGGGTCCTGGTGATTGAGGATGGTCCCACCACCACCCACGGTGGCATGCCCTATGGAGCCGGATATGTCGCCGCGATTCAAGCCCAGGCAGGAAAGATCGTCGATCCCAGAAGCGTTGCTATGCCGGAAATTGCTGCCATCTATACTCAGTATCCCCACATTGGGAGTGTCCTGCCAGCCATGGGATATTCTGCTGCTCAGTTAGAAGGTTTACGACAAACCATTAATCGGGCAGATGTAGATGTCGTGCTTTCTGCCACTCCTATTGATCTAGCTGCTCTCATCACTGTGAATAAACCAATTTTGCGTGTACGCTACGATTTCGCTGAGCTGGGAGAACCAGAATTAGCAAATGTAGTAGAGCAGGTTTTACATCGTACGGGACTGATCCCCTAGCCTGAGCGTGAGCACTCTAGGTAGAACGTTTTGCAACTACAGAAGCAGTTCACTGGTATCCAGATTTTCAGGAGGTTGCGCAGGTTGCTGATGAGAAAAGCAGATAGACGCCAGTATGCAGCTCTGAGTTCATTGCCGTTGAAAGACTAATTGATTCAATGAGTTCCTGCATCCGCCAAGATCGGGAGTCCATAAATGACTACTTGAATTCGTTCAATGCTAACCTAGGTCAAACCTGATCCGGAGTCTACCCTGCGGCTATGACTGCGATCGATATTCTGCAAAAAGTATTCAATCTACTATCCTCAGCCTGATATGCCCTATGCCCAATATGGCTTAATATGATGTCAATCAACTCCCGATCGGTTGTTTAGATTGCTACTGCAATTTGGATAGGGATAATTCGGCAAACAAGGGTAACCCTCTGGCTACTACCTGAAGCAGAATTGGACGAGCGGGACGGTAAGGAGATTGACTTGATAGCGTACTCATTTGGGTTTTATGGCATCGCCTTGTTTGGCATTATCCTAGCGCGATATTTTTTGGTGGCAGGAGGAATATATTGGTTCTTTTATTCGCCCTTTAGCCAATTTTTAGGTCATCGCCAGCTGCTGAATCGGGTTCCTTCCTGGCGCTCGATTCAGCATGATATTAAACTTTCTATTCTCTCATCGGGTGTATTTGCTCTAGCCGCTGCCCTCATCTTATCAGCCTACAGCTTGGGGATTACCCGTTTATATAGCCAGGCTCAGCAGCATGGGCTGTGGTATTTAGGTGTGAGTTACGTTCTCATATTAGTGTTCCAGGATGCCTACTTCTATTTCACCCATCGGTTGTTTCATCACCCTACCCTTTTCCCCTGGTGGCATCGAGGGCATCACCGATCGCGCTATCCCACTCCATGGACATCCTTTGCCTTTGACCCTCTAGAAGCGATCGTGCATTCGCTTTTCCTAGTTGGTATTGTTTTTATTATTCCATTGCATTTTGTTACATTGATTGCTGTGATGACGACAATGACCATATGGGCAGTGTTAAACCACCTGGGTCTTGATCGCTTACCTACCTCCTTCCCGCATCACTGGCTCGGTCGCTGGTTTATTGGACCGGCTCATCATTCCATTCATCATCTTAAGTACACCGTCCATTACGGACTATATTTTACGTTTTGGGACAAATTTTTAGGGACTCAAGACCCTCACTATGCACAAAAGTTTGATCCGCATTAGGTGACTAAGCTAGGAACTGGTTTCTAATCTGTCTAGAAGCCTCTTGCGATCGTCGCATCAAACCACTAAATCATTAATTGGAATAAAACTACGGTTAACCCAAGCATCAGAACTAGATGAGGTAAGTTACTGAGCCAAGGACGTTTGGTAATTCGGAGTAAAGGATAGGGACTAAAGACTAGAGCCGATAGTAGGGTTACGCCTTGCAGAAACTGAGCCACATCCAGGCTCCAGGTCAGCGTCGGAACCCCTACATCGCTATATCCGAAAGTTCGCGCTAATACCAGCAACACTTGACCTGCCTCGGTAATAGCTGCCGGAATATAATGCGCTAGATTGGCGGCTAGAGCAAAAGGCAGATAGGCATAGATCACTGTGAGATGATCTGGATGCTCTGGATCGAGGAGACGCGCGATCGCATGAGTCCCATAAATCAGTCCAGCCGGAATACTTAAGAGTCCCAGGGCGATCGGCAAGCTAATTAGTAAATGATCGGCATCAACGGGAATCGTGTCTAATCCTAACCATGCCAAAATAGTGTGGGCATGATGCATGAATACGCCACCAAACAACAGCAGCAATAGTGCCACTTCTGCCCAAAATCCCTGGTGATTATCCAGCAGATCGGAAGCAGGAAACCGTAAATTCAATTGCGCCGATCGATTGGGGCAAGTTTTGAGACAGGTCATGCAGAACATACAATCCCGGTTATCCTGCAACTGAGCCGGGTGGACATACAGTGGACAGCCACCGGAGGCTTGTCCTTCATTCGGTAAGGCATCCGCAAAAGTAACCGTTGTCCCCTCACTGCCTTTATAGCAGCCAAAGGTAGTGCATTGACTCCCGCAGACCTGCTGTGTCGATCGCAGTTCAATCATCGATAGTTTAGCAAACATGCCACTCATGCCCCCGATCGGACATAAATACCGACACCATAACCGCCGTTCATAGATCAAACTAGAAATTACAGCTCCAGCAGCGATCGTTACCAGCAACCAGGCAGATAGATAGGCATGGTGGGGTAAATCCCATAGTTGCTCCCATAGATAAATGGCAACAAAGCCAGCAAACAAAATCCAGGCTCCCCAACGGTTCAACCATTGAGTGTTCCAGCTTAACTGCTGACGGGGCAAGAACCAGAGTGACAACCGCCGTACCCATTCCCCAGTAATCATAAATGGGCAAACAGCACACCAAAACCGCCCCACAAAGGCAAATAGGAAGAGATAGCCCGGCCACCACCATGCCCAAAACAGGTTGAGCGTAATGCTATGGTCTCGCGTCTGCTCACCGACAAATCCCAGGATGGTAACAGGCACAAAAATTGCCATCATCACGCCCCAGATGCCCTCGGGATACCAGCGGTTGAGCAGCACTCGCCGTAACCAGGGCACATGCGTTAACAAATCTAGCCGAAAGGCATTTTTAGTGGATTGCACTGACCAGAGCACTTGCTCTGGAATCACAGAATGCCCCAGTGGAGTCATAATGACGGCTCGGTGTAAGATCTCCGCCAGTTCCGCCAAATTGCCGGGATAGTCGTAGCTCAGAAGTCGGCGCAGATCAGATTGATCCAGTTGCAGCACTGGACGATTCTGTTCGTGACAAAACTGGGTTAAGAAGTAGCGAGCAAAGTCTGGGATATCTGCCTTGCGTTGAGTTAAGGGAAATAGTTTGATCGTTGTTGCGTTCGTCTCAGGTAAATCCAATTTATTTGGTGATGCCAGAATCAAGCGTACCCAGGAGGAAATCGGTTGAGGGTGAGCAGTCGCCAAATTGGGAGGATTAGGAATGCCATGATTCGGCAAAATCAGTCCTGTTTTGAGGTAATGAATTAACCGAGTCAGATCGCTCTCGCTTAAAACCTGCACATTATCTAGTAATAAGGTTCCTCGCTCCAATAGTTCCAAAATTCCCGATCGCTGACCGACTCTGCCAAACAGCGGATCGGTATTCAGCCGACCATCTTGAGTTCGGGGTAAATCGGCGCAGTCTAATTCAGCAAATGGTTGCGAGGCTAGCCCTGATCGGGCATGAATCAGTCTGGCTAGAAAGGTTTTACCTGTACCGGCTTGTGCCTGAAAGACCACCGGATTCAGATGAGTCGCAGCTTGATCAATTTG
This sequence comes from Pantanalinema sp. GBBB05, assembly GCA_016743235.1. Lineage (GTDB taxonomy): Bacteria > Cyanobacteriota > Cyanobacteriia > Leptolyngbyales > Leptolyngbyaceae > Pantanalinema. Next base: position 566 of record VRZD01000021.1, on the reverse strand, counting down.
TTCGGTGAGTTTTTGTGCCGCTTTACTACGACCCAAACTACTGCTTCCGTCAGGCACAGGCTGAATGTAGGCTTGTAAACCTTGAATTCGTACTTGTTCCCAGGCAATCCGAGCTGCATACTCCTGTAAATCTTGGGACAGGAGAGACTGGATGACCTGTTGAATCGAGGGATAGGTAATACTGAGGGTTTGAAATGTCGTTTGGGGTAAAAACCAAATTTCGCAGGTGGTAAGGGCGATCGCGCTAGTTTGATAGATTCCTTCAGTGGCATTGTCAACCAACATGTAGCCAAATAAGTCTCCAGCATGCCGAACACAAATCAGCATTTGACCAATCAGCGATCGCTGGAGAATTTCGACTGTACCCGCTGTTAGTAGATACAGCCCACTAGAAGTTTGCCCTTCCTGATAAATTGGCGTCTGTGGCTCAACCCGAAAGGGTAGTAATGCATAGTAATGGTGATTTGATAAGCTGGGAGAATCAAGCATTGCAGCTAAGTCGATGAACTGTCCCAAGTGCCAATCTCCTCAAATTATCAAATACGGGCATACCCATTACGGCAAAC
>VRZD01000089.1 GCA_016743235.1 Pantanalinema sp. GBBB05 | reverse complement strand
CGCAAACCATTCGGGAACTTCGGGTGCTTTATCGCAAACCATCACGTCAACGGCGACCGGCATAACTTTTGGTCTTAAAAGGGCTTAACCTCATGTCGTGTAACACTCCCCCACGCCCCCCGAAAGGGGCGATCGGTTTGGTGATTCAGGCTGTTGCATACTGGGTCGATCGGCAAGTGGGCTTGTCTTGGTGCTATTAGTGAGGATTGACTGTTTCAGAGTCAATGTGGTTTTTGAGAGTTCGTTGAGCTTGAATGTTTGGTGGCACTGAGTAAACCAAATTTGATTAAGCCGCGTTGGTAGCCGCGTTTCATTAATCCCAGAGAAAGGGCGGCTTGGATGGTTGTCCAGCCCGATCGCAGTAAGCCAAATAAGGCGGCGGGGGTGAAGGCGGAGTCAATCACCAAATCCCAAAAGGGGGCGACGGCGGTAGACCAGTCATCGGTTTGAATCGATTGGAAGCCAGTTTGTTCGGCGATCGTGGCATACTCCGGCAATGAGATCACGTAGGGTAAACAGTAAACGCGATAGATCGATTCCAGATGGTGCTGTTCGTCGGGGGTTAGGGGTTGCTGTACGGTCGATCGATGGCACCAGGTGACGAAGAGAAAGGTGCCGCCAGGTTTCAGAACGCGATAACATTCCTGCAAAAATTTGACTTTATCGGGCATGTGTTCGCCGCTTTCTAATGACCACACGAGATCGAAGGAGTTATCGGCAAAGGGCATATTCAGGGCATCGGCAACTTGGAACTGGGCTGTAGTGATGCCTAATTCTCTGGCTCGTTCCTCGGCTCGCTTGGCTTGGACGGGACTGAGGGTAATGCCGATCGCCGACTCTGCCTGAAATTTGTCGGCTAGATATAATGTGCTACCACCGATGCCACAGCCTACATCTAGAATCTGTTTCGCCTGCTGGATATTTGCCCATTGCAATAATTCTTCAATCAGATCAATTTGGGCTTGGCGGCGATCTTTCGTCTGCCGCCCATCTACCCCGTAGTATCCATGATGCATGTGTTCGCCCCAGATCTGTTCCCACAGTTCAGAGGAGGTGTCGTAAAAATGCTGGATTTTTTGCGTCAGGGTAGAAGTCATGAACAATCAACGATATAAGAGGTTTGCTGTTTAGGTTGTACAGCACTTTCTCTCCAGCGTGAATTTGTCTACAGAAAGACTTTTAACCACCATTGCTCGAAGCGTTGGAATACTTGCGATCGCACTACCAACATAAACCCCAATAATGGTAATAAAAATAACTGCCCGACTACCTGAATCGACACGATTAAGGATTGCCCGGATAGCAGTCCCATTTGCGCTCGTTGCCACAGCATCCCGGCTAGTACCAGCAGGAGTACGGGAACTAGTAGCAGCGATCGTTGGGAACCGACTTGTTGCCAGTTAATCGTTAATGGTTGACGTAACCAGTGAATCGCCCACTGGCTAATCTTCTGGAATCGACTGAGAAAGATTCCGGGCAAGAGAATTTCTGGCAACACCAACAACCCCCATAACCAATAGTTCGGCTGGACAGCAGCACTATAAGTCGTAAATAACTCAGTTCGCATTCCGAAGTAGGTGCTGTAGAGCATTGATAATGGCATGTGCAGAAAAGCTTGGGGCAGCCCTAATAAATAGACAGGATGAGTTAACAGTTCTCCGATTTGCATCACCACATTGACTAAAACTAAGGCACTCAGGGCTAATCCGGTATACAGCCCAAAACTCCGTAATGTCTGGGTTAAGACTAGATGAGGATTGTCGATCGTCGGTTGTTCACAAATCCAGAGAGTATAGTTGCCAACCAGCAAAACCACAAAACCAAACATCCATAAATGACTGACTAGAAAAACTGGAAGGAGTTCAGCGGCACTGAGTCCCCAGACCCCGATCGCCCCTATGACAATTTCAATGGCAAATATCCGGCGCAACCAATCGGTTTGTAGGCGTTGATCCAGCGCGACACAGAGCCAAACTGTTGTGACGATTGTCCCCATCAGCGTCAAAGCTAATGCCGGTAAACAAGTCGGATAGCGCATGGGTATTAGACCACCGGGTAAGCCAAAAGTTTGCTTGACCCAGTTAACCGCTTGCTGAATTAGGTAGGGATCAAAGGGTTCGCCGACATGATCGGTCGTGGGTGAAACGGCTAGCAAGCGGGCCGTTCCCTGCTGAAAGTCGCCACTGAATTGAGCTTCGACTAATGGTTTGCCAGTTGCCTGTTGCAACATTTCCCGCATCGCCGCCGCCGGGTGGAACTGCTCGTATAAACCAATTCCTAAAAATAGGTTTTGCGGAATTTTGGGCGTACTGATGCCGCGCATCCCTAAAACAATGGTGGGTTGAAGTTGGCTGTCATTGGTCGCTTCCGTTAATACGGCATCGGCTCCCATTGAGTGACCCATGACCCCAATCCGTTGGGGATCAAATTGTTCTGGTTGTTGTCGTAACCAGGCGATCGCGGCTCTCAAGTCCGTCACATTCAGATCATCGGAATAGGGACGAGCGTAAGATTCGCCTAACCCACCAAAATCGATCGCTAAAGCGGCAATCCCCTGCCGGACCAGTTCCCACGCCATCGGCAGCATAAATTCCTTGGAGGAACTAGCTCCATGCCCTAAAACCATCACTGGATAGAGATCGGGGTATCCGGGTTTGTAGAGCCGCGCGACTAAATGCTCTTCACCATGGACGGGAATTGTCACAATGGCAGGTTCGGCAATGGGAAATGGCTGCCTACCTCCCAGATAAGGTGTCCATAATCCCAAACCAATCAGCAGCAAAAATAAGCCTAGCAGTAGTCCAAGTTGGCGACGCATAGGAACAAAAGTTGGTCACAGGTCAGCGATCGCGCGAGAATGAGACTGCGATCTACCCATAACGTACCCTAAGCTACCTCTCAGGGCGCTTCACTTTTTGCATGATTGGTAGAAAAAATGGATGATCATAGATGCCCCGATGTTAGGAGCAGGTAGTATCCCAAATGCACAGATAAAACTGTGTACCTTAAGCTCAAACTGGCTTGTCGGGGGTTCTGTTTGTTGGAAATTCCTTTATGACCATTGCAAGTAGTCTTTGGCTGGCCAATCAAGATTTGGCGTACGCCTGCCTCCATCACCCGTTTGTGCAAGGCATTGCGGATGGTAGCTTACCTAAAGCCCAATTTGCCTATTATGTCGGTCAAGATGCCTTCTTCCTTACAGCGTTTGCTCGGGCTTATAGCCTGGCAGCAGCTAAATCATCTGACCTAAATGGCTTGGAAACTTTCCATAAATTGGCAGGTGGGGTTTTACAAGAATTACGTCTCCACAAGGATTATGCGGCTCGCTGGCAGATTGATCTGCGCCATATTGAACCGGGAGTTGCTACCCAACGCTACACGGATTTTCTATTAGCCACCGCTTGGAGCCAGGAGATTGGGTTAACAGCCGTAGCAATGGCTCCCTGTATGCGGTTGTATTGCTTCTTGGGACAAGAACTTGCCCGATCGGGCATGCCCGATCATGCCTATACTGATTGGATTCAAACCTACAGTAGTCCAGACTTTGACCAACTGGCGTTGCAACTGGATGACTTGATTGAACGCTACACCACCCTCACTCCAACGGCTTACTCTCACTATCGCTATGCCATGCTATGCGAACGCGATTTTTTTCAAGCCGCATGGGAAGCTAACAAAAGTGGATAAAGGATGCAGTCGCCCTCATCGCGGTTCCTTGCCCTACTCCACTTAACCCAACTTCTAACGTTGAACCCATGACTGTTCCTAGAACTATTTGCCTGGGCTTTCTAGCCGTAATTGCGGTTGGTACCCTGCTATTAATGCTGCCTTTTTCCACTACAGATGCCCAGTTTGATTGGCCCCATCTGCTAGTCGCCCTGTTTACTGCCACTTCTGCGGTCTGTGTTACCGGACATATTGTGGTAGATACGGCGACTTATTTCTCGAGTGTAGGACATCTGATCATTGCTGGACTGGTTCAGATTGGTGGACTGGGGTATATGACTGCTACCACATTTCTGTTGCTGTTATTGGGGCGGCGGTTTGGACTGAAAGATAAGATTGCTTTGCAGCAAGCCCTCGATCGCACAGGGTTACAGGGAGCCACTCAACTCCTCCGCTCGATCATCGCTACAACCATGATTTTTGAGATCACAGGAGCCTTTTTACTGTTACTAGTCTTTGCTCCACAGTATGGACTTGGGTATGGTCTGTGGCTATCGATTTTTCATAGTGTCAGTGCCTTTAATAATGCCGGTTTCAGCCTGTTCTCAGATAATTTGGTGGGCTATCAGTCGAATCTGCTGATCAATCTGGTGATTCCCGGTCTAATTATTTTTGGTGGGATTGGCTACGACGTCATTTTCGAGCTGTATTTGTTGCTCCGAGAACGATTTCAGGGCAACCGCAACCCGTTGATTCTGTCACTCAACTTTAAGGTGGCAGTCACCACGACCATCATCTTGCTGACAGTGGGCACGATCGCCATTTTTATGGTCGAGTCAAGAAACCCAGCCACTTTAGCCGATAAAGATTTAGCGACCCAGATCCTGGCCTCCTGGTTTCAATCAGCTACCGCCAGAACCGCAGGCTTCAACACGATCGATAATGGCAAGCTGACCGCCACGGCGCTATTTATCACGATCGCGCTCATGTTTATTGGCGGCAGCCCTGGAGGGACAGCAGGGGGGATTAAAACCACCACGTTGCGGGTGTTAACAACTTGTACGAAAGCAGTGCTGCAAGGGAAAGATGAAATTATTTTGTATGAGCGACAAATTCCCTTACCGATGGTGATTAAGGCCATTGGCGTCTTTGTTGGCTCAGTAACTGTTGTGATTGTGCTAACCATCATCATGTCACTCACTGACCCTGAGTTGGAGTTTATTCAAATCCTGTTTGAAGTCACATCCGGATTTGGCACCGTTGGTCTATCGACTGGAGTCACGCTAACAGACCACTTTTCGGTGTTTGCCAAGCTGGTATTAATTGCGTCCATGTATATCGGACGAGTCGGGATTTTGCTGCTGATGTCTTCGATCTTGGGTGATCCCAAACCCAGCTTTGTACGATATCCGGAGGAAAACTTGCTGGTCGGGTGATCCCCGTATTTTTCAGGTCGATGCGATCGCCATACCAGATCCTGTTAAGTTAGATTACAGGACATTTCTTGCCAAACATTCTTTCAATTTCACAACAATCTGCCCGACTGAGTTTTTGCACTTCATCATCTGACGTTTTTTAGGAGGCGGCACCCTTCTTGAATGGGGAAGGAATTGCCGAAAGCAAGTTGGTTAATCTGTCATCTCTGAGCTTTTTTCAAAATCTGCGCACCACCAGAACGAAGCAGTTTGCAGTAATTGGACTAGGACGATTTGGGCGGGCGGTCGCATCAACCCTACATAAGCAAGGCTACGATGTGCTATGCGTGGATGCTGACGAGGAAAAAGTGGCGCAGATCCTCTCCGATCGCATCGCCACCCATGCCCGCCAGATTGATTCCACCCAACCTGCCGCCCTTCGAGAAGCGGGAATCTTTGAGCAAGACACAGTGATTGTGGCGATCGGCAATTACGTGCAAGAAAGCATTATCACGACTTTGAATGTCAAGGAAGGCGGGGTGCCCCATGTAGTGGCCAAAGCCTCTTCCGAGATTCACATGAAACTGCTGAAGAAAGTGGGGGCAGATCATGTGGTGTTTCCAGAACATGAAATGGGCTGTACCCTGGCTCGATCTCTAACCCGTCCCGGCATTCTGGACTACTTTGAATTAGATCCAGAAAACAGCATTGTCGAAGTGATTGTGCCGGAACAGTTTGATGGCAAAACGATTGCAGAACTCCGGCTGCGCAGTAGCTACGGTCTGAACCTGTTAGCCGTGAGCGACGATGGCAGATTTGAAATTAATCCGCCGCCTGGCAAACGTCTAGAAAAAGGCACCGCGATGGTCGTGATTGGCTCCAATCAGAATATTAGTCGCTTGCCGGTATAGAGTCGGCTGACGCTTGATGCAATGCCGCAAATAGAGCGCTATAGTCGGCATCGGCTAAACCCATTGCGATCGCGCGCGTCAAAATCTGCTGGGCGGCACTAGGGATGCTGGTATCCAGGTCGATCACGTTAGCCGCTTGGATAAACAAGTTGGTATCTTTCAGCAGATGTTTAGTGGGGAAATTGGGATTGGCGTAGTCTCCCGTCACCATCCGTTGCAGTTTCTTATCAAAGGTAGGAGCGTACAACGCACTCCCGCGCAAAATTTGCATGAAGGTTTCCACCTCGACTCCCTGCCGCATGACAAATTCCAGGCTGGTGCCAAACGCTGAGGTGAGAGAACTAATTAGTTGGTTGAGGGCTAATTTCAGCGCCGCTGCACTTCCCACTTCCCCCACCCGGATTGGCTGATTGCCAAAGTGCTGTAACAAGTCCTGCCATTGGTCAAATTGCTCCGGTGTACTGCCGACCATCACTAGTAATTTGCCTGCCTGAGCCTCCGGAATGCTGCCTAAAACCGGAGCCTCGAAATAATCGCCGCCTAACGCCCGAATCTCTTCCTGTAACGATCGACTTTCAGCAGGTGCGATCGTTCCCATCTGAATCACTGTTTTGCCTGCCAATTCGGGGCGACATTTTTCCGAGAACAGCACTTCCCGAATCGCCTCCGCATTGGTCAACATCAGAATCACGCAGGAAGCCGCCCGAAGTAAAACCTCGGGTAAGGGGGCGATCGCAATTCCCGCCTCCTCCAAGGGTTTCAGCTTCGAGACTGTGCGGTTATAAACAATCAACGGTACACTGGCATCCAGCAACCGTTGTGCCATGGGTAGTCCCATCAAACCTGTGCCCATCAAGCCAATTTCCATCTATCACCTCATTGTGCGAACGGTTGATCTCCTAACCTCCTACCATACAAGTTAGGCGTGAACTGAAATCATGAGCGAACCGTAATGGCTGAACATCAAGGCAAAGTCTATTTAGTCGGGTCGGGTCCCGGTGATGCCGCCTATTTAACTGTGCAGGCACAAGAGTTGCTGATGCAGGCGGAGGTCTTAGTCTATGATGCGCTAGTGGATGGCGACCTGCTGAGTCTGGTTCCCGATACCTGCCGCAAGCTAGATGTCGGCAAACGGGGTGGACGACCCAGTACCCCGCAAACCGAGATTAATCGCCTGCTCGTGAAATATTGTCAGCAAGGACGATTAGTGGTTCGCCTCAAGAATGGCGACCCCTTTGTTTTTGGTCGCGCCCAGTCAGAAATTCAAGCCTTGCGGGCCGCGAATTGTGCTTACGAAGTGGTTCCTGGTCTATCTTCAGCTCTGATTGCCCCGTTGTTAGCAGGTATCCCACTGACTGATCCAGTGTTGAGCCGAGGCTTTACCGTCATTACTGCCCACAATCCCGACACCTTGGATTGGGTTGCCCTCGCCCGTATGGAAACCCTGGTAATGCTGATGGGTGGTCGCAGCCTACCAGAGATTGTCCGCCGCCTACGCGGACATGGTCGATCGCCCTACATGCCGATCGCAGTGATTCGGTATGCCGGACGGCAACGCCAACGAGTTTGGGAAGGCACTTTAGGCGACATTCTCGAAAAGACTGCTGATGCCTCCCTATCTCCCTGCGTGATTGTGGTCGGTGAAGTCGTGCGATTACGTCAATATTTAAGCTTTGAGTCTTCTGTGATTAGCGGGGAATGGGAAGCGACCCGTAGCCAGAGACCTGCTCAACAAGCACCCCCTCCAGCAATTCAACCCTCGTTAGCTGAACCAGAACCCTCTAGTATTGAAGCAACCCTGATCGCGCGTGATCCCTCGCCAACAGCATCAGCTGATCTGCCAACGACGACTCAGGTTGAAGATAGAGCTGGCTTGGGCCGACCACAACCGATGTTCAGCGATCCAGTTAGCTCAGATGATAATTTTGCCTCTAAGCCTGAAGATGATTTGACCTCAGAACCCGATCGTTCCCGTTCAGAACTTGACACTTCACCCTCAGAACTCGAACTTTTGAGTTCAGAAGTCAACACTTCGCCCTCGGAAGTCGATCGTTCCCGTTCAGAACCCGACACATCCCCCTCCGAACTCGATCGTTCTCCCTTAGAACTCAATCCTTCACCCTTAGAACTCGACTCTTCCAGCTCAGAGGGCGATCGTTCCCGTCCCGAACTTGCTCCTTCAGCCTCAGAACTGGAACAGTCCGGCTCAGAGGTCGAACATTTTAGTTCAGAACTCGAACCATCCAATCCAGAACTCGCCACATCACCCGCCGAATCCGACAATTGGTCAACTGAAGCCAACAACTCCGCCTCAGTTCCCGATGCTCTACCCGCGATCGCCCCACCCATGCCCACAGAATCCCCCTCCCCCCATCCCTCCCCCTCACC
>VRZD01000020.1 GCA_016743235.1 Pantanalinema sp. GBBB05 | reverse complement strand
GTCGGCTGAAGATTTCGGGGGCACGGTGGAAGACGGAGCATGTTCCAACCGTTCTAGCTCATCGTTGTGCTTATCTCAACAACCAGTTGTAATCTATTTTCCTCTCAAGGAGGTGACACGCACCCGTTAATACCTTTGTTGCTTCCTATGATTATTCTGGTTACGGTGGTTATGGTGGAGTTATAGAACCCGAACCTGAACCCATAGTCACCCGTCACGCTAACCAAGGAATTGGCAACGGAATAGAGTATGCTGATCCTGGCAAGTCTCAACCTCATGGTGGTAGTAATGATGAGGGCGGCAGAACACCTGGAGAACGCTGGTTTCCAAAATTGTTCTAAGCTGTTAGGGCAATCCGAGCAAGACACTTAGAACATCACTTCTAGCATCTACCTTTTACCTATGTCAGAACTAGTCAGGAGCCAGGTCACTCGCTGTTAACCTAAAGGTCTAGTTAGGTTAATGCTCTATATGGCTCCTGGCTTCCTATCTTTAAAAAAGCTAATTTGAATTTTTGAAATTAATTTGAACGAGTGAATTTTAACTGTATAGAGATTAGCTAAAACCTGAGTTTATTGGTTTTCCACCCAGCCATTTTGTTATCTGCCATGGCAAAATACTCAATCTAGAATAGATAGTTAGTAAAAAATATAGTCTGTTCCAATAATTAATATGCCTCTTCATACGTCAGTCTCTATCAATTTAGCTGGCTGGGATTTAGCACATTTCTTCATATAATTCTTCAACAGTCGGCTCTATTAATTATTGCTGGAGCAATGCTCACGAAACAGGCTCCAGCCTTAGTACATTGATGTAAACAAATGCTATAACCCAAGCACGGTGTATTCCTGATAGAAGCCTGTACCTTTATGGTGCAAGGGAAGGTTGAGTACCGCTTCTCCTAGCACTATATGAGAGACAGCTCAGTCAAGTCTGGTAGATGTTTTGCCAGGATACACGCCCTGCCCAAAAACCAGCCTGGAGGCGATCGTCACACGCCGGAAAAAGACTGCTAACACCGCGTGGCGAGAGTGATTACCGATGGAATAAACCCACCGTTACTACAGCCAATCTCATCAAATGATTGCCTGTACCAACAATTCACAAAGGCAAGCATCCAAAGGGCGTGAACCACCCAAACAGTCTAGGCAGTAGCTCATTAGCTCACAGCATCAAAGAGTGCTGTAACAGGAACAAAGAATGAATTAATTCAGGCAGCCTGAATTGAATATATAGATTTATCTACAAACCTGTTGTCCAGGCAAGGGTCGAATTTAGTTAATACTGTAAACTTTTGCAGCTCTGATGAACCTTTGAGGTCAGATCCATGCCTACCTAAAATAAGGGCAAATCTGAATCTGCCAATTATTCGCGGCGAGATAATATTAGGTTATGAAGAAATAATAGGCATTTCATTGACATTAGGTAACAGGACACGATACATCATGATCCAATCGTTACCGTCAGTAGATGATAATGCGAAGTTTTCTTAAGTTTGCGATTGTTCAGTGTGGGGAGGGATGATATGGATGCCAGTTTAATTGTATCCAATATCCTGAATCCACCCATTCTGTTCTTTTTCTTGGGAATGACTGCCGTTTTGGTGAAGTCTGATCTAGAAATCCCAGCACCTGTCCCGAAACTCTTTTCGCTGTATCTTTTACTATCGATCGGGTTTAAGGGTGGAGTCGAACTGGTTAAAAGTGGTGTTACGCAGGAAGTGATTCTAACGATTTTGGCCGCCATGCTGATGGCATGTTTTGTGCCACTTTATACCTTCTTTATCCTGAGGTTGAAGTTAGACACTTATGATGCCGCTGCGATCGCGGCAACATATGGCTCCATCAGCGCCGTAACTTTTATTACAGCCAGTGCCTTTCTGAGCGAATTGGGGATGGCATTTGATGGTTACATGGTGGCAGCGCTAGCATTAATGGAGTCCCCGGCCATTATTGTGGGCTTGATTCTGGTAAATCTATTCACAGCAGATCAAGGCGATCGAGACTTTTCCTGGTCTGAGGTCTTGAAAGAAGCATTTCTTAACAGCTCTGTGTTTCTGCTGGTGGGCAGTCTACTGATTGGAGTGCTGACTGGAGAGCATGGTTGGGAGGTTTTATCTCCGTTTACTCAAAGCATGTTCTATGGGGTTCTCACCTTCTTTCTACTAGATATGGGGCTAGTAGCTGCCCGCAGACTTAAAGACTTACAAAAAACTGGGGCTTTTTTGATCTCTTTTGCCATACTGATTCCAATACTGAATGCTGGAATTGGGCTACTGCTCGCCAAGTTGATTGGGATGTCGCAAGGGAATGCTTTATTGTTTGCAGTGCTATCTGCTAGCGCTTCTTATATTGCTGTTCCAGCCGCTATGCGATTAACGGTGCCAGAAGCCAATCCTAGCTTGTATGTTTCTACAGCTTTGGCAGTCACTTTTCCGTTCAATATTATTGTGGGCATTCCACTTTATTTGTACGGAATTAATTTATTGTGGGGGTAATCCATATGCACCTCGTTAAAAAGATAGAAATTATTGCTAATTCATTTGAATTAAGCAAGATTTTGGATGGATTGGATCATGCCGGTGTCCATGGTCATGCAGTGATTCGCAATGTCTCTGGCAAAGGGTTACGGGGAGATTCAACAGAAGACTTAGACATGACCATGCTAGATAATGTCTATATCATTGCGTTTTGCATGCCAGAACAAATTAAGCCAGTGATAGAGCATATTAGACCTCTCTTGAATAAGTTTGGAGGGACTTGTTATATTTCGGATGTGATGGAAATTCGCTCAGTCAAATGTATTGCATCACTGTAAGCTAATAGAGAGTAGGAAAATGGCAATTAAAAATGGTAACTATAGGTGCAATTTTTAATTTGGCATTTCTAAATTCTTTAGTAGTAAAAATGAATCCAGCTAGCCATAGCCCTCTTAATAAAGGTGTGGTTTTTCTCTGGTTTTTCGTTTATGAAAATCTCTGGCGATGTTGAATGGAGGATGTTTGAGACATCAACCTTGTTGCCCAAACTTCCTCCATTGCCTCTAGGATTGAAAGTTGCAATCAGGCTAAGCCTATATACATACCGGAAGCAGAGACAGGGGCAAGGGGACGGGATGCTTTTCAAGCAGGTCTTGTGGCTGATTGAGTCAACAACTGAATTGAGGCGATCGTCAGGGTGGACACCCCCGCCCTTACAGCGATTAACCATCGCCAGAAAAATTACAGATGGAGTTTTTTAGGAGAGTGGATATGAGCCAAGGGCAGAATTTCGGTGGGCGGCGTACTTTTTTGAAGCGGGGAGCGATCGGGGTCGTTGGTTTAGGGATAACTACTCGCGATTTATTTTGGCAAACCAAATTAGCTCAAGCTGCCGAACTTCCAGCCGCACTTAGCCCAGATGCCGCTCTGCAAAAGTTGCTGGAAGGGAATCAACGCTTTGTCAAGCAGGAATCACAACATCCTCACCAATCTCAAGCCCGCTTATTGGAAGTTGCTCAAGCGCAACACCCCTTTGCTACGGTCCTGAGTTGCGCAGACTCGCGGGTACCCGCTGAAATCCTATTTGATCAAGGGATTGGGGATATTTTTGATATTCGAATTGCTGGAAATATTGCCACACCAGAAGCGATCGGTAGTATTGAATATGCGGTGGGGTTGTTGGGCAGCCCATTACTTATGGTATTGGGGCATGAACGATGTGGAGCCGTGACGGCAGCTGTACAAAAAGAAGCCTTGCCAGGTGATATTAGTACCTTTGTGAAAGCAATTCAGCCCGCCTTGACTGGGCTAGAGAAACCTACGCCTGACGGGATCGATCGCGCGGTGACAGCCAATGTTCACTATCAGATTGATCAATTGCGGCGATCGTCTTTGTTAGCGGAACGCCTCCAGTCTGGCAAGTTGAAAATTGTGGCTGGTCGCTATGACCTGGATACGGGAACTGTCACCATCCTTTAACCGAGAGGGGTCACCCAACTGGGGGTAGTAGCAGGAATCGGTCTAGGGGAAGATGTAGCATTATGCTACTTGTATTACAAAGTCTGATGGTGCGTGTTGCAGGAGTTCCTAGCGATTGTCTCTAGTGACTTCTAACAACAAGGGTTGATTCTGACTATGTTCAAGTAGTCCCGGTTTGCTTGTGCCTTCCCGCTATTCCTATGTCCGTAATTCATGAACTATCTACCAACAAAATCCCGACTACTGACTGAAGTCAGGGAAAGTTTAATTCTGGCGCTCCCGCTAGCGGGAGCGCAACTTGCTCAATCGGCAACCGGGTTTGTCGATACTGTGATGATGGGTGTCTTGGGCAGTACCACGATCGCGGCGGGCGGGCTGGGAGCCGTAACCTTTAATGGTTTAGTGCTGATTACTAGTGCCATCTTGTCTGCTGTGAGTCCCCTGGTTGCCGAAGCTTATGGTGCCCAGCAGCCTCAGCAAGCAGCGCAAGTTACTCGGCAAGGACTGTGGTTAGCTGTCATAATGACTATTCCCCTGATGCTGATTCTCTGGAATGGCAATGCCTTGCTGCAACAGTTGGGGCAAACTCCGGAGACCGCTAGGTTAGCGGAAGTTTATCTGCGAGCGATCGTCTGGGGCTGTTTTCCGGCGCTGGCATTTGCCGTGCTCCGCAGCTTTGTCTCCGCGTTATCACAACCTCGACCGATTATGGTGATCGTGATTGCTGGCACTTTGCTGAATATTGGTGGTAATTATGTCCTCATGTTTGGCAAATTTGGGTTGCCAGCGTTGGGGCTAGCCGGAATTGGTTGGGCGAGTACATTATCGTTATGGAGCATGTTTCTAGCCTTAACGGGCTATGCGCTCTGGAACCCAACTCTCCGCTCCTATCAAATCTTTCATCAATTGCAGCAATTCCAAAGCAAAGTGATGCGAGAGTTATTGCTTGTGGGATTGCCGATCGGTGGTTTAGTCATGGTGGAAACCGGACTATTTACGATCACTACATTTCTCATGGGACAGTTAGGAACCGTGACGCTCGCAGCGCACCAGATCGCCTTGCAAACTGCAGCAATTACCTTTACTGGCGCACTAGGTATTTCCTTTGCCACCACGGTTCGGGTGGGGCAACTTGGTGGTCAAGGGGATGTGAGAGGAATGCGTCTGGCTGGCTTAGTTGGGATTGGCTTGGGTGGCTTGTTCATGGCAATCATGGGCGTTTTATTTTGGTTCGTACCTGACCGAATTGTGGCGTTATATTTGGATGTACATAATCCTGCCAACAACGCCGTTGTGCATCTGGCAAGGCGATTATTAGGAGTGGCAGCCGTATTTCAAATTGTGGATGGATTGCAAGTAACAGCGGCAGGGGCATTAAGGGGGCTGAAGGATACGCGCATACCAATGGCGATCGGCTTTTTCGCTTACTGGTGCATTGGGTTAACAACAGGCTATTTGTTAGGCATCCCCCTGGGATTTGCTGGAGTAGGTCTGTGGTGGGGCTTGGCGATCGGTCTTTTGGTCGCCGCTGTTGTTTTGACCATTCGGTTCCTGCACTTAAGCGATCGCTTGATCCATGCGACCCATTCAACGGCAGCATTGATTCCCCGTCAATCTTCTAACCTGCCATGACTCAATTAATTCGACTTTTACGCCTCACCTTTCGCTCATACATAAGTTGACCGAAAAGTGAGGCGTTTTGGCAAATCATGAGATGTCATTAGATAAGTTGTAAAGGTCAGTAAAAGTGTAAACTTAGACAAACTAATTACAGTTAAAACATTGTAATTACTGCAAGTAACCCATAATTGTGCTTTAACGAGTTTCTAATAGTCAGAGCGATCCATACTCATATTTATAATATTAAGAAGTATTACAAAAATAAGATCGGGGTCTTTACTGTAAAGATTCAAATGCTAAGTGAATTCGAGTTGAGTAGAAATTTATTAAGAGCTTGTAAGTAACTGAAACGCTATAGGGATTCATAATCTTAAGCTCTGGTATCTTACTACACCCTTTAGGTCACTATGTTAATGATCTCCGCTTAAGAGCGATCGAGGTACAGTCAGATCAGGATTAGATAACCGATCATGAATTTAGCTCAATATCTACGTCATTTCAGGCGATTGTTCCAATTTGACCTGTCGCAACGGGCAATATTGGGGCTAATTTTGCTCATGACGTTGGGATATTTAGGTAATTACTTTCGTTGGACATTATTTTTTAATATTGATTTTGTTCTAGGTTCGATTGCAGTTTGGATTGTAGTCTGCCTCTATGGAACTGTTTGGGGAACGTTAGCCGGATTTCTTGCTGGAGTTTGCACTTACATCATTTGGCATCATCCCTACAGCATCATCACCTTCACCGTAGAGGCGCTATTTGTTGGTAGATTATTTCACCGCTACCATCGCAATATTGTGCTGCTAGATGGGTTGTTCTGGTTATTTATAGGAATGCCGTTGGTTTGGTTGTTTTATGCCATCATACTTCAGCTTGATCCAATACAAGCCCAAATCATATTACTGAAGCAACCCGTTAATGGCATTTTCAATGTATTGATTGCCAGCCTATTGATCACATATCTACCCATTCATCATTGGCTTGATCGCCCACCAGCCATTCAAACTCTACCCTTTCGGCAAACGCTATTTAATCTATTTATGGCGTTTGTATTATTGCCCACCCTAGGCTTGATTATTCTGGATAGTCGGCAGGTAGTAAACGACATTCGAACAGATGCTCAAGCTAGTGTAGGAGTCATCTCTAAATACTTAGTGGCAGAAACGCAACTCTGGTACCAACAACGAGCGCAAGCCATCACCAAACTAGCGGCTCTAGCCGCGATGGAACCAGTTCGATTGGATAGTTTACAGCAAAGTGCGGAGGTAATTGGGCAAACGTTTCCAGACTTTCAACATATCCATGTGATGGATGCAGCCGGAAAACTATTGCTGAATGTCGATGCCTCTGCCACAGTGCCAGCAATAAGTTTGGATGATTCTTTGACACCCAATCCCGATCGCCAAAGTCCCGTAATCGCCAAGCCACTGATCCTGAGCGATCGCTATTTAGAGCAAGCCAAACAGACTCAGCAAGCATTTCTTTCCGATGTTTACTTTCGGCAAGCACCAACTACCAAGTCAATCGCGGTCTTAGGCGTACCCATTTTTCGAGGTCAAACTTTTGCTGGCGCCGTACTGGCTGAACTTGATCTCAGTGGTCTTAACACCATTCTGAAAGCCAACTTTCAGGAACAACCCTTAGGGATTACCCTACTAGATCGGCAACGGACTGTAATTACCAGCACTCAGAACAATTGGGTGGCACAACCCCATTTCGATCGTCGCCAGTCCGGCGAAATTCATCCGTTAGCCTCCGGGGTATACCACTGGTTACCAACCCAAGGTAGCCGTTTAGTGATGGTGCGCTGGGATAACTCTTTCTTTATTAAAGAAGCCCTAGATCAACAAACAGGCTGGACAGTCATTGTCGAAATTTCCGCTGCCCCTTATGTTCAGCATATTGAGCAGGTTCACACGCAAAACATTGCGTTACTGCTGCTGATCTGTGGGTTAGCACTAGTTCTAGCCAGCTTGGTCAGCCGCAAAATTGTTAACCCGATCGCTCAATTAGCGATCGTCACCACAAATTTGCCCCATAAGCTGTTAGAACAAGAGCCAATCCCCTGGACCGATAGCCGAATTACAGAACTAGCAGCGTTGATCCATAATTTTCGCGCCATGGCAGTAGTGTTGAAACAAAAATTCTTGGAAATTCAACACGCCAACGAAACCTTAGAACAGCGGGTGCAAGAGCGTACACAGGCTTTACGGTACATGAATAGCGAGTTGGCAGCTGAAATTGCCGAGCGATTGCAAGCGGAAGCCGCCCTTCGGGAGAGTGAAGAACGGTTTCGGCAAATGGCAGAAAACATTCGGGAAGTGTTCTGGATGAGTTCCGTGGATAAACAGCAACTACTTTATGTCAGTCGTGCCTATGAAGTCGTGTGGGGGCGCAGTTGTGAAAGTTTATACCAGTTTCCTCAATCATTCGTCGAGTCAATTCATCCCGACGATCGCGCCCGGATTTTGGCAGCCTTTCCTCGGCAAATTCAGGGAGATTACAATGAAGAGTACCGCGTGATTCAACCTGATGGCAGCGAGCGGTGGATTTGGGATCGCGCCTTTCCAGTGCGCAATGCGGCAGGAGTGATTTATCGCATTGTTGGAGTAGCTCAGGATATTACTGAACGCAAACAAGCAGAAGAAATTTTACGACAACAGGCAGAACGAGAACGATTGCTCGCAACAATTGCCCAACGCATGCGGCGATCGCTAAATCTGGAAGACATTTTGAATACAACGGTGCAAGAAGTGCGGCAATTACTTCAAGCAGACCGAGTATTAATTTATGAGATTTGCAATGGGACTGGTCAAGTGATTAGTGAAGCCGCCCATCCAGGCTATTCGAGGGTGCTCGATCAGTCATTACCCGAGGAAATGTTTCCGCTGGAATGCTATCAGTTCTATCGGCAAGGCTCCAGCCGCATCGTCGTTGATGTGGAAACCGACGACATGTCACCGTGTTTGGTGGAGGTACTCAGACAGCTAGCAGTGAGATCGAAGCTGGTAGTACCGATTTTGCAAGGAGAGGATTTATGGGGACTATTAATTGCGCATCAATGTCGCTCCAGCCGCCAATGGCAGTCCTGGGAAGCGGACTTACTACGACAACTTGCCACTCAAGTCGCGATCGCAATTCAACAATCAAACCTGTATCAACATGAACAGCGATTAAATTCGATTTTGGAAGCCCAGGTAGCAGAACGGACCACCCAATTACAACAGGCTTTGACTTATGAAGCGACGTTGAAGCGGATTACTGACAAAGTACGAGACAGTTTAGATGAATCGCAAATTCTGCAAACAGTCGTACAGGAACTGGTAGAGAGTCTAAAAATCGATCGGTGTGACATGGTCCTGCTGAATCCTGACCAAACCATCGTCATCTCACATGGGTTAACAACTGGCACAACGGCGACTCAGGCTGAACTCAATCAGACCATTAATTTTGCTGCCATTTATCCGCAATTGCTGGCAGGTCAAAGCCTGCAATTTTGTGCCGTTGTTCCATCCGCTAAAGTTGAAGATCCCCAAGCGATTCTGGCGTGTCCGATTATTGATGATCAAGGGATGTTAGGTAATTTACAACTATTCCGGCAGCAAGCCGCGAGTTTTAGTGAATCGGAAATTCGGCTAGTGCTACAGGTCGCTAACCAATGCGCGATCGCCATTCGGCAAGCCCGCTTATATCAAGCGGCTCAAATTCAGGTACAAGCCTTAGAGGAACTCAATCATCTCAAAGATGATTTTCTCAGCACCGTTTCCCATGAATTGCGAACGCCGATCGCAAATATGAAAATGGCAATTCACATGCTAAAGCTGGCAGCAACCCCAGATCGGTACGATCGCTATCTGGAAATTCTACAATCTGAGTGTATTCGAGAAGCCGATTTAATCAATGATCTGCTGGATTTACAACGATTAGCGTCTGGCACTAAGGTGTTAGAAC
Organism: Pantanalinema sp. GBBB05; assembly: GCA_016743235.1. Lineage (GTDB taxonomy): Bacteria > Cyanobacteriota > Cyanobacteriia > Leptolyngbyales > Leptolyngbyaceae > Pantanalinema. Next base: position 116,187 of record VRZD01000020.1, on the reverse strand, counting down.
TAGAAGCGATTCCGCTGCAAACTTGGGTTGTGGAAATGATTGAACCCTTTCAGGAACGCACCCAAAATCGTGAGCAAACGTTACAGGTAAATCTACCTAAAAACTTACCGACCCTAGTTTCTGACTCTGCTTGCCTCCACCGGATCTTGGCAGAATTGCTCAATAATGCCTGCAAATACACCCCTCCTGGTGAACACATTACCCTAACCATTCAGGTCAGACCGCATTCGTATAATACAGAAGTGGCCAGAGCAGAAGGGCTTGCCTCTAGCGGGATTGTGCAGCTTATTGTGTGTAATTCAGGCGTAGAAATTCCAGGTAGTGAGTTACCCCGTTTGTTTGATAAATTTTATCGTGTTCCTGGCGCCGATCGCTGGAAGCAAGGTGGTACAGGGTTAGGGCTGGCATTAGTACAAAAATTAGCCGAGCATTTAGGGGGAACAATTCGCGTCGAAAGTAATTCTAATCGCACCTGTTTCACCGTTGAATTACCCATTCAAACTGCCTCTGCTAGCGATGCTACCAACTAAACCGATTATTCTGTTTGATACCACCATGCGAGATGGCGAACTCATACCTGGTGTGAAACTAACAGTCACCCAGAAACTAGAGTTAGCTCAATTACTAGAACAGATGGGTGTGGACGTGATTGAAGTCAGCCATCCAGCAGCCTCCGCTCAAGATTTTGAGGCAATAGTGCAGGTGTCTCAAGTCATGCGTCGGGCGATCGTTTGTGGATTAAGTGGAGCTAGCCCTAACGAAATTGAGCGCACGGCAGCCGCTCTACGATCGGCGAGTAGAGCGCGAATTCACACCTATACGGCAGTACATTTGCCTAAAGTATCGCAGCAACAACAGATATTAGAGTTAATCAAAACTAGTGTGACATTAGCCAGAAACTACTGTGAAGATGTGGAGTGGAGTGCCTTTGATGCCACTCGCAGCCATCCAGATTTTTTATGTCGAGCTATTGAGGTGGCGATCGCGGCAGGAGCGACCACAATCAATATTCCAGATAGTCTGGGAATTGCTACTCCAGCAACCTTTGCCAATTTGATTACCCAGGTCATTCACCGCATTCCGACTATTGATCAAGTAGTGGTTGCGGTACATTGCCATGATGATCTTGGTTTTGCGGTAGACAACTCGATCGCGGCGGTGCAGGCAGGGGCACGACAGATTGAGTGTTCCATTAATGGGTTAGGTGCCCGTAAAGGGAATGCGAATCTAGGAACAATAGTACATACACTCCTTCAACACCAACCTGGCTTGATCGCTGCCAATTCCGAATTACTTGAGTCTATCTCTGCCTTAGTCACACAAATGACAATTTGTTAACGCCAGTTAAATTCAGTGTAAAAGCAGCCTTTTTTCTATTTTTGTAGAACTATAGTAGCAGTGGACATCAGATCGACCTGTAGCGCCTATTCATAATTATTGTCAGCTCAAGCTGATAGCCGGAGGCTTTTATGCAAGTTGAACGCTGCAATGCTAAACCCCTCACGCTCGCAGAACAACAAGAATTAGCAAAGTTAAAAGTCATGATCGATCGCGCCGTAGCCGATGGGGTGATTACTTCTAACGAAATGACAACTATCAAAGCGACGATTGCGGCTGATGGCAAGGTGTTAATTGAAGAACTGGATTTAGTCCGAGAATTAATTCGAGCAAAGATCGATCGTGGCGAAATCGTTTACGATTGGTCGTAAAATTTAACTCCAGTAGCATCCTGTAACTCGCTTTTTGATAATGTAGGGGTTTTGAGTTAGCGATTTGCTAGCGCGATCGGCTCAGGGTGGTGAAAACCTTCCTTAACATGACAGGTTGGCATCACCCTACTTGATTCATGTCACTTCCAGTCTAAGGATTTGATATGATGAGCACATCTGGCAGCAGCTAACAAAGGATCAGGTTGGCATGTTTCAAAAAATTCTTGTTGCGATCGATCAATCTGAAATCAGCCAGCAAGCATTTGATGAAGCCATTACGTTGGCAAAGGCGACCAATGCCAATCTCATGCTGATCCATGTTTTATCCCCGTTCAGTCAAGAGTACCCCAGTCCAGTATTTCCCGCCGATCCCTCTTACCCAGGCTTGCAGTCTGAAGCCATTCGAGTCCATCTGCAACAATGGGAAATCTTAGAGAAACAGGGGATCGAATTTCTAAAAGCTCGGGCAGATCAAGCGATCGCAGCAGGAGTATCCACTGAATTTACCCAATCTCTGGGGGAACCAGGACAAGCGATTTGTGAACTAGCACGAATTTGGGGCGCTCACCTGGTCATCATTGGTCGGCGCGGCTATAGCGGCTTGCAAGAATTATTACTCAGTAGTGTCAGTAATCATGTCGCTCATCATGCTCCTTGTTCCGTACTCATTGTGCAGAATCCTGAGCTACCACGTACAGCCTGACTCTAAATCATCACTTCATGGTATCCCCCTCTATGTCGGAGCAATTTCAGCACACATTACAGGTTGGTCAACAAGCCTTTAAGCATTTTCAACAGGGACTGGCAACAGGGGACTGGCAAGAATTTTTAGCGATGCTGACCGATGACTTCACCTTCTGGTTTCCGATCGGAGAATATCATGGCTTAAATGTTGGCAAAGACCGGGCCAGTGAGTTTTTTCAATATGTCAATGAAGTGTTCAAACCAGGGCTGACGCTGACGCTCGATCGCATTACCAGTAATGATACGACTGTTGTCTTCGAGTTTCGGGACGAAGGAACTATGTGGGGACAACCCTACAAAAATCGAATTGCCGTGTCCTTCGATGTACAAGGAGAGCAAATTTGTAGTTACCGCGAATATCTCGGGAGCGACGGTAAATCAAATTAACATTTGCCTAGTTCAACATCATTGCCATACTCTGGTGTTTGGTGATACAGGAGATTGTTATGAAACCCCCCATGGTATTGGCAGCTGTATCGTTGCTAGTTGCAGTGACAGGTTGTGGTAATAGTGCTTCCGATACTGCCGCGAGGCAAGCTGACCTATGTCAGGACTTAGCTGGACTGAAAACTGCCGTCGCCACATTGCGTAGTCCGGGACCGAACAGTACAGTCAAAGAGCTGAAACAGGCTCGTAAAGACGTTGACGATCGCTATGAAGCGGTGAAACAGTCAGCTCAAGCAGTACAAGAAGCCAAACTTGATGATTTACGCAGAACCCGGAAAGAGCTAGAAGAAGCGGTCAAGAAAATCCCTGATCAAGCCACCTTGGCTCAGGCAAGTGCATCCATTAAAGATGAGGTTGCTGCCCTAGATGCTGCCTTGGTACAGTTAAATACAACGGTCAAGTGCAATCCGTAAATTAACACAAGGGTTGTTTACCAGGATATACAGCATGAATCGATTCACTGCCGGAATCAGGAAATCCCCGACGGTAGGTGGCCGCCTCGGGTTGCCCCCAGCCTAATTGCAGGATCACTTCCAGACAGGTGGATTTTCCTTGCTGGCAGAGGCTTGCCCATTCGGTACGTTGGGCAATGCGATCGACATCTGCTGGTTCAATCGGTTGATAAAACTTACCCGCCTTTAAGCTGAGATAGAGATCCATCCCCACCGTCACCTGTCGCCAGAACTCTAAAATGTCCGGTTTAGCCGCTTTAAGCGTGTCGAGATCATCTGGCAGGGCGATCAATTGATCATCCACTTTGGGATAGCGCAAGTGATAACCCTTGATCGAGATCGTCTGCCAAATAATCCCCGAGACCTGATGAGTTTGTTGGTATTGATGGATAGTTGCCCGAAAGTCACTATAGGCAGCAAATTTCTGAATGCCTTCAGGTTGAAGAAATTGATCAATAAATGGACTAATTCCAGAAGGACTGACAGCCAGGTTTAACCGCTGCCCACTCATGCAAGCTCGGCGTTCATCTGCCAGAATTTGAATTAACTCCTCGGTGCTGTAAACCTTTGACATCCAGCTATCCTCTGGTTTCGGCACGTCTAGTTGTTTGTACTCTAGCCTGACGCCCCCAGAAGCCGTCAAGAGAGAACCTGACAGAACTTTAGAGGCTTGCCGTCCCCAGAGGCGTAACCTGGAACACTACTGGACGAGTTCGGTATTAATTTCGTTCACCGGACGACGTTTCAATTCCACAGACTGCGATCGGGGCAATAGGTTAAACACCTCACGGAACACATCATCAATCCGCTCAAACGGGATTTTACCGGATTCGTTCAACCGCACTTTGCCAGCGGCATCCAGTAATACCGTTTGGGGCACAACGCCCTTATAGTAGTAGCCTGGTTCCGTTGAGGCATACTTGGTTTTAGTCGGAATGGAGTCTACCCGAATTGGGATCAGGTCTGCTGCCCGACCATAGAAGGCCTGAAGCTGGGAGATGACGGTGGCATATTCTTTACAATCACTACTGTCATCCACATACAGCACCAAGAGCGCCGGACGATCGCGCTGCAATGCCTGTTCTAATGTGACTTTGGGCGGTACCAATGAGCCATTGCCAGCATAGAGCGCAAAAATATCACCGTCATAGCGATCGTCATGCAAGCCTGCCAGGGCGGGGGAGGCACTAACGAACCAGAGACAACCGAGGATAACCAGCAAGCTTAATAAGCCTCGAGTTACCGTAAATAAACCTTGCAAGGACAACCGAAGGAAGGACATAACCTAAGTCAATCGTATTTAATGGTTCTAACCTGATCCTCTATTGCGATCGCAACTCACTCCAGAGGTCTTCTCTATTGTGCGGGAATCCGCGCCATCCATGAAAGTTAAAGTTGTAGCGAGTTTGCTTTAGCCTGTGCTAAAAATGTACTAGGCAGAAAATGTACCAGGTAGTCAAGCCTGGAATAATGGTATAGGGCAGATGGCAAAGCCTGGGATGTAGTTATGCAGAATGACGCGGCAACTTTAAAACCAATTCGCTCCTTTGATGATGCCTTAGAGCGTTGCCAGATCTTAGGGATGCGCCTGAGTCGCCAGCGTCGCTTCATCTTGGAATTACTTTGGCAGGCACAAGAGCATCTTTCCGCCAGGGAAATCTACGATCGTTTGAATCGCCAAGGCAAAGATATCGGGCATACCTCAGTCTATCAAAATTTGGAGGCACTCTCTAGCCAGGGAATTATTGAGTGTATTGAGCGATCGGATGGGCGGCTGTATGGCAACATCAGCGATTCACATAGCCATGTCAACTGTCTAGATACTCAGCAGATCCTCGACGTTCATATTGAGCTACCGGCTACCATCATCCAGCAAATAGAGGCACAGACTGGCGTGAAGATTACGGACTATCACATTAACTTTTACGGGTATCGGCATGCTGACATTGCTGCTACCGGAGCTAATGAGTGAGAAGAATTGGGAATTCAAGCCAATCGGCGAGATTAGGAAGGAGAAGATAGGTGAGCGTTACGGCTTTTTCGGTCTAATTGCTGCTGAATCGATCGCTACATCACCTGAAATCTTCCCGAATCATCTTATTCAAACCAGACAACAGCTTATACAATGAACGGCAAACTCCCGCTCAAGCTGAACTAAGACTGACTTGGTGACATCGGCATTCCGAGACTGCTACCAAATGTCATTGCAGGCTAATTGGGTTTTCTGTTGTGCAAGTGCTGAAGTCATGGCAACGAAAAAGGCGATTGTTCCATTTCGGGTGCAGGCAATGTCAAAGCCTCGAACTCCTCCCCAACCTACGAATCAGAATGCCAATTCACCCACTGGTGTATCACCAGATTTAGCAGAGCCGCCTGTCGATCGTGCGGTGGCATTGGATAGATCCACAGCGCCGGACCAGCTGGATCAGGAGCCAGAGCCAACACTAACGGTTCGTCCTGACCACAACTCTGCCCAGGGCGATGTAGCAACTGTTCAGGAAGCAACCTCCGTTGCCGATGTTCCCTCGGTTGACACACCTCCCGAGGATACCCAGAAGCTCAGACTTCATCGTCAGGTAGCGACCCAAATGGCACGAGGAATGCGGTTCCTGGCGATGCCGTTGGTGTGGATTAGTTTATTAGCATTTTGCGGTGGATCCGGGGTCGCTGCTTTCCTCTGGTTGGCTACCCTACCACCCTTGCCGGACTGCAAGCGGCTCAACTTCATGTCTGGTGATTTAGATCGACTGATTTGTGCAGAGCAGTTTGCCCGATCGGGAAATGTGCATTCTCTAGTTGGTGGGCTAACCCTGGTGAAGCACTGGGCACCTAGCCACCCTTTGTATGCCCGCTCCAAGCCGTTGATCAAAGATTGGTCGAAAGCGGTCATGGTCATCGCTCATGAAAGAGCCACTCAAGGAAATCTAGAAGGGGCAATTGGTTTGGCACGGCAGATTCCTGCCAATAGTCCCTTGTATAAAACGGCTCAAACGACGATCGCGGATTGGCAGAAAAGTCGGACTCAACAAAAAGCAATCGAAGCACCCTTACAAGCGGCCTTACAAGCCCAAAACTGGGAAGCTGCCGAACAGCAAGTCCAGAAGATTGCCCAGTCCGATAGTGACTATTGGCGGCAACAAACTAATCGCCTGCGCCAACGCATTATCACAGAACGTCTTTCCCACCAGCAATTGGTACAGGCAAGAGAGCTAGTGCAGCAGGCTCCGACGGATAGTGCCACGCTAGCGACCGCGATCGCTCAGGCGAAACAAATTGTGCCTAGCAGTTATGCGGCTGCCGAGTTAAAGCAGGATTTAGCCCAGTGGCAACAAGCGCTCCTCAAGTCTGTGAGTCAGCAGTTAACTCAGAACGATCTGGCTGGTGCGATCGCCGTCGTGCCTAAAATTCCGCTCGATGCGCCCCTCCCACCAGACATTCGTGATCTGATCTGGTTTGAACGGGCACAACGATTAGTCGCTGAGCAACCGACGACAAAGCTAATCTCTGGGATCCCAATTTATCAGCAACTTTGGCAATACCTCAGTACCTTAGCCGCCGCCCAACGGATCACAGTCGATCGACCATTTTACGCGCAGGCACAAACCTATATTCCCCAGTTACAAACCCAAGCTCAAGATTTAACGCAAGTTCAACTCGCTACAGCGGTTGCTAGTTCAGGGCAGTTGCCAGCTTTGTATTTGGGGATGCTACTGGCTCAAGGAGTGGCGCCCAATCGCCCACAACGGATTTATGCCCAAACGTTGATTGCCCAGTGGCGCAAAGAAATTCAACAAGGGGAAGACCAAGCCAATTTAACCCTGGCACGGCAACTTGCCAAGGCAGGAACGTTACCTTACCTAAAAGCCGCGATCGCGCAGGCAAGCAACATCCCGCTAGGACGGGCATTACGCCCACAAGCCCAAACCACAATTTACGAATGGAAACTGCAAATTCAAGCCCTGGAAGATAAGCCAATTTTGGATCAAGCCCGAACGTTAGCAAAACAGAACAAACTATCCGCTGCCATTCAAACCGCCACTAAAATTCAACCAGGACGGATTTTATATAACGATGCTCAAACTGCCATTCAGGTTTGGACCCGAACAAGCCAGATCCAGACCGATCGCCCGATTCTGAATCAAGCCAAGGCATTAGCCAAGCAAGGCAAATTAGGGGCAGCCCTGGATTTGGCATACCAGATTGGTAGCAATCGTGCCTTATCTAGTGAAGTGCAAGCCGCGATTGGGGAATGGGAAGCCCAACTGGCAGCAATTCAACAGCCACAGGTTGCCGCACCAGCACCCGATTCAGAAACCTGGGAGCAGGGTTACGATAACTCCAGACGCGATCGGTCATCTGACGGTTATCGTTAGCTCAACCGACAAGCGGTTTTTCTCCGAATTGGGGCATTCTCAAACTGGGGGCATTCAATTCGGAGTCCATGACTACTTCTATCCCACCAACCTGGAAGCAGATTCAAGCCACTTTTCAACAAATTTGGGGCTATGCTGATTTTCGTCCACCTCAAGGTGAAATTGTCCAAAGTCTGTTGGCACACCAGGATAGCCTGATTATCTTACCCACAGGGGGTGGGAAATCTATTTGTTTTCAATTACCTGCCTTACTGCAAACTGGATTAACACTAGTTGTGTCACCGTTAGTGGCATTGATGGAAAATCAGGTAAAGGAGTTGTCCGATCGCGCCGCTAGTTTCCGGCAATCGGTAGCCTTATTACACAGTGAACTTCCTACATCCGAACGAAATCGAGTCCTATGGTTACTCGAGCAGCGGAAACTACGGTTGTTATATTTATCACCAGAAACCTTATTCAGTAATGCGGTCTGGCAACGATTATGTCAGCCTAATTTACGCCTGAATGGCTTGATTTTGGATGAAGCCCATTGTTTAGTGCAATGGGGGGATACCTTCCGACCGGCTTACTATCGGTTAGGAACAGTACGATCAAGCTTATTACCTTATCAACCCGCGAACCATCGCATTGCGATCTCCGCATTCACAGCTACAGCTGATCCCCAGGCACAACAAACCATTCAGCGGGTTTTGCAACTGGAAGATCCACAGATTTTTCGGCTGAATCCCTATCGAAGCAATTTACATCTGACGGTACAAGTGGCTTGGTCACCGCGTCAACGCCGCCAAATGTTATTGCAATTTGTTCAAGCTCGTCCCGCCCAGGCAGGACTAGTCTACGTCCGTACCCGTCGAGATAGCGAAACATTAGCCACCTGGCTTAAAACCCAAGGGTTTCAGACTGCGGCTTATCATGCCGGGCTCAGCCCCGAAGCTCGACGAGCGATCGAGCAAGCCTGGTTAAGCGATCACCTTCAGTTCGTCATTTGTACCAATGCCTTTGGCATGGGAATAAAATTACATCGTAAAGTACAGTTTTTAGGTGATTGGCTACATGAAAATCTTCGAGCCTGATACCGGAGATTTCGGATATGCAAGAGTTTCGAGCGACGAACAAAGTAAGGGACACTCGATCGAAACCCAGGTAGAAAGATTGAGGTTGGCTGGATGCACTCGGATCTATACCGACGTTGAATCAGCCTTTAAGCGGGGAGTAACACGTCCAGAATTTGAAGAGATGTTAAGATTTATCCTTTCCGGTGCGGCAAAGGGGCGGAAGTTAGTCGTCTGCGATCTCGATCGCTTGGCACGGAATGAGGCAACCGCGTTTTTATTATTCGATCAACTGGATGACTCCGATGTAGGGTTGCTGAGCTTGGATCAACCTTACCTGGATCTATGCAACCCGGATGGGCGGGTAATGGCTGGTCACTCGGTACTACAGGCTAGAGCTTACTCGGCACGGTTAAGCAAGCGGGTCAAACAGGGACATCAACGCCACCGAGATAAAAACCTGCCCTATTTTGCTCCGTTTGGCTATCGCAAACGAGATGACAAATTTGAGTTAGATACTGAACCGTTTCTCTGCTTGCTGGACGATCGTAGTGAGTGGAGTCGAGCACAAATCGGAAGATGGTTGATCGAGACATTTTCTAAAGAGGAATCATTGAGGGGGACTCTGAAAACTTTCAATTCAACGTTTGGGATTTACAGCCATGCAATTAAAGGCAAGGGGAATCGTCAGCCGCGAGGAAAGATGCACTTCGGAGCTGCCAGCCTAACGACCTGGTACAACAATCCAATCTTGAGAGGGCACATTGCCTATGGTAGGGGAGGACAGCAGCGCTTACGCCATCAACACTTATGGGATATTCGATACGATACTCACCCGGAACATCGGCTAATGAGTGAGGGGGAATACAAAACTATTGTCGATGCCCTAACCTATAACGCAAAGCATAAAGGGTGGAAGGCACCTAAATATGTTCACCCTGTTTCAGGGTTGGTTTATTGCGCTGCCTGCAAAGGACTGTGCTTTTTATTGAGCTATAAATTGCGCACTGATCCAAGCAACATTAAGTTCTCCTATCAATGCAAGAATTGGCGAACTAGAAGTTGTGACCAGAAGCAAACAGTGAAAGCCTTGAAGATTGAGGATTTTATTGTTGAGCGGCTTTGCTCAAGAGCAGAAGAAATTGCCACGATCGCAGCAACTTCGATAGACGCTGTAGAGCTACCAGAAATCCTTGAATTGCGACGGCAACTGATGGCTCTTGACTCTGCTGGGAATCACCCCGCGATCGAGCGAGCAAAGGCAGAGCTACGGTTGCAGATCAAACAACTTGAGAAGCAGAGTGAGAAACAAGAATTGATAGAGCGAACAGATAGAGCATTACTTTTATCAGTATTTTCTGAGCATGACTACTGGAGGCAGTTGCAACCTGAAGAGAAAAAGCGCATTTATCGAGGATTGGTTGACCGAGTATATATCCGTGGAGGGCAAATCGAGGGCATTGAATTAAAAGTCTGATGCCCTCGAATCTTAAGAGATAACTTTCGGCGACATCGAACGATGTGTCGAAAGTTATACCCCAAGGGGATTACGGCTTATTTGCCGATAAATGATTTGATGGGAAACCGCTGTATGATTGGAGTTACCACACGTCCAATTTAATACAGCGGTTCCGCAATGCCTAGTTCCAAACCCTGCCGGGGTTCTGGTAATGGCTCTGATTTTAGTGTAGCTGTTTCAAACAGCGATTCCAACAGTCTGCCGGGACTATCCGACATTTCCGATCGCGATCGGGTGTGGGATGTCCATAAGGCAGAAAGTGACATTATCTCAGGTCATTACCGAGGCTCTGACTTCGATAAGTATTCTGAGCGGGTGAATACCTGCGCCAACCTGCTTGACTTCAGGTTGATTCCTGATAACAAGAAAGGTTATCGCCTCAAGTTAGCTAGTGCTCGGTTTTGCCATGTTAGGACTTGCCAGATATGCGTCTGGCGTAGAAGTTTGATGTTTAAAGCCAGGGCGTACAAAACGCTGCCGCAAATAATTGGGGACTATCCGACAGCTCGTTTTTTATTCCTGACCCTGACGGTGAAGAATTGCCAGATTCATGAGTTGAGAGACTATCTGGCGTGGATGAACAAAGGGTTCAGTCGGCTGATTAGACTTAAGGCGTTCCCCGCGATCGGATACCTCAAAACGGTCGAAGTGACACTTGGCAGAGACGGTCGCAGTGCCCATCCACATTTTCACTGTTTGTTGATGGTTGCACCGTCTTATTTTGGCAAGAACTACATCAGAAAAGATGAGTGGGTAACGATGTGGCGCAATAGCCTTCGAGTAGACTACAACCCCATTCTGGATGTGCAGGCTTTGAAGTCTAATGATTCTCTAGTTGGACTGCTAGCAGAAATCATCAAATATCAAACCAAGCCGTCAACAATGATTTTTGGTAATCGGGAGTGGTTTTTGGAGTATACACACAACTTCACCGCACTAGGGCAATATCATTTGGTGGAGTGTTCAAAGAATACTTTAGAGAGTTAGAAAAGGAGCCAACCGACCAAGATTTAATCGGTGATAGTGATGATAGCGAGATGGATGAAGGTCATCTGCTTTTTGGGTGGAGGCGCACAGTAAAAAAATATAAACAGGTAGATATTTAGAAAATTAACAAGGAGTTAAATTTGTACTTCAAGTAAAACTATTGATATAAGTAGTAAAATGTGATTAATACGCTCTGCGGGGACGCAACGTAGGAACAAGCAAAAACCCCTCCAGAAGGTTCACTCATTGAAAGCTGGAGGGGTTACCATTTTGTGCTTGTTGGAAAATCCATTCCCTATTTGAAAAGTGCTGGGAATAGATTTTCCATGCCTTTGCTCAGTTTACCAAGCTCCTGGTAAAGGCAAGGCTGCATCCTTAAAGGTGCGTATTCAATTTATTTCGATTTTTGGAACACAAAAAGTTCTTAGTTGCTAAAAAGGACTTTTTGTTTGGAATTTAGGAAATGGCTGGTTTCCAAAATGTCTGAATTAGTTTACTAACCCATATCATCTGAGAGTCCTTGCTTTCGACTTCTCCGATGTGATTTGAATTGGATATCCAGGCTATGTTTCGGGTTTGGAGTGCGTTCATGGGTGTTCTTCTCTCTGGAACGAGTATTGGACAGGCAATTTAAAATCTTAAGCTTTATCTAAACGGGCATCCATCTCAGCAATTTCTCTCTGACTTCTCTGCTCTCGTTTAGAACCTTAGAGCCAGTTGGTGTGATGCGGTAGTATCGTCTTCTCGCACCTCCTCTCTCTTCACCCTTACTGTTGATATTGACATCGTTTATTTCCCAGTAAGAGGTAACGAACTCTTTTTCTTCTAGGCGACGGAGTGAAGGATATAAAGAACTTACATTGATTTTGCGTCTTCCGTCGCTCGAATCTTCAATTGCTTGACTGATTTGTAAGCCATATAACTCACGTCCTAAAAGAACAGTAAGTATATCTTCTTCAAGAGCGGACAGAAGATAGTTCTGCCTACTTTTACCTCCGCCATCTTCCCTAGGGACAGCGTTTCCTAGGTCTTTCTCCATTGTTAACTCCACGTATACAGTACAGGGTGGACAATCCTGTTATAGCATACAGTATTCCTATATAAACTCAGTAAATATATATTGATTGAGTTAAGATATTGCTGTACCACAGATAGGTTACATCAACGAAAGCAAGGGGTTTCAAATTTTGATGTAACTATCTGTAGTGTTGTATACTTTGTATAGGGCAATCCTACATACCATGCAAAGTGTATAAGTCAGTAGTGGTAAGATTGTACTGTTGTCAGACTACTCTCTAAATACTGGAGGGCATTAACATGCCAAAAAAAATTATTCGGAGGAAACCTTAATGGAGGTTTTATTGTTTGTCCTAAAGGGTCTAACGCAAGGGGCGCTAGCATACCTTGCGCAACAAGCGATTAAGTCTGCTCGGCGGCGCATGAAACGGCTTGAAGAGAAGGTTTTACCACCAGGAGCCGAAAATCTTTATCTTCCAGTGCCAGATAAAATAGTCAGCAGATTACCTCCAGGCAGTCTCCCTGAAGAAGGTATTCAGGAAACCCTTGAGTATGTAATTGAAAGATATGAGGTAGAACGACTTAATAGCCAGGAGATTGCCGTTCCTGAGTCGCTTAATATAATTCTGGAACTGCGGGTAAGAATACCCGCAGTTCTTTGTTATATGTCAATCAGGCAGATGGTAAAAAAAGTTCGTTCTGCAAACAAGCCCGCAAATCCCCCAAAAGGTGGTCTAAAAGCTATCCGCCTTGACTCGATTTGATTCAGGCAACATCCAGATCCGACAGTAGTTGTGCAACTTCTGGCAATTGTTTAAGCACCTCTGGATGCCGCCGAAGTTGATTGGCTACCGCCTCCAATCGTTCCACTCGTTGTTGTAATTTTTGGTCAGCGTACCGCAATGCCGTCGATCGCAGTAGCGCGGGAATCGATATTGATTCAGCCATCTGTTAACCTTCCTCTTATCCCTTGACTCCACGCATTAGTTCATCGTTTGCAGCGGCAATCTGTTGAGCGATCGCGGCTTTGAGTGCAACCCACTGAAACTCGGTGCCGTTCGAGTTGGGTCGGAAGGTATCAATACTGGCTTGTGCTCGTTGCATGGGAGATACCTTATAAACGTTCTTAGCCGTCTCAACCAACTCGTTTACGGATTGGATAGCTGGGTGGGGAATGTCGGGTGTGTAATCGCTCATTGATAAACTCTCGACTAACTACTGTGGTCTGGTGATGCCCTGGAAATTGAACAACTGCAAATGCACCGGATACCAAAACGAGGAAGGTGGTCTGACCTGATTTGAGGGTGACAATCATTCAGCTTCCTCATCTTCTCGGTTCCACTCATGCAGGCAGTCTGCACAACGCCACCAGTCAGGAGTGGTCAAGCAGCTCGCGGTGTTCCACCCCAAACATTCGGGGCATTGAAGGTTATACATCAGCCCTCCTCCCACTCGTAGTGGCAGAATCCGCACTGCCAGCCATCAGCGATCGGGATGGTAGCAAGGCTCCTGGTATGGCAGGAGGGACACTCGGGACGCTGCTCACCACCCCCTTGAATATCCTGTTTCTGCTCCTGCCTCCAAACCTGCTGCAATGCTCGTGCTTGCTCCATATAGCGGGAACCTACTCTGGAAGCGAAGGAGGGTAAAACATACAGGCAGATTCGGGCTAACTTCCGCCATGCCTCCCGCTGTTCATCAGTTAGGGCTTGCCAGTGATGGGGACCATTCCCCAGCATGGCTTGAGGCTCAAGCATCAGATAGTCCCATTGCTGAACGTCAATTAACCACGGCACCGTGCTGATGTCGCCAGCGCCTAATCTACTGTTCTCAAATAGCACCCGTGCTAACCATTCGATATCCGAGCACTGCTGGTTGCCTCGAAGGGATGCACCCAGGTTATGAAGTGTGCAGTAAGCCGAATCTAAATCGTTGTCATGCATTGGCTGGGGTTCCCTCCACAAAACTTTCACCTTTACGCCCCCGGTTAGGAGCGCACTCAGGGCAGAAATCAATCGTTGCCGTCCGACTCTGCGATCGCGGTCTGGCACAGATAAATAGCACACTGCCACCAGCTCGACAGTTGGAGCACAAGGGGCGATCGCAGGTTCCGCGCTGTATCCGTTTGTCCTTTAGAAACATCACATGCCCATCACACAATAGGGGCGCTGGTTGGTTGCAGTAGAAGCAGTTAGCCATCAGCGATCGCCCCCAACTAACCAACGGAAATGGATGGGTAACATTGGAACTAGACAAATCCAGACATGTTGAACTTTTTCTTTTCGCTGCCAGAATGCACCCATCCAAAAGTCTTGAGGCTTGAATTCAAGCTGAACCCTAAATCGCCGCTCTGCCTGCTGCCTGCGTAGCAGTTCCCGAATCCCGTCCCCAACCATCAAATAAATATTTTCATGGGGTTCGATTTCTATTGTGTAGGCAGCAAACGATCGCTGCACTTCAGCCTGCACGTCACTTAAGCTCTTTTCAGCCATCACTAAAGCCCTTCCAATTTCTTTTCCAAAGGAGCAATTAGCCATCAAAACCGAATTTCATCGAACGGGGTCAGCGGGGTGTCATTTTGCCCTTTCAACGCCTTATTCTCGGACTCCAGCTCACGAATCCGCTTGATATAGTCCATGACTGGATAATCAGAGGCAAAAATATCCGGGTTATGCCAGTTACTGCCAAACCGCTTCAGGCTATCTCGTAACTTGGCAATGGCAGACTCCGTCAAGCGAATAACCGCCCGGAGCGTAGCATCTTTTTCCCGATGGGTGCCAGCATTCCCGGCAGAATCAATCATGAGGGAAATGGCTCGTAAGTAAGTGAGGGTATCTGATCTCATGTCAGCCAGTAACTGGGTGGCCCGTGCAGCTCGTTCCTCGTAATCTCGGAGGATGGACCGCACCCGATCGGCGGGTTCAGAACTGTAGTGACACCCCAACCGCCGCTCATGGTCTTTCAGTGCTCCAACAATGCGATCGCTCTGTTGTTCCAGCAGCGCGTTGATGCCATCCAGCAACATGCAATCTATGTCACCGGGTTCTACTTTGACCTGGTGCAGCTCAAATGCTCTTTGGATTGCGGTAGCTGGTGACTCCACTTCTCCTGCTTCCTCATCCTCGATCTGGCTTACCAGCGGTGGCATCTCTTGTGACACTCCGTGGAACGCCTTCTCACGACTGTCGAGCCATTCACCTGTTCGCCAGACGTACCCAAAGCCATCCTCATCGACAAACCATCGATTTGTCGCCTGAGCATTTGCTATTTCAACCTCGGAGCATTCACCGGAGCAAACGATCGCTCCACCTTCCCGAACCTTCTTCAGAAAATCGCCAGCATTACTTGTCATCGATCGACTCCTACACGCTCAGTGAACTGTTTGCATTCCTGCTCAATTTCTTCCAGTACATTCACTCCATCCATTTCAGTCATTGCACCGGACTCGATCACCGCGCCCAAATCTTTCGTCATTTGCAGCGCTGCCCAAGCCCCTGCATAAAACGCCATACGCATTTCCTTGATCTGAATTGGCGGGGCATCTGCTGGCATCACAACCCGACTAAATCCCGTCCATGCAGCTTCTACTCGTCTACTTGCCATTTCTTGCTATCTCCAGTTGATGAAATCCTTTAACTTGAACGGTGGCGATCGCTTCGGCTAAGGGGGTAAATTCAGCCAGGGGCACACAGATCCCCCAGGTGCGATAACTAAAGTTTTGGCTGGGTTTGACCGGGAACCGTTGTTCCCAGAGCCAGGTACGATCGCGCAATCGAAACGGACGGAAGAACAACAATTTGCTGCATCCTGGGATGAAGTAAAGCAAGAGGTCGGCGGTACAGGTAAACACCCACCCAGGCTTACGAGCTGTGTCATTCGAGATGATTTCAACAAAGGCATTCCCGTACTGATGGGCAAGCAAATCCGATTTGATTTCAAACCGAAGATATTGCCCTGAAATTCGATGCCTGCCGAGAATGTCAATGCCTTGCCGTTGTTCATCATCATTCGCTTCAACTACTTCAAATTCCTGTTTCAAGATGTTCGCGATCGCGCGCTCAGCCTTCTGTCCCAGCTGCAATTGCTGACGGAAGGAATAGGTTTTCATTCGGGTTCTTTTAGGGACTCAAGAATTCCTTTTGCCATCAGGCAGGGCACACCGTTGCCGATAACAGTGCAGGCTAGTTGCTTCCGCTCTGGCAGTTGATACCAATCAGGAACAGACTGAAATCGAGCTAACGCCCGTGGAGTCATCGCCACCACTCTGCCCATCTCTAGCCAAGCCCTACGATCGCTACCACTGGCGCTAATTGCAAATACCGGCTCATTGGTTTCGCGGTAATTCAACCCACCTTTTTCAGGGGTTCTAGCATTTTGCCCATCAACAATGAATGCTTTAGGGTCATGACATGGACGATTTCCAACACTGGCAGACACCGTAAAAGTTGGCTCACTGTTTTCCCGGATGGTCAAGCGATCTCCCGGGTGAATATTCTTGCCATCCACAATGAACGCTCTGGCAGCATTACCAACTCGTTTTGTGTCAGAGATCGTGGGTGAGGGCTCAGACTCTGACCGCAGGACAAAACTAGATGCATTGCTACCAGGAACCAGGAATGCTTTTGGCGTATTAACTGGTCGCCGCCCCCAATCTGCGGTCACAGTTGAAGATGGTTTATCAGCCCTTATAACCGTGCAATCCCTAGCACATTGATTTAAACCTGTTGCCAAGACGCTAGAAGCCAGACTTTCTGGCAGCCGCTCCAACTGCCACGGGGCAAACTCTGACTCCGGCAATTCTGGAATCAGGTCAGCGATCGCTTCATACCATCCGAACCAAGGTTTTGAAGCTGGCAGTGCTGGTACAAACCCGCCTTTAATAGCTCTCAGGATCAATCGCCGGCGGGTTTGAGGAACGCCAAAATCGGCGGAGTTGAGAATATCAACATTAACCCAATACCCCAAGCCCCAGAGCGTATCAACGATTTTCTGAAAGGTTCTGAACTTCCGATAGCCAATAACGTTTTCTAGCGTTACGGTATCGGGTTGCAGAATGAAGATTGCATCGCAACAAGCCTGACCAATTTCCTGATCTACCTTGGTTTCTCGTGCTGTTTCATCATCAACCTGTTTAGCAATGCTGGCATTTTGACAAGGGGGAGACATGTGCAGGTGATTAGGTCGCTCCACCCGCCGCCAATCAATTTTTGTGACGCACCGAACAATCATTTCAATTGGTAGGTTGGTGCTGGCTACTTCAGCGATCGCGGGGTCGTGCTCGATACCCCATGACAGGGTATAACCTGCCATTTGAGCACCTACATCAAACAATGCTCCACCCGTGCAAATAGAAGCTGATGTTTTCATTCAGCCTCCTTTTCTGCTGCGGCAAATAAGTCCAATTGAGCGCGTTTGCCATTCAGACAAGCGATCGCTTCTTTGGTGAGCTTGTTAATGCGGTTGTTCTCACCCATCAAGAAATCAGGATTCAAGAATGGGGTGTTCACGACTACCACTAATCCAGCATCTTCCAGCTTGCGCTGCATAGTAATCGTCAAGCCAATGCCATCATCATGCTTGAGTGAAACACCGGAAACCCGTGCCGTATTCCAAGCTGATTCATCTAGCCCAATGGCATCGATCGCAATCCTGCGGAAGTAATCTAAAGCCTCTTGAAAGTCAGGATGAATGGCACCAAAAAACTGTAACTCGCAGTGTTCTGTTTCCTTATTTTTGGTGACGCGATCGTAGCGCAATAGGGAAGCGTCATTAGGTGAAATCTTGATTTTGGTGATGTGAATAACGGGTGGTTTCTCTGGTTTGACTTCACCTTGTTTAACTTGCTTCTGAACATTCGTTGAGAGCGGTTGTTTGCTCCGTCTACGAGCATTACTCGTGACGCGATCGACGGCATTACCAATGGTTGAAGATTTTCTCGGCATGGCTATTCTCCTTTCCAATCGGTGATGAATTTGAAGGGGCAATCAATTCCTTGGGTTTCCCAGCTCCAATCCTTGACCCAGACAAACCAGGCAACGGTGAAGCTGTCACCCCCCTTGATGTCGGCTCGAAATTGAGGTCGGGGATTAACCGGAATGACATAGCGCAACTGGTCAGCATTCTTCGCCATCCACTCAGCCCGATCGCGGCAGGGTTCGAGGAAGCTGATCCGGAGTAGCATGGCGACTCCAACCCGAGCATGTTGAACGGCAAGAGTCAGGATTTGAACGGGTAGTTCTAGACCGTAGGGTGGGTTAGTGACCACCCAATCAATACCCCCTTCCTCATCCACGACATTCCAAAGTTCTGGATCAGACGCATCTGCCTGGTAATCCGGTTGATGTCCTGGTTGGGGATAAGGTTCGTTGGTGATGGAGCCGTAGAAAAACTTGCTAATAGCACTGGTTCCATCACAGCAATCAAACACCTGCCCCTTGATGTCTACGAATTTCCGTAGCGCTTCAGTAATGGGTTCAGGAGTAGGGTAGTAATCATGCTCAATTCGATCGCTCTTAGTTTTCTCAGGAGTCGGTTCGTCATCCCATGCGGCAGGAGAATCATCGGAATTGTCGATCGCGCTGTCCGGGGTGGAATCATTAGGCGATTCCTGTCCGGTGGTTTGTCCGGTCTGTTGGTTCGCTTGACGATCGAGGGCAGGCTTATATTTCTTTTGCCATTTCTCCCAAGCGTCCTCTCGGGTTTGGAAGATTGCCGAGAATGCCAAACGTTCGGATTCAACCGCAAATCCCTTACCCCAATTCTTGACCGTGCCAATTTGGGAGTACAGCGATCGCAACTCCGACCAAGTTGGGGGCACTAAATCTCCAATCAGCTCTCCCCGTTGCTCAACTTCTGCCAGGTTGATTGGTTGCTCGATCGCGGCGGGTTCTAGCTCGGCTTCCGGCAAATCCGCAACCGTTGCGGATTTGGCTTCCTCAATTTGTTGTGTTTTTCTCAGGGTCAGACTTGCTTGCTTCAGAGACTCAATCCCCTGTTCTTGCAGCTCTCCCCACCGTTTAGCCACCCGTTGGCAGAGAGTAGCCGTACTGGAAGCCATCGGCTTACCTGTGCGAGGGCTTTTAATATTTGCCTCCCGAAATGCTTCCCATTCCCCATGCTCAACCTGGGGCTTGAGGGCTAGCAAGCGATCGCCAATCTCTTTGGCAAATTGCAGCGCACTACGATCGGCGCTTTCGGCAACTTCCTGGGCTTCCTCCAACTGACCGGATAACTGATTGATTTCATCTACCAGTTGGGTGCGCGGGTCGATCGCTAGGTCAGAGTTTTCAACGGCTGTCAGAGACGATTCAGGAGGGTCGATCAGTTTAGCAGTTGCTGGGTCAATCATCTTGACGCATGACGAATTCGGATCGGATGAGGTTGAGCAATCTACTCGCAACATCCCAGAGTGGCTGTAGCCGACAAACCGCCCTGTGGCTTCAGTCTGGGACAAAGTGAATCCCGTGACCCACTCCCCTTCGTTGTACTGAGCGGCTGGCTTAAATTCCTCAGATGGAGCCGCCGTTTCCTCAGTCCCTAATACCTTGAGGGAGATTTCACCCTGTTCCACCCTCCGGAGACGATCGGGGGCAAAGAATCCACGATTGAGAACATCATTACGGAAATATATTTTTCCTTCGTACAGACCTACTACTTCATCAATCAAACCCTTGTACTGACCTTTTATGACCTCGCAGCGATCGCCATCGAACAAGAGATGACCGTCGCAATCCCTTGGGATCTGGTCAAACAGTTGTTGAGCATATTTCTGAGCATCGTTGCACACACTTGAGAAGCCATCCTTTGAAACGCAGGACTGAACGCCTGACATCGAAACGGCTCCATAAAATTCGAATTGAGCATCGTCGTCACTCCACTCAGTCGCCTCTACCTGCACTTCCAGACCATTGCTGAGTGTGACGGTGAATTTTGCCGTCTTCAGCCCACTGCCTCCCACCTCTTGTTCCTTCGGGTCAGAAATGGGCTCAACGACTACTGGTTCATCTGCCCCGATCGCTTTAGACTGTTCGCTATTGGGAGCCAATAGAACTGCATCTTTAGCCATTTGGCTTTCGCCTTTGTAGCTGTCGAATTTCACCAATAAGGGAGCTTTTTTCTTGATGTTGAAGCCAGTAATTGTTCCATAGCGACTTCCAGGATCACGTTTAGGGGTTACTCTGTCGCCAATACTCCACAACCGCTTATAACCCCAACGGATCAGGTTTTCGGCAGTTCCTTCCAGGGCGATGCCGTCACTCAGCATTAGTGTGTAAACCCCTTCCTCAGCAGCCTCGATCGTTGCCAGAAATGAGGTTGATTTACTGCCACGAACATTTTTGACTTCCAGTAGATCCCCAACCTTGAACTCTGGGGTTGTAGCGGCTTGAACAGGTACGGTTGCAATCATGGGGTTTCTCCTAGTTGGGTAACTTTGGCGATCGCCTCATTGATGAGGGCTTGCAGTCGGGAAATTTCGTGTTTGCGCATCGGTTGCAGTCGATCGGGTTGTCCGGCTTGAGCAGATTGGAAGGCGCGATCGGCGAACTGAATTTGCAGCTGGCGGTAATAGTTGACTTTGGCTTGCCACCAGTTGATGAGATGAGGGTTGCCAGGTGGCTGAACTGGTTTGGGTTGAATCTCCGGCTCTTGCATTTGCTCCGGAGGTGGTTGCCAGTCAAGGAAGTTAAGTTGCTCCACGTTTCTTGCGGCTCCGTTCCGGCTTCTGGCTGGATTCGTCTGGAGTGGACTTGACAAACCACTTACGGCAGTGAGGACAACCATCGGCATCCAGACCAGGGATTAAGTCGGCATGGGTACAGGGGGCGGAATAGACCGTTTGCCACTCTGCCAGGGTGAGGTTTATTGCTGGCTCCATACCTCCCCATCCCATACGAATTTTCGTGATAGGTTCGCTCCATCTCGGAACACGATTTCATTCACACAGACGACTAACTGAATGGCAATCAACAGTTCTGCCACCACGTCATCCAGCAAGTGACCAGCAGTAGAAATCAGCAGTGAGCCGCCCTGGTCATCGTGCCAACCCCAATAGAACAGGCAGTGGGGGAGTAGCAATCTAGTGAGTGGGGTGATGCTGCTAAGAATCTCTGCTTTCACTCGCGTTTGGGCGGCTTCGTCTTCCACTAAAGCTTTCTGTAAGGCTCTAGCTTCCTTGATTTGCTTTAGCCCTTCTGTAAGGCTCAGTAAGCTGCTATAGGGCTGAATCGGTGAGTTAGTCATGGGATTTCTTCCAGGGGTGTTAATGTGGCGTTTTTCGGTCAATGGTTGGAATTTTGCGTAGGAGGGGGATAGTTGCCATGACTGGCAATCTTGTCGGCATTCCTCCTGAAGGCGGCTTCAAAGTCGTCGAAGCACTTAGGGTGATAGGTCAGGCTGGAGTAGTGGTAAACCTTGTCAGGGATGAGCTGAGTGCAGTACACGCATTTAGGCAACATGCTCTGCCCTCCGTGCCAAGTTGCGAAAGCGAGTGAATTGCGGCTCAAATAGCAACTTGACCGTTCCAGTAGGACCATTCCGATGTTTGGTCAAGATGACTTCCGCAATGCCCCTGTCTGGCGTATCCGGGTTGTAATACTCATCTCGATACAGCATTAGGATAAGGTCAGCATCTTGCTCGATCGCACCTGACTGCCTCAAATCCGACATCATCGGGCGTTTGTTGGTGCGAGATTCAACGCCTCTGCTCAACTGGGATAACGCCATCACAGGGCAGTTCAGTGCTCTTGCCATGCGTTTACACTGACGGGTGATTTTCCCTAGTTCTTTGGTGTCATCCTCGCCATCTGCCATCAAATGCAGGTAGTCGATGATGACCAGTCCCAAATTGCCTCTAGCGGCTTTCAGTTTGCGGCTCTGGGCTAAGACGGTTGCTGGGGTAACGGTTTGCGATTCGTCGATGTAAAAGGGCAGTCCACTAAGAGAGGCAACTGCAAACCCGATCGATTCCCATTCCTGTGTAGACAACCGCACTGACCCTAACCGCCCAGACTCGATTCCGGTTTCAAGCGACATCAGCCGTCGGGCAACTTCGCCACCCCCCATCTCCAGAGAGAACAACGCAACTGGGAGCTGCTGAGCGGCGATATTTCTCCCAACATGGGCGGCCAGGGCGGTTTTGCCCATGCTCGGACGACCAGCGACAATAACCAAGTCTTGGGGTTTCATGCCCCGCGTCATGGCATCCAGGTCAACGAATCCAGTCGAATAGCCGACGATCGCTTGCCCGGCTTCAATGCGTTCCATGCGGGTCACTTCTTCGCACAGGATGTCTGATAGGGGTCTAAGCCCAACATCTTGTGCAGTATCAGTTAGCGAAAAGACTTTGCTTTGGGCAAGCTCTAAAACTTCCTCCAGGTCGGTACCAGTGTCATAGGACAGGTGAGAGATTTCCTGGCAAACCTGAATCATCTCCCGGCGCTTGTGATACTTGACTAGCAAATCCACCTTGTAATCGACGTTGACCGCATGAACCACCGGGTCAATCAACTCAACTAGCCTGCCTCTCCCGCCGACCGATTCCAGCAAGCCCTGTTCATGCAATCGGATTGCCACCGAGCCTAAATCGACAGGTACATCCTGCCGTTGCAAGGAGAGCATCACCTTGCAAATCGACTGATGGGCACCCATGTAAAACAAATCAGGGGTGAGCTTGTCAGTAACTCTAGAAATTGCGTTGGGGTCAAGCAATAGCATCCCTAGCACTTCCTCTTCCAGTTCGACATCGTTAGGCAGGATCTTTGAGGTTTTTTGCCAGCTACGGCTGAAATCAATGTGCTGAACCATTTCTGCTCTCCTTTGGCTCTGAAATCTTTTGCTTCAATTCGGCGAGTTTTGCCCTCAATTCCTCCCCTGTTAACGGTTCAGGTTCTGGCTCTGGCTCTGCGATCGCTGGGGTTTGCTCATGCTGCTGTTCGGCTTGGAACTTGTGCATTTCATTACGGCGTTGCTCCAACTCACCCCACTTCGCTTTGTAAATGCAGTTGTTGACGTAGGTCAGACCGTTGCCGTATTCGTGCGGAAAATTGATTTTTTTCAGATGCCGACAACAAGCTTTGACAATTTCCGGATCAAAGTCATTCCAGCCCGGACCATGCCAAATTTCCCCTAATCCGGCTTGAACTAATTCGGGATGCAAGTTCCCAGTTCTCATCCGAATTTCTGCTCTCGCGGAAGCGTTGTGAGAGAGGTTGGTTTTTGCTGCTAATTCTTCTCTCTCTTCTTCTTTATTTCTTTTAAATTCTAGGGAGACTGAATCGTTTACTACATCTTGGTTTGAGGCTTCCAAATTCGGTTGTTTGACCGAATTCATTTGGTTATTTGACCCAATTCCATTCGGTTGTTTGACCGAATTCATTTGGTTATTTGACCCAATTCCATTCGGTTGTTTGACCGAATTCATTTGGTTATTTGACCCAGTTAATTCGGTTGTTTGACCGAATTCGCCTGTTTGGTCATTTGACCGAATAACCAAATTCGGTTGTTTGACCGAATGGGTTTGTTCGAGTTTGTTGAGGGCATGTTGCACCTTGCTGATAAAAAACTGGTAGCGTTTTGGCTTGCTTCCCGACTGCTTGCCTTCGATTTTGATGAAGCCCATCGCCTCAATTTTTTGCAATCGGATTCTGATTTGTTTGTCCGTAGAGACTCCCAGTAGAGCGTCCTGAAATTCTCGAATACTGCGCTCACCCAAATTGGGTGCATCATTGTCTGGGTCGGATGAGATCGCGGCATTTGCCCAGTATTCAAATAGCCCCATGATTGCGGCTGCCGTAGCGTCACGATTCATCAGTTCGTAATAGTCCTGGCGAATTACCAGGATCATTTGCTTGGCGCGATGGGAAATACAGGATTCGCGGCTCATAAACTCATTTCCCTTCGCGGTTCATTTGGGCATCCAGGGCGGCTACCAGGTCAGCACCTCGATTCTTGCCAAGGGTAAGTTTGTCGAGCAGTAGTATTCCACCTCTCGAAATGCAAGTCTGCCCGTCCATGTGGCTGACGTATTGCTCTCCACCAGCAGCAATAATTAAATCCTCAACCCATTCACTGCATGGCTCAAGTGTGCCGTCTTCCATTTCCCAGAACGCTTTTTGGTAGCTCTCGGGCATGGAGTAAACAGTATTTGCAATAAACCACTTGCCAAAATCCTCAACCTCTGGGTGTTTGGCTTCAAACCCGCAGGTGATTTGCATGACGTAGGATGCCGCTTTAGAAACTGGTAAAACTTCGAGTCGCTTGCGGGCAGCGTTTAACAAGTTGTCAAAAAATGGAACCCCTAGCATGTCCTCGATCGCTTGTGCGGGGTCAGGATTAGAATGCAGTTTCTCGCCCTCTGCCAGCATATTTTTCATGCGCTTGCGATGGCGCGGCTCGACTGAATCCAGCAAGGTTTGCTTTGCTTTGTCAGACAGCATGATGTTGTGCTTGCCATCAACCTCTATGCCGCTGAGATCTTTCCCGAGCTCACATCCCTTGGTCGCTAAGTCCTGGGTCAAGATGCTCATCGCCATCTCGATCATGATTTCGTACTTCTCATCCCCGATCGTGCTGCGGTAGAACCACTCAAAAGACTCAGAGTCACACTCGGGTAAAACCTCTTGGGTCAGCATGTTGGCGAGTCGTTCTGACCCAATGCGGGGTTTGAACTTCTGGACGAGGGATTGCATCGCGAAATAATCACGACGGCAAATCACTTTGACCAGTTGGCGTTTCTCGGTCTCGAAATTGGGTTGCTTACCAAAACCTTTAGCCATGACTAATTCACTCCTGCCAGATGACCGTTGGTGTGAACTGTCTTCTCCTGCAACTGCTCAATCTGAAGTGTGATTTCTGCTAGCTTCCGTTGGGCAATCTCTCGATCGCGGGTAGCCTGATCAATCTCCTGGGTGGCGCAAGCGATCGCTTGTAGTTCACGCTCGGCTGACTGTCGTAAATGCTTGAGCAAAACGTTGTTATCAATGGGGTGCTGCTCTTGCAGTCTGGCTACACGATCGCCCTGCTCTTTGAGTTTGCGTTGCAAGTCCTGGTTGATTTCTCGCTCATCCTCAAGTGCTGCCTGAAGTTCCTTAACCCGGTTTTCAAGTGTGATAACGATCGGGTTTGGTTCCTCTGGCAAATCCGCAACGGTTGCGGATTTGGATTGTTGCAATTCTTCCAGCCGTTGTTCCGCCGCTTCATACGCCCGATTGGCGGCATTGCTGGCATGGGTTTGTTGGTGGAAGTAGCCAGTGCTAATGCCAGCGGAAAGGCAAAGTTGATAACGGTTGGGGAGTTGATAGGTCTTGCCCTGAATTGCCTTTTCCTCTGCCTTGTTGATAGCTGATAGTAAGCTGCTGAGGACTTCGTTCGTTGCCATAGGGTCAATCTCCTGTTCTGGTTCTGTGGTGTCGTTTGAGTAGTCTGAACTGAGCGATCGAGGGCGGAAGCGATCGGGAATGGAGGGATTGGGTATAGAGGGGTAATCGGCATCTCCTGACTTGTAAACTTTGAGTGGTGGTTGACGGCGATTGGGTTGAGGTGGAGCAGCTGCAACCACGGGCGGTTTGGGAGGGGATGGCTTGGGTTGAGGCAGTGGTTCACCGTAGCCGGAATCATCCAGCGTCCCCAGCTTTACCCATCGCTTGGCTTGCGCCTTCAATCGCCGCATCGCCTTTGCATGGATTTGCTGTACCCGTTGGCGAGTTACCCCTAGTTCCTCGCTGCATTCGTCCAGGGTCATTGGCTTGCCCGTCACAAACCCGAATCGCATTTTCACGACATGGGCAGATCGGTCATCCAAAACGTTGTCAATCAATTTCAGTAATTGCTCTCGCCGTTCCTGCTCTGCCAGGTCATCGATCGCGTCTGGGGTATCAGCACTGAGGAAGCTACCGACGGTTGTCTCTTTGTCCTCTCCCACATGCCGATCGAGGCTATCCAGTTTTCTGGAGAATTTTAGTATTTCTTCTACTGTGGTCAGCTCCCAGTCCAATTCAAGAGCTAATTCTTGATTCGTAGGCTTACGACCTAACTTCTGGGTCAAGGCGACAATGGCTTTAATCAGTTGATTGCGTTTCTCACCGATATGCACTGGGAGCCGAATCGTTCCACTATTGGCGATCGCTCGGGTGACACCTTGGCGAATCCACCAGTAGGCATAGGTAGAAATTTTGTAGCCTGACTCTGGATTATATTTTTCAATAGCTCTGACTAACCCTTGACTGCCTTCTTGAATCAAATCCAGGAATGGAACGCCGTAATACTCCCCTCGTTTGATGTAGCGTTTGGCGATGCTGACGACTAAGCGAAGATTGCAGTTCACTAACCACTGTTTGACTTCTGGATCGCGCGTGGCAACATAGCGTTTAGCCAGTTCTAATTCTTCGTGTCGTTTCAGGAGTGGATAACGACCAATTTCTCGCAGATATGCGCCAATATTGTCAGGTTGTTGCATAATGGTGTTGCATATTGTTGCAGCGTTCGTTTCAAGAATTCCGGGTAGCGATCGTTCTGGGGGCAGAGCGATCGCTTTTACGTTTTGAAGTAGCGGCGATAGGAAAGCTTTGCTACAGGATTTGTTTCCCACTCCCACCGCACCAGGTCACGGCTGCGAAGTCGCAAGAGCAGCGCTTCCAACTGGGGATAACGCAGCTCGAAACCACCAGACTTGCAGGCATCAAACAGCTCACCCAGTAAGCAGCCCTTGGAAGTGGCTTCAAGCGTAGTAAGGATGAGCTTGCCTTCTGGTGTGAGATTTTGGGCAGGTTGAACAGTCGCGGTAGTTAAACCGCGTAATAGGTTGAGCATGGCAGTTGTGAATTAGTGGTTAACTGGCGGCCTGTTGGTATTCAGACAGCTTGCGGATTTTGCGCCTCAAGGCTTGCACCTTTTTCCAGCGATCGTGTGCAGCGCGGTAGTAAGGAACATCAGAGGGGTCTAACGTTTTAGACTGTCGGTTTTTGCCGTTCTCCCTCCAAAGCAATCGGTATCGATTGGGTCTACCTGTGCTTTGCACACTACCGCGCTCAATCCCTTGCGCGGTTAAAGCCTTAATCTCGGCTTCAAGGGCAGCGATCGCGCTGTCAATGTGTGCATGGTCGTTCATTGCGGTGAATGCAAGACAATAAAAGTCTTCACGAAACGGGCTTTAAAAACCCCTTGCGGGGCGATTGCATAGAAAGCTTTTCAAGCTTGATCTCAGTGTATGATTCATCACTAGTAAGTGTCAATAGTAAGTGACACTAATTTTATTTTCAGTCAAGCGTATGGCTGATAGGCTATTTCTATGAGCAACTCCAGACTTACCTACCAGGCTTCAGAAGCCTACAAACAACGCCTAGCTGGCTGGATTACAGAGGAAATGAAAACCCCTGAATCTAGTAGTTATGCGAAGCTGGCAACCGTCCTAAATGCACGGCTGGGTAGACATGCGTTCGCGGCGCAAGAATTACAGCGCTGGCACAAAGGAAAACTCACACGCACTATCACCGATCCGAAGCTGTCGGATATCGGGATGGCGCGGGGCTTGTCCTCTGAGCCACTGCAAGCCGTTGCTGAGGCGAAAGCCTGGTTGGAGGGACAAAGTAAAGAGCCGGGGGAGTCTCAGTCCTCAACGGAGAATGAGCCGTGCTATTCTCTGGAAACTCTGTTGAAGCAGATTAAAAGTGCCCCCCTGACAGTTCTGCCTGCAATCCAAAGAGCGATCGCCGATCGGGTTGAATCTCTCGCCCATCAATCAAATTCAAGTCAGTCAGATATGTGTCAGCTATCAGAAATTATTAGAAGTGAGATTGCTAATCAGGGGATGAATCCTGATGACCCGCAGGACGTTCAGCGGTTTTTGATGACGGGAGAAGGCTTGCTGAACACCACAGAACGGGCAGAACTGATAATCGCCTTAATCCGGGGTGAGCCTGTAGAAATTGACCGCTCAACGATCGCCGCTATCTCCGCCACGCTATATCTCTTCAGTGGCAACGATCGGTACACAACGGAATGGTTGTTGGAGCAAATGCAGCGCACCCCCAGCCATTCGGACCAAGGGTGTATGAGTCACTGCGAGCATTAGATCCGCAACCGTTGCGGATTTGCCTCAATCGTTGACAGACGCTAACCAGAATCCTCGCTGCCAGTGGGACTTCTCCCAGTGGTCAGGATCGTCTTCTATCTGCACAATCACTTCCTGATTCTCCTGCAACAGGATCACACTGGTTTTAAAGTAGAACGTTCTGCCGATCTGAGCGTCAGCATATTGGTAATAGTAGATCTGGTTCTGCCCCGTTTCGATCGCGCTCAGTATTGCTTGCTCTCTCGGGGCTGCTACGGGGTCATCCAAAAACCGGAGTGGTTGACCCAAAGAGCTTAATCCCTTGTTTAATCGCTTTGGGGTTATGTCCGGCTTCAATGCCAGAATCGGGAACCCTCGATCGCGATCCAAGCTATGAATGTAGACGTTGCCGCTCATCCTGGTGAAATAATCAGGATTGCGCTGAACGAATGTGCTATGCACCGTTGATGTGTTCATAATTGGAGAACAGTTGTGAGTTGACATTCCAACTGTAACCAGACATTCGCGGTCATATCTACGGGATATTCCGCGAATGTTCGTCCAAATTTCTACATTAATGTTGCAGCCGGAAAACGCACCTGCCCTCAACTGTTGATTGAGAATATCGGCAGCAGTGTAGCTTTTACAGACAACACACAGTAGATTTTCTGCAAGACTGACATGTTCCACCTCTGCCGGGGGAACGCACTTTAGCCAGGTGCTAATTAGTAAATTAATTATTGGTGTGCTTGATGGGCAATCCGTCATGACAGATGTAGCGATCGATAACTGTAAATTAAAACTGGGGGCACCCGTCCTTGTAGCGATCGTCACGCGATCGCATTTAATCCTTAATTGTAAAAAAGTGACGTAAACGAGTTGTCACTACCAAAGTTTACCGTTTGTCTTCAGCTTATTATCTTAACTCGGTTGAAAAATAGCCGAAATCACCGAAAATCAGGATGGGCAACAGACCACCACTCGCCAAAGTTGGGTCTGTTGCCCATTGTCGTTTCTGGGGTTATTACGGTCAAACGTAAAAACTTACGGTCAATCGTAATTTCCCTCCATTAATTCTATGAGGGAATGGTTTACTCCTAGATTTTTAAGGGAGCGAGTAGGGTTAACACAACAGGAGGTGGCAGATGCGCTAGACAAGCGGATAGCAACAATTTCAGACTGGGAGCGGCATGTCTCTGTGCCAACGTTGACGCTGAGTGAAGCCCTAAAGCTGACCCGGCTGTATGAATGCAGCCTTGAGGAGTTGGTAGAAGCCTTCGATCGCGTTGATCCGGATGCAATCTAGCAAACGCCCGATCGCTGATACCGCGATCGGGCGTTTGCATTCTAAAAGTGGCATCACACCACTTTTAGCTGGCAGGTACAGGGTCGGGTTGGCGAGCCAAAAACTCAACAAAGTCGATTAGCTCTTCTCCGGTTAATTCATCCCGTGTTGCTTTTTGATAGCTGTGTTTTAGGAAATCAACAGCCGTTGACTTCTTCCAGCCCAGTCGCTTCATATCAGACTCGATCGCGGCGTAATATGGCTCACGGTTGAACGGTTCCGGTTCAGGATGAACTGTGACAGGTACGGCTGAGATGATGTCAACAGGTGGGTCTAATGCCTCAGCGGAAATAGTATTCTCTCGATCGCTCTCAGGCGAGAATCCACACCATGCCAGAATTGCCCGTCTACGAGCCTGGGAAACCGCTTTCTTTAAAGCATCGGCTCGGTTTATGTAGCCGTTAATCTCAACCACACCGATGTCTTCAGTGCTGCGTCTGCCGTCCGTGACCGTGACCGTGACCATCGCAACCCCATCGCTGACGCTCTTTTCGGTAATTTTGTAGGACAGGTTGTGCTTGAGTCCGAACGCTTCAGCCGCTCGTTTGTTGGGATAAAGCTTTAACGATTTACCCTTGCCTTCCAGGTAATCAAAGGGGTTGCTGAACGGGTCTAAACCGTAGCGATCGCACATCGCCAAGTAGTAAACCTTCCGCTCAACAGCGGTCAGGCGTGACAAGTCACCATTCTCGGCAATCACTTTCTCAATGATGCCCTTAGCTTCGGTGTAGTTGACCGCAAATAGAGCGTTACGATTATCGGATACGATTGCAAGATTACTCATGATGATTCTCCATGTGAGTGATTTAATTCAAGCAGCCTGAGTCATTGTTTTGACCTTCTAGCTGTCCTTTGACGATGTTTTTGCCGTATTTAATAGCGCTGCTGTGACAAACATTTGCTATTCGGCAAATCTGCGAATAAGAGTATCCCTCTGCCCTCAACACCCTGATTTGATTAATTTTGCCGATCGGGAACCGTTCACTAATAGGTGGCGTTTCAGCCTCTATTGTTTGCAGTGGAGTTAATTCTCTAAGAGCGCTTAGGTTCTCTGGCGTTGCCAGTCTCCAACCGTTGCATTGGGGACGACGACCATTAACAACATTGTTGAGATGCCCTGGGGAAATGCCAAGCGCGATCGCGAATGTTCGTACTCCGTGACCTTCAACAATTTCGTTGCCTGGTGATAACAATCGAAACGGCTTAAGTCTAGGATCTGGTTTCCTGTCTGGCAGTGACCACCCGCGATGGTTGTAGCAATTCCCCCTAGCGACCAGATACATCATTGCAGGGCTGAGATTCTGACTAAGGGCAAATTCTTGGATGTTAACCCCTTCAAAAATGGTTCCGTCTGGGCTACGGAACTTGTATGGCTTAGAACATGCGATCGCGATTTTGCGGCGATGCTCAAGTGAAAACTGTTGCCCTTTATAGTACCGACCGCAATAACCCGAATTGAACAGAGAGAACTGCCCAGGAAATTCTTTCTGATGCTTTTTCATAGCTAGTGAACAGATTGGCAAATCCGCAACGGTTGCGGATTTGGTTAGAGGTGTTTTTCAACAACATTTAGTGCTGCTTCCGCCATCCTGACGAACATCGCGCACCTGGGGCTGACTTTGGCAGATTCCAAGATGTTAACTCCCTGATAGTTGAAGCCTTGAGTTTGCGCGATCGCTATAGCTATCTCTGCAATTAAGTCTAATCGCGCGATCGGGTTGGTCAGGTTGCTCTTCATGATTTACCTACTTCAATCTACTGATCCGTTCCAACAAGTCTTCACTTTGGGTCGCTGCTTCCGCCAGCAGCGTTTGCTCATTGACTATCAACCACTCTTTGGTTTTCTCAAAAGTTTCCTTGGTTATGCAGTGGCATCGTTGTGCGTAAACCTTGAAATACAGTCCGCGATCGCCCTGAGAAATGGCGTGGCTCATTGAATCACGTAACAAGGAGTAATGTTGTGCGAAAAAGCTGAACTGAGTGCCAGGAATTTCGACTGGCTTTGTACCAATCACAAGACAGCCACCGTAATCAATAACTTGACTGTCTACGGATATCTTGTGTCCGCAGGTTTCACCATATCGCTGTTTTATGTCCAGCGTTACCGCATCAGCAAGTTGCGCCGTTTCGCAGCAATGGGGTTTCACTTTTTCAAAAAAGAGAACTATCATCATTCACCTCAATCTTCAATTAAAAAACCGCCCTCATCCACCATTGTTTCAATTGCGGCTGCCCACTTACGATCGTTGTCGATAAACGTTTTGAGTAGGCTATCCGGCTCCTGTTGCTGTCGCCATCGTTGCTCACCAAACTTTGCCCGTTGCTTCAGAATTTCAGCGATGTCCAGCAGCAGTTCTTCCGGATCATCATACTGATTGACTAGCTTTTGTAGTTCTTCTTTCATGGTTATTGTTTAGGGGCGATTACTACTTCCGCGATCGGGATATGTCCAGAGTTGAAAGCGTCGATATTTTCCTCTGTGGCTATCCGCGTAGCTGTTTGAAAGTCGAGTGGTTCAGTAATAAGTTGCCCATCATAAGCAACCTGATATTGTTGGTTACTGGAGTCAGGGCAAATGTCTAATTCGTAGATTGTTGGTGGCTTCCACTCAGCATCTATTTTGTGGCTTTTGGGTTGGCATGAAATAATGTGGGTGCGGATTTGAATTATGCGGCGAATAGTATTTAGCACGTTCATAGAAACCTCTGAAGCGATCGGTTTTGAATTTGAACAGGATTAAGCGCTGAATAGCATCAAGACATCGCCATATTTGGCGCAGGCATCTGACAGGATTTTGGCGAGTTCCGCACGCTCGCAGATTCCAATAGAGTCAACAGTCATCTCACCGTTATTCCATTCTGTAAAAGTCAGACCAAGGGCATCAATCTCCCTCTCAAGGTCACTAAACTGGGTGAATTTTGTACTTGTGACAATGGTTAATCCGTGGGGCGAACGAGGCTTTCTGATTACGATTCTTTTGGACAGGTCTGGAGTCATGATGATGTTTCCTATTGTTGTTGGTGATTGAATTACAGGGAACACAGACTGGCAGAGGGAGGGCAGGGGTTAAGCCTGCCCAGGAGGAAATCTAGAAAGGACCAGTAGTGGCGTTCCAGGTCAGAACTTCCCACTCTTCACCCAGTTCTTCACGCACCACCCGAGCAACGCATCTATCAGAGGCAACCGATACCATTGCGTCAACCGCATCAGTCAGCAGGGTTTTAGCAGAAAAAATGAGGGCAGTCACATGGTAATAAGGGACATTCTGAGAAATCCGAGAGTCAGAGATGTAGGTGGGGATTACTTCAGGCAGTCCGGCAGGTAGTTGCTTTTCAAGTAAGATGGTCATGTCTCAATCCTTTGTGGTTGTTGACTTCTTGAGGGGCGGTTTCAACTTTGGTCGGTGGGAACCGCTCTCTCTATGTTCTAAATATACCAAATCAATTTGTTATAGTCAATCAATTTAGACCAAATTAATTTGGTATACAATAGTGTTGTACCATTTTGGTTATGCCTATGCGAAACCGGATCAATGAGCTTATTCAAACGCTCGGCGTGAGTGCCTATCGCTTCGCCGAACAGACTGGAATTACCAAAAATACTGTCTATCTACTAAAAAACAATCCCTCACAGTTTCCTTCTAGCGAGGTATTCGATCGCATTATCTCTGTCTACAAAGTGACCCCAAACGACATTGTTGAGTGGTATCCCGAAGGGGGCGATCAGGGTGCAACCGATCGTTGAGGAATCGTGACTATCCAAATCCGCAACGGTTGCGGATTTAAACCAAAAAATGGGGCAGCGATCGCTGCCCCATTACTACTGAAAATCTGGCTTGCTACTGGCACAAATCCAGACCTTGCTGAAGCACACTGCTAATGTTGACCTTGCCACCGTTCGGATCATCTCGCCAAATTGGATCAACGGGTGGGTGGCCCTGGTTCTGCGCGGTGCCATTTACCCCATACGTTGCACCGTTCGCAACAAACAGAACGCTGCCACCAGCACACCGCAGTTCCCCGTCAACCGTGAACGGGTAGGCATCGCCCATTTGTGCTCTGGAGATTAGGATAGCTCTAGGGCTGTCAGAACCCTTTTGAGAAGAAAACATTGAACAGGCAACAAACGGTGAACCAACCAGCAGCATAAGGATGATGCAGCCTAGTGCTGTCTGCTGTGGATCTACCTTCTCCGGCTGCTTATTTTCTTCAGTCATAGGACAACCTCTCAAAACTCTCTATAAAGATTTCCTGCAAGCTTATGGGGTGAATACCCGCGATCAGTAAGGTAGCTAAAAGTCGATCGCATTCTTCTGGGCAGACTTTGCTACACGAATGCGCTCACCCACGATCGCGGTAACGGCTCCCTTAAATTCGTCAATGTCCATCGTGTTTGCAATCAGCTTGGCGAAGACAGTGAAGTGCCGTTGCTCGTTTAATATCTCAATCCCCCAATTGCCGAGCAACATCTCTCCATTTCTCTGCAACAGATAGAGCCCGATTGACCCCGCATCGATCGGATCATCCGGGACAGGAATTCCGAGGGAGGTAAATTCTATCACCGTGTTCCCGTCCGTGTTCTTGCCGTAGGGACGGATATAAACGTACTCATCCCCCATAGAAGTCTCAAAGGTCAATTTAACCATTGAGTCGGTGAGAACCTCTGAAACTTGCCAGCCACATTGTGCAGCCTTATCAAAAACGAACTCTAAAAAATTCACGGGGCAACCTCAAAACTCTATTAACCAGAGTTCCCACCCCGCGAGATCGGGTCAGTGTTTAAATATCAGGGAATCATGACAATCAAATCCGCAACGGTTGCGGATTTGGACAAAAAAGGGGGCGCGTCCCCACAAGCTGCATCTATCAAGAAATAGCTTGCCTACGATCGTTGCTAACACAAGCCCGCTCATACGGATTTAATGTATATCCCTATATCTGAAGAGGGATAGAGGTAGGAAATGCTCTACCTAAAATAGAGGTGCAATCTGAAAAACGTCGCTCACTAAGCAGAACGATAAATGTTTTTTAGTAAGCAGGCAAATAAAAACTAAAAATTATCCACCCGATCGACGTCCCTATGTCGGTCGGTTTTTTGTTGCGGCTTGCTCACAGCCCTCTAATTAAGAGCTAACCGTTTTACGACTTTTGCTATTCTCCTTTTCAACAATAGATTCAGTAGTCAAATGTCATAATTCTCTGACAATTCGACACTAAAGTTAATCTATTTCTCCTTTTTATAAGAAGCTATAAATAGCGAGTTCGAGGGGAGAAAGAAAAATTGAGTGGTGCACTGCCTAGGTTTGATAACCTTGTTGTTCTCTTGGTAGAAACTCAAATCACGACAGTAGAAGCAGTCAAACAATGCTTGAAAGGCACCGGAGCGATCGTTATGCGAGTAGCTTCGCTTCAGACGGCTGGAGAAAGGCTATCTTTTATTGCTCCCGACATCGTTATCACTAATCTCCAACTCTGTGAGGAAAATGGGTTCATTCTCCTCAAACAAGTCAGGGCATACGAGCGTAGCCTCAATCGAACCCAAATCCCCATGATTGCGATCGCTGACTACAGCGATGTGGAAGGAGAAATTGCGTTGGCTGCTGGGTTCCAGGCGTATATTAGAACTCCGATCGCAGCTAATAGTCTCTATGCTACGCTGCGTCGATTCATTTGATCTCACTGCTCCCTTTCGCTGACTCACGGACTCGATACTTTACTCACCCTCTGGGTATTCTGTGTAACAACGGACGTGAGTATGTCACCGTGAATTAAGAGGGCAAATAGTGCAAATTTATGCAGCGATCGGGGACAGCGATATTCTGCCAGAGATTGGTGAAATAACCTATAGGCTGGAACGAGTATTAACGATTTTGAAATATCAGGCAGTCACTCGCTCAAGGCTGCATCCTGCCATGCAGCAAGCGACGCTGAATCTGGATGGATGGGCTGATACTTCATTCAGGCTGGTTAGCTTGATCATTCGGGATGCGTTGGATAGCCACGCGAAAGAACATGCAACTTTGATGCTACGCTCTGTAATGCAGCTCTGCGAGCAATTAGAAGCGACTGTCTTTGATCATTTGGCTAACCTTTAATTTTCGTAGTAGCTTTTACCTATTCTCAGTAGACCCTAAACTAAAGCAATCAGTATGTTTGACAGCTCAATTTGCAGTAATGTGGTCGGGTTTCTCTGGGCATAATTTCGTCTTGCAAAGAAAATAAGCATACTAGATTGAGTGTATCCATTAATCATCTTCCGATCGCTAGCACTAGCAATTGGGCTCACTACATCAGTTACGGTGACACTTTTGAGGCTCCATTGTTGAGCTGTGCGATCGCGCTGAAGTGTGGCTATTGATACGTCACAAACTGTTCCCATAACTGAGCGAGTTCTTGAGCCTGAGTACGAACCGCTGGAGCTAGTCGAAACATCTGCCGGGGTCGTCCCCGTCCTTCTAATTCCTTCTTATACCGACCAATAAACTGTTTTCGTTCCAAAAACTGCAAAGCTTTATAGAGCACCGCATCAGAAACGTTCAAGTGGGGATGCTGTTTCGTGAGTTGCTGGCTTAGCTCAGTGCCATAAGTATCTCTCTGAAGCAGGGCATGCAGGATGTAACCAACAGCGGCTTCCGCTGGAATGAATTTAGGAGCACGAGCCTCAAAGAATCGATTGATGTCCTCAGGTGTCATCGCTAATGTGTTGATGATGATGCTATCAGCATATTTCCTAAAAAGTGAAATTCTAGAGAACTTACTCCGAAATTAGAACAAATAAGCATATTAGGTTAAGCCGCGATGGGTTTGGTTCTAAATCCGCAACCGTTGCGGATTTGGCACAAAAAAAGGGGGCAATGCGCCCCCTGCTGCATCTACCAGGAAAAACTTACTTGCGATCGTTGCCGTCAGTGAAAGATTGCAGATCCTGTAGTTCCTTTAGCTCTAACTCGGTTAGCTTCCGATAGTTACCTTTCAGTAGTTGTAGCCACATCTCTTCAAAAGTAATTCCCCGTTTAGCTGCCAAATATCGAACCCGCTGGACAATTTTTGGTTCTCGCTCTTGCAGTTTGGCGCAGAGCAGGGAGCTAGCCTGAAGCGCTTCGGAACGCCCGTTAATAATGGCATCCACTTTTAATAAGTCCTCGTACCACTCGCCTAACGAGGAAATCCTGGGGCGTTCATCTTTTGCTGCTGGCATTGGTTGGTTTTCTGCTGGGTCTACCATCTCGGTTGTAGGCGGAAGCGGTAATTATTCCAAAATAGTACCTTATTCATCCCGTATTAGTGCCAAATACGGGATGGTATGTTATCGTTACTTCCAGGTTGGAAGTCGAAAGTTCCAACCTGGAACCCAAGCTCTCAGACTTTTAAGCGATTAAAAATATGGCGAAAACCACAGCTAAAGAGGCTTCTAACGCTTCAGAGTTCAATCCGGTTACTTCTAAAGCCACTTCCAACCTAGAAGTAGAACTTTCCAATTTGGAAGTAAAACCTTCTGATTCGGCTTCTGGTTCTGAACCACGCAGCACTGGTTACAGCTTCAATGCATTGGGCAAGGAACTAAACACATCTAACCACACCGCCAGAACTTGGTTTGATGCGGTAGTAGAGATTTACGGCGATCGCTACGAGGAACTGTTTTTTGAAAAAACCAGAAACGTGTCAGAGCTTGGTTTAGAGGAATGCAAGCGGCTGCAACGTGCTTGCGCTCGACAGGTTCCCGTTATGGATGAGGTGACAGGCTTGCCCAGATTGGTTAAGAACCATGACCGAGTGGATTTAGAAGCCTATAAAACCAGACGGCGTATTGAATTGAGCCTCACGGATAGTAGTTTCAAAATGCCCACTTTGAACCAAGAGTCCAGTAGTTTGGTTCTGGCAGATCCACCTCAACCAGAAGAGATTGAGGGTGAATTGGTGGATGAAGAACTAGAGAGTGACAACCAACTTGCGATCGCGGCGATCGCTGACCATTTAGAGGCGTTTGGCAGTCAATACAAGCAGAACCTTCGCAGCTACGCCAAGCGGCTCAAGCTGGAAGCGGCGGCGGCGTTTATCGAAGAACTGAGCGACACCTCCGACATGGACACCATTCTGGACGGTGTTAAACCTCAAGCAAAAAAGTCGCGGCGCAAATCTGCTTCGTAATCCTAGCCTTGGCTATTTGGGGAGCCTATCCACGCGCCGTTCAAACTCCTCACTCTCCAGTTCAACCCATTAGCTCGTCAATACCTTGTTCTATCGGAGGTTCCCGTGTCACTGATTCTGAAAACCGCTTGCCAAGCCGCTGTAGCAGCCGCCTTATCGATTGGCGGCGTAGCGATGGGCATTGATGGCTACCTCAAATCCGTTGGGGCTAGTGACCCGGTGAGAGAGCGGATGGTGGGGATTGTTCTGGTTCACGTTGCCCCTGGTGCTGCATTGGGGGCAATAGCCGGAGTAGTAACAGTGGCTATCTTCCCTAGCCGTCGCCGTCCGTCTGATGCTGAGATTGCCGCCCGGTTTGCTCGACAGCAGCTCCAACGGCATGATTTACCCCCCGCAGAGGCAGAGCAGTGGACAGAGCTGGCTGCACTCACGGATATAGCTAACGCTGCCCAAAAAATCGAAACCGAGAACCACTAAGGCGGTGCAAAACCACATTCCTACGTTGTTTTGGTTCTCAGTTTTGCCACTGGTTCATGATTTTTCTGCTCAGGAGAACCGATTTTGGATAACCACAGTAACGGCAGGGTAGCCGAGGGAAACCCAGTTGCCGTTGAAGCTTCTACCCCTCCCCCTGAACCGACTTCAAAATCCTCAGCAAAAGTAACCAAGGCAGGCGGTTCAGTGATGTTTGCCCTGTTGTTACTGGCTGGTATCGCACTGCCCTCTATCCTGAACCGACCGACAGAACCGCCTGTTGCACCCACAGTTTCCCAGGTTCCCCCAGCGCAAACCGCTGCCCCATTGAACCCGTTGCCCGTGGCTCCATCTGATGATGACCTGGTGGGATTCCTCAATGATGCAATTTCCAAAGCTCAAGAGGATTGGGACACCTATCTGCTGATCCGGGCTGACCAGTTCTTGATTCAGGCAAAGAAGTCGGAGAACGTTGAGCGCTGGTTGCTCGACACCTGTTCAGGTCTGACCACCAAATATCAGCAAGCGGCGTGGAAGCAAGGCACGTTTGAGGGCAATGCCAAAGACTCAGAGCAAATCCGTACCTTGCTGGGTGACTCGCTCGCTTGCCTGTTAGCCGTTCGCCGGATCCGAGAGGGCGAAACCACAACCGGCAGAGCCATCCAACCCCAACCGTATCTGGACAAAGCCCGAATCACGCTAGGTCAATATGCCGCCAAATTAGGAGTTTCAGTCGATGCACCCCAACCTATTGCCCAAACCAATCCAAGCCGCCAGCAACCTGCTGTTGCTCCTACTAGCGGGGAACCTAATCGCCAATAGTAATTTCATCCTCAAGCTGACTGGGGTGATGGTGGGATTAGGAACCATCGGCATTCATCGCAAACAAGAACTCTCAGACCAGGACTATTTACAGGGCATTGGTTGGGTGGCTGGCAATGTCAGCGAGGGATTGAAAGACTTATCGACTGAATTGATGCCCACTCGTAAGCAACTGCGATCGCTGTATATCCGACTCAAGGAACCCCAACCGATGTTTAAAACCCAAGTGCAAATGCTGGCAGAGCAATTGCTGCAAGATGCCGAATGGTTTGAATCGTTTACCCGTCGCTCTAAAATCATTTGCGGTAACACCGGAGATGGTAAAACCACGCTTCAGCTCTACGATGTAGCGATATTTCTCAACCAGCACCCCGATGGACATTTAACCATCTGTGACATGGACTACGGCAGTTCTCACGAAGGGTCAGAACCGAACTACTGGTTCAACCTACCCAGAGAACGCTACATCCGAGTCACCTATGAAGAAATCCGGGATGCCATTCTGGATGAATACGAAATCATGGAGAAACGTGCCAAAGCTTCGGCGGAAGGCAAGGGGCAGAATTGGCAATGGCGGATGCTCACTATTGATGAAGCGATCGCGGTGCTACGCCAAGCCAAGCTGCGAGGTGAGGAAAAGCTAGTCGGTAATGCAATTAGTGAACTGCTATTCCGTGGATTGAAGCAACGCATCAAAATCTCATTTGGCGTTCAGGTTCTAGCGGTTGGTGAGAACGGATTATCCCTGGCATTGCAAAAGCAGGTCAACATGATTCTCCTAGGCAGTGCCGCCGTTGACACTGAGAACCTGACCCGCATTGGTGTGGCTGATACCAAGGGACTTGTTGAAAAAGTTCGTGCCACTCGCAGAATGCTGGGTTGTCAATATGCAGCCGTCGCACGGATTAAAGGTGAACTATCCCTCCGAGTGGTGCCAGAGATTGATCCAAACGAGATTCAGGTGGAGGTGCCACCGGATGACAACTTGGAGCAATGGTGGAACCAGGTCTACACCCCAGAAGTGCAAGCCTGGTTCACAGAGTTAGCCGATCGCTACGTGGCTGGAGAGATTAAGTCACCACTGAAATCCCAGATTTGTAGACGGTTTGAACTCAAAGCCCTACGCAGTGATGCCAAATACTGCAAGGTGGCTGAAGCCTGGGAGCAAGCCAAGCGGAATGCTCAGGCGGTTAAATCCAAGGCGACTAAAACAACGATAGATAAGGAGGCAAAAGCCGCATGAAATGGGTATGGATTTTCTTGTTAATCATTGGCATCGCTAATGGTGCTGTCAAAGCTGATTGGTTTGCAGGCTACTTGCTAGGTGTGATGAAGTTCGCGGTGCAATTTACTCCCACTCCGAACTACCCTGACCCGGCGCCTGCTCCGTCCCCCAAATTGGGACCGCAGCCCCAAACTCAGGTTCGCACCGTCGGAACCACTGGAACCTAATCAGCTCACTCAATCCCTTCTCTCCTCTCTCAAACCAATGAGTGAAATTTTTCGGACGTTGGCATGGTTGGCGCTATTTGCTGCCACCATGCACATTTTCTTCCCCGATATGGCAACCACCGCCTACAACCGCTACGTCAAGGAACACTACGAGCAGTGGTCTACCCAATCTACTCCGAATCCCACAGGGACTCCCGCAGCTCCGACGAATCCAGCGGCATCCCCCTCGACCAATACACGTACTCCCAGCCAACCGACCGACCGATTCCGCACAATTACTACTGGGACGAGGAACTAGGTCGTTATCGTCATCGCTACGGCAGCAAGGCTGGAAAGTTCGCCTCTGCCGAAGAAGTTTTTAACCAACCTCAAACCACAGTTGTTAGCGACCCGGCAACCCTGCAAGCCTTAACTGCCCTAAACCACGCCCTTAACCAACGGCTCGATCGCCTGGAAAAGCAGTTAGGCAAAGTTGCCAAAACTGGCACTCGCATTCATCGTCACACCCGATCGCTCCATCGCAAGTCAGCCGAAAAGAAAGACCTGATTCTGATGGGTGGGTATGCCGCCTGGTTTGGCGTGTTGCTGGTGATGAAATTACTGTTGCAAACAGGTATTCCACAAGCTGCCAATAGCATCAGCCAAGGTATCGCCGGAACGCTCAACCCCAATTTCCGCCCTGAAAATGGACCTGTGGATACCTCTGTCCCGCAGAAGGGTGACACGATTGGAACCTATGAAATCACCAGTGGATTTGGAGGCAGGGAGTCACCAGGCGGTATCGGTTCCACCGACCACAAAGGGGTAGATGTCGGCACTGAGATGGGTACAGAACTCAGGGTTCCAGTTGATGCGGATGTCGCCTGTGATGTTGTAGGTGGTTATGGCACTCTCGCCATCATTACACCCAAAGCAGAAACCGGAGTTAAGTTTACGTTCCAAGCGGGTCACTTGTCTGAGTGTGTGCCGGGCTTCTACCTGGTGGGTCAGGTGTTTGGTAAATCAGGTAATTCTGGTAACTCGACAGGTCCTCATTTGCATTGGGAACAGCTTCAAGATGGAACGCAAATTCCGCCCTATCGTGGCTACTTAGCGCGAGTTCTCGGAGTGGTTACAGCCACTCCCATGAGTAACATCACGTCCCCTAGTGGTGACATCAGCGCTAACCCAGAAGCCATCAATGTTTTGTTTAACGGTTTAACCAGTCCGGGTGTTGCCGCGATCGGAACTGCTGAAGGCACACTAAACGCTGATGGTTCCACTACCCTGCTGTACTACGGACATACTGACCCCGGCAACTATGCGTTAAACCGTGGGTTTGGCAGTTGGCAAGCCTCACCTGTTGCCAACGCTGAAGAGGGAGATAAGTTAGCGCTCGATCGCATCAAGAACCAGTGCATTCCTGATGCAACAGCCGATGCCAAAGCCAACAGCATTACACTCACGCCTGAGCTGCTGGTTCAAGTGTGTGATGCCTGGATTCAAGCACCGTTGGCTGCCAATGATCTGATTTCTAACCTCAAGAAGTGCCAGGATCAGGGCAAATCAGGTAATGAAGCTTTGCTCTGTGCCAGGGTGAACAGCTACTACGATCCAGCAACGGGTAGGCTAGACACAACTTTTGAGACTTTAGATGATTTGATTCATGACCAGCGGCGGCGCATGGAGCAAATTCAGGACACTCTGAGCCGCTATCAACTGCCCTCATTGATGCCAGCCGCGCAATCTCAGCCACGGGTTCAGCTTGCATCTACCACAGCCCAGATTGACTCGAGTTCGATCGCGCGCCTCCAAATTGGTAGGCAGAGTTGCACTGGGTTTATGGTGGCTCCATCTACGTTGCTCACTGCTAATCACTGTTTCAGGAAAAGTGACGGCATTGCTCAGATTCAAATTGGAGGCAGACAAACCACCGGACGGCAACAGCAAACTATTGCAGGAGATGTTGCCGTAGTCACGGTTGATGGTTCGTTCCCCTACTTCCAGCCTGCTACTGCTCAGGTCGGGCAATCAGCGACTATTCCCGGTTATCCGCTTGGCAACTGGAAAGTGGTGTCGGGCAGCATCACCAGTGTCACCTCTAAGGGCAACTGGAAAGTTCAGACCAGCGAAATTGTCGAAGGTGGAACCAGCGGTGCCCCTTTATTAGTTAGTGGCAAATGGTCAGGTGTCGTTGTAGGTGGGGAAGAACCAGAAGCCACGGTGATACCGCGATCGAAGATTGGGATTTAAATCCGCAACGGTTGCGGATTTGGTCAGGAGATCGCTTCCTTGCCCTGACTGGGAACACTAACCCAGAGACATATTTTGTTTCATTAAAGTGTATAGCCCGATCGCTTCGGTGGTCGGGCTTTCGTCGTATCGAAATCCACAATCTCACTCTTATTGCAAGAATGGGAGCACGACTGAAATAAGCTGCCAATGAATCAACTCTTATTTCACCTGGCGTGAATATAGTGCTATACCGTCATCAATACCTGGGGCAGGTAGAGTTGTTATCCTGACGATTGGGTTGTGTGGCTGCCCTGCAAGCTTCTCCGCCAAAAGCTTCCTGTAAGTAGTGCATGGCTGACACCAGCAACCACCTCCTACTTTCCAGGTGTCTGTGCCACAGAGGTTGCTGGTCATTTCACAACGTAATGAATAGTCGAGATTATATTCATCTAGCATTT
Source organism: Pantanalinema sp. GBBB05 (assembly GCA_016743235.1). Classification (GTDB taxonomy): domain Bacteria; phylum Cyanobacteriota; class Cyanobacteriia; order Leptolyngbyales; family Leptolyngbyaceae; genus Pantanalinema. The sequence goes on along the minus strand of VRZD01000020.1, from coordinate 72,930 downwards.
CTAAGTTCCGAATCAAGGTTCACCACTACTGCCCGATCGCTAGATAACGATAGTGAATCCAGAGCATACTGAACCACCAAATTCGCCGCTTCAATTTGACGGATGTTAGCGTTACTCGCTTTAGGTCAGCTGATGGTTCTAGCGATAACTCAATATCTTTGAGAATATCTGCGAGCGTTTCACAGCATTCTCTTGCCACGGCGTTGTTGTCCCATCCAGGGATGGAGAAGTTCAACGATACTCTCAACATCTCATGCCGAGTGTTGTCACGCAGTTTGTAGCCTAGAACAATGGTGTGTGTAAAAGGCTTATTAATGAAAGTGGTGAGAAGTGCTTTGTCTTTATCTCTTCTTTCCGCCTCAAGTATCGCTGATGCAAGCACTCGGCTGATTGGACTGACTGATACCACAGAGATTTGACCCGCGATCCTTTGGGCATTAAGGTAGTGGCTACAGATTCGTTTAGTTGGGTAAAGGGTTCCATAGGCTGCGTAGATAAACGGCTTGGATGGTTTTACCTCTCTGAAGGATACCAGCTCAGAGGGCGGTGGCGGGGTTCGCTTGAGCCACTTGAATAACACCTGCTACCACCATCCTCTACAAATATGGAATTTCTCTGTGTATCAAGAAATCTGCCGAAATCGTTATTTTGCGTTACTTCCCCAAAAACTTTCCTAACGAAGCCGCATCAATTTGTACTCCTAGCGCTCCCCCAATTAAGACTAGAGCAGGCATCCAGACCAGCATAGGAACATCTACTCCCTTACGTTCTGCTGATACACACTGAAATCCCAAGAATGCTGACACCACAAAGGCGAATGCATACGCCCCCCATTTGCCTCGTTGCAGATTGCCATCCTTTTTACGGTTGGGACAATCAACCGGACAATTTAATTCATTCTCTGACTCAGACATTGCTTTATCGGGTGAGATAAGCGCCTAATGGTGAACCATGCTGCATCGCGTTGAGCGCTAGTTGGGCCTGCAGGATAGCAGAGGACAGTTGACCCACCACGGCATGATTGCCCTGTTTGGTGGCAGTCTCTAGCTCATCTTGCAGCATGATGATGAGCTGCCGTTGTCGCACGATCGGTGAGGGTGAGTCGTCTGTCATTTAAGCCACCTTGCGAGCGGCGATTTTTCTCGGATCGCCAATGAAGGGTAGCACGTTGGCACAGGCTACCGTTTGTTCCTTGCGGGGTGATTTGCTCACCCGTTCGCTGTCGAGATACACTCCCGGTTGGAAGTCCTTCTCAACGGTTGGCACATACGCCCGTTCAATTAGGTCGTCTTCCCCAAAGAAGTAGTAGTGCTCGGGCAGGAAGTATTTATCGAGCGGATCCGAACTGTTCTTCTGCTCCTCTGAGTACATCGCATCAAAGAAGATGACCTCATCGCACCGAACCCGCGCCCGGATCATGTCAATCAGTTCTGCATCCTCGATATATACACCCGTCACATCAGGTGCCGTGGAGTCTGCTCCCGATCGCCGCAGCTTGGCAATCTTGGTACTGTTCTGACTGGCTAGGTCGCGGAAGTCAGAGAAGTGCAGAATCAGTTTGGGTGGGAACACACCATGAATGTCATAGTAGGCTTTCGCGTGGGTTTCCAGGTTAGTGAGTCCATCAGCGGTTGATGGTTGAGTCCAACGGTTTCCACTGGTTAGTGCCGATGGCAGCAGAGTGGATTCAGTGCCTGGATAGGTCAGCTCAACTTTGGCTCCGGTCAATGGATCGGTGTAAGTGCAGGTTCCGGTCGTTGCCACTTTTAAGGCAAGCATTAGGGCGGTCCCATCCAGAGCCGGAACCAGGTCAGCCGCTAGACCAAAAAAGTATCGTTCAATCTCAGTCACCATCTGAGATGCCATTGCACCGGACGAATTGAGATACATCTGCATCTCATGCATCATCTCAAAGTGCTCATGCTCGAACACCAACTTTTTACCCACCTTGAGGTTGCCAAATAAATCTTCGCTCAAGGTAGCTCGCGGGCGGGTCGCTGGAATTTCCTGATTCTCACCCACCACAGACGCGATCGTGGGCTTATGCCGCTTGAACTTAACCAGGAGTAATTTGCGGCTGAGATAGTTACGACTGGGGATGATGGAGTCGATCGCTTCAGTACCGGTCAGAAGTTGAAAGAAGGTTTGGTCGATGATCTTATCGACACCAGTTTTGCGCGATTGATAGAACGCAACGATGGAATTGTCAGACATAGTTTAGGAGGGGAGAGAGTAGCAACGAGTGAGAGAGAAACGTTAAGGCAGAGAGAGTTAGACCAGGGTGATTTCAGGTAGAGCGGCTTGCAGGATGCCGTCCCAATAGGGGAGTCTGCCACCATGAACGGATAGAGCGGTGTAGCACCCCACATCATTACTTTGGTTGTTCAGATTCACCATCACGGCTACCATGCCCCAGATTTCACCAGCCAGGTCGTTCACCCCGATCGGGGCACCAATGGGTAAGCGGATATTAGCGGTATCTGCCAGGGTCAGAGTATTGGTGGTTGTGTTCACCCCGTCAGCATCAACAGTTTCAACACTGACATTGGATTGCAGTGCGGTAACGGAGCCGTTCAGGGCAAACGTGCCAGAACCTGCTGTTACCTCTGAAGCGCTGACGGGATAGTTGCGCCCATCCTTGCTAAACATGTGCAGGTATTGGGCTTCTGCAATGAAGTCTGCCTTCGTGCCTAAAATTGAATTGTTGAGCGTTCCAGCAATCGCGGTAGCCAGTGCTGTTAAAGAGGTGTAGTCAGCAACAGTATGCGTGACGGACTGACCATCAAGCACCAAGGTAGCCGTATCGCCATTAGCCCAGGTTGAAGCCAGGTCAGCTCTCGCGTAGGGCTTCATCACCACTAGAACGTCATCATCCTTAAAGATGCTGGCATTATCGACCACGATCGCGGTGCTGGCTGTTGTGATGGCTGCACTAGCAATTTTGCTGACTGGATAGGGTCTACCGAATCCATCAGCACCTTTGATGATTACGGTGCCAGCTTTCAGATATTTATTACCATTGCTGTCGGCAGCAACACTGTCCATGTCAATGGTGGCCATCCGAGGGACACGACTGCCTTCTAGAGTGGCAATCACATCATCCCAGCCGCCGTATTCTTTGCTGGAAAGTAAAAGGTTTGTGGGCATAGCTTAGAGAGAGTAGGAGAGGTTTACAGGAAACAGGACTGGCTTAGTAGGCTTTGCGAGGGGTGTAGGTTTCTAGGAAGCGATCGGCGGCGGCTTCGGTTTCCTCCGATTCGTCAATCACACGTTCGTTGGGAGAGGGCGGAATCGCAGGGTCAACTTTGCGGGGTCCAAAGTGGGAAGGGGTAACGGCAAACTTCTCCAACTGTTTGATGTGGAATTCTAAGCCGTCAGTCGAGCCACCTTCGAGATACCCACGCATTGCTTTATCACCGAATACTTCCTCATATTCAGCCGTGGTCATTTTGCGTTGAGCGAGTAGGGTATCGCCGCGTTTTTTCAGACCATTGAAGGTGGTCAGAACTTGCTCCCGCCGTTTCATGGCAGCAATTTCTTTATTCTGATCTTCAATCTGCCGTCGCATGGCTTCCATGTCGGCAACGCTGGTTGTTTGTTCAACGCTCCGATCGTCGGTCAGGTTATCTGGCATAGGGTTACTCCGTGCGGTTTGAGAGGTTGGTTGATCTGAGTTGGGGAGGGCTGGTGGCGAGATAAAACCTTTTATTTCCCTGGTATTACCATCCGAATCGACAACAACTGTAGTGACAATGGAGCCGGAGCCATCAGTTACTGTAGTGCTAGACGGCTTCTCAGTAGCTTTCGGCGGCAACCCACGAATCAAAACTTGACTGCTGCAACTTTCATCGCTTCTGCCAACTCCAACACTGGCATCAGCAGGAATAGAGCAATGGCTGATTTCAAACACTTCCCAGTTAATAGCAGTGTAGGTACTCAGGTCACCCTCTACTTTTTTCGTCAACTCCATCTCGTAAATGAGATAGCCAACCGAAACATTTTTGACAATGCCATCATTGACATCCATCATCAGTTGCTCGGCAGCAGGAGAACGACCAAACCGAACGGTGGCATAACCCCGTCGATCGCCCTCATCAATCCAAGCCTTAACCACTACCCCACGCTGGTCATTTCGATTGTGGTTCCAGAGCAGGGGCGCGGCTCCATTGTTGCAGCGATCGAGGTTGGCATGAGCGGGGTCATGACTCAGCACCTCATAGATCTCCTCCCACAAATCCCAATCAATTCGTTTTACTGGAGCCTCTGAGGAGAAGGCAAACGTTATCTCACGCGTATCTGGATTAACCAGAGTTGTGCTGCCGTCCGCTCTTTGCTGGGGAACGATGCTAGCAGCTCGATATTGAACGGGTAGCTTAATGGTGGTTGCTGTCGCTGTCGCAGTAGACATCTTGAGTCCAGCCGGGGTGTCGTGTCCTTAACAATATGCCCCTTGTCACTGGTATCACAGATAGAATGTTGAAAAATCGCACATTTAGCGGCAATGAGCAGGCAGAGCAAATTTGGCAAACAACTCAAGGAACTGCGGAAGGCGTTAGGACTTTCACAACAGGAGATTGCTGAGGTTGCCAATGTCTCCCGGTTCTCAGTCATCAGTTGGGAAAAGGGCAGAGGTGTGCCAGACGCTTTGCAGCTATTCGATATCGCGAAGGAGCTTGGTCGGGATGTCAGGGATTTTGAGGTTTGACCAAATCCGCAACCGTTGCGGATTTACCCCTTCCATCCATCCTTATTACAGTAACCACTCCCCGATCGCAAAGCGTCTACTTCCAGCATCAGATCCAGCATTTCCTCTCTGGTGAGCCGTCTTTCCGGTTCACAGCCGTGGGGACAAACCATTGTCTCGGTTAAGCCCCATAGGCGGCAAATCAATGGCTTTACTGGCTGAATAGCACAGTCACCGTTCTGCCTCAAGTGCGAGCACATCTGATAGTCGAATTCTTTTGAATATCGTGCAACTGGCAACCCTTTGCCGTTCTGCTTTAAATGCTCAATCTCAATAGGTGACAGCGTGATAATGGTGCAACACGCCTGACACTTTTGCTGACAGTTGATTTTCGGCAGTGATTGATAAATTTCTTGCAGCCGTGCGATCGCTTCAGGGTTCATTTCTCTCCAGTTGGTTGGCTTTCTCGATCGCGGATATGGCAATCGTCTGCCACTCCCGAACAGCGGCGGACAGATGGCGGTTTTTAATTTGCAGTAACTCAACCTGCAATTGCAGGCGAGTAATGCGCTCTCGTAGTTCTTCTTGAGTGCTCATGCAGCAGTTGGCTCGGGCTGAGGTTGCGTGACTCGCTTAATCACTTCGGTAGTGGGTGGGATGCCTGCCAGGTCACGGGCACGATTGACCACTACTAGATCCTGATTGGAAATCAGTGGACCATCCGCTATGCCCCGAATGGCGTTGAGTAATGCTACCTTATCTTCTTGCTGTTCAGCAGGTAGTTCAAATGCTCCATAACTATCCTGTGCCCCATACCGCCACTCAATTAAACTGCGACAAACCCGCTCAAGTAATCCTTCCTTGATTTGCTCCATCACGCCATTGATGCCCAGCTCCATCAACGCCATGTGCCCCGTATTCAATTCACTGTCACCAGTGCCACTAATACCAGTGCTAACTACAGTTTCTGGCACCAATTCGCCCATCAGCATAATGCGTTCGAGATACCGCAATGCTTGAAAGAAAAAGTCGGCAACTCCTGATCCGGCTGACTGCTGAATGAATTGAATTTCGTTTCTAATGTCAGTCACCAGCACTGAACTGTTCTCTAGTCGCTCCATCTGTTCCAGCGTTTTGTCTGATAGTAAGATGCGCTTCTCTTGTCCAGTTTCGGGGTCAATCTGGGGATTCCCATACTCATCAGTCAAGATGATAAATTCCTGACTTGGAACCTTGGCAACCGCGATCGGGGTGACATGCCTCTGACCTGCTAACAGCAACTCACTGATTAAAATTCTCCACGCTTCCCAGGCGGCAACAATTCTCTTGCACTGAGCAATGCCGTAAGGGTCACGCCCTAATGCCAGATACGGTTGATTGACGATATGCACCCCTTTCTCATAGGGGATGTCGATCGGTAGTCCGCTCTGTTGATATTTGACGTTGCTAATGTTTCCGATCGTGCCCTCGAACACGAAGTAGCGCGGGTCAACGGCTAGTAGGGTATCGAGTCGCCATTCGGTGCCAACCTGCTTGACCGAGAACTCGCTGAAGCTGTAACCGAGCGCGATCGCCATGAACATTTCAGCCACCGACCAAGTTAAGCTGCCGTTCATCTGCTCAAAGTTCATCCGCATCCATTTCTGAATTCGGGCTTTCGGATGGGTGTACTCTCCCAGTTTGGTTAGTCCCCACAGCACTTTGATTTCAAAGCCCAAACCTGCAACGGGATGCATCGTGAGGACTTCGAGATACTTCTCGATCGGGTTAATGTCCAATCGGGAAATCTGGGTGAGGAGGTTGTTCACCAATCGGTTAACAGAAGGGGTCAGCGCAGACGCGGCGGCTTTCGGTTCCATAATTCACAATTGCTCTGCATTCATTCTCCACACGATCGACAAAATATAAGCAGATTGAGGATTATTCATGCAGGACTGGAAGAATGTCGAGCAATGGGAAATTAATCAGGTCATTCCCTGTGACAAGAACACGAAGGCACACCCACCTGAACAGGTTACACAGCTAGCGAACATTATTCGGCAGACAGGTTGGGATGTCCCGATCGTGGTGGATGAGAGCGGCATTATTCTGAAGGGTCATGCTCGCCGATTGGCGGCTCTCGAATTGCGGTTGAAAACCGTCCCGGTCATCGTCCGCAAGGGACTGAGCGAGGAACAGAAGAAAGCCGTCAGAATTGCGGACAACAAACTAGCGGAGTCGGACTGGCTGGATTCGATCCTGGCTGAAGAATTTCAGTCATTGAGCGACGTTGATTTTGACCTGGAACTGACAGGATTCGACTCTGAAGAGATAGATGCCATCTTGGAGGCAAACGAGCTTATAGAGCCGGAGGAAGCCAACCGAGAAAAATCTGAAAAGCGACTCCAGAAAAAAGCGTCTACTATCAAAGCAGTATTGCAGGCGGATGACGTTGCCATCTTTGAAGAAGCTATTCGCGCGACTGGCAACCCCAATCGATCGCAGGCCATCACCGAAATTTGCACGTTTTACCTCAATGGCAGATTCAGCGAAGAAGGACAACTCCACGTACTGGCAGAAAGTTAGGCTACGACGTTCTGCCCTGGCTCAACTCGCCAACCCCGTAGTTATGGAAACGCACGGTGGTTTTGGCAAGCTCTATCAGGCGTGTTACTCCAAACTGCCCAACGGCATCGTGTTTGAGAAAGACTCTAAGCGCACGGATGCCCTAGCCTTGCAGCGTCCGACCTGGGCGGTTTACGAAGGGGATTGTGTCGCCGCGTTAGCCGCTGGAGTTGGTGCACACTTGGAAATCAACTTGCTCGACGTTGATCCATACGGTGAACCCTGGTCAGCGATCGCGGCATTCCTGAACAGCGATCGACCCAGAGCAGATGTGCTGCATATTGTGGTGAATGATGGCGGTAGACAGTCGGTTCAGATTTCGGGGGGATGGGACAAGAAGGTTTACCAGCCACTGATCGAGCGATTCGGGAATGGGCTGTTTCGGAACTATCTGGAAGGGTGCCAAATACTGATGCATGAAAAAGCGGCTCAGGCGGGATACACCTTAAGCCGCTGGCATAGCTACTACTGTGGACACTCGAAACAAATGAGTCATTACTGGGCAGTGTTGGAGCGATCCAAATCCGCAACCGTTGCGGATTTGCCAACAAGCTTCTATTCCTCGACTTCCAGCAATGCCCTTAACTGATTGGCGTATCTGACAGCATCAAGAAGCACAGATTCAAGTCCTGATGACGGCTCAAAGATGCTTGGATCTTGTTCATCCAATGCTGATATTTCTCTGGGAATACAAGCGCTAAGATTTTGCAGAGCATCTTTGTATCGTCTTTTGGCTGCTTCGACGCGATTGCTTAAGTTATTTTTGGATTGCATGATTGTTTGCCTGTTTACTCGTTTTTACTTGTTGTGGATTTTGGATTTACCAACGGATTAACTTACCCTTGAACGGTAAACCATGAACCGACTCAAAGAAGTCATGGAATGCCTTTAGAGAATCGAATCCGTCATCTAATGCAACCTGCCGCTGTTCACTAAGGGTTTGAGGGATGCCATCTATTCTCATCTCCAGTCGATCGCGGATCTCAATCTCATGAGTGGAAGCACACTCCGGATCTGGGTTAAGTAACTTACGACAGACTTTCGTTCTCATTCCGGTATAGAGCTGCAAAGCGTCACCCGGTTTAGCGTGTTTACGTTTACCCTCCGCTCTAATAGTCTGCCGTTTCTGCCTGCTCTCAACCAGGGGCGCGAAGCAAGCTTTAAAGTTATAAGCGACCATACTTATTCTCCCCACTGCTCAATAGTTGGACGGTAGAACCAGGAGTTGATATCGACTCCTCCGATCGTGGGTAATGCTGGGTCGAACCAAGGATGTAGCAGATGGATTGCACTGCGTTCCTGCAATACCTGGATGATCTGGTTGTACTGGCTGTAAAAGTTATCTGCCCATTGCTTCTGAGTCGTGACCTGGGATACCCAGTCAATTCCAGCGTCAATCATGCGTTTGCCATTGCTGCCACGGGCGTTAATTGGTTCCCAGAAAATCACCTCTGGGTTGAGCGGTAGAACGGCATCAAAATACCGCTGGAAATCTTCAACACCATGAACAGGGGCGGTAGGAGCCATTGCCACATAGAGCCGACATCCGGCAAATTTACCCATCTCTAACGCCTTTAGTCGATCGCTGGGTAGGGGTGCTCCTGGCTCAACCTGTCGGCTAATGTTGTCGTCTAGGTGAGGCAACGACATCCCAACCGTGACATTCGGATGAACCAGGATATCCAGGTCTTTTGTCCAGAGCGGCGATCGAGTTAATATCCTTACCCGCTTGCCATGATTCAGTAGCACTTGTACACAAGCGCGGGTCACTTTGGCGGTCTGTCCATTCTGGTAAGGATCGGTGCCAGAGCAGAGCATCACCACACCTTTACCTGATGCCGTCTCCTTCCACTTGGGATTTCTGGCTAAGCGCGCTTCTAGCTGTTCTGGAACCTCATCCCTAACAAATAGATAATCACCCCAGTCCAGTTGTGGATCGCTCACGCCTTTCTCTTGTAAGGCTTTCCCTCTCATTCTGATAACCGGGGTAGAAGGCACATAGCAGAACGTACAGCCATGTAAGCAACCCGAGGCAACATTCAGAACATAATCACACAAAGATTTTTTATTCAGCTTTGAAGAACTAATCGGTGAAACAACTTGCTCAGTCGCGATCGTTTTAGTTTGGTTAATCATTTGGGACTCACAACAGTTGTAATTTTGGCGTTCACGGTGTTGATCGTATCCAGCGCTCTCTCCCAGGGGAATTGAATGGGGAAGCCAGCATATCGCAGGCAAAGAGCGGTGGTGAGAGCGATTCCGAACAGAAAGAAAGCGGCGGTGTTGTCGATCGTTTTGGATGGCATGGGAGATAAAGGGTAAGAGGGATAAGAGGGCAGACTTTAACCCATCTGCCAGGGGGAGGGAGTTTAGGCAGCGATCGCGGCAATCAGTTTGGCTTTTGTAGCGGTAGCCAATCCTGGACACTTGCCCTTTGCGAGTTTGCGCAGTTCACGGATACCCAAGTCTTGCAATTCTTCAACGGTGGGAGATTGAGGCGCGGCAGTCAACAGAGTTAGAGCGGTTTCGACATCAGCGGCGGTCAGGTGTGGAGCGATCGGGGCTTTAGCGGTCAGAGTGGTTCCGAACTTGGCTTTCAGTTCCTCAATGCGGGAAACAGCGGGAGCGGGTTCAACTACTTCAACGGCTTCAACCTCGATCGCTGATTCTGCTTGGGGTTCGATCGCTAGCTTAGTTTTGGGTTTATGGGTTAGTGCTCCGTAAATGGTGATGGCAGCGATCGCGATTTCACAGATGGTGGCGAAATTGGTCAGTAGGTCTTGCATGACTAGGACTCCTTAAAAACTTGGTGAGGGGCAGTTCGTTGCTTCCTTTGCCCTCATGAATCTAATCTACCCTGACCATATTAGGTAGACATCCGCAGATATACTGAATTTCTAATTCACCCCGACTAGAGTAGAATTAAAAGAAAAGAGGTAATGTATGCCACGGGGTGAGAATCCGAATAGCCTAGCCAACCTGACCTATAGGGATGGTAGAACCCCTAAATGGGAGGGGCGTAAGAAGCACGAAGTTAGGGTGTCTGATGAAGGTTGGGAGGGGGCGCAGGCGGCATCTCAGGCGGTTGGGTGTACAGGTGTTTCTGAGATGCTAGAAAAGTTGGGTCGGGGGGAATTGCAATTAGTTAACCCTAATGAACCTGAGCAGTAATACTAAGGGCAATATAGAGACAGCGATCGCGGTATTGAGATGCCACCACGGCTGACGGAAAAGCATAAACGATTTGCAGAAGAATTCTTAGTTGACCTTGACCAAGGCGCGGCTTATCGTCGGGCTGGCTACAAGGTGAAGAATGATGCGACGGCTAGGGCGAACGCTTCACGATTGCTAACGAATGCTAACGTTCAGGCGTATATTCAGGAACTCCGTGAACAGCAGAAGGAACGGACTCTCATCACCGCCGATCGTGTTCTGCAAGAGTTAGCACGAATCGGCTTTGCCAACATCACGGATGTACTGAGCTTTAACGGTAGCTCAGTCACCATTAAGGATTCGGGAGGGTTGGAACCTGATGTCACCTCTGCGATCGCTGAGGTATCGATGACGGAAACGGAGACGGAGTTCTCAACGCGGCGGGTCATCAAACTCAAGATGCACAATAAATTGGAAGCGCTGAAGTTGTTAGCGGTGCATACTGGAGTGTCGCAACCCAAAGCGATCGAAGAAGAGGTTTCGACAGGGATTGAATTGCAGTTGGTCACGCCGGAGATGGTTCGGGGCGGTTCGGAGAGTGAAGATGACGATCGTACCGACGAAGGTTCTGAAGCATCAGCTTAATTTCTGCTCTGACTTCACGACTCGGTTTCTGGGACTGGTGGCAGGATTTGGAGCTGGTAAGACCAAAGCCCTAGCACTCAAAACTATCCTGCTCGCCTCCCGCAATGTCGGGACCGATGGCGGCGTTTACTCCCCCACTCACACCTTGGCAATGGATACCTTTGTGCCAGAGTTTGAGGACCAGTTAGAGGAATTGAAAATCCCCTACAAATATCGAGCGACCCCATTGCCCAGTTTCACCCTGAAATTCCCCAATGGGGAAACCAGAGTTCTGATCCGCAGCTTTGAGAACTGGAGACGGATTCGGGCAAACAACCTTAGCTTTGCCTGCGTGGATGAGATAGACGTGGTTGAGCCAAAGATTAGCCGTCCTGCCCTCAAGCTACTGATGGGACGGATTCGGGTCGGTAAGGTCAGGCAAATTGCGATGGTCTCCACTCCGGAGGGATTTGGCTTACTCTATGAGTTTTTTGTCAAAGAAGCAGTAGGCAAGCGCGATCGTCGCTTCATTCGTGCCAGTACCTACGACAACCCATTCCTGGCAGAAGACTATATTCCGAGCCTGCTGGAGAACTACCCACCAGAACTGATTAAGGCTTACCTCAAAGGGGAGTTTGTCAACCTCACATCAGGCGCGGTTTACTCCAGCTTCGATCGCGCTCTCAACAATTGCTTTGAGTCAGTGCAACCGGGCGATCGCCTCCACATCGGGATGGACTTTAACGTGGGAAAGATGGCGGCAGTGGTTCACGTTCTACGGACTGGCTTGCCCAGGGCGGTTGATGAATTCGTGGGACTAGCAGACACCCCAGCGATGATTGCCGCTATCAAAGCCAGATATCCGGAGCATGACAGACAACGGCTCATCACCATCTACCCGGATGCAGCTGGGAACAGTCGCAAGACGACGAATGCCAGTGAATCAGATATTGCATTGCTTAGGCAGGCGGCATTCACCGTTACCGTGGATGCCAGCAACCCAGCGGTAAAGGACAGAATTAACGCCATGAATGGGGCGTTCTGCAATGCCAAAGGGGATAGGCGATATTTGGTGAACACGCTCCGTTGTCCACGCTATACCGAAGCGTTAGAACAGCAAGTTTGGAAAGATGGGGAGCCGGACAAATCCCAGGGGCATGACCACTTAAACGACAGTGCCGGGTATTTCATCATGAAAGTTCTGCCCGTCATCCACACTCAGCAGTTCGCCACCAGTCGATCGCCGCGTGAGAGTACCGCTTCTAAAAACACTCAGACGATCCGGCAAACACTGGGGTTATGATGCTGGAGTCATTGGACCTTTGTACTTCTGAGACTCGCGATCGCGAGTCTTTTTGTTGTGTGGGCTAGGATGTCATCCATAATAAATGTCAAGATTTCCTGACAATAGGAGGCAAGCCCGTGGAAGAAGCATCAAACGTTGAAGTACCAGCCGTTCTTGAGCTACGCACAGTATCCGTGTCCGTTGGTTCAATCGTGAACTATGTCTTACCAGATGGTAGAAGTGAAGGGCAGATTAGACCCGCGATCGTGGTTCGCAAATGGTCAGATACCTGTGTCAACTTACAGGTGCTCACCGATGGTGACAATGACTACCCTGGCAAGGATGGAACTTTGTGGAAGACTTCTGTCACCTATTCGGAAGATAAACTCCCCTATACTTGGCACTTTTGGACTCCAGAATGAGCTTAACTTACACCACCAAAGAAGCGATCGCGAACCGACTGGAAGCTCGCCTGCAAGTTGGGGGCGCGGCGGCTACGTTCGGTAAACGGGTTGTGAATGACAACCTGATTGAGCAGGTAGGGGAACAGGTAGAAGCGCGGGTGAATGCTCGCCTGAAAGCTGTTTATACCCTGCCGCTCACTGGCTCCCATCCGGCTCTAGCCTCTGTCGTTGAGAAACTGGTGATTTGTGAAATCATCGGCGTTTATGCGATCGAGCAACTAGACACCGTTGGCAGAGCAACCGGGGATGGTGGAGGATTCGGTTCCCTCATGTGCAAACAGGGGGCGGATGAACTTGAAGCCATCTTGAGTGGCACGATCGTACTCGAAGGGGAAACCACTCTCGGCGGTGGCGATTCCTCTACCCTGGTTGGGGGTGCGATCGTTGCTGTCAAGGTTGGTAAGCGCAAATCCGGTAAAACAGTACAGTTTTGAAATCCGCAACGGTTGCGGATTTGAACATCTGAACAATGGGAAAACCAGCATTCTATCGACACGAAGTCAGGCAGGGTGAAGATTACTCGGTGAATCTTGACCTCAAGAATCCTGACGGTACAGCATTCAACAATTCTGGGTATACCGGGGCATCTAATATTGAAACCTTGGACGGCACGATCGCGGCATCCTTCACCGTCAGCTTTCCTGACACCGATACCGTGACTCTGAGCCTGAGTAAAACGGTGACAGCCGCGCTCTCACCCAGGCGCTACATTCATGACTTGAAGCTGACCGATGCGGGCGGACTAACAACCTACTGGATAGAAGGGGATGTGATTGTCAGTAAAGGGGTGTCATGAGCAACCCATCCATTACGGTCAGACCCAATGTTGCCAGTGTTGTGGTTCGTCCGACTCCGACACGGATTGTTGAAGTCGGCAGCCCTAATAGCTCTGGCAGTAGTAGCTACGATAGCAGCTTTACCCAAGCAGACTTGAGCATTGCCAACATTCTGCCCGTCACTCATGGACTAAACACTTACCCATCTGCGGTTACCATTTGGAACGCCTCGGGTGAAAGTATCCTACCGGATCGCTTGGAAGTGTTGACAGACAATGCGGTAGCGATCGACCTGAGTAGCTTTGCGCCGTTGGCTGGAACTTGGAGAGTATCGATCGGAGGATAGCACCGTGAAAGCAGGCTTACTGGAACTACTGGGCAATCTAAGATTTTTCAAGGGCAGTAACTATGTCGGCTTCCAGCCACCGGCTAGCATTGCCAGCAGCATCACCTTTACCCTGCCGGGGGAGTTCCCAGCCGGAACCTACATGGTGGTCTGTGATAATGCTGGAGTGATTAGCTTCCAGACCATCTCAGGCGGTCACACCCAAAACACCGACACGGGTACCACCAGCAGCACTTTTGTCATTGATAGCGATGGCACGGCTGTCATCCTGAAAAATAGCTCAGGTGAGCTACAAATCCGCAACGCGGCTGATAATGCCAATGCTGATTTAGTTGCCAAAAACCTCACCCTCTCAGGCAACCTCACCGTTCAGGGAACGACTACCACGATCGAGTCGAACACCCTGGCGATCGGGGATAACATCATTGTTCTCAACAACGATGTGACGGGTTCACCCACCGAAGATGCTGGGGTGGAAATTGAGCGGGGCACTTCCACAAATGCCCGAATTCTCTGGGATGAAACCAACGATCGCTTTGCCCTGGGGTTAGTGGGGAGTGAGAAGCCGATTGCCGGGTGGTATGAAACGACCTTCAATAACGCTGGATTGACAGCTGGAGTGCTGACCGTTACCCATAGTCTGGGCAGGCGATATTTACCCGTCACGATCGCCGACAACAATAACAAACAAATCATTCCCGATGAAATCACCTTCACCAGCACATCGGCTCTCAGTGTTGACCTAACGAGCTACGGAACCTTGAGTGGCACTTGGACGGTGGCAGTCGGATGAGGCACGGCTGGATTACGTCACCCTCCGTTCGCCTGCTGGATTACATATCTGGCTGGGAAACTGCCAACAGTAGTAGCGACCCGACGAACGATATTGATTTCGGTGCTGGCGTTTGCTGGATCAACGATCACTTGGTTGAGTCCTCATCAATCATCACCAAGCGCTTAGATGCAGCATGGCAGGCTGGCAACAATCAGGGTGGGTCAGTTGTCGGCAGCAAAGCGAACAGCACCTGGTATCACTGCTTTGCGATGTTCAACCCTTCGACCGGGGCGATCGATGCTTGCTTCGATACCTCTGTCACGGGTACCAATGCTCCTAGCGGCTGGGTTGTGCGTAGAGTTTGGTCAGTCCAAACTAGGTCCGATGGCTCGATTCGCCCGTACACTCAGACTGGCGATCGCTGCACTTGGAGAGATTCAACCTTCTACAGCAGCACTGGCGCGATCGGGAACACGGCTCGAATCCTCATAGTTCTCACTGTTCCAACTGGCATTCAGGTCGAACCCTTAATCGTCATCTTCTACTCTGGTAGCAATGCCGATTACCTGTGGTGTACTTCGCCCCAAAACCAGAACGACGGACAGGCGGACTATACCATTGGACAAATTCACGTCCAATGTTCCAGCGTTGCCCCGCTCGGGACTGTCCGGCTGTTGACTGACACTTCAGGGCGCATTGGGGTGCGGGAGGCACTAGGAAACGCTAACAACTCGCTCTGGATATCGTGTGCAGGCTATATTGATGCCAGAGGAAAGAGATAGATGTACGTCAAGCGCAATGCACAAGGCAAAATTGTTGGAGCTGCCGAAGAAAAGCAGGGTGGTTGGGGAGATGAGTGGCTAGCCGACGATAGTAATGAGCTGCTGGCATATCTCCAGGGGATTAAGTTTCCCAAGGACAAGTGGAGCAAGCTAGACAAAGACATGGCAAACACTGAGCTGTTCGCGATCGCTTACAGTTCAGATAATGACCGCGCACGGGATTTGATGTTCTATGCCTTTGCCAACAGTGAAGCGGATGACGATCGCAGGATGGCTGACCTCCAATTTGCGATTAGCCAAATTCGAGCGACACTGCCTGTTGATTACACTCCGGCACAGTTGCAGCAGTTTAGGGATGTTCTGACTGATAACGGGTTCGATAGCGATTGGGTAATTTGAGATGGATATCAAGTTCGATATCAAAGCGCTGAACCGACTGGTGAAACAGTTGGAGGGCATCAGTGATCGAGCAAATAACCTGGCTCCGATCGCAGGCAGTCTGTACCGAGTAGCAGACCGGGATTTTGGGCAGCGGTTTAAATCCAGTCCATCGGCAACAACGACCGGGGAAGTGTACGGCGGGGTGCAATGGAAACGATTATCAGATGCTACCCTTCAGAGCAAGCCCAAGCGAGCCAAGGGTAAGGTGCTGATTGATTCGGGGGAGCTGCGAGATAGCTTCAAGAAGGGCAAGCCTGGGAATGTGGCAGAAGTGCAGGGCGATACCGTCACCTTCGGCAGCAATCTCAAGAAAGCCGTGTGGAATGATGAGACGCGCCCGATCGTGGTCATTCACCCGGAATTGGTTAGGCAATCAACTGAAGTGTTAGAGAAGTGGGTAGTGGCAGGGAAAAAGAAATGACATAACTGTCTAACAACTCAGGATAAACCTTTTCCTACCCTCAACGACCCTTCCAATCCCTAAGCAATGCTGCCCTAGCGCATTTCTGCTGTATCCCACAGACTAAGTTGTAGGGGAATATCAAGGTCAGAATGTGCCAATCGCTTAGAAGATTTACGCGATCGCTTGCTTAGGGGTTTCCCTGTAATCTCAGGGGTTCCGACTTGTGTAAGTCGCGTGACTGCACAAGCTAGTTCCTGCTGACAGCCCATAGAGGACTCAGCGGCAGGCTTAGTCAAGTTGCCTTGACGGTTTCGGCTAGGAAGCGCCGTACCCTTCCGACTGGAAGACTGTTCTCCTGGTTCACGCAATCTGAAGCGAAACTCGCGTGTCCAAGGTGCTTTATTCAGTACCACCTGAGCGGCATTTACATCCGCATGTTCTTGATAGCCGCAGGTCATACAGCAAAATTCTGATTGAGTGAGCCGACTCGCGCGGTCAACGGCTCCACACTGCATACAGGTCTGAGAGTTATATTGAGAAGCGATCGCGTGAAACTCTGTCCCTGTAATCTTACTCTTGGTTTCAATGAGCTTTTGTAGTTGACCGATTCCAACATCTAGCAATGCCTTGTTCAGTCCTGCCTTTGCAGTGGCATTATTACGTGCATACTCCTTACCGTCCTCTCTCAATTTCGGCTTGGGTCGTCGGGTCATGTTTTGCAGATTATTTTCCTCTAAGGCAATGCCGCCAAAGGTTTGTACCAGATAGGTAGATAGTTTGTGATTGCGGTGTTTGCGCCTCATGGCAGTACGCTCATGCAGCTTACCAATTTGTTTAATCGTCTTCTGCCAATTCTTGCTCCCTAGTCTCTGCCGTGATGCTTGACGCTGAAGCCGTGCTAGTTTGCGTTCTGACTTCCGATACAGCCTTAGATTTTTAGCCACCCAGCCATCAGAACGGGTGAGTGCATTCGCCACACCAGGATCAAGCCCGATCGCATCATCCGGGTATTTCGGTGCATCTAACGTTAGCTGCTCATGCAACAACAATTGCAGATAGTAACCAGATGCTCGTTTGACAATTCGGACGGTTTCAAATTGGCGATCACCTAGCCGAACTTTAATCCCCTTGGCTTTGAGGACTCCCAGGATAGGCAGCTTAATATGATTGGCTCCTACAAGGCAACATGTCACCTTCCCATTTTGGTTGGTTAAACTGGTGAATTTATCCCGCTTGCCCTTGTAGTTTGGCTTACGGGTAGGATCGCAGGGGTCTAGGTAGCGTTTCCATGCTCTCATGAGTGACCTGATGACGCTATGTCGTATCCGTGAGCAGATAGCATGGAGCCAGGGTTTATCGCGGTTTACTTTGTTTGTCTGAATTTTTCCAGCTAGTTTAAACGGTTCCTCAACTTGCATGTGATGCCGAATCTCACAGGCTGGATAACGCTGCTGAGACGCTTTGTGATAGTAGGTACAACTGCAAGCTAACCCAAAGACCCCTGCAAAGTCGCTCTTACTATCTTCCGGTTGCCAGTCCCAACGATCGGGGTTGCGGTAAAACTGCCATTTTTCGGCTCCATCCATTGGGTCAAAATCGTTTTTCGTGCGCCATCTGCGTTGCTGGTCTTCTTCTAATAGGCTCAATCCAGCGTTCCAAATCCATTTCAGGTCAATCAACCAGCGATCGATGGTGGTTTGTTGGGATTTGGATAGATAAAGCTTGAATTCCAGAGTTTTCATGATGGCGCATTGATGCAATAGTTGGCTCCCACCAGTTGGTGGTTAGCTGGTGGGAGAGAAATTAGTCAGTTAGCTGTGATTACCTGTCTGCGATCGGCTTTAGCCTGAGGTGTAAATGGGGATAAATCCGCTTCGTCGTAGGTTTGCACGGGTTCTTCACAGCCCAATGCTTTTTCAAAGGGAGCATTGAAGTAGAAATCCACCTGGTATTCCCAACCAAACCCCGCATAGTTTTCAACCAGTGCTTGAAACAGAGTGATATAGCTCATGCCCACAATCACGCCTGTACGGGGCGGAGGGGCATCTTGTAACTGACGCTCTGATTTAGATGTGGGACTTTTGGGAGCAAGACAGACACGCTGAAACAGATGGAATTTTGGCGGTTGAATATTATCTGGAATCTCAATGGTGAGTTGCATGATTTTGGCTCCATTACAAGGAAATGCGGTCATAGCGTCTACCCTTTGCCCATAGCTCTAAAACGGTTGGCTGTTCGCAGTAGCGCTCACCCGTCCAAATGCGTTTGAGGATGCAGCGCTTTTGTAAGAGTTGGTCGGCTGAGGTGAAATCAGTGCATTGAACGGTGAGGAAGGGGTGAGAGATGGTAACGAGTGGTGGCTGAGGAGCAAATTGCAGCCAGAACTGTAAGCGTTGCTCAAAAGGGATGGCTTTAACGCTCATGATGGCTGCTCTCCTAAGGCAGTGATGCTCTCCTCATGGCAATCGACGATTTTGATACCGTTCTCGGTGATGTCTTCAGTTTTGCCTTGACGTTCCACGACATAGCGCCAACCGGGGTAGGACTGCTCTTGAAATGCAGCTGCCACACTCAGGTAGTAGAAGCCAACGATTTGACCGTCTTCGGTGTATTGCCAGAGGTCATATTTATGCTCAGGAATGCTGTTGAGATGGGCTTGCAGAGTTTGTTCAAAGTGGGTGAGTCTGCGAGTCATGGTTAGCCCTCCTCAGCGATGCGTTTGGAGTTGGCTTCAATCTGAGCAAAGAAGGCAGGAATGGCACTCAGGTTGTAGGTAATGGCATCGGCTAGGGTCGGACGGGGTTCATGGTCAACGGGAAAAAAGACGTTGTGGAGATTGATCCAGCTATACCAACCGTCGGCACGTTGTTCCATCAAAACGTCGTGTCCTTCGCAGGACATTACAAGGGAATCGAGCATGATTGAGTTCTCCAAATAGGTGAAGCGAGGGGGCAGGCTCAGAGCCTGCCTGGAGAGTTAGAAGGGAAGTTCAGTCAGGTCTAGCGTTTCAAAGACTTCGTAGCCTTTCAGCCCTTTCATCACCCGTTGATGAGCAATCTCGCGCATGACATCGCAGAAGCGATCTGAGAGGGTTTCAATGGTTAAGGCTTGTTCGTCACCTGTAACACGATTGATGAGGGTAACGAGGTGAGTGTAGACCCGTACAGGTTCGGTAGGGAGAACCGGGTTTTGTACTAGCGTTACTTGAGGCATAATTGATTTACTCCAATATTTGGGGTGAATTCGACCCGCCATTCCTTCTGACCTGAGAAATCTAGGGAGTGGTGGGTTTTGGTTTGGCTATTCGCCTCACTTGAATCTAATGTCGCATAAAACGTACAACATTGTCAACAAAATCAACTTTGACTTAACGTACAACTTTGATTAGGATAGCCACATGTTGATAATGTGAAAGAGGTTCTATATGTACGCCTTAAGTCCGCCTATTAACGTGGTTCCCTTATCCAAGCTGAGGCAAGGTCTGTCGAAATATCGCCGTCAGGTTCAAGCTGGCGACGTGGTTCCTGTGGAGTACTACAAAGACCGGATCGGCTATTTGGTTCCTATCACGATCGCGGAAGAACTACAAATCGGTTCAGAACTAGAGATGAGTTTGATTGACTTCAGGGATAATCTCAACTCTGCATGGGAATCTCTTGATGCTGGAACCGACTGTATTTGGTTGACCTATCACGGGGAAAGACGATTAGCGTTCGTCTCAATCAGGGTTTTCCACTCAAGCCCTGATAGTGATTTGGATGACTAGCGATCGCAGATAGGTGGCATGAATCGCACGGCAATCTCTGTCAGTGTTTATTCGCCTGTGCCGTGCTTCTCGTTCCATAGAGTATGCAGTACGAACAATAGAACATGACTAAAGGAATGATGTGATGGAGCTTTCGCAAGCATTAGTACGATCGCTGCTTCAGTCCGATGAAGAATTTCCAGTAGATTTAGAGGATGCCTGGAAATGGATTGGCTATTCCTCAAAACAGAAGGCAAAAGATAAGCTAACCTCTAACTTTGTAGAAGGCACTGATTTTTTAACCAAATGGTTGAAAAATAGCGGTAGAGGGCGTTCTAGTGAACAAATACTATTAACAATAGATTGCTTCAAGTCGTTGGCAATGATGGCTGGGACGGCAAAAGGTAAGGAGGTTAGACAGTATTTTCTAGACTGCGAACGCAACTTTAAAGCAGCCCTTCAGGTAATTGATACCAAGAACGCAGAGCTTGAGGCGCTCAGGCTACAACTTGAACTGGCTAGAACACAGGAACGATTAATGTTAGGGATTCAAACCTTGGAGACGATCGCGCCTGGTTTGGGTCAGCTTGCCCTGGGTAGAGCCGATGTGCAGGTTGAGCGGGTAGTTGAGGTTGAGCGTCATATCGTGGTCAACAACCGGGGGCAGGTCGTTCATGACCATGCAGGACTATCCCCAACTAAAGTAGCTCAACGGCTAGGGATGAGAGCAGCAAAAGACCTGAAGGCATGGTTAGCTAGTATTGAGCGCTTGGATTTGATTGACGAAGCTCAGACGATCGTCACCTGTCACCATATTCGCACTGAGAACATCCAAGAGATTGAGCGGCTATGGGGTCAGAGACAGGGGACACGGCAAAAGCTTTTGGGAGAGTGGACGTAAGGATTAACGAGCATGGCTGATGTTGTGAACCCCGGCTGCTGTAGTAGCGATCGGGGTTTTCAAATCCGCAACCGTTGCGGATTTGAGGAAATGCCAATTTGGGCTGCGATCGCTGGTGAGACGCGATTGCGATTTGCGATCGAAGGTTACTCTGGACGGCGACTGATAAGGCATTGTGATTTGAAGATTTACTGAAGCTCTCTACCTAATTCCCTAAACTGGGATCTTAGGCAGACAAAATCTGCCTATCTACCCTAAATTAGGATCTTAGGCGGAAAAATTCCGTCTATTCATTGTTAGCTGGCTTACGCTTCAGGCTGTGGTAACTATCCTAGATTAGGGGCTAGAAACGGTAGAAAACTTTTATGTTGAGACTTGAGGAATATTGGTCTTGTGTCATCGACATACTTAAGCCATTTCCTTGCAAAGTGCGAGTGAAGTGGTCGAAAGTTTCTGAACCCGCCGTTTGGGAAAACGGCGTTTACATGCCTACTAGCCGTTACGTGGAGACTGGTAATCTAGGACCTGTTCCAAAGCGTGAAGTTGAGTGGATTGAGGTAGATACAGTTGAGATTCGTTATGTAGGGCGATCACAGAGGGAACTGCGAATTGAATACGCAACTGCATTGATTCGAGCATTTGAGGAGAAGGCAATCACATTTCATCAAACTGGACAGTTTTTAAGATTCGCCTATCTACCTGTCTGAACGAGTAATAATTCTGAACGAGTAATAATAGGGACATCTGTTACCACCAGCTAACAACGCCCATGAACCCGACCGTTTAGAGGTTATTGGTTGAATCTGAGAAGTTTTTGTGGCGGGTTATGGGCAACGTTACACTATACCGATCGCACCCCACCTCCACTTCTAAATCCGCAACGGTTGCGGATTTGAACAGACTGCCTCACGCTAATATGTTGAACCCGATCGCCGCTCCTAATCTTCGCAGTTACACTAATGTCAACCGCGATCGTGTGCTGCGATGACAAAATTAACTCCAGATACTGACCCAACTTGCAGGCTAATAGCGGAATACCTTCAGGAGCGCTTGAACCAGTTGAGCGCCCAAACTGTTGTTGCCGCCATTCGCGACCATGACGCTTTTATCGCTGCCAGCAACGTTGACTTTCCATTACTCCAGGTTTATCGAGGTGATAGTCGGGGGCGCTTCCTCGAAGTGTCTCAGATAGTGATTGAGTATTACTTGCTTGACCTGATTGCCTACTGGGAACGTGCCGGGCTTATCCGATTCGTGGAAGTAGCGATCGCGCAACTACTCGACAAATCCGAGTTCGACCAACGCTTTGAGAAGGTGCGCCCCTATCTCGATACGCTGCGATCGCAGCGTGGATATTTGCGAATGCCATCAGGAGAAGTCTATCCGAACGTGAAGATCACTCTGGACATCGCAGAACCAGAGGTAAAGGTAATCTAGTTGAGCCGCTTCGAGCTTGAACATGTCAGGCAAGGGGTTCTCTGCCTGCGCGATACCGTGACCCAAGAATCTGTTTATTGCATCGCTTCAACCGAGACGGTGATGGATGCGATCGAGGCAATGGAAGGCTTGCCGTCATTGGAAGAAGTCTTGAAACAGATTGGCTATGCAGAAGTAAGTCCTGGGGTGTGGGAGTTACCAGATTGAAATCCGCATTCTAATCTCTAAGCAAAGCTGGGTAAGACAGTTCAGGTTTCCATAAGCTAAATCTACTTCGGAGCATTTGTTAGAGCCATTCTAGTCTCGTAGGTAGTTGAGACATCTGCAATAGCCCGGATTCGCTCAATAGGCAATCTAGTGCTCTATCGACCATAAAGTAAGTTGTATGGGCATTTTAGAATTGGAATGCACGGCTCTGCTAGAAGACTTACGCGATGATTGTTTGCTTAGAGATTTCCCTGTAATCTCAGGGATTCCGACTTGTGTAGATCGCGCGACTGCACAAGCGAGTTCCTGCTGACAGCCCACAAAGGACTCAGCGGCAGGCTTAGTCAGATGACTCTGACGGTTTCGGCTAGGAAGCACCGTACCCTTCCAACTGGAAGTCTGTTCTCCTGGTTCACGCAATCTGAAGCGAAACTGACGTGTCCAGGGTGCTTTATTCAGTACGACCTGAGCGGCATTCACGTCTGCATTTTCTTGATGACCGCAGGCAGTACAGCAAAATTTAGATTGAGTGAGTCGATTCTCGCGATCGACTGTTCCACATTTCACACAGGCTTGAGAGTTGTAGTGGGATGCTATGGAATGAAACTCCGTACCTGTAACCTTGCTCTTAGTTTCAATAAAAGTTCGTAACTGATACACGCCAACATCCAGCAGTGCCATATTCAATCCGGCTTTAGCAGTTGCCTGATTAGGCAAATACCCTTTACCATCCTCCCTGGGTTTTGGCTTAGGTCTACGGGTCATATTCCGCAGTATATTCTCTTCTAAAGCAATGCCGCCAAAGGTTTGAACCAGATAGGTAGACAGTTTGTGATTGCGGTGTTTCCGGTTCATGGCAGTATGCTCATGTAGCTTGCCAATCTGCTGGATAGTCTTCTGCCAATTCTTGCTGCCTAATTTCCGCCGTGATGCTTGACGGTTGAGCTTTGCTAGTTTGCGCTCTGATTTACGGTAATGCCTTAAGTTTGCAGCAACCCACCCATCAGAGCGGGTGAGGGCATTCACCACACCAGGGTCAAGCCCGATCGCATCATCAGAATATTTCGGTGCATCTAGTTTTAATTCTTCATGCACCAACAATTGCAGATAATAAGCTGATGCTCGTTTGACGATGCGGACAGTTTCAAATTGGCGATCGTGCAGTCGAGCTTGAATCCCCTTAACTTTCAGAACTCCCAAGATAGGCAGTCTAATGTGATTCGCTCCTGTAACTAGGCAGGTAGTTTTACCATTGCGGTTGGTTAGACTAGCTAACTTATCCCGCTTACCCTTGTAGTTTGGTCTGCGTACTGGGTTTGATGGGTCTAGGTAGCGCTTCCAGGCTTCTTTCAAAGATTCAATCACCCCGTTACGCACTCGTGAGCAAATGGCACGAATCCAAGGTTTATTTGGGTTAGCCTTGTCTGTTTGAATTTTGCTCACCAGCTTGAATGGTTCCTCAACCTGCATGTGATTGCGAATTTGACAAGCCGGATAATGCTGTTGAGAGGCTTTATCGTAATGGGTGCAACTGCAAGCTAACCCATAAACCCCTGCAAACTTGCTTTTGCTATCTTCTGGTTGCCAGTCCCAGCGATCGGGGTTGCAATAGAACTGCCATTTTTCAGCCCCATCCATTGGGTCAACACCATTCTTGTTCCGCCATCTGCGCTGCTGGTCTTCTTCTAATAGGCTCAATCCAGCGTTCCAAATCCATTTCAAATCAACGAGCCAGCGATCGATGGTGGCTTGCTGTTGTTTGGAGAGATAGAGCTTGAATTCCAGAGTTTTCATGATGGCGCATTGATGCAACGGTTGGCTCCCACCAGTTGATGGTTAGCTGGTGGGAGAAGAATCAGTCAGTTAATCGCAATGGCTGGCTTGCGATCGACTTTAGCCTGAGAAATGAATGGGGCTAAATCGTCTTCGTCGTAGGTTTGCACTGGGTCTTCACACCCCAGCGCTTTTTCAAAAGGAGCATTGAAGTAGAAATCCACCTGATATTCCCAACCAAACCCCGCATAGTGTTCGACTATTGCTTGAAACAGGGTAATGTAGGTCATGCCGACAATCACGCCTGTACGAGGCGGAGGAGCATCTTGTAGCTGCCGCTCTGATTTGGATGTCGGACTTTTAGGGACAAGACAGACTGGCTGAAACAGATGGAATTTCGGCGGTTGAATATTATCTGGAATCTCAATCGTGAGGTGCATAGGTTTACTCCATTACAAGGGAATACGGTCATAGCGTCGTCCGTTTGCCCATAGCTCTAAGACAGTGGGTTGTTCACAGTAGCTCTTACCAGTCCAGATACGTTTGAGAATGCATCGTTTTTGTAAGAGTTGATCGGCTGAGGTGTAATCAGCACATTGAACAGTGAGGAACGGATGGGAGATGGTAACAACTGGTGGCTGTGGGGCAAATTGCAGCCAGAACTGTAAGCGCTGCTCAAAGGGAATAGCCTTAACGCTCATGACGCTATTCCCCTAATGCAGCAATGCTTTCTTCGTGCAGATCCACGATTTTGATACCGTTCTCACTGACGTTTTCAGTTTTGCCTTGACGTTCCACGACATAGCGCCAACCGGGGTAAGATTGCTCTTGAAATGCGGCGGCAACACTCAGGTAGTAGAAGCCGACAATTTGACCATCTTCGGTGTATTGCCAGAGGTCATATTTACGCTCAGGAATGCTGTTGAGATGGGATTGCAGAGTTTGTTCAAAGTGGGTGAGTCTACGCTTTGACATGGTTAGCCCTCCTCGGCAATGCGCTTGGAGTTGGCTTCAATCTGAGCAAAGAAGGCAGGAATGGCACTCAGGTTGTAGGCAATGGCATCGGCTAGGGTCGGACGGGGTTCATGGTCAACGGGAAAAAAGACGTTGTGGAGATTGATCCAGCTATACCAACCGTCGGCACGTTGTTCCATGAGAACGTCGTGTCCTGCACAGGACATCACAAGGGAGTCGAGCATGATTAGTTCTCCAATGAATAGATGAAGCGAGGGAGGCAGGCTCTAAGCCTGCCAGGGAAAGTCTAGAATTCACCTTCGGCGGGATACCAATCCATCACCGTCCACTCTTCACCCAACACGGAAGCGACTAAATTGCGAATCCGTTGCCCTAGTGGAGTGCCGTTGTTGTTCAGCACCACGTCAGCGACGGTATTACCTAGCGCGGGGTGTGCAGCAAAAGCAACGGCGCGAACAGTGTGCTTGTGATTGCCCGGTTCAGTTAAGATAGTCATGTTCAAACCTTTAATCGAGATTGGACTAGAGGGGCGCTGTTCAGATTGCGAGTCGTGCAGCGCTTTCTCTATACTTCAAATCTATCAGCTATCTATAAAGCTGTCAACAGATAGCTAGCTATCTGTTGACAGGAAAGTATTAAATTAATATCCTGTAGATATAGAGTTCAGGATATGGAAGTGAAATGTAGGCTAAAAGATTACATGGAAGAGCAAGAGCTTACCCAGCAAGAGGTTGCAGCAAGGACTGGGTTAAGTCCCACAATCATCAATCGTCTGTACCATAACCGTTTCAGTCGATTGGACAATCAAACAGTGATTAAGGTCTGTCAACTCTTCAAAGCAACGCTTGGAGATATGTTTTACATCGATATGCAATCGCAGGGTGAATAATGCGACTCTCCTATCAGTACCGATTACGTCCAACTACCCAGCAGCAAGCCCAAATGGAGACCTGGCTAGAATTGCTGCGACGGCAATATAACTATCGGTTGGCAGAACGGTTCAACTGGTGGGAGCAAAATCGTTGTGATGTCAACGCTTGCCCGTTGATTTGTCACTTACCCGAACTGAAGGACAGACCGAGCTACTACGCTCAAGCGACTGACCTGCCGAACTCTAAGGCGCTATTCCCGGAGTACAAACAGATTCATTCTCAGGTGCTTCAGGATTGCGTCAAGCGAGTTGAGAAAGCGTATGACCGTTGGGTGAGTGGCGATAGCACCGGGAAACGTTCAGGCAAGCCCAGATTCAAAGGCAAAGGACGGTATCGGTCGTTCACCTTCCCCCAAATCAAACCGGATTGCATCATCGGGAAGTTCATCAAATTGCCCAAGATTGGCAATGTCAAGCTAATTCTGCATCGCCCCTTGCCAGATGGGTTCAAACTCAAAACCGCAACGATTACCCGCAAGATAGACGGCTGGTATCTCAGTTTGAGCTTGGATGATGCCAGCGTACCAACTATCACGCCTGATGCTCCGACGCTGGACAATACCATCGGGATTGATGTCGGACTGAAATCATTTCTGGTCACTAGCGCGGGTAAACCCGTTGAGATTCCCCAGTATTACCGTAAGGCGGAGAAACGGCTGAAACGGTTACAGCGTCAGCTATCGAGAAAGCAGAAAGGGTCTAAACGTCGGGCTAAAGCCGTCAAGCGAGTGGCTAAAGCCCATTTGAAAGTTGCTAATCAGCGCAAAGATTTTCACCACAAAACCGCCAATCAACTGATAACCAAGGGTAATGTTGCTCATGAAGACTTGAATATCAAAGGGCTAGCCAAATCGAGACTAGCCAAATCGGTCAATGATGCCGGATGGGGTCAATTCCTGCAAATCCTTTCATTCAAAGCTGCAAAAGCTGGTCTGATGACGATTCCAGTGAATCCCAACGGTACAACTCAGCAGTGTTCAAATTGTGGCGAAACGGTTCCTAAAACCATTGCGGATAGGTGGCATTCCTGTCCTCACTGTGGGCTAGAACTAGACCGTGACCACAACGCAGCACGAAATATTCAACAACGGGCGGTGGGGCATCCCGTCCGAAACGCTCTCCGAGGCAATACCCACGCCTGAGAAGAGAGAAGCCTACGCCGTCTCGTAGAGCGGCGCTAGGAGTATGTCACGGAAAGCACAAGGAGAACATGATGGAGCTTTCGCAGTCACTCATCCGATCGCTGATTGAATCAGACGAGGATTTTCCAGTTAATTTTGATGATGCTTGGGTGTGGGTTGGTTACGCCCGTAAAGACGTTGCTAAAAAGAAGCTAATCAACACCTTTGTAGAGGGCATTGATTTCTCCACCAAACGGTGGAAAAATCCAGGGAAAGGGCGTTCCAGCGACCAGATACTATTAACTATTGACTGCTTCAAGTCGCTGGCAATGATGGCTGGAACGGAAAGAGGAAGAGAAGTCAGGCAGTATTTTTTGGACTGCGAACGAAACCTCAAGCAAGCCCTTAAGGTGATTGATGCTAAGGATGCAGAACTAGAAAAACTCAAACTGCAACTCGAAGTAGCTCAAGCTCAGGAGCGAGCGGCAACGGCTCAGAAGCAACTCATGACAGGAGTGCAAACCCTGGAGACGATCGCGCCTGGTTTGGGTCAGCTTGCCCTGGGTAGAGCCGATGTGCAGGTTGAGCGGGTAGTTGAGGTTGAGCGTCATATCGTGGTCAACAACCGGGGACAGGTCGTCCATGACCATGCTGGGCTATCACCAACTAAAGTAGCTCAACGGCTAGGGATGAGAGCAGCAAAAGACTTGAAGGCATGGTTAGCCAGTATTGACCGCTTGGATTTGATTGACGAAGCTCAGACGATCGTCACCTGTCACCATATCCGTACTGAGAACATCCAAGAGATTGAGCGGCTATGGGGGCAGAGACAGGGGACACGGCAAAAGCTGCTAGGAGAATGGACGTAAGATTTGAAGCAGATGGCAGGTGAGGCGCGATCGGGGTTATTCAAATCCGCAACCGTTGCGGATTTGGGGGACTAACGTTCAATAGGCTGCGATCGCTGGTAATACACAATTGCCCTTCGCGATCGAAGGTTGTCGAGACGGCGACCGATAAGGCATTCTGACTTGAATATTTCCTGAAGCTCTCTACCTACTTCTCTGGCTGATGGCTATGGTGCAGAAATCCGTCTGCCTAATACTCTAATTTAGGATCTTAGGCAGACAAAATCCGCCTATCTACCCTAAATTGGGATCTTAGGCGGAAAAATTCCGTCTATTCATTGTTAGCTGGCAAAAATATGTGAAGATGCCAAACTTCAAATTCCTCATAACAGGCATGTTGCCATTTATTGAAGTGTGGCTAGGGCAGCAGGAAACGGCGCTCTTGCAAGCAGGGCAACCTTTGACTACTGCTCAACTTAGAGATGCCCAGCAGGTAGGGGTGCGTTACCCAGAAAGAATTAGGGTTGTGGTATCAGAAAAAATTCCCATGCCCCAAGGAGGCGTTTGGGTAGTGGGGTTTTACCTGTACCGACTCATTTGTCGCCGTCCAATCGGTTTTGCGCTTGGGTATGGCATTTATATTCGATCTCCGTATCGGAATAGCCGAAGTGTTCTTGTTCATGAGCTAGTTCATACTGCTCAGCATGAACGATTTGAGAATTTAGGAGCTTTCGTCAAGGAGTACCTGAGTGAGGTTTTGGAATTCGGTTATCGTTATGCACCACTGGAAGAAGAGGCAAGACTGATTGAATCAGCTTTATGTGTTACTAAATTATCAAACAGACTGAAACAGTAAGGTAGAATGCCAGCTAACCCTTCATTGCACCGGACTGTTGAGCGCGATCGGCGAGAATTGAGAGGCTAATGGTAGCTGGTGAATGTTGTTACACTATACCGATCGCGCCCCACCTCCACTCCTAAATCCGCAACGGTTGCGGATTTGAGAAATTGTCATGATTTCCTGACATTACAGGCATACTGGAGGCAACGATTTCTACTCTCAATCTATGTGCGCTCTCAGAAATTTCAACATGCTGGGGCTCTTCACGAATGACAGCGTGATTCCCGCATCCTCCCCTACCCAGACTGCTCTGTATGATATCCGCCCTGTTGGGGCAACCCTGACCAAGGAAGTGGAAACCCGAGATGTGCGAGGGGTTGTCGATGGTACTCCTCAATCTCAAATTCTCGACACCGTAACCACCCAGGTCACTTACGGCTTCTCGGTCGAAATTGAATCGATCGACTCTGGAACTTTAGCGTTGATGTTTGGGGAAACCTGGGGTGCTAGCGCCTCATATACAGGCAAGAAGCTGAAACGTGTCACCGTTCCATCTGCGTCTCCGTATGAAATCACTGATACGGAATTGGCGGACTTAACAGCAGCAGACATTCAGGTGATGTTAGCGGCTAATAGCTCTACAGGCGGCTTGATTCGTCCGTTGCAGGTCGTCACCGGGGGTGCACCTGCGAACACCAATGAAGTGCAATTAGACGAGGCAAATACAAAACTTGTCTTTCACTCCACTCATGCCGGAGCATCAATCAAGTATGGACACAAAGAAGCTTACACGGTTGAATCCCTGGGTGTCGTCGCTAGCCCGATCGCGTTAGACGATTTGAAATTCTTTGGTGTCATCGCCACGACCCGTGATGAAGAAATTATCGTGGAAGTGGATTTGTCTCCGTCGGGCGGTTGGGAACTCCCGGTCGGGGATGAGTCTTCCATCACTCTAGAATACAAAGCGATCGCTAAGGGTTCCAACCGTTCTGCTGTTCGACTCTACAGACAGGCGGCATAATTCTGGCAGATGCTTGAACCGTTCTCAGTGCCATTGATCGATTTAAGAGGTAAGGTGCGGCGGATCCGTGGCTTACCTCTTGCCGATCGCAGATGGTTTCTCTCCCTCAGAGCAGAAGCCTTAGCTCTTGCTGCCGATAGTGACTTTCGCACTTTGTACGATGACTCTGATTCACCCTTCCGAGCGATCGTGGATGAGTGTCTGTTGATGAACGGGATTAGTCCCAGCTGGGTGGATGCCTACATGGCGACTCGGTTACTATTTGGCGCGGGTGATGAACCGGCTATGTTACTGGTTCTCAACTTCCCAGAGGAAGCCGAAAGCGAGGATGATGACGCGGCAGAATTGCCAGCCAACATTGATCCGTCCGCCTATGGACTGGCAGCGCTCTGGAGTCACACCACCGACCTGGAACAAGCACTGAGAGTTGCCGAGCAACAGCCGTGGAATGAAATCCATGCACTGCTGAAAGCTCGCAATCACCAGCTCAAAGAACTGGAGAGTCGAACCAAGGGCAAGAAACCCATGTCGGCAGCAGAGCGGAAAAAGACTGAAGAAAAACTCAACCGGATGCTTGAATCCGGATCACTACAGAAATTAATTTATGAGCGACATCACAACCCCAGCGGCGATCGCCCTCAATATCAGGAGATTCCCGATGATCTGTTGTGAAATATTTTTGTAACTGTACTTGTAGTAAATCCGCAACGGTTGCGGATTTGCAGACCCTGCCGTTCAACGCTTTTACACTACTCTCCCTATCCTTATAAAGGATAGGCTAATTTAAATGCTAGGAGATTATTTGATTACTATTCATGAAGTATTACCCACCACAGCACAAACAAAATAAGTTTCACTGTCCACACTGTAGAGTTTATGCAGCTCAAAATTGGTTACCAGTTTTCTTTGAGCCTAACGCTTCTAGCAATTTTGTAGAGAGTAGTACGCTTGGCATTAGTGAATGTAGTCATTGCGAGGAGAAATCATACTGGTACAAAGAAAGACTTGTTGATCCTCCAGATGTAGCAGCGCCTCCACCACATGATGACTTGCCAGAAGATTGTAAATTAGACTACGAGGAAGCAAGGAATATTTTTGCTAGCTCTCCAAGAGCTTCAGCTGCACTACTAAGGCTATGTGTTCAGAAGCTTCTTGTGCATCTAGGTGGCAACGGAAAGCATATTAATACTGACATTAAAGAGCTTGTAGAAAAAGGTCTCCCTCTTCTAGTGCAGCAAGCACTTGATTACTGTAGAGTTGTTGGAAACAATTCGGTTCATCCTGGTGAAATTGATGTTAATGATTCACCCGACATAGCTGCAAGCCTTTTCGACATGATTAATTTCATTGTCCAGGATAGAATCACAAGACCCAAAGAGATTCAGGCTTTATATCATCGGCTTCCAGAAAGTGCCCGAAAGAGTATTGAACAGCGTGATAACACATCTGGAACAACCTAACTATGACAAGCTTCCAATGCTGCTCTACGATATGGTGTCAGGTACTACTGTGGCAAATCCCCAACGGTTGCAAATTTGCAGAGCTGCGATCGCACCCAATATCAAGAAGTGCATAAACTGCCGACGCTGACCCTTGCGGGTGCAACTTAGGCTTTCAATAGCCCTCCAGCTATCTCGCAAGATAGCCAGGAACCTTCAGGACGGTTTACAAGCGCCCCGATTGCTTGAATGTTCTTTGCACCGTTGAAGTCAGCATCACCATGCCATCCACAATGACCACACTTAAACTTCTTGCCGCTCCGATAGGATTTGTCGGGGTCGGAATGAATGTGCAAGCATCTGTGGCAAGTTTGGGAGGTATAGCGCGGATTGACCGAAACGACTTTTACACCAGCCCCTAACGCTTTGTAGGTAACAAACACTTTTAATTGATAAAATGCCCAACTGTTGCTACGTCTTCGTTCGGTTTTACTGCGAGGCTGTTGATTTGTTCTTTCTTGTATTCCAGTTAAATCCTCTAGCGCAATCATGGCTTGATTGGCTTTTGCTGTTTTAACGATGCATTTGGAAACATTGTGGTTCACCCAACTCTGAAAGCGACGCTCACGACCAGACAGCCGTTGCAACAGTTGACGGCATCGCCGTCTAGAACTGCGTGTGCCCTTACTGGCTTTGCGTTGGAGCTTGGCTCTCAAGTTAGCAAAGTGGTCACGAATTTTAGTTACACCCTGTCCATCCCAGCTCTGACCTTCCGAGGTGTGGGCAATATCTGTTCTGCCCAAATCCACACCTAAAACTCTTTCAGCGTCATTCAACTCTGGAAGCTCGGATTTCAAGTAGATTTGGATGTAGTAAAAACCATCCTGGCGTTTGACCAGTATTGCAGATGTGGGCTTGGAGTTTTTGAGCAATCCATACTGGTAATTCCCGATCGCCAATTCAAATCGTTCACGACCATCAACAGTAGTGAGCGAAACCGTCCAGTCTCTCTCGCGAAACGAGAAGGTACGGGCATCATAAGTGGCAAAACTTGCCTTGAATGCCTTGACTGGACGATTCTTGTGCCTAGCAACTTTACGAGCGGTGGCAACTCTTCTGCATACCTGTTGAGCCAAATTACTCGACAAACCAAACCAGGATCGAATGTCGTAGTAGCAAAGGGATTGTAGTTTAAGTGCATTGACTATCCTCTGTGGCGTGTTTCGGTTCACCCAATTCAACGCCTGCACAAAAGCATCTAACGTCGCATCCAGTTTTACGGCTTGCGATTTGGATACCTTTAATTTGCAAGAGACAGTCAAGAATTGATTCATTGCCTTATTTGCCCTTTGCCCAAAGTGTTTAGAGAATTGGTTACTAAACGTGTGCTGTCTGCTGACGATCGGCTTTAGCCTGCGCGGTGAATGGGGCTAAATCAGCTTCATCATAAGTTTGCACTGGATCTTCACAGCCCAATGCTTTTTCAAAGGGAGCATTGAAGTAGAAATCAACTTGATATTCCCAACCAAACCCCGCATAGTGTTCAACTATTGCTTGAAACAGGGTGATATAGCTCATGCCGACAATCACGCCTGTACGGGGCGGAGGAGCATCTTTTAACTGACGGTCTGATTTGGATGTCGGGCTTTTGGGAGCAAGACAGACGTGTTGAAACAGATGAAATTTAGGCGGTTGAATATTATCTGGAATCTCAATCATGAGTTGCATAGTGGTGGCTCCATTACAAGGGAATGCGGTCATAGCGTCTGCCCTTTGCCCATAGCTCTAGAACAGTTGGTTGGTCGCAGTAGCGCTCGCCTGTCCAGATGCGTTTGAGGATGCAGCGCTTTTGCAGCAGTTGATCGGCTGAGGTGTAATCAGCACATTGGACGGTGAGGAAGGGGTGAGAAATCGTGACCACCGGCGGTTGTGGGGCAAATTGCAGCCAGAACTGTAAGCGTTGCTCAAAGGGAATGGCTTTAACGCTCATGTGGCTGTTCCCCTAATGCAGCAATACTCTCTTCGTGCAGATCCACGATTTTGATACCGTTCTCGGTGATGTCTTCAGTTTTGCCTTGGCGCTCCACGACATAACGCCAACCGGGGTAGGATTGCTCCTCAAAGGCAGCGGCAACACTCAAGTAGTAGAAGCCGACGATTTGACCGTCTTCGGTATGCTGCCAGAGGTCATATTTGCGCTCAGGGATAGCGCTTAGGTGGGCTTGCAGGGTGTGTTCAAAGTGGGTCAGTCTACGCGTCATGGTGCTTACTCCCGCTTGACTGGCTAGCGCGTTCATGGAACTTGAGGGCTAAATGCACTTCTGCCCGATTCAAAATCTGGCTGCGAGTGCGAAGAATGACCCAATAGGCATCAACCGCTTGAGCAAATTGAAATAGCTTGAGCCAGTTCGTTCTGATGGTGTCCAGGTCTTTCTTTTTGCAAGTGACTGTAAAAGTCGTGTCATCAAGGGCAAATCCACAACGGTTGTAGAGTTCGGTTAGCTCAGGGTTGCCATTGGCAAGGTGAGCCACGATCGCGGCATGAGCAGTATTCATAAATTCCTCTTAGGTTCTCTCAAGGTGAAGCGGGTAGGCAGGTTTATAGCCTGCCTAGAGGAGAGTGGTTAGAAGGGGAGTTCAGTGAGGTCTAGTGTCTCGAACACTTCATAGCCTTTCAGCCCTTTCATCACCCGTTGATGGGCAATCTCGCGCATCACATCGCAGAAGCGATCGGAGAGGGTTTCGATGGTTAAAGCTTGTTCGTCACCAGTGACGCGGTTGATTAAGGTAACGAGATGAGTATAGACCCGGACGGATTCGGAGGGAGCGATCGGGTTTTGTACTAGCGTTACTTGAGGCATAATTAACTCCAGAACTAGTTGTTCGTAGAGAGGGCGGTTTGCTTAACTTGGCGGTTGGCGATCGCCCTTCTCTATTAGTAATCTACCGTAAAGTTCTTTATGGTGTCAAGTTTATTGCGTAATGAAATTTACGGTATACTCCTGATATAAGTTTCTTTATGGGAGAAATACCAGTGTCTTGCGTAGCTGAACTCAGAAAACGTTTAGATCTCACACAGCGGCAATTAGCTGACCTTGTGGGAGTTACAGAAACAACTGTCCGTAATTGGGAAAACAACCGCAGTGGAATTGAGTGGTTCGAGAGGATTGCAAAATTATGTGATGTCTTGCAATGCACTCCTAGCGATTTGTTTAAGTACAAGAAGATTGGGGAGGATGAAGAAGATACCGAAATTCCGTAACCCTTGCAGAGTTAAGATCCCGATCGCGCCTCACCAGCGATCGAGGTTTCCAAATCCGCAACCGTTGCGGATTTGGAAGGATAACGTTCAATTTAGGCTGCGATCATTAGTGAGATACGATTGCCCTTTATGATCGAAGATTGGTCTGGACGGCAACTGATAAGGCACTCTGATTGAAGCGCTACTGAAGCTCTCTACCTGATTCCCTAGCTGATGGCTATTATGCAGAAATCCAATCCGCCTATTCATTGTTAGACTGCTTAAAAAACTAGATGTTTTTATCCTTCTGGTAGGTCAAGTGAATTAAGATATAATTGTCAATCAAATACAATGTTTTGGATACAAGCTTAAGATGCTAAAACTACGACCTAATCCTTTTAGACCTGATAAACCAATCACAGATTTTGACCTATTTGCAGGTCGTTTAAATGAATTAACTGTTTTAGTTGAAGCTCTCTATCAAGCTGGATATGGCAATCCTCGCCACATGATAATAACTGGTTCTCGTGGTATAGGAAAAAGCTCTTTTGTTAATCAGCTTCAATCAATTGCAGATGATAGTAAGCTCGTACTTGATAAGTTAAAGATTGAATCAGATGATTTTAAGTTTAATTTTGCCATCTTTAAACATAGAGCGGTAGAAGGAGAAAGTGTTGGTCAAGTAGTTTCATCACTTCTTAGTAAGATGCCGACAAAGATTAGTCGCGCTAATGCACTGAGCTTAATTAAAGACTTTGTGGATAGATGGAAACCTTCCGTTTCTGTTGGGGGAGTTGAGCTTGAGTATCAAGCTGATATTGTTTCCAACCTCAGTTCGGATTTTGTAAAAACAGTCAAGAACTTATGGTTGGCAGAGAAGGATAATCTTGATGGAATTGCTTTTGTTATTGATGAAGTTGACACTATCGCTGGTAACACCAACATCGCCTCCTTCCTTAAAGTTACAACAGAGGAATTAATAGAATCTGGATTAGATAAAGTAGCAGTCTTCTTAGTCGGAATTACTGGTGCGATGGATAAGCTTAAAGAGGATCATCCATCAGTCGCGAGAATATTTGAAACTATTGAACTTCTGCCTTTGAAAGACGATGAAGTCAAAGATGTGATTTCAAGAACTTTGCATGGAACAGGGACAGTAATGGAGGAGGAAGTTCAAGATAGAATTGTTCAAATAGCAGGCGGATTTCCTTCTCCAATACATCAGCTGGGTTATCATGCCTTTAAAACCGATACAGATAGCAAGATAGGTACAGATGATTTTGAAATTGCAATTGACGAGATGATTGGTCGGATCAAGAGAGAAGAGCTAAGTAAACTTCTACGAAAAGCTGGCTCTGGTGACTATCGTCGAATCATGATTGCAATGGCAAAGCATGATGCAATCGATGTACCCCTTGCTGATATCAGTAAACTGATTGATCGCTCTACAAGTAATATGAGTTCTTACATGAAAGCCCTCGAAAACCGTGAGATCATTACAAAGGTGGATAGAGCTTTATATAGAATTACCGATCCACTTCTACGTCTTTATATACGTAAACTTGATATTCTTGAACCAGAACTTAGTTATGAGGATTTAGCTGAGCCAGAACAGGAAGATCTCTCTTCAGAGTAAGTAGAAGGAAGAAAAGTTTTAGCATATAGCTTTTTTATTATTTGTTTAGTCATAGTCTAACAATTCCCATGCACACCGACCGCCGAAAGCTGATCGGTTGGGACGCAAAGGTTACCTGAGGCGGGTGATGGGTAACGTTAGCTGGCTTCGTTCTAAGCTTGGAACATTACCGGAGATTGTCCGTGAAGCATTGAGTTATTACGAAAAGTGTCATGAGTATTTGCTATGAGTTTGCGTTGGAGTGCCAAATAAAATGCGATGTTTCTCAAGAGGTCATCGATACTCTTAAATACATGACGCGATCGCAAGAGTATGACTTTGATGCGCCTGAACTTAACTACCCTCTGTTTAAGGAAGAAGCTTACTGGAAAGAGATATGGAATATTCGGGGTCGTCAAGTAACGGTCATTAAGTACGAGTGGCGAACCGTTATTACTAATCAACCACGGGAGGGGGAACAGTACTTACCTGGTGAATTTGGTAGTGCATTCAGTGGCAACAAGTTGAGTTTTCGTCGCTTACTACGCGATGATGTATTCTGTAATGTTTGCTGGTTTTTGTTTCCCTGGTTGGCATCCATTAGTGATACAACAGGATTCGTTGGTTATTACCGTGGAGATTTTGATGATTACCCGACCTTAGTTCACTTTGAGGCTGGGAGGGCTAGTGTATATGAGTTGATACCAATGAGGTTTGTTCAAGGTGAGCCAGTAGAATCAGACAATGCTGAAGATCCTGTACTGCGCTTAGAGCTTGAAAGCATGACTGAAATAGTCAGGCAAGAACTGCTTCGACAAGCAGAAAACCCAAAAATGTCTTTAGAAGCATACATTTCATCAGTAGTTGCAAGAAGAGATGCGATGGATGCAGCTTTAGAGGTAGGGGAACCGCCACCCAGCTAACAAGCCCGCTGCACACCGACTGAGTAGGGCAATCGGCTATGATACACAAGGTATCTGCGGCGGGTGAGCGGGGTCGTTATACTACATCGATCGCGCCTTCACTTCCACTCTCAAATCTACAACCGTTGTGGATTTGGATAACCTTCAGCCATCTTTGTCACTCTTACTCAATTGTCATAGGCGATACAAGTATCAAGAATGTCTCAAAACAAATCACCTTTAGATCATCCAGAAATCCGCACTCTCTTTGACAATCTTCTAATAAATTTGGTCGCAGAGTCAGATCGAGGTGCTGTTCTGATTGGAACTTCCTATGTAGATGAGCATTTGCGCAAGCTCTTCGAGATGATAATTCCATGTGATATGAGCAAGGACAAACGAAAAGCTCTTTTGGATTATCCAGGACCGCTTAGTACACTTGCGGCTAAAACGGAAGTTGCCTTTGCTACTCGTTTGATTGATCGAACGGTTTACGACTCTCTTCATGCTTTGAGACGCATTAGAAATGATCTTGCTCATAGTTCAGATCCTTTTAATTTGCGTACTCAGGAAGACCGGATCCGCAAAATATATGTTTTAGGAGATGGTGTACCGACTTTTATTAATCGTACTGCGATTGAAATACTTGTTCGTAGCAAAGTTGAAGTTTTGCTTGAAATCAAGCACCCCGAAGAGCAAAAAACGTACTTCAATACACCCCAAGAGGTGCTTGAATATATATCTAAACAGCCTAATCTAATAGGTTTGTTAGAGGAGCAGCGTCCAAAATATGAACTTGTAATTGGTATAGCACTTCTTTGTGCTCTTATAGTTAGTCACCGTGAGGATGCAGTAGCATTAGTTGGCTCTGATTTAACTTTGGGTAGGTTACATACAAAACTTTGCAGAGAAGATATTTCTGAGGTATTGCAAGATCAAAAGCTTGATGATCTCTCAACAGATAGCATCTAACTCTATCTAGAAGTCGTGCAATGAGTGCAGTCGAATAGTTAGTTTTGTTACAGCGGATTAATCGAAATCACTTGGTTTAGATACAAGAACTTTAGTAATGGCTGACCAGAACTGTTACACTGCATCGATCGCGCCCTCACTTCTACTCCTAAATCCGCAACCGTTGCGGATTTGAAAAAATGTCATAGGTTTACAAACATCAAGGTCATACTGGATGCAACCATCTCAGACAGCCTAAATTGAGCCATGAATAATACTGCAATCCCAGCAATTCCTGCCCTTGACCTTAAAAAGTCTCTAACGATCGCATGTAACGGGCAACAGACTGAATTCCTTAACCCACCTCGTTCTGCCCGATCGCAGCTTCGAGAAAAGTTTGTTGAACTCCAAAGCTATTGGTGTGAGTCCGGCTTTAGTACAGGTGATTTACTCGGCAACGATCGGGCATGGCAGTTGATGAAAGACATCATTGCTCTGTTCCCACGTAAGGACAATCCAGCGGTAACTGGGTTCGACCTGGAACCATTACAGACTGACCCCTATCAATTAGAGCGGTTGTTTCTCACTCAGGACAAAGGAGAGATTACCGCTTACCGGAACGTTGATGATGAGCTGCAATTGAACGTTTTTATCGATACGTTCGAGAGCTGTTTGATTCTGGAATTCTGCTGCTATGAGGCGCGGTTGATTCTTCAGGACGCTAACCGCATGTTCCGCGATCGACAGGATGCCAAAGTCGAGGAAAGCATAACTGAGCCAGTCAAAGCTGAGCCTGAACGAATTCCTAAAGTTGCAGTTGCGGCTGAAGCCAAACCAGTTGAAACTACTGAGGACGCAGAATCAAGTACGGGTAGCAAAGGATTTAAAAAAGCTGCTTAGTTTCGCTGATTCAGGTCGTAACAAAAAATTAGTGACATACTCCTAGCACCGCTCTACGAGACGGTGTAGGCTTCTCTCTTCTCAGGCTCGACAACTCGATCGCCTCCAAGAGCTTGGACGGGATGCCCCACCGCCCTTTGTTTGATGTTGATAGCTGCATTGTGGTCACGGTCAAGTTCTAACCCACAGTGAGGACAAGAATGCCATCTGTCAGCAATGGTTTTAGGCACCGTTTCACCACAATTTGAACACTGCTGAGTTGTGCCGTTGGGATTCACTGGAATCGTCATCAGACCAGCTTTTGCAGCTTTGAATGAAAGGATTTGCAGGAATTGCCCCCATCCGGCATCATTGACCGATTTGGCTAGTCTTGATTTAGCTAGCCCTTTGATATTTAAGTCTTCATGAGCAACATGCCCTTGCGTGAGGAGGTGATTAGCGGTTTTGTAATGAAAGTCTTTGCGCTGGTTAGCAACTTTCAAATGAGCTTTGGCAAGTCGTTTAACAGCCTTTGCCCGACGCTTTGACCCTTTCTTTTTCTTGGATAGCTGACGCTGTAAACGTTTTAGCTGTTTCTCCGCTTTGCGGTAATACTGGGGAATCTCCACCGATTCACCCGCACTGGTAACGAGAAACGACTTCAAACCGAGATCAATCCCGATGGTATTGTCCAGCGTCGGAGCATCAGGAGTGATGATTGGGACACTGGTATCCTCTAGACTGAGGCTGAGATACCAGCCATCTGTTTTCCGGGTAATCGTCGCCGTTTTGATTTTGAAGCCATTCGGCAAGGGGCGATGCAGGATGAGCTTGACATTGCCAATTTTGGGCAGTTTGATAAATTTCCCGGTGATGCAATCTGGCTTCATTTGGGGGAAGGTAAAAGATCGATACCGCCCTTTGCCCTTGAACCTGGGTTTACCTGAACGCTTCCCGGTGCTATCACCCTTGACCCAACGATCGTACGTTTTCTCAACTCGCTTGACGCAATCCTGAAGTACCTGAGCATAAACCTGTTTGTACTCAGGGAAAAGTGTTTTGGAGTTCGGTAGGTCAGTCGATTGGCTGTAGTAACTTGGTCTATCCTTCAGTTCTGGTAAGTGACAAATTAGAGGGCAGGCGTTGACACTACAGCGATTTTGCTCCCACCAGTTGAACCGTTCTGCCAACCGATAGTTATATTGCCGTCGCAGCAATTCTAGCCATTGCTCCATCTGGGCTTGCTGTTGAACCGTTGGACGTAGGCGGTACTGGTGGGAGAGGCGCATAGGACAAGGGAGTAATGAAGGGTTGTGTTAACTGACTTGTGCTACTTGCTGATGGCTGTTAGCAGCCTGAGGTGTAAATGGGGATAAATCCGCTTCGTCATAGGTTTGCACGGGTTCTTCACAGCCCAATGCTTTTTCAAAGGGAGCATTGAAGTAGAAATCCACCTGGTATTCCCAACCAAACCCAGCATAGTGTTCGACTATTGCTTGAAACAGGGTAATGTAGGTCATGCCGACAATCACGCCTGTACGGGGCGGAGGGGCATCTTGTAACTGACGGTCTGATTTGGAGGTAGGACTTTTAGGGACAAGACAGACGTGCTGAAACAGATGGAATTTAGGCGGTTGAATATTATGTGGAATCTCGATAATCAGTTGCATGGTTTTGGCTCCATTACAAGGAAATGCGGTCATAGCGTCTGCCCTTCGCCCATAGCTCTAGGACAGTGGGTTGTTCACAGTAGCGCTCACCTGTCCAGATGCGTTTGAGGATGCA
This sequence comes from Pantanalinema sp. GBBB05, assembly GCA_016743235.1. Lineage (GTDB taxonomy): Bacteria > Cyanobacteriota > Cyanobacteriia > Leptolyngbyales > Leptolyngbyaceae > Pantanalinema. The sequence goes on along the minus strand of VRZD01000020.1, from coordinate 31,981 downwards.
GCGCTTTTGCAGCAGTTGGTCGGCTGAGATGTAATCAGCACATTGGACGGTGAGGAAGGGGTGAGAAATCGTGACCACTGGCGGTTGTGGGGCAAATTGCAGCCAGAACTGTAAGCGGTGCTCAAAGGGAATAGCTTTAACGCTCATACGGCTGTTCTCCTAAGGCAGTGATGCTCTCCTCATGGCAATCGACGATTTTGATGCCGTTCTCACTGACATTTTCAGTTTTGCCCTGGCGCTCCACGACATAGCGCCAGCCGGGGTAGGATTGCTCTTGAAATGCGGCTGCCACACTCAGGTAGTAGAAGCCGACAATTTGACCATCTTCGGTGTATTGCCAGAGGTCATATTTACGCTCTGGAATGCTGTTGAGATGAGATTGCAGGGTGTGTTCAAAGTGGGTGAGTTTACGCGTCATGGTTAGCCCTCCTCGGCAATGCGTTTGGAGTTGGCTTCAATCTGAGCAAAGAAGGCAGGAATGGCACTCAGGTTGTAAGCAATGGCATCGGCTAAGGTCGGGCGAGGTTCATGGTCAACGGGAAAGAAGACGTTGTGGAGATTGATCCAGCTATACCAACCGTCGGCACGTTGTTCCATCAAAACGTCGTGCCCTTCGCAGGACATCACAAGGGAATCGAGCATGATTAGTTCTCCGAATAGATGAAGCGAGGGGAGGCAGGCTTAAAGCCTGCCTGGAGAAGTGTGGTTAGAAGGGAAGTTCAGTCAGGTCTAGGGTCTCGAACACTTCATAGCCTTTTAGTCCTTTCATCACTCGTTGGTGAGCAATTTCTCTCATCACGTCACAGAAGCGGTCTGAAAGGGTTTCAATCTCAAGTGCTACTTCGTGTTCGGTGACACGGTTGATTAAAGTGACCAGATGCTTGTAGACCCGGACGGATTCGGTAGGGAGAATCGGGTTTTGTACTAGCGTTACTTGAGGCATAATTACTCCAGAACTTAATTTGTTCGTAGAGAAGCGCTGTTTCTGATTGGTAGTCGGTTCAGCGCCTTCTCTATTTATCATTATGCCAATCAGTTAGCAGACTGTCAATTAACTGATTGGCAGCTAACCTAAAAGCAGGTTATCCTGAAAACAGAAATACTGTTAATCTGTCAACCTATGTGATTAGTTCAAGGAGAAGAGATGAATGCGATCGTACTAACTAACGTGAAAGCCTATATCGATATATCAGAATGGTGGCTAAAGGACAGTAACGGAGAACCCTTGTCTGTTTATGCCGTTCATAAAATGATTGAGGATAATTATCCTCACCTATCAGTCACTCGTCACACCCTGACCCGTGCTAGAGATGGTCAGTTAGAAAAGTTTGACGCTGTAAATGCTGTGAAGCTTGCCCGTCTCTGCTCTAAATGGGCTGGTAAGGTGTTACGCATTGATGATCTCATCAAGGTTGAAGAAGACTGAGGCAATTGTTGATATACCTATCAACTTAGGACAAATCCGCAACGGTTGCGGATTTGATAACATATGCTTCCCCGCCGATCGCACTCCTCACCCGAATGAGTGATGAGAGAACCTATGACTGAACGACGCGCAGACTATTTAACTCGCTTTAAACCTATTGGTGAAGAGGCGCTTGCAGATAAGCCGATCTCTGTCTTCCTGCCTAAAGACCTGTATCAATATGTCCGATCGCTACCAAACAAAGCTGAATGGTTGAGGCAGGCGATATCTGAAGCTGCCAAGCGGGATTTAGGTAAATAACACGAAGAAGTGAAGAATTTCTGATAATTTTTCTATGAAGTGTATGGTGACATCCCGAATAAATAGGGCAGTTTAAACCTTGGTGGGGATGACAGCAAAACCTACCTATGAGCATTCAACTTCTGGTGATCTACCGAAATTGCTCTAAGTACTCAACATCAAGGTAAGGAAGTATGATTCCTGGTTGGACTATTGCTAGAACTATTCCGTATGAGACGTTAATCGGTCTAGCAACTGGCAAATATAAGCTTTATGGTGGTGTAGTCCGTTGGGCCGCAGGCACTCCGAATGCAGGGCAGATTATTCGGCATTTGATTCCAGTGGCCTCTAATCCGCTTGGCATTATCCCAGGTCTAAATTTTATTCCAGGAATTGTTGCTAATATTCAACTTGCTGACCTGAAGGGAATAACAGAATTCAATAGTTACCAGTTAATGCGTCTTTCAGGGCAAATTTATACCCTTTCACAATCAACCCAACAAATTCTTCAAGTGGCAACAGGAGCAGCCGTTTTGTCAGGCTTAGGGTTGGTTGTCAGCTCCATTGGGTTTGTTGCAATCAACAGCAAGTTAAACACAATTGATAGTCGGCTCAAGGAAATTCAGAAGGATGTGCAGGCGATTAAGTATTTCCTTGAGAGCAGTGAACGGGCGAGACTGTTCGCAGCTCTGGCTGCATTGCTGAAGATAGATGCTAAAACGGCTTCTGAGCATCGTCATACCATCTTGCATACCGCACGCAATACACTGGCTGAAATTAACATGCGCTATAGGGAGCTGCTTGCGGAGGCGACTACGATCGAAACGGCAATGGCACATGAGGAGTATTTCTCGCTAACCGCCCTAGCTCAAACACGATGTACAGCTGAACTCGGAATGCTGGACATGGCTCATAAGGAGATCCAGGAAATGAATACGTTCTGGCAGTCCCAAGCTTTGCGAATTTCAAGGGAACTGTTAGTTGGAAAGCATCCTGAACGGTTTTTGGCGACAGATTTTGTGGACGAAGTATCAACTGCCGAATTGATCCAGTGGCTTGACTTTGTTTATGAAGAAAAGAAGGGTTTAGGTTGGATTGATGAATTGAGACGTAAGTTCAATGAACCGTGGTACTCAAAAGGGTGGTTTTCAGGGGCGGGTTCAGGGCTCAATCAGAATGTGGGTATTGGGTTAGAAAAAGAACAAACAATGTTGATTCCTGCCCTGAAAAAGCTGATGGCCAGGGGAGCAGTCTTTGAGGGCTATGTTGTACAGTATGAGCTTTTAGAAGAACAACAAATGAAGCCTTCGGAATTTGAGCATCAATTAGCGGCTCTACCAGAATCGTCTTTAGTTGAGGGCTACGTCATCTTAGAACCAAGCAAAACAGCATCAAAGGTAGGCAGTGCTGTCTGACACTCTATAGCCGCAGATAGTCCTAAACTGGAGTGTACCGTTAGCATAGTCCTCAAGCAATTCCCTCTGAGAACTTATGTCCGAATTAGACCAATTAGTGAAGATTTTGAAGGCGATCGCTAGTCAGCAGAGAGCGAATGCTCTAGCTATCTCTCAGCTAACCGCTAACATTGAAAGCTTGGCAGCGGAGATGGAAGAGGATAGGCAGCAGCGAGCGCTCCATGCGCATATGGAGCGCGTGGAGCGCCTAAAGTTGCGGGCAATGGTTGTTGACATTATGAGGGTGATTGCCATTCATCTCACAGAAGATAAGGATTCAGGGAAGGCGGGTGGTGATCTCAACTTGGATCTGAATGACAATGATTCTGTTGATGAACCCGAAACTGAACAGACCTGGGATTTAGATTTAGATTTAGGGCTTGAGGCATCGAGCAACATCTTAGGTGAAGAAGAGATGGTTACTTTCGACCTTCTACCTAGTGATGAAACCAATTAAGAGCAGGTTCGATCGCGCCCCTACCTCCACTCCCAAATCCGCAACCGTTGCGGATTTAAACCAAACGATAAAGGGGCAATCGCTACTTACCCCCAATCACGGTTCTGACCAATAGGGTATACATATCTTTGCAGTCCTAGTGACTCTGATCCTGAGTGGCATTGCGAAGCCCGGTCAGCATATCTAGATTATCCGTTGACCTGCCATTGTCCTTAACCAACTTCACCACCACCACAGTCATGTCTGCGATCGCACATTCAGTTTAGCCGTCTGAAGGTGCGTAAGTTATGCGTTATGCAACTACCTTAATTACTCTTTTAGCAATATTTTCGACATGGGCAGTGATACCCGTCACAGCATTCCCAGAAACCGCGATCGAGAAGGGTGATGGATTACCCACGGGTAGACAGGGAGCTGGCAGTCGTTGACTAAACCAAAACTCCGGATACAATAGCAAGCAAGTTCTATGAGAATTTCTATTCGTAGTTGCAAAGCTGTTGTGTTTCGAACCCGACTGCACTCGTCAACCCCGCTGACTAGGCGGGGTTTTTACTAAGAGGAAAAGCCATGACCGAGATATTGTTAAAAGATTTTCCTTTGCTTACCCAGTTGGATAACTCCATGCATCCAGGGGGAAGCTGCAACATGACCTGTGTGGCAATGTGCCTTGCCTATATGGGTAGATTGCGCCACGGCGGATATTCTCGCTTTGCTCAGTTTGAAGACGAATTATTGCAACGGACTGAAGATAACGGATGGGACAGGCATGACCCGCAAGCGATGAAACGGGTTGCAGAACTGTATGGCGTGAGAGATGAACTGTTGATTGTGTTCGGGAAGGATGCGATCGATGCTGCAATCGCCAAAACGATCGCCCATCTGAAAGCAGGGTTTCCGGCAATTACCCACACCTATCTCACCCAAAGCGGTCACATTGTCTGTTTGTCTGGTGTTCGTCTGGACGCGAACAACGAGCCTACACAGTGGCATATCACTGATCCATATGGCGAGTTCTACCCCGACGGCTACGATCGCAACTATGGCGGCGATCCAAATCTTGGGAAGTATTGGCTGTCGCACTCAACGTTTGTGCGGTTGATTCTGACCGATGGGCAATACTGGGTGCATTTAATTAAGTAGCGATCGCTCATTGCACTGTTGCCGCCTGCGCTGTCGGGTTGCGTACAGGTGTTAATCTGGCGAACCCTGGAAAGCTTTACAGCCTACAGATAACAGTGCCCAGCCTCGGAGGGTATCGAGCGTTTCACAGCCAAGAGCAATGGGGATGCTGTGAGCCTGTCGCGTACTTCATCCAACGGGCGCGGCTTGCCACTGGTGAGCGATCGCTGCCTCAATTATAGCGATCGCCGTCTGTTCTAATTTCGTAAAAAATTCCGTCTATATCTTCGTCGCAGATGACATCCAGGAGATCATGATCGCGTAGCTGAAGAATCTGCCCTAACAGCAACCGCCAATACTTTCCGCTTGGTTTCCAGATTGTGATCATAGAGATGTGGCTCAAGCGATCGCTACTGCCATCCTTCCCCAAATTCTTTCCGTCGATAATCAAGTTCTGACTCAGACAACTCCTTGATTGGCTCCGGCAGCACCTCACAATCGGCAATGTACGCGATCGTGGGAGGATAGCCGCCAACACAAACCCTATCCCCGGATACTCCCAAGATGAACCACTCTTCTCCTGTAGGTTTGTGATAAACGCTAGAACCCGCTTGGATGTTCATTTCGACTTTTCCCCGATTTGACGATCGCACTGACATTGTAATCAACCTCATTAAGGTCCCAACCAAATCCGCAACGGTTGCGGATTTGAATTCATCACGCCTGACAGTTGTCGTGGGTAAACTGGTTGCAGTTTTGAATGTCAAGGTTTCCTGACAATGGCTGACCAAAATCGAGTTGTTATCCAGTTTGTGGGGCAAGATTCAGCATCCCCTGCGGCTGACAAATTAGCGCAAACCTTGTCACAGGCAGCCAAAGAAGTCGGCTCACTGGCAGAGAAAACCCAGGCAGCCAACCAGGCGGCAAAGCAACAGCAGAAGGTTTTAGCCGACCAAGCCAAAGCTGCTCAGGATTTAACCAAAGCTACTCTGGATGGTCAGAAGGCGACTCAGGCAGAACTCAAAACGCTGGAGACTAAAGCCAAAGCCCTCACCGCCATTGACCAGCGCAATCAGCAAGCCATAGTGGCTGAACAGAAGTTAGCCCAGGAGAAATCCAAATCTGCATCGCTCGACTCAAAAGCCGCAGCAGATGCGGCAAAAGCGGCGGCTGAGGAAGATAAGCTCATTCAACAGCAGTTGGCTGGTGTGCAAAGGCTGGCTCAAGAAGAATCAAAGACTGCTCAAGCTAAAACTAAGGCGGCGGCTGAGGAGGATAAGCGCAACCAACAGGCTCTGACTAATGAGCAAAAACTGGCTCAGGAGAAGTCCAGATCGGCGGCAGTAGCCAGCAAGGCTGCTGTTGAAGAAACCAAGGTTCAGCAACAACAGCAAAAGCTGGTTGATCAAGCCTTGGTTGGTGAACAGAAGCTGGCTCAGGAGAAGTCCAAAACGGCTCAGGCAACTGAGAAGACCGCTCAGGCTCAGATCAAAACCCAGTCGGAACAGGAGAGGTTGAATCAGCAGGCTCTGACCAATGAACAGAAGTTAGCTCAGGAAAAGTCTAGAACGGCGACAACTGCCGAAAAAGCATCCCAGGCTCAGATTAAAACTCAATCTGAGCAGGAGAGGCTGAATCAGCAGGCTCTGACCAATGAACAGAAGTTAGCTCAGGAGAAATCTAGAACGGCCACAACTGCTGAAAAGGCAGCTCAGGCTCAGATCAAAACCCAGTCGGAACAGGAGAGGTTGAATCAGCAGGCTCTGACCAATGAACAGAAGCTGGCTCAGGAGAAATCTAGAACGGCCACAACTGCTGAAAAGGCAGCTCAGGCTCAGATCAAAACCCAGTCGGAACAGGAGAGGTTGAATCAGCAGGCTCTGACCAATGAACAGAAGTTAGCTCAGGAGAAGTCCAGATCGGCGGCAGTAGCCAGCAAGGCTGCTGTTGAAGAGACCAAGGTTCAGCAACAACAGCAAAAGCTGGTTGATCAAGCCTTGGTTGGTGAACAGAAGCTGGCTCAGGAGAAGTCCAAAACGGCTCAGGCAACTGAGAAGACCGCTCAGGCTCAGATCAAAACTCAATCTGAGCAGGAGAGGCTGAATCAGCAGGCTCTGACCAATGAACAGAAGTTAGCTCAGGAAAAGTCTAGAACGGCCACGGTTGCTGAAAAGGCGGCTCAAGCCCAAACGAAAGCAGCGGCTGAAGCGGATAAGCGCGCTCAGCAGGCGGTTGCAGCGACCCAGAAACAGGTTAATGAGCAAACTAGAGCCGATGAGCGGTTAGCCCAAAGTCGAGCTAAAGCCGCTCAGGATCAGGCGAATGCTCAATCCAAAGCTGACCAACAACTGACGGCAGCTCAGGCGAGAGAAGCTGACCGAGCCGCAGGAGCCGCACAACAGCGGAGCATCCGTGAGGCTCAAGCTCAGACCAAAGCCCAACAGCAGGCAACTCAAGCTCAAATTAAAGCTGAGTCAGAGCTGGCAAAGGAGCGGGACCGGACCGCTCAGCAGCAACAGAAACGGCAGGAACAGGCTCAGCAGAATGAGTCCAAATTACAGACGGCTGAGCAGAAACGGCAGGAGCAAGCCCAACAGGCAGAAGTTAGACGGACCACACTGGAGGACAGACGCGCTCAGCAAGCCGTTGCAGCGACCCAGAAACAAGCCAATGAGCAAACTAGAGCGACTCAACGCTTAGCCAATGAGCAAACCAGAGCCGATGAACAGTTAGCCCAGAGCCGGACTAAAGCCGCTCAACAGCAAGCGAACGCTCAATCTAAAGCTGACCAACAACTGACAGCAGCTCAGGCGAGGGAAGCTGACCGGGCAGCAGGAGCGGCTCAACAACGGAGCATCCGTGAGGCTCAAGCCCAGACCAAAGCCCAACAGCAGGCAACTCAGGCTCAGATTAAAGCCGAAGGCGAATTGTCCAAAGAACGGGACCGCGCGGCTCAGCAGCAACAGAAGCGGCAGGAACAGGCTCAGCAGGCGGAAGTTAGACGAACCACGTTGGAGGACAGACGCACTCAACAGGCTACAGCCGCTGCTCAGAAACAGGTCAATGAGCAAATCAGAGCCGATGAGCGGTTAGCCCAGAGTCGGACTAGATCTGCCCAACAGCAAGCCGCCGCTGAAGATAGACGCACTCAGCAACGGATTGCGGCTCAATCCCGCTTGGAACAAGCTCAACAGACCGCGATCGCTAGGCAGGAACAAGCGGCTACAGCGTCAGCAGCCCGACTCGCGATTATTGACGATCGTCGCCAGCAACAGGCGGAAATTGCCGCTAACCGACGGCAGGTGAGTGAGGCCAGAACTCAACAGCAACTGACCACGATCGCCGATCGAGAATTGAAACGACAACAAACCCAGGCAACCCAACAGCAACGGGGGAGGGTTTCGGAGGGGTCGCAGACGACTAAACTGGCTGGAACACTGGGCATCAACATCCAGACGGCAGAGCAATTTGCCAAGTCACTAGACCTGACGGCAGCTAGCGCTAATACAGCCATCAAGCGGTTACAGGAACTTCAGAATGTCAATGCCACCTCGAAGGAACGATTTGCGGCATTGTCCCAGGAGTTAGGGATTACCCGTGAACAGTTCATTCGATTAGAGTCAGCCGCCCGCAAAGCTAGCCAAGTACAGGCGCAACGGCAGGCTGGTGGGAATAGTGCGGATACTACCAAGCTTGCCAGCACCACGGGCAAGAGCTTCACTGCTGCTCAACAGCTGGCTGGCAGTCTGGGTCTAACGGCGGCTAAGGCAGATGAGGCGGTACGCAAGTTTAAGGAACTGGATGCCGTCGGGGCAAGCAACGCCCAAAAGCTCACCATCCTGAACCGAGAGTTAGGGCTAACCAAGGCTCAGTTTGAACAGGTAGCGAAAGCGGCGGGAGCATCCCAACAGGGGTTGCAAGGAGTGGCTGTGGTATCCGGTGCGGTGGCGGCGGGTCTCGGCGCGATCGCGGCGAAGGGAACTCAACAGTTTATTGACTTTGATAAGACCATCCGCACATTTGGGGTCGTCACGGAGAGCAGTGGAACTGAGGCATTAGGTCGGTTGAGGGAAGAGGTTATTCAGCTCGGTTCCACCACTGGGAAGAGTTCTCAGGAAATTGCCACTGTGGCAGTAGAACTAGGACGGGCAGGATTTTCGGCGGATCAGACCAGGGAGGCATTGAAGGGAGTCACGCTAGCTTCAGTGGCTAGCGGTGAGGATATCACTCGCGTTTCCCAGGTCATTGGTCAAGCGATCAACGTCTTCGGATTTGCCGCGAAAGATTCAGAACGGGTAGCAGACACGATCACTGCCGTTTCTAATGCTTCTGAAGCTGGATTTAATGACCTTGGAGAAGCGCTAGCCTATGCCGGGGCATCATCAGTGGATGCGAATCAGTCCTTTGAAGATACCGTACGATCGCTAGCGATTCTGGCAGGCGCAGGCATCAAGGGCAGCGCAGGGGGCACCGGTTTAGCAGAAGCGTTGCGCCGGATCAAAATTGTCAGTGCAGGAGCAGCAACTGATTTAGATGGTGTGGCTCGCACCTCAATTAAAGCCCAGAAAGCATTTGCAATTTTGCAAACAGGAGTTAGAAATGCCGATGGTCAACTGAAACCATTCCCAGAAATTTTGCAGATAGTGCAGAAGCAACTGGAGGGTTTAGGTCAAGCGGACAAAGACGTGATTATGGATTCTCTCTTTGGTACTCAAGGAGGGAGGACCGTAGCCACATTAATCAATGCCAATGTTGAGAAAGTTGCCAACATCGATAAAGCGATCGATAATCTGGCAGGCTCAACAAATAGAGCGGGTAAGGAATTACAGGAGGGGGTAGGGGGAGCGCTCAGCCAATTTAATGCCACGCTGGGCAATACAACCCAAAACATCGGTGGCTTTGTTTCTGTTGGCTTAGAACCTCTGCTCCGAGCCGCAACCTCACTCATTGCTGGCTTCAATGCACTCAGTCCTGCTAGTCAAGGCGTGGTGTTTGCGATCGGGGGATTCGTCGGCATTTTGGCAGCAGCAACGGCGGCTATTGCAGCCTATAACCTGGCAAGCACTTCAATGGTCGTTAAACAAACTCTTGCAGCGGCGGCTACAGTTGCCAATACGGTGGCTACGGCGGCGAATACCGCCTCAAAAGTATTAAATGCTCTGGCTACTGGCAATTTAGCCGCTGCACAGGGAATTTTGGCAGGTAGTTTAGGTGTGAGCACAGGTGCCGCTGCTGCCGGAGTTCCAGTGTTCGGAGCCTTAGCGGCTTCAATGACAACATTAGTGCCCATCATTGGAGCGGTTGCCCTTGCGATCGCTGGTATTGAGTTTGCTAAGTACGCCAGCAATTTGCGGAAAGCGAATGAAGATTTAGACGCACTTGCGGCTGGTTCCACTGCTTCAAGCAACGACTTTGCTGCCGTTGGCTCCAAAATCAAAGCCATCAACAAAGATTTAGCCGGTACCGACACGTTTACTTCAGAGCAGGAAAAACGTGCCAAAGCGGCATTAAAACTGGGGAAAGACAAGGTCAAAGCTCTAGAACAAGAACTGGAAGCCGCTAAAGCGGTGGAGGCAGCTACCCCTGAGCAGGAAGCCGCTAAGAATGACGCAGTTGCTGGGATTGAAGCGCAAATCAAAGCGCTTAACAACCAGACAAAAGTCCTAGAGCAGAATATCGCTACCAAACAGCAGAATGCCAGGGCTACCCGTGACGGGGGGCAAGCTGAGAAAGATGCTGGCAAGGACTTTGAATCTGCTCAGAAGGACAGGGAGCGAGCGGCTGAGGATGCCAAAAAGAAAGCAGAGCAGCAATTTGAGGATGATAAACAGGCACGGGAACGTCAGTTCCAGGATGAAAAACTGGCACGGGAACAGGAGTTTCAGGATGCCAAGTTAGGACGGGAACGCCAGTTCCAAGCCGAGCAGCAAGCCGCTCAGGATGCTAACCAGGCAGCTAAAGAAGCACGGGAACGCCAGTTCCAGAAAGGCAAAGAACAGCGGGAGCAACAGTTCCAATCCCAACGCCAGCAACAGGAAGAAGAGTTTCAGACTGCTAAACAGCAACGGGAACAGCAGTTCCAAACGACCAAGCAACAGCAAGAGGAAGCTTATCAGAATCAGAAGCAAGCCAGGGAGCAGCAGTTCCAGCGCACTCAGGATCTAGCCAAAGAGAAGTTTCAGACTGCACAGCAGGATAAGGAACGGCAATTTAAGACTGAGATGGAGGCGCGCGATCGCCGCTTCCAGGATGAGTTGCAAGCAGACGAACGCAAGTTCAAGAATGAGCAGAACAACCGTCGGAAAGCTCAGGAGCAATCATTCTCTGCCGCCCAATCCAAGGTAGCGATCGCGGGGGCATCGCCGGAAGAACGCCGACGGCTCCAGCAACAACAGAAAATTGATAGTCGGGTTTCTGGATTGAACCTGGCTAATCAGGTGTTGTCGCCGGATCAGATTGTCAACTTAGCTAAGCAAGTGAGTGGGATTCAGAATGCCGCCACTGAGGCTGACAATCAAATTCTGCAAGACACCATCCGCAAAATTGAGGAGCGGCAAAAGAGTGGGCAGGAACAAGCCGATCGCGCGGCTGAAGAAGAGTTCCAGGCAGCCCAGGAGGAAAAACAACGGGCGTTTGAGGATGAGAAACGAGTTGCTGAACAAACCTTCCAGGATCAGCAGAAAGCGGCTGAACAAGCCTTTGAATTGCAACAGAAGGCTGAGGAAGCGGCATTCAGAGAGGTTGAGCGGCAGAAAGAATTTGCGTTTAAGGAACAGCAGAAAGTTGATGAGGCGGCTTTCAAAGAAGCTGAACGCCTCAAGGAAGTTGCGTTTAAGCAGCAGCAACAAGCGGCTGAACAACAATTTAAGACCGCTGAACAAGCCAAAGAGCAGCAGTTTCAAGCAGCTGAAAAGGCAGCAGACAAGCAATTCCAGGCGGAACAACAAGCCAAGGAACAGCAGTTCCAAGATGCTGAACGTGCCAAGGAGCGGGAGTTTAAGAAGCAGGAGGAAGAAACCGATCGCAAGTTCAAGGATGCTGAGAAGGAAGCCGAGCGTAAATTTAAGGCTGATCAGGAATCGAAGGAGCGGACATTCAAGGATGCCGAGCGGGATAAGGAAGCCAGCTTTAAGGAACAGCAACGGCAGAAGGATTTAGAGAATGCCCAGAAGCAAAAGGAAATTCTGGAATCCACTAAAATTCCCGCTCCTGAAAGTGGACAACAGCCATCTAAACAACCAGCCGCCCCTGGCAAAGGCAAGCCACCCGGTAGACGGCTCGGGGGAACAGTTGATGAGGGACAAGTCTACAAAGTAGGTGAAGCTGGTTGGGAATACTTTGTGCCGTCAGCTTCTGGCTACATCCTCAATCATGGCGATGCGGTCAAACTGGCTCAAGAAGCGATCGCGATGTCATCCACTCCTGTTTCACCCACTGTTGTAGTTGCTGGTGGCAAAGGTCGAGGTAGCGATCGGGAATTACTGGATGAGTTCCGGCGACTACGGGAACAGGTCGTTAATCTGGCAGCAGCACCCCGGAGCCTGCATGTCTCCGCCCCACGACCATTGAGGGACGGGGCAAGACTCTGGGCTGATTTCAGCAAACAACGGATCCGGGCAGCAGGGAAATAGGCAAATCCGCAACGGTTGCGGATTCTAAGATAGAAGTTAAGGGGGTGCACCTTACAATGCACCCCCTTAATTTCTATTTAAACCAGAAAAAGATAGAATCAGGTTTCTATGTTGCTTCGCCCGATCGTACTTCACTGCGATCGGGTTTTATTCTAGCAATCAAGTTTTGATGGGCGTGGAAAGAAACCTAATTTATTCCAAAAGTAGCGTTTAAGCGGACAGACCACCTGAGCCGCCAAGCCATTCAAAAGTACGACAGCTGTAATTCCGGCAAGTTAGCCGCTCTCCACTACTGATCTAATCGCTGAAAAAGTGGTATAATTTTTTACATTCATAAATAATAATTAAACTTACTTTACATGACCTCAGGGCTAACGCCGCGCAACATTCTTTTAGTAGAAGATAATCCTGATGATGAAGAGCTAACCATTCGAGCGCTACAACGTAGCGGTCTCATGAATGAGATTGTTGTAGCGCGAGATGGGGTAGAAGCGTTGGACTATTTATTTGGAACAGGTCAATACGCAGGACGCAATACCCAAATTCAGCCAGCGGTTGTTCTGCTCGATCTGCAACTGCCACGCATTAATGGGATTGAGGTATTGCAACGTCTACGGGCTGACGATCGCACTCGCTTTTTACCCGTTGTGGTCTTTACCAGTTCAAATGAGCAGAGAGACTTTGTGGATAGTTATAGCTATGGCTGTAACAGTTACATTTGCAAACCGATCGACTTTATTCAGTTCTCCGCTGCCGTCCGCCAACTAGGAATGTATTGGTTGCTGCTAAATGAAGTCCCACGTTGAGCTGATTTCAGCAAACAACGGATTAGGGCATCAGGCAAGTAGGCAAATCCGCAACGGTTGCGGATTTGAAACTCAATGCTGACCAATCGTGAAAAATGACACCTTTTTGCTCAGACCTGAATTCCCATGGGCACACTGGTTTCAGCCCTGGATTGTCAGGGAATCATGACATTAAACGATGGGTGGAATTAGTTTAGCGATCGGGTTATTTTACAAAGTCATTGGTCTTGGTTGAGCGATCGTCATCTCGAAACTACATTTCTGAAGCAGGATAGATACAACCTCTGAAACAACCTCATGCGGTCGTTCAAAGCAATCCTTGGCTGTAAACCGGACAGTTGGCAGTCCAGCACGAAGCAGAACCCGATCGCGCGCATAGTCTCGAATAACCTGCCCATCTTCCAGATGATGCTGACCATCAACTTCTAAAATCAGGCATTTACCTTGATGGAAAATCATGAAGTCAGCTTCTACTCGCCCTGTCAACTGGTCGTTGCTTACCACTGTGTCTTGTAATCCAACTCGCCCGCGAGTATTTGCAAAAAACAGTAGTCCAGTTTGATTCAGCGCTTCTGCGATTCTTACTTCAGCCTCTGAACGAAAATACAGCCCTCCCCATTCCCTCGAATAGTTGCCGTCCGCTCCATTCGCATTGACTGATTGCCCCTCAACCGTCATAGCAGTTCCCGCAATCAGTGTTTCGATTCGAGCTTTTAGCTCCTCTGTGCAAAAAATTCGCCAGTGATGTTGAGTTCCCGCACCTCGCGGTTGACCTGCATAGGCAACGTGAAAGGCGGTACTTATTTCCAAATAAAATCCAGGTCGGGTTTTGTTATACAGCTTGCTGTTGACCTGCTGCCTTAACTTCTTTCGCTGTTTGACGGTAAGATTGCGGCTGCGGGGACTCAAAGCAATGAATACATCTAAGAGCTTACTAGTAGGTACTTCAAAGCAATATGGCAGCTTGCCACCGATCGGAACTAAGGTGTTGTCCCCAGTGTTATGCTCATTGCCGTCAAGGTTAAGATTGACCACTCCATCATCATTCAGACTAGAACTCAAAGCTTCACCTCAAACTCTCTACTAAAGAGAATTCCCGCAGGTAAACTAGTGTCAGCCTGAGATTGTCAGGGAGTCATGACATTTAAAACCGCAACGGTTGCGGATTTGAACCATGGGTGGAATTAGTTTAGCGATCGGAAGTCGATCGCTCTCGATCGTCGGGTTTGACGAATTCAAGATGCCACGAATTGAGCCGGAGCTGTCGCAGGAACGCAGCGCTTACAATACTTTTGTGGCTTATGGTCTAGCCTACGAACAACCAAATTTATGGGAGTTCACCCCGACCCTAAGTCAAACCGACTGGATTACCTTGCAAGGGATTTACCAGGAGCACATGAAGCGCAGACGGTTTGACAGTACAGATGATCCGCGAGTGCTGTTGACTGACACCTTGCAACTGTTTGTGGAAGCCTCACCCAGAACTAGAGAGAAAGCCCCAGCACCGAATGATATCGAAATTATTCAAGGCAGTGATGTCGCCTACTATGCACAGTTTTATGTATGGTTTGTGAAACCACCAGAGATTGCTGGCTATGGCTGGAAGGGGAACGTCCGTTACTACACGGTGTCTGTGGCATTTGAGGAATGTGATGAGAAGGTAATCGCGTAATGCTAAGAGATACTTCAAGCAGGCTTATACTCTCCCTTGACCACATCGGTAGTGCTCTAAACGCGTTGTTATAGCTTGTAAAGCCTTATCGCTTCAATTATCTGGCTCGTCCAGCAACATCCCTGGAACACTATCTTTTTTGACATATCCCACTTAGGTGTTGAGTGATTGCTTTGATAATCTCACCTGGATTAGTCATATGAGGGAAATGCCCAGGAGTGGAAATCCAGTGTAATCGGCTGTTGGGAATGACTTGATGCAGGTACTCACCGACTTGATACGGGACCACTACATCTTCCCGCGAGTGCAGGAGTAACACAGGGAGTTTCAATTGGGCAACATCCAACCTGTGATCGCAAAAGAAGATTTTGCGAGCAATTTCAATTGAAGTCCCTGGGCGCATCTTAGCTAGACTAGTGGCAAATTCGTTCACCAATTCTGGGTTGTTGGGTGCCTGGATCACGACTGGCGCAAACCCATCCAACCAGTCGGTATAATTCTCAGCCATTTCCAGTAGTAAACTGATGACCTGTTGCTTTGTGAAACCTCCGATATAGCCTTCATCATCCAGATAACGGGGTGAGGCACCGATGAACACGCAGGTTAAAAACAGATTTGGGCGCTTCAAAACGGCTAAGGTTCCAATAATACTGCTGACAGAATGGGCAATCAGATGAGTCTGCTGGAGCTTCATCTCATCACATATTTCAATCAGGTCGTCGGCATATTTGTGCAAGGAACCATAATGCTCAGAAGTAAAAGCAGCCAGGTTTGAATTGCCGCACCCCACCATGTCAAATAGCACCAATCGGTATCGCTTCTCGAATTCTGGCGTAATGAATTTCCAAGCTGACTGCTCACTGCCGTAGCCGTGGGCAAAGACTAATGTCTCAGTAGCGTTTAAGTTACCGATGATATGAAGATTGTGCTTTTTGAAAATATCTAATTTCATAAAACTCCGGGAAGCCACATCCCTTGGCACCGTGAAAGGTAGGAGCGTGAATGAAGTGGGTCAATTACAGCCTCTTCAAACAAAAAATTTTCTATGTGCTACCGAACAAACGGTATTCTAGCTTGGGTATTACTTTCTAGGGAAGGGTAGAAAAAATAGGTTAACTTTGTGCGACATTTGCAGTTCTGGTTGGTCACGATGAACTGTTGTTCGATCGTGATTCATCCTTCGATCGCGCCCTCACCTCCACTGCCAAATCCGCAACCGTTGCGGATTTGAATCACCTTCAGTCATGTTTTTCGCTCCAACCCGATCGTCATAGGTAAACTGGTGCAATGAATGTCAGGAAACTGTGACTTCTGACTTCTTCACCTCATGCCAGCCAACGCTTCTGCCCGTGACATACTCCCACTACCGCTCTACGAGACGGCGCAGGCTTCTCTCTTCTCAGGCTCGACAACTCGATCGCCTCCGAGAGCTTGGACGGGATGCCCCACCGCCCTTTGTTTTATATTGATAGCTGCATTGTGGTCACGGTCAAGTTCTAGCCCACAGTGAGGACAGGAATGCCATCTATCCGCAATGGTTTTAGGCACCGTTTCACCACAACCTGAACACGCTTGAGTTGTGCCGTTGGGATTCACTGGAATCGTCATCAGACCAGCTTTTGCAGCTTTGAATGAAAGGATTTGCAGGAATTGCCCCCATCCGGCATCGTTGACCGATTTGGCTAGTTTTGATTTGGCTAGCCCTTTGATATTCAAGTCTTCATGAGCAACATGCCCTTGCGTGAGAAGGTGATTAGCGGTTTTGTAATGAAAGTCTTTGCGCTGGTTAGCAACTTTCAAATGAGCTTTAGCAAGCCGTTTGATAGCCTTCACCCGACGCTTCGACCCTTTCTTTTTCTTGGATAGCTGACGCTGTAGCCGTTTCAGTCGCTTCTCAGCCTTGCGGTAATACTGGGGAATCTCAACGGATTCACCCGTGCTGGTAACAAGAAATGATTTCAGTCCGACATCAATCCCAATGGTATTGTCCATTGTGGGAGCGTCAGGGGTAATGATTGGCACACTGGCATCCTCTAAACTCAGGTTGAGATACCAGCCATCTATTTTCCGGGTAATCGTCGCCGTTTTGATTTTGAAGCCATCTGGCAAGGGGCGATGCAGGATGAGCTTGACATTGCCAATTTTGGGCAGTTTGATGAACTTGCCATTAATGCAATTCTGATTTTTTATTTGGGAGAATGTGAACGATCGATACCGTCCTTTGCCCTTGAATCTGGGCTTGCCTGAGCGGTTCCCGTTGCTATCTCCTTTTATCCAACGATCGTACGTTTTCTCAACTCGCTTGACGCAATCCTGAAGTACCTGAGAATAAACTTGTTTGTACTCAGGGAAAAGTGTTTTGGAGTTCGGTAAATCAGTTGCTTGAACGTAGTAAGTTGGTTTGTCCTTCGGTTCTGGTAAGTGACAAATTAGAGGGCAGGCGTTGACATCACAGCGGTTTTGCTCCCACCAGTTGAACCGTTCTGCCAAGCGGTGGTTATATTGCCGTCGCAGCAATTCTAGCCATTGCTCCATCTGGACTTGTTGTTGAGCGGTTGGACGTAGACGGTACTGGTGGGAGAGGCGCATAGGGCAAGGGTGTAATGAAGGGTTAGCTAATTAACTTGCGCTACCTGCTGATGGCTGTTGGCAGCCTGAGGTGTGAATGGGGCTAAATCAACTTCGTCATAAGTTTGCACTGGATCTTCACAGCCCAACGCTTTTTCAAAGGGAGCATTGAAGTAGAAATCCACCTGATATTCCCAACCAAACCCCGCATAGTGCTCAACTATTGCTTGAAACAGGGTGACATAGGTCATGCCGACAATCACACCTGTACGGGGCGGAGGAGCATCTTGTAGCTGCCGCTCTGATTTGGATGTAGGACTTTTAGGGACAAGACAGACTGGCTGAAACAGATGGAATTTCGGCGGTTGAATATTATCTGGAATCTCAATCGTGAGGTGCATAGGTTTACTCCATTACAAGGGAATACGGTCATAGCGTCTGCCCTTTGCCCACAGCTCTAAGACAGTGGGTTGTTCACAATAGCTCTTACCCGTCCAAATACGTTTGAGGATGCAGCGCTTTTGCAGCAGTTGGTCGGCTGAGGTGTAGTCAGCACATTGAACGGTGAGGAAGGGGTGAGAGATGGTAACGACTGGTTGCTGAGGAGCGAATTGCAGCCAGAAGTGTAAGCGTTGCTCAAAGGGAATGGCTTTAACGCTCATGCGGCTGTTCCCCTAAAGCGGTGATACTCTCTTCGTGCAGATCCACGATTTTGATACCGTTCTCGGTGATGTCTTCAGTTTTGCCTTGGCGCTCCACGACATAACGCCAGCCGGGGTAGGACTGTTCTTGAAATGCGGCTGCCACACTCAGGTAGTAGAAGCCGACGATTTGACCATCTTCGGTGTATTGCCAGAGGTCATATTTATGCTCAGGAATGCTGTTGAGATGGGATTGCAGAGTTTGTTCAAAATGGGTGAGTTTACGCTTTGACATGACTAGTCCTCCTCTGCAATACGTTGGGAGTTGGCTTCAATCTGAGCAAAGAACGCGGGAATAGCACTCAGGTTGTAGGTAATGGCATCCGCCAGAGTCGGACGGGGTTCATGGTCAACGGGAAAGAAGACGTTGTGGAGATTGATCCAGCTATACCAACCGTCGGCACGTTGTTCCATCAAAACGTCGTGTCCTTCGCAGGACATTACAAGGGAATCGAGCATGATTGAGTTCTCCAAATAGGTGAAGCGAGGGAAGGCAGGCTTAAAGCCTGCCCGGAGAGTTAGAAGGGCAGTTCAGTGAGGTCTAGTGTCTCGAACACCTCATAGCCTTTCAGCCCTTTCATCACCCGTTGGTGAGCAATCTCACGCATCACATCACAGAAGCGGTCTGAGAGGGTTTCAATGGTTAAGGCTTGTTCGTCACCCGTGATGCGGTTAATGAGGGTAACGAGGTGAGTGTAGACCCGTACAGGTTCAGTAGGGAGAACTGGGTTCTGTACTAGCGTGACTTGAGGCATAATTGATTTACTCCAATATTTGGGGTGAATTCGACCCGCCTTCAGTTCGCCGTGGAAAGTGAGACTGGGGCGGGTTTTGGCTTAGCTATTCGCTTCACCTGAATCTAATTTACCCTTAAAGTTTTAAGGGTGTCAACAATTTTACCTAAAAACTTGCACCTTAAGACTTTTAGGGTAAAGTGTTGGTATGAATTTTTTATGGGAAAAGTACCAGTGTCAAAAGTTGCCGAATTGCGGAAAGCCGCTCAGTTGACTCAGCTTGAACTTGCTCAGGCTGTTGGAGTCACGGAGTCTACGATCGCGAATTGGGAGAAAGGGCGTAACGCTTTGGTCTGGTTTGAGCGGGTCGCCAAGCTATGCAAGACGCTTGATTGTTCTCCAGAAGACTTGATTGGCTATGTGGATGCTCTGGAAACAGGTGAACAGTAGAGCTAACTCGCTTTGTCTAGAGATTTGCTGACTCAGAATCAGGATTTTACTTAACCAGATGTGCAGCGTAGAACACTCAGTATGGATACGCTGCGTTAATAAAAGAGGGATGTTATGGAACTCTCGCAGTCACTTGTGCGATCGCTGATTGAATCAGACGAACAGTTTTCTGTTGATTTTGATAACGCTTGGCAGTGGATTGGATATTCTTCTAAGCAGGCGGCTAAGAAGAAGTTAGTTCGCAATTTTGAACCTGGATCAGACTACTTATCCAAATGGATGAGTGTCCCTCACAGCAACGGTTCTACAGCTTCAAGAGTTGAGAAAATTTATTTAACCGTTGACTGCTTCAAATCGTTAGCCATGATGGCAGGAACCGAGAAAGGTAGAGAAGTTAGGCGCTATTTTCTTGACTGCGAACAAAATCTGAAACTGGCTCTTCAAGTTATTGAAACCAAGGATGCAGAGCTAGAAAAACTCAAGCTGCAACTTGAAGTAGCTCAAGCTCAGGAGCGGGCGGCAACAGCTCAGAAGCAACTCATGACTGGAGTGCAAACCTTAGAAGCGATCGCGCCTGGTTTGGGTCAGCTTGCTCTGGGTAGAGCTGATGTGCAGGTAGAGCGGGTAGTTGAGGTTGAGCGTCATATTGTGGTCAATAACCGGGGGCAGGTTGTTCATGACCATGCAGGACTATCACCGACTAAGGTAGCTCAACGGCTAGGAATGAGAGCAGCAAAAGACCTGAAGGCATGGTTAGCCAGTATTGGGCGCTTGGATTTGATTGACGAAGCTCAAACGATCATCACCTGTCACCATATCCGTACTGAAAATATCCAAGAGATTGAGCGGCTATGGGGGCAGCGACAGGGGACACGGCAAAAGCTGATAGGGGAGTGGACGTAAGGATTTGAAGCAGATTGCAGGTGAGGCGCGATCGGGGGTTTCAAATCCGCAACGGTTGCGGATTTGAGGAAATGCCAATTTGGGCCGCGATCGCGATCGTAGGTTGATCTGGACGGCGCTGATAAGGCGTTCTGATTTGAAGATTTACTGAAGCTCTCTACCTAATTCCCATCAGCCAGGGAATCAGGCGGAAAAATTCTGTCTATTCATTGTTAGACAGACATGTACATGAGGTGACTATTGATAGAATGCCAGTGATAGCATCAAATCTTGCATCGGTTGGATACGAGCCAACTACTCAAACATTAGAGATTGAACCCCTTAATGGTACTATCTACCAATACTTAGGTGTCCGCTATCAGTCTATTCTGGCTTAATGTCAGCTAACTCACACGGCTCATATCTCGATCAGTACGTTAAGAAAGCAGGGTATTCTTATCGAAAAGTTGGATGAAGTTCTCAAGCTTAAGGAAGTATGTCGGTAAATTCTCACCTAAGAAGTTTAGCAAGCACTCTCACCTTATCTGAGGCAGAAAAGTCGAGTATTACCACTTCTATTGATACGCTTTCATGCAGGTTGACATCGTATTTTGGCAGCACAGTAATCAGCCATTTTCAATTTGGCTCTAGTACTCGTGGTACGATTCTTCCGCGCAAAGCAGACAGCTACTCTGACATAGATTATATGGTTGTATTCAATACATCTGATGGCCAGAAGAAACCGCAAACGTATCTTGATCGTCTTAGGCGTTTTGTAGAAGCAAAATACTCTACGTCGGAAATTCACCAGTCTCATCCGACAATTGTTCTATCTTTGAACCACATCAACTTTGAGCTTGTACCAGCAATCTACAATTATGGTTATCAGATTCCCTCACCAGCTTCATCCTGGCTTGAATGGACAAACACAGCTCCCTCTGGAACCAATCAATTGCTTCAAGATAAAAATAAGATTAATAATTATCAAATCAAACCATTAGTTAGATTGATAAAATACTGGAACACACGTAAGGGGCATCCATTCACTTCGTTTTCATTAGAACAATATATTGTTAATCAATCATTTTGGGGATGTTTAACTCTAAAAGACTACTTTTATGAGTTCTGGGCAGGATTTAGTTGTACATACGACACGGCTCAGTACATCAAAAATATGGTTGATAATGCTAAGTATTATGCGAGAAAAGCTAAGGAGTATGAGGATAGCGATATGCCTGCTAGCGCGGAATTAGAAATCAGAAAAATCGTACCATCTCTATGAGTAATACAAACATAACAAGAATTGATGAAGTTTCTCAGTATTACGCTCCGGCTGAGAAACTTGGATCTATTGGTATGATACTTTTCTGGCTAAACACAGTACTGTCTTTCATAATGCCTTACTCAGCTTCAATCCTTGGTAAGGAATGGTCAGGTATGCTTCAATCGATCTTTCTTGTCTTGGTGTTAGTCTACTTCAGTATTTCCCAAATATCGAGCTTATATTTAGTGCCACGCGCAGAACTAATGAGAAGGAAGCAATTATTATCCGACTCGTTTGGTATACCTCTCTCACAAGAACATACATCTCTTTATTACAACAACTCTTTCTCTCCGTCGGTGCAGCGTCTTGGGGCTAATACAATGGAAAATGCCCTATTCAGCAAGGAAATCGCTTTAAGGATGCTGGTTCGGAAGCGATTTATTATTGTTGGCTATCTTCTAGGATGGCTTTTGGCTTTTTCTCTCCGCCATAACAATCTTGAACTGCTTACATGGATTACGCAGTTGGTTTTTTCCGGCGAAATTATTGCTGAGTGGTTGAAGCTTGAAATTCTTCGATTTCGTCACGAACGAACATATGATGAGCTTTACTCTCATTTTCTACATAAATTAGGACAAGACTCTCCCCGTGCTATAGCAAATGTATTAAATGCTTTTGTATCCTATGAAGCAGCAAAATCTAATGCTGGAATATTACTCTCAATAGACGATTTTCAGAAGCTAAATCCAATTCTAAGTGAGCGATGGAAAAGTATTTGTCAAAAACTTGACATGCAGAATTAAATAGATTGAAGGCAACTTTTCGTCAATGTCTTGTCTAACGAACCCCTTGCAGCGGACGATTATAAGCTATTAATAGGAAATATAAGGCTTCTTACCGCCGCCAGCCTTCACCGTTAGACAGCATAAATTACTCGCTAAATAAGGATTTATGGGTAGCTTTTTAAGCACGAATCAGTCAATGCTGAACACTTTTCAAGAATTAATAGGCTTAAAATCTGGTCTTGCCCTAACCTATGCTCAATTAATTGAACAACTTGAAGCAACTCATTCAGAAGTTGAAACTCACAGATATGTGTTGGGTGGAGCTACGAAATGGTGGCAGGGTGAGGATATTAAACCTGTCCGGATTAGGGTAGAAAACCTTGAAGCTAATATGCTCTATGTTCTACATAGGATAGGAGCGATTCCAGATTGTTTAGATTCAATGAGTATTTTACGGAATTATTTACTTGGAGAAGTAAGCCTAGAAAAAAGATCTGAAGACTTTATTGGATTAATTGGCAATGTTTCAACGATTTTGAATGTTACTGATTTTTTCCCACACTTACTACCTTTTCCAAAAATTGATCCAACAATTGAATTCATCGTTCAAAAGTTTAGAGAATCTGATGATTTTTATGAGTTTCATCGGCGAAATCTTATAAATCGTGGTTTGCCGATTCAGAAAGCATGGGATGGTTATATTCCATTATCAGATCTATTTGAGAGTGAGGATATTCCAGATAAAGTTATTGAAGGACAGTATTTCGATCAGAGGTATATCGACTATCTCAACGCACAAACTGCTCAGTTAAGAAATATTCAATGGCGTCAGTTTGAATATCTGACGGCTGAATATTTTCAGCGGAATGGCTATCAGGTTAAAGTTGGTCCGGGTAGAGGAGATGGTGGAAAAGACGTTACTGCGAAAAAAGAAGATGGAGTTGCTGGTCCCGATTTAGTTTTAATCCAGTGTAAGCGTTATTCCGAGAGAAATCCAATTGACATTGATACTGTTAAAGCTTTTTGGACGACAATCAATGAGGAAGGAGCAACTAAAGGCTTAGTGGTGACAACTAGTAAGTTAACCAGTGGAGCTAAAAACTTTTGTGAAGCTCATAAATATAGACTAACTGCTGTTGAGTATGAAATGGTGCAAGTATGGTTAAAGAACTTGTCTTCTCACAAGCTATACAATGCTTAATAAGCAGAAATTTCAAGTCTTTTCATTGTTGAAGTTCTGCTGTCTAACAATGTGCTTGAAGCGGTCTTTTGAAAATTGCTAGTGCTGCGTTCGACTTTTTCCAGCCGCTCAAGTGAAGGTAGCAAGCCCTCAGGGTGATTTTCTACAGCTCATAAATTTGGCTCCCTGACGATGACTTGACAAGGGCTATCGCGTGCAAGCAATCCTGCTTGTTGTGATACCCTTCACCACCATTTGCAATCTTCTTTCCGTTAGCAGCTTGCAAATACCAACGCCAGAAACCTTGAGTGTCCTTATAGATGTAATACAACATGAGAGAGTATCCCCCTACTAATACAGGTGAACCAATTAATTGTATTCGCACAAAAACGTTTTTGTGCGAATACAGGTACAAAAATGAAACTTGGGCTTTAGAAATCAAGGCAGAATCTCATGAAGATGCCAAACGAAGACTTCTCCAAATCAGCAATGGGCAGGTATTGGGAGAGTTGAAAGCTAAAATTCCATACCGACTTGGCTGGCTAGCTAAGTTGTGGGTTTGGATAGCAAATCCTTAAGTTCGACCGCGCCACGATCGCGCAATCACAGCAGATTGTTGTGATTGCGTCGAAATCAACCTACATTTGTTTCGGTTTGCGAACCTGAGTCATAGCAGCTTGGGCTAGGAGCAACACTTCAAGCGCTTCCCTCATAGACTGCCTATCTGTTGGATGAAAGACCAGCCAGATACAGAGTATCAGCGAAGTAAACTTCATTCGTCATCACCTCCTGGGGGTGCTAGCAAGAGTCGCAGAACGGACTTCTTGATTTACAAGCCTGTTGTTCCCACCTTGAAGATGGCGAACAGGATGCAACCTTGAGCCGTGTCTAACCCCTAATAGCTCCACCAAAAGAACGCCGGGTCGCCAAGAATTGTAGGCTCAGTTCCTACATAAACAGCCAAAGACCCCCTCCCGTCCCCCAAAGGGGGAGGCGGATTTTCCAACAAGCAGTTATAGCAATTTCCTCCAGCTTTCAATAAGTGAGACTACTGGAGGAAATCTGCTCGTTCCTGTGTTGCTTCCCAGCAGCGCACATTACCTAAATTCTATTTGTTAGACCTTTCAGTGTTACGAGTTATAGGTGTCACATCTATCAAAAACTGGGACTTAATTGATAGACCTGATTGAAAGGTTATTAATCCAAAAATAAGAAAGGCTATAAAAATAAATATATTAATTTCAATTTTGTTGAAACAGTTTTCGTAAACTGTATTTACACTTTTATCACATAGTAAACGCTTTGTTTTTTTCATCTTCAGAAACTACCTTTTTAACTAAGTCTTCAAGCATTTTATTTTTTTCCAAATTCAACATTGCACCATTTTTAGGCACTCTTCTAATATATCACTCTTCAGCTATAGAGTCAAGTGGTCGAACAGGTTTTTACTTTCAATATGGCGACTTTCTTGCCTCACTAAGAGTCTATAAATTTATACTTTTTGCTCTTTCGATTCCAGCCAAAATACACAGATAATTCATCAGTCCCTATATCGTCAAAATCAGAGCCAATAAGGTCATCCGGTTCCTCTTCTAATTCCCGCAAGTACTCCTTCAAAAGACCACCCGTGGCAACCCCTTTCATTCCGTGCATCTGTCGGGTTAACTCCAAAAACCATTCCTTGTCTGCCACCAGGTCGGACTCCTTGGTGCAATACTTCAGCAGCTCCGGCACTAATTCCATTGGCTTGCTTCCCTCTCTCACTGAGCGAACATCCAAAATTGGGTTGTAGTCAAGCCTTGCAGATTTCTGCCACATCTCAACCCACTTCGCTTGCTTCAGGTAATTGCGACCAGAAAAGTAATTTGGAGAAACCAGCAGCAAACAGTGAAAGTGTGGGTGAGCGCTGCCGTCTTTGCCTCTCGTTACCTCTGTCGATCGTAGCCAGCCCTCAGCCGGGAACGCCTTCAACTTCACCAGCCGCGCGAAGCTGGCGTTCATGTGAATCAACGTCTCACGCAGTTTCGTAATTGGCACATTTTTTTGAGTGAGCGTCACGAACAGCCAGCGGTGTCTTGGGTGGGTTGTGACAATTCTTGGCAGCACTTTGTAAGCTTTTGCCTTCCATCTCAACGACCTCCGCCATTGGCAGACAGGGCAATGCCGTAATCGGCAAAACCTAGCACTGCGAAGCTTGAGTTTAACCGCGTCATTGTCAGAAAGTTGCAAACCAAACCGCAGCAAATCAGCACAGTCATGAATTTTCTCGCCGTAGCCTTGAAACTCACTGCTGCTCCTATAAAAGCCCTCTACCTTATCGGCAAAAGCTCTATGTTTGTCCCACGGCTTATCCCGTGGACTAACTTCCGATAAAGATGGAGCCTGACTGTTGGATCCAGCAGACTCAGGCGCTATGCTAGACATAGCAGAAACCTGGTCTGACCCCATTGAATCAGACATTTAACCCCGTGATATTCAGTTGGTTCTCGCACTTCCAACGTATCACGGGGTTCTGGCTTTTACTCCATTTCTCGCCAAATTACAATACTGACGTACTACCTACACCTCTCGTAAATCCCATTACAAAAAGGCAGCTTCATCGCCTGAAACTCTCTCTACGACTAGAAGCAGGCACACAGCTTCGCCGCGACCTGCTTCTAAGTCTTCAAGCACAACGTTACACCATATAGATTCGATCGCACCCTCACCTCCACTGCCAAATCCGCAACGGTTGCGGATTTGGATAACCTTCAGCCATGTTTTTCGCTCCAACTCGATCGTCATAGGTAAACTGGTGCATGAATGTCAGGAAACTGTGACTTCTGACTTCTTCACCTCATGCCTGCAAATGCCTCTGCCCACAAACTTAGAGTTCGGGTTGGCCCTGATGAACTAAACTTCGATCGCCAGTACACCAGCTTTGAGGTAGGTCGGGCAAGTCGAGATAGTAGCGGACTGCTTACCACCACCGGGACGCTCACACTTGCTGTGACCAAATATCCTGCCCCTGTGGCCACGATGAACCCACGCACGGCGGAAGGTCGGGCACTCTGGCATCGAGGGCAACTAATTAAACTCCAAGTCACTAAATCCAATGGCACTTGGGCAGATCATCCGTGCGGGTGGCTCTACATCCTGGCTGAACCCCTCCCGCCTTACCCTGGCAACCCGTTCCTAGAAATCGAAGTCGGTTGTCAACTTGCCCTCAGAGACTTTGAGCAAGGTGATGACCAGGTTGCTGCCAATGTGAACGGTGTGAATCGCACAGCCGCGATCGCGGGGTGTTTTGCTCAATGTGGTGTCAGCAACTGGGTGGGAGAGGTCAACAGTTACCCCATTCCCTTCGAGGTGAATAAACAGGGTGGCAGCTTCATGCAGTTGGCAGGCACCATTGCCTGGGGTGGCATCTCCCTGCTCTGGCAGAACAACCAGGGACAAATCACCAACGTCTCTGCTGCCATTTCGCTAGGGACTCCAGTGGTGGAACTCGCGATCGGGCATGATGAAATTTCCTATGAGCCTTCGGAGGGGGGTGAAACTCCCTGTGAACGAATTGTCTATGCGGGAGCTGGGAGCCGGACGAAAGCGAACGCTGAAACGGTATCAGTTGCCAGTGAAGATTACGGACCCGCTTCTACGGTTGATCCGGAGGCAGGGAATGACCCGATCGTGATTCGGGCATCTGTTATCACTGAATCCATTGCCGGGGGAGCCAGACATCGGACGGAGTTAGTTCGAGCACCTTTGGGCATTGTGTCACCCGTGGCATTCCCCAAATCAACCGCACTGGGACTAGACGAGTACACCGATGTAGCTCACGCCTATGAGGAAACCCCAACCGGGAAACTACTCACCATTACCACCAAGCAACGGCGGCTCTATCCGGCGGCAATGCCGGAATATTTCAAGCGGCTATCGGAGAACGATCGCAACACCCTATCAACGGTGGACATTTTCTCGAAGGTGGCTGTAGACGAATACCGCTACACCGATAAGGACACAGTCGAGTTAGTACGCTCCCTTGTGCAGGAACCAATCGGCGCGATCGTGCCCGAGGAAGATCATGAGGATGCTGCCGTTCTCATCTACACCGAAGTCAACGGGGAAGGCTACCAACAACCCCGCAAGCGCGAAATCTGGAAAACTGATACGGCTATCCAGCCACTGGTCAAAGTCAAAGACATCACCGTTGATTCTCCCAATGCCCGCGATCGAGTCAGAGTCAAAACTGCATTAATCACCAGCAATAACACCACTGAAATTTCTAATGCTGGACAAACGACACCCCCAGCGGCAGAGCGTAAGCCAGAAGCCTACAGCCTGGAAGAATTCCAGACGGAGGGAGTTGCCAGCTTTGGCACCTATCCGGGCAGTGATTTGCAGGAGAGGGAACGCACATTCACTCTAGAGGTGGGAGTAGTGGGAGCGGCTCAACTAGCAGAGCTGGCACAAATCGAAGGCTTACTATTGATTGGCCGCAGGCAGGGGCAACAGATTCAAGCGCCCTTACTGGATGCCCTGATTGATAATCCTGAACCGCTCACCCTTTGGACGTGCCAGGAGCCAGACGGCAACATCTATTGCTTTCAGGCAGATTCGATTCAATATACCCATGAGAGAGATAAAGCCGTTGTCGGCTGCAATGGCATTTGGATTGGCACGATCGAGGCAACAGAGGATGACCCCACACCTAGTTACTCTGCCAGCGCTGTCACACCGCCGTACAACTCAGTGCGGTTAGTGGAAGATGCAGCTCTGGTTGTTCCCCGACCCACA
Source organism: Pantanalinema sp. GBBB05 (assembly GCA_016743235.1). GTDB lineage: Bacteria > Cyanobacteriota > Cyanobacteriia > Leptolyngbyales > Leptolyngbyaceae > Pantanalinema. The sequence goes on along the minus strand of VRZD01000020.1, from coordinate 3,797 downwards.
ACCGTTTACCGTCCCATGATTGGCGGAATGAGAATGGGTGGCACCATCAAGCGCTATCCCTATCCGCTCACGGGTCGCACTCGCCCGATGATTGGCGGAATGAGAATGGGGGGTGGCATTCGTCGCATGATTTACCACGATATGGTGGGTGGAATGCGATCGGGGGGCACCTGGAACCGAACCCGCAGCTTTAGAGGTGGGATGCGGATGGGTGGACCTGGACCCGGAGACTTTAGCGGCGGACTACTCTCTGGACTGATAGCCTTTTGGAACCTCAACGGCGATGGCACGGATGAAGTCGGCAGTGCTCACCTCACAGCAGATACAGGCGTGACTTGGGTAACCGGGCAAGTCGGTCAGGCAGCAGGCTTCTTAGGCAATCTGGATGGCACTGAAAAACTCACCGTCACTGATGATGCCCTCACCATGGGCAGCGCTATCACCGTTGCTTTCATCGTGAAGAATATTCCGTTAACCACCTTCATTCAACGATCGACGGAGACGGATATCGAATGGGGCTTCTTTGCGTCGATCTCAGGCGGTTGGGCGAACGTCACATTCTTTGTGCGAGAGTCGGATGGCAGCTCATCAGAAACCACGATCGATTTCAGCTCTACCTCGCTCAGCGATCGAACCAACACGTTCTTGATGATTGGTTGGGCGAACGGCTCAGAGATTGGTCTAGAATTGCATGAATTTGAAACCAGCCAGGTAGCCACCAGTACAACACCAGTGTCAATCACGTTGGGTGGATTATCGGGCGCAACGCTGCAAGTCGGCACAGGAGCGATGTCGTCAAGTAACTTCTTTGATGCGATTGGATTGTGGGATTTAGTGTTATCTAGTGACGATCGTGATGATTTATGGAATGACGGCTTAGGAACAGAACATCCATTTGAGTGAGGTGAAAACTAATGACAGCAATTCCTTCCAGAGATTTATGTGGCAGGGTCGCAGAAGCGTACCGAGGTGCAACACCTCTAGATGTCGATAACAAGTATGTCCTACTCACCAATGGCACCGTATTGACCGACAACAGTTCTATGTTGGCGATCGTGACAGCAGAATTGGCACAGGCGAACGGATACCAGCGGGTAGCCTATAGCCCCAGTGCCAGTAGTTATGATAGCGGTCAGAGTCGGCAGGAACTACCTGGGACGAATGCTGCGTTCAATGCTTCGGGAGGCGCACTTCAGTACGATACAGCGATCGTTATTTCCAGTGCCAGCGCTACGGCGAACAAACTGGTAACAACCATCAACGATGCTTCTGACCGCTTGGAGTTTGACTCGGATCCAGGACTGGTAGATGGGGATAAGGTTGTCATCACTGCTGATATTGGGGGCAGTGTGCCCAGTGAGTTGCTCGATTCTGGTAATCCTCGCCTACTGTTTGTCGTCGGCAGCGGCAACTCAGGGGGAACCTGGTGGATTCAACTTGCTCTGACTGAAGGGGGGACCGCGATCGTATTCTCGGGTGGATCAACCCCAATTCGGGTTCGGTATGCCAATGGTCGATTCGATTGGCTCAACATCTACGGTTCGACCACGATCGCGGATGGCACAACCGACACCCTCCAAATTGCCCTGAATTGGGGTAGTGGGACAGCAGACGTTAATGCGGCGTGATCATGAAAAAAATCTTTGACCATTTCCGTGATCATCTTCTTGCTCAATTAGTTGATCAACGCGATCATTTTCTTGATCAATTAGCAGAAAAATTGATCGAACGATTAGCGGACCGCATTAGCGATCGCATCATCAGCAAAGTCTTTCCACCTGTGACCCTGACCATAACGGGTGAGCCGCCAAGCGTGAATGCTAAGGCTCTACTGGAACTTCTGAATCAGAAGAAAGATGAGCAGGGATGAGCTGAGCGATCGCAACCGGGAACGGCTGAACCAGGCAACCGGCGATCGCTTGAGTCGGCAAACAGCCAAGAGCGATCGGGATAGTCAGCTGCCGTTACCCTCCCAGTCTGCCGGGTACAAAGATGGACGCTACTGGCAGCAACGACCAGGACACAAACCATTGCCGGTGACAGCGGTAGATACCAACGGCGGTGTTGAGGATGGTCAGCCGGTGACAATGCGGGGCAATCGCATGGATGCTATGCCGCGTGTCAGAACTGAGAAACCAACCACGCCGCAACCCCGCAAGCGATTACTCATCAAGTATCTGTACAGCTTAGGTCAGACCTTCTATGTGGGTGGATGGCAACCTGATGCCGTTGCGGTCTACACCCTACAAACAGGTGAGAGCTTATTTGCGGCATCTCTCGATAATCTGGGTGGCGATCTATGGCGAGTTGATTTAGTCACCACGATCGGGACCACAACCCACTTCAGGTCATTTGCCAACACGGAAGATGCCGCCGCGATCGACCTGACTACAACGGACACAATCAGGATTGGGGAACTGTACGGGTTTGGCTTCAGTTACTTATCACTGGATGGAGTGCTCATCCCTGTGCCACCCGGTGGCAGTGTACTCAATACAACACGACGTTACACCCTTAATGGGACATTTCAATTGGTTTCTGGCAGCGAAGTGAGTACCCAAGATATACAAGTGTTTTATTACGGTGTGGAACCCTGGTACACCCTGATTAGAAACACTCTCAATGCCAACATCACTGGAATTCCTCTCACTCCTGAGCTGACCTACAATTTTTCTGCCAGCTCAACTGGTAACAACTATGTGACCGCTGGGGGCGCGGGTCTACCGCCCATCCCAGAAGACTCCAGTTCTGGAACCGAGGACTTATTAACCACAATTCGGATCGACCAGTCTGGCAGATTCGCGATCGGGCGTTATGCTACCCAGCAAGGATTTACACAAACCAGCGGCTTGCTCTGGATTGCAGGCTCTACCATCAATCGGCTCCAAACCGCCTTTGATCCGGAGGATTACTATCTGGATGTGCAAACCACGGGATTCACCGCGATTCCTAAGACCGAGTTTGACCCCTACCTTGCAGACGGCAAAACTCAAATTTCCATTCAGTTTGCTGGCTATAGTTCTGGATTCAACAAACAGGGGGACTTAGAAACGCTGGTCTATCCTCCCAAACCCTACGACCTTCCGACCTTCAATTTCTACGCAGCTTCCTACCATGAATAGCGACCTTGACCTGCGGCAACGGAATCGATCAGCGCTCGATCGGGCAATGGCAAATCGCCTGACCAAACAACTAGCACCCAATACGCCACCCACGGAAGCGGTTTACCTAGGCTATGACACTAGCATCCAACGCCATCGGGTTCGAGCAAAGGACGGTAGCAATTATTGCTGCCTGCTGGAATCCACTGGCACGCCTGAGATTGGATCAACCTGTACTCTAACGCTCACGCGTGGGGGTGTGCCTCGGATCAAAACGATGCCCCGATAAATCAAATCCGCAACGGTTGCGGATTTGCCGCCAACAAAAAGAGCGTCTCGGCAACGCTCCTGTATTCCCTTGGTTTGTCAAACCTGTGGTGATAGCTGCGATCGCTCAGTCCGTAGGATGCCCACTTGTCGCTTGGCTATCTAGAATTCGCCCGAATCGTTCAGCGTTTACCGGAACTCTCTTATATCCCAGGCTTACGCCACTGGTGAGCGATCGCTGCATCAATTCTACTCAAATCCGTCACGCCTGATGGATATTACAAATTTTTACTTGATATCCTGGTAGTGATGAATGGTAATGGTTAAGAGCGCAAAGAGGCATTGTAATGATGCACAAAGTACCAAATTGCACCAATGTGGTTACTCAACTTCTTGGAGAAGGACAAGGTTTTACGAACTAAGCGTCCG
>VRZD01000088.1 GCA_016743235.1 Pantanalinema sp. GBBB05 | reverse complement strand
CCTCTATTCCCCCTCTCCCTCCGATCCTCCTCCCCTCCCTAGCCGTTCTGCTGCTCCCCCCGCTCGCCAACCTACGCCGCTCACGCTCGACAAAGCGCTCACTTATCTACCTGGCGTCGGTCCCCGTAATGCCGAGCGGTTAGCCAAATTGGGGCTATATACCGTCCGAGACTTGCTGTACTACTATCCACGTGATCATATTGACTATGCGCGGCAGGTGAATATTCGGGAACTGGAGGAAGGTGAAACGGTAACACTGGTCGCCACGGTTAAGTCCTGCCGTTGCTTCACCAGTCCCCGGAATGAAAAATTGACGATTTTAGAATTGGTGGTTCGGGATCAGACTGGACAGATCAAACTGAGTCGCTTTCTCATGGGCAGTCGCTACAGTAACCGGGGCTGGCAGGAGCAACAGAAGCGAATGTACCCTGTTGGCGCGACGATCGCGGCTTCTGGGTGGGTGAAACAAACCAAGTATGGGGTGACGTTAGAAGATCCGGCGATCGAGGTACTCCAGCATGAAGGGGATGCGATCGAGTCATTAAATGTCGGTCGCTTGGTGCCCGTATATCCGCTAGTGGAAGGGGTGGGAGCGGATCTGGTCAGACGAACTGTTGTGACTGCGCTCCCTGCTGTGCAACAGATTCAGGAAGCTTTACCCGATGACTTACGGGAGCAGTATGGCTTAGTCAAGATTCAAGAGGCGATCGGGTATATTCACTTTCCCGATGATCAGGACACGCTAGCGGCGGCTCGGCATCGCTTGATTTTCGATGAGTTTTTCTACCTGCAATTGGGTTTACTGAAGCGGCGGAAAGCGATGCAGCAAACTCAGTCCAGTGCCGTGCTAGCGCCTACCGGAAAACTGATTGATCAGTTCTATGAACTGCTACCGTTTCAATTAACCAATGCTCAGCAGCGAGTGGTGAACGAAATCCTGACGGATTTGCAAAAGCCAGCGCCGATGAATCGGTTAGTGCAGGGAGATGTGGGATCGGGGAAAACGGTGGTAGCTGTGGTGGCGATGCTGGCAGCAATTCAGGCGGGCTACCAGGCGACGATGATGGCTCCGACCGAAGTGTTGGCAGAACAGCACTATCGCAAATTGGTGAGTTGGTTAAACTTGCTGCATTTGCCAGTGGAACTGTTAACAGGTTCAACGAGAGCGGCAAAACGGCGACAGATTCATGCCCAGTTACAAACTGGCGAGTTACCAGTTTTAGTCGGAACCCATGCCCTGATTCAAGACACGGTGAATTTCCATCAACTGGGACTGGTGGTAATTGATGAACAGCATCGGTTTGGCGTGGAGCAACGGGCCCGCTTACAGCAGAAAGGCGAACATCCCCATGTCCTGACGATGACCGCTACGCCCATTCCTCGGACGTTAGCCTTAACCTTACATGGCGATCTGGATGTCAGCCAGATTGATGAATTGCCACCGGGACGCAAACCGATTCAAACCACGGCGCTGTCGGGGCGAGAGCGGTTGCAAGCCTATGAATTGATGCGGCGAGAAATTGCTCAGGGGCGGCAGGTGTATGTAGTGTTGCCATTGGTCGAGGAATCGGAAAAGCTGGATCTAAAGTCCGCGATCGAGGAATATCAGAACCTTCAGGAGCGGGTCTTTCCCGAGTTTAAAGTGGGATTGCTGCATGGGCGGATGACCTCTGCCGAAAAGGATGAGGCGATTACGCGATTTCGGGATCAGGAAACCCAAATTTTGGTTTCGACCACTGTGGTGGAAGTGGGGGTGGATGTGCCTAATGCATCGGTGATGTTGATTGAACATGCCGAACGATTCGGCTTATCGCAACTACACCAGTTAAGAGGTCGAGTCGGTCGGGGCGCGGCGCAATCCTTCTGTTTACTGATGAGCAGTTCTAAAACGGAAACGGCTCGACAACGCCTGAAGGTGCTGGAGCAATCCCAGGATGGCTTCTTTATTTCCGAAATGGATATGCGATTTCGGGGACCGGGTGAAGTGTTGGGGACTCGGCAGTCTGGGTTGCCTGATTTTGCTCTAGCCAGTTTGGTCGAGGATCAATCCGTCTTGGAATTGGCGCGGGAGGCCGCAGAACAGGTGATTGCTGTGGATGAAACCCTCAACTGCTGGCCGCTAATGCAACAGGAGCTAGAGTTTCGCCATCGCCGTTTGATGGGTGGGACAATTCTGACGTAATGGCTTGGGCAACTGAGTCGTTACGTTGGCTTAAGGAGATGATATAACTACTGTTTATCCCGATCACGATCGCAGTTGTCTCCTATGAATCCTGCCCTGAGCCGTATTGGTCAAGATATGTCCCGCCTGACTGGGGTGCGGGCAATTATGAAAGATATTATTGAAACTTTACGGGAAGGGGGCGATCGCGAGTTTATCAACCTCAGTGCCGGAAATCCGCTAATTTTGCCGGAAATTGAACAACTGTGGCGGGATTGCACAGCGGATCTGCTTGCCAGTTCGGAATATGGCGAAGTGGTGTGTCGATATGGTTCCAGTCAGGGCTATCAACCGTTGATTGACGCGATCGTCAAAGATTTTAACCAGCGCTACGGGTTAAGTTTGACCGATCGCAATATTCTGATTACGCCCGGTAGCCAAAGCCTGTATTTCTATGCGGCGAATGCCTTCGGGGGGTATACCGCAGCAGGCGATCTGAAGAAAATCGTGCTGCCTCTCAGCCCAGACTATACGGGGTATAGTGGAGTGACCCTGGAAGGGGATGCTTTGGTGGCTTACAAACCTACGCTCGATATTGATGCTGCCGCCCATCGGTTTAAGTACCGCCCGGATTTTAGCCAGCTAACCATTGATCACACCACGGGCTGTATTTTATTTTCCCGTCCCTGCAATCCCACCGGGAATGTTTTGACCGATGACGAAGTGAAGAAAATTGCCGCGCTCGCCGATCCCTACGATGTCCCAGTCTTAGTCGATTCCGCCTATGCGCCTCCTTTTCCGGCACTCAATTTCACGGAGATGAACCCGCTATTTGGTCACAATATTCTCCACTGTATGAGTCTCTCGAAGGTGGGCTTGCCCGGAGAGCGGATTGGGATTGCGATCGGTGATCAGAGGTTCATCCAAGTGCTGGAATGTTTCCAGACTAATATGTGTATCCATTCGTCTCGCTATGGGCAGGCGATCGCGGCGCGGGCGATCGCATCTGGGGCATTAGCAGATCTCGCTGTAAATGTGATTCGTCCGTTTTATCAGCGCAAATTCCATATTCTAGAAACGGCGTTAGATGCGGCGATGCCCAAGGAAGCTCCCTGGTTCCTGCATCGGGGGGAAGGGGCGATCTTTGCTTGGCTGTGGCTGCGTGATTTGCCGATGACCGATGCCGAGTTTTATCAACTACTGAAACAGGTAGGCGTGATTGTCGTCCCCGGTAGTTCGTTCTTCCCCGGACTGCGGGAGAACTGGAGCCATAAGCAACAATGCCTGCGGATTAGCCTGACGGGAACCGATCAAGAGCTAGAAATCGGCATGAAACGGTTAGCTGAGGTCGTGGAGCGAGTTTACCAACCGAGTTAGTGATTTATTGTGAGTGAGCAGTTTGTAGAAATTGGCAAAATTGTCGCGGCTCAGGGTTTGAAGGGCGAAGTCCGGATCTACCCCAGTTCGGATTTCCCGGAGCGGTTTCTCCAGCCTGGAAAACGCTGGATTCAACGATCTCCCAACGCAGATCCCCAAACGATCGAGTTAGTCAAGGGTCGCTATCTTGATGGCAAAGGCTTGTATGTCGTGCAATTTGCGGCAGTAGACGATCGTGAAGCCGCCGAAGCGCTCATTGGGAGTAAATTACTCGTCCCGCAAAGCGATCGTCCCCCTCTGGAAGAAGATGAGTTTCACATTCTGGATTTGATTGGGCTGGAAGTCATCGATCAGGCGACTCAAACAGTCGTTGGTCAGGTGGTGCAACTAATTTCTGCTGGCAACGATTTGCTGGAAGTAGAGCGCTCGGATCAGACCAGGGTACTCATTCCCTTTGTGAAGGCGATCGTGCCCATTGTGGATTTAGAGCAAGGTCGAATTGAGATTACCCCTCCGGCAGGACTGATTGACTAATCGCTTGTCCAGCTAGATAGCCTGTTGTCCAAGCACTTTGGAAATTAAATCCCCCAGTTACCCCATCAATATCGAGAATTTCGCCTGCCAGATACAAACCGGGGCAGCACCGACTACTCATGGTCTTAAAGTCCACTTGCTTCAGGCTGACTCCGCCACAGGTAACAAACTCTTCCTTAAATGCCCCTTTCCCAGACACCCGATATTGTCCTTGAGTTAATTCCTGAATCAATTGGTTCAAGTTTTTATTTGCGACTTCTGCCCACCGTTGTTCGGCATCAATGCCAGCCGTAGCGGTCAAGCGCTCCCACAGGCGACGCGGAATCGGGATTGGACAATTTGCGGCGATCGTCCGGCGGGGAAACTCTGACTTCACGGATAACAGTTGTTGCCGGAGAATTTCTGGATTCAGGCTTGGTATCCAATTAATTTGTAAGGTTGCCTGGTAATGGTGGTCATGTAGCACTCTGGCTCCCCAGGCCGACAGTTTTAGCACCGCTGGACCACTCACGCCCCAATGGGTAATCAAAATCGCCCCGGTCTGCTCTAACTGCGCGTCGCCAACTTTTAACCGCAGTTTGACCGATGGCAAAGATACTCCCGCTAAATCGTCAAAGCGTGGATCTCTGAGATTAAAGGTAAACAGGGAAGGCACTGGCGGCTCGATCACATGTCCCAATGATCGAGCGATCACATACCCTTGAGGGCTACTTCCTGTCGCCAATAACAGTCGATCGCCTACCAAACTTTCCCCCGACTTGAGTTCAACCTGAAATCGATCGTTCTGGTGAGTGACCTGCTTCACGATCGCCCCAGTCCACAAGCGCACTCCCGCTTGGGTCGCGGCTCGCATCAGACACTCGACGATCGTGGCGGATTGATCGGTGACTGGAAACATCCGACCATCGGCTTCAGTTTTTAATCGCACTCCCTGATGGGCAAACCACTCGACGGTATCCTTTGGTTGAAACCGGGTGAACGCCCCCCGTAAGGCTTTGCCACCTCTGGGGTAATTTTGAATTAACAAGGCAGGTTCAAAGCAAGCATGGGTGACATTACAGCGACCTCCTCCCGAAATCCGCACTTTTGCCAGGGGTTCTCGCGCTGCTTCTAACAGGATCACGTCCAGATCAGGATGGTTCTGGGCACAGGCGATCGCGCCAAAAAATCCGGCAGCTCCCCCACCAATTACAATAACTCTGCTCACGTAGCCTCTAGCATTGAACCAGGCAATTATTGTGCCTCAAATTGGGACTTATCTGCTCCACATACTGGACAAACCCAATCGTCCGACACATCTTCAAACGGAGTTCCCGCCAAAATTTCGTTCTCTGGATCGCCTGTTTCTGGATCATAAATATATCCACAAACTGTACAAATATGTTGCATCCGTCATGATCTCCTGTTAAACATATTCGCTAGCCAACAAAAAACCATGACATAAGGCAACTGGAGAGTCAACCGCACCATTCATGGGGCATTCATACCGACCACAATGGACACAATTCGACTGTACCGGTAGCACCAGATCGATCGCGGGATACACACTAATTCCCTGCCGAATAAAGGCTTGAGCTTCCAGTTCGGAAATGGTATGGCAAATCAAAATCGCCCGTTGAATATTCAGGGCACGACGCTGGTAATTAATCTGCTGAAGGGTTTCTCCAAACGATTGTTGTTCGGCTCGAACGGCAATTAAAATCCGTTCCGACACACTGGTAAAGCAAGCTGGTTTAGTGTGTTCAAAGAAGTCTTTGTACTGAATGGTTAATGTGCCATCAATATGATGCCGGGTGCGAATACAACGCAAGAACGGCAGGGTAAAAGAGCCATTGGCATCGATCGCATACCACCAGGACTTGTACCAGGCATCGGTCGATAAGCGCAACATCTGGTCAATTTGCTCGGCAGTAAAGCCAGACGTTTCTAAGAGGGAGATCGCGGCGGCTAGAGTCAGATTTTGTCCCAACACATGCATTTCCGACTCATGTTGGGTTAATCGGGCTAATTCCCGACTATCGTTTCCACCTCGATTAGCTGAAGATTCCAACGGTGGCGAATCTGCTAACACACACTGAATCGTCTCTACATGCAGAACCCCATCGGCGGCTTGCTGGTGATCGGTCGGCACACTCACTTCACTCGCCACTAAACCGACTGTTTCGGGAGTCAAGATGCTGGGGATACAGGTGGTGAGCAGAGAAGTCAGCATAGAATTATCCGCGATCGCTAACGCAATTTGAATCTGATCGCGAATGTTCGCTACCCTGACCTGCTGATGAACAGGAGAAAAGAGGGGATGATTGGGCATGACGACCCCTTCGTTAGCAGCCAAGTGTCCTGCGTGATGTCATTGTGGCAGTAGTCACCCAATTGTTCCAGAGGTGCGGGGCTTCTCTTAATAAATCTCATACCACTTTCGTCCAGAAATTTTAGAGTGAATCGGTCATGGCTCAATGAAGCCGCCCACCCACCTCAACCTTGACGCCCTTCCTGGACAAAAAATAACGGCAGCAGCGCTCCTAACCGCAGCATGGCAGACAAGGCAAAAAGTCCTAATAGACCACCATAACTGCCAAACTGAGCTAGAAAGCCACCCGCTGTTGTTCCTAAAGCTCCACTAACTCCAGCGAAGGCGGCGACTATACCAAAATAGGTAGATTGATTATGAATTGGTGCAACTCCCAGTTGCAGGTTGCTGGCACAAAGATCGATCGCAGCACTCGTTCCCCCGATCGCTAGGTGTAATAGTGGTAACCAGAACCAGAAGGAAATCGGTTGGGAGTCAGTAATCAGCCAGAGCAAGGGTGTCAAGGCAAAAGCCACTCCCACGGCGAGGAGAATCGGACGATTACCAATGCGATCGGCTAATTTACCCCACAGTACTAAAGTTGCTAGATTTGCTCCTGCCATCAAGCTGTTATATAGCGTCACCTGACTAATATCTAGCTTCAGGTTATCCAGCATATACAGGTTGAAAAATGGCGTACTCAGGTTAACGGCAAAGGTCCAGAAGTTGAAATACAACAGAAATTTGAGAAAGTTGGTGTTCTGCCAAATTTCCATAAAAGGAATACTTTGGAGTAACGTTTTGCGATCACTGGGCACAGCTACCACTTGAGCTTCCAGTGAATGAGGATGCATGACAGCTAATGGTTCTGCCTGTGGATTCACATCCACCATAAAGTTTTGGAACCAGAGACTAACTAATCCAGCGATAACTCCCAACAGCAAAATCAGACCATAGCCCTCGATCGAGTTATCAAACCATTTAGACAACATCCAACCCATCAACGGGACAGAGAGCAAGTTGGTTAAGGTCGCCGCACTATTACGCAGACCAAAGTAACGTCCTCGGAGCTGGCGTGGGACTAATACCGCCATCCAACTGAGCCAGGGCGCACTGCCAAATGCCCCCAGAAAATAGCTGAGTCCCGCAATTACCAGGGTTAGCCCAATCAATTCCGTCGGGACAGCATCATGGCTATGCCAGCCAATGACAAAGATCCCGATTACCAGTCCTAGCCACAGCGATCGCGAAATCCCATAAATCCAAAGACAGTAGAGATGCCGACTGGTGGTTTTCTCTGAAAAGTAGGCTCCGATCGGCTGCACCAAATTTGCCAACATGGGAATCGACATTAACATGCCAATCTCAGTGGGATTTGCCCCCAACTTCAACAGAAAATTGGTGAGTAGAACGCCCCCCGTAATATTGGAGAACAGAGTCGCAAACACACCATCCCAGGTAGAGGCGGCTAGACTAGTGCGGATTTTATCTTTAGAGGTATTAAGAGTGGCAGTGAGAGGGCGGATTTTAGGTTTTAGTTGTTTTGGCGGTGGCTCAACTGGAGTAATGGCAACTTCGATGCTGGGTTGCACAAATGGCGAAGTGGCCTGAAGAGGTGAACCTGGAACAGCATCCTCGATCGCAATTGCTTCAACAGATACAAACTCCACTACTTGTCCTCGCTACCCGAAAGATGGTGAATCAACTCTCTCAAAGAGAAATTTATGAGAGGTCAGGATGTTCATAATCTACATCACTAAAGATAATGCCTGGCTGAGCAATTCCTCTGAGAATAAGCAATGGTCCGATCGGGGAGCATCATCCCCATGAAGGAAATAAAACTGGGCAAAGTCAGGACTAATCTAGAGATAGAGCTAGCATTCAGCCCGATCGTTCAGGAACAATTCTCCTGATGGCACTCGTAACCGTCCTATGGTAAAACTCCGGCTACACCATTTCCTGATCACCTTACTTCTGCCGCTGCTGATCTGGGGATGCTACCACTGGTTGCCATCCACTCCTGCTGTTTCGGATCAGAGCATTACCCTGAAACTCAGTGGATGGGGAGCTAGTCCGACGGAACAACGGCTCCTCCAACAAGTTCTACAAGACTTTGAAGCCATCCACCCTACCATCAAAGTCAAGTTCGAGGTCATTGCTGATCAATATATGGATGTGCTCAAAACCCGGTTGATTGGCGATGCCGCTCCCGATGTGTTTTATCTAGATGCCCTCGAATCTCCGTTTTTGATGGCACAAGACGTTCTAGAGCCTTTGGATGCTTACATTACCTGAGATCTTGCACCATTCTCAGTAAGGGTTGCCAAAGGAGCCAAAATCTGAAAGAAAGGGCGTAGCAAAAAATCAGAAGACGGTCATGGAAACCATTCTTCAACACGCCCAAGGGCTAGTGTATA
>VRZD01000087.1 GCA_016743235.1 Pantanalinema sp. GBBB05 | reverse complement strand
TATGTTGTTGGCAGCTGCAGGTTGTTTCAAGGACTAGGTTTCGGGTTAATGGCAAGTTGGAAAGCTACCGTGACTTGGAGGTTTGGAAAGTATCGATGCAATTAGCACGGGAGGTGTATCAATCGACAGAAGGTATGCCGAAGCATGAAATTTATGGGCTAACGTCTCAGATTCGTAGAGCTAGTGTCTCTGTGCCTGCAAATATTGCTGAGGGCTATGGACGGAATCATCGCAAGGAATATCTTCAATTCCTCGGTATTGCCAATGGAAGTCTCAAAGAACTGGAAACGTTGCTTCTCCTGGCTCATGATTTGAATTACATCGACGACATTACCAAATTGATGAGTTTGTGTGAAAGTGCAGGACGCTTACTCAATCGCCTTCGCCAAAGCCTTCAAAGGGGAATAGATAACTATTGACTACTCCACACCCCCACACCCCACACCCCACACCCTAATTCGGGTTTTAATTGCGGATGATCATTCCATTGTTAGACAAGGATTGGCCACTATTATCGATCGCGATCCAGAAATGACGGTGATTGCTCATGCAGAAGATGGACAACAGGCGATCGCCCTGTTTCGGGAATATCAACCAGACGTGACCCTGATGGATTTACGAATGCCCAACGTCAGTGGGGTGGAAGCTATTAGCGTCATTTGTGCTGAATTTAAACCGGCTCGAATTGTGGTGCTCACGACGTATGACGGGGATGAAGACATCTATCGCGGTTTACAAACGGGTGCTCAAGGCTATCTACTCAAAGATGCGAAACCCCATGAACTGTTGAGGGCAATTCGTACCGTTCATGGGGGCCAGAAGTATGTTCCACCCGAAGTGGGTGCCAAACTTGTGCAGCGGATGAGCAATCCGGAACTGAGTGAGCGAGAACTATCTGTCCTGCGTTTGATGGCGCAGGGAATGAGCAATTTAGACATTGCGAATACTTTGACGATCGGCGAAAGTACGGTTAAATCCCATGTCAATCGCATTTTAAGCAAGCTAGGTGTCAACGATCGCACTCAAGCTGTCATTACTGCCGTTAAACGTGGAATTGTCAGTTTGTAGGTAAGGAAAAAATTACCATGAAATACGCTTTGTGAGGATATTTCATGGCGTGGCATCGAAATTATTCTGAACCCCAGTTGACAGGTAATCACACTGAATAAAGCTGTACTTACAGTGGAACTTTGACTCCAACTTAAGTTGGAATCAAAGTTCCACTAAGGGAATGACTGATTCATCAATCATTCTATTGTGAGAAATTTTCACCTCTGAGTGGACGACGGGGTTAAGTCAATTCCCTATATTGAACCTATGCAAACACTGATAGCAGCTGGGTTATCAGATTCAAGTTTGCCGATACGGATTGCTGAAAGATGATCAACGACCGTGGAAATTCCGCGTTATCTGTTCCACCTTCAATACAGGATCATGTTCAAGGGAGCCTGAATGCGACGGTGGCACTGGTAATGTATGGAGATTACCAATCCGCTCAAAGTGCAGATGTTTATCGGTTAATTAAAATTATCCGACGACAGCTTAGTAGTTTATCTGAAGCAGATTACTTATGCTTCATTTTCCGTCATTTCCCCCAACCTCACATTCATCCTTATGCTCAACATGCGGCAGAGGCAGCAGAGGCGGCGGCAGTTCAAAGCCAGTTCTGGCAAATGCACGATCTGTTATTTAACTGCCAGCACGCCTTAGAAAATGGTTATCTGATCGAGTATGCCAATTCTCTAGGACTTGATATCCCTCAGTTTTTACAAGATTTATCTAGAGGAGCACATATCAATCGCATCAAGCAAGATATCGAAAGTGGAACTCAGAGCGGAGTAACAACAATCCCAGCTTTGTTTATTAATAAGTTTCAGTATCGCGATCGCTACAATCAAACCCAATTGATGGCAGCAATTACCAATCTTGTTAACTGAGTTTATCGATGGATAACCAGTCTTGAGACAACGTTGAACATTAAAAATACAGCTCAATCGGTAGCAAGTTTACCACCATAACGGAAAACAAAATGAATACTCAATCTAAGCCAAATAACGTTGCCATTGTCAGACGGGACGAAGATCTCAATTGGTTCAATACAGTGCCCGGTGAGCAGATGGCGATCCGCGTCCATAGCAAAGATGTGGGCGGAGCTTTTACCATCATCGAAGCGCGGGTTCCACCGTTTGTAGGTCCTCCACTCCACTACCACGAAGATCGGGAAGAGATCTTTGAAGTCCTAGAAGGTCGATTTCGCTTTCACTGCGCGGGCGAAGAGTTTGAGGCGGGCCCTGGAACATCGGTGGTTATCCCTCGGAATAGTGTGCATGGTTGGGTGAATCTCGGCCCAGAAATGGCTCGGTTGCTCTTTATTTTCACGCCGGGGGGAATCGACGACTTTTTTCCACAAATTGGTCAAACACCGCCTGAGAGCTGGACGGATCTGGCGCGTCAGTACGATACCTGGATTGTCGGAGAACCGCTATCACCTTCGCGATCGGGATAGATATCGCCTAGCTTTCTAAACTCGATCAATTCTCATTTGTTTGCAACGCCATTCAGTCACTACAAGCAAGGAGAATCGCATGGCTCAATATGACTACATTGTGATTGGGGCTGGATCAGCAGGCTGCGTGGTCGCCAATCGTTTGACAGAGGACAGTGAAACAACGGTGTTACTCCTCGAAGCGGGTAATCCAGATACAAAGCCAGAGATTCAAACCCCGTCAGAATGCCTGTCATTACTCGGTTTCGAGGTGGATTGGAGCTACTTCTCGGAACCGGAACCTTACCTGAATAATCGCCAAATCTTTTGTCCCCGTGGCAAGGTTTTGGGGGGTAGCAGCTCGATTAATTTCATGATTTATATCCGGGGTAATCCCCACGATTATGACCACTGGCAGGCGTTGGGCAATCCCGGTTGGAGTTATCAGGATGTGTTGCCCTACTTCAAGAAATCGGAGCATCAGCAACGGGGTGCTTCTGCCTATCATGGGGTGAATGGAGCGTTGAGTGTCACTGATATCGCGGCTCCGGCTGTCACGTCTCAATGCTTTGTTGATGCTGCGATCGCCCTGGGGTACGAAAACAATCCTGACTTCAACGGCAGTCAACAAGAAGGGGCAGGGCTATATCAGCTAACCGTCAAAGATGGGAAACGACATAGTGCGGCGGCTGCCTTCCTGTTGCCCATTCTTGATCGTCCTAATCTGACCGTAACGACTGGGGCATTGGTGACTCGTTTGTTATTTGAGGGCGATCGCACTGTTGGCGTGGAATATCTGCATGAGGGCACGCGGCACCAGGTTAGGGTCAACCAGGAAGTGATTGTCAGTGCAGGCGCATTCGACTCGCCCAAACTGCTGTTGCTTTCGGGCATTGGTGCGGCTGACCAGTTGCAAGCATTAGGCATTCCGGTTGTGGTTGATTTACCTGGCGTGGGTCAGAATCTCCGTGACCACGTCCTGGCTCCCATTACCTACCGGGCGACGGAGAATATACATCCTGTCGGCACCAGTAGTGGGATCGCGGAAGCGGGATTGTACTTGCACAGTGAGCGTAACTTGAATGTGGTGCCCGATTTGCAGTGTTTCTCAGGTCCAATTCTGTGGGCACCGCCTGGTTCTAACCGCTTTGGTCCGGGATTCTTTGGGGTTGCCTCATTAACTCAGCCTGAAAACATTGGAGAGGTCAGGTTGCGTTCGTCTAATCCACAAGACCCGCCGCTGATTCAGATGAACTATCTGCAAAGTGAAATCGATGTGCAAAAGCTGGTCGAAGGGATTAAGGTACTTCGTCAAATTTTTGAAGCCCATGCCTTTGATGAGTTTCGACGAGAAGAACTGGCTCCCGGTCCTGATGTGCAGAGCGATGAGGTGCTTGCTGCTTACGTTCGAGAAGCTTGCGATACCCTGTCCCATCCGGTGGGTACTTGCAAAATGGGCACTGACCCAATGGCAGTGGTTGATCCTGAACTCCGGGTCCATGGAATAGAGGGCTTGCGAGTCGTCGATGCCTCTATCATGCCAACCCTGACCACAGGCAATACAAACGCACCCACCATCATGATTGGTGAAAAAGCAGCGGATTTAATTAAATCTAGTCAAACTCGCCAACCCCTTTTAGCACAAGCAAAAACACACCATTGATTAACAATCGATGCACTTGTATATTTAGGAATTCATGGTATGACTCGTCAAACATCCTCTCGCGTTTGGTTGATTACAGGTAGTTCAACGGGCTTTGGTCGTGCTCTAGCGGAAGCCGCACTGGCTCAGGGCGATCGCGTCATTGCCACAGCCCGCACTCCTAAAAAAATTCAAGATTTAGAGCAACAGTATCCACAGACTGCAAAAGCCGTTCGTTTAGATGTCACCGATCCAGCAACCATTCAGACGGCTGTGCAAAGTGGACTAGAAACGTTCGGCAGAATTGATGTATTGGTGAACAATGCGGGGTATGGCTTGATGGGCGCGATCGAGGAAGTCAGCGATCGGCAAATCCGCGATCAATTTGAAACAAACTTCTTTGGGCTGCTGAATGTCACTCGTGCCGTTATTCCTATCTTCAGGAAACAGAATTCTGGTCATATCGTGAACATTTCTTCTATAGCTGGGCGCTTAACTTCGCCGATGCTGGGGCTGTATTGTGCATCCAAATTTGCAGTAGAAGGGCTATCAGAAGCTCTGGCGCAGGAGTTAGAGCCTTTTGGCATCCATGTCACCATCATCGAACCCGGTGGCTTCGGGACGGACTTTTCCAGCCGTTCTTTAGTTACAGCAGCCCAAAAACCAGAGTACGCTTCTATGCGAGAGCAATTCATCCAGTTTGCCGCAGGACATCCTCGTGGTCATGTCCCCACAGGGGTTCAGTCAATTTTAAAGGTTGTGCAGCTCTCACAACCCCCTCTTCGCTTACCCATTGGCCCTGGTGGATTACCAAGGCTGGTTCAAAAACTATCCTCAGACATTGAAGAATATCAACGGTTTGAAGATCTTTGGCAAGCTTCCGCTGCTAATGCAACTGTAGGATTCAGTTTTCCCAGTCTCACTCAACCCGTTTAGCCAGCAACAGCATTAAGGAGAAGCTACCTCTGCGATTACCTTTGGGCACAGACACCTTGCAAGTGATTGCGAAGAAAAACGCATACGTCGAGTAAGAGATCGCAAATTGGCGCACACTGGCTGAATCCACAAACGACTGATTGTTTAACCACGAATCGTTCAACTTGATTGGAGACCTCGATAATGAGCTGTACGACATTTCACACTATTTCGATCGAAGGTTTAGATATCTTCTACCGTGAGGCGGGTTCCCGCGAGAATCCTACAATTCTCCTATTGCACGGCTTTCCAACGTCGTCTCATATGTTCCGCAACTTGATTCCAGCACTGGCGGATCAATTCCATCTGGTTGCACCGGATTATCCAGGGTACGGTAACAGTTCAATGCCTATGGTCAATGAATTTGACTATACATTTGATCATCTGGCTGAAATTGTCGAGAAATTCATTGCCGCGATCGATCTAAAAAAGTATAGCCTCTATGTCATGGATTATGGTGCGCCCATTGGCTTTCGGATTGCCGCTAAATATCCAGAGCGAGTGGAAGCGCTGATTGTTCAAAATGGCAATGCTTACGAAGAAGGTCTGCGGGAGTTTTGGGAGCCGATTAAGGCATACTGGCAAGAGCGATCGTCTGAAAATGAAGAGAAGCTCAAATACCTGGTCACGTTGGCAGCAACAAAGTGGCAATATACCAACGGTGTTCGCAATCTTGCAGCAATTAGCCCGGATACGTGGACGGTTGATCAACACTTTCTCGATCGCCCCGGTAACGCTGAAATCCAATTGGCACTCTTTGATAGCTACAAATCCAATCCACCACTTTATCCTCAATGGCAGGAGTACTTCCGCCAACACCAACCGCCGACCCTGATTGTTTGGGGGCAAAACGATCACATCTTCCCGGCTGAAGGTGCCTATCCCTATAAGAACGATTTGCAGACTCTAGAATTTCATCTCCTTGACACCGGACATTTTGCCCTGGAAGAAAAGGGCAATGAGATTGCCAATCATATCCGTCGTTTTATGACCACTTACGTTGCGGAATCAGAGAATACATCATGCAAAAGCTAACAGGAAAAGTTGCACTGGTGACAGGCGGCAACAGTGGTATTGGACTGACCACAGCTAAATACTTGGTTGCCGAAGGAGCCTATGTCTTCATTACAGGTCGTCGCCAAGCCGAACTGGACCAAGCGGTTGAGGCGATCGGTAAAAATGTCACGGGTATCCAGAATGATGTCTCCAACCTGGCAGACCTGGATCGTTTGTTCAGCATCATTCAGCAGGAAAAAGGAAAGCTCGATATTGTCTTTGCCAATGCGGGTGTAGGCGAATTTGTTCCACTCGGCTCCATCACAGAAAAACACTTTGACGAAACGTTCAACATCAACGTCAAAGGTCTGTTATTCACCGTGCAGAAGGCGTTGCCGCTGCTGTCAGAAGGTGCTTCCATTATCCTGAATGCCTCCGTCGCATCCATTACAGGTATCCCCGCCCTCAGTGTTTACAGCGCCACCAAAGCAGCGGTGCGATCGTTTGCCCGAACTTGGATACTTGACCTCAAAGAACACCAGATTCGGGTCAATGTCGTGAGCCCTGGTGTGGTTCCCACTCCCAGTTACTATCGCCTGGGATTGACGGATGAACATTTCCCCGTCAGTGCTATCCCGCTGGGAAGAGTTGGTACAACCAATGATATTGCGAAAGCTGTTGTTTTTCTCGCGTCCGATGACAGTAGCTTTGTGAATGGCATTGAACTGTTTGTTGATGGCGGTATGGCACAGATTTGATGTGCTGTAGGGCGATTTGAATTTAGTAATTACAGATGAGGAACTAGACGATGAAGTTATCATCAACGATGCGGGCGCTGATTGTCGATGATTTTCAAACGGCGACATTTCGTACCGCTGAAATCCCACGACCGGAACCTACTGCTGACCAGGTTCTGGTGCAAATTAAGGCGAGCGGTGTTAACCCACTTGACAGCAAAATCCGCACAGGTAAAGCGCCCCATGCCAAACCCGTTCTCCCTGCCGTGCTGGGAACCGATTTAGCGGGAATCGTTGTCGCTGTTGGACAAAATATCACCACATTTCAGGTTGGCGATGAAGTCTATGGACTTACAGGTGGAGTCGGTGGACTGCAAGGTTCGCTGGCTGAGTTTGCTGCCGTTGATCCCGATCTGTTGGCAAAAAAGCCAAGTAACCTCACCATGCGAGAAGCCGCTGCCCTGCCCCTAGTATTTTTGACTGCCTGGGAAGGGCTGGTCGATCGAGCCAATGTCCGTGCCGGTCAAAGAGTTTTGATACTTGGCGGAGCCGGTGGTGTCGGGCATGTTGCTATCCAAATTGCTAAAGCCTTTGGTGCTAACGTGTTCGCGACGGCTTCGGCTGCCAAGCACGACATGGTTCGGCAACTCGGTGCCCATGCGATCGACTATCGCAGCACCTCGATCGAGCAGATCGTGGAAACCTTTACTGATGGTCAAGGCTTCGATGTGGTCTACGACACGGTCGGTGGTTCGACCTTGGATGATGCGTTCAAAGCAGTCTGCAATTACGGCTACGTTGTCAGTAGCTATGGCTGGGAAACTCACTCCCTATTGCCTCTATCACGCAAAGCTGCCACCTATTCTGGAGTATTTGTCCTGCTGCCTTTATTAACAGGCGAAGGTCGTGCTCATCATGGTGAGATTTTGCGTCAGGCAACTCAATTAGCAGAAGCCAATCAGTTGCGTCCGATCGTTGACCCCCGCCATTTCACCTTCGATTCTGCAATGTCTGCCCACGATGCAGCAGAGCGAGGAACGGCTATCAGCAAAATTGTGATTGATTTGTAAGTCTCCGGAGAATTAGGTGCCGAAGACCATGAAAATTTGCAAGTGGACATAGCGTTTGGACAGTAGGGTAAACGCACATGATTCTTCATGATGCTGAGCGATCGCCGTTTGGCAACCGATGGCATCTATCGTCACAATCGCATTCATGATGCTGAGCGATCGCCGTTTGGCAACCGATGGCATCTATCGTCACAATCGCAAGTAGCTGCGTTGGAGGCAAACTTAATCCAACTTTCTCAGCTTCGGCTTTTTGATCAATACGGGCAAAGACGGTAATGTCCTTTGCTTGCAAAATGGCTTCTAAGCGATCGATAGTTTCGGTGACTGAATAAGGACTAAGATGACTAATGATACCGTTATTGATGTTCATACCCGTAACCTCTTCCCAATGAATTCAAGTTTATGATCATGGTTTCAAAAGAACTTATACTGATTTAGCAAGTAGTGGCGGAGGCACCAATTTACCACGCTGGAGTAGTCCTAACGTTCCCAGTACCAATATGGCAATCATTCCATTAGCAGCAACAAACAATAGGACAGCTAACCCTTCGATATAGCCAGTTAGCCCGCGTTGAACAAAGGCAATCGCATCAAAGGCGATCGCAGTTACTCCAAAGCTAAATGCCCAATAGGAAGCGGTAAAGGGTTGTTGCATGATCCACGGTAATAACCGTAACAGCAACAAATATTGCAACAACCCATAGCCTAATAGTGCTTGAGCAAAGAGATCGGGTTTACCACTCGTGATGAACAGGTAATTAATACAGCCAACAACGGGTGGAGCCAGCATGATGCCCAGGGATGGACGCAATAGTTTGCTAAGTTCTGTATGAATATGCAAACGATGCGTGGTAGTGTGTCAGATTAATGTGGGTTTGATAGAGTAGAGAGGCACATCGATTGGAAGCAAAGCGATGGAATGCCCTCTGTGCGGTCATAGCAAAGCGCATAAGCATGGCAAGATGCCCAATGGTCATCAACGCTA
>VRZD01000019.1 GCA_016743235.1 Pantanalinema sp. GBBB05 | reverse complement strand
CCAACAGTTGCTGAGTGCGGTGAGGGTACTTGTGAATATAATGAAGTGGATTTTTCATCGTTGGTAGAGCGGTAAAAACTCCGTTCTACCACCTTTTTTCTCACCCTTTTATATTTCGGACAGGTCTATTGAACTCAGCATGGATTCGTTAAGATCGAATGACTCATCATGGTTATTCCCTCAACTTCCACCTCACTGCTAAGCCATGCCGCCCTGCAAACTCTGTCATCGAGCGATGCCCGCCCTCACAGAACATCACCTGATTCCTCGGCAAAAGACGAAACGCAAGGGTCTTGCCCCCAGCCCCACGATTCAAATTTGCGCTGCCTGCCACCGCCAAATCCATACACTCTACGACAACTCTCATTTGGCACTACACTTGAATACTCTGGAGAAGCTGAATCAAGACCCACAACTACAAAAATTCTTCGCTTGGGTTTACAAGCAAGACCCGAATAAGCGGGTGAAAATGACTCGAAAGCGTTGAACCTTGCCTAAAACCGTTACAATCAATTCCAGATTGGCAATCTGTCGCGGGTGAACTGGAGTAGTGAGTTTCGCGGTTTCAGTTCACCTCACCGCTGAAGGAAACCTGGTTTGATCGCATAGTTGGAGCGATCGCCGAGAAGAAATTAATTTTCGCTGCTGACAATGAATCGCTAACTTCGCGATATTGGCTAGATTTCTAAATCCTGAAGATTGTTTTGCGTTACACCAGTAAGTGGTGTTTGGACATGGGCTGAAGTCTGTGAGATTGAACTATAAACGCTTGGGACTCCTGGTACTCGCGATTTTGCTGGTTGTTTCGTCCTGGCTAGGAATCGCTGTCGCCCGATCGGGACTAGAGGTGCGATCGCTCCACAAAGAGGGTATTCCGTTGCTCTACTTGGCTCCTGAAAGGGCAAGTGAAGTTCCAGGAGTGTTGGTTGCACATGGGTTCGCAGGCTCTAAACAGTTGATGTTGGGCTACGGGCACGTCTTGGCTCATGCCGGTTATGCAGTCATGCTCTGGGATTTTGATGGGCATGGCGCGAATGGAACTCGCTTACAGCGGTATGAGCTACAGCAGAATCTAGATGTCGCTTTGCAAGCTCTCCTAGAACAACCCCAGGTTGACCCAAATCGCTTGGCATTGCTGGGGCACTCAATGGGCAGCGGCATTGTGATGAATGCTGGAATTCGCGATCGAGAACGCTTTGCAGCAACGGTTGCCGTTTCTCCAACGGGGGCGAATGTAACTCCCCAATCTCCCCGAAATCTGCAACTACAGGCAGGGAGTGGAGAGGGAGGATTTGTGAGCAATGCCGAACAATTGCTGGCACAGGCGGGGGGAGAACACACGAACCTGGCAGCAGAGCAGGGGCGGGAATTGGTGGTAATTCCGGGTGTTGAACATATCACCATTTTGTTTAGTGATGGGAGTCATCAGGCAGCACTGCGGTGGCTGGATGCAACGTTTAGCAGAGCAAATGGTAGCCAATATCGCGATTTGACGAGTCAACGCTACCGCGATCGCCGTATGGCTTGGTACGGCTTACATTTACTGGGTTGGCTAGTGGGGTTGGCAGCGATCGCACCGCTTCTAACCCAACCTCAAATACCTCTCACAACAATAGCTCCTGTCCAACGATGGGCGGGTTTAATCCTTGCACCACTGACGGCAACCACAGGGTTAATACTTCTGAGTCAGCGGTTTGATCTCCAGAATTTGGGTGGCGTTCAAGTCGGTGGAGCAGTTGGAGTCTGGTTTTTGATTGCCGGATTAACCTGGCTGGGAGTAATAGCCCGTCTGCCTCGTCCTACCCTGCGTACCGTTGAACTGGGAGTTTTGCTATTTGCCATCCTTTGGGTTGCCTTTGGTGCAATGGCGCAAGTGGTCTGGCTTCAGTGGTGGCTGATTCCAATTCGACTCAGAGTGTGGTTGCCCGTGGCGATCGCCTGTTTCCCGTGGTTTCTGGCAACGGGAATCGTGCAAGAGAATATTGGAGTCGGCAAACGCATTCTCTGGTGGCTGGGGCAGAGCGCCGCTTTAATCGGCGGCTTCGTGTTGACGCTCAACTTTTTACCGCAATTGGGATTTATGTTTTTGCTTCTGCCACTGTTTCCGCCACTAATGGGGATCTTGTCTCTGGTTGCAGGTCTATTAAACCAAGCATGGGTCTACGCGATCGGCTCTGCTTTATTCTTCGGTTGGTTGCTGGCAGCAGGTTTTCCCCTGTCTGCCTGACCTGTGTACTCTCTAATTCTCCCTGCGGAACCATCCCCTCTTGCAACGATTTAGTTACAGTAAGAAAGTTGTTGCCGTACTCCAATGCCGTCTTTAACTGGACTTATTGTTCTTACATCCCTGCTACAAGGCTTTGCCTCCCCCCAGTTTTTTATCGCTATGAGTGATCCGCTAAACCCGTCTCATTCCCAGCCACCAGAGGTAGCCAGTATTGCTGCAACTCCCGATCGTTCCCAAAGAGTTGAATTTAAGCTGAGCGACTATCAATGGCAACACCGTATCCTGCTGGTCTTTGCTCCCTCAACTGACTCATCTCAGTATCGCCAGCAGATGCAGGAATGGCAGGCTAATGTGGTAGGAACCAACGATCGCGACCTGAAACTGGTGCAAATTTTGGCAACTGGAGAGAGCCAGGTTGATGGGCGATCGCTCAGTTCAGTCTCGGCGGAAAGCCTGAGACAACAGTTTAAAATTACCCCTGAAGAGTTTGCAGTGATTCTCGTGGGTAAGGATGGTACGGAGAAGCAACGGAGCCAAACTTCAATTGATTTAGCGATGCTGTTCCGCACGATCGATGCAATGCCCATGCGTCAGCAGGAGATGCGCTCCCGTCAGTAGGTTGCAGTGAGGGGGTTCATTCGCCACAGTTCCCCAAAGGGATAATCACCACTCCCATTGATGCTCTCTACGGCAATACCAACACTTTGTTTTTCCTGTTCAAGGCGTTGTTCTAAGATAGCTTCAATTTCGCTATCTGCCGGAAAAGATTGAGTTGCCGCCATATCCTCAAGCTCCTTCACACCAAGCATTTGAGAACTCCGCATAAGACATTTGCTGAGCGCAGTATGACAATAATTTGTGGCACTCATGCAGTTGCACTGTAGATTGACTAGCAATCGAAATATTCAAGTCTGCGAATAATAGACTTAGTTGAGAAACAATATGGCTAAGTTGGTTTTCCAAAGTGACTTCTTTTAAGTCTTCAACTACTCGTTTATGCTGGGTCGAAGTCTCCTCATTTAAAAGAAGTTGTAACAAGCAGTTGATCGCTCCAGGATGTCCAGGTTGGAGTGTTGCCAGTCGATAGGCAATTCGCCGTCGGTTTGCCCAGTCTTTGGCTGTTAATAATCGTTGTTCTAATGTATTGATGAGTTGATTAAGATTTTGCTGGCTGGTTGCTTTGTTTTGATAGTTTTGACTTGTGCCTTCGGTTTTTCTCCTGGTTAACTTGAGAAGAGAATTTGCAACATCGTTTTGTGGATCAAGCGTGATTAAGTTCTCTGCGGTTCGGAGTCGTAATGTGGCATTTTCGGTTGAGTGGATAATCTGCTCCAGGGTGGCGATCGCTCTCCAATGACCAGGATTGATTTTCCCAAAACTGTAGGCAGCTCTTCGGCGAATATTGTCCTCCTGAGTCGATTCCAGAATCTTTTCTAGAGAAGTAACTACAATCGGATGACCCGGTTGGATTCTACCCAGGCTTTCAATTACCTGTAATTTCAGAGCTTCATTTTGCAAGGTGCCAATGAGTTGAACTAATGTAGCGATTGCCATTGAATTGCCTAGATCAAGCGTTTTACCGAGGGTGTAAGCTGCCTGCCAACCAGCAAAGGGATTTTCTGCAATCTGGACAAACTCCTCTAGAACCGCAGTTGCAAGCTGCCGATCGGTTTGTAGCAGCGCGACTCTGGCTCCTTCACAGACGGAAGCAGGAAATACCCCAAATCGCCATTGGAGCAGTTGAGCTAGGATTGTTTGGGCGTGAACGGATTGAGGAAACTCTGCCAACCCTGCCGCCGCTAAACAGTACGCTCGATGGGAGTAAAAACCGCCACAGCGATCGTCAAAGTTCATCAGTGCTGTAATAAATGCCTCTTTTTCGGCAACAGCAACATCCGTTTTCCCCAACCAGAGCAGAATTACTTCTCGCCAGGAGGAATTAAACACTGGAAAATCGTGAGCTGGGTCAAAGAAAAACTGCCAATCTGAAATGGCTTGTGCGGCAAAATATTCTTGGAACGTGGGGTGGTAAAAGGCGTAAATCTTTTCGCCTGTGATCGCTGAAATTCCCACCTGATTGAGCCAACCCAGTTGTAATACCAGGGTCATTAAGTCTAATGACTGGGCAAACGCGGCTTGAGCGAAGGAATGAGACAGTCGAAAGCGTGTTTCCCTTTGCAACAGTGCCCGCAGCGCCACCTGCCCTAATGCCTGATTGAGTTGTTGCCGCTGGGCGATCGAGGTGGGAAAGCGATCCTGCTTCCATTCATAGATGGTTTCCACAAACTGCCGATAGAGCAGGGATTTTGTCTGCGGCAAGGCTCCCTGAGCTAATGACCAGGAGCGGCAAAGTAAAGCTAATCGGAGGGGATTTTTGACCGCATCCCTGATTCGCTTTCGCTGAGGATTGTTCAATTCCTGTTGCAGGCGATCGCCCAACTCTGGATGATTCTGAAACCAGCGATCGATGAACTGACCGATCTGATCTCCATCGGTTCCACGCCCATGACTGAAACTGCGGTTGCAGTAGACCGTAAAGCCATCGAGCGCATTCTTGCCACTGTCCCAAACATTCGAGCGGCAGGTCAGCATGATATGGGCGTTGGCAATCCATCCTCGCAGTTGACGGGCAAGACTACTCAGGGCAGTTGCCCCATCCATTGCCATCTCATCGATCGCATCCAGCAATAGCCAAACCCGTCCCTGCTCGAACTGCTGAGCAAACGCCTCCTGAAGTTCTGATGGAACACTAATTTTCTCGGTTGCCTGCTTCAGCCAGTCCTGTAAGAGATAGTTCTCCAGTGTCGCTCCCTGCAAATCTGCTAATGAAATCCAGATGGGTAGTACTTGTTGCTCTAAGAGCCAGAAGGCAATCTTTTGGAGTAGCGTCGTTTTACCCGCACCCGGTTCTCCCACGATCGCCACTCGTTGTTTTTGGGGCGATCGCAGGCGCTCAAAAAATTCTTCTAAGGTGAGGGTGTCTTCTGGCTCGTCTCCGTCCTCAATGGGTGAACCAACCGATGAGCGATCGGCTTCGCGATGCCGCTGCTTGCGTTCGATCAAGTCCAGAGGAAGATAGAGTTCATCCAGGTTGAAGGTCATACCATCGCTGACCGTCAGTGGATTGATCGTCAACCGCTCGTATTGTTGTGCTTCCAGACTGGTACGGCAAAGTTGCCACCAGGAATCCTGCCGATCCGCTCCCGAATCGTCTGGCTCTATGGGTTCCTCACCTGTCACCTGTTTCGATTTCTGAGGACGGCGGTTTTCCCATTCCTGCTCGAAGTGACGCAGATTTGCTGGGCGATCGCTCCGTTTGTGCCACAAGTTAAGGGTAAAGTGCCACACCTCTGATCCGCCCTTGTTGGGGCGATTGTCATCCAAGATCTCCAAAAAATCCTCAAATCGTCGCAATGCCTCCTTGATCTGTTCACCACTCAGAGGAGACTCCGCCAGTTTAGCCAAAGCCTCTAAGAATCGAACTTTTGTTCGCACTACCAACCGTTGCTCGGTCTGCCAGTGAGCCTGAATCTGCGATCGCAGCCCATCCAAAGCCACGTCATCACAGTCCAACTCGTCGTTTGCGTAGTCGAGCAGGGTTGTAAACAGGTGGAGCGATCGCTTTTTCGCTTCAGGACCGTAACTGGGGCGTGCCATCGGTAAGGGAATTGATGCTGTAAGAGGAATTTCGAGACAAATTAAGTATGTCTCACGGTTCTAACTCACATTTTCCCCCAGAAGCTAGGGGAATTCCCCCGGTTCAACCATTCCCCTAGCTTCAAAACCTCTATGGAGCAAATCTTTCAGCCGTTTTTATGCCGATTCGCCTGGGGGAAGATGAACCGCCTATTCTGGATTCATCCAAGGGAACGGAGGCGAGAAAACGCTTCTCACCTCCTACCCCCCAACTTTCAACCATGTGGCGGCTAGCTCAATCGTAGAGCGCCAACCATTGCCCGAAAGGGACGACGAATGAGGGTTATCGCTTTGGACGACTCCCCCCTTAATCGCCGGAGATGCGGGTGCAAGCCCCGCGCCGCTACACCAAACACTGGCAGGTAGTTTAACAGTAGAACGCCTAAAACATCCTTGTTCACACCTTGCCCGAAAGGGACGACGAATGAGGGTTATCGCCTTCCAAGCGGGTGATGTGGGTGCAACTCCCACCCTGCCAATTTCCAAACGTTGCCCTGACGGGCTGGAGGTTGTGATGACTTACAAGTTTTTCGTACAGAACAAAACGCAGACACCGCAAAGCCAACCGATTCCGGGTCGGGAAGCAGACATGATTCAGGGACATTCCGGTGGCTGGATGTTCAAAGCCGATATCTGGAGTGTGCTACGTCGCTGCCTGTTGATTGGAACGGCTCAAGGGGCTTACTACGCTGGCAAGCAGGAGTTGACGGGGGAATTTGTCGAAGTCTTGAAACAGGCGATCGCCCTCAATCCCGATCGGGTTGCTTCCGAGATCCTGTATGCCAGTGATGGACGGGCAATCAATAACAGTGCGCCGCTGTTGGCGTTAGTGTTGCTGTCGATGGGTGAGCCGGTGGAAGCCAAGCACGCTTTTCAGTCGATTTTTCCTCAAGTGGTAAGAACGGGAAGCCATTTCTACGAATGGTTGAGCTACACCAAAGCAATGCGTGGGTTTGGCAAGATTATTCGCGAGGTGGGTAAGTCCTGGTTGTCGAACCCCGATGCGAAAGGATTGGCATACCAACTGCTGAAATATCAGCAGCGTCAAGGGTTTTCTCACCGGGATGCACTGCGACTATTTCACGTTAAACCGCTAACGGAAGACCACAACCAGTTGTTTCAGTGGGTGATTCAAGGTTGGGAGAACCTACCCCAGGAAATTCCCTCAGATGCACTGGCTCAAATCTGGTGGTACGAGTGGCTGAAGCGCCATCCTGACAGAACTCATGAGGCGATCGCCAAAGGTCGGTTAACGCATGAAATGGCAGCCCCTGTGGGCAAGATGGACAAGCGAGCCTGGCAACTGTTGTTCAACGATATGCCGATCGGAGCGTTGCTGCGAAACCTGGGATCGTTAACCGAACTGGGTGTATTGACGGCTGATAACCGCGACAACATGAAGCGGGTTGCGAAAGTCCTCAACAGTGCGGAGCATCTGCGGAAAGGACGCATTCACCCGATCGATGTCTTGAAAGCTCTGAAGACCTATCAATCCGGTGGGCACTTGGGACGCAGCCAGAAAACTTGGCAACCTGTTCCTCGGATTGTGGATATTTTGGAGCAAGCTCTGGAACTCTCCTTTGAGGTGATGCAGCCTACAGGCAAGGTGTTTTTGCACGCGATCGATGTTTCCGGTTCCATGTCCTATTACAGCGTGAGTTCGATCGGGCTAACCTGCTGTGAGATTGCTACGACGATGGCACTGGCAACGGCAAAAGCCGAACCGCACTATGTCATTCGCGGATTTGCCACCGATTTCCGCGATCTGAAAATTACAGCACGAGATTCATTTGGAGATGCGATCGCCAAAGCCAGCAACCAGAACTTTGGGGGAACGGATGCGTCTGTTGCCTATGACTGGGCAATCAAGCACAAGTTCAAGGCAGATGTGTTCTGCTTCTGGACGGACTGTGAAAGCTGGGCAGGGCGCAAGCATCCGAGCCAAGCGTTAGCCGAGTACCGCCGCAAGGTGAATCCTGGGGCAAAAGCGGTTTACGTCACCCTGGCTCCCTACAATATCTCGCTGGTTGATCCACAAGATTCAATGTCGTGGGATATTGCCGGATTTGATCCGGGAACCCCTCGGTTGATCCAGATGATTGCAGCAGGAGAGCTTTGACTGGCTTGAAGTTGGGAGTATCCTTTTCACCGAAAGGACTCCCAATTTGTGGTTCAAACTGATGAGAAATGGGGAAGTTAAGCAGCGACTAGAGTTTGAGTAATCTGCTCGAAAGTTGATTCAAACTTGCGCTTCGCATCATCAAACTCTGGCACCTGCCAATTCGGGACAGAAGCGCGATCCAGTTGATTCACATCCAGATAAACCGGGTAACGGACTTCAATTTGTAGCGCCTCAACCTGCGGCATCTGACCGTAGTACCGTGTGATGTACCCACCACTAAACGCTTTATTGCGAACAACCTGATAACCCTGTGAGCAAAAGGCAGTCTCAACGACAGAAATAAATTGTTCAGAACAGGTTGCCCCATTTCCGTTCCCCAAACAAATTTTATCCTCAATTAATCCCAGGAAACTGTGTAAATCCAGCAAATACACCTTACCAAATTGCTCAATCTTCTCGTTCAGCAGAGTTTGAAGCTGTTGGTGATAGGGACGATAGTATTGCTCAACTCGCTGCTCAACCTCCTCTCTTGAAGGTGGAGTTCGATAAATTGCTGTGTTGAACGCCGTCGTTTCGGCAACAACCGATTGCCAAAAGTTACCCAGGAGGGGTTCCTGAAGCGATCGATTGAGGTCAACCACGTAACGGCTATAGATAGCTTGCAGGACAGTAATGCCTAAATGGGGCAGAAAATCATAGAGTTTGTCGAGATGCCAATCTTGATTGGGTAAATAGTACTGGTGAGAAGCTTCTAGTGTGCCGAGGATCTCCTTTGGTATAAGCAATCCACTATGAGGTACGCTGGCGACAATCGGAATAGTGGGAGCAGTGGGTAAGTGCAGGAGAAAAGAGTCTGGCATTGGTGGCTCAGTCAGCGGACAAATTGCTCGATCCTTAATATAGGAAAACTTGGATACTGCTCAGCAACGGGTTGAGCCAGTATTTGTGGTGTTGGCGGCTGGTGCAGAACAGATCAGGGAGGCGGTATGCCCTTTGGAGATCAGCAAAGCTACCGCTATCCTCAACAAGATTGAGCGGGAATTGAGCCAGGGGTAGCAAGATCGACGGCTGGCAGTGCGAGGCAGTACACGAGGAGTTATGGTTGGGATAGAAAATATCAAGTATATGCCTGTTAGCTAATCAGCTGTTTGCACACAGATTAAGTTCGAAAAGTTATCTGCGGCAGTTGAAGCAGAATAATTAGACGATCGGAGAGAGTAGATGAATCAATCCAGCATTCACGGTGGTTGCCTTTGCGGAACGGTGACCTTTGAGGTGAACCCACCCTTTCAGAAGATGGCTCATTGCCATTGCTCACGGTGCCGCAAAGGTACGGGCACAGGTCATGCCACTAATCTCACCGTTGACCCGAGCCAGTTTCGCTGGCTCTCTGGGGAGAATATCATCACCCGGTATGACCTACCGACGGCTAAGAGCTTTAGCAAATGGTTTTGCAGTCATTGTGGGTGCCCAGTCCCACGTCTAACGCGCAACGGTCAGATCATGGTGATTCCCGCTGGCTCGTTGGATACAGCCCCGCCTATCACTCCGACCGATCACATCTTCTGGATATCGAGAGCGCCGTGGGGATGTCCTAGTGGCGGGTTGCCAACCCACGCTGAGTATCCAGAGTCATGGTAGAGCAAGAACATGTCTAATCCGATGGAACTTGAGACCGTACATCTCCGCCTGGTGCTGCAATCGACCGAAGCGGTTCTCGCCCAGATTGAGGCAATGAGTCCCGCAGATCAAGCTGAGGTTTCCCCAGACTGGATCGCACAGCTCCGGGCTGCCCCATCCCCAGACCCGTGGACGCATGGCTTCGCGATCGTGCTTAAAACCAGCAGTGCTGTCATTGGCATCTGTGGGTATAAAGGTCCGCCCAGTTCCGATGGAGTCGTTGAAATCGCCTACAGTGTCAATGCAGATCAACAAGGGCGTGGGTATGCCACTGAAGCAGCAGAAGCACTGACCCAGCATGCCTTGAAGAGTCCTCAAGTGCGGTTAGTCTGTGCCCACACGCGACCTGAGGAAAATGCTTCAACCCGAGTTCTCACCAAGTGTAGCTTCCGCTGGGTTGGAGAAGTGAACGATCCAGAGGACGGTCTCGTGTGGCGGTGGGAGCATACCGGATTGAAATTGGAGGTTAAGTAAATCCCATTAGCTCTGCGATCGCCTGCATTGA
The DNA here is from genome assembly GCA_016743235.1 of Pantanalinema sp. GBBB05. Taxonomy (GTDB): domain Bacteria; phylum Cyanobacteriota; class Cyanobacteriia; order Leptolyngbyales; family Leptolyngbyaceae; genus Pantanalinema. The sequence goes on along the minus strand of VRZD01000019.1, from coordinate 118,979 downwards.
TTCTGGATATTGCAGCAGCAGTTGGTGAATTTCTTGCTCACTGGCAGAGGTTGTGGCATCGGAGGTGTCAGTAGTTGTAGGTTGGGCGTACCAGAACGGGATCCAGTTCTGAAAGCCAGACAGATTCGCAGGAAAACTGGCGGCAGCCTCTTTGATCAAGGTTTGTAATAGGGGGACGTGCGATCGCAGACGTAGTACCAAACTGGGTAGCAGGGCAACAGCACCGAGTCGGGTACTGAGGCAAACAACTTGCTCAATAGCTCCACGACAAAGCGACTGATGCGAGGGGCAAAGTTAAGCGCCAAAATAAAGCCATTCAAATAATCAGGAAACATTTGAATCAATAGGGAATGATTCAAAACGTGGTCAAAGAACTCACGCATTTGTCCTAGTGTGCGTAAATTGAGCAACCATTCCGTCGTCCACAATAACCCCAACTTTGCCGGGTCGCTATCCTCCTGAGCCGCCCCTCATGCTCATACTCGTATTTCTCGCTTTGCTGCGTTAGCAGATGATTCATCTTCTTGTTTAATCCCAAATTCGCTGTAGTACATTCGCCAACAGCATCAGTAATAGAAGAGTCTATTAGATCACCCGCTGATTATCTCCTTTGGAAATCTCAAGTTAGAAATGTTGCCTACTACCAGTTGCAGCCGACTGTTCTATAACGTCGATGACATGATGCAAAGTCACAGCATCTGCAAATGAAGGTGCCGTTTGTGTGCCGTTTTTGAGATCACCTGCGAGAAGGGCATAGTTGTTGAAAACTGTTGCTGCAATTACCCCTATCTCTGCATTTGCCGTTACATAGTTTTGTGGAATATCAAGGTCTCGCACAACAGCCTCATTGCCTTGAGCACCTTGAACTTTCGTTTCACCAACGCCAGGATAGCCTAGTGAACTGGTAACAATTAAATCGCCCTCGGTTCCATTAATCTCCAATCTAAAATTACTGCCGCGCGATAGACCGCCTCGAAAATGGGCAGAAATCACAGTGCCACTTGTCATTCTGCCGCTGATGACAATTTGATCGGGTGTTTCCATTGCAGCCATAGCGCCTGTTTCAACAATCTGCACCGTCTTTCTTCTGGTATCCAAAGTTGCCATCACCTCATTTAAACTGGAGTTCAGCACATAACTTACAGAATCGATCGCATGGGCAAAGGCAACATTGATCATGCCAGCACCGTTTTTAGGATTTAAGGTGTAGGCAAATTGTTCAGGAATGGTTGCTCCACCGATAATTCCTGACCCAATTAGGGAAGTAGATAAAACCTCACCAACATAACCGTCGCGGAGCAAATCTCGAATGAAATTTATCTCTGGCATGGCACGAGATTGCAGCCCTACTACCGCGTGAACTTTGTATTCTTGAGCGAGTTGCTCTAGCTCAATTGCCTCTTGTAGCCCATTCCCCAGTGGCCATTCACAATAGACCGATTTACCAGCTCGAATTGCAGCACTTACCAATTTAAAGTGATAGGGTACTTTAACTGTGACAACAACCAGATCCACGTCTGGATGCACTAACAAATCCTCGTGGCTTTGAAAGGCATGAGGCACATTAAATTTGAGTGCAGCTTCGTTTGCCACATCTAAATTTGAGTTTGTCAGCGCAACGACTTCAAAATCAGGTGCTGCTTGTAGAGCAGGGATGTGAGCAGTCATCGCCCATCCACGGGAGGGATGCACACCAATGATCCCTACGCCAATTTTTCGGTTTTTCATGGTATTTAGTTTGGAGGAAGAATGGTTAGACCGTACTGGGGCGCAAGGGCGATCGTTCTTTAAATGTGGGTCGGATAGCTCGGTGTACTTCAAGTACCATAATAGCTCCAGTCATCACTCAGATAAGCCAATTAAGTTTAGGCAGATTTTACAGGTATCGATGGCGGTAGAAGTTTGCCATGCAGCAACAATCGTACTGTCCCCACAGCAGTGCTACCGATCGCGATATTTGCACCGATAAATAACAGCACTGCTAACCCTGCCATCGCTCCGGTCATACCACGTTCAACCAGGCGCAACGCTGACAAAGCTAGGGCTGCAATACCAAAGGTAAATGCCCAGTAGGAGGCAGCAAAGGGTTGTTGAAACAACCAGGACATGAGTCTTAGTAGAATCAACGCTTGCAACATACCATAGCCGAAGAGGATGTGGGCGAAGGTGTCGGGATAACCGCTGGTGATGCTTAGGTAGGCAACGCAGCCGACAACGGGTGGTGCCAGTTGAATGCCTAGCGTTGGACGCAAGGGTTTGGGCAAGCTGTCCAACAAGTACAGACGTTGGATGATGATCGACTCTAGCGCCAGCCACGAGAACATTCCCATCCCAAAAAACAACACGCCCCACTCTCGATAACCAAGGGCACTGGCACCGATCGCACTCACAAAACCACCTGCGACAGTGGGCAGATAAAGCACAGGTGTGGTTGTTTCTGGGTTGCGTCCGCCCATCCAGAGCTGACCAGAACGATACACGCCAAAACTCAACTGACTGATCGCACCAACGACGAATAACGCGACGGCGATCGAACGGAAATAAGGCGCGATCGCCAATGCCACCAGTACCGTAGATACAGGCACCAATCCGATGAAGCAACACAGAATGGGATGCTCAAACTCAGCCAGAGCCTCTTCTCGCACCCACAGCCATTTACTGACATAGAGCAACAGCAACATGAGCCAAATTGCGATCGCCAACAGCATAATTGCTTCACCAATCCAGGCAGGCAAGTACCAGATTTTAGCGGCGACTCGCCAGCAGTTACCCAACCCCACTAGACCTAGAATTATGCCAAAAAAGGAGGCGGGAACAGGGCTGCATTTGGCTTTCAAGACAGCAAATTTTAGACCTGATTTGTTCATGGTCGAGCTTCCTAGCAATAATTGAGAAAGGCAAACGAATCATGCAACTCCACTATTTGTTGGCAGCGTGAGGTGCTTAGAGAAGTGCTTGATCAATTAAAGGTGTAATGATAGCGATGTTCTTAAGCAATTCATTGGAGAGCGAGAATCGCTGTTGTAAATAATGAGGATCGTTGTAACTCAGCCACACGTTACCGTCAGCCGATTCCCATGCCAGCACCTTCAGCGGTAAATCCAGCGCGATCGTCGGTTCTGCGATCATGAGAGGTGTTCCGGCTTTCGGATTGCCAAATAGCAATAACTGTGTCGGACGTAAACTCAGCCCAACTTTTTCAGCTTCAGCTTGCTGATCAATACGAGCAAAGATAGTGATGCTTTTTGCCTGCAAGATGGCTGCTAATCGATCGATGGTTTCGGTGACTGAATAGGGGCTAAGCTGGCTGATGACGCCATTATTTGCATTCATAGGAACAACTCCTTGACTTCATGCCATTGCTTCTACAACGTCATCCGTAGAAAGAACAGCGTTGGCAACATACCCAAAGTTAATCAATGCTGCCTGATAACCGTCGCCGAGATCTGGATGATGCGGGGCAGCCGTGGCATCTTTAACGACAAGTACCTCAAATCCTTGTTCAATTAAATCGCGCAGGTGAGCTTCAACACAAAGATTTGCCAACATGCCAAGCAGAATGACTTTGCTCAGGTTGCGCTTCCGCAGTTGCAAAACGAGGTCGTTACTTTGTGGTCCATAGACTTTATGAGGGCTGACCACGATCGTTTTGCCATCCTCAATAAAGGGCTTGTAGCGATCGAGCCAATCAGCACCCGATCCTGAAAAGCCATCGAGAGTCAAGGGTCCACTGCGAGTAAACTCCTTAACCCCAAGCATCATCTGTTCCAGGGTTCCGGCGAACTTCCAGTTATAGTCAGTGGGGTAATAGTAGTGAGGGGAGATAAACACCTCAAAGTCTCCTTGCTTGGCGGCTTTGAAGATACGCTCAATATTCTCAACAGTCTGATTATTTTTGACGCTTTCTCCGACTAAATCCCAGGAAACCCCTGTTTCACTTAAGACATCGTTTTGTGGATCGATAACAACGATCGCAGTGTCATTTTTGTTGATATTCATGTCTCTCTTATTGGTTTCATTTGTCCTTGAGTAATCTCTTTGCGAACGCCAACTTCCGAGAGCTTGGCATAACGGAAAAGATGGAGGTACTCGACAGTTAGGGGAAAGATGGGCGCGGAGATACGGGAGCACAAAGACGTGGGGATTTTGTCAATTTTCTGGTTCTCTGCGTCTCCCTTTCTCCGCGTCATCTTCTATTGCAGATATTTCTTCAGTTCAGCGGCTGCCTGGACAAACAGAGAACGAACTGCCGGAAGCTCGGCTAAACCATTTAGCAGCCCGAAGTCATGAATCATGCCGTTGTAACGTACGGTTGTTACGGTTACTCCAGCCTCATCCAACTTGCGTCCATAGGCTTCGCCTTCATCACGTAAGATGTCGTTTTCTGCAACCTGAATCAGCGCTGGGGGCAATCCTTGCAGTTGCTCAATGGTTGCCTGTAGCGGAGAGGCATAGATATCTTGACGCTTTTCTGGGTCAGCGATGTACATGTCATACATCCATTTCATCAACGGCGTAGTCAGAAACCGTTTCTCGCCAAACTGGTGATAAGACTCAGTTTCAAAATCAGCATCGACGATCGGCCACATCATTATTTGCAACTTAATATGGGGTCCCCCTTTGGCTTTTGCCATCAACGCTGTGACTGCTGTCATATTGCCGCCCACACTGTTGCCAACCACGGCTAGATTTTTGCCGTCAACCCCGATCTCTTCACCATGTTCGGCAACCCATTTAGTCGCGGCATAGATTTCATTGATTGCCTGGGGATACTGAGCATCTGGAGTGCGCGTGTAGTTGACAAAGACTCCCGCAAAACCTGAAAGCACCACAAGATCGCGCACCATCCGTTTGTGGGTTGGGTAATCGCCCAGCACCCAACCGCCGCCATGAATAAAGATAAACACAGGCAATATGCCTTTAGCACCTTCTGGTCGCACGATGTTGAGTGCGATCGTGTACTCATCAGCCGTAATCACTTTTTCAGACTCTTCAATGCCCGAAAGATCCACTGGAACGGAAGCCTGTGCATCCACAAGAACTTGACGCGCTTCGATCGCAGGGAGCGTCTCTAATGCCACCCCCCCTGAATTCAACTCTTTCAAAAATACCTTCACTTGTCTAGAAAGACGCGGATCATCTGCGACTTCCAAAGTTTTTGTTGCTGGTGAGTTTACTTGAGCAACCATGACATTCTCCTTTGATAAGAAGTAAACAATCTGTTGAAATGGCACTGTTAAATCAATTCATTTAACAGTGATCTTTAATCAGCAGTGATTGAGGCATGGCAATCACTTTCTACTGACATCGTTTCCCAGCCGGAACTATTTGTTGCTGGTGAAAAGGTTATCGACCTAGCAGCTTGCTACCCCGATCGGTTGTTTCCATACCGCAGCCGCGTAGAGCGAGTGCTCAAAATCGGGGGCGATATTGCCTGAGATCCTTGCCTCATGCTGCGCCCAATCCTGAAAGAACAAGTCGTGACTGATGCGCGATACGATCGCTGGTACGTCGCGACGGATGCTGTGGATGTCACCCACTGGTAAGCCGAAGCTGACCAAACCAGCCGGATTAAATACGTGAATGTCTTTCAGATAAGGGGCAGTACCAGGTACTTTTTCCTGATATTCGTGGGCGCTGCCGAGGTAGGGGTGCATCCCCAAACTGTCATCACGCAAGTCTTCCGGTGGCTCATAACAATCGCGCCAGAGGGCAATATGCTGGGCAAAGTCAGCTAGTTCGGGACGCTTGGTTGGGTCAACGAAGTAACCAGTGCCAGCGATCACAAAATCAAACTCGAAAACATCATCGTTCACCTGGATAGCAAGGCAATCACCCACATTCCGTGCCGATTTCCAGGGTGCAGAGAGGTGAATGTGAAAATTCGGGAAGGCGATCGCTCGCTTAATCGAGTTCGGGGGTGGCGCGGTGCCTGCCTGATGAAAGCGCCAAGCCTGGAGCCAACGGGCTGCATCAGGTAGCTGAGGATAGTTGTCGTAAGCACCAGGGTAGTCTCGTATCCGAAGAACTGACAGAGATGCGATCGCTGACCGCCGGACAAATAGATGGACTGCTTTAGCTCCCGATTCCAGTGCCACCGCTGCTGCATCGAACGCTGAAGCTGCTGCACCCAGCACTGCCACAGTCTTACCGCGCAGTGCTTCAAAATCGATGTCATCAGCGGTATGGGCGTACAAGGCGCGTGGTAAGTCAGCTAGTACTGGAGGTATATTTGGACCACCCGTGCCAGCCACGCCATTGGCAAAGATAACTTTGCGCGTAGTTTCCACCTGTGGGACACCGTTTACCTCAAGGTGTAGGCGGAAGAAACCTGCGGCTGGCTCGATCCGAACTAACTTCGTCTGGTAACGAACCTGGATACCGAGGAAATGCCGATACCAACTGAGGTACTCAGCCCAGTCCACTCGTTCAATGCGATCAATCTCTGCGTAGGCTGCCGCACCGTGCCGCGCTTCATACCAGGCTTGAAAGGACAACTCTGGGATACCCAGTTCTGGACCCGGTAGATGTTTCGGTGTGCGGAGCGTTTTCATCCGCGCTCGTGTCAACCACACGCCTGCATGAGCTTCGTCCTCTGCTGCATCAATCTCCGTCACGCGACCGATTCCAGCCCGCCGTAGTGCAAATACAAAGGTGCTACCACTGCCGCTGCCACCGATGATCGTGACATTATGATCGATACCAGGGTGATCGGGCACCCAGTTTTCAGGATCGGGACCAAGTATGCGTAATGCCTCGCGGGCAGCAAAATCGAAATCGGTCGTTGTTGTCATGTCGATCTCCTCGGACCTCGTCGCGATGGATGGAAAAATCGAAATAGCAGACAATTAAACGGTTACTAAGTTTTTTTTCCTTGTCACCTCATGCACAAGGTAGGGTTCTGGGGGGGGCCAAAATCTCGTCGCCAATCTCAGCAGGAATGCGGTCAAATAGCGCCATATCTATTGGTTCTGTCTCATCTACCGTCCCGGTGGCTTCAATCAACCGAGCAAAGGCACTGGGGGCAGCAACGACCAACCCACGTCCTGGCTTATCATTGAGTACAGCAAGCACATGCGGGGTACTTGGAGAAATTAGATAACTTTCACCGGGACCGAGTACCATCTTGTTCTCACCTGCCCAGACCGTGAACTCCCCTTCCAACACGTAGAGTTATTCGGAATAGCGTGTGTGGCGATGGGGAGGGGTTTGTGTGCTAGGTGGGAAGTAACCTTCGATCAGATCGTACTGCCCTCCAGTTGTGCTGTGATCCGCAACGATGGTGAGACGAGTGCCAAGTAACCAGAGAGTTTGTGTCATGATGTCCCTATTGATAAATGGGTTGTGTGACTGATGCTCAAGCTTTTGAAAATGGTATGAACCCCAAGAGATTCAAATGAAGAAAGCGTTCATGAATGGCGCGATTAGGCAGGGATGAGTTGCAACCGTGACGCGAGAAATTGACTAATGTAGTTGGCGATCGCATCCCCCTCTTCTTCCAAAGCAAAATGTCCGGTATCGAGTAGATGGAATTCAACGTCTTTCAGGTCACGTTGATAGGGATAGGCACCCTCAGCGGGGAAGATATGGTCATTCTTACCCCAAACAATCAAAGTAGGGGGTTGATGCTGACGGAAATACTCCTGCCATTGAGGGTAGAGCGGTGGATTTGTGCCATAGCTATATAGCAGCGCTAATTGAATCTCACCGTTGCCTGGACGATCGAGAAAATGTTGATCCATCGTCCAGGTATCGGGACTAATTGCTTCCACATTGCGAACGCCGTTAGTATATTGCCACTTCGTTGCTTCTAAGGTGACAAGGTAAGTAAGTTTCGTAGCATTTTCAGGCGATCGCTCCTGCCAGTAAGCTTTGATGGGTTCCCAAAATTCGCGTAGCCCTTCCTCATACGCATTACCATTTTGCACAATCAAAGATTGCACACGTTCTGGATATTTAGCTGCAATCCGGTAGCCAATCGGCGCACCATAATCCATGACATAAAGGCTGTACTTTTTGAGATCGATCGCGTCAATAAACTTCTCCACAATCTCAGCCAAATGATCAAACGTGTAGTCAAACTCATTCACAGTTGGCATCGAACTGTTGCCATAACCGGGATAATCAGGTGCAACGAGATGAAATTTATCAGCGAGCGCAGGTATCAAGTTGCGGAACATATGCGATGACGTTGGAAAACCGTGTAATAGCAAAATTGTTGGATTATCACGGGAACCCGCTTCGCGGTAGAAGATATCTAAACCATCGATTGAAACAGTACGGTATGTAGTCATAGAATTACCCTTGTTAACATCGAACAACACTGAAATGCAAATGCGTCTCACCTACATGTCTTGACGACGAACCTGCTCCTGAAAGTAATCGCGCCAACTTTCAGGCAACACTTTCAATTGAGTAGCACGATGAAGTAAAGCTGGATCGTTTTTCTCACGGGTGTATAGTTGAGTGATGTCAGCAACCGTGATATTGTTCTCATCTCGACTCACCAGCTCTAAAGTGTCGCCGGCTCCCACTTCGCCTTCTTGCAAAACTCGAAAGTAAAATCCGGTGCGACGGCTGGCGAGAAATCGTTTCACCATATCGGGTCGCCCCAACCGAATTCCCAATTTGTAGCAGGGCAGGCGCGGTTGAGTCACCATTAATTCCACAGTGCCAATCTGGAAGCGATCGCCAATATTCAGTTCTTCTTCCTTAAATCCCGTAACTGTGAAATTTTCACCAAAGATTCCTGGCGTTAATTCCGTGTCAGGCAATTCACTGCGCCAGTAGTCATAATGTTCAAACGGGTAGACATAAACTGCTTTGTCTACTCCCCCATGAACGGTGAGATCTGCCTGTTCATCGCCATCCAAGTTGAGCGATCGCACCATCACTCTTGCATTCACTGGCTCTTTGAAAATTCCAGTGCGAAAGCTTTTCCCTTTCCAGTTCACTTCACGGGGTAGTCCAACATTGACAGAAATGAGTTGCATGATTATCCCCTTTTAGGCTTTAGATTTGCGCCATACCACCATCAACAAACAATTCGATACCGTTCACAAAGCTGCTATCACCTGAAGCCAGAAAGACAACGGCTTTGGCAATCTCATCGGGTGCGCCGACTCGCCCTAATGGAATAGTGACCGCTTGACTATCCACGAATTCTTGCAACTGCTCATCACTGAGTCCCAGGAGATCGTAGCCAGGGGTAGGCACGACACCAGGGCTAATGGCATTCACCCGAATCTTGCGTTCTTTGAGGTCGAGTATCCAATTCCGGGCAAACGATCTCACGGCGGCTTTGGTTGCGCTGTAGACGCTGAATGCTGGTGTACCTTTGATGGAGGTAATCGAGGCATTCAGAATGATAGAAGCCCCGTTTGGCAGAAGCGGTAGCGCCTTTTGCACGGTGAACAGCAATCCTTTAACGTTAGTATTGAATGTTTTGTCAAAGTGTTCTTCAGTGATTGCTCCAAGTGGCGCAATCCATCCACCACCAGCATTCGCGAAGATCACATCAAGATATCCTTGCTCTTGTTGGATAGTAGCGAACAGGCGATCGAGATCCTCCAACTTAGAGATATCGCTCTGCACCGCCGCCACATTTTTACCAATAGCTTCTACAGCCGCATCCAGTTCGACTTGGCGACGACCTGTGATGTAGACATAGGCACCTTCAGCAACAAACTGTTTGGCAGTCGCAAGACCGATACCACTGTTGCCACCCGTGATCAGGGCGATTTTTCCTTCCAGTTTTTTCACAATCCAGATCCTCTAATTGTTCGATAAACGCTTAAAAAGATTTCCATTCCTAGATAGATAAGTGCATCGGATTGTGAACATTAAGCCGATTAGGAAAGCCTTGCAAGCGTCCTTCTGCTTTAATTAAATCTGCTGCTTTTTCGCCAATCATGATAGTCGGTGCGTTCGTATTTCCGGTGGTGATCGTGGGCATGATGGAGGCATCCACAACACGTAATCCCTCAATTCCATGTACTCGTAGTTCAGGATCGACTACCGCCATTGGATCAGTGCCCATTTTGCAGGTGCCAACTGGATGCCACACCGTGCTGCAAGTGTGTCGGATGTAAGCTTCGAGGGCTTCATCACTTTGAATGTCAGTCCCCGGAGCGATTTCTTTGCCACGGAAATCGTTGAAAACATTGCTCTGAAATAATTGGCGAAGTAGTTTAATTCCATCAACCAGCTTTTGCACATCAGCTTGATTTTGCAAATAGTTCATTTGAATGGTTGGTGAATCGCTGGGATTAGATGAACGTAAGCTGACGCTGCCGATATTGTGGGGATGTGTCAAAGAGACTGCACCTGTAAATCCAAAATCAGCGGGGGTATAACATGGTGATAAGAATTGAATGGGACCGAAGAAGAACTGCAAATCAGGTGCAGGCTCTGAATTGCCTTCACTATGCAAAAACAACCCGGCTTCAATTCCATTACTGGTGATGGCAGGGTGTACGTCTTGAGTGGCTGCTTGAACAACACAGGTAAGAATATGATCTTGAAGGTTTTGACCGACCCCCGGCACATCAGCAACGACAGAAATTTCCATCGTTTGTAGATGTTTGGCATCCCCAATACCAGATAGCATCAGCAGTTTGGGAGAATCGAATGCACCTGCGCTTAAAATTACTTCCTGGTTGACCCTAGCTTGGTGCAGCATGCCTTTATGCAAATATTCCACCCCAACAGCATGATCGCCCTCAAACAGCAATCGCGTCACCAATGCCCCTGTCGTTACAATCAAATTGGGACGTTGAAGAATGGGCAGCAAAAAAGCAGTCGCAGCACTGTGCCGTTTACCCTCCTTGACTGTCAACTGATACAGTCCCGCTCCCTCCTGCTGTGCCTCGTTGAAATCAAGGTTGTAGTCATAACCCATTGCCACGCAGGCATCGATAAAGCGTTGAGACGCAGCAGCAGGGGACAGAATATCAGTCACGCTTAATTCGCCATTCACTCCATGAAATTCAGATATGCCTCGCTGTTGGTGCTCCGACTTTTTGAAGTAGGGCAAAACATCCTGATAGCTCCAGCCAGGATTTCCCAATGACTGCCAGTGATCATAATCATGAGGATTTCCCCGCACATACATCATGAAATTAATCGAACTGCTGCCCCCCAAGACTTTGCCACGGGAACAAAACATTTTGCGATCGTTTAAGCATGGCTCCGGTTCTGAGAAATAGCCCCAATCCACCTCAGAGCCAAGTAAATTAATGCATTTTGCTGGAATTTGAATTTCTGGCTTTGTGTCTGGATTCCCTGCTTCTAGAAGCAAAACGGTTGTATCAGGATCTTCACTCAAACGATTGGCAACTACACAACCTGCTGAACCTACACCAATCACAATATAGTCGTAGTGAGTCATGGAAATCTCCTGCGCTGGTTCTGTTCATTGTTCTGCGAGGATTGCTACATTCCTATAGCATCATGTAGGGAGCGTTCCACGAGGCCCCAGAAATTCGTCGCCAATCTCGGCGGAAATGCCCTCAAACAGTGCTATGTCTGGGGCATCTGCCTCATTCACCGTGCCGACTGCGGCAATCAAGCGGGCAAAACTACTAGGTGACGCAACAACCAAACCACGGGCGGGGCGATCACTGAATACGCCGATGGTGTGCGGTGTGCCAGGAGCGATGTAAAAGCTTTCTCCAGTAGTCAGTACAGCCTTCTTCTCACCTGCCCAAACCGTAAATTCTCCTTCTACCACGTAAAGGTGTTCAGAGTAGCGCGTGTGCCGATGGAGAGGGGTTTGCATGCCTGGAGAGAAATAGCCCTCAATCAAGTCGTATCGACCACCAGTTGTTGTGTGATCGGCAATAATGCGGACGCGAGTGCCAAGTAACCAGAGAAATTGTGTCATGAGTTTGCTTCTGTTAACAAAGGATTCTGAATGATCGAAACTAGCTGCGTACCAATGGAGTATCCACCAGATGCTCTGCCAAAAACCAAACTTGCGTTTCATGCAGTCGCAACGCCTGGCTAACTAACAAATCATTGGTGCCACTGTCTTGATTTGCGGCAGTTTTATCGATCGCCACTCTCAGTTCCCCAATAATCAACTCGTGTGCCTCCAGCAATCGCGACAGCATCACAGGAACTTCTTCAACCCCATTGGGAGGACGCTGAATTTTGGTCACTTCTGCTACATGACGCGGGTCGGCGATCGCCACTCCTCCCAGTGTTTGTACCCGTTCGCCCAGGGCATCAATTAATTCAATTTGCTCACTGGCATGTTTATCGAGTAATAAGTGCAGTTGATAAAACGTATGTCCACGCATTAACCAGTGATGTTTCTTGTAGAGGTGGTAGAGAATGATCGTATCTGCCAAAATCTGATTGACTAGCGTACAGCTTTCGCTGCGGGCACCAGGGTTGAGAACGATTGGCAACTCGCGTAAAGTACCATACTGCTGAATCTCATAGCCATGTTGATGCAGCAAGGGTTGACTGCGATCGACTTCAGTGATTTTGCCTGTGTTTTGAGTGGACACGATCGAATCTCCTAGAGTAAGCAATGGGTATATTTAATAATTGTTGGAATTGTTGAACTACTTGACAGCAGAGCCTGCTGCTTCAATCAATTTGGCAACCTCTCTGGGGTGAGAGATAAACGGAACATGGCTAGAATTGACTTCGGTTATTTGAGCGCCAATTCGTTTCGCCATAAATCGTTGAAGTTCTGGGTTGATAGCACGATCGCTTTGAGTTACAAGAAACCAGGAAGGAACAGTTTTCCAAGCGATGTCACTCACGGATTGCTCAAATGCGGCGCTGGCGATCGGCTTTTGGGTGGCTGCCATCACTCGTGCCTCACCATCTGATACATCCTGGGCAAAAAATTCGTGAAACTTTTCGCGATCGACATAGAGGAAGTTTGCGGCATCCGACACGATCGCCGTACTAATCGGAGCCGCTTTGTATCTTTTGTTCAATGCGATCGTCGTTTCACCCGCATCCGGTGCGAAAGCATTGACGTAAACTAGTGCTTTCACCTGGGGATTGCTCGCGGCTGCACCCGTGATCACATTGCCACCATAGGAATGCCCAACCACCACAACAGAACCCTTCTGAGCATCAATCACTCGCTTCGTCGTTGCAACATCATCGGCAAGTGAGGTGAGCGGAATCTGCACAGCAGTGACTCTGTAACCATCCTGTTCCAACAATGGAATCACGTGTTGCCAGGATGTACCGTCCGCATAAGCCCCATGAACAAGGACAATAGCAGGTTTAGAGTTGGATGCTTGAGGTGATTTTTGTGAAATAGCTGTTGTTGAATACATTGATGTTCCAACGACAATACTGAATGTAAATAACCACAGCAGCAATTTCTGAACTGTTTTCCATGCAAAAACCGTCATTGTAATTACCTCTGTACTCTGTTAAATTGCTTAAACCTATTTATTTTTGGCTGTATAAGACTTGTGAACTACCTTCCACTGAAATACTCGTTGGGATAAGTATCAAAAACCTGAATCACTTGCAGCAACAATGGCTGCCATGATTTGCTCAATATTCCAGCGATCGGTATAACGAATTCTATTAATAAATAATGCTGGAGCAGCGGTTAGTCCACTTTGATATCCGCTCTTGATGTCTTGATTGATGCGATCGATGTGAGCTTGTCTCGATATATCTTGCAGAAACTGAGAAATATCGAGTCCCAAACTATCGGCATACTCTACAAGAAAGCCATTTTCCAGTGCTTGCTGATGCGTAAACAAGAGGTCATGCATTTGCCAAAACTGCCCCTGAGTAGCGGCGGCCTCCACGACTTCTGCTGCCTTTTGTGCCTGGGGATGGAGTGTATGCTCGATAAAGTGACGAAATACTACACAGATCTGATTCTCTCTAGGAGAAACAGAAGCGAAGCGTTGTTGAATGGTCTGAATTAATCGATGCAGTTCTCCGCACTGAGGACATTGATAGTTGCTATATTCCACAAGGACAACCGGAGCGTTGAGTATTCCTTGATAATGATCGCGCTGTGAAGGTGGAACAAAGAGTTGGTTCGAATAACTGTCTTGGTTCATCGGACTTTATGACAAAAGATCTTTTCATGGCATAGATTAGTTGCCATGACTGATATTGAAGATTCCTCCTATGATCGTTGATCCGTCCCATACAATCCTGTCCGGGGGAAAGCGCAAAAGAGATGAAAGGCAATTTGTTTTACCTTTTGTCCTCTTCTAAAATGTTGGAACTTCAATCCGTTATTTGTATGGCTTTAGCTTATAAAACGAATACTGTTTTGTCGCCAACTCAGAGTTGAGCGTTTGCAAAGACGAAATAATAGTTACCACCTATCTCTGCGACTAATCATCAACCGAACTTAAGTTCAGTTACAGCTTAGCGAGTCCCCGCTTCAGCGCTGTAACGACTGCCTGAGTGCGATCGCTGACACCCAATTTGCTCAAAATCCGGTTAATGTGGAATTTGACCGTACTTTCAGTAATGTTTAAAGCTACACCAATGTCATGGTTGCTCAAGCCATCGACCATGAGATGAATAACTTCCCGCTCTCGATCGCTCAATACCGGATTATTCATGCGCTGTACCAGCTTGGCACCCACCTCAGAGGGAATATATTGTTGTCCGCTGTGAACAATGTGGATGGCATTGAGGAGGGCATCGGGTTCAGCGTCCTTAAGCAAATAGCCTTTAGCTCCGGCATGTAATCCTCGATAAATATCTTCGTCACCATCGTAAGTAGTCAGCACAATGATGCGGGCCTGGGCAAATTCAGCACAGATGGCGAGAGTCGCATCTACACCGCCCATGTATGGCATCCGTAAATCCATTAAGGTGACATCCGGCTGTAGTTGTCGATATCGGTCGATCGCGTCTTGCCCATTACCCGCTTGTCCCACCACAGTCATATCTGGCTCATTCTCAATCATGGCGGCGAGTCCTTGCCGGACGATTGCGTGATCATCGACAATTAAAACGCGGACTGTTAAGAATTCGCTCATACCGCCGTCTCCCGGTTTACAGTGACAACCACTTCTGTACCCTGTCCCAGTTGACTCTCAATTGAAAGCTGCGCCCCAATGTGTTCTGCTCGTTCAGTTATCCCCAGTAAGCCAAATCCTCGACTGAGTGTGGTGGAATTGACTTCAAATCCTTGTCCATTGTCCTTAACTCGTAAAAAGCATGAGGTTGGTTCATAAACTAACTCAACTCGAATTTCGTTCGCATGGGCGTACTTCATTGCATTTGTAAACGCTTCCTGCCCAATTCTCAAGAGATTATTCTCGGTTTCCGGAGGTAACGGATAAGGTGTGCCAATAATGTTGCAAATCAAGCGGGTTTCGGCTGAGGATGGCATGGTTGATACAAAACGCTCCAATGCAGTCCACAGGTTACCGTCTTCAAGTAATTGGGGGCGCAATGCCGTAACCGATCGCCGAGCCTCTGTTAGCCCACTACGAGCCAGATCTCGTACCGTATCAATATGGGTCTGGACGGCGGCTGGGTTCGTTGCTATCAATCGAGAGACGGCTCCCATGTGAACCAGAATTCCTGTAAATGCTTGTGCTAGTATGTCATGAATTTCTCGCGCCATCCGGTTGCGTTCTTCCAAAATAGAAGCTGCTTCAGCGCGCTTGCGATCAGTGATATCCCTTGCTAGCCAAATGACAGAATGTTCCGAGATAGGTGAAATGCGAGTTGCAAACCAGATTTTCTGCCCTCCCATGATCAGGCTATACTCAACCGTTAGGGGCTGCTGAGTGCTCAATGCTTGTCGAATACAGCCAAGAAATGTATCGGCTTGCGATCGCTCAAAAACTTCGGATAATGTTCGACCCACCTGTTCGTCAATCGGTTGATATACTTTCTCTGACTCGATCAGGGTTGCTTTCAAAATACGCCCTTCTGCATCCACTACCAGGAGCGGATCGGGCATGGCTGAAAAGAGCGCACGAAGTTCTGCTTCAGAGGCTTGCAACGCTTCTTCTGCCTGTTTACGTCTAATTCCTAATGCAATCTCGCGAGCTGCAAACTCCAACGCCTTAAAATTGGACAACGGAATAGGATGTCGAGTAAACATCGCGATCACTCCAACAAGCTGCTCGTCCAGCAGGATTGGATAACCCGCAAATGCCACCATGCTTTCTCGTTCCGCCCATTCTTGATCAATAGACGGTTCATCAAGCACATTGTTGGTCAATAGAGGACAGCGATCCTGAGCAATTCGTCCAACTTTGAAGCTCCCTACGGAAACCCGACTGTAGGTGCCATTAAGACGGGTATATATTCCCGCACTGGCTTGTAACTCCAAAACATTGTCATCTTGATTTAATGTCCAAATTCGAGCAAATGCTGCATTAAAGTGCTTAAGAACGGCTTCCACGCAGCGATGGAGCATCAAAGGTAAACTCGCACTTTGACCAAGGGCGCTGTCCACATCGGCGCGAAAATCAGAAAGGATTGCCTGTTCCCGAAATTGAGCCTCAGACTGGCGCAACACTTCTTCTGCTTGTTTGTGAGCGCTAATATCTGTCATGAGACTGTAGAAACCTCTTACCTGAGCATTGTCATCGACATCAGGGATAAAGGCTGCACTAATGCACCGATTGCCAGATGGAAAAGCGATTTCTATTTCTAAAGGTACCGTTTTCCCTTCAAATACCTGATTGATATATGGCTCAATTCGTTGATAAACTGCCTCACCGAGAAGTTGACGAACAGATTTGCCCAAAATCTCATCACGGTTACAATTAAACCAGACCTCATAGGTATGGTTGATGAATCGGTAGAATCGATTCGCATCGACGTAGCTGATTAGAGCTGGTAGAGCATCAGCAACCAATCGTAATTCCTGTTCCCGGTGGCGTAGCGCGGCTTCACTTGCCTGTAAAGCTGCTGTTCGTTCTGCCACCTGTTGCTCAAGTGTACGGTTGTAATTGGCTAAGAGGTGTTCTGCTTGTTTGCGTTCGGTAATATCTTGAAAGGCTGCGATCGCATAAATCACCTTGCCCTGTTCATCAAAGACTGGAGTGCCCCACGCTTCAGCGGGAATAATTGCGTTATTTTGGTGAATATCTGCATCATCAGTCCTGGTGCGTTCGCCTCTCAACGCTCGGATGATTGGCAGTCTCTCTGATGGATAGATTTGATCTGTTCCAGTTATATAAAGTTGATAAACCTCTGAAAGTTGCTCCGATGTTGCGGCAGGATCAACACCTTTACCCAATAGCTCGATGCCCCGTTGATTGACATAGTAAGGGCGACCCGCCGCATCAAGAATGGCAATTCCCACCGGAACCGCTTCTAAAAATTGAGCCATCTGATTTTCGCTAGCGCGTAACTTTGAGTAAAGTTTGGCGTTTTCAATAGCAATGGCAGCCTGTGTAGAGAGTAGACTGAGAAGTTGCGATCGCTCCGATGTGAATACTCCAGTGACTAATGGGTTCTCCAGATACAGCACCCCAACAAGCTTATTTTGATTCAGCAGCGGCAAACAGAGCAGTGATTGAGTTTGGTGCTGCTGAATATAGGGATCATTAATGAAACTTCCTTCATGAGTCGCATCGTTAAGGATGACCGCTTCATGAGTCCGGATCACATATTGAATGATGGATTCAGGTAGACGATTTGTAAGTGGAATGGACTGCAACACTCGCGTAGCACAAACGCTCTCACTACCATTAAGTTCACAAGCTGCTTCGATTCTCCATTCATCTGCGTTCTCCAACAGCAAACATCCGGTTTGGGCACCCGCATTCTCGATCAAGAGCTGCATTAGAGAACTGAGCAACTGTTCCAGTTCAATCTCACTCGAAATCGCTTGAGCTGCTTTCATCACTGTTGCTAAATCAAAAGCGACTTGTGAGGTATTAGAGGTGGTTCCATCTGTGGTACGAGTTGAAGGAGCGTTCACACCCGACGCCTGAGGAAAAAATTGTGGATAGCGCGTTTCTAAATCCTTGACTTTTGCTGTTGCTCCCCACCGCTCGTAGCAGTAGTGAGCTTCTTTCATGTAGAGTTGGGCAAACTTTTCCAGACCTCGCGCTAGGTAATGTTTGGCAGCTAATTCGTAGGCTAACGCTTCTTCCTGGATATATCCGTTGTCTCTGGCACCTTGAATCGCTTGTTCGTAGAGCCCTTCTGCCTCAAGTAACTGCCCCAAAACTCGTGCCTTCTCCGCCTCCACTAAATGATATTTATGCAAATAATTCATCGGTGCGTGATGCGCCCATTGCTTCATTTTCTCTTGCCCAACTGCAACTTTTCCCAGGATTTCTGCCTGTATTTGAACGTTACTTTCGGGATATGTTGCGAGCCTTGCTAGCGAATCGTAGAGATAGTAAAGCGGTATCAGGGATTATGCTGTGACATAACTTAAATAATTTTCTGCTAAAGCTGAAGTTTCAACAGCTTTAGCATACTTAGAAAATAGATAGTATAAGAACAGCTTGTTGAAATAGACTTTAAAGATCGAGTTTCCATCATTTGCGTCTTGGAATCGTGGCACTCTATTATCTTCATTGTAAAATTCCCCAACTAGACGAGTTGGGTTGATCGAACATTCCATCAAGTTTGAGACAGTCTGCTGAAGCATTTGAATCCAGTTGAGCGCTGTTTCATGCTTAATCTGGCGGATTGCCTCACTGTATGTCTTCATTTCATGTTTGACATACACGAGTTCTTCTCCGATTACAAAGGATTGAAAGCAGTAATTATAGGCACTGTAGGCAGCAAATTCAAAATCCCCTGTTTCTAATCCACCTTGATAGGCTTCTAGTAATGGCGTTAAAAGTTCTCTACCGTGTTCTTTCCAGTGGATGATGAAATTACTTACAATGTTAAAAGTCCTAGCTTTAAGTGGATGAGTACTCGACTTTGACAACAGCCCTAAAGCAAGTTGTCCAAACTGATAACCAGAGTCAATGTCGCCTACTAGTCCACAAAGAATTAACCCAAAATTGGCATACGCAAAAGGAGACACATATGAATTGCCATACTGGATCGACAAACTGACCTGTTTGAACACCAATAGAGGCATCAACTTAGGAGCAGCAAGGTAGGCGGCACCCATTATTCTTGATAGAATTTCCATCGCCGCCAACCTATCCGGCTCGCTCATCTCAGGCAAATGGATTAAGTCTTCGATCTCTGTTTCCTGAAGGAAGGAGATTACATTTAATTCAAGCTGAATATCTAATGAACTGAGCATTTTGGGAAATATAATGCCCAATTGCTGCAAAACTTGTAATCCTGTATCAATTACTTCCAATAACTGTCCCTGCGCAAAGTCAGTTTGGATTTTGATTTCGTAAACTTTCACCGTATCAAGAACCGTTTTAACTTGTTGTAAAACGATCTCTGCCCAGTGTCCTACCTGCTCAAACTCACCGCATAGATATGCGACTTCTGTAGTTTCTACAAATAACTCTAGGGTCAGATCATAGTTTGTTTGCCAGCTAGAAGTTTCTAGCCATTCCCGTCCTATAGCCAAATAGTTTTGAGCCATATCATAGGCGATCGCAGCTTTTGCTTTTCGACCTGCCATCAAGTTCAATAGGGCAAACTCATCTCGTTCTGCTTGATCGGTGACCAGTTCAATTCCATGATTGAGATGATCGACAATTTCAAATAACCGTTCTGGTCGCCGCTCTGATAACGTTTTTTCAAGTAAATTGCGGCCAATTTGAAGATGAACTACTTGTTTCTGCGATTCATCGATTAGGGCATAAGCAGTTTGCTGTACTCGATCGTGTGAAAACTGATAATCCTGCACTAACAAGTCTTCGGTTAATTCAGAAAGAGGTTGAATCAAATCAGCTTGCACTGCTGTCAACAAGCCCTGAAAAATTGTTTGAGGCGATCGCTCACCCACGATCGCCAACGTTTCCAAATCAAATTCAGCTCCAATGCAGGCAGCATATTGAAGAATCTGCTGTGTTATCTTTGGTAGTTTCTTTAGTTTGCCTAGCAGTAACTCCACCACATTATTTGTCATCGCTTGCGCTTCAATCTGAGCTAGATTCCACCGCCAGCTTTGTTGCTCAAGCATAAAGTTTAACCAGTTCTCGCTGTACAGCATGCGCAAAAATTCATTCACAAAAAAGGGATTGCCCCTGGTTTTACGCAATACTAATTGGGCTAAAGGCTTAACCGTGTCAGCACCTTGATGCAGGGTTTCGGCAACCAACTGACTTAACGGTTCCAATGTGAGAGGTTGGAGGATAATTTCTGGAATTAAAACCCCTTGTTGTCGCAGTCTCTTGATTGCCAGTGACAATGGATGAACAGGATGAACTTCATTGTCTCGATAGGCTCCGATCAGAAATAGAGATTGAGCTTGTGTATCTAATAGGATTAGCTCGATCAACTTTAGTGTGGCAGCGTCCACCCACTGCAAATCATCGAGAAAGATAACAAGGGGGGTTTCTTTTGAGCAAAATATCCGAATAAATTGTTGAAAGACTCGATTGAATCGATTCTGCGATTCTGTGGCTCCTACTTCTGTGATGGGTGGTTGCTTGCCAACAATTAATTCCACTTCAGGAATCACATCAATGATGATTTGCCCGTTACTACCTAACGCTGTTAAAATCCGCGATCCCCACTGATGCAACTGCTCGTCGGGTTCACCCAGTAATTGCCGAACTAATTTTTTTAGAGCATCCGCGATCGCACTATAAGGAATATTGCGCTGAAATTGGTCAAACTTACCAGAGATAAAATAACCCCGTTTTTCAGTGATAGGCTTATAGAGCTCCTGCACTAGAACGGATTTGCCAATGCCTGCATAGCCTGAAACCAGCATCATTTCGACATTGAGTCTTGTTGCTGCATTGCTCTCCAAACAAGCTACTCGATTAAACGCCGCTAACAGCGTTACAATTTCCCGATCTCGTCCATAAAGCTTCTGGGGAATGTGAAACTGATCTGAAATATCTTGCAGACCCAGTTGAATGGGTTCAATGTGACCTGTTTCTCCAAGTTGGCTCAGACAAATTTCTAAATCCGTTTTGACACCCCAGGCACTCTGATAACGATCCTCAGCATTCTTCGCCATTAATTTCATGACGATATCTGAGACAGATTTGGGAACCACTCTGTTCAACTCCTGAGGGGGCACAGGTAGTCTGGCAATATGGCAATGGACAAGCTCCAAAATGTCCGTGGTCGGAAACGGTAGATAGCCGGTGAGCAGTTCGTAGAACGTGGCACCCAGCGAATAAAAATCAGTGCGGTAGTCGAGCAAGCGGTTCATGCGCCCAGTTTGCTCTGGAGACAGATAGGCGATCGTGCCTTCTAAACAATGCGGACTGCTGAAGGTTGGATTGGTACAATTAAACCGAGTGGCAATTCCGAAGTCGATAATTTTGACAACGCCTGTATCGGGATTGAGAACAATGTTGCCAGGATTAATATCTTTATGAATAATATTGGCGGTATGAATTCTGCCTAGAATTTTGCTGAGCTTGATGGCAAGCCGTAGAAAGGTTGATATGGACATCGGGCAGAAAGCCTCTGGACGCTGCCGTATCCAATACTCCAAAGACTCCCCACCAAAATCTTCTAGAAGAATAACGAGCGAACGTTGATAGTCCTGTTGGCTGTATGCTTTGATAACACCTTCTACATCCAGCGATCGAGTAATGGCATATTCCTGCCTGTAGCGCGTTAATTCTTGAGGAGAGGGGTAATCCTGCTTAAGTAACTTGATGATGATCTTTCGCTCATCTTGCGCCCTAACACCTCGGTAGATGCGTGACGTAGCACTTTCGTAGATCTGAGTCTGAACAAAAACATCTGGTAGGGCAATCATTCCAAGCCCTCCCACTGAGTGAAGGTACTACCCACACGCAGATTTTGGACGGATTAAGTTAGCTTTGACATCTATCTAGAGGAGTAAAAACTATCTATAGCCGATCGAAATCGATTCCCCTCCTGGATCACCCGTGTCCAACTCGATCTCATTCTCTTTGGCCCAGTTATAGCAACGGTTGCTGTTGGCGAATAGGAAAATTGAGCCAAACCGGTCCCATTCTGTAGTACGCCATGACTCCTGAAGCAGAGGAAACCTAAGCGCAGTAGCATAAGTTTGTAGCTGCTCTCGCGCAGGAGTATCAATATGTCTCTCCATCCTTCTGCCCTGCCTCCAGTCCCCGAAGAAACGGCTCGGATTGCCAAACTGGCTTTTCCAAATGGGAATTGTTACCTTATCTTACGGGACCAAGTGGGTACCTTCTTCAACGACAACGACTTCAGAGACCTCTTTTCAGTCCATGGTCAATCTGCCATCAGCCCGTGTCAGTTAGCGTTGATCTGCATTATGCAGTTCCTCGAAGACCTGACCGATAGACAAGCTGCCGAGGCTGTACGTAGTCGGATTGATTGGAAATACCTGTTGGGGTTGGAGTTGACGGACTCAGGATTTAACTACTCGGTACTGTGCGAGTTTCGTGCACACCTGATTGACGGCAACGCTGAGGCGCGTCTCCTTAACGTGTTCCTAAACGAGTGCAAACGCTAGGGATGGATCAAGCAGCGGGGTAAACAGCGAACCGATTCGACCCATGTTTTGGCTGCGACTCGTGAGCTCAATTGTCTCGAATGCGTGGGTGAAACGCTTCGAGCTGCGCTCAACAGCATTGCAAGTGTTGCACCAGAGTGGTTGTAGGATTGGGTGACTGTGGAATGGTTTGACCGTTACAGTCGCACGATTGAAGAGTATCACTTACCCAAAGGAATTGATGCTCGCAAAGAGTACGCAGAAGTCATTGGTAGCGATGGGATGGAGGTGTTAGAACGGGTATGGGAAGACGCTACTGCACCTCTGGAGTTAAGGTGTTTACCTGCCGTCGATATTCTTCGGCGCACTTGGGTCCACCAGTACCAGATCGTAGAAGGGCAGGTGAGACTGAGAGACGCAAAGAATATTCCACCAGCAGGAGAGCGCATGGACTCCCCCTACGACCCTGATGCTCGCTTTGGCAACAAACGATCAACAACGTGTGTAGAACGAAGAAATAAGTGTCACAACCGAAGGAATAAATGTCACAACCGTTCTTCGCCTCAAAGTCTTATTCTGTAAGACTTTGAGGTTTTTTAGCGCTTAATCTTTAAAGAAAATGCAACCGCAGCATTATGTGTCATTTCGTGGGGCTACCGAAGGAATAAATGTCACTTCGTCAGTCGTTGTTTGAAACCCTTGTCCTGAAACGATTCCATCGTTCTTCGGCGATCGCCGAAGAATTTCATGTCACTTTGTTGGCTTAAAAGCTGAAACCTTTACGAACTAACAGTTTCAGACCTTACTAGGTTTACCAAAGGATTATGTGTCATTTCGTGAGGCTACCGAAGAAATAAGTGTCACTTCGTTGGCTTAGAAGCTGAAACCTATACACATGAGTAGTTTCAAGCGCTACTAAATTTACCGAAGGACTACGTGTCATTTCATTGGAGCAGTTTCGCCTTCAGCTTTGTGGGAGCTTCGCTGCTGCCGAAGGCGATCGCCTACCAACTCCAGGAACACTTTGCTCAGAGATTATTGAGTAGGTTGCTGTGTTCCTGAAAGCGACCCTTATGGCATCAGTGTAGCTGCACGATGGCTATCCTCCTCAAGCTGCTCCCGGTAGAATATAAGCAGATAAACTTGTTGTCCTCGTATGACTGCAACTGTCACACTACAACTTCCAGATCCTATCTATCAGCGACTGGTCAATACGGCGATCGCAACCGGGCGATCGCTTGAAGAGGTCATGCTCCATGCGCTGAAGGTTGGTAGTCCTCCAGATTGGGAGAATGCACCCGATGAGTTTAAGGCAGATTTAGCCGCTCTTGACCGTTTGGAAGATGAGGCTCTATGGAAGGTTGCTACAGGTCACAAGACTGAGGAGGATATGGCACGGCATTTCGAGCTGTTGGAGCGTAACAAAGAACACACTCTTACCTCAGCAGAACAGGTGGAATTGGCAGAACTGCGATCGCAAGCGGACCTTTTCATGTTACGAAAAGCCCATGCTGCTGCTCTTTTACGTTGGCGTGGTCATCGTGTTCCCCATCCCTAATCGCTTGTGTCTGTTTATATTTCTGAATCTTTAAAGACTCAAATTCGAGAGTGCGATCGCGATCGCTGCTGCTACTGCTTGACTAGCGAAGCTAATAGCGGTATTCCGATGAGCTTTGACCATATTCAGCCCCAGTCCAAAGGCGGGAACACTTCTTTTGAAAATGTTTGCTTGGCTTGTCGCTCGTGCAATGAGTACAAATCCGACTCGACCGAAGCCCAAGATCCGCTCACTGGGGAAATCGTTCCCTTGTTTAATCCAAGGGCACAGCAGTGGTCAGAACACTTCGTTTGGAGCTTAGATGCAACACGAGTGGAGGGGCAAACGCCAGTCGGACGAGCCACAATTGCTGCATTACGGATGAATAATCCAGTCATCGTGGCTGCTCGTTCGCGTTGGGTGATCAGTGGTTGGCATCCTCCTTCAATTCAGTGAAAGTTTTTTCCTGCCTACCACCGACAAATTCAAACACTCTACAACTGTGTGTTGGAGGTAAACCGATTAGGCTGGTAGTGTTGGACTGGGAGGGCGATCGCTAGGATCAAGTTATGTGCCACTGTTCTCCATCATCTACTGATTCCTAAACAATGCCTCAGTCCTGCGAACTTTGCCACCGAGAAATGTCCGCTCTCACCGAACACCACCTGATTCCTCGTCAAAAGACGAAACGCAAGGGTCTTGATCCCAGCTCCACAATTCAAATTTGCTCTGCCTGCCACCGACAAATCCATACGCTCTACGACAACTCCTATCTGGCACTGCACTTGGGTACTCTGGAGAAACTGAAGCAAGATCCGCAGCTACAGAAATTCTTCGCATGGGTTCACAAGCAGGACCCGAATAAGCGGGTGAAGATAGATCGAAAGCGTTGACTCTTGCCTGAAACCGTTACAATCAGTTTCAGATTGGCAATCTGTCGCAGGTGAACTGAAGTAGTGAGTTTCGCGGCTTCAGTTCGCCCCACCGCTCAAGGAATGCTGGTTTAATTGCATTGTTGGGGCGATCGCCTGTTTCCCCTGGTTCTTAGCAGCGGGAATCGTGCAAGAGAATATTGGGGTCGGCAAACGCGTTCTCTGGTGGCTGGGACAGAGCGTTGCTTTAATTGGCGGCTTTGTGTTGACGCTCAATTTTCTCCCTCAATTGGGATTTATGTTTTTGCTGTTGCCGCCATTTCCGCCACTGATGGGAATCTTGTCTCTGGTTGCAGGTTTGTTGAATCGAGCATAGGTCTATGCGATCGGCTCTGCTTTATTCTTCGGTTGGTTATTAGCAGCAGGTTTTCCCCTGTCTGCTTGAGATCATAAGACCGTTAGAATTTTGGTAATGAGATCAAATCAGAAACACCCATGCCAAAGTTCACTGCTTTTGAAAAACAGTATCCAATCATCCACCGTTTTGTTGAAGAAATTGGCTGGATCGAAATTGGGCAGCATGAGATGATTCCTGCCTTTGTCCGAGCATACGATTTTGGTGGCACTGTTTATGAAGGCAAGGACAGCTACCCCAGTTTGGAAACTGCACTACAGGATCTGGAAGCAGGAATAAGCCTATCTGGATGAGCATGGCATCTAGCGCTGTTTACGAGAGGAGCAGTCAAGGAATTGGGCGATCGCTATCCTGGATGAGATTGAGCGGGAATTGAGCCAGTGGTATCGCGATCGACGGTTAGCAGTGTAGGGCAGTACGCGAGGAGTTCTGTTTGGTATAGAAAAGATCAAGTGCCAGTTAGCTAATCAGTTGTTTGCACACTGGTTAAGTCCGAAAAGTTATCTGTGGCGGTTGAAGCAAAATGTTAGGCGATCGGAGAGAGTAGATGAATCAATCCAGCATTCACGGTGGTTGCCTTTGCGGAACGGTGACCTTTGAGGTGAACCCACCATTTCAGAAAATGGCTCATTGCCATTGCTCACGGTGTCGCAAAGCCACGGGCACAGGACATGCCACCAATTTAACCGTTGAACCCAGCCAGTTCCGCTGGCTTTCAGGGGAGGAAGCGATCACCCGGTATGATCTTCCTACAGCACAACGCTTCGGCAAATGGTTTTGCAGTCATTGCGGGTGCCCGGTGCCACGACTCACGCGCGACGGCAAGATCATGACGATTCCCGCTGGCTCGTTAGATACAGCCCCGCCTATCACTCCGAGCGATCACATCTTCTGGGCAGCGAGAGTATCGTGGGGTTGTGCCAGCGGTGGGCTGCCAACCCACGACGAGTATCCAGAGTCATGGTAGAACACAACATGCCTAACGCGATGGAACTTGAGACTTTACATCTCCGCCTTGTGCTGCAATCAACCGAAGCAATTCTCGCCCAAATTGAGGCGATGAGTCCTACAGACCAGGCTGAGGTTTCCCCAGACTGGCTTGCACAACTCCGGGCTGCCCCATCCCCGAATCCGTGGACGCACGGCTTCGCGATCGTGCTTAAGACGAGCGGTGCTGTCGTTGGTAGCTGTGGGTACAAAGGTCCGCCCAGTTCCGATCGCGTCATTGAAATCGCTTACACAGTGAATGCCGATCAACAGGGGCGTGGGTACGCGACTGAGGCAGCAGCAGCCCTGACCCGCTACGCCTTAGAGAGTTCTGAAGTACAGTCAGTCTGTGCCCACACGCTACCCCAGGAGAACGCCTCAACGCGGGTTCTCACCAAGTGTGGCTTCCGCTGGGTTGGAGAGGTGAACGATCCGGAGGATGGTCTCGTGTGGCGGTGGGAGCATACAAGTGACGTGGCTTGATTCGCTTGTAGAGATGAAGTCCTGGGCAGATTTCCGTGTATGCGGTTAGGTTTTAGTGCAGCTCTTTGCCCCTAAAGCTTATCGCCAGACCACATCAACTATTAACTCCCTTCACGACCCAATCTATGGACGTTCCAACGACTGCACTGACCACTCATCAACTGTTCATCAGCAGAGCCTTACCCCATTTTGCGTCGGACCCGCGATTGGTGGGGGTTGCAGCAACAGGTTCTTGGGCAGAGAACTCGATGGATGAGTTTAGTGATCTCGATTTGATTATCGCCGTGGAGCATGAGAGCTTTGCACAAGTGATGTCGGAGCGACAGAGCATTGCTGCATCCCTGGGAGAGTTATTAGCGTCGTTTACAGGTGAGCATGTCGGTGAGCCACGGGTCTTGATCTGCCTTTATGGCTCACCGCTCCTGCATGTTGATCTCAAGTTTTTGTCCATTCATGATGTTCAAACGCGAGTCGATGAGCCAGTCGTTCTGTGGGAGCGCGACAATCGATTATCCCAGGCTTATGCTGCTAGCACGGGTCGGTATCCCTTGCCCAATGAACAGTGGATCGAGGATCGATTTTGGATATGGATTCACTATGGAACTGGCAAGATTGCGCGGGGAGAATTGTTTGAAGCGCTAGACTTCATTTCCTATCTCCGGAGCACGGTTCTCAGTCCTCTAGGACTCCTGCAAGCAGGATGCAAACCGAGCGGGGTTCGGAAGATTGAGCAGCTTGCACCGACCCTCGCTGAAGCCCTTGAAAGCACGATCGCTCTGCACGAGCGGGAGAGTTGCTATCTGGCATTGGAACGGTGCATCGAAATTTATCGATCGCTCCGTTCAGCGGCAATTACCCATCATGGAGCGGCTGAGGAAGCGGCTGTTGAATATTTGAAGACGATGCGTACACATTGGGTGTAGAAGATCTCACTCATCCTGACTCAAATACAGAAAAAATGATGCGTATCTTGTTATCCACGATCGGAACACGGGGCGATGTCCAGCCGCTGGTGGCGATCGCGTTAGCACTGCAAGCCCTCGACCAGGAGGTTCGCCTGTGTGTGCCGCCCGACTTCTGCGACTGGATCGAGAGTCTGGGAATGTTCGTCATACCGATTGGTCCGGAACTGCGCTCGACCGGGAAAGCTAACTCATCAGCAGCCCGACCCACACCCGAGCAGCGGTGGCAGATGATGCAAGACACCGTTGCCACCCAATTTGCCACGATCGCAGCGGCAGCCCAAGATTGTGATGCCATCGTGGGAGCAACAGCCCTCCAGATTGCTGCCCCCTCCATAGCAGAGAAAATGCGCATTCCGTACGTCTTCGTTGCCTACTGTCCGATCGTCCTGCCATCACCCCACCACGCACCACCTGTTCTAGGCACACTGGGAGATACGCCGATACCCATAAAAAACGATTACCGTGACCTCTGGGTTCAGGATGCCCAACGCTGGAATGACCTGTGGGGTAGCCTGCTCAACTCGCATCGCGTATCCCTCGGACTCCCGCCAGTCAGTGAGGTGCGCCGCCATATCCTCACCGACCAGCCCTGGTTGGCAGCCGACCCGACGTTGGCACCTTGGCCCGATCCCTTAGACCAGTCTATATTCCAGCC
This sequence comes from Pantanalinema sp. GBBB05, assembly GCA_016743235.1. Lineage (GTDB taxonomy): Bacteria > Cyanobacteriota > Cyanobacteriia > Leptolyngbyales > Leptolyngbyaceae > Pantanalinema. The sequence continues at coordinate 90,570 of VRZD01000019.1, read as the reverse complement.
CGGTGCCTGGATTCTACCGGATGAGCGTCCTCTATCCCCCGAACTGGAGGCGTTCCTCGACGCTGGCGAGCCACCCGTCTACTTCGGCTTTGGCAGCATTCGTGCACCAGAAAATTTCAGTCAGGTGATGGTCACATCGACTCGTGCGATCGGACGTCGGGCGATCCTCTCCCAAGGTTGGGCTGACCTATCACTGGTGGATCACGAACCCGATTGCTTGGTCATCGGTGAGGTCAACCAGCAGGCGCTGTTCAAACGGGTTGCCGCTATTGTCCACCACGGCGGCGCAGGAACCACGACCACAGCCATGTTAGCCGGTGCGCCTCAAGTTGTCATTCCGCAAATGTACGACCAGCATTACTGGGCACAACGAATTCACAATCTCGGCATCGGCATCGCGCACGCACCTGGCACACCGACCTCCGATTCGCTGACGATCGCTCTCCAACTCGCCCTCCAACCTGACATGGCTACCCGTGCCCAATCCATCGCTACTACTGTGCAAAGGAATGGCACTCAGACCGCTGCCCAGCGCTTGATCACCAGGTTTTAATATAGAACTCAGATGCTCACTCACAGCAGGCAACCTCCTCAAGTTCCCTTTCAAGAAATCACTGAATTCATTCAGCAGCTTGTTTCAATTCCATCAGTCGAATCGGAGCAAGCGATCGCCACTTGTATCGCTCAAAAACTCACCGAGCTTGGATTTGAGTCATACCTGATTGGAGAGTCGGAGCATCCTTCTGTCATTTGTCATCATCAAGCGGCAACTGCGACGAAAACAATCTGGCTGCAATCACACCTTGATACAGCTCCCGTGGGCGATCGCTCTCAATGGCAACATGACCCATTCGCTGGAGCAATTGTGGGCGATCGGATTTACGGCAGAGGGGTGGCTGACTCGAAAGGGGCGATCGCTCTATTTATCTACCTTGCAAAGGCGCTGAGAGACTCTCCTGAGTTCAACGGCTCGCTATTCCTCGGATTCGATGCTCAGGAGGAGTCAGGTAGCTTTTCTGGAATTCGAGAGATTCTCCATCATGCTCCTAAAGCCGATGTTTGCATTCTGGGCTATCAAAGCTTTGATAAAATTGCGATCGGGGCGAGGGGATGGCTGAGGCTCAAGCTAACCACCTACGGCAAAGCAGCCCATACAGGCAGTCGCTCCAAAAAGGGTAGAAATGCTGTTCATGCGTTGATACGTGCCTGCTCTGCTTTATTGACACTTCAATTGGAAGGACAGACGGAACCATTTTTTGAATTTGGTTCTACCTTCAACATTGCTCAAATTAACGGTGGTGAAGCGATCAACGTGGTGCCTGACAAAGCAGAAGCTCTCATTGATATTCGCTTGCTTCCCCCCCAGCAAGCGCAGAGTATCGTACAAACCATTGAGAAAGAACTGCGGAATTTGCAGCGGTCAGATTCCGATTTTCAGTATGCGCTGGAAGTGCTCCAATCTGAACCCGCTTATCTGACTGATCCTGGTCATCCATTTGTTCAGATCTTGCAGAAAAATGCAGCGCAGTACAGAGAAGCTTCAGGCAACGAGATTCAAGATCTTGCTTTAGTCGCCAATGGTGCAGGCAGTGTTGGTAACGTGGTTAGTCGGTTGGGGATTCCCATCATTAATGCCTATGGGTGCGAAAGTGGTAATGTTCACGCTCCCAACGAGTGGCTCAATCTCAGGACTATAGAGCCAGTGTTTCAGTCCTACTGGGCTAGTTTGGTTCAGTTCTGCCTTAACGGTGAATAGTTGAGACAGCAATAACCAATTATCGCGATCGGTTGATTGTGTGGGTTATGGGCGATTGCCTCACTCTCTATAACCAGTCATTTCAAAACTCAAAGGAACCATATTTCCAGTCATTGTCAATCCCAACCACATGGGTTGTTGTGGACGGATCAGTTGACCTGTAATAGCGCATCGCTGTTCTTGCTGGGCAACTGCCCTAAACGTCGCTCGAATATCTGACATGGAAAACATTGAGGAATGGGAGGGCAGTGCGAAGCTTTTCTCCCTTTGGCGTAATTGCCGATTTCCATCCTTCAGTAACTCGTCTGGTCTCGCCTGTTGTTCTACAAACCGCCAGAGCACATCTCGGATGAGGGTTTGATACCCCTGCTCTCCGGAGATTTCCCGCAATCGCTCCTTCAGTTTCGGTTCCAAGCGGATACTTGTCACCTGCATTTCCGAAGTGCTACCCCGTTTGCGTGTATCCATAACCGAACATCCTAAATTTCATTCAAGGGTGGACAATCTAATACTACAAGTGTAGTATGTAGACATTCGGATTTGTAATACAAATACTACAGCCTTCCATGATACGTATCCTCGCCACCTTAAGCAGCGCCATGCAATGCCGACCTCAATATGGTCTGGGCAGAGCAGTGGCGCTGTTTGCGATCGAGGGGACGTATTGGTTTAGCGGCGGTAAATCCGTCAGCGAAGGCGTTCATAGCACAATTCCTGCGGAACGCTCCGCGAACGCCGGACGACTCAATCCGGATCAACTGACTAGCAGCGGGAGGTGCAGGGCAATCCTGGCACCGACATAGGGAAAGCCATATTAACTTCCCCAACCCCCGCTCCTGGTGTTCAGAGGCGGGGGTTATTTTTTGAGGAGAAAACTCATGCAGACCGAGCAGCGACAGAAAATTCCAATACTCCAGAACCAGGTCGTGGTGTTCTCTAAGAACTACTTGCCCCTGGCGCGGATCAACCTTAAACGGGCGAACGACTTGTCGTCGCGCAAGCTTCGTGCTCCTGGTGACTGGACAGGCAGAGACCATGGAGTTCAGTAGCACCCAGCAATGGGAAGTACGCTCTCCCAGTGTCGTACTACAAATCCCAAATCACATTCGGTTGACCAGTGGCAATCCAGAGCGGCACTGGAAGGTTCCTCGGGTAAATCGTCGGGAAGTCTTTCGCCGCGACAACCACACCTGTCAGTACTGCGGCAGCAGCAAGCACCTGACGTTGGATCACGTCATTCCCCGCTCAAAAGGCGGACCCCATACCTGGGACAACGTAGTGACCGCCTGTGAGAAGTGCAATTCCAGTAAGGGCGATCGCCTCCTGCATGAAACCGGAATGGTTCTGAAGACCAAGCCTAAAGCACCGATGCATCCAGCGATCGCCTTTGCCGAGCAGTTTTGGAAAGAACAGCAGCCTATTGAACCCTGACCTCAATCAAGAAGGAGGCAAGACCATGTTGAAGCTGAACTACACAGACGTTGGGCTGTTCATGGAGCGGACGATGACCAACCCCGAACTGTTGATTGCCCAGCGAGTCCTTCTGGCGATGCGGCTAGGGCAAACGCTTCATGTTGAACCCGGTCGCGCTTCCTTTCTGCTGCCTGCTGATATTCCTGAACTGAGAGTGCTGGAGATGGCACTACAGCAGGAGTATGGCTCAGTAGTCACCCTCATTGCTGTAGATGAGGAGTTTGTGGAAGTTGGGCTGAGTGGAAGCTGGATTGCCGAGGACAAGGACGCTCATGAAGGGATGTTCTTGACTGTGATGAGCGATCAAGTTGAGCGTTTCATCTACAAGCTGTGGCAGATGAGCGAAGCCCACATTTCCTCTCCAGCTTAGGGGCAAATCAAGTGGGAGAGAGCGATACAAGGATCTTCTGATAGTCGTTCTCTCCCGTCTCAAAAAAGTTGTAGTACCCCCTTGACGGCTTGTAGTATATTGTATTATATTTGTAGTATGAGATGAGACACGGAGGAGCTAATCCAATGAACACTCACTCCCACACTAAAAACAATGGTCTCTTGAAGTTCTTAGCGTTCTTACCCACTCATGTTTCTGGCATTTCCACGCCACTTCAAGATGACTCATCAAATCAGGGAAATTTATCTTTCATTCAGTGCAAACAAAAGCGACAGAACATCGGGCAAATCTATTACCTGGAACGACGTTGCTTCCTCTAATTCCTGCTGATTTATCAGCCAGCCTGAACCTTGAAAACTTCATAAATGCCACCTTTGGGGGTGTAGCTTAGTGGCTCAAAGCAGTCGCCTGTCGAGCGAAAGATCGTGGGTTCAAATCCCATCATCCCCGTACAGCCTTTAACTGGTTGATAGTTAGTGCGAAGCACTAACCATTAACTGAAGAAGCCGTACAGCCTTGTGGACGAATAGAAAAGTCGTTTTGGTTCTCAGCCAGAAAGAAGCGGGTGCAACTCCCGTCAAGGCTCCCAATGAGGGTGTAACTCAGATGGACAGAGTGCTTGCTTCCGAGGCAAGTGGTCACAGGTTCGATCCCTGTCATCCTCGTTGCTGTGCCCTGATGTCAGAAGCCTACATACAGTAGAACGATCGTTTGAAACACGATAGGTTGCTGGTGCAATTCCAGTCCTCGCCTCCAACCTCTGGCGAGGTAGTTCAATCCAAAACAGCTTCTTCAACTTGCACAGCAAATTTATCTCCAGGTCGCCAAGTGGGAAGGCGTTGGTCTGCAAAACCAACTAGCGAGAGTTCGATTCTCTCCCTGGAGTCCAACTATTGCAGCGTAGCTTAATGGTAAAGCCCCAAGCTCATAACTTGGTCATTGCGAGTTCAAGTCTCGCCGCTGCGACCAATGCACAGATGGTGTAATGGCAGCACAAAGGTCTCCAAAACCTTTTGTCCGGGTTCAAATCCTGGTCTGTGCGTTCTACGGTGTGCCCTCATCCGAGAAGCCTACATACTGGTCACTCGCCTAATCAGCGAAGTAGGTTCGACTCCTACAGCCTCCGCCAACTTGGAGGCTGAAAAACAGCTTCTCAAACTTGCACGTTGTAGAAATCTCAAAGTTTGGTGCCGTAGGCAAATTGGTAAAGCCGTCGATCTTTCAAGTCGATGCTTGCGGGTTCAACTCCCGTCGGCACTGCCAAATCTTGCTCAAACATGAGCAGCAAAAACAAACATGGGTCGGCTCGCCTATCAGCGTGGGCAACTGTCTGTAAAACAGCCGCTTCTTGCGTTGCAGGTGCGACTCCTGCCCGACCTACCAATCTATGGAGAGTAAACCAATTAGGAAATTGGCGCTGTTTGCTAAACAGATGGATGAACAATTGTGGTTCGAGTCCACTGCTCTCCGCCTTGTGAGGACGTGGTGTAACTGAACAACATCTCAGATTACGAACCTGAAGAGTGGGGGTTTGAGTCCCTCCGTCCTCGCCAAACATGGAGGTTGTCCGGCACGGACGAGGAAAGCGTTTTGAAAACGCCTGCGGGTGAAATACACCGTCAAGAGTTCGATTCTCTTAGCCTCCGCCAAAATTTGAACTGTTTGGGAAGTTGGTGAAGCTGGTGCTCACGTGCCGCTGAAGACGGCGAGAAGGCAGTTCGATCCTGTCACTTCCCACTCAACGGTCTTATTTAATAGCTGCGTTTCACGCAGCTATTAAATAAGACCGTTGCCCTATAGCTCAATGGCAGAGCGAGCGGCTGTTAACCGCTAGGTTGCAGGTTCAAGTCCTGCTGGGGCAGCCATTTATTGCAGGATGGACGATTGGCAAGTCGCTCTGACTCTGAATCAGAGAGAGGTTGGTTCGACCCCAACTCCTGCATCCATTTCAATGCCCTGTGGTGAAATTGGCATCCATGTCGCTCTTTGAAAGCGAAGTTCCAGGTTCAAACCCTGGCGGGGCAGTTGGGAGGTAAACAGTCGCCTGGGTCATTCCCCTGTATTCCTCCCATTCCTAAAAAGCAAAGCTTTATGTTTTGTGCGCACTGCACACAAAACATAGGTCACACTCCTGTAGCCCAATCGGAAGAGGCGGCTGTCTCAAAAATAGTCACGTGTGGGTTCGATTCCCACCAGGAGTACCAATTATGCTGCTGTAGCCCAACGGTCAGAGGTGCTGGTCTTAGCAACCAGAGGTTGTGGGTTCGACTCCCACCAGCAGTACCAAGTATCGGGATGTAATTCAGTGGTCAGAAGCCTTGGTTTGGGACCAAGGAGTCGTGGGTTCAAATCCTACCATCCCGACCAATGAGTATTGTGTGCTGTGAGAACACCATTCTCACAGCACACAAAAAGAAAGTTTGCCCTTGTGACGGAACTGGAATACGTGCTGGCTTCAGAGACCAGATTTTGTGGGTTCGACTCCCACCAAGGGTACTGATGCTCCTGTGGCGGAAGGGAAGACGCTCTAGACCGAGGATCTAGATTTTGTGGGTTCGATTCCCACCGGGAGTACCAAGCACCGAAGGCGGAAGTGATCGACGCGCCCACCCGATAAGTGGGTAATTAGCAAGTTTGAGTCTTGCTCGGTGTACCAAATATCTGAGTGTAGTGCAGTGGGAGCACGTCGGTTCGGGGAACCGGAGGTCGTAGGTTCAATCCCTACCACTCAGACCATTCGGGTCGTTGGCAGAGCGGATATGCAGCCGCCTTTTAAGCGGAGAGATTCAGGTTCAACCCCTGGGCGACCCACCAAATTTAACCTTGGGTTGAGCAGTGAAAAAATGGGCGTTTGGCAGAACGGTGGCACCTCCCTCTTAAGGAGACTGACGTAGGTTCAACTCCTACAGCGCCCACCAAAGATGCCCCTGTGACGCAATTGGCAGACGTGTCCGGCTTAAAACTGGAATCTTGCGAGTTCGAGTCTCGCTAGGGGTACTGCGGGGATGGAGCAACGGCGGCTCGAAAGGCTCATAACCTTTACATCAGCGGGTACCGCTACGCGGAAGCAAGCTACAATTCCCGCCCCCGTCACCGAGCAGGTGTGGTGCAAGTGGCAAGCATACGGGTCTCGTAAGCTCGTGGTATGGGTTCAACTCCCGTCTCCTGCTCCAAATGCAGATGTGGTGTAGTCGGTCAGCATCAGGATTTGGTATGTCCTGGACGCGAGTTCAAGCCTCGCCATCTGCTTGTGCTGGTGTAGCTCAGTTGGAAGAGCAATCGCCTTGTAAGCGAAAGGTTGCAGGTTCAAATCCTGTCACCAGCCCCAGAATGCGAATGTGGTGCAGCGGCAAGCATCCCTGGCTTCCACCCAGGAGACACGAGTTCGAGTCTCGTCTTTCGCTCCAAAAAATGCGGGTGTGATGTAGCGGCAAGCATCTGAGTGCGCCACACTCAGCGCATGGGTTCGAGTCCCATCATCCGCTCTCGTAGTCCTGTAGCTCAATGGTGGAGCATCTGTCTTACAAACAGAGGGTTGCAGGTTCAAATCCTGCCAGGACTACCAACTTGTGGGAGTGTCGCCTAATGGATGAGGGCATCGATCTTCTAAATCGACTTGTGTAGGTTCAATTCCTACCACTCCTGCCAAATGGGTCTGTAGCTTAACTGGGAAAGCGTCTGCCTTGCAAGCAGAAAGATGTCGGTTCAAATCCGACCAGAATCCACCAAACCTGGGTCTGTAGCTCTAGTGGCAGAGCGCCTAAACCACCTTGTACCCCAACAGGCAAAGCTTACATACTAACTTCCTGTTAAGAAGCAAAAAAACAGCTTTGTGAACTTGTACGAGGGATGAGTGCAATTCTCATCGGGAGGCGATCGGTTCGATTCCGATCAGATCCACCAAATGGGACCATAGCCCAACTGGCTAGAGCGCCTGTCTTGCAAACAGGAGGTTAGGGGTTCAAGTCCCCTTGGCTCCACTGTGACTGTTGGCGAAGCCGCCCCTTTGGGGCTACCCAAAGGGGTGGAGGGGCTGGTCTGTGACACCAGTGTTAGCGAGTTTCTCCGAAGGAGACGCTTCGCGTTTCTTGAATGCCGCAGGCTATACGACTCTCCTCAGTCACCCCATTTAGAGTCATAAAACAAAGAGGTGATAGTCATGGTGCATATTCGATTTGAGGGGCGATCGCTTGACATTCCAGAAACTCAACTGGGAATCACCACAGGCATGAATGATGTCGCGGTCAAAGAACAAGTTTCCAAACACCTGGATACCAATGTCAATCGACTTTCCACTTATGTGGTCGATCGCCGTCCAAGTGGTGACTTGATCATTCGCCCTGAAGCGGTTTACGGATAAATCTTTCCACTTCGTGCCCTAACTGAAAAAGCTTACATACTCGCCTAATGGATAAGGCACTTGACTTAGAATCAAGCTACTACAGGTTCAAATCCTGTGTATGACACCCCGCTTTTTTGACTTGCACGAAGTGACTTTTACAGTCCCTCATTCGATCGCATTTTTCGATTATGGTTCCAGTTTCCGGTAGAGGTTTTCTTCATGCATCATCCGCTATTAACTCTAACTCAGTCAGCTACTCCTGAAGCAGCGATCGCTCTTCAGCAGGAGTTACGGGCACAGGTGGTGATGGAGGATGATTTTGGTGAAGTGAAAACTGTTGCCGGAGTCGATGTGGGCTTTGAAGAGGACGATCGCATTGCTTGTGCCGCGATCGCCGTGCTGCGATTTCCCGACCTGACGCTTCAGGAATCCGTGATGATTCGTTGTCTCACAACCTTTCCTTATGTTCCAGGTCTGCTGGCATTTCGGGAAGTTCCAGTGGTGATGGAAGCGTTGGCAGAATTGAAGACGCGACCGGATCTGCTGCTGTGTGATGGCAATGGTTATATTCACCCACGTCGCTGTGGTTTTGCCTGTCATCTTGGCATTGTCAGTGGTTTACCATCGATCGGTGTGGCAAAAACGCCTTACCTGGGAGAACATGAACCGTTGGCAGAGCAGCGAGGCGCATGGCAACCAATTCGAGATCACGGAGAAGTCATTGGAGCGATCGTTCGTACGCAGTCAAATATCAAGCCTGTTTATGTCTCGGTTGGACATCGAATTAGTTTGAACAGTGCGATCGATTTTGTTCTGAAATGTGCCCCCAAGTATCGTCTCCCTGAAACCACTCGTCAGGCAGATCAACTCTCAAAAGGGCATACAAAACCAGTCTCTGCAATCTGAGAAAAAGACACGAGATTGGCATTGGCAATGCAGTTTATCCGAACTGGAGGTAAGGACAATGAAGCAAAGCAATTTTAATAACACCAACCTGAATAATGATTTGGAAGATCTTCACGACCTGCAAGCGTTCTGCTTTTGAACCCTCTAGCAAACGTCGTCGAGGGTATCCATCAGAGACCGCCGTCAAACGAGGACATCGCATTGTTCACGGTGATAAAGAACTGCAGGAAAAGCTGGGTAACAACGATTTGTGTCCCTGTGCTTCTGGACGGTCCTTTCAAACGATGTTGCCGTAATAGTGGCAGATATGACGGTAGTCTACGCAGCCACTACTTTTAGGCAATAGGCTCATCCATTTTCATTTTCACCTTCATTGGCAGTTGTTGCCGCGCCCCGATCGCAGAAGCTTACATACCCCACCAAAACACAAACTGGTGCGTACATTGGGTTGTACGCTGCAAGCCTGAGACCGATAGCAGGCAAAACTGGAGGGATAATACCCTTCAGCCAAGCTTCTGTCACTTGCGCGGTGACTCTTCACCGTTGCGTGCAACATCTGCCTCCTCATCCATTACAAGCAGAGGAGGTTCCTATGAACAACACTGAACGCGATTTGCGCCTGGAAATGCTCAACAGCTTGCTCACTACCCCTCACCGCAAGCTTGAGCAAGTGGCAGAAATTCACAAACTGATCGTTGAACTTGACCCCATCTTCTACGGACACCTGGCAATGTGGTATCAGCGCAATGGGGACGTGCGCGACCACAAGGAAGTGTTTGTCGCACATCTGCTAACCAGCGATTTGACTGAGCACCGGGATGCTGGCTTCGTCATGCTGCAAGAGTTTCCCCCTTACCAGGTGGCTCGTGTGGTGGACTTCATGAAGCAGCACCGCAATAAGCTACCCCGTTCTGCCCGGACTGCCGTGCAGCGGTATCTGAAGGTGCGCGAAAATAACCCTGTCCTGTTCGATCGCGCGGCACTGCGGGGACGCAAGGCAATGAAGCACCTGTACGCATCGTTGCACATCAAGCCTGATGAGCGGGCAAATGCCATTCTGTTCCGTGACCAGCCTCCCGTAGGTTCGCTGGCTGACGTGCTGAAGCAGCTTGCCAAGGCAGAAAGTGCCGCAGAACAGGCGCGGTTGGTTGTCGAATTTAAGTTGCCCTATGCGATCGCCATTGGTGCGATCAAGCAACTCACTCCCACTGTCTTGGTGGCGTTGATCAACAGCATGACTCCCCAGGAAGTGATCAACAACCTCAAGTCACTGAAGGCAAGAGGGGCAATGGATCACCCAGAGGTGAAGGGGTTGATTGACGGGAAGCTGGACGAGGCATCCAAGAGTGCGCGAGTTGCGGCATTCAAGGCTCAAGTTGCAGCCGATGCAGCCGACCTCGATGACGATACCCTTGCCCGGTTGGAGAAGGTGACGAATGAGCAGGTGAAGCGGCGTGGTGTGATTACCCGTCCCACTGCCTTGCTCGTGGACAAGTCGGGTTCGATGGAGAATGCGATCGAGTTAGGGAAGCGACTGGCTGCCCTGATCTCTGGCATTACTCAGGCAAACTTGTTTGTCTACGCCTTCGACAACATTCCTTATCCTGTCACCGCACAGGGCAAGGAGTTGACCGACTGGGAGCGGGCATTTCAGCACATTAAGGCTGGAGGTGGCACCAGCATTGGTGCGCCTTTGGAAGCGATGCGGAAGAAGCGACAGGTCGTGGATCAGATCATCGTCGTGACAGACGAAGGTGAGAATGCGGCTCCTTACTTCGGTGAGGTTTACAAGACTTACTGCCGGGAGTTGGCGGTCATGCCAAACGTAGTTATCGTCCGTGTGGGCGGTTACTGCAACTGGCTAGAGAGCCAACTGAAGGGACAACAGGCACCTGTAGAGACGTTTACCTTTGCGGGAGACTACTACAGCTTGCCGAACCTGGTCCCGCTGTTAACGCGCCCTTCTCGTCTGGAACTGCTGATGGAGATTCTAGACACGCCGTTGCCTACACGGGCAGACAAGTAGGAAGCCGGGACTGCCACATCTCTTTGGGGTGGGTAGTCCCCTTCCAACCCAAGATTATTGGTGAGGAGGTGAAGACCCATGCCACAAATCTTTGAAGTCGGTGGCAAGGTTCGTGATGAACTGCTGGGCATCCAGAGCAAGGATGCAGATTTCTCGTTTGTTCTCACGCCCGCAGAGGCGCAGGACAAAACGATCCATGAAGCATTTCAGTTCATGAAAGACTGGATGTTGGAGGCGGGATTCAGGATCTTCCTGGAAACGGAGGATTGCTTGACGATTCGTGCCAAGTTTCCAGCGCCTCACCAGGCATTGGTGGCTGACTTTGTGTTAGCACGGCGGGAGTTGGAGTACTTACCGGGAACGCGAAAGCCGATCGTTGTTCCAGGAACCCTGGAAGATGACTTGCAGCGGCGTGATTTTACGGTGAATGCTCTGGCAAAGTCCGAAACGGGAGAACTGATTGACCTGTTTAACGGGCAGACCGACCTGGCAGCAAGGGTCTTGAGAACACCGTTGCCACCGATGATGACGCTTGCAGATGACCCACTTCGGGCACTGCGAGCCGTGCGCTTTGCCGTCAAGCTGGACTTTCGTCTAGCTCCTGACCTGGAGGAAGCTTTGCATAACCCAGAATTACCTGACCTGATGGCAACGGTGAGCACTGACCGCGTGCGAGAAGAGTTAGCCAAAGCCATGAAGGTCAACACCTGGGATATGCTCAAACTACTGAATCGTCTTCCGGAACCGCTAGTGAAAAACTGGCTAGAGCGACCGGGGATGTGGCTGATGCCCACCACGCGACACTAAAACTGTAGGGCAGGAAATCCTTGCCCTACAACTCTTGTTCAAACCTACGCTATGAAGCCATTGACAACCTCCTATTTAACCCAGATTGCTCAACTGCCCCAAACCGGACGGCATATTGTCGCGCAATACGACGAAGATTCGGTTGTGGTTTACCAGGCATATCGTCCTGTGATCGCCCACTTTGCAGTGGAACACGGTTATTTCGGCGGCGAATTTAGCTTCAGTCGCATGAGTTGGATCAAGCCTAACTTCCTGTGGATGATGTACCGTTCGGGTTGGGGCACAAAAGCTGGACAGGAAGTGACGCTGGCAATTCGGATCAAGCGATCAGCATTTGACACCATCCTGGCAACCGCTGTTCATTCCAGCTTTGTTCCAGAGGTCTATACCAGTCAAGTAGAGTGGCGACAAGCCGTTGCCCAGTCTTCCGTTCGCTTGCAATGGGACCCGGATCATCATCCGTCGGGTGACAAGTTGGAACGGCGCGCCATTCAATTGGGATTACGTGGGGATGTGCTTGCAAAATACGCCCGTGACTGGATTGTTGACATTGAAGATATTTCTGAGTTTGTTCAGCACCAGTATCAGGTGGTGCGATCGCACGATTGGGCACAATTACTCGTTCCCAGTGAGGCAGTTTATCCGGTGACTGATGCAGCGATTGCTAGACAGCTCCAACTCTCAGCCCTGAAGGAAATTTAGGATTCCTAAACCTTAATTTATCGCTCAACCACAGGAGATGATTGTCATGAGCGACATGAAAAAAGCGTATGAAGTGGCGGCGATCGCTGTTCGTCAGCGCCTTGCCGAGCAGCGTTCTGAAGACCTGCAAATATTAAACAAGCTACGAAAACAGGATGTCGCTGTTTATACCGGAAGTTACGATCGCGTACAAGATATTCTGTCGTGTCTGAAGGTGCCCTGTACCATGAACCCAGACCCCAAAGACCTGGATGCCAACATTATCTTTGTCAACTGTTCTGGCAGTTACGACAAAGCGCTGATTGAACACCTCAGCCAACGGGTGAATGAAGGTAAGTGGCTGGTCAGTTCTGACTGGGCACTGGGGCGGTTCATCGAACCTGCTTTTCCCGGCATGGTCAAGTTTACCGGACGGGCAACCGAGGATGAGGTGATTTCTGTAGAGCCAAGCTTAAATAGCCTGTGGTCTGACGTAGTGGTACTGGGAACCGACCCGCAGTGGTGGTTGGAGGGCAGCAGCCACCCGATCGCCATTCTCAATCCCGATAAGGTGGCGATCGAAGCGGCAAGCCATGACCTGCTATCACGACACAGTGCGCCTGTGGTTGCTGTTAGCTTCGACTGGGGCAAGGGACACGTCTTCCATGTCATCAGCCACTTCTGGTGCAAGCGTAGCCGCACACCCACTCAACGGCATCAGGGTCCCTGTACCGACTTTCTGAAGGCAGGCATGAAGTTGAGCGACGACAGCATCGACAAGGTGTTGGCGATCGCCCAAATTAAGGCAGACACCCTCAACTTTGCACAACTGCAAAGTGCCGTCACCTCGACCGAATTGATTGCCCAACTGTGTATCCGAGCCGCCCGTGCGGTTCCTGTCAAGTCGAGATCAGGAATCTTTGCCTGGTAAGCGGTAGCATTCAATGATCTCCTGCGTGCCCTAACTTGTAGAGCCTACATACGAGTACGAGAGGAAACATGCCACTGCAAGCAGTGGGCGCTTGTGAACGGGGAGGGCAAAGATCCTGGGAGGTGGGCTTAAAAGTAGCCATCCTTGAAAGAGTGTGTAATAACCCACGACTCGGAGCACCCCAAGTAACTGAGAAAGCGCAATGCTCTCAAAACTTGCACGCAGGAGATTGATTGAAGCGGAGAAACGGTATGGATAAGACACGGCAGATCAAAATTAGCAAATACCTCAGCAAACATCTGCGACACGTACCAGAGCGGCTTGGACTGACTCTGGCGATCGGGGGTTGGGTGAACGTCGATGATCTGTTATCTGCTTGTGCTGCCCATCAATGTCCCATCACTCGTGCTGAGTTAGAGGAAGTCGTTGCCACGAGCGATAAACAGCGATTCTCATTCGATGAAACCGGAACTCGGATTCGAGCCAATCAAGGACATAGCGTTGACGTTGATCTAGAACTACAGCCGCAAATTCCACCGGATGTGTTGTATCACGGCACAGGTGAACAATCGGTGCCAGCAATTCTTCAATCAGGGTTGCTCAAGATGTCACGGCATCATGTGCATTTGTCTAAAGATGTGGAAACGGCTCGAAAAGTTGGAATGCGGCATGGTCGTCCTGTGATTCTTGCGATCGCTGCTACCACAATGCAACAAGCTGGGTTTACTTTCTACTGCTCAGACAATGGGGTTTGGCTGGTCGATCAGGTTCCACCCCAGTACTTAAAGATCCTGAGTTCTGAGTGATAAGGAGATGAACCATGCAATTACGTCGATTTGATAGCCTTCAAGAATTCTGCGATCGTGCTCAGGATTATTTACTCCAGTACGAGGCAGAACACAATCTATTACTCGGTATCTTGCATACACTACGGCATTACCCGGAGCGTTATCCTGAACCGCCTTACCTGGCGATCGTAGAAGCCGATCATAGAGTGTTGGCTGTCGCCATTCATACCCCTCTCTACAAGCTGGTGCTGTCCAAAGCAATGGATTTGGATGCGCTCCAGTTAATTGCCCACGATATTCAAGAATATGGGAAGCCAATTCCCGGTGTCAGTGGGTTAGTGACAGAGGTAGCAACGTTTTTGCTATCCTGGCAGGCGCTCACCGGACAAGCCTACCGAAGAGTGATGGAAATGCGAATCCATCAACTCACCCAGGTTCAACCTGTCGTAACGGCAAAAGGGCATCTCAGGCTGGCCACTGAGCGCGATCGCGCATTGCTACTAGACTGGTTTAAAGCCTTTATTGCTGAAATTGGTGAAGTGGTGAGTGAAACGCCTGAAAGAATGGTAGAGACTGGATTGAAACGCCAGAGTGTGCATCTGTGGGACAACGGTACTCCCGTTTCCTGGGCAAGTGGCAGCCAATCTTTACCGACAGCGGCTCGTATTGGTCCTGTTTATACACCCTTGGAGTATCGCCGCCAAGGATATGCCACCGCTTGTGTCGCCGCGTTGAGTCAGAAATTATTAGACCAGGGATGCGATCAATGCTTCCTATTTACAGATTTAGCCAATTCTACATCCAATCATATTTACCAACAAATTGGGTATTATCCCGTCTGTGACTGGCACGACTATTCATTCATTTTCGAGGGAAAAGGTACGGCAAACTAAAACACCTAAACATGCAGCCAATATGGGGCGCGATCGCTCCTGACCACTGCGGTCTGATTGGCAGCAGATCAAAGATGATGGGATGCGAAAAGCTGTTCTGCAAAAGTTTAGAACTCATGCAGACATCCGAAAAATTTTACTGGCAAGTGAAGATGAGGTGCTGGTGGAAAACTCTCCGATCGGTTACTACTGGGGTTGCGGTAAAGATGGCAGCGGCAAAAACAAATTGGGGCAAATTTTGATGGAGGTACGCGAGATTTTACACTCCGAATTCCCTACCAACTAGAGCTGGGAAGTATTGCCTTGCATCCCGAACAAGTTACCAAATTGATCCCACATTTGACAGATTGCTTGATTGTTTTCGATTCGGATTGGTCCTCGATATAGTCTTGCACCATATTGCTGTGCCCGCTCTATCGCATCTTTCATCTCATCAACTCGCCAATAAGCAACTTGTCCAGCATGACCTGGCTGCATCTTATCATCAGCAAGATGTAGAAATAACTCCACCTCTCCAACCTGAATGAGTGCGCCTCGAATTTTACCTTCTAACTCAAAGTAGTGTTTGACGGGCTGATCGAGCAGTTGGCTATACCATTCTGCCGCAGCCTTAACATCAGGCACAAAGTAAAAAACAGCCTGAATTCCTCTAAACATACTCTTTCTCGTAGTCGTTTAATGATGAATCATATACATAATCTACTCAATCAAATTGCAGTTCAGGAATCGCTCTACGAATTAGCTGTTCAGCAAATAGAGGAGTTTGCTCAACCTCAACAGGATGAAAAGCAACTGCGGCAAGCGCTCAAATTGGGCGGGGGTGAACTGCATCAGTTCCAAGATCGAGGGGACTACTGGACAGTGGATTGGACAACATCAGATGGTGTGCGTCATACCAGTGCGGTCACGCCAGTGATGCGGAGCATTATCACCAAAGATGATCTGACCGTTGTGAGTTCTGGCATTTGCCTGAGTGGACGCGAAGCTTGCGCGACGAAGTTGTTTGCGATTTTGATTTGCAATCGTTAGTGGGTGTGATGGAACACCAGGAGTGGTGAAACAATGAGTATCTTTTTTCATGAACAGCTTTATCGAACAGATACGGTGATGGCAAAGCTGAAAGAGGTTCCTGTGACCATTTGTGGTGCAGGTGCTCTGGGCGCAAACCTGACTGAGAATCTGGTTCGTGCGGGTTTTGGCAAACTGAAAGTGATCGATCGCGATCGCATTGAGGAACGCAATCTCTCCACACAACCCTACTATCGTTCAGATGTCGGTGCATTCAAAGCCAAGATTTTGGCGAATAACTTGTATCGGGCGATCGGGACTAAGGTAGAAGCTGAAACCAAAGAACTGACTGCGACGAATACGGCTCAACTCCTCAAAGGGAGCGGATTGATTGTTGATGTATTTGACAACAGTACCTCTCGCCAAGCAGTGAAAGATTACGCTGACCAAACTGGAATTTCTTGCCTCCATGCTGGACTCTCTACGGATTATGCAGAAGTCATCTGGAATGAAGTTTATCGAGTTCCATCGGATGTCAATGATGATGTCTGCGATTATCCACTCGCACGTAATTTAGTGATGTTAACAGTAGCTGTAGCGTGTGAAGCGATCGTTTCTTTTGTTGCCACAGGCGAACAACGGCACTTCACGATCACCTTGAAAGATTTGAGCGTTCAATCTCTTAAGCTGTAACATCCAAACTTTTCTATAGACCATGAGAGCGATCGCAGTCAGGTAACTGGTTATCTTGCTGCGATCGCACCTAATAATCCACTGCTGCTGATCCAAATACTCCAGTACCCATTGAGTGGCTGGAGCACATTGATCTAAATCCAAATATCTCAGCCATGCGATCGCTTCGATGTCATTTCGGAGTTTGCCATGATTTCACTCCTGTAGTCCGCCTAAGCAGACATCAACAAAACTCACAGGTGGAGATGTAGAAGTCGCCCACGATCGCACACTCTTTGAAACTATTGAGGGCAACCAGAAGTAATTATCCCAGTTAAAGACTTTTGCTACTTGTACCCGTTCATAACGATTCAGTGTTCAAGTTCAAAATAGGAGTTTTTAACCTTTGAACCTCAAGATTTGAGTTCTGAACTTCAAGGTTGCACCTCTGAACTCAAACATTTGACCTCCAAGCTGAAAAATTTGACCTCTGAACTCAAAAGTTTGACTTCCAAGCTTGAAAATTTGACCTTTGAACTCAAATTGAGCAGCTCAGAACTCAAATCGTTGACCTCAACAGTAGAACGATCGAGTTCCGAGCTAGAATGATGCATCTCCTTAGGCAAATCATCAGCCTTTTTACGTGAGTTTTAAATTTCAAGCTCCCGTTGATGCACTTTGAGCTTTAGATTTTCGGGGTTTCTTGACGAATCGTTGCCCCATTTCACCAATCACAGCATCTAAACCAGAACCCTGACCACTTGCCTTGGCATAATTGTAAACCTGCAAGGCTGACGCATAGGCTTCACTGCCAACCGCTAAACAGGTATCGTCCACCAATTCCTGTAATTGCATCAGTGACATCAACAACGGGAACAAGGCTTCAAACAATTGCACATCCTTCCGCATCTCATCCAGGTCAAATGATCTTGGTAGAAACTCTGGATTCTGAGTTGCCACCTCCAATGCTTTACTGACAAAGGCTCGGCTCTTGTCCCCCATCTTGGGCAATGCCTTACGCTCATCGGCTGTCAAATCAATCAGAAACGGTAGCTTGGCTTTGATCGTAGCAACAGCAGCCATCACCGCATCTCGATCGGTTTGAGTCAAGGCTGCACTAATTGGTGTAATTGGCATCGTAGATTGCTCCCTAAAGAGTAGTTTTCTTTAGAGTTCCCTCAATTCAGCCCTGAGCTATGGTTCATTCTGTCCGCCTGGTGTCCCAAACTCATCGGGTAACTCATCCGGTGTGATCTGCAAAATCCCAAGCAGCTTTTTATACTGAGCAGGAGTTAGCTTCGGTTGCGATCGTCCGGCCTCCCAATTCCTTACCGTTGTCTCAGTCACTCCCAATGCATCCGCCAACTGCTGTTGAGTCAAAAAACGTTGCACTCTGAGTCTCATCAATGGCGATCGATCGGGCTTGCTTGTCATCAGGAGTAAAATGATTGACGGTTTTCGTAAAATGATTTACGCTTTTAGTTACACGCATAGAGGAGCAGTCGCAACTCAATGGGCAAAAGACCTTGAGAGTGAGCTGCGCTCTATTAGTTTGTCATTTTAGGCAATCTTCTACACAGACATTTCAGTAACAGCGCCAAGATTTACCTGCTCAGGCATGAGTGATAATTTTTGCTGCTAAGAAATCTACTCGAAACCTGTTCATGCGAAGCACAAGCAGCAGTCGCTCAAATTTTCTATGCTTTTTTATCCAATGCCTTACCGTAATCAACTTCATCCCTGGTGCATTATTCAACTCTTGCCAAACGCCCGTACCATTGTCGTTCAGCGATTTCGTCGTCGGAGTGATGCAGAAGCTCATATGCAAGTGCTTCGTCGTATGAAACCTCATGCAAGTTATCAAATTATGTTTGATGCACAACAGAAACATGAAGAGTAATCAATGAAAGGGTATAAAAGTAGACCCTTATAAGAATTGGGAGTGCTGCCGAATCTGATCTGCTTGATCACGAAATAATAAACTGCGCCACTCATCTGCAAATTGTGCAATATAATGTGCTCAGCCACAAGCGACATTTATGATGCGACTGTACAAATTTGCTCAGTCACACTACTCCATCCCTCAAGGCGGCACCCAGATTCGAACTGGGGATGAGGGTTTTGCAGACCCCTGCCTTACCACTTGGCTATGCCGCCGCTTTGAAACACTACTATATCAAGTTTTGTCCCATTTCGTACAGATGGATCAAATTTTTGTCGAGGTCTGATACAACGCCAGGTTGTGACTCAGTGCGGGGATGAGATAGTCAGTCAGGGTATGGGCATCCACACCTAACTCGGTGCGAGACTGAACAGCAACGATTCCCGCTTGGGAGTGCCACCAGGCTGCCGCTTGTACGGCTTGGCTAAATCGGCGATCGCGCGCTTCCTGACTCTCCTCACGGTTCTCGGCGGCGACCTGTGCTAGTAATCCCCCAGTTAACCCGGTTAATACATCACCACTACCACCACGGGCTAAAGCGGGTGTACTAGCGGGATTAATCCAGACAGTTTCAGCATCTGCGATCGTGACTCTGGCTCCTTTCAGCAGGACGATCGCCTGAGTCTGGGTAGCCGCTTGACGGACAGCGGTCACTCGGCAGGGCATATCCTGCGTCAGTTCAGGAAACAAGCGCTGAAATTCGCCCAGGTGGGGGGTGAGGATAGTGGGTGCAGACCGGGCTTGCAGAGTGGGAATCGTGCCCAGGTTTGCCAAAATATTTAAGCCATCGGCATCCAGCAGTAAGGATTGCTGACTGGCAAGAACGGCTTCGACTACGGGAGTAGCAGAGATCGTCAACCCACAGCCACAGGCGATCGCGTGATATTTACTCAGATCAGTGGTTTCAGGCAGATCAGCGATCGCGCCAGAGGTGGTTTCTGGACAACCCAGAATTAGGGCTTCCGGCAGTTGCGTTGTTAATAAGGGTTTAAGGGATTGGGGTACGGCGATCGACAGCATCCCAACCCCACTAGCACGGGCACCTAAACCCGATAGGATAGCGGCTCCGGCATACTGGTGTGATCCGCAAATTAGCAACAAGTGACCCTGTTTATACTTGTGGGTTGAGGCAGGACGGGTCAAAGGTAATACTGCGATCGCTCGTTCAGGGGTAATCCGATTGACGGCGGGACGATCGCCGAGAATGGCGCGGATATCGGCAAGCGGCAGATCAAAATCAATCAGCTCTATTGGTCCGGTGAATTCTAGTGCCCAGTCTTGCAAGAGTCCCTGCTTCCATAAGCCTAGGCAAAGGGTTTGGGTGGCGCGAATTGCTATCCCTAATACTTGCCCTGTATCAGTATGCAGACCGGAGGGTAGATCAATACTGACGATCGGAAGGGCGAATTGATTCATCTGGTCGATCGCGGTAGCCAAATCACCTGCGATCGGGCGTTCCAGCCCAAAGCCAAATAATCCATCAATTAAGAAATCACAGGTTTGTAGGGCTTCTGGGCGATCGACCTGGGGAATGCCGAGGCTGTCACAGTACTGGGCATGAGTTGCCGTCAAGTCTTTGAGCTGGGAAAAGGGGCAATAGGTGATCACCTCATAACCCCGAAACTGGAGTTCTCTGGCGACCACCAAGGCATCCCCGCCATTATGACCTGGACCTACTAGCACTCCGACTCGCCGATAGGGGGTGGATGGATATAAGGTGGTGACCCGATCGACGATTAGACCAGCCACCTTTTCCATCAAGGCGGCTACAGGCATTCCCGCCGCAAACACCCGCCCCTCAATCTGGCGCATTTGCTCGGCAGTGACGACGAAGGTTTGAAGCTGTTGTGAGCGGGGCAAATCACTGCTCATAGTAAACTCTGGCATCCATACCGCTGCGCCGCAGATAACCACTGACATAATCGGCTTCGCTTTGTTGGGCAAACGGACCGATCGCTAAATGGGGACCCACCGGAGCCGTCTTCGCTTGAATCGCATCTGCCCGGACTCCCAGCCGTACCATTTGCTCGGTGAGGGCAGCAAACTCTGTACTTTTAGCAGGCACAATCACCACATATGGCGTGGTGTTGGCAACGTCCTGATAGCCCGGTGGCACATTAATGGCAGAACTCATGGCAGAAGTTGCAGTCGTCATCCCAGCCGGGGCCACGATCGTTGCACCAATTCCTTGCATAGTCAGGGCAGCGACCCGTTGTTGGGCTATGGCTTCACTATCAAACAGTCCAGCTTGAATGACTGGCTGCCCTTTGTATTGCTGGATCGAGGCATTCGGATCAATCAGCCGCACTTGTTCTAGCAAATAGGGACTGTCCCCATTAATCACCACTTGATACTGAGTTGGGGGGGCAGTGACCGACGGGCTAAAAGATTGAGGTGGCAGGCTGGCATCCGGAAATGGGGCCGAGGTGGCATCCGGTGGCATCGCGGCTGGATTCGTATCCGTAGGAGGAAACGCAGTACTGTCTACAGGTTGCAGATCCTGTAATGGTTCCAGGCTGGGCGCTGTCGGTGGCGGCGGTAACGCTTGTTGAGCAACCCCACTGGTAATCGTGAATAGCAAACTGCCGATCGCCAGTCCGATCGCTAACCAGCCGCGTTTCCACCAATGTCTAAACTGGTGTTGGAGGGTGTCTAACAATGAGTGAATCCATTGCACCGTGCGATCGATAGTCATGTCTAGCCTCCCGGATGCCAGGTGTCCCGTTGACAGGGTTACTGGCTAGCATGTTATACGCAGACGCCGCGATCGACTCGACGATTTGGAATTACACCAGCGCGGGTTCCGGTAAGGCTCCTTGCATTCTGCCTAACCAGGTGAGGAGATTCTCCAGTTGCTGATCGGGTTTCAAGATCCCTAGTCCGCGCACAGTGACTTTCCCTGGCGTGTAGACAAAGCGGTTCTGCAAATGGTCAGGGAGGTTGGCTTTCAGCAGATTCCAGGCTGGTTCCTCCATCGGGGTTTCCAGGATAATGTGCTGCGTACCTTCGGGCTTAATCCGCGAGAAGCCGAGAGTTTTGGCGGTTTGCTTCAGTTCCATCACCCGGATCAGTTGGGTTGCCGCCGGAGGAATTGCCCCATAGCGATCGTTCCAGTCCGTTGCAATTTGGTTCAACTCTGGCTTGGAGCTAGCTGAAGCCACGGCTCGATAAGCGCTCATCTTCTGATCCAGATCAGGAATGTAGTCAGCAGGAATAAAGGCAGTGAGGTTGAGATCGATCTGGGTATCGTCCACTTTGGGAATTTCTTGACCGCGAATCTCCCGAATCGATTCTTCTAGCATTTCAATGTACAGATCAAACCCGATCGCGTCCATTTGCCCCGACTGTTCTGCCCCAAGGAGATTGCCCACCCCCCGAATTTCCATATCCCGCATGGCGAGTTGATAGCCAGAACCGAGTTGGGTAAATTCCTGAATCGCGCGCAGCCGTTGTCTAGCATTGTCCGACAGTTGATTTTGTTTGGGGTAGAACAACCAGGCATGGGCTTGAATCCCCGCCCGTCCGACTCGACCCCGAAGCTGGTAAAGCTGAGCCAGACCAAATTTCTGGGCATCTTCAATCAGAATGGTGTTGACGCGGGGAATATCTAAGCCCGATTCAATAATCGTCGTACAAACCAGAATCTCTGCCTCACCTTCAGAGAAGGTCAGCATCGTACTTTCCAATTCCGCGTCATCCATTTGTCCGTGAGCGATCGCGATTCTGGCTCCCGGCACCATCTCTCGCAGTCGGGCGGACACCTCTTCAATTCCTTCAATGCGGGGCAATACATAAAAGATCTGACCCCCGCGATCGAGTTCTTGACGAATCGCCGATCGCACCACTTCGGGATCGTAGGGCGACAAATGGGTTTTAATCGGTCGCCGCGACGGGGGCGGTGTCGTAATCAAACTCATTTCCCGCACTCCCGACAACGCCATATACAACGTCCGAGGAATCGGTGTCGCACTCAGCGTTAGCACATCGACCTGAGTTTTGAGAGACTTAATTTTCTCCTTCTGATTCACCCCAAATCGCTGTTCTTCATCCACCACCAGCAAGCCTAAATCTTTGAAATCTACCCCTTTGCCTAAGAGTTGGTGGGTGCCGACTACCACATCCAATTCCCCGGTCTTCAGCCGTTGCAAAATATCTTTTTTCTCGGAAGCGGTGCGGAAGCGGTTGAGCAAGCCCACCTGAATCGGATAGGGGGCAAACCGTTCCTTCAGGGTGTGATAGTGCTGCTGGGTCAAAATCGTGGTGGGAGCCAGCAACGCCACCTGTTTACCCGAAGTAATCGCCTTGAAAATGGCGCGAATGGCTACTTCCGTTTTGCCAAATCCGACATCCCCACACACTAACCGATCCATCGGGCGATCGCTCTGCATGTCGAGTTTGACATCCTGCGTGGCTTTTAACTGGTCGGGAGTGGGCTGGTACGGGAACGAATCTTCCATTTCCTGTTGCCAGGGCAGATCGAGGGGAAAGGTAAAGCCCACCTGTTGCGCTCGTTGGGCATAGAGTTGCAGCAAATCCACGGCAACTTTTTTGACCGCCTTCCGGACTTTACTTTTGGTTTTCTCCCAGGCTTTGCCCGACATCTTGTTCAGCTCAGGAGTGCCTTCGCCCATGCCGCGATACCGCGATAAGGCATTCAGTTGATCGGCAGCCACCCGCAGCAAGCCATCGGCATACTGAATTACCAGATACTCGCGGGTTTCCCGATTCATCGTCAGGCTTTCTAATTTGAGAAACCGCCCAATCCCATGATTCTTATGCACCACATAATCCCCCGGTTGCAGCTTATTCGGATCAACCTGCTTGGAGGCTGCCCGTCGCCGCTTGCGGACATAACTGGGCGTTGCCAGCACATGCTGTCCGAAAAACTCCCGATCGGTGACAATTACCAACCGGAACGTCGGCAGAATAAAACCTTCCAACTCTGCCAGTCCCGAATATTTCACGGCTACCGGGACATGCTGAATTTGCAACTTATCGATCGCCAGATAATCCCTCGGATTGGGCACAAACTGCGCCGGACAATCATGTTCCTGCAACAGTGAAACCGATCGCGAGGGTTGCGCCGACACTAGCCAGACGGCAAAGCCGCGATCGCGCTCATTTCGCAAGGTTTCTGCCAACCGCCCAAACTGGTGAGGAATCGCAGGCACCGGACGACTGGCGAGATTTAAAGCCGATGAACTTTCCTCTGCCAATTCCATCAGATGCAGACATTCAAACCGCTCGATGTCCTGCAATGAGTCGGCAAACGCTCGATGCATCGGCGGTAACGCTTGACCGGGCGTGATCGTCGGTTGGCTAATCACCTCGGTATAGTGTTCTGCCACATGCTCGAACCAGCGATCGCCGTGGGCTTGACACTGTTCCGGTTCATCGATCGCAATCAAGGCATTTTCTGGCAGGTAGTCTAGCAAGGAAGCCGGACGATCGAACGCCAGCCCCAGGAACCGTCGCGACCCCTCCGGAGGTTGCCCCTGATCGAGTTTCTCCTGATCCTCCGGCGATAAATAGGCTTTAACCAGGGTGGTTTGGGTAACGGTCAACGCCGACTCAATAATCGGAGCAAAACTGGTAGGGGTAAGAATAATCCGCTCAATCCGATCCAGCGATCGTTGCGTAGACGGATCAAATTCCCGAATCTGATCGAGTTCATCCCCAAATAATTCCAGCCGCACGGGTAACTCCGAGGCGACCGGAAACACATCCACAATATCCCCGCGCCGACTCCACTGACCTTCCGTTTCGACTAACGCCACCCGTTCATAGCCTAATCGCGCCAGTTCATCCCCCAACTGTCCCAGATTTAATTCTTTGCCCCGATCGAGAGTGAGGCAATAATCCCGCAACACCTCAACCGGAGGAAGATGGGGCTGCAAAGCCCGCTCTGTCGCGACGATCGCTGGAAACCGATTGACATGACCGAACGGTTGGGGTTGCCCATTACCCGATGCTGGCTGCCCCTCCACCCGCATCAAGTCCGCTAACACCTGCAACTGTCCCCAGGTCGTCTCAGACTCTGGATCAAACGGTTCGTAAGGCGACGATTCCGAGGTGGGGTAGAAATGGACCGTCTGCCAACCCATAATTTCCAGTTGGGCTGCCCAGCGTCCCGCTTCTTCTAGCGTTGCTGTCACCACTAGGAGGGGGCGCTCCTGGGCCTGCGCTAGCGTGGAACTGACAATGCCCTTCGGGAAACGTGGGATGCCGCTCAACTGGAGGCAACGCTGTTGTTTCAGCTTACTCAACAGTTCGGAGGTCAGGGGCGATCGCCCTAAGGCTCGGGTGATGGAAGACAGTGCCATAGATCCTGAAATGCGCGCAGCAACTCACAAGGGTTCAACTATCTTCACATTTTAGGCAGTCATGACGAAATCAGGTGGTTCTCTGATGGGCAGATCGGCAAAATCAAGTCGCTCTGCTCTAGCTAGGCGACGATAGGCAGACATCCAGAATGCCTAAAACTACACAATCCATCTAAATAATAGCCGTGAGGTTTTGATGCAATTTCTATAGTGAGATTTAGTGATGGTTAACCACCATACTAGCAGTGATTAAAATCACATCTAGATCGTGATATAGCTGACTTTCTTTTCATAAACTTTATAAATCTCTAGTGAGAAATCCCTAAATAGTGGGCGTTTACGCGGTTTGTCGCGAATTGATCATCATTATTGCGCAAGTTTTATCCTGTCAAAAAAAATACAGTATAGACACCAATCCAAACGAGAGTTTCGCAGAATTTTCTCGATTTTTAGGAGTCAAATCAGATGATTTTAGTTGTCCTATTACTCACCACTTCTATATTTACTATTTACTGCTTGTTGAACTACCAAGTTAGCTAAGCCCCAGTTTCTGGCATTGCCAACAACCTGCAAGAGACTTAATTGGTTTGAGGCAAATCGACTTTAGTTGAGTTGGGTTATGTCTAACTGCGATCGCTTCAGGAACAGTTAGAGAGCGATCGATCTAGGCAACTATGATTAGCCCCTTGCGCAAACAGGAAGGAGTGAGCGAGGTGGCAGCATAGCCAGAGCATAGTGTGGGTTCAGGGCGCTACAGAACGATTAAGTTCAAGTACGACGTTGATGCTAACTTCCAGGACATTCGGGTTAGCCCAAAGTCAACCTTTTGCATCCTAATCTAGGCGGTCGCTGAATCAAACTGGTGATTTTACCCGTGTGATGATCGGATCGGAGCTGGTTTGATCCGTTGGCTTAATTCACAGAAGCCCTCTCCTTCAGGGGCAAGCGTGATGTACGTTGGCAAATGCTGGAGGCGATCGCAATAGTGATAAATATTAGCGACTCCAACTGAAACTGGAAATAGCTCAGCATCAAACAAACTTTCATCATTGGGACTATCCCCAACAGTCACAACCTGTTCAACTGGGCAAGCCTGAAACCATTGAGCTAAAACTTGTTGTAATCCCGTCGCCTTACTTTGCTGCTGTAATTTAATGTGGCATTGCACAGTGCTATAGGTAAACCCCCAACCCCACGCTTGACAACGATCCCTGATGCCTTGCAGGTCTTCAGGTGTAAGTTCCCCAATATCAAATGTCCAATCCGTCAGGCGAAAGTGATTATCTGCCGATTCCTGGATTTGTGGAAAGTCGGTTTGTAGATAATGAAAGACCTCAGCCAGGTGTTGGCGATGTTGAGCCAGATCAGAAATACTGACTAACCAGTTGGCTTGGTCGGACGTTGCCGAGTAGTAAATGCTGCCGTTTTCCGCGATCGCTCCGGCAATCGGGAGGTAATGCACTAACCCGTGGACCCAACCAGCTGATCTGCCAGTCACAATGACTACCTCAATTCCTCTAGCTCTTAAGGTTTCTAGAGCTTGAAGCAGACTAGGCGTGAATTTATCCGCGATCGTTAAGGTGCCGTCCATATCGGTAGCAACTAGACGCGCCGATAAATCACCGACTTGAGCCAGCGGCATCAGGGACATCATGAAAAGATTAGAGAAATATTGCGAAATGTATCAACACTCACTGTTCATGCCATCTATATTCTTCTAAACTGAAAGTTAAGTAATTTTACCCATCAATATTTGGTTTAACAGAACCCTTAAAATATATGACCCAGCTGTTTGCCGATCTAACCAATGATAGTCCTGCTCTGACCTTGTGTGCCTATGTCAATGCCACTAGCCAGATTCAGATCGCCCGGATTGCCGATGTCCCCGACTGGTATTTGGAACGGGTGGTCTTTCCAGGACAACGCTTAATGTTTGAAGCCCCGATCGTGGCTCACCTAGAAATTTATAGTGGTACCCCGGTCAGCGCTCTATTATCTGACAAAATTCCTTGCCAACGGTTGCAAGTTGGGGAAGAGATTTCCTGCTCACCGTCCTAATAATTTCACTAAGCCAATTCCGCCTAAATATAATCCCACGACTGCTCCGCCTAATAAGCTTTGGGTGAGCGGATCGGTGGAAGGAGTCAGCACAGCCCCTAGGATGACAGCCCCCAATAATACATAGCGCCATCCAGCGAGCATCCGTTGGGAAGAAACAATGCCAAGCAGCCCCAGCAACATTTGGATGACCGGAATCTGAAAGGCAATCCCAGTACTGAACATCAGTAGCAGAACAAATTCAAAGTAGCGATCGATCGACCACAGTTGTTCGACCACATCCGCCCCATAGGAAATAAAAAACTTGAGGGCAGCCGGAATTAATGCCACGTAGGCAAACGCTAGTCCAGCCACAAACAAAATGCTGGAACCGAATACGATCGGCGCCAGAAAGCGGCGCTCTCGGCGGGTCAATCCCGGCAGCACAAACGCAATGATCTGATACAGAATGACTGGACTGGCAATCAAAATCCCGCTATATGCTGCTACTTTGAGCGAGACAAAGAAGTATTCACCTGGAGCCAATTGGAGAAATTTCACACCCTGAGCAGGCGCTTCTAGCAGTTGCACGATCGGTCGAACGACCGTGAAGCAACCAACAATACCAACGGCGATCGCAATCAAGGCGTAAAAAATTCGTTGCCGCAGTTCTTCGAGATGATCAAATAGCGACATTTCAACGTCATCGATTAAATCATCGTCATCTACCACAGGAGGCTGGGACGATCGCGAACTCACGTCTGATGTTGCAGTTGGTTCTGAAGGTGTAGCAGTCTCTAACTCCGAGGGCACAGTCATGGGTTCCGCATTGGTTCAAACAGCTTCACTTATTCTATCTGGGTGCAGGTCGTCCTCAAGAGCCAGGAGTGAGTTCCATCTACCTCAGAACATCTGGTTTGATGTCATCTAAACTCCTTAGCGATCGTGCAAAAAGATCAGACTGCTATAGAGGTGAAAGGCTTGATCCAGGTAATAATCGCGATCGCGCGATAAATGGATATGAGATTTCAACCGACTTAACGGTAAGGCAAAATCTGCTGCCGATTCACCAAATACCTGGAATTCTGACCAGGTTGTAATTTGCGGTAAATGGCGATCGAGTAATGCCATCAAACGATTCCAATTGCGGCGAATCGTATTGTCTAACCGATCGCGTCCTGGTTGTTCTAATAGCCACTTGCCACCTTGATGAAATTCGTAGCGGCTATCCTGCAACCGCAAAATACAGTTCCGACTCGGTAAATGTAGATCGCAGAAATGATTATAGTCCTGAGTCTGTTCTTTCCGCTCTAAGCGATCGCGGTAGCCCAATTCCAACACCTGCTCAAACACAGGCAGCATTCCCTCTACCCGCTGGCTAACTTCCGACCAGTTAAACGTTAGGGATCCCAGTTGACCCAGATCGTTCTGGCAGATCACCGTAACTTGCGGCGAAACAGCTTGGAAATAATTAACCTGGAAGACCTGAATGGCTTCTACAGCCGCTAGAGATGACCAAAATACAGGGATTTCAGCACGTTGTAACTCCTGACCATAGACCTGGATTTCACCCACTTTACCCATACGATACAACCGCCAACCCCGCCCCGGTAAGACTGATCGGGCATTGTAAACATCTAAATTCATCACTCGCGCTAAATTCTGCACGGCTTTGGTTCTAGGTTCACCCGTCACCGCTTGCAGCACCAAACACCCCGGCTTTTGGTTGGCTGGATCCAAGGTAGCTTGGGCGATCGCTGCTTGTCGTTGCTCTTGCCGCATGGCTTCTAAACGCTGTAAAGCCTGCCGGACTTGAGTCACTAGCTTAGGATTTGTCGTGTTGCGTAACAACTGGCGATAGGTGGTTTCGGCAGTTTCTAATGGTTGAGAGACTTCCTGTAATCGCCCCAGGTAAAACTGAACCCACGGGTCTTGGGGCGATCGTTGCAAGAGTTCTTTCACCAAACGGGCAGCCGTTTGATAATTCTGTTGCTCAAAGGCAGCGGCAACCTGATCCAGCATGAGAGAAACGGCAGGTAAAGGAGTGAGTTACCTTTAGGTATACCCAATTCTGCGGGATCTGTTTACTGTGTACCGACTTCATACCTGGCAGCAATGAGTGACAGCGCCACGATCGGAGCCGTTACCGCCCGGAGAATTCGTGCCCCTAAGGAAACGGGTTGATAACCGACGGCGATCGCCTGGTCTACTTCCGCCTCTGTCCAACCGCCTTCTGCTCCAATTGCGATCGTGATCGCTGAGGCAGGTTGAAGTAAAGCAGTTGATAGGCAAGTGAGTAAATGAGGCGACGATCGCCGCGTCACACACAAGTAACCGCTCATGCCGGGTGACAATGACTCTAGACTGGCACTGAAGGGCACAGGATCCAAAATAGTTGGCACAATTTGGCGTTCTGATTGTTCCGCCGCTTCCTGCGCAATTCGCCGCCAGCGTTCCAGCTTCTGAGCACTGGGATGCAGGAGGGTGCGATCGCTGATGACTGGCGCAATACAGCTCACCCCTAATTCGGTCGATTGGCGAACTACATCATCAAAGCCGTTGCCTTTGGGCAGTGCCATGATTAGTGTGACGGCGATCGGTAGCTCAGTCGCTACGGTCACAGGTTGCAGGATTTCCGCTAACCAGTGATCCGTTGCAGCCGATTGGGTTAATTGGGCAATCCAGGCTTGCCCTTGACCATTCATGGCAACAAAACGATCGCCCTGCCCCAATCGCAGCACCCGCAGGAGGTAATGCTGTTGAGATGGGGTCAGCGCGATCGCTGGGGCGCTTAGTTGCGCTGGATCAATGACTAACCGTTGCAACAAGAGCCTACTGAAGCAATTGACTGAGATAGGCTTCGATCGCGGCACTTGCTACCTGGCTTACAGGTTTGCCTTCCCGAACCGCGACCTCCCGCAGACGGGCATAGAGTTCCGGACGGACGCTGACCCGGTGCCGACTGGCATTGCCAGCGGATACCTTGATCGTGGCGGTTTCTGCCCCAGGCTTAAATTCCCGGACTGCTTCTAGCCCAACCCGATCGCAGAAGTCACCAAAGCTCTCTCCAGGCTGCCGGGCTTGCTTAAAGAAGATAAAGATTGGCTCGAACACCGCTTCCAGATTATCGATATGCATCTTATCGATAAACGGCTGGGCGAGTCGGGTTTGATTAGGAGCCGCCCCCACCCAAATGTTATAGGTACTGGGAGAATCCCCCACGAACGCCAGTTCCGCTAGATACGGACGGGCACAGCCATTGGGACAGCCTGTCATCCGAATAATAAAGTATTCATCCGGTAAGCCCACTTTATCCAGCAATGCCCGAATGCGATCGAGAATGCTGGGAATCGCGCGTTCGGATTCGGTAGTAGCTAATCCGCAAGTCGGTAAGGCTGGACATGCCATGGAGTAGCGCACCAAGGGATCAATATCCTCAACGCTCTGAACGCCGCACCGGGTGAGAATTTGTTGGATTTGATCACGGTTCGCCGGATCAATGTCATACAGAATCACATCCTGGCTACCTGTGAGGAGCATCGGCAGATTAAAGGTTTGCACAATTTCCTTCAGTGCGGTCTTCAGTTGCAGGGTGTCGTCATCTTTCACCCGCCCATTGTGAATCGAAATGCCGACAAACAGTTTGCCATCCCCTTGTTCATGCCAGCCCAGAAAATCCAGATATTTGAACTCTGGCAGGGGTTTATACGGTTGGAGCGATTTACCAAAATATTCCTCGACTTTGGCGCGGAATCGGTCTACTCCCCAGTCTTCCAGTAGGTATTTCATCCGGGCATGACGCCGATCGCTACGATCGCCGTAGTCCCGTTGAGTGGCCACAATCGCTTTAATCAGATCGTAAACATCAGCGCGATCGACATAACCAATTTCGTCAGCCAAGCGGGGGAAGGTAGTTTCTAGACCTCGCGTCCGTCCCATGCCACCACCAGCTAGGACGTTAAAGCCTTCCAGTTCCCCTTGCTCATTCGTGATCACAACTAGACTGAGATCTTGAGAGTAAAGGTCGATCGAGTTATCTCCCGGCACCGTCACCGCACACTTAAACTTCCGGGGCATGTAATGCGTCCCGTAGATCGGTTCTTCCGAGTCGGGAATGACCGTGCCATTATGATTGCGTTGACGCGCCGCCACCACATCTGGATGTTCTTCACCGGAAATTGCCTTTTCCCCATCCAGCCAGATTTCATAGTAGGCTCCAGTTTGGGGAGCCAACAGATCAGCCACCTGATTGGCATACTCACGCGCATATTCATACTCGGGTCGATTCCGGAACGGGGCAGGCGGAGCCATCACATTCCGGTTTAAGTCACCACAGGCACCCAGAGTCGATCCCAGGTTACGAACGATCGCAGCGAGCGTGGCTTTCAAGTTTTTCTTGAGAATGCCATGTAGCTGAAAGCCCTGACGGGTGGTGGCTCGGATGGTGTGATTGCCGTACTCATCCGATAGGCGATCGAGGGTAAGGTAAAGCTCTGGTGGAATAAAGCCCCCCGGACTGCGGGTGCGGAGCATAAATTGATAGTCTTTTTCCTGACCCTTCACCCGATTGTCGCGATTGTCCTGTTGATAAGACCCATGAAATTTCAGGATTTGGATCGCTTCTTCAGTGAAATGAGTCGTATCTAGTAGCAGTTCGGAGGCAACGGGTTCACGCAGCGCATGGCTACGCTCTTTAATGCCCTCAACTTTGGACGGTTTGCGAACAGTAGGCGGTGCTTGAGTATTAACCATCGGCTCTCGGCTATGCAGGAAGCAGCAGTATTTGGACAGTATCGCTCACTAGTATTCCTCACGCCTATTAGAAAAGCCCATTTGAGCGATCGCGACTGGGTAGCCGTGCTCTAAAAAAATGGGATCATCTCCAGTAAGTCGGTCGGAATTAGGCTAATCGATCCTATCATCAGGATCCCGCTTCCGGTGGATTCCTCAGCAATTCTGAAGAAGCCTTAACGGATTTGTGGGTAAAGCATGAATTTAGCTATCAGTAATTAGGAATGAATACTCAATTGTCCCGCTACATAACTGTGCGGTAAAGCGGCTGTAGAAGTTATATCAAATTGATGAGATTACGATAGATATAGCTCCCTCCAACTCCGGCATCTTACTGAACCAGGGAAACGGAGGGAGATTGGGTCGGGCAGTACTCTGTAACTGCAACAGTTGAAATTAGTACAAGCTCCCACTTCATAGGAGAAGTCCCCAAAAATCGCTCAATGGAGATTTATTAGTTCTAAGAATTTGGGCAAATGACGGGAACTAAAAAATGCGTTGGTCGTCTACAACTCGTAAATTCTAAGATCTGTGCATCACCACCATCATCCGCTTCAGGTGAGGCTGCGGACGATAGCACCAAATCAGTATTTTTATGGAACTTCTTGCCCATTCACCTGGGGAAGTCCCCGTTCAGGAAAATCTCTAATTGGAGGATAACATGAATCCTAAACTTTTGATCAGCCTACTATTGGGGATCAAGGCAGGCGTCCTATTGCCAATGGTGTCGCAGGCGGCTGTTATGCCCTCTACCACAGACTTGCTCGATCGTCGCTCTAGCATAGAAGTAGAAGTGGTTGACCTTAACCAAACTGCCACTCAGCCGATCCTAATTGCTGACAAGAACGACTCTAACAATCGACGCAACAACGATAGCCAACGAAATCGGGATAGCCAACGAAATAACGACAGCCGCCGCAATAGCTATCGAGACAACTACTATCGAGATAGCTACTACAGACAGCGGTTCAACCAGTTGCCTAGTAGTCTCCGTCGTCAGATCATCTGGCGGGGGCAACAACCAATCCGGGTGATTCAGCCGGGTCGCGGCGTCAGACAGATCCCTACCCGGTATCCCGATCGCAATAATGATGCTAGCGGTATTAACGTGCGGGTTCGCTTCTAGGGCTACACTACTGGCACGGTTATTGTCAGCCCCCTAACCGCGCCAGTCTAATCCTCCTGGCGATCAAGGTCAAGAGAGATGGGGATCAAGATTCACATTGGATTGGTATGAAAACACTGAAGGGGATTTTGGCTCCTTACCCGCTGGAACAGTTTTTAACCCAAGATTGGACGCAGCAGGCAATTTACATCCCCCATCAAACGAGCGGCAAGTTTCAGGCGCTGTTTTCCTGGAAAGCCCTGAATGATTTACTGAACTTTCATCGCATTGAAGATCCCCACCTGCGGTTCTCCCAAGATGGGCAAGCTCTACTGCAACCCGATCGCGCCCAGTGGCGATCGTATCTACAACAGGGAGCCACTCTGATCATTAACAGTGTCGATCAACTTGTGCCAGCGGTGTCGGAACTGGCAACGGCAATTTACAGCGAACTGGGGCATCCAGGACAAGTGAATCTCTATTGTTCTCCGGCTCAACAGCGAGGATTTGAGACCCATTTCGATACCCATGATGTCTTCATTCTGCAAATTGAGGGGGAAAAAGAGTGGTTTGTGTTTCGGGACACTGTATCTGCGCCGTTAGTCTACGACTCCACCAAGCATCTCCCCCCCGACAAGCCGCCTTATTTACAATGCCGGTTGCAACCTGGAGATGTGCTATACATCCCACGCGGACACTGGCATTATGCGATCGCGGGCGATCTACCCTCCCTCCACCTCACCTTAGGGATCAACTGCCAAACCGGAATTGACTGGCTAGCATGGCTCATCGGTGCACTGCAAGACGACCCGCTCTGGCGGCAAAATCTTCCGCTTGTCCACCAGGGTGACACTCGGGCATTGGAGCAACAACTAGAAACACTGCGGCAACACCTGAATGACTGTTTACAGCAACCTCAATTGCGCCAGCGCTATTGTCAGCATCTGAACCAGCAAATTCAGCCGATCGCACCTTTCTCATTCCCCACTCAACTGGGAGCCGACATCTTTGCTAATGGTATGGAGACTCGGTTTGTTCGCCCCCAATTTCAAGCTATCCAGATTGAGCCATTGGAAACTGATCACTACCAAATTACGATCGGGGCTAAGCAAGTAACTCTGAAAGGGTTACCCGATGAACTAATTCCTAAACTCTTTCAACCAAGCGGTTTCGATCTGATGGAGATGGCAGATTGGGCACCAGAGCTAGATCTAGAAGGGGAAGTAGTGCCCTTGCTGACCCGCTTGGTGATGGAAGGGGTATTGCTGGTTGCCGATTAAGCCGCAGGAAACGTAGATGCCACGGTTTCCACTAACCAGCTACCAAAATGGCTGAAAAACATCAATATGCCAGCCCGATTGGCTGAGGGTTGAATTGCCAACTCTAGCGCTTTTCGCATCAGCGGTTCCTGCGCTGGAAAGTAACGGGAAAAGCTTTCGTAGCAGGGATATAGATCCCGCGTAAATGTGCCTTCAGAGGTCATGACCAGCTCAAATCCAGTCCGGACCATCCGTCGAGCTAGCCAACTGCAACGGGTTTTGATCCAGGTGTCAAGCTGAGGATGGTAACTCGGTAACTGCCGCAAATAAGCTTGGGTGTCCGCCAGATCATCTGCCAAGTCAAAGGCATGGCTGATCAGTGCCATTCCCGGTTTGCAGCGGGGTAGCTGCGATCGCAGATCGTCTCCATAAATACACAATCCTTGCGTTTGGACGATCGCTGCCCATAATGACGTAGAAGATTGCATATCGGTCAGGGAAAGTAGAACAACTTCAACTTTGGAGCAAAATGGATGGCGACGAGTTAATTCTGTTTGGAGTAACCGAATTGCCGCTGCCGATTCTGCTCCTGGTTCATCCTGAAGAATGGCAATACTGTCCAGGTCTGAAATTTCGGGAATAGCTAGACCTCGCGGCACAGAGCCTCGCAAATAGAGACTATGGAGGCGATCGCCCCACTGGCTAACACAGGCATCTCGTAAATCAGCCACAAGCTTTAACCAGGGGGGTTGAATCTGCTCCCAACGGCACTCATTAATTAAGTACCCATCAGCATCGGTTGCCATACAGCTGCCGAGTTTCTGAATTTGTCTCATCGCATCCCGTCCCATCGGCTAGTTGGCAGGTCTAATTGCCTTCTCGTCCACAGTCTGCCATGAAATTCCCTCATACTTAACTATTTAGTATGAGGGAATTAGACTGTAGTTGGTAAAGCAATTATTGGGTTGATTCAGCACTAATTACTAACCAGCATTCATTAGAAGCGATAACCAACACCGGCCTGGAAGCTGAGAGAATCAGCCTTGCTATTTTGGTAAGCATTAATGCCCCATTTAGCATCGCCATAAACGACCACATTTTTCATCACGCCAGCTTCTGCACCGACTGTGAGAACGACAGCATCCTTATTACCAAGGGGAGTATTCTCACCATCTTTTTCTACAAAAGAATAGCCAACTCCAGCATAGACGTTGGCATTATCAGAAATGCGTTGGTCATAGGTAACCGAAGGAACGATCGCCGCAGTTTCATCACTGAAAATAACTGCACCCCGTACTGAAACTGGGACTTCTTTTACCCCAATTCGACCTTGAATATTGCCGCCGAATTTGGCATCATCGCCGCCTTGTCCACCACTGGTAACACCACCTGCGATCCCTGCTCCAACATAGGTATCACTAAACCGAATCGGTTGTGCAGAAGCAGAATTAGCCGTTAAGGAGAGTGCAGTTAGCGCCAGGGCAGAGATCGCTGCGATCGCTTTTACGCCGTTCAGAGAGAGTTGCATAGTGAATATCCTTCGTGTACGAATGGTCATTGTGCGTAGTTATTATTAGAGTCGAATCCGCTGATGCATAAGTTCCAGGAATTTAGAAAAAAGATGAGTCATTATTTTTTCTAGATGTAGAGTTAGCCATAAGGATTTGATCATGATGATTAGCGGCAACTGAGGTTGTTAATTGAAGTGGTAAAGCAAGAAGATGCTTGAAGATAAATTCAGACAAAAAATTACCGAAAATCATGCATTTCGGTAGAGTAAATTGAGTTAAGTTAGCTAGAACTATGACGTTAGTAGTTCTACTAACCGCTAAAATTCTGTTTCAGACCGCTAAATACTGAAATCACAAATGTATAGAGCTAGTTGTGAACAGCAGAGCGGCAAAAAGTTCTAAACGGGGTAGATTTCTTGGAAGGACGAATAGTTTGTACCCTCAGCCTAAACATTGCAATGCCACAAAGTCAGGGACGATCTGAGACAATAGAAGCGATCGCCCGCTGTTTAAGACATCCTGAAATGGTAGATCCCCGGTTATATGAGAGTGATACGTTTGTTGTGCTGGAGCCTGGTCAAGCCGAACAGTTTCTCAGCACTGCCGAAATGCTAGATAAATTGAAAGGCATTTTGGCAGAGCGCCAGGATGACTTACCCCGAGAGTTACAGCAATTTACCGCGATCGACAAGCAAGCCCAGTATTTGCTAGATACATCCTGTGAGTTTGACGTAGCACCTGGTCAATTTCTCCAGTGGTACGCGGTGCGGTTGGAAAAATAGCCCCAACTGGATTGAAGACGTGCAGTCACTTAACTGGGTTCCTGAACAGTCGAGATCAAAGCAACTTCAATTTGGGATGAGGCAGGTTGGCTAATGGCTACTTGCACATTTGGTCCGAAAAATGTCGTCATTTTGTCCTGTTTCTGCTGCCAGGTCTCCAAAGGAATGAGCGGCGATTGGAATTGCAATACCAAGGTGTAAGCGCCATTTGTCTCGACTTCCCGAATTCCCGTTAGTACCGGACGTTCTTCATCAGTGGGGCTAAGACCCAGAAAACTCAGCGAGCTATCGAGATGAGCTTTTTGCCCATAGCGAAAGCGGGTGACATCATTCCGAATTTTGGTTTGAGTAGCGGTTGCCTGTTGCTGCCGCAGGGTAGTCACGCGATCGGAAATCGGTTCTGTCACCGGAACAGGCTTGAGTTCAGCGGCTCTCAGTGCTAGCCCACCCAGCAGTAACGGAATTCCATAGAAAAATCCCACTAGATTTAAGGTGGCATTGTTTGTAAAGTAAGCGCCGAAGCCAACGATCGTTAGGGCAGCCCCAACTACCAGACCCAGCAATCCCAAAGAGGTTTGACGTAACATAGAGCTAATCAGGTGGGCAACCTATAGATAGAACTGCTTTATTATCCCTGACTCTTGGACTCTATAGCCGACTCAGCCTGAATGCGCATTTACACATCAGGAGGCTTGCGGATAGAAGTGAACAGGGAGTATATTAACTAACTTCGCTCAGCGGCTTGAAACTATGCTTAAAGATGAAAATCGGCGGGTGGTTAGAGACGGTCTGTTGTTAGAGCAACTCAATTCGCTGAAGCGAGAAGATGAGATGCTGTATAACATTCTGGCAGTCGATATTTGGGCGATCGCGAAGACAATGGACGAATTCCAGCCGGGTTTTTGGGCAGCATTCATGAAAAACCGGGAACAAGCCCTCAAACGATTTATTGATGAAGTGGTGAAAAGCAAGCCAGTTGATGTCAAGCGTCCCCCCTTTCTGCGGTAACGATCGCCGCGTCACCGCTCATCCTATCAGATGACAGATCCTGCATCCCGTAACCAACCTTTAGAATAATAAGAACGGGGGAATTCCCTATTCAAGCCAACTACGGGTGAAGGAGCAGACATGATTGATCCTGTAACGATACGGGAGCAGATTGCCCAAATTGAAACCAAGCGGGAATCCCTGGTGCGATTGCTGGAAAAGCCAGATTTAGGGACACTCCGCATTGATGTGAATCAGGCGATCGAGGAAATCGATGATTTGTTAGACGAATTCAAGCAGACTTTTCCGGAGACACCGAGCGATCGTTAACTTAGCATTCCCTTGCCAATGCTGGAGGGCAGGATTTCCATCCTCTAGCGTTGGTGACTTTGGGATGAATTACCCAACCACTTCACCAGTGCAATTCCCTGCTGCCTGAGATGCGATCGGTTGACCAGGACAGGGATCTGGGGACCCGTGCCACAGAGTGACTAGCGTAACCCAAAATATTGCCAGCGTTGATTGAGGCGGCAATGCGACCGCGATTCCGTAAGCAGCATCATTTCAGTTGAAGTTAACCAGCAATACTTCTACACAACCTCTCTCGCGACGATAGCGGGGAGATGACGAAATGCTACAAGCACAGAATATATTGCACGATCGCTATCAGCTGCAAGCCAAACTGGGGCAGACTGCCGGACGGCAAACCTGGCTAGCCGAAGACCTAGCGACAGTCCCTCATCAATCAGTGATTGTTAAACTCCTGGCATTCGCGGATCAGGTGAATTGGGAAACGTTGAAACTATTTGAGCGAGAAGCCAATATTCTGCGACAACTCGACCATCCCATGATTCCGAAGTATCGGAATTATTTTTCCATTGACGATCGAGTGTTGTGGTTCGGGCTAGTACAGGACTACATTCCAGGCAACTCCCTGAAAGATTTATTAGCCCAAAGCAAGCGTTTCTCTGAAGCCCAGGTCCGGGAAATTGCTACCGAAATTTTGGCAATTCTGATCTATTTGCATGAACTCAGTCCGCCCGTACTGCACCGTGACCTTAAACCTAGTAATTTGATTTTGGGTGAAGATCAACGGGTTCATGTGATCGACTTTGGGGCAGTGCAGGATCGGGCGGCTGTGGAAGGGGCAACGTTTACCGTTGTAGGCACTTACGGCTATGCCCCGATGGAACAGTTTGGTGGTCGCACCATTCCTGCATCCGACTTATATTCCCTGGGAGCCACGTTGATTCATCTGCTGACGGGCATCGCACCCGCTGACCTACCCCAACGGCAGCTTCGAATTCAATTCAACCATGTCGTCAGCATCAGTCCTGCCCTCGTGCAGTGGATCGAAACATTAACTGACCCGGATGCTCAACAACGATTCCAGACGGCTCGTCAAGCCTTAACTGCCCTTACCACTCGCCAACCTGAACGATCGGTGACCTCTCGCCAGAGCCATCATCCGACACGATCGCCACAAACCATGATCGTGTTTGAGCGCCCCATGTACAGTCAAGTTGAGTTGCAAGCTTCTCATGCTGAACTAGTTGTCAAAATTCCAGGCGATTCACGGGCAATCTATGGCGCCTTTGCTGGCATTGGCTTGACCGGACTTGGGACGCTCTTGTCGATCGCGAGTCACTTTCCTGTTTTTCCGCTAGTTATTTTTGGCGTTGTTCTACTCATTGCCAGTATCAATGCCAGTGCAGCAACACTCGCCATTCTTACTCACCAAAAATTTACGTTAATGAAGGAAATTCAATTACCGTTCTACTCATCTGTCAATTATTTAGGCAACTGTAGCCTCACTGCCATTCAAGCCATTATTCACCATGACTTGCAATTTCATGAAGGCAAATCAACAGTAACGCGGCGAGTCGTCACCATTCAAACCATCGATGACGACATTTCATTTGCCAAGGGATTAAGCCGCGACGAGTGTGCCTGGATCGTCCAAGAAATGAACCGTTGGCTGGATTCACAACGATCGTAATTTTGGAGAAATCATAGTGCTGCAAGAACAGACCATATTGCACAATCGCTATCGGTTACAGACGAAGCTGGGGCAAACCACCGGACGGCAAACTTGGCTGGCAGAAGATTTAGGTACAACACCCACTCAAACCGTCATTGTCAAATTGCTAGCGTTTGCAGATCAGATGAATTGGGAAACATTGAAGCTATTTGAACGAGAAGCTAGCATTCTGCGGCAACTTGACCATCCCAAAATTCCCAAGTATCAGAATTATTTTTCGATCGACGATCGGGTGTTATGGTTTGGGCTAGTGCAGGACTACATTCCAGGCAACTCTCTGAAAGATTTATTAGTTCAGGGTAAGCGCTTTTCGCAAACTGAGGTCCGCAAAATTGCCAGCGAAATTTTAGCAATTTTGATCTATTTACATGAACTCAGTCCACCCGTGCTGCACCGAGATCTCAAACCCAGTAACTTAATTCTGGGTGAGGATCAACAGATCTATATGATCGACTTCGGAGCAGTACAAGATCGGGCTGCCGTGGAGGGGGCAACGTTTACTGTTGTAGGCACTTACGGGTATGCCCCCTTCGAACAGTTTGGTGGTCGTACCGTTCCCGCCTCTGATCTGTACTCCTTAGGA
Organism: Pantanalinema sp. GBBB05; assembly: GCA_016743235.1. Classification (GTDB taxonomy): domain Bacteria; phylum Cyanobacteriota; class Cyanobacteriia; order Leptolyngbyales; family Leptolyngbyaceae; genus Pantanalinema. The sequence continues at coordinate 50,535 of VRZD01000019.1, read as the reverse complement.
GCAACGCTAATTCACTTGCTAACGGGTACAGCCCCAGCCGATTTACCACAAGACAAGTTTCGGATTCAGTTCAACCATGTGGTTAGCGTCAGTCCTTCGCTAGTGGCGTGGATCGAGAAATTGACCGATCCAGATGTTAAACAACGATTTAGCACTGCCCGCCAAGCCTTAACTGCCCTCAAAACGCCCCAAACCCATCCCGATCGCACCCCCCGCCAGAGCTATCCACTCTCGCAATCGCCGGGGTCTGCAAAGACTCTCAGGTATGAGAATAGCCGCGTTACCATGCGAACATCACCCACGCAACTGCTGGTGCAGATTCCTGGTGAGCATCAGCTAGCCATAGCCGGAGGAATGCTGGGTGGCATAGGGTTGATGGCGCTTGGCATTGTGCTAGCAGTTCCCCATCCGTCCGGTTTTCTCTTCCTCATTATTGGGATTGTGCTGTTCTTAGCTAAAATCCATACCAGTGCAACAACTGTTGCCGTTCTTAATCACCAAGACTTTACTTTATCTAGAGAAACAACACTACCGTTTTACACAGCTAGCCGTCGTTTGATCACTTGTGACATCAACACCATTCAGAACATCATTCACCACAAGGATCCAAGACATGCAGGGCGAGTCATCACGATTCAAACGAATGCAGATGATCTTTCATTTGCTCAAAAACTCAGCCGTAACGAATGTGCCTGGATTGTTCAAGAAATGAACTGTTGGCTAAACGCCCAGCGATCGTGAAGTTTTCCCAATCCTGCTCTAAAGTAAAAGAATGTAACTAACTTCTCAGGAAAGGGCAGCAACACTCATGCGCGTAATTTTAATGACGGGCAAAGGCGGCGTTGGCAAAACGTCCGTTGCAGCAGCAACTGGATTGCGTTGCGCCGAACTGGGCTATAAAACCCTCGTCCTGAGCACCGATCCGGCACACTCCCTGGCCGATAGTTTTGACATGGAATTGGGGCATGAACCCCGTCCCGTCCGTCCCAACCTGTGGGGTGCCGAACTCGATGCCTTAATGGAACTCGAAGGTAACTGGGGCGCTGTCAAACGCTACATTACTCAGGTGTTACAAGCCCGTGGCTTAGAAGGAGTCCAGGCTGAAGAACTGGCGATTCTGCCGGGCATGGATGAAATCTTTGGTTTAGTGCGGATGAAACGCCATTATGACGAAGGCGATTTCGATGTCCTGATTATCGATTCAGCACCGACCGGCACCGCGTTACGGCTATTAAGTTTGCCAGAAGTCGGCGGCTGGTATATGCGCCGTTTCTACAAACCCTTTCAGGGCATTTCGGTGGCATTGCGTCCGTTAGTGGAGCCAATTTTTAGACCGATCGCGGGCTTCTCCTTACCCGATAAAGAAGTGATGGATGCGCCTTACGAGTTCTATGAACAAATCGAAGCGCTGGAAAAAGTCTTAACTGATCCGACTCAGACCTCGGTGCGGCTGGTGATGAACCCCGAGAAAATGGTGATTAAGGAATCACTCCGCGCCCATGCTTACCTGAGTTTGTATAACGTCGCCACCGACCTCGTCGTGGCCAACCGGATTATTCCCGACTCGGTAACGGATCCATTCTTCCAACGCTGGAAAGATCAACAACAAAAATATCGGCAGGAAATTCACGATAATTTTTCGCCCCTACCAATTAAAGAAGTGCCCCTGTACTCTGAGGAAATGTGTGGACTGGAAGCCCTCGATCGCCTGAAGGAAACCCTGTATCCCAATGGTGAAGATCCGGCTCTGGTTTACTACAAGGAAACCACACTGCGAGTGGTGCAAGACCAACAACAGTACAGTCTAGAACTCTACTTGCCTGGAGTGGCTAAAACCCAAATTGAACTGAGCAAAACTGGGGATGAGTTGAATATTCGGATCGGCAACCATCGCCGGAATCTAGTTCTACCTCAAGCCCTGGCTGCCTTACAACCCGCTGGCGCCAAAATGGAAGAGGATTATCTTAAAATCCGGTTTGCTGACGTGGCAAAAGCCTCCTGACATTCGGTCAGGTAGGTTGAGCTGAAGTTCAATCTCGATCGTAGATCCCAGATTAGCCAACCTGGCTTCCGACTAAAATTTACCCACCCCAAACTAAAAATTCCTCACTCGGTCAGAGCTGAGGAATTTTTAGATATTTGAGGGGTTCACCGCAACGCCGTCTTACCTCAGCTTTTGACCTGGTTAAAACCAGGTGGGTACCATCCTACCGACTTAAAGTTTCCGGGTACATGCCCGGTCTACTGCCGTCAGATTGTTATGTTGGTTCCCTTATTGAAGCAGCATAGATCATAAAACGTTATTGGCAGTCACCAACGCCGCAGTGAATCTTGTTCATTCATTCTAGCGACTATCCTGGCGATTGGCGAGTGACCGAATCGCATAGACATCGATCGCCCAGCCCTATCCTTGCTGCCAGCCAACATCAGGCTAAAGTACACCGTTGTTGTAAGGCCTGCCGCAATTGATCTTTGTAGTCACAGTTGTCCACGATATAAGCACCAAACCGTTCCAGGTGAGGATTCATCATTTGGGCATCAAATAAGAGGAAACCACGATCGCGCAGACGTTCGACCAATTTCACCATTGCCACTTTCGAGCCATCAGGAATGCGGTAAAACATCGACTCGCCAATAAACGCTCCCCCAATCACAAGCCCCAGAATGCCACCCGCTAATTCATTCCCCTGCCAGGTTTCAAAGCTATATGCCCAGCCTGCCTGATGCAATTCCCAGTAAATTTCCTTGAGGGTACTAGAAATCCAGGTAGTTTCGCGATCGGCACAGCCCTCAACTACATCCATGAAGGCTCGATTCACAGCCACCGAAAAGCGATTCTGGTTCAACACTCGCTGGAGTGACTTGGGATAACGAAAGCGATCGTCCAGGGGGATCAAGGTACGCTGCCGACTGGAATACCAGCTTAAATCCTGATCCGATTCATCTGCCATCAGGAAATATCCCTGAGCATAGCCTTGAATAATCGCAGGGACATTAAACTTGCTACCAACCAACTGTGCTATTCCTCATTAGGGTGGTGAACCAGTAATGATTATAGGGGAGGGGATAGGGGAGATGGGAAAGGTACGAGGGATGGGGGAAGGGAAGGGCAATGCATTGCTAACTGTTACTGTCAGTGAATGACTGCTGACGAGATATGGCAGACTTACAAGAATAGCTGCGAGTTTTTGAGGCGATCGCGCTGATGATTGAACCGATTCCACCCATTACCTTACCTCCTGCCCAATATCCTCAGCAGGAAGGGATGTGGCTGCGTGAGGCATTACTAAAGTGGTTGGATCAAGAGTTTATTCCAGAGCAAGTGAATCATCAAATCGCCGATCGCGCGGCCCAAATTTTTATGCGGCAACGGATGGAAGGTGAAAATGATCTCGGCTCACTCGTGTTAGCGATCGTCACAGAAATGGAATCATTTGATTTCTCCACAAGTTTCTTTGGGCAGTTTGCGGTTGCCAATGCCGTGAGTGATCTGCTGTTAGAGAGTTTGGGCATCGATCGTTGCTGTGGACAATGATTTCATCTAAATATGTCGTCGCCCAAATCTGATTTTTATCCACCCCGACTCAATCTGCCTTTTATTCGGTTTGCCCAACTGATCGCCCCTGGCGGAGCTTACCTGCTCTATCAAATCGAATTGGATGTCGACTATGACAGCCTGAATCAGTTGCTTGCCTTGCGGGATCAGCGGGTGCTGTTATTACCCAACCATCCCACCTTTCAGGATCCGATCGCTGTGTTTCTGTTATCGGGCAAGTTGGGGCAACGGTTTTATTACCTGGCTGCCTACGAACAATTTCAAGGCTTACTGGGCAAGATTTTTCAGTGGCTTGGCGTGTACTCAATTCGTCGTGGGTTAGCCGATCGTGCCAGTATTGCCCAAACCATAGAGCTTTTAAGCCAATCAGGCTGTCACTTAGTGATTTTCCCGGAAGGCGGTTGTTCCTTCCAAAACGATATCGTGATGCCGTTTCGAGCGGGAGCGGTGCAACTGGCATTCCAGGCTATGAATCGATCGGTTAAACAAGGGCAGCCCATTCCTGATCTGTATGTAGTTCCCGTTAGCATCAAGTACCGATATACCCAAGATATGACAGCGGTGATTGAGCACACCCTCAGCCGCTTAGAACAAACCTTACACCTAGCTCCCGGCAACGATCGATATGAACGACTCCGCATTGTTGGGGAACGGATCTTGACTCAGATTGAGCAGGAATATGGGATCGAGAACCCTCTCCCTGAGCCAACCTCCTGGGATCAGCGGATTACTCGGCTCAAGTTCCATGTGCTAGCTAATTGTGAGCAACAACTGGGATTAACATCAGCTCCTGGCGAACTCGATCGAGAACGGGTCTACAAAATTCAGAACGCGCTGCAAGAAAAAGCAGAAGCTTTAGACACGATCGCAGCTGAACCACAAACCTTGTGGAACCTGGAAGCCATGCGCTGGTCGATGATCCGCATTTTAAACTTCGATGCTCTGCACGATGGCTATGTCGCAGCCGCTCCCACTCCCGAGCGCTTTCTCGAGACTTTAATTCGTTTAGAACGGGAAGTGTTCAAGATTGATCAACCGCCGCCCAAAGGACATCGACGTGCATCCCTCCGCATCGGCACACCAGTCAATCTCAAAGATTATTTTGCCGCCTACCAACAGCAGCGTACAGAAACGATCGCGACCTTAGTCAACCAATTCCAGCAAACGGTGCAGTCCAATCTGGATCAACTATCCCAATCAGAGCATTAACATTATGTAAAAACCCGGATGAACGATCGCTCACCCGGGTTAATTAGAGAAACAAGGAGTAACTAACTCACTACCAACTCGATTTAACGACACCGGGTAATAGTCCCTCGTGCGCCATTTCCCGCAATACGTTACGAGACAAACCAAAATCACGGTAATAGCCTCTCGGACGACCGGTAACCCAGCAACGATTGTGCATCCGAGTTGGAGCGCTGTTGCGAGGAAGCTGTTGAATTTTCCGATGGATCGTGATCTTTTCCTGCTGAGAAGTAGCAGCCGAAAATTGTTCTAGTAGATCCTGCCGTTTCTGAGCGTACTTCTCTACCAGCTTCTTGCGCTTCTTCTCGCGCTCAATCATGCTCTTCTTTGCCATGAATCGTCCCGTTGTTCCCAGATTGATAAAGACACAGTTATTAATTCTACCGAATTTGATCGGATCTTGACTAGTGGCGATCGAATCTCGGATGACCGGCGATCGTAATTTCCTCACGGTTGCCAACTCTGTACCGCAAGATTCAGCCGTTTCTCGTAGAAGACAATGTGAGAAATCCCGCCAAGGGTCTGCTGTTTCCTGAAACTCAGTCCTTATAATAAGGGTAGCCTCATTATAAAGTTTTATAACGTGAATTCAGCAAACCTGTCCTACCTATCTACCCAGTTAGAAAGCGAAAACACCAAAGACCGGATGTTAGCGTTGGCAGCCCTGCAACATGTTCCTGCTGCCGATGCTTTGCCATTGATTAAGAAAGTTCTCGATGATGAAAGCTTGCAAATCCGGGCAATGGCCATTTTTGCGTTGGGAATTAAGCAAACAGATGAGTGCTATCCCCTGCTGCTGGACATTTTGACCAACGAAAAAGATTACAGTATCCGAGCGACTGCGGCTGGAGCCTTAGGGTATCTGCAAGATCCCCGCGCCTTTGAACCCCTGGTACGGACGTTATATGAAGATACCGACTGGTTAGTTCGCTTTAGTGCAGCGGTCTCTCTAGGAAATTTGAAAGATCCCCGCGCCTATGATGCGTTAATTCAAGCGCTGGATAGTCAGGAAGTAGTACTGCAACAAGCTGCAATCTCGGCTTTAGGAGAAATCAAGGCAGTACAAGCCGTTGAGCATATTTTGCGCTTCGTGCAGTCTGAGGACTGGTTAGTGCGGCAACGGGTAGCTGAAGCCCTAGGTCAGCTGCCATCCGCTAAAAGCCTGTCAGCCCTGCGCTATCTGGAGAAAGACAGCCACACCCAGGTTGCTCAAGCTGCCAGCTATGCCATCCAACAATTGTTAGACCAACCCGGCAGCTAATCGGTTGTCCGTTCTTCATTGATTGCCGAGCCGTACCACTTTCAGACCTGGATTTAGCCTTGATCCAGCCAGTCTTGCAGTTCTCGCGCTAGCCAGTACTGTTCTGTTGGGGTGAGGCGATGACCAAGATGCTGATCCGCTGCCCACGATCGCAGCATCACAATCACTTCTCCTAAAGAGTTCGTGGTGATGTGATCGATCGCTGTCAGATTCATCCGATACCGATATACCCGCCAGCCCAAGACCCACCATTCGATCGTCCATTGCCTGCGATCGCCCTGAACCCGGTAGTGACGTAAGGCTGCAAATGGAGATTTCAGCCAGCCTTGAGGAATTTTGAGAAACTCTTGGTGAATGCCCTGCACACTGACAATCAGAATCCGTAAAACGAATACACCCAAGCTCAGCCAAAGGAGCAGAAACCACCCAAACAAGGGAATCGCAGGTAACAATCCTAAGCCATATACTCCCAGAGCCAGAATGCCCATGATGGCAAAAATATAGGCGCCCGCCGAACTCGACATCAACACCAGTTTGCCTAGCGAGGTGACACAATCCAGCAGAAAGAAACGAGGGCAGGCAGGAATCATGAGCGTCAGTTGTTTAGGGGATTGCGCCAACTGAATGCGGCTCCCTTGCGGCGGACGTTTAGCTTGCAACGGATAGACAATCGAGCGATCGGCTTGTAAATCCTCTAGCGCTTGGGTGGCTGAACGATAACGGTACTCCAAATTGGGTTCTGTTAAGGCGCTGACCCAATTCACCAGATTCAGATTGACGCTGACGCGATCGCGGAACTGAATCCGCAAGTGCTCCTGGGGCAGATCGGCAGGGGCAACACCTGTCAGCAAGTGAATCAGTGTAGCGCCTAAAGCATACAAATCTGATGCGGGTTCTGCCCGTCCCCAAAATTGTTCTAACGGGGCATACCCAGTGCTACCCACGATCGTAAAGGTGACGCCAGTCATCGCTGCTTGATTTTGAACAGCGCCAAAGTCTACCAGATAGATGCATTGATCCTGTCCCCAAATCAAATTGCTTGGTTTAATATCTCGATGTAAAAGAGGTGGCTGTTGCTGATGTAAATAGATCAGAATTGTGAGGATCTGGACAGCAATCTCCCGAATTTGGGCTTCATTAAACCGTTCTCCTTGCTCCAGCAGAGTTTGCAATGAAGCACCTGGAATGTAGTCCTGCACCAAACCAAACCAGCTTAATCCTGCTCCACCCGTTTCGTTGATTGCAAAATAGTCACGGTAGTGGGGAATACCTGGATGGTCAAGGTGTTGCAGGACATGCGCTTCCCGCTCAAACAATTTCAGGTCATCCCATGCCATTTGGGGACTAAATGCCAACAGCTTGACGACCACATCACATTCCGTCTGCCGATCGTAGGCGAACCAGGTTTGCCGACCGGCATGATTACCAAGCCGTTGCCGCAGATGATAGCGTTCCTGCAAGACGGCATCTGGAGTCAGCATAATGAGCAACCGGAAAAGAGGCGAATTTACAGAGTAGCTACTCACCGAGGACTGAGCATTTCGGGTGATGCCACCCCTAAGGTGAGCTTTGTCCCTCGATCGTGGCTTCTACCTGATGACTGAAGCTAGCTCCAGTATGCCCTGTCAGCAGCCATAAAATGGCTCGCACTCCATCTCGCACCGACTTTTGCATCGGTTCAGTATCGCGATGAGAGGGCACGACCACAGGCTTAAGAGTAATCCCCCGGCTACCAAACACAATTTCGCCAATCACCCGCGCCCGTCGCATATGGTAGTCAGAGGTGATCAAATACACACTATCAATGCCGTTTGCCTGAAGTTGATCCACGATCGTCGTGAAGTTCGTTACTGTATCTACCGCCGCGCGATCGATATGGAGCCGATGCCGCTCAATTCCCGCATCCGCAAACGTCCCCTCGGTATACTCGGGATTACTTCCCCCCGAGACCCAAATCGGTAACTCTGGATGCTGACGGGCAAACACGGCGGCAAAGTCTTCACGCTCTGGAGCCCCCCCTAACACCAGCATCGCTTGGGGTTGATTGAGATAGCCCTGAATTTGCCGATAGCCCAACCAGAGACTTGGCATCAGTAAGGGGAGTCCCAAATACAACATTAGTTTGAACCGGAAACGCCGCTGAGGCTTCGATCGCAATTGGCCTGGGCGAGTGGCTCCCTTCAGTCCCATGATCACTATCCGTACCGTACGATGGGCTATTGAGCAGGTGGTTGAGGTTGGGAGACCGGTTTAGTTCGCTCCTGAGCTTGGGCGATCGTGGCTTGAATTCTTGGAGTTGCCAATAGTTTTTTGGTATCCGATAACAAGCGATCGCCCCAAAGATTCTCTTTGAGGAACTTTAGATCGCTATAACGGCTATCTAACTTAATTGCTGATTCACCTAACGCCAAGCCTTGTTCACGATCACCTTTCGCATAAAGCGCGACGGCGATCGCCAATAACGGTTCTGCGGCTTTCGCATCTACAGAGACAGCCGATCGCCAGTGCCGAATCGCGGCGTCACTATCACCCGTCTCATATTTAATCAGCCCAATATTATTAATTGCAGGCCAGAAGTTTTTGTCCAGAGCCACAGCTCGCTCATATTGAGCCAGCGCATTTGAATACTCACGCAACATTAAATAAGCGTTACCCAGATCAAATAACGCTCCTGGCACATCTGGCTTAATCTTTAAGCCTTGTTTGAGATAGTTAACAGCGGTTGGATACTGCGCTTTTTGAAAATAGGCTGATCCTAAAGCAAAAAATACCGCCGCACTTTTACTATCTAATCCTTGTGCCCGTTTCAGTGCCGCGATTCCTTCATCCAGCTGATTAGTCTGCAAGTACAAGCCACCCACCAACGCCCAAAGTTCTGCACTTTTTGGCGCTAGTTGAGTCGCTAGCTTGGCTCGTTGCATCGCCAGTTCATACTGTTGGAACTGTGCCAACTGGGACGCTTCCTTGGCCAAACTCAGACCTTGCAGCTCTAGCTTGCTGGCATCCAACTGTAAGGTATGGGGTACAAGCATTTGAGCGGTAGCTGGCTGAGCAATGCCCCAAACCCCAATCAGGACAAGAAATGAAAGAACAGAAGCACGATTCGGCACGGTACAGCCTTCAGAAAAACGTGAAAGTGATGTCAGATAGCTTAGTCGATCTCGCTGCGATCATGGCATAAATTCTGACAAACCGGTAATAAGTTACTGGAAAAAAGCGATCAATCAAGCGTAGAAATCAGGAAATTGATCGGGATGTTCTCGATCGAGGGCATGCTGGAGATGACGTTAACCACGGTGGTGGCATGAATCGTAACGATCGAGGAAGTGGTCGCATGATGCTAGTCGGTGGCTTGTTTGTAGCGGGCGCCGCATTAGCCGTGGGGCTGTACAGCACGATTAGTAATCCCAAGCCATCACCCCTACCTGAAGCTGAACCGCCTCAGCCCCAACCCCTCCAAGTTGCCCAGGGAGATGCCAATCGTCTGAATGCTCGATCGCCATTGGGCATGAACATGAGTGAACTGGTCGATTGGACAACCCAATGGGCATTTGTGGATGCGTTTAAGATATCGCGACCGTGGGTTTCTCAGAAACAGGGAGCCTCTTGGGGGCAGGGCGGGACATTGAAGCTGACTCCCGAAGGCTGGATTGCAGCTCTGGAACCAGGACAGTATGCCGAAACCTTTATGTTTGATAACGGCTCGCGGTATCCAGCCGGTAAATATACCGTGTTCTACGATGGGCAGGGCAAAATTGGGTTTAACTTCGGCAGCGGCAAAGTTATTAGTGAATCACCAGGGCGCTTAGTGGTTGATGTCAAACCTCAAGATACTGGCATTGTGCTGCAAGTGTTGGAAACCAATCCTGCCAACCCCATTCGCAATATCCGGGTGATCATGCCAGGATTTGAAACGACCTATCAAAAGCAACCTTTTCACCCATTATTTCTAGAGCGCTTATCTCGGTTTAAGGTGATCCGGTTTATGGATTGGATGAAAACCAATGGTTCGCCAGTCAAAGAATGGTCCGATCGCATTACGCCTCAGCATGCAACGCAAATGGGCGAGTATGGAGTAGCTCTGGAACACATGATTGATTTAGCCAACGCTGTCCATGCTGATCCCTGGTTCACCCTACCCCATCAGGCATCGGATGATTATGTCCGACGATTTGCCACGATGGTACGAGAGCGGCTTGATCCCACTCTGACGGTGTATATCGAATATTCCAATGAAGTATGGAACTATGCTTTCCAGCAAACCAAGGATTTAGAACAGCGGGGCTTAGCGCTGGGTTTAGCGCCTGGCGATGGCGGAATGTCTATGATTCGCTACTATGCCCAACGATCGGTAGAAGTGTTCAAAATTTGGGAAGAAGTATTTGGTGGCAGACAGCGGTTAGTGCGGGTGTTAGCGTCGCAAGCGGTGAATCCCTGGCTAGGCGACAAGGCATTAACCTGGAAGGAGGCTTACAAACATGCGGATGTCTATGCGATCGCAGCTTACTTTGATGGCAAGGGTCTGGTGGAGAAAGAAAATGCCGATCGCACTCTCAAAATGACTCCTGATCAGATCATCGACAATATTCTGGAGGACATCCGCACTGAGGATCGCGAACTTTTAATCAAGAATGCCGCCTTAGCCAAACAATTCGGCTTGAAGCTCGTCGCCTATGAAGGCGGCATGAGCTTGCATAGTAGCCAGATGGATACCAAAGAACCACAAGTCACCGCCTTATTTACAGCCGTCAATCGCCATCCTCGTATGCGCGAAGTGTACCAGGAGTATCTTAAGCTCTGGCGACAAGTTGGCGGTGGATTGTATAACCAGTACTACTACGTTGGTAATTTCAGTAAATGGGGGTCTTGGGGAGCCTTAGAGTATCAAGATCAAGATTTGCAGCAAGCACCGAAGTATCAGGGCTTAATCGACTTTATTCAAGCAAACCCCAGCACAACACCCTAACCATGAATCCAGTTTCGGCGATCGTGGCGTTAGTTGTGGTCGTAACCCTACAAGCGCTTTACTTTTATCCCCAACTTCCTACCCAAATGGCATCTCACTTTGATGCGATCGGGCAACCCAATGGCTGGGCACCAAAATGGTTCTTTTTTCTGATCTATGCTGGGGTCGTTGCCCTAGTTGCCTGGCTCGTTTGGGGCGTACCCAACTCCATTGAGTGCCGACCCAATAGCCAAATCAACTTGCCTCACAAAGACTACTGGCTCGCCCCCGAGCGTCGCGCTACTACCTTCGCCTTTATTCGGCAGCAATTGGGCTGGTTTAGCGTTGCCAATTTGTTGTTAATGGTTTGTGTATTTCAACTCGCCATCAGCGCCAACCTCAATCCACCCGCCAGATTACCTGTAGTGCCAATCTGGACCCTACTCGGTGCCTATTTGCTCTACACGATCGGCTGGTTAGTCCGGTTCTACCAACGATTTCGCCATCCAACGTAAGGCAGGCAAATACGCGATCGCTGCTAGCTGGCTCTGGGGAACACGCTATGACAGACACTTTTAGCGATGTAGGTGATGGCAATCGCTTAAGACGCTGTAGATGAGGTGGGATGAGTCGCTACAGTTTGCTGACGTGTGGCTAGCTGTCGCTCCAGCACTAGCGCGATCGCAATAAATAACACGGTCAAGCCCTGAATGGCATAGACGACAGTGAATGGAACCCCGGCACTGCGTTGCATCACGTTTGCGCCACTGCGAAGTGTCCCAAAAAATAGCGAAATCAGCACCACTCCAGCGATATTGCCCCGACTGAGAAACGCGATCGCGATCGCATCAAAGCCATATCCGGGTGAAAAATTTTCAAACAGGCGATAGCGTAGTCCCATCACTTCACCTGCCCCCGCTAGACCCGCTAACCCACCGGATACAGCCATTGCCGCCATAATCGTTTTCGGAACTGACATCCCAGCATACCGAGCCGCGATCGGATTTTGTCCGACTGCTTCAATCTGATAGCCCCAAGGCGTGAGCGTTAACACGAACCACAGGACACCTGCTAATCCCAGTCCCAACAGAATTCCAGCATGGGTCTGAGTTTGGGGTAGCAGAATCGGTAACTGAGCCGTCGCCGCGATCGGCGGACTAAAAGGACTGGGCGCACCCGGTTCTAGCAACGGATAGCTAACCATATAACTGACTAAATACTGGGCAACGTAGTTCAGCAGCAGCGTGGTAATCACTTCATTCACACCTCGCACAGCCTTCAGGTAGCCCGGAATCAAGCCCCAAATTGCCCCACCTAAAAAGCCCCCGGCTAACGCTAACGGGATATGCACGATCGCCGGCAATCCCTGAAACGATAGTCCAACGATCGCCGCCCCCAAGCCACCTAAGTAAATCTGTCCTTCCCCACCAATGTTGAATTGCCCCGCCTTTAACGCCACTAAAATTCCCAAGCTAGCCAGCAACAACGGCGCCATCTTCGTCAGCGTGTTGCCGAACCCATAGTAGTTGGCTAACGCTTCTCGAAACAGCACTGAGTAAGCCTGAAGTGGATTCACCCCCGCGATCGCAATCAATCCCGCTCCCACCAACAACGCTGCCGCGATCGCAAACACTGAAGACAACACAGGCAACAGTCGAGCTAAATTCCGGTTCACACCTACTCTCCAAAACTCCCCTACACCCTACACTGCCTACCCCAAATGGTCTACAGCCTCCCCATCTCCCTGACCTCCCCATCTCCCTATCTCCCTGACCTCCCCCATTTCCCCACTCGCGTGATCTTCCAGCCAAACCGGGCACACTAAAGAAAAATTCCACTCGGCTAAAGGATGAATGCCATGCGCCCCCATCTCCCCCAATCTCAGATTCGCCCGAAAATCACCACGATGCCGCGCCAGAAGACTGAAGCCGCTGCCTATTTGGACATTTATAAGTTAGTCACTGAGAAAACACGGCTACAGCAGGAATTGGTCACTCTAGAACAGCGACGCGATCTGATTCAGCAGCGGTTAGAAACACTGGAAGGGCAAATTGCTGATCTAGAAGTCACAGCGCATCAGCGCCGGGATGCGGAATTGACCCCAACCCAACCGAGCATCAAAGCTGCTGCCAAAGCTCCTGCCGCCGAATCCTCCAGTAGCTTCAATACGATGTTTTTAGAATATTAACGGTTGGGGGAATCATGGATTGTCCAGGATGACTGACCGAAACGCAGGAAGCGATCGACTTGGCAGCTTAGAATGGTGAGACGAACCCATTACTGAGATAAGTCAGGAGTTTCTTGCGTGGAGTCCCGTTATACCCCTGGAGCGATTGAGGAAAAGTGGCAGCAGACCTGGGAAGAACAGGATCTGTATGGAGCCGCCGATGACAGTGACAAGCCCAAATTCTATGCGCTGTCGATGTTTCCCTATCCGTCCGGCAATCTACACATGGGACACGTGCGTAACTACACGATTACCGATGTGCTGGCGCGGGTTCGGCGGATGCAAGGCTATCGAGTGCTACATCCGATGGGTTGGGATGCCTTTGGCTTACCTGCCGAAAATGCCGCGATCGACCGGGGTACCCATCCGGCGAAATGGACGTATCAGAATATCGCCCAGATGCGATCGGAACTGAAGCGGTTAGGGTTGTCCTACGACTGGAGCCGGGAACTCGCGACCTGTTCGCCTGACTACTACCACTGGACGCAGTGGATCTTCCTGGAATTTTTCAAAGCCGGATTAGCCTACCAGAAGGAAGCAGCGGTTAACTGGGATCCGATCGACCAAACGGTGTTGGCGAATGAACAGGTCGATAATGAAGGGCGCTCCTGGCGATCGGGAGCCAAAGTCGAACGCAAGCTTTTAAAACAATGGTTCTTTAAGATCACTGACTATGCCGAGCAATTGTTAGCCGACCTGGATAAGTTGGATGGCTGGCCCGATCGGGTCAAAGTGATGCAGGCGAACTGGATTGGTAAGTCGATCGGGGCATACCTGGAATTTCCGATCGTTGGCATGGACGAAAAGATTGGCGTGTTCACCACTCGTCCCGATACAGTCTACGGGGTCACCTATGTAGTGCTGGCTCCAGAACATCCGTTGACCGCTAAAGTCACGACAGCGGCACATAAATCAGCGATAGAAGCCTTTGTCAAAGAGATTGCTGATCAAAGTGAGTTAGAACGGACGGCGGAAGACAAACCTAAGCGGGGGATTCCCACCGGGGGAACGGCAATTAATCCCTTTACCGGAGCCGAAATTCCAATTTGGATTGCCGACTATGTGCTGTTTGAGTATGGCACTGGCGCAGTAATGGGGGTTCCGGCTCATGACGTGCGGGATTTCAAGTTTGCTAAAGAGCAGAACTTACCGATTAAAACAGTGATCATGCCCACAGGGGGTGATGCAACTGCCGAGTTAACCGCTGCCTATGTCGATCCGGGCATCATGGTCAATTCCGGTGACTTTAATAGCATGGAGTCGGTGGCAGGCAAAACGGCGGTGATTGACTATGCCGAAGCTCAGGGATTTGGCAAAGCCCGGGTGCAATATCGCCTGCGGGATTGGCTAATTTCTCGTCAGCGCTATTGGGGCGCACCAATTCCAATTATTCACTGTCCCAAGTGTGGCGCGGTGCCCGTACCCGATAGCGATTTGCCGGTGGCATTGCCCGAGGATATTGAACTGACCGGGCGAGGCGCGTCACCGTTGACCCAGTTGGAAGCCTGGCTGAATGTCCCCTGTCCTACCTGTGGCACTCCGGCGCGGCGCGAAACCGATACGATGGATACCTTCATCGATTCCTCCTGGTACTTCTTGCGCTTCACCGATGCCAACAACGACCAGCAGGTGTTTGATTCAAAGAAAACCAATACTTGGATGCCCGTCGATCAATATGTGGGTGGCATTGAACACGCTATCCTGCACCTGTTGTATTCCCGCTTCTTTACCAAAGTGTTGCGCGATCGCGGTTTGCTCAACTTCGACGAACCCTTCCAACGCTTGCTGACTCAAGGCATGGTGCAGGGCTTAACCTATTTCAATCCCAACAAAACCGGGAAAGACAAGTGGATTCCCTCCTTCCAGGTCGATCCAACTGATCCCAAAGATCCCCAAACGGGAGAACCGTTACAGGTCGCTTATACCACCATGTCGAAGTCTCGCTATAACGGGGTGGCTCCGGAAGCGGTGATTGAGAAGTATGGCTGTGATACAGCCCGGATGTTTATCCTATTCAAAGCGCCACCGGAAAAAGATCTGGAGTGGGATGAAGCCGATGTTGAAGGACAGTTCCGCTTTTTGAATCGGGTTTGGCGGTTAGTGACCGAGTTTGAGAGTCAGGCAACATCCAAGACTAAAGCTCAGGTTGATCAATTATCTAAGCCAGAAAAGGAACTCCGGCGAGCCATCCATACCGCGATTAAGGAGATCACAGAGGATTTGGAGGGAGAATATCAGTTCAATACGGCGGTATCGGAGTTGATGAAACTCAGTAACGCCTTGACGGATGCGCCCTGTAAGGAGTCACCGATTTATCGGGAAGGCATTGATACCTTGTTAATTCTGCTGGCTCCTTTCGCGCCGCATATTGCCGAGGAACTGTGGCATCAGTTGGGTCATACCGATTCCATCCATGAACAATCCTGGCTTGCAGCCGATCCCACGGCGTTGGTCGCGGATGAGATCACTCTAGTGATTCAGATTCTAGGCAAAACCAGAGGCACGATTCAGGTTCCGGCAACGGCCAGTAAGGAAGAACTGGAGCAATATGCCCGTGAGTCGGAGGTGGGTCGCCGCTACCTGGAAGGCAAAGAAACCAAGAAAGTGATCGTTGTTCCCGGAAAACTGGTGAACTTTGTGATCAGCTAGCCAAAAAAGGAGCGATCGCGGCAGAAGTTCTGCTTAGCGATCGCTCCCTTAAACAGCTATCTCAGGTTTGATTTATCGCTGAGCTTGATGAAACTGCTTAAAGGTTTGATAGCCAGTTTCAGGCTCATACAAGTGACACTTGCTTGTAATCTCGTTCATCAGTGCCCAAGAAAACCGACTTTCATGTAAATAGCTACCCCAATTCTTTTTCAGGCTGCGGTGTGCCATCCGCAGATTGTAGGAGGGAATGGCGGTAGAAAGGTGGTGGGGAATGTGCACGTTGATGTGGAAACAGAGGAATTCCACCCAAGCCGGATAGTCACAGTGAACCGTACCCGCTAATTGGGCAGATGCTGCATCCCAAACGTCGGGTTCCTGGAAGATGATATCGGGAGCGGTGTGGTGAACCAGTGTGAAGGTGCTCATCCAGAAATGGTAGACCAACCAGGGCATGAGCCAGAATTTGACCAAGCCCCATACGCCTAGGGTCGCAATCATGACGGGGATGCCGATCGCGGCGGCAGCAATCACCAAGCCATTCGAGAACGCCACTTTCCGGCGATCTTTAGGTTCAAAATTATTCAGGTTAAAATGCAGACCCACCCAATGCACGATCGAGGCAATCCACCAGAACTTACCCCGCAGGGTTTGGTAGCCTAGCTGCAAGAATCGAGGTGCTGCACCATACTTTTCGGGGCGGGCAGGTTGCCAGGCATTATCCACATCCATTTTGTTGGTGTAGTTGTGGTGCTTGTTGTGGAGAATCCGCCAACTATGGAAGGGGTAAATCAACGGCAGCAGAATCAGGTGCCCGACTAAATCATTCACCCAACGACGCTTGGCAAAAGACCGGTGTCCACAGTCATGCCCAATCACAAACGAACCAGTTAGGGCAGTTCCCGTAAAGATCCAGGCAACAGGTAACAAAAACCAGGGCGCGATCGTCAGGCTGACATAGCCCAACCCGATCATCAAAATATTTATCGCTACATCAGCCCAGGCTTTCCGCATATCTTTCTGAAAACATTCCTTGGGCAGGCTCTTGACAATGTCTTTTAAGCGCAACTTCACTTCTGGGGTCGGCGGCGCTGACACTGGCTTTGGATTGGACAGAGAAATGGATACTGTCATGAACGATGTGTTTCTCCCACAGTAAATCTGGCATTTGAGGCACACAAAAAACCTGCTGCCCTCGATCAGCTAGCAGGTCTAAGTCCTATTAGCTTGAGTGTGTACCAGGCAAACTTTTGCAATTGTTGCACACTGTTGACTATCAAACTGACTTTAATAGCGTGGTAATCTATCAAAATTTCTTAGAGCTAACGTCAGCCAGAGAGGTTTTCAGTTAGCTCGATCGAGCAGATCAGCAACACAGTCTATATTAGAAGTTAATATACAAAACTTTACTTGTCTATGATTTCATCAGCGAGAATTTGACCGGTGGCTGTCCTAAATCCACAGCGTTAGCTCGTTTGAGCGCCGCATAAATTCTGAAAACCTCTTTTGAAGCCAGAGGAAAAGATGAGAACAGAGACAATCACGCCTCAGAAGCGCTGCACGAGTGCGATACCATCAAACCATGTGTAAGCCGGATTACATTTAGATCATGGAGCCATCATCCCTGCCAACAGAGGTGATTCTGACTCACCCACATCAGTCATTGGGCAAGGTTCAACTCGATTGGACTCCCCAACCAGGGTCTTACCTGGATTTACAAGGACAAACCTATGCTGTCTTAGAACGGCGACATCGTTACCAACTGAAGGCTGGACGCTACTGTCTCCACAAAATTGCGTTGTATGTCCAATCTGCTCAACGTCCCGTTGAACGGAGTCAGCTTCAGGGACGATGGATCGTGGGTGATGCTAATTGCCGGTTTAACGCTCGATCGGAACTCATTCGTTGTGCAGTTAACCCCGATGGTCCCTGTGGGAATTGTCGCTATTATGAGGCGATCGAGGGGATTAACGGGCGGTGAGGGAGGTAGGGAAGAGACTGGTTAAACTTCCACAATGCCATTCCCTAATTGTTCGCCGCTCGTCACACGGCTACCGTTGGCAAAATCTGAGCCGGATTGCGGACGCTTGCCTGGGAGTTGCACTTCTCGCAATAACAACCAGCCATCCCCAGTTTGGATTACTGGACCTAGACCTTTCGCGATCGCGACGACTTCCCCTGGTTGAGCCGCTGCTTGGTTCCAAGTGGTATTAGGGCTGTTTAGGGTTTGCAGTTCGGGGGGTAATTCTGACCAGAATGGCTCACCGAGAGGAGCCGTGGCTGTAATTTTCAGATTTTCTCCCCGGAAACTGGCAAAGCAGTTGGGAAAAAAGCCACGAATTTGGTTATGCAGGGCGATCGCAGGACGTGACCAATCCAATCCATAATCCGCTTTTTGGATCAGGGGAGCGTAGGTAGCCTGATCGTGATCCTGTGGAATAGGTTGTACTGTTTTTCGATCGAGTTTCAATAACGTTTCTACTAGCAAATCCGCCGATAACTGGGCTAACCGAATGGCGACATCTTGAGCCGTTTCGAGCAGGGCGATCGGGGTTCTAGCTTCTAATAACATCGCCCCTGTATCCATCCCCGCATCCATCAGCATCGTGGTAATGCCCGTTTCGCGATCGTCGTGGTAAATACTCCATTGAATCGGCGCGGCTCCCCGGTAGCGCGGCAAGATCGAGCCATGCGCGTTGATACAGCCTAATCGCGGCATGTCTAAAATCTGTTGCGATAGGATTTGTCCGTAGGCAACCACCACAAAGGCATCTGCCTGAGTCGCTTGCAATTGCGCTAATGCCTCGGCATCTTTCTTAACACTCTTGGGCTGCCAGACGGGTAAGTGATGCTGCACTGCCACCTGCTTCACCGGAGACGGCATTAACTGATTGCCTCTGCCGCGTCGCTTATCAGGTTGTGTGACTACAGCTAAGACGGTAAATTCCGGCTGTGCCAGCAACCGTTCTAGGCTGGGAACGGCAAATTCAGGAGTGCCAAAGAAAACAAGCCGCATAAAATTTAGAGATTAGGGTAACCGCAAGGATTAAAGAATAAACCATTTTCTCTGCGCCATCTTCCTCATCTCCTCTACCTTCCCCATCTCCTCTATCTTCCCCATCCTCCCGGTTCCGGCACAATCATTGCAAAAGTTAAATCTCTTGGAATCTTCGTTACATCTCAGGTCTTCTGAGACTGTGCTTGCTATACATAAAGGTAAGCTAATTGGTTTCTCTGATTGATGATTTTCCTGCCTAAAACGATTAATTCGATTGGGTCTTCACCCAAAATTAGGCAGCTGCTCAAAAAAGTTGGTTCGTAGGTTGGTTTTGCCACTAAAATAAGCAACTTTTGTCAGTAGCTTAATTTCTTAGTCAGGGGGTTAGTTCTGGGTCAGAATGACATGTCAACCATCTGACAATCTCGATCGTCATTAGATAGTGAAATCTAGACACGGCTGTTCACTATCGTTGCCCAAGTCAGTTTTGATTTGACACAGTCTGCGATCGCGATTTTGGTGTGAGCTGAATTGATCCAGCAGCGGCAGTTGTCATTCCAGACAACCCAGCGACCGCTATCACTTCTTACTCTCTAGCTGGCAATTAGCAGCTGAGAGACACATTTGTCTATGCAAATCATTATTCGTTTATTTGGATTCTGGTTATGTCTAATCAGTCGGTGCAGGTTGATCCCCTGAATAGTCCGCATCCCGTGCCCTGGGGATGGGTCATGGCCACCGCCACCGCTAAAGCATTAGGGCATCCCACTGGGCTGTATTATTACCGTAGTCAATCGCTGTTATCGCCTGATCGGCAATACGCCGCCTACAGCCGCATTCAAATGCAGGTACAGCCGGAGTTCTTCCGTAGCCATGTGACCAGCGTTTTGTTTTTGGAAAATTTGCAGACGGGAGATTTACAGGCAATCACGCCCTCATCCCCTCTGGCGGATAATCCCTTTCTCGATAGCAATGCTGAATTAGATGGACGCATTTCGATCGTGATCCCCGTGTCCTGGTCACAGACAGGTCACTGCTTATTGGCTCGCGAGTTTGAATCTCTATTTTGTTCTAGTATTGCATCGGATTATGCAGTCATCGTCGATCAGGAGAACAATCGGGTTCGCACCGTTTCCCCCTTACATCTTCAGTACACTAATGCCGTGTTGTTAGGTTGGAGCGCTAACAACCTCGATCGCGCTCTATTCCAGGTTGGCAACATGGGCGATGAACATTGGCATCTCTGGACAGTGGATGTGGATGGCTGTACAGTTCCCGCTCCTGGCGATCGACCAGTGACATTTGGGCAGATTATGAGTAGCGTTTGGATGGGACCTCAGGTACAAACTTAATGATGGCTACTCTCCTGTCGATATGACGATCGCGTTGGAATTGATCTCCCTGAATAAACGGTTTGGCGCCCATCCAGCTGTTAATGATCTCAAGCTTCAGATTGCTCACGGTTCCTTCTACGCCCTGTTAGGTCCGAATGGAGCTGGCAAAACCACGACCTTACGCATGGTGGCGGGTCTGCTACAACCCGATAGTGGTGATGCGGCGATTTTAGGTCATAGCATTACTCGGCATCCTCATGCGGCAAAAAAAGTCCTGGCGTATTTGCCCGATGAGCCGATGCTGTATGGCAAACTGCGATCGCTAGAATACTTAGAATTCGTGGCTGGATTGTGGAACATTCCGGCGGCGAAAGCCGAACCTCTAGCCAAAGACCTGCTAAAACAGTTGGGCTTATGGGATGTGCGCGATGATTTTTGTGACACTTTCTCCCGTGGTATGAAGCAAAAGCTGGCACTGGCAGGTGCCTTCGTTCACAATCCCGAGGTGATTATTCTGGATGAACCTTTATCTGGTTTAGACGCCGCTGCTGCTCGTCTAGTCAAAGATATGTTGGTCAATTTTGTGCGGCAGGGCAACACCGTCATTCTTACGACCCATATTATGGAAGTCGCCGAACGTATGGCAGAACGAATTGGCATCATTAATCACGGACGCTTGATTGCCGAAGGGACTCTTGATGAACTGCGAGCCACCAGTGGTGAAACCGCTGGCACTCTAGAGAGCATCTTTCTGGAACTCACCCAAGAACCAGCGGCTAATGACCAATAAGCCGCAAGCCGTCCCGCTTCCTCTCCTTACCTCTCCCATCTCCCTCATCTCCCCCATCTTCCTTACCCACCTCCCATGCAAGTCGGCACACTTCCCTGGTTACTGATGCACGAACTTCGTCTCTGGTGGCGGGAGTTGCGTGGCAAGTGGGTGCTCCTAGGATTTGCGATCGTCATTGAGATGTTGTTGCTGTTCTCATTGGTGATTTCCTGGTTACTGTTCTCACGGCTTGGGCAACGGTTTTCCCTCCATCCTGTCCCAGAATTTCTATTTTGGGGGGCAGTGGTCATGTGGCTGTTTGCCTTTTTCTATGGGTTCACCGTGGCAATGGAAAACAGTATCACGTCTTTATTCGATCGCGGTGACCTGGATCTGCTGGTATCCTCACCCATCTCCAGTCAAGTGATTTTTGCTAGTCGGCTGCTGGGAGTTGCCCTCAAAGTATTTCTGGGGATTAGTTTGTTTGTAGCGCCGATGAGTTTGCTCTTCGTTTTGATCGGCGCTTATGAGCTGTTAGGAGTCTACCCTGCTCTGGTAGGTCTGAGTTTGACCGTAGCCAGTCTAGCGATGCTACTCACACTTTGGCTAGTAAGATTATTAGGTGCTCGCCGGGCCCGCACGGTTGCCCAGATTCTTACAGCGATGTTGGCTGCCTTTGTATTTGTGGGGTTTCAGTTGCCCAATTTGCTTCAGGGTACCCCAGTTAATTCAAGCACGGCGATCGTAGGAGTACAAACCTGGTTTAGTCACTCTAGTTGGCTAGGTTCTAAGAGTTGGTTATGGTTTCCAGTGAAGGCAATTTTTCTGGAACCAACTGCTGTTTTCCTAACTCTCGGCATTAGTGCAGGATTAGCGTGGTTGAGCGTCACTGCTCTCCATCACTCTTTTATTAGCGGCACTCAGCAATCCGTCACCGTTAAACAATCCCGATCGCGCCCCATCCAAGACACTCGGTTTAAGAGTGGCTTAAATCGGGTCGTGCTGTTGAAAGAGTGGCGCATTATTGGACGGAATCCCTATCTCATTTCTCAGACATTTCTCTCCATTCTCTTTCTGATTCCGTTTTTGATTATTGTGCTACGCGGGAATAGTCAAGCGATCGCCAATCTCAGTACACTAGTCACCAGTGCAATTCCACTAATTGGCGGTAATCTGACCTCTGCCCTTACCCTCATTTGTGTGTCTGGGGAAGAAGCTCCCGATTTGTTAAAATCCTCACCCACACAGGGAACCCAGCTACGGCAATTAAAATTATTAGCGGCTTTAATCCCAGTTTGGTTATTATTATCTCCAATTTTTCTGATTCTAATCTTGCGGGGCGAATCCTGGTTGCCTGCTCTTTTGGTGTGTTTGGGAGCTACCTTATCTGCGGCTACCTTACGGTTATGGAATGGACGACCGATTTCTCTCACCGGATTAATTGCCCGCCAGCGTCAAAATGCTTGGGGTGACGTACTACTAGGCTGTTTGGAAATTACAGCCCTATTTACCTGGATGTTTGTCGGTTTTCAGGCTGGGCAGGGAAATCACACTCTGACCCTCCAAGGCTTAGGCGCTATCGCAGGTATGCTCACGATCGCGTATTGGCGTAGCCGGATTCTGGGCACTTCATTAGGCTTTTAAGCCGTTAAGCCACAGGATCACTGGGGACATAGCGCCTACGTTTCCGAGCATTGGATGGCTGACTAGTACCCGGCCAATGGGGCTTTCTGCCAACGAGCCAGTAGGTCAGCATGTCACCTTTACCCTTCACGGAAATTGCCCCCCGAGCATCAAACTCGTAATTGTCCTTGAGACGTTCATACACCGCATGGGTCACTTGAATTCGCCCAGCTTCCCCATGGGATTCCATCCGGCTCGCGACATTCACCGTATCGCCCCACAGATCATAAATGAAGCGCCGAATGCCAATCACGCCAGCGACTACTGACCCAGTGTTAATGCCAATCCGTAGCAGGATAGGTTCATTATCATAAGTGCGAATTTCAGCGATCGCATGCTGCATTTCCAACGCCATATCGGCGATCGCTTCGACGTGATCCTTCCGGGGATGAGGTAAGCCACTCACCACCATGTAAGCATCCCCGATCGTTTTAATTTTTTCTAGCCCATACTCTTCTACTAAATGATCAAAGACGGAAAAGATTTGGTTGAGTAGCTCAACTAATTCCGTGGGAGAGATATGGCTAGATAGATCGGTAAAGTTGGTAATATCTGCGAACAAAACTGAGGTTTCCGAAAAACTATCGGCAATTTTCTGCTGCCCTTTCTTCAACCGTTCGGCGATCGGCTGGGGCAAAATGTTGAGTAATAATTGTTCGGAACGATGCCGCTGTCGTCGCAGTTCTTCCTCTGCCAGTTTGCGATCAGTAATATCTCGGGCGGAGCCTTCGTAGTACAAAATGTTGCCTTGCTTGTCTTTCACCGCTCGGACATTTTCTGCTACCCAGATCGTCGTGCCATCTTTGCAATACACTTGCGACTCGAAATCTGAAACTTCATCAAACCGCTGCAAGTAAGCCGTCAACTCAGCTCGACGGGTTGGCTGTACATAGATTTGCTGAGCCAGATCGGTAACATTGGCAATCAGCTCCTCTGGAGAATCATATTTGTATAAGCGAGCTAACGCTGGATTGGCACTAAGATAGCGTCCTTCCGGGGAGGACTGGAAGATTCCTTCTACGGCATTCTCCACAATGCTGCGGTATTTTTCTTCTGCCTGACGTAGCGCTGACTCCGATCGTTTGCGTTCCCGCACTTCTTCCAACAATTGGCGGTTCGTCTGCCGCACTTCCGTCATCCGTTCTTCTACCCGAGCTTCCAGCGTTGCCTTAGCATCCTCCAGTTCGGCAAAGGATAGATGCAGCTGTCCAACCATCTCTCGGAATGCCTGTGCCAATTGACTAACTTCCCGCAACCGGCTGCTCGGCACTGGTTGATTCCATTTGCCTTGAGATAGTGCGGTGGTCGCTTGGCTTAATTGCAAAATTGGTCGAATAATCCACTGCGATGTCATCAGTCCTACGACGATCGCCACTCCTAACGCCAGTAA
Organism: Pantanalinema sp. GBBB05; assembly: GCA_016743235.1. Taxonomy (GTDB): domain Bacteria; phylum Cyanobacteriota; class Cyanobacteriia; order Leptolyngbyales; family Leptolyngbyaceae; genus Pantanalinema. Next base: position 26,478 of record VRZD01000019.1, on the reverse strand, counting down.
ACACAGCACAATCGTCAGCCGATTATTGGTATAAACCTGGCGCATTAGATCGCTCTCAGGGATCACCACGACAATCAGCCAGTTGAGTCCCAATTTGTCCGTAAACGGTTTAACTTGAACATAAAATCGAGACTGCTGAGTTACCACTTGTAAGGCTTGGCTGGCTTGAATCTGATTCAGGGAGCCAAACGTCTGGATTAACTGCTGCGTCGTGAGCTGCACGACTGGATCAGCACTCTCGATCGCGGCAACTCGGTGCGCTGTATCGTCTTTGATTTGGATCGGTGATTGTTTGGTAGAGGTGGCAACCAATAGCCCATTGCGTTCTAGCACAAACGCCATGCCAGTTTGGCTGACTTTACTACTGCTGAGATACTGAGAAATCTGGGACAGGATTAAATCAACACTGAGCACTCCTTTAATCACACGATCGCGACCATACACTGGGTAATTAGCCGAGATCGACATGATCTGTGGCTTATCCTCCCATAGGTAAATTTCGCTCCACAGAGGCTTACCTTGTTTAATCGGCTCGGTATACCAGACTTCGGTCTGCGGATTCCAATCCCGTGACTCTACAAATGCCCCTCGATTACCCTGACGATCGGTTTCATAGGAAGAAACTTGACGTGTGGTCGGATCAGTAATTTCCACCCACTGCAACTGCCCAGTATCAGTCCGCTCAATGCCAATAAACTTGCCATCAACACTACAGTACGAAATGTAGCTGACTGGAAAGACGTGCATCTGCTGCCCAAAAAACCTGCCAGCCCGATCAAAATCCGCTAAATTCAGGAGTTCCAGTTCCGCCGCTGCCGCATTTAACTGATTGATTTCGATCGGGCTAGAAAGATAACTGGTTAAATGTTGCCCAATCCGGGCACTGACCTCTTCCTGCAACTGAATTGCCAGAGCATTCACGGTTCTTTGCCCATTTAAGAAGGCCAGATAACCAGTCAACCCCACAACCAGGAAAATCAACACTACAAAGGGAACCACTAAGATGGTTCGTAGTGAGACTTGCCTAGGCAATCGAAAACTCCAACGGGATAATAATCTCAGCGGCATCTCCTTAACTCAACTAGAGCCAGGTTAGTTGCATCCTACTTCACAGCTATACTAATTTACTCTGGGACTGCTCAAATACCAGCAAGAAAAATTACTGAGATGGCGTAAATATTCGTTGAGTGTCACCGATCGGGTTCCAGCTTAGTTAATAGTCATAGGGATTCTTTGGTTCTGGAATCGGTTTCAGACTCGTTGCTGCGATCGCTATTTGCCGTTTCCCCGCCAACGTTTCAGTCACCATTTGCCCTTCTACTTCTAACCAAGTATCCGGTTTATAGGCATTGCGATTTTGAGTTAATTTCACAGGCAGGCTCACAGGATACACATCCGCCGCACAACAAGTAATGACAAACCGTGAAATCAATAAATATTGCTCTGGAAAGTCGGGCGAATGAATCACAAATCCCTGCACTTTAGCTTTTTGCCCCATATAGGCATCTGGTTCGGGGTACAAGCTTAACGTTCTGACCCAATCAATAATCGACTTGTCTTCTGATTTATTAGAGGCTCGAAATGCTTGCGGTTTTACTCGCGTCATCGTCATTGTGTCTGTGACCCCACGCTGAATTGCCGTTTGGCTAGCAAATGCCCGCGGTGTGATCACTAAACCAAAAATGGCAGTCGCTAACAGAATGGCACTACTCCAACCGGGCGGAAACAAGGTGAGATGTTGGGCAGCAGGCATATTGGGCGGATAGCGCCGTGATCGCCGCCATAAAGTGATCGCCCGAACACCACTAATCACCAACAAGCCAACTCCGGCTACTACTGTTAGCCCCATGTAGTTGGGATGGATCAACAGATACAATCTCCCCGTCAGCCAATATTGCAGAAATAAGACGCCCCAAGCCGCGATCGCCAACACATCCAACCAGGGAGAAAGGAAACGAGTAGATTTTGCCATAGGAAGGAGAAGGGAAAGTGGGAGGAGATAGGGGAGATAAAGACGCTGACTCAGACCAGCTTAATGGTTTGACCGATGCCACGATACCATACCCAACTTATCTCATTGCAGCCTGTTTGATGCCCAAGCTGGGCATGCCTCCTGCCTACAGGCGTGGCTCTAGAAGTTATTCCCAGCAGATCCCTTGTTGCCAATGCCTGCCGCTTGCCTGGCAAGCCGCTTTGTTTTGAATCCATAAAGTAGCATTCCCATGAACTTGGATCAGCCCAAATAGATTACTTTCAGGTTGCAAGATCGGGATTAACTGCAATAACATCAATAATATGATTAATGCCGCAGAATAGGTCATCGTAGTTTCCCAGCTATTGGACGGCTGGTCCTGCTGAGATCGATCACGCGGCAATCTCCATCTTGGCTGTTGACCGATCGCTGGAGAGCGAGATTGACCAGAAACCCAACGCATCAGTTGGCGAATCCCCCGCATTGGCTGATTCATAGCGCGGGTCAGCTTAGGTTGGCGTTGCAGACGTAACGCTTTCTCATAGCTGGCATCCGCCTCCTCAGCGTGACCTAACCGTTGCAGCGTGGCTCCTCGGATCATCCAAGTTTCCGCATCACCAGGCTGGAGAGTCAGAGCTTGATTACAGCTTTCTAGGGCGGCAGCAGCATGATTGCAATAGAACAACATTCTGGCTCGCAGTGCCCAGGCTTGACTATAGTTCGGCTCAAGCTCTAGCACCGTATTAAAACAGCTAAAGGCCTCCCGATAAAAGCCTAGATTGGCTAATGCTTCTCCCCGCCCATGCCAGCTTTCTGCCTGATCAGGATCAATTGCGATCGCGCGATTAAAGCAAGTTAAAGCATCCTCATAGTAAGCATCCTGGAGCATAGAGTAACCTTGACCATTCCAGAGACGATAGAGATGGTGCTGATGCGCTATAGATTGAGAGCCCAAGTTCGCTGCTGCCATGATTGCATTTACCCTGACCAAATAAATATTGCTTTTATCTTCTGCAGGTTGAATATGGATTGGCATCCAGAGGACTCGCAGAGTTTTGAGCCAGTAATTTCAGTAGATTTACAGGACAGCTCACCCTGAATCGTGATCATTCAATAGCTATAGTGGCTCTATGGAGCATACCGATACCATGGGCTAAAGCAACAATTGCCAGAACAGGATTACCATGAGGCTGACGGTGAAGAGGTAACGATATGTCACAGCCTCACCGGGGCGGCTCCTAACATTTACCGATTAGGCTGACTCACGGCTCAGTACACTACCGATTTTTTAGACATAACTTTTAAGGTTTCAAAACTGCGATCGCCCCCACGAGTTGATCAGAAGATCCGGCGATTCTGCTCGCTAGAGATGGGCATATTAAGAGCAGAGTGGTGGCTGTTTACCCATGCCATGTAATTTATGCCTGCAAATGCCCTCATGCTAGAAGTTTCAGAGATCATGACCTCTCAGGTAATTCATCGATCTCCAGAGACCTCTATGTTGGAAATCGCTCAATTGATGGTGAGTCATGCGGTTAGCGCGATCGTGATTGTGGCAGAGCAATCTACAGCCATAGCTACCACGGATTCGGCTAACTTACTCCTGCCGATCGGGATCGTGACTGAACACGATGTTGTCCGCAGCCAAGTGTTGACATTGGACTTAAGTCAGACCTCAGCCCAAGTCATGATGCAAGGCGCAATCCCATTCGTGCATCCGCACGATCCTGGGTGGACAGTCCAGAATTTAATGCAGCGCTACCGCTTAAGCCAGGTTATTGTAACCGGCGATCAGGGAGAACTCGTTGGTATCGTGACTCAGACTACTTTACTGCAAGCCCTATATCCCAATGAACGAGCGGAGGAGGCTCCTATTTATCCGCTTTCTGCTCTCCCAGCCGAGGCACAGCCCAAGCAACGCCATACCGAGTTAGCTGAACGACAACGAGCAGAGGCAGCCCTACAGCAAAGTGAAGCCACCAATCGAGCCATTATTCAAGCGCTCCCTGACCTCCTAATCCAGATGGATCGGCAGGGAACGTATCAGGGTATGTTAAGTGGCGGCTCGGTGAATGTAGTGCTACCACCCGAACTGTTTAACCACCCCTCGGTGCATGATGTCCTGTCAGCAGAATTAGCGGCTAAACGACTGCACTATACTGAGCAAGCCTTGGAGACGGGAGCGCTCCAGACCTATGAACAGCAGATTGAAGTTGAGGGTCAGGTACTTTATGAAGAGATCCGTATCAGTCCGCTAAATCACAATGATGTTTTAGTGATCATCCGAGACATTACCGATCGCAAGCGCAGCGAAGTGGAACGCCAGCAGGCTGAACAGGCTTTAAAGCATAGTGAGGCTAAGCATCGAGCTTTAATCAGTGCCCTCCCAGATTTGATTATGCGTATGTCGGGCGAGGGCATTTATCTAGACTTTTTTTCTACTGATACATTCAAAGTATTTGGTTCAGGAGATGTGATTGGCAAGGGCATCTTTGAGCAAGGATTACCATTTGATCTCGCTGAACGACGAATGGGATATATTCAGCAAGCTTTACAAACCAGTCAGCTTCAGTTGTATGAGCAGCAAATTGAGATTGAGGGTGAATTAAGAACAGAAGAAGTTCGCATTGTGGTTTGTGGTGCGAATGAAGTGTTAGTAATTGTGCGAGATATTACCGATCGCAAGCGTAGCGAAGCAGAACACCACCAAATTGAAGCCGCTTTACAACAACTTAACCAGGACCTAGAAACACGCGTCACTCAACGCACGATCGAACTTCAGCAAAGTGAAGAACGGTTCCGCCATATTTTTGAACAAAGTCCAATTGGCATTGCTCTATCAGATTTAGAAGGACGGCTACTCCGAGTTAATTCTAGCTTGACTGAAATTATCGGTTATCCAAAACCCGAGTTATTAGAATGTTTTATTCAAGACTTTTTTGCTGTTTCTCGGCAGCAGCAACGCATTCAACAAATTCAGCAATTGCTAGAGCAAACATTACCCATTTTATCATTTGAAGAACAGCTAGTTTCTCAACATGGAGAACGGGTCTGGGTCAATTTCACCAGTGCATTAATTTTAGATAGTTTTGCTCGCCCCTCGGCAATGATCCACTTAATTGAAGATGTCAGCGATCGCAAGCAAGCAGAAGCCGAGCTAAGTAGTACCTTACAAGAATTATCTGATTTCAAATATGCCCTAGATCAAGCGGCTATTGTAGCAATCACAGATGCTGAAGGCGTAATTACTTATGTCAATGACTGCTTCTGTGAAATTTCTAAATATTCCCGTGAAGAATTGATCGGTAATACCCATCAGCTAGTGAATGCTAGCTATCATCCAAAAGAATTTTTTGCGGAGATTTGGCAAACAATTAGTAGCGGAAAAACCTGGCGAGGTGAGATTCAAAATCGAGCTAAAGATCGGAGTTATTATTGGGTAGATACTACGATCGTGCCCTTTTTAGGTCAGGACGGTAAGCCCTGGCAATATTTAGCAATTCGTACAGATATTACGGCTCGAAAGTGGGCAGAGCTAAAAGCTCAACTGCTCAAAGAACGTTTACAGTTTTTACTCGCTTCCAGCCCAGCCGTAATTTTTACCTGTGAAACTTCTCGTGATTACGGCACTACATTTATCAGTGAGAATGTCCGGGCATTATTAGGCTATGAGCCACTCACTTTTCTGAAAGACTCCTGTTTTTGGGTTAATCATGTGCATCCTGATGATGCCCCTAAGCTACTAGCTGATTTACCTGATTTATGGGCACAAAAACATGCCATTCATGAATATCGCTTCTTACATCAAGATGGTAATTATCACTGGGTACGCGATGAAATGCGGCTAATCTGTGATCCCCAAGGTCATCCTGTAGAGATTGTGGGATATCTCGCGGATATTAGCGATCGCAAACAAATGGAGTTGGAGGTTCAGGCACTTAATAAAGCCATGCAGAATGCGATGGAAGGGATTTCCTATCTTGATCAACAGGGGCGATATTTGTCCATGAATCGCGCCTATTCACTTCCTTGCGGGTATGAACCAGAAGAACTATTAGGCAGCAATTGGCAAAAAACTGTATATCCCGATGACATTTCCTTAATGGAAACGGCATACCAAACTATGCTGGCAACAGGCAGGTTTGAAACAGAGGCACGCGGGTTACGGAAAGATGGTTCGATGTTTTACAAACAAGTAACCATGGTCAAGGCATTGACTTCTGATGGTCAATTTCATGGTCATTACTGTTTTATTAAGGACATTACTGATCGCAAAGCAGTTGAAGAAACCTTAAAACAACACCTTGCCGCGATCGAAGCCGCCATTGATGGCATTGCCATTTTAACTGGAGATACTTACACCTATCTAAATCAATCCCATCTGGAGTTATTTGGCTACCAACATTCAGAAGAGTTAATTGGTCAACATTGGCAAATCTTATATGCTGCTGAAGAATTAGACCGATTTCAACGAGACGTTTTTCCAGTCCTTTGGGAACAGCGTCACTGGCAGGGAGAAGCGATCGCTATCCGTAAAAATGGTACAACGTTCATTGAGGGACTCTCCCTAACTCTCACAGAAAGAGGTGAATTAATTTGTGTTTGTCGGGATATTACAGCCCAAAAACAAGCTGAAGAGCAAATTCATCGAACTAACGAGCAACTAATTTTATCCAATGCTGAACTGGCACGAGCAACTCGACTAAAAGATGAGTTTCTTGCCAATATGAGCCATGAATTACGGACTCCGCTCAATGCGATTTTGGGTATGGCAGAAGGAGTACAAGACGAAATTTTTGGAACCCTCAACGAGCGTCAGAGACGAGCCATTAAAACGATCGAAAGTAGTGGACAACATCTGCTGGAATTAATCAATGACATTCTCGATTTAGCCAAAGTTGAGTCGGGCAAATTAGAACTGCAACTCGCGCCTGTAGGCATTGATTACCTATGCCAGTCAAGTTTAGCCTTTGTGCGACAACAGGCCGCTCAGAAACAAATTCAGCTAAGTGCGGATATCCCTTCAGGACTCCCGAAGATTTCAGTCGATGAACGTCGAATGCGCCAAGTATTAATTAACTTACTCAACAATGCTGTTAAATTTACGCCAAATGGGGGGCATGCCCAATTACTCGTGACTACAGCAGTTGAGCTCAATCAAACATTCTTACTCTTCTCGATCGTCGATACAGGCATTGGTATTGCTCCAGAACATTTGGATAAATTATTCCAAGCCTTTGTTCAAATTGACAGTAGCCTAAACCGCCAATACAGCGGTACAGGATTAGGACTCGCCTTAGTCCACCGCTTGATAGAACTGCATCATGGTAGCATTACCGTCACCAGCCAGGTGGGTGAGGGCAGTTGTTTCACCGTCCGTTTACCTTATCTACATGATGCTCAACCAAACCATCTATCCAATGCTTTGACTACACAATGTTCTGCTGTCCAATTAGCCAATCCTCTCCCAGAAATAATCGGCTCGGACAATCTCTCTTCACCTCACCGCATCTTGCTAGTGGAGGACAATTCTGCCAATGTGGCGACCATTTCCAGTTACCTTAGTGGTCAGGGATATCACTTGCTGTTCGCCACCAATGGGGAAGAGGCGCTCACGATTACTCACGCCACCGATCTGGATTTGATTTTAATGGACATTCAACTGCCGGAAATGGATGGCTTGGTAGCCATCCGCCGGATTCGGGCAGAGCCGAAGTTAGCAAAAATTCCTATTATTGCTCTGACAGCGTTAGCCATGCCGGGCGATCGCGAGAAATGTATAGCCGCAGGGGCAAACGACTATATCACCAAGCCCGTGTCCCTCAAACAACTGGTTGCCAGTATTCGCCATTTGATTGCAGCAAATTCTAGAAATTAATCTTCCAACTGGCGGTTGGCGTCCCGCACTCGCAGACTCAATACGCGACACATTTGCAGCGGTACTTCGGGACGTTGGGTAATCAGATTATAAAAATCACTTTTGCTTAATGCCAGCAACGTGCAATCCGTTACCGCAACAGCGGTACTCGATCGAGGAAGTTGATCAAAAAATTCCATATCACCAAAGAATTCACCCGGTTGCAGCCGTGCTAGTTGACGTTGTGAGGCACTCAAGAGCCGATAATCGCGATTTGACCCACCAGGGGCACGGCGTGGCTTGACCTGCTTGAGAATCTGAACTTCGCCGCGGTAAATCAGATAAAAGTCCTCGCCATAGCTGCCTTCCTTAAAAATCACTTCACCTTTCAGAAAATCTTGTTCTTTCAAGGTGCGATCGATTTGTAGTAAGTCGTCGAGCGGTAAGTTGTGCAAGATCGAAACTTGCTTGAGGAAAAATAACCGACTCAAGAGCAATTCCTCCGGATTGGTCTGGAATGGAGAAAACTGAGCTGCCGTTTGGGCAACGGTTTTGACCAAAAAATCGTCATCAGTAATCGCTTTCACTGGGATGGGATAATGCTCAGCCGCTAGAGTCATAATCGCCCCAATGCGAATCCAGCGATCGTCACACTCCAAAATTTCCAGCAACAGCGTAGCTTGATTAGGGGTTAGTCCCCCTTCAGTTGGAGCAGCCTTAGATAGCTCAGCTTGCCACGGCTCTCTGGCGATCGATTCCAACAGCGGGAGCATTGGTTGCACAAATCGCCGCTGTTCCAGAGAAGCCAGCGTTTCCACGGCATTTAACCGCTGCCGTTGATCGGTGGAATACAGCCGTTGGTGCATACCCTGCAACAGTTGAGCATGACCCAAAGCTGATAGTACCAGTAAAACCCGTCGGAGCAGTCGATCGTGGGCATCTTGCAGCGCAATGGCTAAGGGTTGCCAATGGGAAGCAGTGCTAGGAATCTGCTCCTGCCAGCGTAACGTTCGGGCTAGGCGGCGATAGTCCGGTTGCAAATGCTGTAGCAACAGATCCTCAGCTCGACGGGTCCGAATTTGCCCGATCGCGGCGATCGCCGCTTCCACCACTTCTTGCCGAGCATCACTCAAGTAACCTTGAACCAAAGATAATGCCACATCTCCATAAGTCGCGATCGCAGTAATGACTGACTGTCGGACAATTAAACTTGGGTCTTCCAAACTGGTCACCAGTAGGACTAAAGCATCTTCTGCTTGCAGCACCCGGAGCAGATTGATCGCCGCTGCCCGCACCTGGGGATCATCATGCTCTAATTCGTTAATAGCCAGGATCTCTAGTTCATGGTCATCCGGAGTTGCCAGGGTGGCTAAGGTCTCCAATCCCGCTTGCTTGACTACAGCACTCGCCCCCACTAGCACTTCTTTCAGCAATGGAATTAACTGGCGATCGCCAATTCGCCGAATTGCCCGGATCATCGTTTGGTGCGCCCGACGAGCAATCATTTCAGAGCCAGTCCGAAACGTCTGCCATGCCTGCTCATAAGACTGTTGCACCAAGGGTTCCATTGGGCTATGTTGCCAGGCGGCCACACAAGCTAGTGCCTGGACACCAGGGCTGGGATCGTCTAGAAAGAAGCAGAGTTGGATAGTGGACAGCGATCGGTGCATGGCGATCAAGGTTTCTAAGACAGTTTCGCGGACGGCTTCACTCTCTGATACCAATTGCACTTGTAAGTAGCGATAAAAATCCGGATGATTTCCGGTTGCCAAAAACCGGACTACCGCTTCTTGCACCTCCGCATTAGCCTGTAACAACAAAGTTTGGATTTCCGCCAAAAACTGACTGGGGTTTTTTAACCGAGCCGCTAATTCTAATCCCAAAATCTGAGCACTTGGGTCATCACTGGTCAGTAATTCGCTGACTTCTGTTGTGTAGGAATCGGGGACTTGCACCAAATTATCCCGAATGTCATCCAAATCCAGAGAGCCAGAGCGTAACCGGGCCAGCATCGATCGCAGGTACGTTTTACTGGTGAGATAACCAACGAACAAGAAGGCAAAACTGAGGATAACCCCGCTGACTGCCATTTCAAAGGGGCTGAAAAAGGTTTGTTGTGCCAACAATAGACCGCCTGTCGCAGCCTGGCAGGTGGGATAAAGCAGACCATCAATAATCACCCGAACCCGACCAGCAAACCGATGGGGAATAGCGGTGTAATTTAAGTTTTGGACAGGTTGAGCAATGCTACTGTAAAGCGTTTCGTAGTTGAGATTAACGACGATCGCGGTAGGTAAGCGGAAGTTAAAGGTCAGCCCTAGGAAACTGATTAAGGTGGTAAAGGGATAGACCAAATTCATCCGGCTGATGCCCCACTCCCGAATCAAGGGTCGGGTGACAAAATAGGTAACAGCCAGTTCCATCGCTCCAAATACGGCGCTAAGTAAGCCAAGAAATCCGGTTAAATCCTCCTGTTCTGCAAACTCTTGCGAATAAATTGTGAAAAATTGGAGTTCACTCATACCCCAAAGCTGCACAGATAAGGCAGTACTGGTTGCCAACAGCACAATAATTGGGTAGCGAGACAGGAGCTTCGGAAACGTTCTCAAGCTACTGACCCATTGAAGATCTGGATCTTTAGTGTGATAGGTAGCGATCGCGGTATCCGATCGCCGAATCAGCCCCAGAACAGCAATCATGACTCCATACAACATTGGCAAGCCCAACAGCAAATTCTGCGTTGGCATATGTTCAGTCAGTAGCCGGACCAGAACTCCTCCAACTAACCCCCCGGAGGTCATCCCCATCGCTAGAAATGATGTATGACGCTCCAGTTCCAGCGTGGTGAAATAGTCAGAAACTAAAGTCCAAAACAGCACATTAATTTGTAAGTCAATCAAACTTGTGCTGATGTAAATGCTGTAATAAGTGGGTAGATTCTCCAGATTCATCACACTGTATAGGAGACCCACCCAAATCAGCGCTCCGAGTAACAGATAACGGAATAATTGCGTTCGTTCTACCCGATCGATCACTTTGGAAAAGCCGATCGAGACTGGCATCGATAACAGTCCAAGTACCAGATAAAACACTGGAATCGCTTCGGCTCCTTCCTGGCTCATAAATAACGAAGCCGATACGGCATAGCCCACGACATTAGATGCCATCACCAGGGCAGCCAGGACGAAAAACCGAGCCAGTGTAAATTTAGGCATGTTGTGCTACATACGGCATGGAATCGCAATTAGACGCTGGCAGCCCGAGTGAAGCGGTCATAATCCCCCAGCTTGCCAAACTCAGTGATGCATAGAACTCTACAGATACACCTGATTTCCTGCTTCTACTGCATTCTATCGATCGTGCGGTACTGAACAGCTTCAGCGATATGTTGGGGCTTGAGCGGCTCATCACCCGCTAAATCGGCAATCGTTCGAGCTACCTTCAGGATGCGATCGCTCGCTCTGACCGAAAGCCCCAATTTGCGAATTGCCGCTTCTAACAATGTCCGTGAAGCATCATCTAACGGACACCATTGCCGTAAATGGCGACTTTGCATCTCGGCATTACAGCATAGAGTCGTGTCTTGAAAACGGGAACGGGCCCGATCGCGAGCCACCTGCACCCGCTCTCGCACTGGATCTGAAGCTTCACCCATCGGTTGCTGAGTGATTTCCTCTGGCTTCAGCCGATTCACGCCCACTTGCAAATCAATTCGATCCATTAAGGGACCGGAAAGCCTTGCCCAATACTGTTCCCGCGATCGTGGGGTACAGGTACAGGGTTGAATCGTATCACCGTAATACCCACAGGGGCAGGGATTCGTGCTAGCGATCAACGTAAATTGAGCGGGAAACGATACCGACTGGCGGGTTCTGGAAATGCTGACATAGCCATCTTCTAGAGGTTGCCGCAAAAATTCCAACACATCCCGTTTAAACTCGGTTAACTCATCTAGGAACAGGATGCCTCGATGGGCTAAAGAAATTTCACCCGGTCGTGGAAAGCTGCCCCCGCCTACTAAAGAGGGTCCTGATGCGGAGTGATGGGGGCTACGAAAGGGGCGGGTAGTTACCAGGGAGCCTTTATGCTTCAGCAATCCAGCCACAGAGTGAATCTGGGTTACCTCTAGGGCTTCTTCAAACCTTTTATCTACAGCGAAACACTTGAAATTCAACCGCCATAAGCTTTTTACGTTGTTGACGATTTCCACAAAGAGACGTTTAGCTCGCGATTGTAAAGTTTGAAGAGGCACAATGAAATATTTAATTAGCGGTTCCACATCTGGCGATAACGGAATAGACACAGGTATCCTGGTAGCAGGGGCAGTGACTCTGCTTATAGTGCCCTTGCTGATTAAGGGCATAACAGTCATTTTGAGACGACTGCGACAAACCGCTCAATTATCCAGTTGGGAACTGGAGGAGGCAGTAATGAGTGTAGTCACACAAGATATACAGGGATTAGTGGATTTTTCTCCTTTGGACACAATAACCCAAGCGAGAAAGCGTCTTGAAGCGCTTTTTGCAGTTAACACTCAACTGCCAAATGAAGCTCAGCAGGAATTTTCAAACAAGTTCAATCAAATTGCGCAGGCAGCTGAAGCAAAACCTAGTTCTATAGAAGGATTAGCTGTTATTGAGGATACGATCAGCTTTCTCAGAGACTTTCAAAACCGTTACTTAGACTACCTCTTATCCGAAGATAGGGAAGATTTAAGGAACATCATTTCCATATTTTTGGCAGAAAAGTATCTCATTGAAGGTAGCCAGTTTTTGATAAAAGCGATCAATCAGAAGACGAGACCTGTCAACGTGGACATTAATTATCTTTTGCCTGCTATGGAGCTTACTGCACAGGCTCTTCACGAAAGCCCTATTTTTTTCCCGGAAGATGTCTATCTTTCAGTTATAAGGCTAGTTGACGCATTCAAGCCTGGATTGGAAGTGGATACAGTTACTACACCAAACCCTGCTGACATAGAAATCATAAAGAAAAAGAGACAGGCTCAACGTTTTATAGATTCAGTTCTACTAGCGATTAAGCAATGGGAAGAAGCAAAAGGTTTAGCAGTTGAAAATCAAAGAGTGCGATTTGGAACGGGTTTAGATCTGTCCCGTCATGCCGGAAAATGGATTGGAGATGATGTTTGAAGTCTTTATCAAAACCTTGCAAATTTTTCAATAAAGTTTACAACCAAAGTGTATTTACTAGATACCAACCATTGTATTCTCATTCTTGAGGGGTTCCCTGAAGTAGTCAAGAAACAGTCAGAGATAGGCGCACATAATCTTTGTATCTGTGACATAATTCAAGGGGAATTGCTGTTCGGGGCTAGAAACTCAAAATACAAGAAAGACAATTTGAAAGTAGTGAATGACTTTCTAGCTGATATTTCCAAGATTTACTTTACCGATGAACTGACCGTCGAAATATATGCAGAATTAAAAGCAAAAATATACGCTTACTTTGCTCCCAAACCACTAGAAAAGCGCAAGAAAGTAAAATTACATGAATTAGGTTTCGATGAAAATGATCTGTGGATAGCTGCTCACGCTTTGCGAAATAATCTAATTCTTGTTACTGCCGATAGTGACTTTAATAGAATGAACGAAGCGCCCGAAATCTCTATTCCGTATGAATGCTGGAAAATCAAGGCTCCAGCTATAAGTTCCTAAAGTTTATTGATTTATACTGCTTAGATTAGGATGAGTTTAATGGACGGTAAGGGAATCAAACCCTCTAGAGCATAGATTAGGAGTCACGCCTAGCGTCAAGCACCGCCCATGACAAAGGGAGCGATGATCATGCCACTGCTCCCAAGCTTGCATGTAACGAGCAAATGCTTAACTGAACTTCGTTGGATTGACTGAAGGGTATTGAGAAGGTGTACAACCAATTTCTACTACATTTGTAGTATATATGTTTCACCTAAAAGATCAACCCATACCTAGCAATGGGTTTAGGTTGATGGAACTTCACCCCTTTTAGCCATCCTCTATAGCGACCCAGATCGCCTGAGTTTCACGTAGTCAACTCACATATCAACCCACTCAGAGTCATCGCTCACAGGTTCAACATAGATTTTTCCAGCGATGTACTTCAAAATATTCCGCACTCTGCTGAGTGCCTCAGCTGGGAAATTGTCTGTGTGAATCTGAATGGAGCCGTTTTGATCCACCACGAACACCAGTTCCCCGATCGAGGAGTCTTGAACAATCAACTCAAACGGAAACCACTCACCTCGGCGGGTACAATCCTCCGCAATCTGTCCAAAATCCAGATAGCACTGACGATCGTCAGGCAGGGCGACCAAAGCTTGAATTTCACTCCGCTTTAAGCCCACTTCCGAGATCCAAAATGGAGTGTGCTCACCGTACTCATTCGGTCCGTACATCGGAATCTCGTCCTGCCGTCGTGCTTGCTTCAGATCTTCTTGAAGAGCCAATACCTCTTTGGCAGGGACTTTTAATGCCTTTGCCACACCTTCTTTGTACCGGGATAAGTTGAAGCGAATTTCCCCTAATCGCTCTTGAACTCGCCGTTCGATCGCATCGCCTGCCTGACGCAATAGGCTCTCTGGGTAAGCAAGTCCCATTGCTGCCTCGGCTTGCCCCACCATCAGCTCGCGTGTGAACTCGGCATACACCTCGGCAATCACAGGGTTGTAATTGGCTGTCCCGGTGGCAACGACTGCTCGAATTAAATCAGTCAGCGTTTGCAGCAGCAGTTCTTCCCGCGACAACACCTCAATGCGCTCAATCATTTCCTCACCTCGGTGATCACAGCATGGTATTTGGTTTCATCCAGTAACGCTGTCCCAATCAGTAATCCCACCACGGGTCTAACATCGAGAGTCGTACAAGCACTCACATGCTGTGCCATGCGGAACACTTCTGCCTGAATTACTTGTTTGATCCCTTGAACGGAATCCACCGTCGCCTTAGCTTCAGTCATCAGTGTGAAGGTCTGATCGGTACTCACGAGATCGGGATAGGTATGGTAGGGACGGGCTAATCGCAATGTCCCCGGATACAGCCGTTGGGTCAAAATGGCAGCAACTCCTTCCCCGATCGCGGCGATCGCGGACTTAGAGGGTGAAAGCTGTTGTTTATTCGTCGCCATGTAATAGAGGCGGGGATACCCTGGTAGCAAGAACGCGCCCCGTGCATAAGTGAAGTAAAAATGCCGGAGTTCCTCTAGGGGACGGTAAACGATTTGTTCACTGACCTGGGTGATCATCGTTCTTAAGGTATTGGAGTCAATCGGCAATGGGCTGAGCGGGGTATAGTCGGTGATGTTACCAGCCATTTCCCGCAGAAACTGGTCTTTTGTCTCCGATCGTGAACTCGCCAGCGAAGCCAACGCAGATAACGAATCTGTTAACTGGAGGCATCGGCGTTCAATCGCAATCTCAATCATCATAATGAACTGCAACCCTCAAGCCAGGTTCTAGCATGGTGGATGGATAATGGCATGACAAACCAGTTCACCCGGTAAGCTGCTTTGCCAGTGGATGAACGGTAATTCGAGATCTGTCTTGGCTCAAAATATCCCATTTTGGGATATTTCTGCAAGCGCTGTAGCGTGCTCCTCATGGGCAGCTCAGTGCATTCAGACAGGTATCAGGTATTCTTGAAGCGCCTCAGAGCGGCACGGCGCGAAATTGGACTGACCCAGAAGGAAGTTGCGGATCAACTGGATGTACCGCAATCTTATGTTTCCAAATGTGAGTCTGGGGAACGCCGTGTGGATGTGATCGAACTCGCGGATTTCGCATCGCTCTATCAGAAATCCCTGGACTACTTTGTGTCTGGGCAAGATGAGCCTATGAATGAGAGGCAGTGAATATTATTATTCGATCGCACTTAGGAACTAGATCATTACCCTCAAAAGATTCCTGAAGAAAACAATGAACATCTGTACTAACTTCGAGATCTTGTCTATTCTTGGGACCTGAGTGCGGTCGCTAACGTTACCCATCCTTGGTTGTGCCAATAAGCCATCTCTGGAGCAAGACTGGTAATCTGAAAACACTCACCCTAGACAAAATTACGCGGCAGTACTACATATAGTGTTCGGCTAAAGATCATGTATATTCAGCCAAGATTGCAAGAAGTCATCGCCAAACTATCCAAGATGGTGTACAATATTGCCTATGGATGAAGCCTTAATTTCGCTTTTGAGGGAACAAAAGGCTGAAGCTGAACAACGCGCCATTAGCTTCAGGAGGCAAGCTAATGTTTATGAAGCCCTAGCTGAAAGCCTTGAAGCAACTATCCGTCATTTGGAAGCTGCAAGATCTCAAGAAGAGTACCAGTTGACAATCGATGTTTCAGTCGAAGACAAGCATCCATTAGAATTGCAAGCCAACCAAGAAACGTCTCATAGCTTAAGTGGTTCTTTTCCGACTTCTATAGGTGATGAGAACACAGCACGAAGAGATCGAGGGCTAAAACCGAAAGATATGAGGCGTTCCAAGACTTCAAGAAATAAAGGGTATGTTGTCGAAGCCAAGAAAATTTTAAGCAGTTTTCCCAGCGGGCTACACATAAATAGTCTTGTAGACGAAATCTTTGAAACCTTTAACAAAGATGAGTTTATAAGAGCAAAAAACTCTTTATTCGCTGAGTTAAATCGAGGTGTTAGAGAAGGTCGGTTGGGACGAATGAAGGATTCTGATGTATTTTTTGCAGAACCAGAATTGGTAAGTCCATTACCGCCTGAGCATAAAGAAACCATCAACACACCGGAGTGACATAACACATCCGACATTGCCAGCGTACAGAACTGCACTAATGACAGAATAAAGCGGCTATGATTTGTTACTTTGACTCTTCCTAAAAAATGGCGAGTTAGATGAAACATCTAAGACTCGCTATTTTAATAATTTTTGGTGTAGTGGGAACGAGACACGGCAGGCTCCTAACCTGCCAACCCAGCCAGGTTTTTGTGTATATCGACCCCACTACCCCCTACGACCGAACACACTATTTGGAGATCAGTCATTTATGAGCAATTGACAGAAGCTTTCCTAGGGCTTCCATCTTTACCCCGGTAGAGGCTAACAGTCGATCTTTGTGGTTAGACCCTGCAAGTCTGATACCTAGGGCACGGAATCAGGTTGCTTTCCTAGAGCAATCTTCTCCTCGTGCTTCCATGATATCACGTCTGTCAAGAGTTTAGCTTCTACCACTAAAACTACTTTAGGTCAATAGTCTAGAGGACAGATATCATGGCGAAATCTAAAACTTTAATCACTTTTGAGCAAGCAAGCAACGCTGGACGCAAACTCGCAACTCCCTCGTCCAGCGCTCCCGTCAAGTCTAATGCTGGCTATGTGCTAGCTTGTTGGCGCTGGCAAGAAGCGACAAATTAATTTAGACATCCGGTGGAATAGTTGATGGGTAGCTATTTCACCGGATGTCTAAATTCCGATATCACCTCTTTTCGCCCCACTATGTTCAGCTCTAAGGTCTATTTCTACTATCAGATGTTAAAGACGTTATAGAAACATTTAAGCTAATAAGTATGATAATTCTATCAGCTTAAGTGGCTCAACGTTCGCATCGGTTTCAGGATCTAGTGCATCAAAAATCAAGCTCTTCAAAATTGCATTCTGGGTCTGAAACTTGAATAGAAATAATCTCAACCTCGCAATCTCTGACCTCAAAGAGTAAGGTTAGGGCAGGTGACTGATTACCTCGTGTAATCCCAGAGTGTTTGTAAACCCTATAGCCTCTAAACGGTCGTCCTAACTCATGTGCTTTTCTAGCCAGCAACCATGTCAAGCCTTCCCAAACCTGATCAAAACGTGCGTATTGATCATGCAAGATTGCAACCTGCTCTTGAACATATCGAGTTTCAACAATCGTTTTAGCAAACCACTGCGGATCAAACATTTACTTGGCAGTACCTTCAGCCTGAATACGGCTTACAACCGCATTAGCCCAAGCAATATCTTCTTCATTTAAGATAGCCTCATCAGTGGCAAGAACGGCTGATAAGGGTATCTCTTCACCCATGCTTGCAGCCTCCCATACAATGTCATGCGATAATTCACTAATTGATTTTGCCGTATGTCCACCACAAATTTCCGCAGTCAGGAGATCGACGAACTCCAATTCATCCCTTGAAAATATTTCGTCTAATGGGTGCTCCAAAAGCAAAAAAGTCTTTTTAGGCAACCCAAAATACTCGTGTTTGTATACTAAAATCTTGCCTTCGTTCTCTAACTCTTTCAAGACAGAGTTAATTTCAAAGGGAACTGGACCATGCTGAAGTTTCTTGTATCGGCTACCAGTAATCGATTTACCTGTCTGTTTATAAGCAAGGCTGTCTGCAAACCAAAGTATTTTATTCAGCTTAGTTGCACCAAGTTCATTTTTGCCTCCACACTTATAGCAAATATGATGGACAAGTTCTTTCAGTCGGTTCTTTTCCGTCATTGCTTTATACTCCAGTCTTTGATTCAGCAAGACGTTAAAATCTTTACATAATAGCACTTTATCACATTACTGTGGCATAGTACAAGTGTTCTACTAGTGGAAAGACTCTCGTATAGAGGATGACAGCATCATCTCAGTCATTTTCAAAATTCTTTTAAAGCGGTTCTAGAGCTAAATCTTAAACTGTCTGTGGAGAATATCTCACTGCAAGATTAGCTTAAGGAGACTTAGGAGAGCCCTTATAGCTGGGTATAATCCCTGCACCTGATTGTGAGTCTTGATCAAAACAGTGTTAAACAACATACAGGTGTTTAGTGAGCACGAATTTGCTCGTTAGCCTCAAGGGTGATTCCATTCAATGGGCTTGAGCCAGCACTGATTTCGCAATCGCTCCAAAAACTGCTGCACCACGAATCGTTCTTCCGCAAATAGGGGGGTGAAGAGGGGGACTTCTTGCAATAAGGGGTGGAGGTGCGATCGGGTGGCATCAGATGGAGTCTCCCGCGATCGATCTGGCTCCGGGTTAGCGGTGGCTGAATCAGGGGCAGTGCCACTGCCGATGCGCCAAGCCAGTTTGTCCGCGATCAGGCTATAGTCCAATGCTGAATTGCCCTGGCTCAGTTCTGCCAGAATCTCCAACCATAGCTGTTGAATCACCTTACGAGTATGGTCTTCAAGCGCACGAGGGGCAGCAACGTGTAACAGGGCATGAGCGATGTTTGCTTCCTGCCATGTCAAGGGGAGTGACTCTGGGCGATCGCGGTGATGGAGCGCAAATACCTGATCATCCAAACGTTCCAGGGTGAAGGTGGGTTGCCACAACTGCCAGTTTTGTTGCAACAGAAATTGATGGGCTGGGGTGAGTTGATCGCCCTGACATAGATGGGCAATGTCTTGAAACCGACGAAAGATCCGGTGGCGATGCTGAATCCGTTCTGGATACGTGGCACGGCGGCTCACCTGAGTCGTAGACCAGCGGTGATAGCGAACCAGGCTATCAGGAACATACAGGAACCGTAGCCCTAACAAAGCCGCGATCGTAAAGTATTCCCGATCCATGTACACTCGCGTTTCAGGATTCCAGGCTTGCAGGTGGTGTAAGCGGAGTGCAGCTCGACGACGGAGCAGATAAGCATGGGGTGGTCGCCAGTTATCGAGCAAGAGTTGCAGGGGAAGATCGTCATAGGCGCGATCGGCGAAACGCAACTGATCGCTCAGTTGCCGCTGTTCCCAAAAGCACCAATCCCAGTCGCCATAGGCTAGGTCAGCTTCGGGGTGTTGGATCAGGGCAATCACTTGGCGCTCTAGCTTGTCTAGGGCAAGGTCATCATCCGCGTCCAGCCATTGAATATAGTCACCTTGCGCCTGGGTGCAGCCCAGGTTACGGGCATGGTTGGCTCCCGGTTGGGAACAATGCAGAATTTGGATGGAACGATTGGATTCAGCCGCCATCCGCTCGGCGATCGCCACGGTCTCATCGGTCGAGCCGTTATCGACCAATAGAATTTCCAGGTTTGGATAGGTTTGCCGGATACAGCTTTGTAGGCAGGGGACAAGGCGAGGAGCCGCGTTATAGGCAGGGATGATAATCGAAACCAGGGGGCTGAGCGCAATGGGTTCCAGCGATTGGATGGGTGGGATAGAACGATCCGGCGCACCGGGTTTCGGACGCAATGTGTAGGTTGCCGTGACACTCAAACTGTAATGGTGATCTAACCCCCGACGTTGTAGCGCATTGCTAATGGCTCGCTGGCTGGAGTGGATCACGTCGAGCTGGCGGTTGGTGGCGTTATCGGTGTGGCGACGATAGAAATAGAGTGGTTTGGGCAGATGATAAATGTCGGTGACTTCCGAGAGTTTGAGGCACAGGTCATAGTCTTCGGAGGTGCTGAAGCTGGGGTCAATGCCCCCCACCTGTTCATATACCGAGCGCCGGATCAACCGGAAGTGGAACGTCATGAATTCGACCAACAAGCGATCTAGGCTATAGGGAATGCGGCAAAGCCTGCCTAACCCCTTATCGTTCCCCTGTTCGTCAATGATCAAGTGGTTGGTGTAGACCATCCCCACATTCGGATGAGCATCTAGAATGGCAGCGGTTTCTGCCAAAGCGGTGGGTGCTAACAAATCATCGCTATCGACCCAACCCAAATAGGGAGCGGTTGTCGCCGCGATCGCGCCTTTGAGTGAGGGGGCAATCCCTTGGTGAGAGGCGGCAATGACCCGGATGCGATCGTCTCTCTGGGCATACGCTTGGGCGATCTCAAGGGAATCGTCAGTGGAACCGTCGTCCCAGATTAACAGCTCAAAGTCACGGTACGTTTGAGCAAGGATGCTATTGAGGGTAAAAGGGAGGTATTGGGTGCGGTTGTAATTTGTGACAACAATAGAAAGATGCCTGGGCACAGGATGAGATTGCAACATAAGTTCTATGCTTAGAGTTCCCTTAGGCGCAATTCGGCATCCCTGCCGATACTGTGACAGTAGACATGAGTTTGAATGGTTAAGGCTGCCACTGCAACCCGATGATTGCAATACCTGTTGGTCCACTGGTAGCCAGAATTATGGTTCTATCGGTACTGTTTAACGTTGTAGTAGTGAACTTAAGCATGTCCCATAAATGGGGAAAAACATCGTTCCGATAGGTCCAATCGTTAACCTTAAATTTCTGATCAATGAAACCATTTTTATACCAAATGGCTTGGTCATATCCATAAGTTAATGTTCGATTCCCTTCAACCGCTACCACGCTCATCCTGGGTACAATCGGTGAAGGGTCCCATGATGGATGAGTGTATTTTACAGAGACTCTATGCGATGTTCCATTTGATAAACAAACATCTGCCTGACCATCATTGGTATCGATCGAGGCAAACGCTTCATCCTGTGCTGTTAGTCCAACGTTGTCTAATCGTAATTGTTGGCTGCCCCGCCGATCTTCATACGTGTAAATCCAGCTACCTTTGGTAAGTAACGAGTTTTGGGTGACCGCTAGAATCTTTCCACTCAGCTTAGTTAACCCATCCAAAGAAATGTACCGCTCCTGACCATCCGGGGTTAAACACTGCAAACGTGATTGTCTCGGTTTTGTGTCCCAATCCCAACCGCACAAGTCCTTCCCTAGCACAATTGAACTATCCCACCGATTCCAGTTTCGTTGACCGTAAACCCTGCCTGCTGAGTCGATAAACCAAGCCTCATGAATACTTAAAACCCAGACAGAGTTGTCTTCAGCCCCAATCAAGTGTCCTCCCCCAGGGTTATTGACTGTTCGTAGGGCATTTCCTTGAGTGTCGTAATGAATGAGTTTGTCTCCCAACAGAATCCATGCTCCAACATCACTCCGAACACTAACGCCATACGGCTTTCCGGGTAAACGAATTGTTTGACTATTGTGATCAAGTAGAACAACCAGTGGCTGATTTTCCCCTTCGCCATCTCTTAGAATACCTGCAAGCCCACTGGGAGACGCGTTCACAGCTAGGTTGGGTCTCAGCGGATAGAATTTAGGTCCTGGGATTTTAGAAGAATCAATGGCTCTCATAGAACCGGGAGGAACAGGATAATGTTCCGCAATTTTGAGTTCTAAGGGTTTACCCCATTCAAGTTTGGCAATTTTCCAAACTTTGAGCTGTTTGCAAGTTTTGGTAACTTGATTCACTGGAACTTCAGAGGACGCAATTTTGTTGCTTTCCACACTGCAAGATGCCAGCCCTATAAAAAATATGGGCAATTGCCAGAAACATTTTCTCCAGGATTTCTTAGAAATCATATTGGATTACCCTAGTTCCATTCTTTAAGATTACGTGCAATGGTAATGCTGGGACCAACTTGTATAAGTCCTTTCAGTTTTTGATACATTTTAGAAATCCCAATGGCACGGACAGGATCAGGCGTGGAATATGCATCGTCCATTCCTACCAAATGAATGATATCACTACTATTTATTGCAATACCTACATGTGTTGGCAATTTCGTTACGCTCCTATTGAAGAACCAACCTTCTAATGGTCTAAAAAATATAAGTTCACCAACAAATGGAGCTTTAGTATACTGTCCTTGCGCTGGAAATACACCTTTATACTCAGGCAATGTTTCATTCCATCCTAGTTTCTCCCAAACACCTACGTCAAAACTAGAAGTCATTTCAATATAAAAATCCCGAATTTGTGAAGGTGTAATTCTCTTGGCAAGATAACCTGCATAAAGAATCATTTCGTAACAGTTCATGTATGCTGTTTCACTTAGATATCCACTGTTATTTGATTGACCAACAAAATACTTACCAAAATCGCTTTGTGTCGGACCAGAAATCTGAGTCCAGTTTTGGGAGCCTATCAGTAATGCTGCTGTCAAATTCACAGCATATTCATCTGTTTGAAGTCTCCAAATTCTATCCATTATTGCAGGAGACTTAAGTATACTCCGTCGAATTGCGACGTCATACAGGTTTAAAATTTGTCGCAAGTTCCTATGGTAAGCTTGAACCTGAGTTAAAGACTTAGAATTTTCTAAAGCTAAAAGCTCATCAAGCCCTGCGGTAAATTTCGAAAGGTTAAAGGGAGTTATATTATTCTCCAAATATTCATCGCCAACTTCAGAACTTTGAAAACGGTCAACTTCATCATTGGCTATGAAAGCTTTTAATCGATTAGTAGCTAAAGTCAGGTCTCCTTGTGTTTCTGCTTCCCATAAGCTTTTCAAGAAGTCACTAGCTTCATAAGCAAAACCAGCGTCTGAATTAATTTTTGAAATTGCATAGCTGCCTGCGACAGACACTACATTAACTAGATAGGATGGATTTCTTCGATCAGTCTCTAGTTCCTGTACCATATTGATTGCCGTAAACATCTTTTCCTGAAAGTTGAGTACCTTTATTCGGTCTTCAAGTGTTGTCGCTCCATCGAATAAACTACTCAATCCTCCTTGTGCCAAGTGCTGGTCTTCTCCAGACCATAATTTGTTAAGAAAAGCGTTGAGAGCATCTTCACTAGAACTTGGAGCATCATTTGGATTCATCTTGATATATGCAACCCCAAATTGCACTAACTCTCTAACAAATTGGGCATTTTTCACATCCGTATTGAAGGAAGTTACATTGCTCGCAGCTTGGATCAAATTATTGATGAACTGGATCGCCCTCACTGGATCAGTCACCCCCTCCAGCAAGTGCCCTAATTGAGTTACTGCTTGTCCCAGTGCCGCTGTAATGTCCCCACTGCCCTTAAACTGACCATTAGCATCAGGCACTTGTAACCGCCACAACAGATCTAGGAAGCCAAACGCCTCACCCTCAGCTGGCACTATCGTTTCTGGGTTCGGATTTAACCAGGCATAGGTTTTCGCCAACTCCAGCACAGCAGCAGATAGTTCCGAACTCATCACTATCTGGCGGGACATAAACACCTCCGTCATGACCTCTAACAGGGTGGCTTGAAACACCTGTTCCCGGACGGATAGCGGCTCCTTCGGTGGGTTCTGCCCTGGTAGCGAAGTCTTCACTAACTGCTGGGCTAACCATGCCCCACCCCACGGGATAAAGGTGTCATACACCCCAGCCCGAACCCCCTTGGAATCATACGCATCGACAAACAATCCCTCCATTGCCGGACGCATCTGTTCAAGCCACGTTTCGTCATTGTCGAAGATCCCATCTGCATGAATCAGCGTATTTAACCGATTGCCAATTGCTTTCAGAATATTCAGGCGGTTATTCAAGGCGGCTTTTTGGTGAATGGTGGCTGGACTGGTACTGATAAAACTCACCGCCTGAAGGACAATCTCATCAATACTTTCGGCATATTCGTACTCATAGCCAGTCCCCGTCAGACCGCGATGATCGTCTTTCTCTTCCGGCGTGAGCTGCCCACCATACCCTGGTGTCCAACCACCCCCTGAGCCACTACCGCCGTAGTAGCCCCAACCACCGCCACTGCCAACATAACCCCAACTGCTCAGATTACCAGCCGTCGGAGTCACACCCGGAATGGGAGTCCGAGGGTCAGTCGGGGGATCATTGGGGTTGGTCGGTGAGATCCACGGATCATCATCCACCACCCGGCGATCGCCAGGGACAAAGAACTGGAAGCGAGTGCGTTGAGCATTCCCCGCAACGTCCGTGCTAGTCACGATCAGGTTGTAAACTTCCTCATCCTGTAGCACTGAATTCCCGCTCGTTAGCTCATCCAGCACCTGATCAAAGGCGGTTCCGGTCAGCGACCCGGCGACGGTAAAGGAGTGCTGTGCCACAGATAGCCCGTCACTGGCACGGGCAATTTCATAGACCATTTGCACCGCATTTGCGTTGTCCTGTACCGTTCCCAAGAAATGCATCCCGCGCTCCCAGGCAATGCCGTCGATTACGTCGGGCAACGATACTGTTGGGGTAGAACGATCTAACTGGAACTGGATCGACTTCTCGATCGTCTGATTCGTGGCGGTCTGTACTTGCAAGCGCAAGGTGTATGCCCCATCCACTAACCCGTCATATGTTAAGTCGGCAAGTTGGCTCTCATCGAATGAAAATGTGCCATCAGCATTCAACAGTGCCGTAACATCCTGAAACGTGGCGGTCGATGCGGGGTCAAACGTTGCCCACAGTCCGGTCACCTGAGAGCGATCCGACACGATGCCAGCAATCCCCGGCGCATACGTCCAGCCATCATCCGCTGTACCCGTATCTTGGGTAAGTTGTGCCAATAGCATCGGGGCAACGGTTACGCCACCTCCCGTTGTGTCGAGGGTCACGGTATAGGATTGCACCGTTTCGTTCCCCGCCAGATCAACTGACCTGACGGTTAACGTTTGAGTCCCACTTAATCCCCCAAAGTCCAGGGATTGAATAAATAACCCATTTTCGGCAACCGGAACGGTCACTTCTGGCAGCGTCCCCAACTGGTAGCGGAGGGATACCACTGCCGACCCTGTGCCATTGACTATTCCCGTCAATCGTGTCCCAGCGGTAAGCGTTGCGCCATCCGCTAGAACCACCTGACTCTCACTTCCTGCCGCCAATGTCTTCACCTGAGCGATTGGGGTGGTTGCATCAATCGTGACGCTCAATGTGGCGGCGGCACTGTCCCCATTCGCATTATGGGCGATCGCTCGGAAGGCATAAGTGCCCTCTGGCAAGTCAGTCGTGATGGCAACAGTCCATTGCCCATTGGCATCTGCCACCGTTTCGCCCAACAGTTGTTGCTCCCGCCAAACCCGGACGGTCGCTCCGGCTTCGGCACTCCCCGTGATTTGTGGGGTGAGATCGGTAGTAATGCCATCCGAGGTGCTGGTTCCAGTATCCGTTGCTGCCGTTAACTGTAGATCTTGGGGAGCGCTCGGAATTAAGGTTGTAATCGTCGTGCTGAGGGGAGTTGATAACGTACTAACGTTCCCCGCAATGTCGATCGCTTTAGCCGTTAGATTGTGAGTACCATTGCGGATCTGGCTGGTGGTGACACTCCAACTGCCCGTTGCTGTCGCCCAAACTTCAGCGATCGGATCTTCCCCATCAAACAGTTGCACTAACGCTCCCGCTTCCGCACTGCCACTGACTCGGATCGCGGTACTACCCACTGAAGCCAGGGTGAGATTTGTTGGGGCAGTGGGGGCTAAGGTATCCAGGTGAATCGTGAGAGTTTCCGTGGTGATCGCCCCTCTTGTGTCCGTCACACGGAACTCTAAAATGTTGTCTCCCTGTGGCAATACCCCACCATAAATACTGTTCAGGGTGGTGGCATCTAAGGTGAAGCTGCCGGATTGTAGCCAGGACTGAATGTTGACAAAACTCTGGGATGGAGCATTGGTGAATCTGGCTTGCAGAGCGCTTACACCATGCACACTCGTAATCTCACCCGTCACCGTGGAGTCAGACGTAATGCCATCCTCATTCGTCAGCTCATACCAGGTTGTATCGTTGGCAAGTCCCACCACGATCGTGGGATAGTCATTGTTGGCGACACCCGTGAGTGTGAGCTGATACTCAGTGGACGTTGCTGCCGATTGATCGACCCGAATATAGTAGGTTCCAGCAGACAGGACCCGGTTAGAAATCGTGCTGCTCGGTGTTTCTGTGCCACTGATACCATCTCCACTCAACGTCAGTGTGCCGCCACTGACCCCATTAAGCGAGAGGGTGAGGGTCGTATCTTCGGTGATAACAAACTGATAATAATCGGGATCTGAACTGCTGGCTAAGCCCCGATAATTCC
>VRZD01000086.1 GCA_016743235.1 Pantanalinema sp. GBBB05 | reverse complement strand
GTAAAGACACTTGCTAACTCAGGTCTTGCTTCCGAACTCAACGAAAAACTCTGTACGGTCGATGTGTAGAGGGATTGTGTACGCCCAACAGGTTCACTGCATCTAAATGATTAGGCTTCAGCCCTGCCTGATTAGGGGCACTAGGTGCATCATGTAATCTCGTTTCCCAAGGGGTACACCAGCCATGCGAAGAATGTCATAAGCGGTGACCAGATGGAAGTAAAAGTTTGGAATCAGCATTTCATTCACATAAGCACTACCCGATAGATCGATGTAGAGGCTCTGGTCGTAAATGCGCGTCATCTCAGCTAGCTTTGTGTCTTCAACGTGAATGCTCGATAGCAGTTCATTCGTGTTTGCGATATGTTCGTATGCCTGTGCAAGAGAGGTGACATCTGGATCTAAATTATCCGCAGGTTTACCCTCGCACCAGAGCGCAAAGTTACGGGGTTGATTACAGGTGAAAGCAATCTGTGTCCCGAAGGGAAACATATCAGCCGCAAGGCGTTGTTGCAGGAACGACTCGTCATCACCAAAATGAGTCTGAGCTGACTTTAAGAGATGTTCAAGCGTTGCTAAGCGGCTTTGAAAGAGGCTTTGGATTGAATCTATATTCTGGTTTTGCATTTCGTGATTCCTCAAGATTTCATTCTATGATTCTGGCTGTACTGAGAGTCGATCGCAGCCTCACGATTGCCAAGGCAGTGGCGATCGATAGGGATTCTCCCGCATATCCAGCACTTCCCAAGTCACAGGGTTGACATGTCCTGTGACGGAGATGTTGTAGCGCTGTTGTAAATCTCTCACCGCAGACTCTGTAATTGCGCCAAATATCCCATCAACAGCAGCACCATTTGGATTTCCCAACCTGACTCCAGCAGCGTGCAAGAATCCATTATCCGAGAGAATTTGCTGCAACATTTGTACACTTCTACCGCGATCGCCCCGTCTTAAAGTTGGCAACGTCAGATCTGTGTAGGCAGTTGCAACGAGAATAGGAGATTGTTGAGGTAGAGGAGTAGCGATCGCTGAATGCGTCTGTAACCCCCCAACCACTCCTGTCACTGTGATGACTAATAGAGTGGTTTTAGCAAGCATCGCAGTGATTCTAGAAGTTGATCGCTGTGTTGTGGTTAATTTCATCATCTTTCTCCTGTTTGTCGCTATGAATGATTTGCATCATGTTAGTGAACCTGTTTTTGGTGAATTTCGGTGAGGCAGACAGAAATAGAGATTAGTGATTTGCAGCAACAATAGCTGTCATCAACTCTGTCTTTTTCCAGCATCCGGTATAGCGAATGTTGTTGATAAATAGGGCTGGAGCAGTTGTTACTCCACTGTGTATTCCGCCTTCAACATTTTCATTGATGCGATCGACATGCACTTGTTTAGATAACTCTTTGAGAAACTGAGGAATATCAAGCCCCAGATCATTGGCATACTCTATCAAGTAACCGTTTTCTAACTTCTGTTGATGAACAAATAAAGTATCGTGCATCGACCAAAACTGTCCTTGTGTAGCGGCAGCTTCGGCAGCTTCGGCAGCCCGTTGAGCATGAGGATGAACTTGTGTCTGCGGAAAGTGACGGAAGATCAAACATAAATCATCTGCTTCAAGGGAAGTACTAAGCTCTTGTTTGAACCCTTTGATCAGCTTGTAAACGTCCGCACTTTTAGGATCTTGATAGTCTCCATACATCACCAGCACGACCTTTGCACTCAGCACACCTTGCATCCAATCTTGGGTTGAGGGCGAGATAAGTAAAGAACTGTGGCTGCGATCGTCGTTCATTTTTCTACATTTGCAGCACGCATGGAATCTTGCAATTGACTCGCTCAATCCATTGACTGCATCTTGATTTGCATACATTCAATATAGAAAATCACTCTCAAGCTGTCATCTACAGTGAGTTAACATTATCAGGCTGCAATTTGGTGGAGCAGCCGCTCCTCCTTAAAATAGAAGGCTGGCTATAACTCAAGTTAGATTGAACGCTCAATTGTACGGTCAACCCTATCCGTCTGACGTGCTCAAGAGCGGTTGCCTACATCATCTGACGGATCGGGCGAACAATTATTTCGTTGACATCGACATCATCCGGCTGAGACACGGCATACAGGACAGCGCTGGCGATCGCATCTGGGTGGAGTGCATCTTTGCGAAGTTCTTTCAAGAAGCCTTTTGTTGGCTCGTCGGTGATATCAGAGCCGAGTTCGGTTTCAACCACACCGGGAGAGATGACGGTGACGCGAATCGTTTTTGACTCTTGCCGCAGTCCTTCGGAGATTGCCCAAACTGCGTACTTAGTCGCGCTGTAAACTGCGCTAGTGGGCACTACCACATGGGCACCAATAGATGCCGTATTGATGATTTGCCCGTTACCTTGCGCTTCCATGATCGGCAAAGCTGCTGCAATGCCATTCAACACTCCGTTGATATTCACGTTAATCATGTTGTCCCATTCCTCGACTTTCAAGGCATTCATCGGCGATAAGGGCATCACTCCTGCATTGTTGAAGATGACATCGACGCGATCGAACTTGTCTTTTGCAAACCCTATGAACGCTTTCACATCTTCTCGATCGGTGACATCTACGGCTTTGAATTCTGCTGTACCGCCTGAGGTATGGATCTCCTCAACAATCTTTTCGAGCTTTTCGGTGCGCCGTGCGCCCAAAAGCACCTTTGCACCGTTTCGAGCGAGTAACTTAGCTGTGGCTTCGCCGATCCCGCTACTGGCTCCAGTGATCGCAATGACTTTGTTCTCAATGTTTACCATCGTTGTTCTCCTTTCTGTTTGAGTTGAGTGCTGTGAACTAGGGCGATTCTTGGTAGGTGGGCACTGCCCACATTTTCCAAACGCTCTGACTACAGGGTTTTGTGGGCGATGCCCACCCTACAAGTTGTGGCTTATCCAAACGGCAACCGCTGTAAATATTGATTTCTATTTCCTGGGTCATGAAGGTGAAACCCTTGTCCACAATTCTGTAAACTTGCTCATATCTAGGAAGGCGATCGCTTCGATTACCTGGTCATCTTTCATGCGGAAATACCAGGTGTAGGTATTCCGATACGCTCTGCCGTCTCTGGCGGTCGCCTCCCCGTCCCACAGCACGATCACCATATCGCCATCCGCCCAGATGCCGCGTACAGTCGGGACGATTGGAGTTGATAATCGGGCACTGGTTGGGCTAACGACTTGATCGAGTAATGCTTGTCGGCTGCGATATGTGCCCGCCGTTGCACCCGTCCCAGTAATTGTCCAGGTTACATCCGGGGCAAGCAGATCAAATGCACTGCCAGTTCCGTTGCGCCATTGGTCGAAAGACTGCTGGACAGTTACTTTATTGCGTTGCTCGATCGTCTGAGTTGCTTGTGCATCTGCTGGATTAGACGGAGTTGCTTGGGATAAGTCTGCGATCGCTGAAGGCTGAACCAGAGAGGACTGCTGATTCAATGCTGTCGAGTAATTACTTGACTCAAATGCAGTCGCATTCGATTGAATCGCTGCCTTCGCGTGAGCTTGCATCATCACCGGAATAGCTAACAGCCCAATCAGTCCTGCTCCCGTGAAAATTTGACTTAAATAACGCACTATTTCAATCTCCTCAAGCTAATTTTTACTTGGATTTGCTGCCAGTCAATCTATCAACAGCAGCTTCTATTGCAGTTTGTCCGGTGCGCGTTTCTATCTCTGGGCTACTTTCAAAGACGATATAACCAGAGTTGAAACCGCGCATCATCTCGCTGTAGCTGTTGACGACTTCAGGTGAAAAGCCAAAGCTGGAAATCGTTGCTTGCCAGTCGCTTTCGGGAACAGCAATTGCCTGTACATTACGGTTAAGCACAGCGGCAAAAGCAGCAGCGACATCGTTTGGTGAGTAGTCGATCGGACCATGCAGTTCGATAATGCGCTGACCTTTCCAGTCTTCAATCATGGCTTCAGCCGCAGTGCGCCCGATGTCTTCGGTCGAAACCATAGGCAGCCGACGATCGAGTGGAGCAAAAAAACTGGGCAGTACCCCTTGTTCGGCTGCGATCGCGGCGGCACTCCCCCAATTCTCCATAAACGCTGCCGCTCGCAGAACTGTGACGGGAACTGCCAAGTTGCCCAACATGCGCTCTAAAATATGGGTCGTCAAAATGTTGCCCGTACCGGAAGCGTGCTGTGAACCAACCGAAGACAGTAACACGACCTTCCGTGCATCAGCGTTTGTAAGGGCTTCAACATAACACTCGCCGATCTGTTCTGCCAGCGCAAACATATCGCTGACGTTGTAAGCAGGTGGGTTCATCACATAGACGGCATCTGCTTCACGCATCGCGGCGGTCATCGCTTCGACATCAGTGACTTCGGCAACCGCTACGTCTGCACCTTTCTCTCGCCATGTACTGGCAGCTTTATCAGAGCGCAAAACAACGCGCACTGGAAAATTTCTCTCAAGCAAAGCGTTAGCCACTGCTGAACCTGTCTGTCCCGTCGCTCCAAAAACTACATACATAAGGTTCTCCTGCTCATTAATCATTCCGGTCACTCAGGCGATTTTTGCCTTCTTGCATCATTGCCTGATCCTCATCTTGTCTATTCGTGTAAGTTCAGCATAGGTTTGAAAAGCTGGTGTTGAAATGCCCAAACCTATCCGATGATTGCCTGATTCTCCAGAATGATCATTTGCAGAGATTCTATAATGACAACTGTAAGGTGTTGAGTTAGTCGAGTCTCTGCTATGACAGTCACAGTCTCTCATCCTGATGTAATCGCAGATCACCGCCAAGAAATCGCCACACGGATCATGCGGCATACCAAATCCAGCGGCAACATTATCCAATCTACGGCGATCGAGCAATTAGACTTTGCGCGCTCAGATACAGTATCTACCGCACCTCATAGCGTGTATGAACCCATCCTGGCGATCGTCGTTCAAGGTCAGAAAAAAGCATTTCTGGGTGAGGAGATGTATCAGTATGGTGCAATGCAGTATCTTGTCGTCTCCGTTGATTTACCGCTGAGTGGCTTTGTGACTGAGGCGACGCCTGACAAGCCGTATTTAGGGCTGAAGCTGAACTTAGACTTGATGCAATTGTGTGAGATGGTTGCCCAAATGGGTACCAGTTCGGCAAAGAAAGAAAACTCTGTTCGAGGTGTATCGGTTAGCAACGTTGATCCAGCCTTGATGGAGTGTGCGCTTCGCCTCGTCAAGCTCTTAGACACCCCGCAACACATCTCCATGCTGGCACCGTTAATGATTCGTGAACTCTATTACCATCTGCTGCTGGGTGAACAAGGGGAAGCCGTGCGTCAAATTGCCACATCCGGCAGTAATATGCAGCGAATTGCTTTAGCGATTCAACAAATCAAATCTGACTTTACCCAGCCGATGCGGATCGAGGATTTAGCGAGTCAGATCGGGATGTCTACTTCGTCGTTCCATCAGCATTTCAAGCAAGTTACTTCGATGAGTCCGCTTCAGTATCAGAAGCAGTTAAGACTATTAGAAGCGCGTCGTCTGATGCTCGCTGAGGATTTCGATGCGACCTCTACTGCCTACCAGGTGGGGTATGAAAGTCCGTCACAGTTTAGCCGGGAATATTCGCGCCTGTTCGGTGCGCCGCCCATTCGAGACATTGAACGGTTACGGACAGCTTGAGCAAAGATTGGCTAGTTATCCATCGACCACAGCAACCCTATAAACTGACAATGCCGCGTTTAACCGCGACGATCACAGCCTGGGTGCGATCGCTCACATCTAACTTATTCAAAATCCGATTGACATGAGATTTAACCGTGCCTTCGCCGATGCTCAAAGCAGTCGCGATATCAGCATTACTCATTCCCTGAGCCAGTGAGCGAAGGACTTCTAGTTCTCGTTCACTCAGTTCTGGATTGCTGAGGCGCTGTGCCAACTTTGCGCCCACATCAGGTGGAATATACTGCTGCCCCCGATGAACGGTGTGAATCGCATTCAGAAGCTCATCCGGTTCAGTTTCTTTCAACAGATATCCTTTGGCTCCTGCCTGCAATCCCCGATAAATATCTTCGTCACTATCATAGGTGGTCAGCACAATAATCCGAGCAGATTTAACGATCGCACAAATTGCACCAATGGCGGCAACTCCTTCCACTTCCGGCATTCGCAGATCCATCAGCGTGACATCCGGTTGGTGTTCCTCAAATAGCGCGATCGCCTGTTCCCCATTTTCAGCCTGGGCAATTACCTGCATCTCTGGGTCACGGTTAATAATCGTGGCTAATCCTTGCCGAAAAATAGCATGATCGTCTGCAATCAGAACCCGAATGGTCGTGGTTTGGCTCATCGTGTTGCTACTCCCGATTGACAGTGACAATCATCTCCGTTCCCTGTCCGGGTTGACTCTTAATGGTGAGTTGTGCGCCGATGCGCTCTGCTCGTTCGCTCATGCCGAGTAAGCCAAAGCCCTCAGAGGAGGGAATACTGCCCACTCCAAAACCCTGTCCATTGTCTTTCACGCGCAAGTAAAACTGATTGCGATCGTAGGTTAGCTCCACTCGAATTTCGTCAGCATGGGCGTGTTTAATCGCATTGGTTAAGGCTTCCTGCCCAATCCGCAGTAGATTACTCTCGACTTCACTGGGTAAAGCATACACTGCACCCTCAATCTCATAATACAAAGTGGTATCCATTGCGGCAGTTCTGAGTTGAGCGACGAGACGATGGAGAGCACTCTGTAAACTGCCTTCCTCCAGAAGCTGAGGACGGAGCGCGACAACCGATCGCCGCGCTTCAGTTAGTCCAGTTCGTGCCAATTCTTTGATCAGGTCGAGATGTGCCCCAGTTGCTTCGACATCATCCGTTAGCACCTGGTTTGCTGCTCCCACCTGAGCCAGAATGCCTGTGAACGACTGAGCGAGGGTATCGTGAATTTCGCGTGCCATGCGGTTGCGTTCTTCCAGAATCGAGGTGGCTTCTGCTTGCTTTTGCAGCGTAATATCTCGCGCCAACCAAAGCACCTGCTCATGCCGAATGGGGGCAATGCGAGCCGAAAACCAGATCTCTCGTCCAGCGATCCACTGGCTGTATTCAACGGTGAGGACTTGTTGGGTGCTCAACGCCTGCTGAATGTAACTCAGGAATTCATCGGCTTGTTCCCTGACATAGAGTTGATGCAGGGTTTTGCCAGTGTACTCCTCCCGATACAACTCTCCATAAGACGGATTTCCCTGAATTGCACAGATCAATTGTCCCTCGCCATCGAAAATACACATTGGATCGGGAATGGCTGAAAAAAGCGATCGCAGTTCTGCTTCAGAGGCTTGCAACGCAACTTCTGCGTGCCTCCGCTGAGTGGTGTCATTGCCCACCGATAAGATTTCAACGACCTCTCCCTGGTCATTGAAGATGGCTTGATTCGACCAGGCAACCCAAACTCGCCGACCGTCTCGACATAGGTTTTCACCCTCACCTTGCGGGTATGCTTGAGGATTGCGAAGTAAATCGAGAACCATCGGTTTCACATCGCGCCCAGAGAGTTCGATGTCTGGAATGATGGTTTCAAATAAGGTTCGCCCTAAGATCTGATGTTCTTCATAGCCAAGAAGTTTTACCCCATAATCGTTGATGTAGTGAATTCGTCCTTGTGGATCGTAGCGAATGATGACTGAATTCGCGGTCTGTAACAGATTGCGATAATTCGCTTCACTTTGTCGTAATGCGTCTTCTGTTCGTTCGCGATCGATGATCTCCTGCTGTAAGATTTGAGTTTGCGCTTCTAGTTTCCGTTCCAGTGTTTCAGCATAGTTTGCTAACCGTTCGTACAGCCGAGCAATTTCGAGTGAAATTGCTGCCTGATCAATCAACAGTTTAAGGACTTGCAAGCGATCGCGGGTAAACACGCCAGTACTGGAATTGTTCTCCAGATAAAGGATGCCGATTAGCTGGCTTTGATTAAGAATGGGTAGACAGAGGAGCGATCGCGTCTGGTGTTGTTGAATGTAAGGATCAGTTGAAAAAGACGGTTTGCTGACTGCATCATCAAGCACTAAAGTTTCTTGAGTGCGTTCTACCGAGTGAATGACGGAGACAGAAATCGTTGCACAATCGGCAACAGCAATTTTTTCCAGGTCACACGGTTTATCTCTGCTGCATTGAGCCATCACAATGAGTTGATCCTCTTCCAGGAGAACCAGAGCGCCAATTTCGGCTCCTGAATTGTCTATCACCACCTGCATCAATGTGGCAATCAGTTGATCGAGATGGATCACTAAACTCTCCCCGCCGAAGAACTGTCAGCCATCTCCCAAAGTATATCGCTTGCCAAAACCCAGAAAATTAAGCTTCTGGGCGAATTTTTTGAAGGTTTTCCAATGGTTGCATTAAAGCCTTGAATCTCGACATCTCTCTAATGGGAGGGATTCTGCCAATCTGTAAGCAGATCATTCATCAAGGGCTGCTGCTGTCTCAATCCAACTAATATTTTGAGAGAGGCAAATGAGGTAACACCGATGCCATCAATCGGGACGTGAGTTTGCTAGAAATTGCACCCGTTCTCGCGCAATTTCCGGCGAGTTCGATACGATTGACAAAGCAGCAACTTCCAAGACTCAAGCGATCGCTTCCAGAATCACAATTAATCGACAACCTCAATTATGGAGGCATCAGTCATGCGACAGTCACAACACAGTATGGGTGTGAGTATTGCTCTGGGTTTATCCGTTGGCGTTGCAATTGGGTTAATCATCGAAAATCTTGTTTTGGGAATCGGCATTGGTTTAGCCGTTGCGATCGCTCTTAACCTCGTACTTGAACAACGTAGAAGATAAATCTCAAAGCAATACTAGCGAACCCCATCTACCCATCCATGCTCGCAGAGAAAATACAGGTCAGTCGCTTTTATAACGCGAAGGAATACCGACCAGATTTGATGGCAGGTTTTTGGTAAGAAATAGTTTATTCATAGACCTGACGTTGCTTAAGCGATTCCAACTGTTCAGGGGTGTAATATTACTTCGAGCGGCAAATAGTTAACATAGGAGAGTAGCCAATTCAGCAGAAACCATGAACCTGAAGGATGCTCGCCACCTACCCGCTGAAGCTCAAGAAGCCCTGCGCTATCGAGTCGTTAATGCGATAGACAATGGCATGAGTAAATCAGAAGTGGCTCGGGTCTTCCACGTTTCGCGCACAGCCGTACAC
>VRZD01000018.1 GCA_016743235.1 Pantanalinema sp. GBBB05 | reverse complement strand
TCGATTGTCTGGTTTCAACTCCTCAAACAGATCCGAATAAGCAAAGATGTTGCCGCACAACACGGGTTTGAAATTGTTCTCAAATCATTGCCCAGCTTGGTTTATTGGGAGAGGTGCAAGATCTGAGTTAAAGTACATGCTCGACTTTCTTAGAAGATTCCTCGTTAAACAGACCCACGTCGTTATTGAGGTAAACCGGTACGGCTATGCCGAAGTCCACGTCTTCCACTCCAGAAAAGGAGCAGAGCAGTTAGCACTCAAGATTGCCAGAGAGATCATTGATACCCACGGACTTTCAAAGGCTAGACAAAGACAGTTCTCAAATGAACTCATCCCTCAGCAGATTGTGTTTAATCCAATTAACTGGCGCAATCTGCTCCCGCCGGACGCTCGAATGGTAGACCTTCGGATCGAGCAGAAGCATTTGTATGATTAGCTTCCTTCGACGGCTGCTCCACCTAAGCCCACTAACCTTACGTCCACCTGAAGCTCTCACTATCTGGATCGTTATCCAGGAAACCAAACACGGACGTGTGGTTCACGCTCATCGCACTGAGGAAAAAGCACAGGAGACCGCCCTCCAGATTGCGAAGGAAGTTATTGAGGACTATGGTCTTCCCTTTGAACCACTCTATCTATTAGAGGAGTTCGACTGGCGAGATCAACTTCCTCTCAATGCGGAGTCTGACTTTGAGATCGTAAGGATCACCCTCGACGACTGACCCACGTCATCCACTAAACCTCAACTTAATAAGGGAGCCGGTGAAGGCTCCCTTTCCTATATCTATGCAACAAACCGACCAAATCTACGCCGAACTCTCACGCCTCCACTTCTCTATGACTCAGAAGGGCAAGATCCTTCTGTTCCCCAACAGAGTTAACAAAGGATCAGCCGCTCTGCTCAAGATCGCAGACGAGCACCGACTGAAGCTTAAGGGGCTTGACTATGAAGCCTTCTGTAACCTACTAGCTGAGCTAGCAGACATCTCCTATCCCTACAGCATTGATGGGCACTCGGCTGACCTCGTGCTGGTCTATCAATACATCCATAACGCCCCTGAGGACTTAATCTACGTCATGCGCCTTTTGGACATCCAACACACAGAGGAAGGAGTCGATCGCCCCTCGATCCAGCTTCCTGTTCCTAAGCCTCCTAGCCTAGAGCAGCTTAATAACCATCACAAGACTGACTGACGTACCCCACTTTCCACCTTCCCTGTTGCATGTCTACCACCTCTATTATTCTCGGCTGTGACCTACAGGTTGGCGACTATGTGGAGTCGGTGACTGAGGAGCCTCTGTTCTCTGACACCCACGAATCTATTCCGATCGGGGTGAGTGTTACACTCCATTGCCGCCGCCAAAACAAAAAGTTCTCTCAGACGATTGCTAGTAAGCCACCTAATACCCCTCGCCCCCCCGTTCGAGGGGCAGTTTATTACTGAGGTGATTAAGAGCCAGCCAGGTCGAGTCGTCCTCTACTTCAGCAATCGCCTTACTATGACCATCAAATTACCCCAGCCCATCCAACTTCCCGATGCCTAAGACCCAAACTCAAACCCATACCACTGATCCAGGACTTAAACTGCGATTACTGGCCTATGCTCGGAACGTTTACGATACGGCCTCCGCAAAGTTCGCCAAAGACCCCAGTCGGGTCAACCTGAATCAGCTAATCAGCGCTGCGACCTACCTACACACTAAACAGCAGAGTCATACAGCCCCATAAACATCAAAAGGTCTCGGAGGAATTCCTCCGAGACCCAACAGAGTTTAACTTGGAGCGGCTGGTGAGCGCGGTGACTATCGACGATACAGTAACTACAACATAGTTAGTAAGAAGGAGCAGGCTTAATCGAATTAAGAATAAGAATGATGATTCTGGCGGCAGTCGCTGCTACTTCCTGGTCATTCTCTACCTTTTTCTTTGTTATTAGTTTGAGTTGATTATCCAAACTTTGCAAAGCATCTACAACATTCTTCCTACCATAAATACAATTAGCTTGTGGATTGGAGTATGGACTCAATCGACGTGTTACTCCATCATCTGAGCCATAAAGAGCAACCCATCCCCTAAGAGTAACAATACCTAGACGGGGTCGAGAATTACCACTATCTAGTATGGCTCCACCATCTAAAGTAATGCTCAATGGTCTTCCAGGAAGCTTGAATACTCCAATGTAACCAACACCATTCAGAAAGCTAGTAGCTTCCGGACTATTAGGCTCTATTTCTCTTAGGTAAAACTCAGAGCTAGCACCGCCAAACAGCTTCGCATCAACACCAACAATTTCTGGTCCATCAGAAATGAGGAAAAGTTTTGCATAAGGTTGAAGGACTTTTGTATGGCAAGAGAATACCCCTTTACCGCCAAATACTGGTTCTCCAAGTTCGTTAACTTCATCGCTAGTCCGAAAAACTACCCTATCATTAGGGTCTAGAAGAAATGGCTGTGCATATACAGGAGATACCCAGCCAAAGGTTAGGATTGTGCAGAGAATACACGCTAACGTTCTCGTAAAAAGTCGCATAGGTCTCACTTATCTTGTACAGGACTATCATGCGACTTAAGAACCAAGCAAGAGTGAACAAAACTTATCAGGCTACTAGCCTACATTTTAGAAGAGAGGGCATCATGACTAACCTTTATCCAAAAACTGACAGGCTAGAGGACTTGCTCCCACGCCTACCCGAGCCGGATCGATCAATTATCTTAACTAATCGTGATGAACTGCTCAGATTTATAATAGAGAGCCCCCGCAATAGGGGAATAGCGCAGAACACAGAAATAAATGCTAATCAGCAAAGCGTACAAGACACTAATGTAGAGCAGGACGAGGGGGACAATAACAACCCCATCTCTGATTCTGAAATAGAGTGGCCTCTAGATTTCATCCGGATTAAAGATGACCTGTATAGCTTTGTCTATATGATCGACCCATTACCTGAGCCAGCACGATCTGAAGGCTTAAGAAAGTTACTCGAGCTAGGCAAGCTAATCCTGGATAGTACCTTTAAGGCTGTAAGCGTCCTCGACATGCCAATGCAGTATGTTCAGTTTTCTAAAGACTATCGAGTTGGTGAATCAACCATTCGCATACTAGGACTTACCTATGAGTTTGGCTATACAGAGGAAGAAGTAATCGAGAAGACCAAGTTCTTGATGACCAGTGACATCGCTAGCAAGAAGCATAACCCAACCGCAAGCCATATTTACTGGGACGCCCCTACACCCGATGGTGGGGAATATATTAAAGGTTCCTTTAGCTGCACAGGAGTCGTCTATCAGGCTATACCTGAGCAGTACATTCATGAGCATTCCCAAGGTTCTATACCAATACGTATCGTCAATGGGATGTGGCAGCATAACTTGGATGACATACGCCCGTATCGATCTGAATACAACAGCTAACTGCCTCTTAACTGTCTCTTCAACTGGAGTAAAGATCTCTATGAGCATAACTGGTAATTGCGGTTATCTATCTCGGTCTCTATCTGAGGTCGATGGTTATATTCTCTGGTTTTCAGAATCAGAGCGGTCTACTGCCTTAGCCAAGTACCTTGATCTGATGCAATTTGTAATTAATTCATTACGATCGCAACCAACACGAAGACCACCCACACATTATGTGCAGATGGTTAAGCAGTATCGTGTGGGGGATACGATCAACAGTATTCAAGGCATATACCCCTTTGGTGGTGCTCCCAGTGAGCAGTTCGCTGTTGAGGAGGTTAAGAGAGCAATGATCCTTAACCCTCTAACCTTTGTACCTACCTGTGAATGGGTAGTTTGGGAGGATAGGCTTCCAGAAGGATCTGAATATGTTGACGGATCTTTTGCCTGCACTGAAGTTGTCTTTGAGGAACCCCCACCCAAATACGAATATCTTCACACCACACCACCTCAAACTGTCAGTATCAAGAACGGTAAAATTCATCTCCGTGCATTGATTAGTCTGGGTGACTTTACAACTCATGGCAATGATGTTTTGTCTGAAATAGAAAACATAAACAATGCACTTGTTTCCCTACATGAGATAGTCAATCGTCTTGGTGGAACAGATCGAGCAGAAGCATTAACAAAATTTAGAGAGCTAGTGGCAATTGTTGAGGGGGTGACTAGCAAGATGACTAGACCTATTCTGGACAAATCAGCCACATTTGTCCAATTCGCTAAAGATTATCATGTTGGTAACTCAACTACTAGAATCTTTGGTGTCACTTGCGATGTTGGTTACACTCACGAAGAAGTGATGGAGAATATCAAGTTCTCCCTGAATAATCCTGACATTGCTTACATCAAGCTAAAGCCAACATCAAAATTTATTGAATGGCAGGATGATTTACCTGAAGGAAGTGAGTATATTGAAGACTCCTTTACTTGCACTGGAGTCATCTACCCTAGTTTCCATGAGGTATACATGGATCTATGCCCAAAACATGCTCCTTTAGAAGAGGCAAGTCGTTGGCATCCTGACATTAGGTAGCTCCCCTCTTGAACACTTAACGAAACTGAGAGTCCCCTCTTACCAAAAGGTCTCGGAGGAATTCCTCCGAGACCAGTGCATTGCCCCTTCAATGTGTATGCTCAAAAGTTTGTAAGGGGGACTGGTATTGGGTCTTGGAATATAGTGATGATTGCGTTCACGATAACGGCAACAGCCGCAGCACCAAGTTGATCAGCCTTTTTAGCAAGTCCCTGAAGCCGCTGGGATATGCTCTGGGTAAGATTATCAATTTCATTCTTGTAGTAACACCCCACCTCTGGCTTAGAGTATGGGCTCAATCGATTTGTTACTCCGTCATCTGAACCATACATAGTAGACCAACCTGTGAGTGTAACGACACCTAGACGAGGGGCAGATAAACCACTTCCTACGTCAGCCGAACCATCAAGAGCAATACTTAGTGGTCTAGCACGAAGGGAATAGTTCCCAGAAAACGTATTTACAGGTCCTATCATACCGGCACCAGTTCTATCAACTACTCTCCTCAGGGGATAACCATAGTCACCACCACTAAGAAACCTCGCATCAATCCCCAAAACTTTAGGCCCATCAGTAAAGAGAAAGATATTGGCATTTGCGAACCCTTTCTTCTCACTACACATAAAGAATCCATTACCCCCAAATACTGGCTGACCAAGCTCATTTACTTCGTCGGTGGTTCTAAAGACTATTCGATCTGCTGGAGGCTCCAGCAGAGGATTTGCAAAGGCTGGCATTACCCAACTAAAGGTTAAGATCAAGCCCAGGGCAGAAGCTAAAGCTCCCTTAAGTAGATCCATATAAACCTCTCATTCCATCTCATACAGATTCATCATGCAACTTCAGCATCAAGTCTAAGTAAACAAAATGCGTTGGGTTAATGACCCACCTCAAGGAGAAGCTGACATGACTAACGAATATCCCGAGACTTACAGCATAGGTGACCTTCTGGTACGCCTCCCTGAGCCAAACCGTTCATCTATCACGACTAAGCACCTTGAACTGCTTAAATTTATAACGGACAACTACCAGAAAGGTATAACCCCAGCCGTACAGGGCTCTAATGAGGGTAAGAGTGAAGGTGATCCTGAAGTGGTGTGGCCTCCAGACTTCCTTGAAGTTAGAGACGACCTACTCCACCTTGGATTTATAGTTAACCTCCTGCCTGAGCCTGCTCATTCTAAGGGTTTAGAGAAGCTCATGGAGCTAGCCGAACTAACTCTAACCAACACACCTCGTAATGGAACTATCCTCGACATGCCGATGCAGTATGTACAGTTCTCTAAGGACTACCTAGTGGGTGATTCTGTCACCCAGATACTAGGCCTTACCTACGAGTACGGGTATACAGATGAAGAGGTGCTTGAGAAGACTAGATTTCTAATAACCAGTGATAGCGCTATTAAGAAACACAACCCAGATGCAGAGCATATTTACTGGGAGGCTCCTATACCTGAAGGTGGACAATATGTTGAAGGGTCATTTAGCTGCACAGGGGTTGTTTATCGAGCTATACCTGAGCAGTACATTCATCAACATTACCAGGCTACTGCACCAGTATGTATAGTTGACGGCATGTGGCAGTACGTTTTAGACGACAGACCCGCCCTAGACCCGTCAACTTGATTCACGCCCACCCCACCCCACCTCAGCACTCAAACGCTGGGGTTTTCATTTATTAGGAGAACCATGTCTGATTTTCATAACTCCCGACCACCCAATAACGCTGAGTTTATCGAGAAGGCAATCGATTTAATAGAAGGTCGCGGTAGCTACATTACCCGCAAATTAACGTGGGGAGTGATTAGAGCTTTTCCTTCCACGGTCAATAAAGTACCCTCTGAGTATCAACAGCGCCTTCGAGATCTCATTTCCAAGCCAAAGTTTGACGATATTTAGAGGTTTTAACTTGGAGAGTTTTAAGTACATAAACCAGTCACCTACCACACCCCAGCGCCCAAACGTTGGGGTTCTTTTTTATTAGGAGCCACCCAATGAACGTTATCACCCAAGACGGTAAGACCTACATCCTCATTGACGAACTTGAGTCTGTACTCAACAAGCTACCAGAGTCAGAGCGATCTGCTGCCAAGGCTCACCTTCAGGAGCTAATATCACTGCAACAGACCACGTCAACCTATTACGTTCAAGTTATTAAGGAGTACGATGTCGCAGGACGTATCGTTACACTGACAGGCATCATCCCTGTCTCTGCCAGCGATCGCTACCATGCCCTGAATCAGATCAACACGATGCTAACTGGCCCAGGGCGCGGGATGCTCCAGTCCACAGACATTCGCATCCTCTGGAATGCGGAGCGACCTCAAGGAGGAACCTATGTTGACTGCTCTTTCAATGCTACGGGTGTTGTCTATCTTAGTAAGCCAGACGTTTACCTCTACTCGCACTCTTTATGAACACCATCGTCCTGTACCACGAGACTTCCCCTGGCATTCCCTGTCCGGACGGACACGCTGCTGCTTGGGTGGCCCATCGAGCCCTTGGCCCCGACATTAAGATCATTGGGTGTCTTTATCAGGATGAACGTCTACCCCCCAAGGACTTCAAAGTTCCGCCCGTCGTCCCTGGTGATCGCCTCTACATTTTGGATCTTTCCTTCCCTGCATGGCTCCTCACGTCCTGGCGAGAGCAGGGAAACATCATCACCATCATTGATCACCATAAGGACAAGATAGAGTCCCTTCTGACTCACCCCACTCTGGCAGGACTGATCACCTTCGACGAGCACAAGTGCGGATCGCTCCTCACCTGGGAGCACTTCTTCCCAGACGAGCCCGTTCCTACCTTTCTCAAGTACATCGATGACCGCGATCGCTGGGTCAAGCAGCTACCTCACACGGAAGAGATTCATGCGGCTTACCAAACCTATGGCAACTTCGATGCCCGTCAGTTTGAGAACTATGACAAACTGGCTGGGATGTCTGAGGAAGAGTTTATCGACTTCATGCTCCCGATTGGTATCAATGCTCTAGGGGAGCGCCGCCGCTGCACCGAGGCTGCTTGCGAACGGGCCAGGTTGCATATCCTCTCTGATCGATGGGATGAATGTTCTTGGAGACAGGTGCCCATTCTGCGCTTAGAACCAGATGAGCTTTACGCTCACTCGGACATTGGTAATCTACTCGCCCAACAACACCCAGAGCAACCATTCAGCGCTCTCTATTGGAGAGAGGAAAGTGGACTGATCAAGTGGAGCCTGCGATCCCTTGAGGGCACTGGAGCTAGAGTCTCAACACTTGCTGAACTGTTCGGAGGTAATGGTCACCCCAATGCCGCAGGCTTCCGCATTACTGAAGAGGAGCACAAGCAACTCTTCTACTAGACATGACTCCCGACCATCACAACAGCCTTAAGGCTAAACTAACAGCACTTACGACCCAGGCTAATAACAGCCAGATCAACTTCCAGACCCAGTGCGCCCAGGGCCACTACACTCAAGCCTTTGCGGTCTATGCTATGACACTCATGACCCATGAGCACGTCTGCACAACGGTCAGTGAGTTGTTAGAAATACTGGACTCCGTTCCCTATCAGACGAACATTCACGACCTCGCCTTCCGCATGTTTCAGATCGTCCAAGATCAACTGAACTGCTGGCGCTACGTCACTACGTCAAACGAGATTAATAACTTATCTCAACTGGCTAAGGCTAAGCATCGAGCCCTCAACGAGGTGCTTGATCTGCTCAAAGCCCTTGTTTCAAATGATCGCCGCTACTAAGGAGCCCCGATGATCAAAGTCATTATTACGCTCAAAGGCAACGAAGCTAATCCGTATGCGGAAGTCATGCGACGCGAGGAGGCGATCAATCTACATCACTCAATCTTCGTTAAACCTCATCCGTATGTCACTGTCCGCGTAGGGAACGGAGAGGTAACATTCCGCCCAGCAGATGTCCTATCCCTAACCCTTGGTTAATCTATGACTGAACCATCTCTAATCGATGTCACTGTTTTGTTCAAGAGTGGCACCTCCAGGACAGCTACAGTAGTTGACCCCGGCTGGACATCACAAGACTGGGTGCAATTCTTTGATCGCATGGAGTTAATCAAGCTGGAACGCTCCTGTGGCGGGTTCATCCTAATTAAGACTGATGACGTACAGGGACTAGAGGTTGTACCTCACACTCCTTCAAAACCTAAGCAGTCAGTTGTGTTCACCAAAGAGGATTGCGCCGAGTACCCCTCCCCTCATTAACCCCATCACTTGAAAGGTGGCACTAACGCAGTGCTGCCTTTCGCCTATAGACTATGACCACCCTAAATAACAATCCAACTCCCAACACGCCTACGCCTACCCCAATCATCATTCAATATAAAGGGGAAGATCAAGAACACTGCACGACCACCATTGACGACCTCACAAACATCGCAATGGACGCGGTTC
This sequence comes from Pantanalinema sp. GBBB05, assembly GCA_016743235.1. GTDB lineage: Bacteria > Cyanobacteriota > Cyanobacteriia > Leptolyngbyales > Leptolyngbyaceae > Pantanalinema. The sequence continues at coordinate 132,567 of VRZD01000018.1, read as the reverse complement.
GTCGCTTCCTTGGCTACCAAGACGAGGAGCTAGATGAAGACAATGACGCGGCGATCGATCCCATTACTAAAACTATCGGAGCTATTTCTATCGGAGATCTCGATGATGCACTCTACACGGAGGTACACAATGCCTTCCGTGCCGAGATCGAACTGATAAATGACGAAGAGGAGTCACCCACGTCAGCGACCCTCACTGAGATTAATAATCCAGAGCCTCTCTCCTGCCCCTCATGCAGAAGTGAACATGTTCATCCTATCTCCGAGGTATTTGTAGAGCAGGGAGAGTATGACGGGCAGCGATACGAGGCTGAAGGTGAGACAATGCTGTATAAGTGTAGCGCTTGCGGCTATGCTTTTATTCCCTGGAATTAATGAAAGCAACCTGCCCTAACGACCCCACTCACGACCAGTTCCTAACGTCATGCATGACATGCGCTGTTACTCTAGAAGGAGAGTTCCTAGAAGTCACAGAGCAATCTCTCCAGATCTCCCACAAACCAGACCCCGGTAATACTTGGCTATGGTCACAGTACCTCGGAGATTTCATGATGGCTAACCCCCTTCCTCCCCCAATTACGACCGTGCGATCTGCTTGGTTACGCTCCCTCACTCCTGGCACTAAGGTGCGCTGGTGCTCTAACATTCTGGGGCACTTTACCTGCCGGAAATCCATCATCAAGAATATTCAAGAGGGCAAGATCCACATGATCGGCAATGTCACCATCCCAATCAGTGATGGAGTCACTGTTACAAAAGCAGGATGTATCTGGTGGCTCGAACCATTAGATAGTCGGGACACCTATGTTGGAGTATCAGCCCAACTACTGGAGGAGTGGCTCCGTACTATCAGATCTGCCTTTGACCTTACAGAGAATGAACGGGTCGAGGAACTTCTCAACGATGTGATAACTGACATCGAGAAAGTTATTAACAATGCCCAGACCAAGTGACGTATCTCGCTCGGAGGTTATTGCGATCCTCCGGGCGATCGCTAACGGTACGATCCTCGTCTGGTCAACTGAGCCTATTCCATATTGTGGCAATGCAGAGTACGTCACCGCCGTTAGCATTCAACTTGTATTCTTCATTGACTGTGATGAGCTGGACTATCTAGACTTCATTACCATTGGCGATCGTACAGCCGACTTCGATGACCTCTGGGATCAAGCATCTTTCTCAGATCCGATAGATCAACTTACGCCAGACGAACAGCAGCAGCTAGAAGATCTGCTGTTCACCACACCGATGATGTGCAGCACAAGAGCCTTATCCTACTAATGCCTGAACAGTACACAGAGTACATTGATCAGCTTCTACAAACCTTTTGCCAGCAGAGGGGGATTCCCTTCCGCTCTGTAGCTAGCCAAACACTGTTAACCCCAGCCACGCTTACTAAATGGCTGGAGGAACGTACCCAACATTCCTATGAGCAACTTGCAGATCATTCAGTTTCACCTAAGCCAGCCTATAGAACCTCTTGACCCAACCGACAGGCTCTATGCTGAGCTTCGGTGTGGCACTCATCACGCCTTCGACGATCTATTCGTCTCTGACCAGATCTGTGTTCGCTCTCAGATTGTCGGCCAGTCTAAGTCTGCTGAGTTCTGCTGTGGTCTGGACTGGGAAGCTCGGAGCGGCTGGGAGTTCTTAGAAGGAATGCAGGAAGACTTAGCAGAACTATTCCGCCGCCAACTCGTCCAGGTCACTCCAGGGAAGCAGGATGTGATGAAGGGATGTTCCTTCCTAACCCTTTGGGAGTACACCTCCGGCAAAGACCAAGATACCTGGCAGGGCCCCGGCGACTATTACACTGACATTGCCTACGTTGGGGTGCTGAATCCTGATCTCTTAGACAAAGCCTTGATGGAAGTTTATGTCAGAGAGTAACCTCGACTTCAGCCGCCTCACGTTTCAGCAGGCTAGAGAGACGCTCACAAATAAGCTAGTCATTATTAGAACTAAGGACTGGGGTCACTACGTCTGCTATTGCACCCGTGTGGAGTCTAATGCCCCCTATACCCACTGGAAGCTCAGCGGAGCTATACGCTTTCCTATTCAACTCTCACCCAAGCGCCCACCCCTAGACGATGGGTTCATTCTGTTTGGTCTACCTTCCTCCTGCGGTCCCTATAAAGGGCCTACTAATACCAGATATGAAACAGCCCTGGCTAATCTATTTATCCAGCAGGTTGAAGCCTACCGTAAGGAGTGGGAGACAGATGCCGCCCATCCCTTACCTATTACTTACAACAAGTGGGTTGCCCTGTACGCTGACCAGATCGATAACCTAGAGACCCTGTACCACTCCTGTCTTACTTTTAGGAAGCGTAGACTCAAGCGACCTATCCCTACAGTGGAGCAGTTCTTCTTTGAGGACTGCCTTGCCATTCAGGAGTGGCTAGCCACGCTTGATGTCCCTTCACAACCATCAATCCATGACCCAGAGCCCACTGCAATTCTTTGATAGCGAGACTGGCAACGCCATTGTTTCGATCGGTAACTTCGACGTTCACCTCCAGCTCACAACCAACCTAAATAACGAGCCAGGGATTTATGTGGACGTTCACGCCATTAACTGCTTGGAGGAATCCAATTTGGGGGGTCTATTCGTATCTAATGGGCAATCCATTGCCTTACTAGAGGCAAAGGCTGGAGCTACCCAGTTCCTCCACCAATCGCTTATGGAGCAACCGCATGACTGGTGACCTGACAGGTGTCCGGTTTATTGATCCTAGCGAGTCCCCCGATCTGATCCTGGAAGTGATCGGACCCGGCTCCCTTAGATCCACCGACGTTATCATTAAACCTATTGATCACGACCACTGCTGGCAGCGGAGTGCTGCCTACGTCCAAGAGTTATTAACTCGGCTGTACGTACTAAGGAAAGACATCCCCCGTTACTTCCTTGGCGTAAACTTTCCTATCCCGTTCTTCTTTGCGGGTGAAGACCGCTGGGTACGTAACCCTCGGCAGGCACTCCCTATCACCCAGGAAGGAGCGATCAACCTCATCCACAGCCGTGTCCCTAGAGGGCAGATCCCCCTGGTCTACACTTGCACGATCGCTACAGCCCTCAAGGAGTACCAACCTGACGACCCCGTCATCCTTACTCTACAATCTTAGGAGCGCCAGCTCTTAAGACCTGATTAGCCGTGAGGTTCAACGAGGAGTAGAGCGGAGAGACGATCACTGTATCCCCCTGGAATACCTGCTCCTCATACAGCCCCTTAACCCATTGCAGCACGGTTACTTTGGCTGCGATGGGATCTACAATCCAGTACTCCGGGATCTGCCGCCCTGCATACTCAGTACGCTTGAAGCGGTAGTCTCGATCTTCCTGCTTCGGACTGACGACCTCAACGACCAATGCTGGAGGAGGCATATCGAAGGTAATTAAACATTGATTAGCTCCATCTAGAGCTACCGCCGCCTCTTCTGATAGCACCATCAAATCGGGTTCTCGTGCTGTTACTCGTGCTCCGCTCACTACGATCTGTGCCTTGGTCATTAGACAGTAAAACGGAACACCGAGTTGTAAGAACTGACTCAGCAGGAATGTCGCGATTCTAATATTTAGAGTACTTTCGGGCGGCATAACCACTAACTCCCCATTTACCAACTCGTAATGGGCATCCGTCCCGTCGTCATAGTTCAGGTACTCCTCCAGGGTCATGGGTTTTGTGGTGAGGGGCATGGCGATCGCTCCTGTGTCATGATCAGATCATACAAAATCAAGCCGTTTTAGAGAGGCTGCTGTGGTCTTAAAAATCCCGATCCAGCGTATTGAAGTACCTCCAGGCCAGCGGGTCTTACTGAAAGAGGTCAGTTGGAAAGAGTTTGAGGACATCCTTCAGGAGCTTGGTCAACACCGCTCCGCTCTCGTGTCTTACTACGAAGGAACAATTGAAATCATGTTCCCTTCACCTGAACATGAGTACTTTAAGGAGACTATCGGAGATGCCATTAAGGACATCTCAGAGACACTGGAGATAGACTACGAGAGCTACGGCTCCACAACCTGGAGACAGGAGATTAATCAGGCTGGGTTAGAACCCGACAACTGCTTCTACTTTCAGAACGAATCCCAAGTCAGAGGGAAGTTGCAGTTTGACCTGAGTCAAGATCCCCCACCGGACTTAGCACTAGAGATTGATGTCACCAGTCAATCTCTCAACCGCTTTCCGATCTATGCTCGGCTGGGAGTGCCGGAGCTTTGGTGCTATGACACGGGAGTGCTTAAGATCTATCAGCTTCAAGGTGAGCAGTATGTAGAAGCTCAGAGAAGTAACATCTTTCCTCAACTGAATGTCCAAGCATTACCTCAAGTGATTGAGAGTCATCGAGCTGAAGGCCGAATCGCACTGCGTCAAGCTATTCGGGCTTGGACCAAAGAGCAGATCGATCTATAGCAAAGGGGGCTGGAGATCAATTCTTCAGCCCCCTGAGCTTCAACAACAACGTCACTAGACCCAACCTGAGCACTCAAGGGAGCAGCGTGGATCCGATTCATCGGGAACCAGGACATCACAAGGGCAAGAAGACTTAGTAAAGCAGCGATGACTTTCTTCATGGCAGGAATTATGATCGGTGATCGATAGTGTTTACTTCGGAGCAAGGCGATGAGACGAGCACTGGTGGTTGGAGCGATCGTAATGGGATTAGTGGCAGGACTAGGAAGTGGGAAGGAGGTGCAGGCTGAGGGTCTAAGACAGTCCCAAGTACAGAAGCAAGTTCCAGCTCCACCTACAGCAGCGTCTCCGTCTCCGGTTGGAGTAGTCCCACCACTAACTGAACTCACTTCCTATTCATCAGAGAGAAATACCCTTCGAGATGATGCCTGTTCATTCTCTTGGAAGCAGAAGGGATGCTCAAACTCATTAATACCAGCTATGCAAATTCTTATTGAGTGGCAGATACCTCCTTTAGTAATTATTGAGGGGGGTCAAGCAGTTCCATAAACTATGGATTAACCCCAACTACTCGATAGCCATGATCAGCCAACATAGCCTTGTCAATGGTGGAAAGTGCCTTAGAGCCATCAACTACCATCACGGAATCTACAGAATAGGCTGTATGAGAAAAATCCCAGTTGGTTGTGCCGGTGGGCTGATCTTGAGAGCTTAATGGAATTGGATTACTCCCATTAGCCTGTGTAGCATAGGTTCCATCGAATGTTGCTTGCTGAGGATTACTGATAGATCTATTAGTTGATCCTATATAGTTCGAGCCAACTAATCCCAGACAGTGACCAATCTCGTGAACCATAACCTGATACAACTTTTGATCGGTAATCTGGGTTGGATCAATAGTGATTTGACAGACTCTTGGAATTGGTGATGCTGAGGTAAAACCACCAAGATCTCCTGGTGTATTCATAGCAAATCCCGCCACATTAGGTGTAGAAGTCCCAATGTCGTTGATGTAAATAATCAAGTCATCAACGAAAGAACGAGTAATGAATGAGCCAGACGTGGCACTCATACTATTGTGTCGAGAGAACTCGTGTCTCAGCGTAATATTTGGTAACTCAGAATTGTTAGACAGAACAGATTGCCAAGCTGCTGCGGCAGTGGTCGCAGTCTGAAGCCTAGTTGCATTCCAATAAACTGTACCATTTGTATTTCTAGAGTTTAACCAGATGTTGTAAGTTGAGTCATCTGGATCATAAGTTTCGCTGCTAATGACTTTTACTTCTTTCTTGAAGATACTATCTAACCGAGACCCAGTAATATTGAACACTATAGTATCCAACCTGTCTGAGACACTGTCATCAATCTCAGACGCATAGTACACTACTTGAGGTTGATTCCAGTTAGAGGGGGTAAATGTAGCTACTTCTTGCCATCCGTTAGAAGTATCTGCTCCAACATCAAAAGATGCTGTTAGGTAAGGTTGATCATTTTTAGTATGATACCCATACAGAGAGACGTTTACGTTTTCAGAAGGTTTCTTTGCCAATGCTAAGGTAAAGTATGCAGTACCTCCTTCCGGAATGGTAGCTGGAAAGTTACCGTATATTAGGGGATCTTCGGGCTTCTGGCAAATCAGAGAGGGCATATTACCATCTATATCCGTCACCTTGTAGTACCCAGACTTCAAGGCAACGGATCGCTTACTTAAGAAACCGTCTGAGATAAATGGAGGCTTGAGACTCTTTTCCTTAGAGTAATAGTCCTCAGTAAAGGACACTGCTGAGCCCTGCGAATAATTCGACAAGGGCAATGATATAGGACCACTACTAGAGGTGCTAACTAACCCTCCATCTACTGCATGAATAGCTGTTCCATTACCCGAGTTGATTAATAGACTGATCGAAGTCTTATCTCCTGCTCTACAACTTAGATGTCCAGTTGATCCTGTTAAACCAGCCAACCTAAGGTCAACAGCATTTTTTTGAGTAGCTAGAGTCGGTGGCAAAGTATCAGGAAGTTCTGTTGGGGCATCTCCCACAAAGGCATCTGCCCAACTCACCAGCGGGAATCCTAGTACCACTGTCAGCATCACCAGCCAGCAGGCAACCATTGTCACCGCTCGGCGTAACCAAGTCTTAAACGCCATACGTCACTCCGCAGTTAATAACTTTGTGTCACTGAGAGTCTAGGGAGTGACGTAGGTCGATAGGTGAGCAGTAAAGCTGACTGGTAGAGATAGGAAATTCGCTGTACGATCGAGCATCTGTTGGAGGTGAGTCATGACTACCAATCTACGCTGGACGACTGCTGACCTCAGACTACTCCCTGACAGCAGCAACCGCTATGAGATCATTGATGGCGAGCTGCTTGTGACCAAAGCACCACACTGGGGACACCAAAGGGCAGTCACTAACACGGCGGCTGAACTGCGTAGCTGGACTGACTCAACTGGACTGGGCGAGACTGTCTCAACTCCAGGCATTATCTTTACTGATGCAGATAACGTAATCCCTGATGTGGTGTGGATCAGCAAAGAACGGCTAGCTGTTTCCCTAGATGAGGCAGGACACCTAACTGCGGCTCCAGAATTAGTCGTTGAGGTGATGTCTCCTGGTGCAGATAATGAGCGGCGAGATCGCGAGATAAAACTTAAATTCTACAGCCAGCGAGGAGTGCAGGAATACTGGATTCTTGACTGGCGGCTGAAACAGGTGGAGGTTTATCGTCATCAAGCAGGGGTGCTGCAATTGATCTGTACGCTAATTGCTGGAGATAGCTTAACCTCACCGCTACTGCCAGGGTTTAGTTGTACCGTAGAACGTTTATTTGTTAGTTGAAACGGCAGACTTCTGTTTAGCTAAAAAAACAAAACAAAGCCAGGGAGGACTCATCCTCCCTGGCTTTGCAATATCAGCTACTTCTCATAAAACAAGAGGAATAAAAGGTGCAGGAGGCATTAGCATCCGAAGAATGCGTTGAACCTTTTCTCGATCTCTAGCAGGCTGCATATCCACTTCGAGTATCTTCTCAAGTTCTTCTTTTGGTGCCCCAAAAGGACAGAAGGCTACGATGTCGCCCTCTAATGCCTGCCCATTAATGCCCATAGCGTAGAGACGATGAGCACCAGACGGCAACAGTAGATGAACTACATTAGTTGGGTCGAACCCAAACATCACAGCTCTATCTGGCTCTGGATAACCTGCCAGCCTCTCAATTCTTGTATAAATATCCATTGTAGATAGCTGAGAAACAAAACCTCCATCAAGATCCACTGAGTAGCCTCTACCCCGACTTGGAATGACCCATGCTGAGGCAGTAACCTTCTTCAATGGATCTAGCATATAGTCATTTGGTACAGCTAGAAGAAGTGAAAGGTAGTACACCCCGTTTCCAAGCCGAATACAGCTAAAAGCCCCTTTCCCGTCATAACTGTTACTCTCAATTCGAGTTTTGAACGTGACTGGCGTAACCCCAGCAAAAGCTGGGGCTCCAAAATTAAACATCAGAAACAAGGATAGGATCGTAGCAATTAAAGCTCTCATATACACCTTCAACTATGAAAATAGATAACCCATCCACTAACTTCGCCATGTGGTTGCTAAACAAAACAGGTGTCTACGCCAGCCCTTTCAATCAGCACAGTACGACACCTGAGCTAGTTGCAGAGTTTATAGATGCAGATACCTGGATTGGCTGGTGCCGCAACATGGCATTTAAGGTACTTATGCATGAGTACCAAGAGTTCTTACCACCCAGTGTTAAGGAGGTAGACTTGCAAAGAGTAATCAGCATCAGCTCAGATGTACGGCTAATAGTTGAGGCGATCCAGTCATTTCCGGATGAATTTCCAAAGGTTCCCTTGAACGAAGAGACACTTTGTAAGTGGGAAGATACTCCAGAATTAGACCTCTATCCCAGCAGCGATCAATACATTTGTGATCAGCTCCGTCAGTTATGGAACTTATATCAGACTGATGAGAGCAGATATACTCGCATCATCAATCGACCATTATTCAATAAGTTCAGAGAGTTAATGGCTCAAAATCAGCATTACTACTTCTTAGTTCGCTACCCAACTCAAGCCACCTTAGCGCTAACGCCTCTTGTCAGCATCTACGGCGAAAACTATTAAGGAGATACTAGATGCAATTAACTTTTGCTCTACCTGCGATCGACTTTGCCATGTGGCTGCTAGTGAAGTCTGGTCGGCACGTTCCGCCCTTTGATCAGCATGACCCAACTCCTCAAATTGATATTGACTCCGACTTGCTAGACCCAGAAAATTGGACCGAGTGGTGCCGGAAGATCATCTTTATAGAAACGCTGATGAGCTTCAAAAGTGTGTTCTATCCTTACCACGTTAGTAACATGGAGTTGATCGCTAAGAGTGCTCAAAACGATGCCAAGGTAGATCTATTCATTCGCATCCTTGACTCATACCCAGAGCACTATCCTCATCAGCCATTTGACATTGAGACAATTGATGACTGGACAAACTTTGATTCACTGAACCTCCCAGATGGGTATTATCATCTCAATCAACACTTAGGAGCTTTATGGTCAAGGTTTGAAAGTGAGCATAGGGTCTTAATGCAGAACCGAGACGGAGAACGAGCCTGGAAGATACACCATTGGTACTCCAGCCAGCTAGTGTATTGCCATCGTGTAGTTCCCTACGTTACTAGGGTGAAGTTAGAACTCACCCCTTATGTATTTATGCATGGAGAAGTCTATTAGTAATTCGGCTTGAAAAATCCACAATGATATTACTACCCACAATTGACTTTGCCGTGTGGCTCCTGATCCAATCTGGTCAGTATGTTCCACCCTTTGATCAGCACGATCCAACTCCTCAGATCGACCTTAACACCGACCTGCTGGCTCCAGAGAACTGGACGGAGTGGTGCCGAAGAATCATTTTTATAGAGACCCTTGTTAACTTCAACAATGTGTTTGGTCCGTACCATATCAGCGATACTGAGTTAATCGCTAAAAGTGCTCAACACGATCCAAAAATAGACCTCATCATTCGAGTTCTCGATTCATATCCAGAGCAGTATCCTCATCAACCCTTTGATCGAGAGACTATTGTCCAGTGGGCAGACTTTAACACACTGAATCTCCCCGAGAGCTATGAATCTATTTACCTTGATCTGGCATCGCTAATGCCAAGATTTAGAAGCAATCAACAGGCTTTCATGCAGACTAAACATCGAGAAAAGGCTAGAAGCATACAGTATCAGTATTACAACCAGACTGCACACTACCGTCGAGCCGTTCCCTATGTGGCTAAGGTAGAGCTGGAACTCACCCCCTATGTATTTCTGCATGGAGAAGTGTTCGAGTAAAAGCTTTCATATTGATTCCCTTATGACTCAATTGAACATAGACATCGCAACGATCAACTTTGCCGTGTGGCTGTTGATCAAATCAGGTACTCACGCTGGTCCATTCAACCGACATGACTTACCCTCTGAGGTGATTGTTGAATTCTTAGATGCAGACACTTGGATTCACTGGTGTCGTAATCTGGCCTTCAAGCAACTGATTTACGAGTACTACTCGTACCTGCCAGCCAGTGTTAAGGATGCGGACTTGCAAAGAGTACTCAGTTACGACCCAGGTATAGAGCTATTAATTCAAGCTCTCCAGTCATTCCCAGACGAATATCCCAAGCATCCCTACGACTGGAATACTCTCTGCTACTGGGATGACATAGAAGGATTTGATCTTTTCCCCAATAGCAACTCTTACATTAGCGATCGCCTCAGTGGGTTATGGGAGTTATTCAAGGTTGATTACCAATCCAGCCGGATTACTAATCGAGACCGATTCGATCAATTCATGAAGCTAATAAAGAAGCAGAAGCATCACTACTTCTTAGTTCGTTATCAGACTCAACGCACCTTGGAGCTGACCCCAAACGTCAGCATCTTTGGGGAATGTTATTAACCTGGGAGGTTTCTGATGAGCATCTACATGCCTGCATCTAGCTTCGCCGTGTGGCTCCTTGTCATGTCAGGTAAACACGCCGCACCGTTCGATCAACATGCCCCCACCCCTCAGTTCAACATCAACACTGACTTCCTAGATCCAGAGGACTGGGTGGAGTGGTGTCGGGCAATGGTCTTCACACAGCTAGCATTCGAGTACATGCAGCTCTTTCGCTATAACGAGAACGAGGAGTACACCAATTCAATGCTTCGTTCTAATCCAAAAGTAGGTTCGCTCCTGAATGTACTTGATTCCTATCCCGAGTCTTATCCTCGCCGCCCCTTTGGACATCGATATTTACAGTGGGAGGGCTACCCTGCCCCTAACGGCGAACCGTTTACACCTCAGCAAACAAGGCTACTTTGGGGTGAATTTGACAAGTATAAACAGTGTGTGTTCTCACCCAAAGTAGAAGATAAGAAGTTATGGCAAAGGTTAGTTCACTATCAGGGGCAACTTATCCACCGTCATCTTGTGGTTCCCTACATCACTAGAGTAGAACTGGAACTTACCCCCTACCTGATTCTTCACGGGGAAGTGTTTAATTAGTTAATGGCTTACGAAGCGACGGCTGATGCCGAAGTTCTAACCAACGCCCGTTTCGTTGAGATCCTCACTGAGATCATCAGCGAACTTACGCCCGACCAGCTCCTCGCCATCGGAGATGTCTACACCACCCTGGCAGAGCACTTCAACAACGACGTTATCGATCGCTGGCAGCAACGCCTCCAGAGCCAGCCGCCCTCTCTTCCTGACCTAAGTCAGCTCAACATCCACGTCCGCGCCTCAGAGGAAGACCCAGAGGTTATTGTCCTCACGCTTGGCGATCACCCTCGTCACTCCGGACTGAAGGACGCTGCTCTTATGCTTGGCATCTGGGAAGCATTCGATGACCTAGACTTTGCGATCGATCAGATCACTGGAGCCAGCGAAGAAGAGTCCCTGGGTAACACCAAGCTCATGCTCACAGTCCTACGCAAGCTTCAGGAGCGCCGCTGGGCCTACGTTCAATTCCAAGGAGAGTAATGACCGAACAAGAACTAGACGAGGCTATAGATCAGAGCCTCAAACGATTAGAGCAACTGCTCAAGCAACTCATTAAGGAAGGACTACTTGAAGAATCATGACCCTAGAAGAACTTGCAGATGAGCTCGGCATTAGCCTAGAACTGGCTAAGCTGGTGCTCAACCGACTAATAGAGAAAGGTCTGGTGCAGGAATGCCCACCCCGCTCTATGTAAAACTGGCACGGGCCGTTCAAGCCCTCCAGCACCTCAACAATAAAGACGTTGCACAACCCGACCTGGAACACCGTTGGGAGACACACCTCACAGAGCTAGAGGCATTACTACCCTCCGGCTCTGGTTTTGACTCCGGCTGCGTTGTCAATCGGGAGCGCTCCAGAGCAGACCGCTTAGTGATTGTCGCTCCATTCCACCCAATGGATCAGAACGGTAGCTACCTAAGTTGGAGACAGTACCGAGTCATCATTACGCCCTCGCTTACCAATTACTTCGATATGGAAGTTACAGGTAAGTACCCAAAGGATGCTGATGGGGTGCGGGAGTACATTGCCGACACCTTCCAGGCAGCGCTTACCCGCGAGACCGATTTGCGTGTCGATACCTCAGGGCTCTGCCAGACCACTAATGCACAGTAACGGAAGAGGATCTCAATAAACGCCAACAACGAGAGTGGGAGCAGCGCTTCGGCAAGCCATAACTCCCTACGTCACTCCCCACAACCAATCTTATTAACTTGACCCGGATGCACTGACGTATCTGGGTCGTTCAGTATCTAACCCAAACCTATGCCAAAACCAACTACCACCCCAACCCTACTCACCAACGACAATGCTACCTACGAACAGTGGATGCAATCAGTGAACCAGTGGGTCTTCCATATCACCACTGTCCTCTCTGCTGACGACCTGGCTGACTGGTGCTCCCGCGATGCCTACGACAATGGCATGACCTCAGAAGAAGGGGCCAGAGAGGCGCTGAGCGCTGATGACTTCACCTCGACTTACGCTGACGAGTTTGATCTTGACCTGTAGCCCAAGATCGGCAAAAAGATCGGCAAAAAATCTAACCCTAAATGTCTCCAATTCCTATCTAGCAGGAATTACAAGCTCTCTAAAGATCGGCAATCCATGACTGACATTATTACCAACATCAACCAAGAACTCACACGGCTTCAGGATTACATCCAGCGGCTAGAGGAACAGCTTGATCGAGCTCACCAAAGCATCAACATCCTCAAGGACACCATTTACGATAACTGCCTACCCTACTTAGAGACCAATTGCGAGTGCAACGCTGAGATAATCCCAAAGCTAATTAAGACTTATATCGCCCTCACCAAACTCAATCCGGCTCTTACGCCTGACATCATTCATACCCAGCGCACTGGAGTCAACTGGTTACCTCCAATTATTGAGGAGGCTGAGTACTATTTAGATGACGTATGCTACACCTCTGAATGGGCATGGGGCATTGCTCTCGCCACTCGTATCCAGACAGATAGCCCTAACATCACTCAGGTCACTATCCAGACTTTTGGCTACGAAGACAGTTGGCTGATTCGGTTCCTATCCCAACACGGCATGATCTTAGGCGAGCTCGATTACTACCCAGGTGATGAGACTGAGGGCGAGGCTGTTGTCGATGTAATTAAGCTGGCACTGGAGTACAAGGGACTTGTGGTGCAGGAGCAAGTAATCGGTTAGCCTCAAACTCCTCCAAGGTCTCTCAGCTCCCACAGATGCGATCGCCCGTCTACTTCCAGGGGTATCTTATGTCCCTGCGGGCGCATACTGGAGAGCTTAATGTAATGGGGCCAGCGAGTGCATCTAGCTCCGTAGGGTGCGAATTGATTTTAGGAAACCCGATCACTCAAAGTAGCGATCGGGGTAGAACAAAACCTAACTACGGATGGGTGTAACTAGGTCTTGCCTTGAGATTTTACCCTTAAAGAGAAAAACATAGGCTGGATGATGATGTGCTGTCCATGGGAAATTTATTTTATAGTCTTGAATAGTCAAGAGATCTCATAGTTCCAGTCGCCCAAAACGATCAGCAATGCAACTTGAGGACATCTATACATTCTTTGAAACTCGCTCACCTATATTCCTGAATCCTGAGGTCACTGTTTGCTACATCCTCCACACCCTACTTCAGAACGATGTACATGGAACAGAACTGATCCAACATCTAGAACAACACCATCCAAGTCTCCGGGTTTCGGATGTAGTGCTCTACTTGGCCCTAAAGTTTTTGGAACGGGAAGAGTTGATTGTTCGATATGTTGAGCCAATGGAAGAGCAGAACCAACCCAGACAGATGTTTCGATTAGTTCCTGAGGCTTGCACCAGAGCCCAAGATCTCGCTCAATTGTGGGAACGGTTTGTGACGTATCGATAACTTGCTACGAGGAAGCCCAATCTTTCTAGACCATGAGCGCGGGGTTGTTGGACATCTGTATTTTACTATCTGGCTTATTTTTACTTAAATATTAAATAAGAGTAATACCCCTCATGAATATACTTTTGCATGAAGTATAATTCTGGCACGAATCTTACTTTCACCCAATCGTTGTAACAGACGATTGGGTTTATCTATATCTAGCTACCTAATGTCGGAATTTCATTTAAGAGCAACCAATACATGCCTAGCTGATGGACTGTCTCGGAGAACTGAAGAAAATCAACTGGCTTGCGGATATAGCTATTGCAGCCATTGCTGTAGCTATCCAGCAAATCGCGCTGTTCATTAGAAGTTGTCAGTATTACAACAGGTAAGAAGCGAGTCCGCTCATCGCTGCGCAAGCGTTGCAGCACTTCAATTCCATTAATTCGTGGCAAGTTGAGATCCAGCATAATCACCGTAGGCTGAATGTCAGTGTTTCGTCCAGCATACTGTCCTGTCCCATACAAGTATTCCAAAGCCTCAACGCCGTCCCGTGCCACAACAATTTCGTTTAATACTCCACTGCGCCGTAAAGCTCGAATCGTTAACTCTTCATCATCAGGGTTATCTTCTACCAGAAGGATACTACGTGGAACAAGACCTGAAGTCATGTAAATTTACTTTGAATAAAATATATCTCTGTAAAGAAACATACCATTCTTTAGCTGTTACAAAATTTACATTAGCGGCTGATTTAGATATTTAATTGCTCTCTTTATAAGATATTCATAATTTTCTCCTAAGCTTCAAAGAGTTTACCCGCCAGAATCCATGTATAAAGTGCTGATTATTGACGATAATTCAGATGTTTGTCTGTGTGTACAAGATAGCTTAGCTACCTTAACTGGTTGGGAAACGTTGATTGCATGTTCTGGAAAAGATGGCTTAGTTCTGGCTCAGAAAGAGCAACCTGATGCAATCTTGCTCGATTTAGCTCTACCTGGCATAGAAGGAAGGATTGTACTGCAATACTTGCGTAACCATCCTGACACCCAATCAATTCCTGTCATTCTATTCACTGGTTTGATAGCAGAACCCGATCCACAACTGTCGCATGAACTCTCAGTCAGTGGCATTATTGCTAAGCCTGTTGAAGCGACACAGCTAGTGCGGCAAATGTGCAACCTACTCAGTTGGGGTGAACATTGACTGCCACCCCTGAGGTAAGCTCGATTTGAGCTAAGACTGTTCAAAACGGGCGGACTTCAAGCTGCGTATCGCTCCGAATCCCTGAATCATCAGCAGGAGTAGAATTGTCCGGAAGATAATGGCTCCCACAGGAAATCTACTATTACTGCTTCCAACCGCGTCTGCCAAAGACAACACCGTATCCAGAACAAACAGAGCGATCGCAACCCACAATGCACTGCTAAAGCGTTTCCAGACTAGAAACCCTAAAAGCAGATACAGAGCTCCAAACAGAAGAAATACTAAGACAGTGGTGATATTGAAGAATTCGTTTTGAGATCCAGTTGCAATCAAAGCGATACCAATGATGCCAATCAATAAGTTGCCCCCTGCAATAAAGTAAATACTTCCATAAGCATTCGCCAACTGACGTTTGGGATCGGTTGCAGAATTCGGGACAGGCTTGCCATTCAACAACACTTCTAGATCAGGAAAGAGCCCCTGAATTTGAATGAGGCGCACCGATAGCTTGGAACCATCCTTGAGGGCAAACTCTTGCCCAGCTTTCAAGTCTTTTTGGTTAGCAATCTTTCCTATCTCGGCACCATCCAGACGAATTACCATATTTTTCCAGGAGAAGCCCCAAGATAATTCCAGGCGCTTTGGTCCTTTTTCCTGAAGTGAGAATTTACGTTTTGGCATAGCTGTATCCGAATAGTTCAGGTGAAGATGCACAAGACACTTACGGTTTCAATCAATGAAGCAGGGAAGTACCGTGGCAATGCCGTATTGTGTCATGTCTGCACTAGGGTTCCCAAGTGTTGACAGTTTGTATCGTGCCCTAAAGCGACTGTTTACCTACTGTCACAATTTTTGAAACCTCAAGTCTAAGGAGCCGTCAGTTGTAGCTGTACTGCCGTTACTAGATCAGTTTATGGTCTGCATCTATCTCCGACCTACGTCATCCCAAGTTAATAACTCCACTCCAACTGAGTGACGTATCCAGGGAGAAAAGGGATCTGTCTAGCACCGCTCCGATAAAATAGGTTTGCTATGACTTGATAATGAGAAGACGTTCGTTCATCCTTGTCCCCAGGCAATTTACCCTGGGGTTTTATTCTGTGGATACTATAATGTCAGCCCTAGATAAAGCACCATGAAACTTGAGGACATCTACCACTTCTTCGAGCACCAACCCACAAGGTTTATCAATTCTGAGGTGGCGGTCTGTTATGTCCTCCATAGCCTGCTTCAGAAAGACTGCTATGGAGCTGAGCTAATACAACGCTTAGGGGAGCAACATCCAGTCTTAGCCGTCTCTGAGACAGTACTCCATCAGGCTATCAGGTTTTTAGAGCGGGAAGGCTGGATTGTTAGATACCCCCAGAGCCTAGACGGGTGTGGTCGCCCCAGGCAAATGTTCCGACTACTGCCCGAGGCTTGCACCAAAGCCCAAGAGCTGGCTCAGCTATGGGAACAGTTTGTGACGTATCAATAGACCGTAGCTAAACTTTCGTTGGAGAACAGAAAGAAACGTCAGAAGAGAAGTAGAGAAAATATCCCGAGCACTTTAGTGAGCGATCGGGATTAAGTTCTCTGTTTAATCGCTTGCTAAAATGCGATTGCTTTGAACAAGCAACCGCATTTTAGCATCCTCATCTTAGGGGAAATTCTACGTCACCAATATCTTTCTTCGGAAGTAGTTTGATTCCAAAATCTAAATGAATAAACCCCGATCGCTGGGGAAGTCGATCGAGGTCAGTTAAACATACCAAGTTCATTGGCTAGCCTACAGCCTTTAGGTTCTGCTTGTATACCAACATTTACGATACTGTTGATAACTTTATTTCTAGATGTAGAATCTTAAGGTAAATCTTTATAAACCTCGATCGCCGTGGTAGACGATCGAGGTTTTCTCTTTTTGCAGACTAAATAGTGCGAAGGAAGTTACAACTAAGTTTTTCTTTTGTTAACAAGTTAATGATTAACGGGGTGACTTTGGCAGACCTTAAGGGGCAGTCCTTGGGTGATCAAACACCGCCGCTTCTACGCGCTCACAGATCTGCATCATGTACCGCAGCAGCATTACTACCTGTTCTCTTTCACAACTATCTAACTCATCCTGAGCGATCAGGCAGGTCAACTTGAATGAGGTCACAGCCCATTCCTCCAGATTTACTGCCGCTTGTTGGATGACAGCATGCAGTCTGGAGCAGGAGGGAACGGTCTCATCTTGCAAGACCATTAATATGCGTTCAATTCTGAACATCAGCTCACCAATCTCTGGCAAGATGTCGCTGTCCCCGATCGCTGCATAAACTTGCACCACTTGACCCTCTGAATTGACAGTGACATTCTCACATCTGTTGTCAAATAGGATACCCCAAGCGGTGAATCGAGTATCAAGCGCTATAAGCAAGTCGAAAGGAATCGGTGAGCTCAAACGAATTGGCGCATCGTCGCATAAAGCCGGATCGGCTCGATCGGTGTTCGAATATACGCCTGGAATCCAGCACTCAGCGCGATTTCTCCTTCCACATCGCTATAGTCAACAATTGCAATGATCGGAATTTGAGGTCGCTTGATCCCACGTTCATGTTCTCTAATGGTGGTCAGCACAATCAAGCCATTGGCTTTTTCCAACTGAACGTTGGTCATGACGACATCGGGCGTGATAAACGATAAGCATTCCTCCACCTCAGGCATCGACACGGCTCTGACCACTGCCGCTCCAAAAATTTCTAGATAGCGTCCGAGCACACCTACCGTGTTCGTGTTCGTTTCTACTAAAAGAACAGTTAGGGTGTCAAACTGAGTGAGCGCATCATTCAATTTTCTCTCTTCCATCCAAAACTTGTTTCTAGCGTTATGGAGAGGGAGAAGGAAAAACACTGAAACAGATCGTGAAGTAGTAATGTCAACATGCTGAGATAACTAAGCTTGATCGCAGTGCAGGCATATCAGCTTTGTCACTTCCCTGCATCTACAAATCCAATCGTGACATAGAATGAGCAATCGCATTTTTCATTGCTCCAAGTTAATTTATCGTTTTGTGATCTTTTACCCCTTTGCCGGGTGAGTTCTCTGGCTGGCTTAAATTTTCTGCCTGCTGCTGAGCTGCCATCTTTATGCTCAGTAAATCATTCGCGATGCTATCCACTTGATTGACGAGGGCAGTGAGCCGAGCGGCAATACGCTCTAGTTCCGTATGAATGTCTTCGCTCATGGGCTGTGAACGCCTGCAATATCTTCTAACCAAATATTACGCATGGATCGTGAGGCTGTCGGCATCCCTAAAAACAATCAGAGCCAATTTAAGGGAGTCCACCTCTAACACGATGACTGGAGCAATCAAATGAATTGGGAAATCGCGGCATAGAGACTAGCCGCCTCAATAGGCGGTCTAATATACGCCTGGAACCCAGTATCCAGCGCAATTTCTCCTTCCTCATTGCTATAATCCGCAATCGCAACTATCGGAATTTGAGCTCGGTTGAATTTCCGCTCATAGACCTTGACTTGAGTGAGAAGCGTCAACCTGCTCTCTTGAAAGAGCTGGAGGTTAGTCATAATGATATTCGGTGTGAAAAATGCTAACCGTTCCCCAGCCGCCGCCAGCGAATCCACTGTTTCCACGAGCGCTCCGGTCACGTGCAGGTATTGCTCAACCGCTTCTATGGTAGCCGCTTGAATTTCTACTAGAAGAATAATTTTGCGCTCGAATCGAGGGATAGCGTTATTCAATTTACTCTCATCCTTAAGCGTCATCCAATTTTCTCTATTCCTCTAAATTATTTAGTTCCAGCTGTGCTGAGCGGGAGAGTTGAAACCAGCAACAAAAGTCGTCGTGCAGTTGTTCTGCTAAACGACTGATACGATAAGCCTTAAATTATGGGAAGTATGCAAGCCGCAACAAAACCCCAATCTTCTGAGGAGTTGATCGGGGACTCATTTTTTATTCGCCTGCTGTGATCAATGTTTTCCGTTTAGCAACCTCATTCTAGGGAAAGGATTTCTTCCCACTATCTTTCTTCGGATGCATGGGTGTGTAACAAATTCATGTGAACTGGGCTGGGGTGAGCCGCGATCGTAAATATTATTTTTTGACAGCAGAATAGGCAATCGTCTTGATATCTTTACAACGCGATCGCTACAAACCTCTGAAAGAAGCTATTTCAGCGAACAATATTTCCTAAATTGGAAGGCACAAAATTGGTTGATGAATTATCTTAAGTTATATTAATTCGCTGTTTAATTTTCTTCCTTTTATGCAAATAGCGCCATTCCCGGCAGATGAGTCTGCTCGATTGCATGCTCTTTGTCGCTATCAGATTTTAGATACTGAACCGGAACTCGCCTTTGATGACCTGACCAACTTGGCCGCTAGCATCTGTAACACACCCATCGCCCTAGTCAGTTTGATCGATGCTGAACGCCAGTGGTTCAAATCAAAGGTGGGAGTTGATGTCACAGAGACCCCTCGCGAGATTGCCTTTTGTAGTCATGCCATTCTGCAGCCGGATATTTTAATGGTGCCCGATGCTGCCATCGATGAGCGGTTTGCCGCCAACCCCGTGGTGACTAACCCCCCTCATGTCCGGTTCTATGCTGGGGTGCCGTTAATCACAGCCGACGGTCACGCTCTGGGAACCCTGTGTGTGGTTGACGTTGTCCCACGGGAACTGAGTGATAGCCAGGTGGAGGCATTGCAAGCTCTCAGTCGTCAAGTCATCGCCCAACTGGAACTCCGACGCAAACTCATGGAATCGGAACGCCTCACGGAGCAGGCTCAACGCAGTGAAGCGGTGTTGCGCGAAAGTGAAGAGCGGTTTCGAACGATCGCAGACAATTCCCCCGTACTGATCTGGATGGATGGTGCCGACAAACAGACCGTTTTCTGTAACCAAACCGGACTGAATTTTTTGGGACTCTCACTGGAGCAAACTGTCGGAGCGGGGTGGCAGCAGAATTTACATCCCGACGATCACCCAACTTGGTCGAATCGCTATGGTGTCGCGTTTGATGCTCAGATCCCTTACACGGTCGAGTATCGCTTAAGACGAGCCGATGGGGAATACCGTTGGATGTTAGAAACAGGCACTCCCCGATTCCTGTCAGACGGGGCGTTTGCGGGCTTTGTGGGTTCCTGTGTAGACATCACAGATCAAAAAGCCGCCGAGCAAGACAGACAACTGCTCAAGTCGGTGACTCAAGCCATTGTGACTTCCACCGACTTTCATTCCGCTTTACAGGTTGCCTTGCAAAAAGTCTGTGAAGCAACCCAATGGGAGTTTGGTGAGGCATGGGTGCCTGCCTTAGACAAAGCCGTGATGGTATGCAGTCCTGCCTGGTATAGCACCACCGAGCGCTTAACTGAATTCAGACAACAAAGTGAGGCATTAACCTTCCCTCCGGGCATCGGTATCCCCGGTCGGGTTTGGCTATCCAAGCGCACGGAGTGGCATCAAGATGTCTCAGCTGCCTCAAACACCATTTATTTCCGGGCAAAGCTAGCCCTCAAGACTGGGCTAAAAGCCACCTTAGGTATTCCGCTTTTAGCGAATGACGAGGTGATCACGGTGCTGGTGTTCTACATGTTTGAAGCTCGTCAGGAAGACCAACGATTAATTGATTTGATTGCCGCATCGACTGAACTTGGCTTATTTATTCAACGCAAACAAACTGAAGAAGAGATGCGGAAATCCTTGGTTAAAGAGCAAGAACTGAATCAATTTAAGTCTAGTTTTATTGCCAATCTCAGTCATGAGGTGCGAACGCCCTTGACTTCGGTGTTAGGGCTATCGAGTGTGTTGCTTCAGCAGCATTTTGGTCCGATCAATGCCAAACAAGAACAGTATGTGTCGATGATTCATAGTAGTGGCGAGCATCTGCTCAAGCTGATCAATGATTTGCTTGATCTGGTCAAAATCGAAGCGGGGAAGCAGGAACTCTATAAAGAGGCAGTGGATGTGGCTGAACTGTGTCAAAGCGCGATCGCGATGATTGAAGTCCGAGCGGCTTCTAAGCAACAACAGCTCGCTTTAGAGTTGCCCGTTGCCATTGAGTCCATCGTGGCGGATCGACAGCGGATTCTACAAATTCTGATTAACTATTTATCGAATGCCGTGAAGTTTACACCTGAGGGTGGCTTAATTGGCTTGAGCAGTCGATTGGCAACCGCGTCAGAATTAGCCGCAACGACAATTCCAGTAGAACCAACAGACTCCCCATCCTGTATTCTGCCAGACACCCGCTTTTTAGTCTTGGAGGTTAGGGATACCGGAATCGGAATTCCACCAGACAAGCAGCAGTTGTTGTTCCGCTCATTTCAGCAAGTTGAGGTGACCAGCGATCACCCTTATGAAGGCTCAGGGCTGGGATTAGCATTGTCCAAGCAATTGGCTGAGCTGCATGGTGGACGGGTTGCTTTTACTTCTACTGTAGGCTCTGGCAGTACGTTTTCCGTCTGGTTACCCCTCAATGGGGAAGTTGAGCCATAAAACCGAGATAGGTCCTTCCTCAGATGAGGAGCGCGATCAGACGTTTCTCAAATCCGCAATTGTTGTGGATTTGTTATTGCTCAATAAACTCCCTATGCATGAAACCTGGAGGAGGCGACTTACTTGCATCCCCTTTTTGGAAAGCTATAATGAAGCCCGATCGACAGTGAGTGCGATCAGGCGTTAATTGATAAAGCACAGACAATTCTATATTTTTGACACTCAAATAGAAATAGGGGGTCGCAGTAGTGAATTGCGACCCCCTGTTCTAAATCCATGGGGCGTCGGGCGTAGGTTTGGATATGAGAAACCTGATCAAGCCTCACACTCGACCAGGAGCACTAAGTGCTTGGTGTTAGAGATGATACCCTTTGATACTGATTAAATCTGGTGTGACAAAACCCGACCGAAGTAAGGGACGGTCGGGCGATATTTTGACTAACCCATTTTTATAAGATGCCCAAATCTCTTGCAAAAGAAACCCGAGCGCCGCGTAGGACAACGATCGGGAAAAATTGAGTCATTCTCAGTCCAGAAAGCCGCTCGCAACGTGGAAAAACGCTCGACTCTAGACAAAGACGTAAATCATTTTACAAAAAGTATTAACCGAGCATATCCTCCGGAGGAAGGATGATTTCTGCTGGGTATGCATGATGATTCCAAGTACTGACAACAATATTAATACTATAAGTAGCGATCAGGTTCGGCTCTACGAACTCCCACTTCGCTAACCGACCTACGTCATCCGAAGTTAATAAGTCCACGCCAACTGGGGGACGTATCGAACTAGAGAGGGGAGACAATCGCTCTCCCCCTCATTCGTTAACGTATTGCAGGTACAGCACTAGGAGACATACGATACCGCAGCAAAGGCATATACTTATCAAGAGCCTCTTCCAGCTCATCAGCATCCATCGACTGGGCTGTTGGACAAGCAGCAAAGGGAATCCGACCTGTTGCTGCATCACTAACAGTGTGCCATCCAGACTTTGTTACGACACGACCTGAAGCAGTGTCTATTCTTGCTTTTCCAGTCTTAACGATACTGCCATAGATGTAGGCATTTGTGGTGTGTCTAGGAGCTAGCAAAGCATGGGGCCCCCAGTAGTATTCCTGACCAAAATCTCTATACTCATTGATGTTTGTAGATGAACCACCTAACACCACCACAGTTCCTACGACATTAATGATGTGTTCAGCGGGATTAAGCATCTCAAGATGGTAGTCAAGGTTAACGATACGCAGAAGAAAGTCTCCGTAAGCATCAGTAGATCGACATCTAAAGTACCCACCGCCAATGTTCTCTACTAAAACTGGACGCAGATCTGCCCTGGCCGGTTGAGGGGCTGTTCCTACCAAGAGAAGAACTATTAGTAAAAGACTTATCAGCTTTCGCATATAGCTGCCCATAAGGGATCAATAATGAAATACCCCCTTGGGAGATCTAATAGGTATGCAACATCAAAAACCTACCCTAGTCAAAACGACCCTCCCTCTCTTCGACCCCTACATCGACTTTGCTGTCTGGATACTTCAGCAGGACGGGACCCATATTGTTCCATTTATCCATCACCCCGAGGGTCCTCAACACTTAAAGGCGGTGGGTCTGAATGAGGATAACTGGCGTGACTGGGTACATCAGCTCGTCAGACGACACATCAAACCACCTCATCCCCGTCCTTCTACTCAAGAGATCCTGCCCCAATGGATTGAGTGGTCAAAGCGAGATCCCCAGCAGGAGTTACGCAAGCCCTTTGACTCGATTCGATACCATCCCAACTACCGATCGCCCATTGTCTTCTGGAGGGGAAACTATGAGTGTGGTCAGCTCATCCGCTCTCTTTGGGAGCAGTACCAACCCCCAGTTGTAGATGAACAGAAGATCAAAGACCAGGTCTATGGGGTGAATCTATTCGGTCGGGAGGAAGCTTACAAGCAGCGACTACTTACTTCGCAAATTAAACCAGAGACGGCTGTGAACTACCCCCGCTATTTAACCTGGTCGAGTTCAGTCTACATCTTTGCAATGCCGTTTGAGGAGTTAGTTAATAACTCCACTCAGATTCACTGACGTATGCTCTCTTTGCTGCACTGATTAAGATCTTGATACCAACAACGATCTACTGATCATCAAAGTCGAGAATAATGCCAGGGGCAACCTCAACTAAACTGGCTACTTCAGGTGCAGAAGTATCATCACCTCTGATGTAGAGGTAGGCTACATCCGCATCTTTGTCATGAGTTAGTTTCATATCCGCCACAAAACCGAGCAATCAAATATAAAACCTGGCAGAACATCCTCTCCACTAAGTTGCCTGGGATTATCAAGTACCTGTTTCTCTTGATTAACTCGGTATACCTCAACCCGACGAGCTTGAGGATTCACTAGCCATCCCAGGCGCACTCCGCTATTCATATATTCCTGCATCTTTTGTTGCAGTGGCTCTAGGGCATCACTTTCAGAGCGGAGTTCGATTACGAAGTCCGGGCAGATAGGTGGAAACTTCTTTTGCTGCTCCGGTGTGAGCTGTTGCCATCGTTCTGAACTGATCCAGGCTGCATCTGGTGAGCGATCAGCACCATTCGGTAACTTGAAACAAGTTGAAGAACTGAAGACTTTACCAAGTTGGGTGCGCCGGTTCCAGTAGACCAGATCACCAATCAGATCAGCTTCCCAACCTCCTCCTTCTCCACCAACAGGTGACACAACCACTAGCTCCCCTTGTGCTGTCCGTTCAAACTTAAGATCCCGATGGTTCTGACACAGTTGATAGAACTGCTCATCATTTAGCTCGATGAATGGGTTTAGATTGAGAATGATGGAGGGCATGATGTAGTCTCCAGTCAAGGATGATCGCAGTCAGTCTCTTCCGGTGCTTCCTGATCCTTCTTAAGCACCACATTAACAAACTTTGGTACGGTCGGTTTTCCCTTCAGGTTCCCTAAATAGTGCTCGTACAGCACTCTTGTACTATGCCCAGTCATGGGGCTAACGGTAGCTGGCATCAGTCCACTTTCTAGTGCCTGAGACACCAGAGTATCCCGCATCGCGTAAGGCTCACGATACTCTACTTTCAGCTCCGACAAAACGGGCTTCCAGATCCGCTTGCAGAAGTTGTTGTCATTAATATAGGCACCATTCGGTCCAGGGAAGACCAGATCATTTGGCTGGAAGTCCTGGGGTCGGTGCTCCAATAGCATCTTCTGTAAGTCTTCATGCAGCCCAAAGATACGGCTCTTATTATTCTTCGTAGGTTTGCGAACTCCAGTACGAGTGAGTTGCTCCCCAATCCAGACCGTCGAGCAGTCCTCTGATAGATGCTTCCATTGCAATCCAATAATCTCCCCTGGCCGACAGCCTGTAGAGAAGGCGAAGTAGACATAGGGATAGTAATGGGCAAAATGTTGGTGCGTTCTAAATCCTTCCAAGATCTTCTCGCACTCCGCCGTTGTGAAGGGATGCGGCTGGTTTCGAGGCGGAGCCTTAATCTCTTTTTTCACAGCCGCCCAAGGATTAGGCGGATCAATCAACTGATTCTCAATGCCCCAGTTCCAGCAAGAAGATAGTGAGGTAAAACGATCCTTAATCGTCCGAGGAGCCATTCCTCGCTGGTTAAGCAAGTAGTCATAGAAGTCTTCTACCCGCCCCTCAGTGATCGAGCTTACCTTTTTTTCTTTGAAGTAGTTTGTAAGCATACTCAGGATTGATCGGTACTTCTCCTGAGTTTTAGGATCAACCTTCCTTTGCTTGTATTTCATGTAGCGCTGGTAGAGATCTACAGCGGTTATCGTTTGCGACTTGGTCGTATGCTCAGGGCGATACTTTTTGAGGGTGGGGTCAAAGTTACTAGAGATAATGTCGAGTTCGATAACATTAGCCTTCGCTTCAGCCGCAAGACGGTTAGTTGGAGTATCGGAGAGCCCCAAATATAGGTGATAACGCTTTCCACTATATGACCACGATAATCGTAACCGACCTTTATCTAAGTTAACCTGAACACCTCGGCCAGCCATGCCTAGACCTCATGGTAGTCGTCGCTGAGTTCTACCCAAAACTGAAAACTCGACCTAATGAGCCGAAAAACTGCTAGAAAATTCTAGCAGAGATCGCCTGGGATCGCCTATTTTCGTCGGCTTCTACCCGCCCTTACTGACAATAGGGTGATAGGCAGTGATTTCTGTAAGTGGCTCTGTGCAAGGGTTTTGGGGGATGGAGAGTAGGGGAATCGAACCCCTCGCCTCAGCGGTGCGATCGCTGCGCTCTACCAAATGAGCTAACTCCCCAATTGTGAAGACTATTCTAACATCAGGCGACCGTGCGATCGTATACCTGCCGAACCCGATCGAGTTCTAGATCAGAAAGATAATCGACTGTCCAGTTGGCCCGGCGTTGCAGCATATGGAATGGGTAAGTATTGGCAACTCCCACTACTGGAATGCCTGCCCGTTTCGCGGCTTCTATCCCTGCGAATGTATCTTCGATCACCAGACATTCTTGGGGGTGCAGATTCAAACCAGGAAATTGTTGGTTTAGCCGCTCGATAGCCAATAGGTAAATATCGGGTTCAGGTTTGCTGGCAACTGGATCATCCCCGGACACAATCAAGGAAAAAGCGTCCTGGAGTTGAGCGCGGCTTAACACTAGCTCAATTTCCGATCGGAGAGAGCCGCTAACCACCGCTAACTTCAGCTGAGTTGCCCGGAGATTAAAGATCAAATCTGGTACGCCTGGATAGATTGGGAGTTTTTCCAGACTTTCTAGTTGCTGACGGTAGGCAGCAGCTTTGCGGGTGATTAGGTGATCTAGGTAAGAGGTTGTAACCGTTCTGCCACGGCTGGTCATTAGGTCAGTTAAGCAAGCCCGATCGCTACGTCCCAAGCAGAGTTTACGAAACTCCCCCCGTTTCGGTCGCAGGTTTTCTTCCACGAGCAGTTGATTAATCAGCTGTTCGTGGACGGGTTCGTCGTGGATGATGACTCCATTAAAGTCAAACAGAACGGCTTTCAGCATCGCTTACTACAGTACGCCACCAGTATGGAGCGTATCATAATCACCCTGCCAGAGGTTTTACTTCTCAGGCTTAGTGCCTGTCTGACTCAATCTATAGCATGGCTTAGTGCGGTGAAGAATTACATCTCGTAGGAAATTAATTTGACATGGTTCGTTGGGAGGCTAATCGTTGATACGCGGCGGCAAAGTCATCCTGGGTAATTTGAATAGAGTGCGGATTGTCCAATCCCAAGGTTCGGTAGCGACGAATTGCGGCTAATGCTGCTTGATTACTCAACAACGATAGATCAGCCCCATTCCAACCCTCGGCTTGAGCTGCCCAATGCGATAAATCCACATTTGCCAAGGGTCGATCGTGATTATGAACCTGCAAAATTGCTAATCGACTGGTGAGGTCGGGCAGATCCACTTTAATTTGGAGGTCTAATCGTCCTGCCCGCAACAATGCTGGGTCAAGGGCTTCTGGACGATTTGTAGCTCCCACCAACAATACATTTGGGCAGTCCTGTAGCCCATCCAACTCCGTCAGTAATTGACCGACTACGCGATCGCTGACTCCAGAATCACTTTGAAAACTGCCACGAGCTGGGGCTAGAGAGTCGATTTCATCCATAAATACCACACAGGGAGCTGCCTGCCGGGCTTTGGTGAATAACTCCCGTACGGCTTGTTCTGAGGCTCCTACCCATTTGCTTAAGAGTTCTGGTCCATCCACAGCAATAAAGTTGGCTCTGGCTTGAGCGGCGACAGCCTTCGCCAGTAAGGTTTTACCCGTTCCCGGCGGTCCCCAAAGTAAAATCCCCCGGGGGGCTGTGGCTTTAGTCTGCTGATATAGCTCTGGATATAACAATGCTCCTTCCACAGATTCTTGTAGAGCTTGTTTGACACTATCTAATCCGCCGATCGCCTCCCAAGATACCTTCGGTGTTTCAATTTCCACCGATCGCAAAACGGCCGGCTTAATCTGTTTCAGGGCTTGCAAGAAATCGGCTTGCGTGACCACCATCCGAGCGGGTAATGGACTGTCTAGCGATGGCATCAATCGCCGTAGGGCTAGATAGGCAGCTTTCTGACATAGAGCTTTGAGATCTGCTCCCACCATACCGATCGCTAGGTCAGCAACGGCACTCAAATCGATGGTTTGAGCTAACGGCATCGCCTGGGTCAGAATTGTCAGAATCTCTAACCGTCCGGCACGATCGGGAACACGAAACTGCACTTCGCGATCGAACCGTCCGGGTCGCCGTAAGGCTGGATCAAGATGATCGGGACGGTTCGTGGCTGCCAGGACAATCACCCCTTTGGTTTTGGCAAACCCATCCATCAGCCCTAACAATTGCGCCACTACACGCCGTTCAACTTCACCTTCTACACTGGTGCGATCGGGTGCTAGACTATCAATTTCATCGATAAAAATCATACAAGGCGCCGATCGGGACGCTTTCTGAAACAGGCTCCGCAACCGCGCTTCTGCTTCCCCATAGTATTTGCCCATAATTTCTGGACCGACGATCGCGATGTAGTTGACATCCAATTCTTTAGCCAGTGCCCGAGCAGTCAGGGTTTTCCCGGTTCCCGGCGGTCCTACTAGTAGTACTCCGGTTGCCGGTTCCAGACCTAACAAGCGCAGCACATCGGGACGCTTCAAGGGCAATTCTACTAGTTCCCGTAATTCCCGAATCATTTCCGCCATACCCCCAATTCCCTGAAGTGAGACAGGCGGTACAGAATTGGCTGGCGGCGGGGTGATAATCACATCTTGAACGATCGTTGCTGAGGCGTCGGTTGAGCGGCGGGAGCGGGTTCGTTCCCGCTCTGGTGTCGAAGGGGGTTGAGTCGAGCGATCAGTATCTGGCTCGGTTTTGCTTTGGACTTCAGGCTCAAACCCATCTGCCTCTGTTCTGCCCTCAATCACTCGCACCAAGTCGAGGAGATTCTCAAATCCCTGATCAACCAGTTCCTCAAATTCTCTGAATAAATCGTCCATCTGCCTGTTCCAACGGGTGCCTTCAGTATAGACATTCCAGTTGGCGCTCGATTGGACTCTATGTAGAACTGTTACAGCCTTGGGTGACGAGCAACCCACGATTAGTGATAGTGATTGTGCAATAGTTCATGTGGCGAGAGTTCAGCCAGTGTCCAGCGATCGCGACCTTGTTGCTTAGAGGTGTATAACGCTTTATCCGCTCGATCAATCAACACTCCGACTGACCAATGTTCCGACTGGAGTAATTGCTCATTGACTTGAACACTTACCACACCACAACTGAGGGTCACATAATGAGCGATCGTAGAGTTCTCATGGGCTAATTGCAACGAGCGCACCTGGTTCAAAATCCGATCTGCCGTTTTCGTTGCTGCGATCGCATCGGCACCAGGCAGAATCACAGCAAACTCTTCTCCCCCATATCGCACGACCAGATCCGTCCGTCGCACAGCTTGCCGAATTGCCGCGGCTACTTTTTGTAAACAAGCATCTCCAGCATGATGACCATAGGTGTCGTTATACAGTTTGAAATAATCGACATCACATAACAGTAAAGCTAAACACCCGGGTATCTGCACCTGTTTGGCAAACTGTTGATCAAAATAGCGCCGGTTTGCGACCTGAGTCAGTCCATCCACATAAGCCAGTTTTTGTAGTTTTTGATTGTGTGCACCCAGATACACGATCGCAGAACTCACTAGTCCAACCAGGGGTAATCCGGGTGGTAACCACCATCCTGCTAGAAAGAAAAAGTAACTACTACTCAGCAATCCTGCACTCAATCCTACAATATGCAAAATTACTTGTGTATATAACCCCTGCTTCTCAATCATTAAAGTTCGCAGGACTTTCCAACTTGCCAGTAGTCCAGCCAATGTCCAGCCAAATCCCCATACCCACTCCCATACATCCGGTAGCACCCGAATGACTGGACGACCATCCAGGGCTGCACTGAGAATCTGGCTCGTAATATTTGCTTGGACAATGACTCCGGGCATTCCCGATGCTCGATCTTGTTGCTGATTATCGTAGGGAGTTTGGAAAAAGTCTTTTGTACTTTCAGCCGTTGATCCAATCAATACAATACGATTACGAAAGTAATTGGCTGGCACATTGCCTTGCAAGACCTCTGTAATCGATATGGAGCGAAACTGGGATTGATCCCCCCGGAAATTCAACAATATTTGATAGCCACGGGCATCCGCATTGACATAGCCTCCATCATGACTTTGAAAGGGGATAAATGTTGCTTTTCCCAACCGATAAATCATACGGGAAGCATTCACCGCTTCTAAATGAATCTGTTCGGTGTCTAAATAGTCTAATGCTGCCTTAGCGCCCAATCCCAAACACAGGGCTTGAGTTTGCTCATCTACTCCCGATAACAGTGCCCGCCGGACTGTACCATCGGCATCGATCACTAGATCTGCTATTGCCACCTGCTGCGGATCTAACGCTGGTGGTGGTGGAACTTGCCGCTCACCAAATCGTTTTTGCACTCCAATCAAATTCGGCATTGATCGAAATACAGCGACTAAGCGATCGTAGCCTGTTTGGACGGGCAAATCCCGATAGAGATCTAGTCCGACAACTCGGGGTTGTTGAGCATTCAGCTTCAATAATAGATGAGCTAAAATTTCGTCTGAAATGGGCCAATGACCTAAATAAGTAACATCGTGATCGTCCACTGTGACAATGACAATACGGGGGTCTGGAGGCTCTACCGGGCGTAACCGAAAAAATTGATCGATCACTGCCCATTCCAAAGGCTGCAAGCAGCCTGTCAGATTTAACGCGATCGTCATTACCGTTACCCCCGGAGCCATCAGCCAGGTCCGCCAATGCTGACGGATTCCTTGTTGCCATCCCAGCCCCTTCACCACCTTGGTACTCCCACACAATCTCCACTTGGCTCAAGTTGCTTTCACTGCAAAGTAGTGAGGAGTTACAGTTCACTGCTCTGCCACAATCGATCGATTATTCCCTCAACAGCTCGATATTATTTAACTAAACAAGCTAATTAGAGGATTTGTCATCCGTCATTTGTACGTTCTCTCAATGGGAACTGTACTGACGTCTCCCAACCCAACTGATCGCAGCAATTGGCTCCAGGTAGACACATTCGCCGGATCCTGTCGTGATAGTTGGAGTTGGGTGAGGGTTGATAGCATGTCATACCAAATGCCCTGTGCTCCCAATGCCGCTACTTTTTGGAGCGAGGGTGGCTGATTCATATAAGGTAATACCTCCGTTGATGGTGCAATCCGCTGTACCCAAGCACTCGTAAATGGACTATCGATCTGAAGCCGACCAGCACATAAAAGGGCAATGCCCCATTCATAGGTTTTGCCAACCTCTAAAGCGGGTAGATGCTCAGTGATGTTAATAGGAATGACACGCCCATGACCCGCGATCGGGATGATGTGTTGATGAAGCGTATTACCGCGATCGTCCTTCAGGACAAACCAGGCTTGCCGTGCCGTTGTCGTTGGTATATAAGCAAAAACTTCGGGTCGTTCAGCTAATGTCAGCCCATAATTAGAACCTGGCGGTATTAAAGCCCGTAATAACTGGTTTTGCTCAGATGAATTTTGGATACAAACGGTATCCCCGCGAGAAGCCCCACCCCGGGTCCCTCCGGGGGCGTTTCCTTCAGGCGGTTGAAACCTTACCACAGTTTCAGCATTTGCCTGCCAGCTAAACAGAATGGATAGACTCAACCCTAAACTGATCGCGATCGCGAGAGAAACAAATGACCGACGCTCAGCCGCTGTAATTGATAGTTTCATGGGTTTTGCTCCTTCTGATTCAGATCTGGTTACCACCAGTCTCCTACAAGAATAAATGGCGACCAGTAAAACGGTTGATTGTAGGTAGGATGCTTGAGCAAAGCAAGTTGTGCAGCTTGTAAGGCGGCTGCCCGTCCCAATCCCTGATTCAGATACGCCTGGTAGAATTCCCCCATCAATTGAGTCGTTGCGGCATCATTGACTGCCCATAACGTAGCTAGTGTACTGCTAGCTCCTGAACTCACAGCCATACCAGCTAACCCCAACGTTGCTCGCCGATCACCTTCAGCCGTTTCGCAAGCACTGAGTACCAACAAGTCAATGGGTCGAGACTGCACGTGCGATCGCTGGCGTAGCAACAGTTGTAAATCATTGATCGTGAGGCGATCGTTCCAGGTTAACAGAAACGTGCTATTGAGCTTAGAGCTAAACTGTCCATGAGTTGCTAAATGCACTATATTGGCTGGGCTAGATTTAAGCTGGTTGGCTAACGCTTCCCGTGTAAATTCCTGGTTCAGTAGGCGGGAAGCCGATAATTTCTGGGTTAACTGTTGGATCTCCGTTTCCACTCCTGGCAGAGCACTAAATCCAGATCGAGCCTGGCTAATTCCAGCCACTACAGCACTCTGCTTGACAGCAGGCGACGATCGCGGCGACATGAGTTGCAATCCTGGTGAAAGGGCAATGGCATATTTCTCAATTAAATAGTGCTGACCATCATGAAGAGCCGCAACTGGAATATTACGAAATTGCCCATTTAATACAAACACCAATGTTGTAGATTTTTTCAGTATTTGATCGGTTTCCAGAGGACGAATTATCCAGTTATAAACTTGTTGTAATAAGCGTTTTTGCTCTTGAGCATTGGCTAGCGGATGTAGTGATACTAACAGTTGATCTAGTGTCCGTTCAATTTCTGCGGGTGATTGTCGGACTGTGTAGTAATGTAAGGGTTGGCGATGTCGAGCCACCATCACTAGCAAGCGATCGGGTAAAAGAAAGGGATAGATCACCGTAGCACTGGGATCTGTTTGCAGCATGCCAGCAGGGATGGCTAATCGAGCACTACGAAAAAAGTCTTTCAGTTCAGCTCGTTGTAAACTTTCTAGCAACCCTTGGGACTGCACTAGCTCAGCTTGTTTAGGTTGCCCATCCAGTAACAAACCCACCAAGTCTCGATAAATTGGTTCTACACTATCGCCGAAGGAGAATGATATATCCGAATTCAGCATGAGTAGATCAACTCGTACCTGCTTTGCTGCCTGGATTGCCTCTGTGTAAGCTTTAATCGCTAGCGATCGCTGCCCTCGTTGTTGATAAAGCTGTCCCAGTCTCCAGGCAGATTGTGACACTAATTCATTAGCTTGAATCCGCCGGGCAATGTCTAGAGCGTTTTGGGTGAGCGCGATCGCTTCAGACCATTGGCGCA
Source organism: Pantanalinema sp. GBBB05 (assembly GCA_016743235.1). Taxonomy (GTDB): domain Bacteria; phylum Cyanobacteriota; class Cyanobacteriia; order Leptolyngbyales; family Leptolyngbyaceae; genus Pantanalinema. Next base: position 99,849 of record VRZD01000018.1, on the reverse strand, counting down.
TCCGCCGATATAACTGTCCCCATTGTTGCAAGGCATTAGCTTCTACCTGGGCATCCTGAATCTGTTGAGCTGACTGTACTGTCGTTACCATCAGTTGTAATAAGTGATCGACAGATAGGAACTGTTGGGTTGTATCAACCTGATTTAGGAGCTTGACAAAATAAATTGTGGCATTGAGGGAAGCACGACCTGGCGGCTGTTGCAGGAGTTGTTGCCATAAATCTGGAGCCATTAGGGTCGCTTGGTCAAATTGGTGCAACCTCAATAAGGTATCAAACTGAGCTAACCGAGCTGATAAACGATCGCCAGTATTGGTCGCTGCCGCTTCAGATTGCTGAAAATACTCTAACGCTACCTTAAACCGGTTTTGATCTAGGGCGATACTACCTAGATTGAACAAAATACTACTAAGTGCAGAACTAGCGTTGCTCCGATGGGCAATCGTCAAACTTTGGGCGAATACCTGTTCGCTCGCTTCTAGTTCACCGCTCCAGCGCAACGCCAATCCTAACGATCGCAGTCCATTAACTTGGTTAACCGAATTGGGCAAAGCCATTAACAGTTCTCTGACTGCTGCCAATTGCTGTTGCGATTGCCGATATAGTCCCAAACTACTTAATACCTGAGCCTGCCGAATCTGACTATTGACACGCCCTACTAGGCTCCCTAACTTCTGCTGATAGCGCTCGACTGTTTTCCAGGTTGCCAGAGCTTTTTCAAGCTGATTCAGATTAAACTGCAAAGTTGCTTGAGTATTCAACACATGCACCCATAATCCATCACTGACCGAGGTAGATCCAGATTGCAATAGGTGCAAGCTCTGATCGATCGATTGCTGCGCTGCCTCCCATTGCTTCAGTTCTTGTTGTGCAAGAGATAAATAACTGAGGCTTAAAGCTGCATTCGGTAGATCACCCTGGTTTTGGAATTGTTGAGTCGCCGTTTTCCAGGCAGTGATCGCATCCCAGAACCGACCAGCCCGATAAAACTGCTGCCCCTGTTCCAACCAATCAGTCACTGAAATCGGATCGGGGGTAACGATGGCAGGGGCAGTTGTAGACGAAGTGGGTTGGAGCCATGCAATGGCTGGTGCAGTTGCTATCGTCAAACTGAAACCTGTGATTCCTAGACTGCCATACAGCCAGCGTTGCCAATTCCAACTGAAGAGAACTGACACAAGCGATCGCCGACTGTTTCTTGTTAATTTCTGCATCTTACTTGCATTCATAATCATTCGTTGCGTTCTCTAATCAATGCCTGATTAGTTAGCACTGCAATAACGCGTACAATCCCTTTGAGGTAGTTTCAATAGCACATTCTGATTAGCTTTAGTAGTCTTAAAGTCGTGAACACTTCAGAGTTAGTAGCCACTAACATTTAAGAGCGTTTGAAGGATTAAAAGGGAATATTGAACAGTATCAACTATGCAATATTTCCCACACAAAATCGATTGCGTCCTATCTCAGTTTTGCCACCGTATAGAGGTTGTATTCTCTATTAAAGTCGATGCAACCACCTAACTGGATTTGCAGTAAAATAGTAGCTAAAACTGGAAAGGCTATATTACCCATCCTGCTACTTACTAATATTGAGCTATTTAACCAGTATAAAACTATACTTTCAACATAGACGAATATTTGTGGAAAACTTGTGACGCTCAGTATTGCGCCAAATAACGCTTGACAGTGCAAAAGCGTTTCATTTAATTTGAACTTAAATTCAGCTTATAGCTGTTATGCTAAGAGGTCCATAAAACCACTTTGCGCCCACCGCTGTAGCTACTAATTTAATGGCAAAATCTGCCCCTGTAACTTAGACATTGTTGCCAGCAATAGGCTAGCCGCCTGACGATCAACAGGTTGAGAAAAGAAGTAACCTTGCATTTGTTTGCATCCCAGTGCCTGTAGCGATCGTAGTTCTTCTAATGTCTCTACTCCCTCAGCAATCACTTTTAGTCCTAACCGCTCTGCGATCAGTAAGATCACCTCACTCATGATCCAATTCTGGTCTCGAATAAAAGTGCGATCAATCTTCAGAATATCGACTGGAAAATCCTTAAGATGTCCTAATAGTGAGTAAGCGATACCAAAGTCATCAATATAAATTTGAATACCCAAAGTACGCAATTGAGATAAAATGGCGATTTCTACTTCATAGTTTTTCAGTAAATCTCCTTCGGTAATTTTCAATATTAAACAGCGAGGATCAATATTCCTGGCTAACAAAATTCGTTGAATTTGTTCTACCAAATCGTTTTGACAAAGTTGTAAAGCAGATAAATTTACACTAATTGTCAACGGGGAATGACGAACAAATTGTTGCTGCCAAATCTGGAGCTGACGACAGGCTTCCTCAAGACTCCAAATTCCTAATTGATGAATCAGTCCAGTTTTCTCAGCTAAGGGAATCACAACGTGAGGAGGAAGCCAACCCTTATCCCTATGATGCCACTGAGCTATAGCTTCAAATCCAATGATTTCACTCGTTTCGATCGCTATAACGGGCTGATAGCAAAGCCGCATCTCATGACGATCAAAGGCAGATGAAAAATCATTTTCCAACTGTAGTTCTGTAAGTTTATTGCTAGGCAAAATCGTCATTGAAATTGCTGGCTCGTTTGAGATGGCATCAGCTAGACGTTTTAGCCGATAGACACTACGCATTGCAATCTCTAAGAAGTGTTTACCTTCTTCGGAAAGCGTACCGAAGTGACCACTGTTTAATAGTTCTAGAACTCCAAGCAGTGAGGTCAGAGGTGTTCGCATCTCATGACTGATCAAGTCAACTAAATTAGGAAATTGATCAGCAACCACAACATCGAAAAAGTATTCTTGCTGGAAGCCAAACCGTTGAATATCACTCGTTTGTCTCATACAGGTGACTCCTGCTAGAGGTAAGATTGAGGTTACAAGTTGGACTGGACAGCAATTAAGTTCTCGGCATCCTGACTATTGACTGGACGCGAAAACAGATAGCCTTGAACTTTCTGACAACCTGTTTGCTTAAGTGCTAATAGATCTTCTTGGGTTTCTACCCCTTCTACAATGACATCTAACTCTAAACTGGAAGCTAAACAAATAATACCTTCAATCACAATCCACTGCTTTTGGCTAACAAAAGCCCGATCGAGCTTTAATCGATTGATCGGTAAAGATTGCAGTCGGGCAAATGATGAATAGCCTGTACCGAAATCATCAATATCTAACTGAACTCCGATCGACTTCAAGCTCAACAGAACTTTTGTGATCTCCTCTTGATTCCCAATTAAAGCCCCCTCCGTGATCTCTAACCCTAGGAGATGGGCACTAACCCCAGTCTCATGTAAAATTTGCTCGACTACACCAGGTGGAGTTTTTTGCAATAGCTGATGACCAGAGAGATTCACACTCATCGTCAAAGGTGAGCTACTTGGGTACTGGTGTTGCCACATTGATAATTGTTGGCAGGCTTGTTTCAACACCCAGTTTCCCAAACGATGAATCAAACCTGTTTCCTCTGCAATGGGAATAAAAATTCCGGGTGGAATCAAGCCTTTAGTTGGATGTTGCCAGCGTGATAGTGCTTCAAAGCCAATAATTTGATTGGTTGCTAAAGATACAATTGGCTGATAAAAAACTAAGATTTCTTGACCTTCTAAAGCCGAATAAAGATCATTAGCTAACTGTAATCTTTCAACATCGGCTGTGGACCAAATTGTCAGTGAAGGCACAGATTTATGCTCAAGCGCTTTGGCTAACCGCACCAAACGATTTGTACTTTGGACGGCTAACTCTAATAAAGCTTGACCTTCCTCTGTTTGGGTATCTAACTTGCCGCTTTGTAGAAGACTCAATACGCCATGAATTGAGGTTAATGGCGTTCGCAACTCATGGCCTAAAAGAACGTTAAATGGGTGAAGTGTGTTTTCATTCGGGTCACTATTGATCTCGGCTAATGTCAGCTCAATTTGCTCAATCTGCTCAGCAACCTTCCATTTGAGCATTCTGCCACCCTCAGTTGAATGCAAATTTGACTTAATTACTGACCAACACTATGCCATTAACACTGTGAAAATCCTGTGAATATAGAAAATTGCTTCTAAGTTTGAGGTTGATTAATCCCCAGTGCCTACAGGCTCATAGGTGGATGCGGCTAGCCCCTGTTACTCTGTCTGGTAGCCTTTCACAGGAATTTCACACCCTTTGATTAGAGTAGGTACAAGCATCCTAATTTAGTTGGCGTTGTTGACACAAGTTGGATAAAGCCCTCTCCTCAGTACTTCCTTTAGCCATCCAAATTAGGATGCTATGCGATAGGGGAAAGGTGGGTTTATGGATAGTCCAGAATATGAAAGAAGACTACAAGAGCTGGAAAGAGCAAATCAAATTCTGCAAAGGAAGCTCGATCGTACTGAAGCGGCTTTAGATTGGTTAGAAAGAACCAATGCTGAAAAAGAAGCTCTACTCAAAGAAATTATTTTAGAATTTAGGGCGGCTGAAACTGAAACCCTGGCGAGCCAAGATTTGTCAGCGCTAGTTCTAGAAAATTTGCCGATCGGGCTGATTGTTAAAGAAGTTGTAGAGTCTAAATATGTAGTGTGGAACTTAGCCAGCACTCGGATTCTGGGATATACCGCATCTGAGGCTTTAGGTAAAACAGCCTATGACTTATTTCCGCCAGCACAGGCCGATCTTTTCGTTCGGAACGATCTCGAACTGTTAACCTATCCCCAGGTTTTGACGATTCCCAAAGCGCCAATTCTAACCAAGCAAGGAGAAGCCAAAACGTTACAGATTCGTAAAACAGCCATCCTGAATGGCTCAAGTCAATCTCAATATGTATTGACGTTGATCGAAGAGATCACTGAGCGGCAAACTGGCTTATATGAGCAGCAGCAACTGGACGTACCGTCAAAAGCTCAAGCTCCCTCATTATCATCATTTGAGTCAGGTGAACTGGGACCGTCGGCATCAGATCCGCTAACCAAAATAGCCACTCTTCATCTGTGACTAACTGTTCCAACCTAATGCTGTTTCAATCTGCACAGGTAACACTTCTGGATCAAAGGGTTTAATGACAACTGCTTTAGCACCAGATTGGACATATTCAGGTTGCCTGGCGATTTCAACCGTTGCCGTTAGCAGAATGACTGGGATTGCCTGTGTCCTCGGTGATTGCTGTAATTCTTTCAAGATGGCTAATGCATTCATTCCCGGCATCATCACATCCAAAAGAATGGCATTCAGGAGTTCGGTCTGGGCGATCGCTAACCCTTCCTTCCCGGATTCTGCCACCAGAACCTCCCATTGGCGAGTTAACTTCAAACTCGCCTCAATAATTTTGAGAACGGCAAATTCATCATCAATGACTAAGATCCGCTTTGTGCTCATGCTCGCGTCTCACTATTAACATCCTGGTCATAACGTAGACTATGGAGGCGAATTAACCGATGGCGTTCTAAACGGTTCAAAATCCGAGTTACTAGCTCTGGTTCGGTAAACGGTTTAGCAATATAGTCATCCGCTCCAGCCGCATAGAGCTGATGAATTGTTTCGGGGTTACGGTGGGCGGATAAGAACAAGATGGGTAGAGCATTCCAACGGTTATCTTGACGAATAGCATGGCAGAGGTCAATTCCACTACACCCGGATAGATCAACATCTAAAATTACTAGATCGGGAGCATAGTCTACCAAGCTATACCAGAACTGTTCTGCCGTTTGTAGCGTTAACAATTCCATGCCCCACTTAGACAACATTTGCTGCAATCCTTTCAGCAGCACTGGATCATCATCCACTGCTAAAATGCGCGCTTCTACCGTTGATGGCTGGCTACCAGAGACGATCGCCTGTTCTGCTGGAGTAGAGAACAGAATCAAATTATCTGTAAGACCAGTAGTGTTTGTCGATTGACCTCCTAGTTCGGTCGGAGTTGTGGTTGGGGCAGTATGAATTTCCTGATGGAGTTGTTCCACCCACTGCTGTAGCCGGGATAACAAATTTGGCGTGTACAAAAATTGGCAGCCTTGCTCGATGTTCCGACTCAATCGAGATCCCTCATGGTAGCCAAACATGCCTAGCGATCCTGCCAGCTTATGGGCAGCTTGCTCAGCCTGGGACCGCAGCAGTTCTGAATGGGTTCCCGCTTGAAATGTCGCGATCGCCTGTTCAATGAAACTTAATCGTTCCAAAAATGGGTCTTTAACTTGCTGCCAAATTTCAGTTGTGGCCTCCCGAACTGAACCTGAAGTTTCAGGTAGAACAGCAGTATCCGAACTAGAGCGTGGCTTTAACCGATACCCTAATCCATATACTGTTTCGATGACCTCTTCCTCTATCCCTGCTGCCTTTAACTGTTGGCGCAGCAATTTAATATGGGCTCTAACTGTACTTTCATCTGGTGGATCATTAAAATTCCACAGTTCTTCTAGCAGACGACTTCGGCTAAATACCCGCTGAGGATAGCGCAAAAATAGTTCTAGTAAAGCATACCCTTTAGGCGTGATGGATAGGCAGTGATCATGATAGGTAACCTTGCAAACACTGGGATCTAACCGTAGATCACCCCAGGTCAAAATTAATTGCTCTGCTTGCCCCATTCGACGAAGCAAGGCACGAATCCGAGCGCAAAGTTCCTCAGTCGTGCAGGGTTTAACGACATAGTCATCAGCTCCTGCATCTAACCCTTTCACCTTGTCGGCATCGTCGCCTTTCGCCGTTAACAGTAAGATCGAGCCTTGATAGTTGTGGTGGCGTAGTTTCCGGCACAGGGAAATGCCATCTAGCTTAGGTAGTCCGACGTCCAACACAATCAATTGATACGAGACGGCTTGGGTGTAATCCCAACCTGCCTCACCGTCACAGGCTAGATCTACTGCATAATGTTGAGCGGCTAGTTTTGCTACTAATTGCCGGGCTAATACTTCATCATCTTCTACCAACAGCAGTCGCATAGGATTAAACCAAGCTCTTTTGAGATGGGAGATTGCGATCGCCGCCATACTGAGGGCTGAGGCGAGCTATGTTAGAAAGGGTTATACCTGTAGTTGTAGGGACTTGGCATAACGGATGCAAGGCATTCAGCCATTGGGCAAGCAGTTCTATAAAAACTTTAGGTCAGTTTAAGCGCTGACCGACCGAATGCTCTACCCTACAGAGTAGTATCTTTTTCGCTCATCACCTTGCTCATCTTTATCACACAGCCACCCTAGAACTATCCTTTATTATCTTGCCTGAGCCAAGAGGGAGTTAGCTCTAAATCTGGTATTCTTTCACAACTATTTTATTCTTTGGGGCGAAGACTTATGATTGCTTCATCTAGCTTATAACTCTCTTATTCTTTTTCGGTAATATTATTCTTAAGCCTTTCTGGAATGACCTCAGCATGGTCGATACAGATCCTACACTGCCTAAGGGAAATATTTTAGTCATTGATGACACGCCTGCTAATCTACATCTATTAGCTGAAATGCTCTCTAAACAGGGCTATTGTGTGCGTTTATCACCTAGTGCTTCTCTAGCCCTAAAATCAATTCAGGCCGTGCCACCTGACTTGATTTTGCTAGATATCCGGATGCCAGAAATGAGTGGCTACGAAGTTTGTACCACGCTCAAGACAAATGCGGCTACCCGGGATATTCCAATCATTTTTCTCAGTGCCCTGCAAGACTCGATCGATAAAGTGAAGGCATTCTCTGCTGGTGGGGCAGATTACGTGACTAAACCCTTTGAAGCCGCAGAAGTCTTAGCCAGAATTGAACATCACCTGCAATTACAACGACTCCGCAATCAGTTAATTGCCCAGCAGGCTCAATTGATCGCTCAGAACGAAGAACTAGCTCGTTCCAATCGCGAATTAGAACAATTTGCCTATGTGGTTTCCCATGATTTACAACAGCCGTTACAAAGTGTAACGGGCTTCGTCAAGCTGATCTTGATGAAATCAGGTCATAGCTTAGACTACAGTACTCACGAGTATTTACAACAAATTCTTGATTCGGGTAAACAAATGCAACGCCTGATTCAAGATTTACTTACCTATGCCAGAGTTGGCAAATCTCCACAAGTGTTAGATCCAGTAGATTGTAATGCCGTGTTGGCGCAAGTATTAACTAATCTACACATGACAATTCTAGAAAAACGGGCGATCGTCGTAGCTGATACTTTACCGGTTGTTCAGGGTAACGAAACCCAATTAGTGCAGCTATTTCAAAACTTAATTGCTAATGCGATCAAATTCGTCAGTGCAGATAGCATTCCCCAAGTCAAAATTGCTGTCCAACGACAAGCCCAGAACTGGTGTTTTGGGATTCATGATAATGGCATCGGCATTGCGCCTGAACATCTCAAACATATATTTGAAGCCTTTAACCGTCTCAATAATACCCGACAGTATCCTGGTTCTGGCATTGGGCTTGCAACTTGTAAGAAAATCGTGGAAAACCAGGATGGGCAGATCTGGGTCGAATCTCAAGTGGGAGTGGGTACGACATTCTACTTCACGCTCAAAGGAAGTCATGAACCTCCATCTAAATCAGCAGAAATCGTTCTTTAAGTAAATTTTGCCCAACGAATTATACAAAATTTGTCATTAAATCACTTTTCATTTGACAAAAGTATTGTTTTCGGTCAAAACAGCTGTTTTTATCCTACTTTAAATTGAGCTACTGCGACTAAGCGGCAGTGAGTAAGAAATGAAATGTTGTGCCAAGTTCTAATTGAGATTCGACCCAGATTTGCCCACCGTGACTCTCTACAATTTTTTTACAGGTTGCTAAACCGATGCCAGTGCCAGGGTAGTTTTTGGCAGAATGAGTTCGCTGAAAAATTTCAAATACTCGCTCTAGGTTCTGCGGTTCAATCCCAATCCCATTGTCCTGTACCCCAAATAACCATTGCTGTTCCTGGGGTCTAACTAAGATTTTGACTTGAGGGATAGTGTCGGGACAGACAAACTTAACGGCATTACTAATCAAATTTTGAAACAGTTGGATCAATTGGGTTTCGTTACCCATAACTGTTGGTAAAGGATCATAGGTAAGATTAACTTGCTTTTCCGCGATCGTAATTTGCAAATTATCTAGTACTTGTTTCAGCACCAAGTTGCAATCAACTGGTTGCAACTCCTGATTTTGTCTGCCAACTCTAGAGTAAGCCAATAGATCCTGAATTAGGCGCTGCATTCGGCTGCCTGCATCATGAATTCGGTTAAGATAATCAAATGCAAATTCATCTAGGGTATTTTCGTACTTCAATAACAATAGTTTGACAAAGCCAGTCACGCTTTGGAGCGGCTGCTGCAAATCATGGGATACCACATAAGCAAATTGTTCCAGTTCTCGGTTCGATCGTGCCAACTCTTCATTCTGCTCAATCAGCTGATGTTGCAACCGTTGAATGCGTAATTGATGCTCAATGCGAGCTAATACTTCAATTTCTTGAAAGGGTTTAGTCACATAATCAACTCCTCCTACGGCAAACGCTCTTACTTTATCCAGCGCATCATCTAGGGCGCTGATAAAGATAATTGGCACTTCACAGGTACTGGGATCAGCTTTGAGATATTGGCAGACCTCATAGCCATTCATTTCTGGCATTTTAATGTCTAGCAAAATTAGATCAGGTGGATCTGCTTGTACAGAGGCGATCGCTCGTTGCCCACTTAATGCCTTACGCACTTCAAACCCCTGATTCGTCAACATCGCTGACAGGACCCTCAGATTATCAGGAGTATCATCTACAATCAGAATGTCACCTCTAGGTTTATCCGCAAAATTGCTATTCATATTGCATCCTTAAATCAGCACCAACATCAGACTAGGGAAAATGCCTTTAAGCAAATCAGTTATAAGACTAACTTAACGATTAATTGGCTATCACAGGGATGATCAAATTTAAAGTTTCCGTATGTTGCATCTATTTCCCAGTTTTCCATAGAGCACTTGCCCTTACTCCAGAAAATGTTGAGTCAGATTCAGAATTTCGTCAAATTGAAAATTGTGGACCCAGTGTGACAGGGTATGAGCCAAAACAGTCTGTGGATCAGATAGTTCCTCAATGAGTTGCAGAATTTGATGATCAAACCCTCTAAGCGCAGCTTGATGTAATTGTTCAATCCAGGCTAATGGCATCTGAGCTAGATAAATATTCAACTGATCCACCGCTAATGGTTCTGCTAATCCCAGCGGTTTTTGAGGTTCCGATTCTTCTGCTTCATACACGTAATGAATACCCAAATGCTCTGCTAACTTTAGTAGTAACGTTTTGATCTGAATCGGTTTGCGCAGGAAATCATCACACCCGATCGCGGCTGCCTCCACTTTAGTTTCCTCAAACACACTGGCTGTCAAAGCAATGATTTTGGTTGTATGCCAAGGGTAGGAAGATAAGGAAACTGGAGCGGGATGGGACGATGGAGCCAGTGAAGTAGCATGACTTGCTCCCCGTTCCCCCCAAGCTATCGTCATCTCTTGTTCACGATGCCGAATTTTACGGGTCGTTTCATAGCCGTCCATTACAGGCATGCGAATATCCATCAAAATTAAATGCGGTTGCCAACGTTCCCAAATCGTGAAACCCTCTTGACCATTCCGAGCTTCCTGGATCTCAAACCCTAAGGGTGTTAACATCTTAATGAGAAATTGGCTATTTTCCCATTGATCTTCCACAATTAAGATGCGGTAAAGCGGTTGATCAGGAGCCAATCCTACCACTGTTTGAGTTGGGTGGATGCAAGGTATCTCAACGTCCTGAGCCTGACCGGCGCGGATACTAAACTTGAATAAACTTCCCTGAGCGATCGCGCTACAGACAATAATGTCTCCTCCCATCAAGTTAATAAACTTGCGACTAATTGCCAGCCCTAAACCTGTGCCTTCATTGGCTTGCCGACCTGCTTCAGTTTGCACAAAGGGCTGAAACAACCGTTCCAAATCTTCAGGGGCAATCCCGTCTCCCGTATCCTCCACCTCGAACAACAATGTGTAGCGTGGTTCCCCAGATTCGTGATCAATCGTCGCGATCGGTTGATTACCAACCCTCAATGTAACCTGTCCTATTTGGGTAAATTTGATAGCGTTGCCCAGCAAATTCAATAAAACTTGGCGCAGCTTGCCTTCATCAGCGATCACGTATTGGGGTAGCTCAGAGGTGCGTTCAAATCTTAAAGTCAGAGATTTTGCTTGAGCTTTGACTTGGAGCATTGCCTCCAAATCATCCAGCAAGTGATACAGATCAAAACTAGTTTCATTGAGCTGAACTCGCCCTGCCTCGATTTTGGACATTTCCAAAACATCGTTGATTAATCCCAACAAATGCTGACCACTACGGTTAATGATTGCCAGATGCTGTTGATGCTCGGAACTGAGCAATCGATCATGGCTCATAACTTGCGTAAAGCCTAGGATGACATTGAGCGGAGTCCGGAGTTCATGACTCATATTTGCTAAAAATTCGCTTTTAGCGCGGCTGGCGGCGGCACTCCGAGCCGCTTCTCGCACTGCCATTTCTTTGGCTCGTTGGAGTTCCACCTCCGTCTGTTTATGTTCAGTTGTGTCCTCTAACCACACCAAAAACCCATCCAACTGGCACGATCGCGACGCATCCTCACTGACAGGGCGATACACTAAGGGTTGCAACACCAGATCAAACCATTGCTCACCCTGCCGCAAATTACTATGTTTGACGGCATCTCCCGCTCGTAGCGATTCTAAACTGATTTGCCATTGTTCCTCACTCAGCCATCTGGGTACTAGAGATCCATTTAAGCTACTACCCACTTGCACCTGGAGCCACTGAGAAGCTAGAGGATTACAGAACCAGATGACGCCATGCAGATCCGTTGCCAATAGCCCAACCGATAATGTTCGGGCGATCGCGGCTTGAGCCGATTGTGATCGTCCAAATTGTTCTGCGATCGCGGCAAGTTGAGCCACTCGCAACACTGCATCTTGAGGTTGAGAGAGTTGCTGCTTGCGGCGAGGAATCAACGGATGGTTAGCCCCCCCATTCAAGATCACCAAATCCTGACAGTACCGATGCCAGATTTGAGCCACCTGCTGCCGTAACAACCAGTTTTCTCGCAGGCGTTCACTGAGGGCGACTGCTGCCGCTGTAGATGCAAATAAAATAATCGGTGGGGCAAGGGGGAGGAGATAATTCGCCTGGAACAGAAGTAAACCGATTAATCCCCAACTGCTACATAACCCCGTAATCACCACAAGTTGTTGCCGGGTACTCCAGGTAGACATTAATCCACTTAAGCCTGTTGCCCCCAATATCAGAAGTAGCCACAACCGAACGTCATCGAGGGGACGGAGAGCCTTTTGTTGGAGTAAATTCTGAATTACCGTCGCGTGTAAATATACACTACTTGCGGGCGGATTGCGATCGAAAGGGGTAACTAACGGATCCAACCCTGTGGCTGTCATGCCCACTAAAACTATTTTGCGCTGAAACGCTTGGGGAGAAATCTTGCCTTGAATCACGTCGGCAAACGAATATTGGTGTAAGCGCTTGGTTTTTCCCACCCAGTTGACCCATATGGGTTGATTCAGGGAAGGCAGGGCTGGAGCCGGAGACAGCACTAAACTCCGAGATTGCAGCGCCGCGATTGCCAAGGCAACCTGTCCTTGAACTTGTGGATCTACTCGTCGCACTAATCCATCCGTCTCTTCTCGCTTCAAAATATGTCCCGTTGCGATCGCGGCTGTCTCTAAGACAGGAACAGGCAATAAAGGGACTCCTGTGACATCCCACGCTTGCGCTAACACGACACAGCCATGCTGTAACATTGCCTGGGCCAATTGCCCATCGTCCGGGCTAGGCTCTGACCAGACTAAGTCAAATACCACGACGTTTGGTTTAGCCGCAGACAGTACACCGAGCAACCGCGTATATTGCTGCCGCGACCAAGGAAAACGCCCCAATTGCTTCAAACTGGTATCATCGATCGCTACCAGCACCAAATCTTCATCCCAAGATAACGTCCCCCTAGCTTGAAATAACTGGCGATAGGCAATCTGTTCTAAGGGTTGAAACATCCCTAATGTCACAAGCAGCGTGATTACGGCGGCGGTTAATCCACCGGGCAAAAATTGCCATGCATGTTTGCGCAGATGCCGATCCATAGCTCAATTGCCAGTTAGTAAAGAACGCCAAGCCATTGTCTTACCCAGTTGGTTGCGTCAGTTGAACAATATCTTCAAATCGAAAGTCAGCAATCAATGCTCGTAGTCCGGTTGCCAGTTCTGGGGCTGTCTGGGGAATTTGTTCAATTAACTTTAAGATTTGATGGTCTTTGCCTAAGATGGCAGCTTGGTGGACCTGATTAATCCACTGCTTGGGCATTACCTGGAATAATTCAGCCGTTAAGTGATTGGCATTTAGGGAAGGCGCTAACCCTCTGCTGGAGTCACTATCTTCATATAGATAACGTACCCCCAGATGTTCAGCTAGTTTGGCAAAAACCTCCTCATCTTGAAATGGCTTACTAATGAAATCATCACACCCCATTGCCAAAATTGCCGATCGATCTTCCTCAAACGCACTGCTCGTCACGGCAATCACGATCGTTTCCTGTCCGATCGTAGTTGCTTTAATCCGGCGAGTGGCTTCATAGCCATCCATGACTGGCATCCGCATATCCATCAAAATCAAATGGGGTTGCCAGTCTTCCCATACGGCAATTCCTTCTTGTCCATTATTAGCAACTTGAATCGTAAATCCCAGTGGCTGTAGCAGCTTGAGCAGAATCTGCTGATTCTCCCACCGATCTTCCACAACTAATAACCGATAGTTCGGTTGATCAGGCGCTAGCCCAATCACTCGCTGGGTCGGGTAGAAACTAGGCAGTTGTGCCATTTCAGTCGGTTCAACCTGAATATAAAACTGAAACATACTGCCTTGATCAACAATACTTTCAACCGTAATTTCTCCGCCCATCAATTGCACAAATTTCTGGCTAATCGCTAACCCTAACCCCGTACCCTCGGAGGATTGCTGCCCGGTTGGGGTTTGCATAAAGGGAGTAAATAGCCGTTGAATATCATCCGCAGCGATTCCCAATCCGGTGTCTTCTACCTGGAAAGTGAGGGTCAGGGGTGGTGAGGGCAACGAGGCAGAGCAAGTAATTACTGGGTTAGTGGCTGCACGGTCTATCGCTGACTCTATATCCTTCTCACCTGACTCAACGCTAACACGCAACGTTACACTGCCAACAGAGGTGAATTTAATAGCATTCCCCAACAGATTGAGCAATACTTGGCGGAGTTTCCCTTCATCGGTGGTGATGTATTGCGGTAGGTGAGCAGAGCGATCGAAGGTCAGGGATAGATGTTTAGCATTCGCTTTCAAATGCAGCATTTCGTAAAGCGTATCCAGGAGATGATATAAATCAAAGCTGGTGGGATGCAACTTTAACCGACCCGCTTCAATCTTGGACATCTCCAAGACATCATTAATTAGGGCTAATAAATGGCGACCACTTCGACTAATAATGCCAACATAATCTCGGTGTTCAGCCTTGAGAGAACGATCGCGGCTCATAATTTGTGTGAACCCCAGAATGACATTGAGCGGAGTGCGTAACTCATGGCTCATGTTTGCCAAAAACTCACTTTTGGCTCGGCTGGCTGCCTCGGCAGCATCTTTCGCTTTTTCTAAATCAGCAGACTGTTTTTGGGTTTGAGCCAACAGTTCCGCTTGTTGCTCAAGACTACTACGCAGAGCTGCTTCTGCCTGCTTGCGATCGGTAATATCTGTGGCAATCCCCAATGCCAGTACTGAGTCTCCATCGATCGAAATAATTGGTTTTTTAATGGTTTGAAAGGCTTGAGTTACTCCCATTGCCGAAGTTACTGTTTCTTCAATCAACTTCAGTTGCCCTGTGGTAATGACTTCGCGATCAGCTTGGAGAAATTGTTCAACTTCAGCTAAATTTGGATTGAAATCAGCATCAGTTTTACCAATTAATTCCTCAACACTCACGCCATAGATTTCAGCCGTTGCCTGATTGGCTAACACAAATCTGCCATTCCAGTCTTTAGCAAAGATGAGGTTGGGGGGAGTATCAATTACTGTTCGCAAAAACTCCTGTTGCCGTCTGAGAGTTTCTTCAGCTTGTTGGCGTTCATCTTCGACCTGCTTCCGCTCACTAATATCTGATAGTGACCCAACTAAGCGCACGGGTCGTCCAACTTCATCCCACACTAATAGTGATCGATCCAAAACCCATTTATAGCTACCATCCTGGCAGCGAAAACGATACTCTTGAGCAAAGACTTGAGTTTCCTGCCGATAGTTGGCTACTGTTGCAGCGACTACACGATCGTAATCATCTGGGTGAATACGGCTTAACCATTCAATCTCCCGATTAGGAACCTCGTTGGGCTCATAGCCAAACATTTCTGCCCACTGATGGGATCGAAACACCGTTCCTGTTTGTAGATCGAGGTCAAAAATGCCATCATTACTGGCTTTAATCACCAGTTGCCACCGTTCTTCACTTTTTCGCAGTTCTTCTTCAGTGCGCTTGCGATCGCTGACATTACGCTGTACGCCAAAGTGACCGGTAATCCGCCCTTGAGCATCGTAGAGACAAATATAATCTCCTTCAATCCATACAGGGCTACCATCGAACTTCCGTTCATTCGTTTCAATATGGAGTCGTCCCGCATCAAAAAACTGCCGCCAGACCCCTCGCCCCTGATCCAGATCGTGAGCAAACAAGTCATTCGGAGTTAAACCCAAAAACTGCTCTCGGCTGGCGCCATATTGATCCAACATGGCATCGTTGACTTTAGTAATCCGCTGATGGGCAAAGACATAATCGAGCATCTGTTCTTTATCGATCGTGGCATTCCAGTCAATGGGCTGATCCAGCATCATGAAAAAAAAGCCGTCCAGGGATTGGGCAAAAAATAGTTCGAGGTGTTCTTCTGCCTGCTGGCGATCGCGAATTTCTTGCTGAAGCATTAAATTTTGCTGGTCAAGAATTTCTCGTTGACGTTGTTCTTGCTCCAATAAGCGGATTTGTGCCAGGGCAATGCCTACCTGTGCCGCGATCGATTCAATGAGCTGAATATCATTCTGACTCCATTGCCGAAAGCGATTGAACTGCTCAAGTACTAAAATGCCATTGGCTTGCCCTTGATACGACGTGCGAACAATTAACATAGACTTCAGACCAATCCGCTGGCACAGGAATTCTATTGGCTGAAGCGATGGCTCGGCGTAGACATTGGGTAATACGACAGCCTGATCCCGCACAAGCACCTGCAAAGTATTCAGACTTACCAGTACGGCAGCCTGTTCAGTAGCTGTTAAAGAGATCACCTCGCCATATTCCGCCGCCAAGCTTAATTGCGCAGTTGGGGTTGATGTGTAGAGTAAGAGACAACAGCGGCTGACCCCAAATGCCTGCCCGACCTGGGTTACTGTGGCTGCAAAGATTTGTTGAGGTTCCAGTTGAGCTCGAATGGCATCAGTAATGCGTTGAATCAACAAGGCTCGATTGAGTTGTCGCCCTAAGGCGGTTTCTACCTGTTGGTGATTGACCTGCTGCACTTGCAATTCGTTGGCAACTTGTCGATCGTTCTGTAGAGTAAATCGCAGTGTTTTTAGCAGGCTGGCTTGAGTAATTACCCCAATCGGTTGATTGGTCTGATTGACTACAGGTAAAATCACCAAGTGCTGTTGCTCGAATAATGCTAGTACACTATCAAGATCCTGTAACTCCGACTCTGATACGGTGAGAAATTCTACTGTCATCACCTCAGATACACAGCAGTCTAATTGATGTATTCCTGATGCTATGACTTGTAACGCATCCCGCTCGGTAAACAATCCTACTAAGCGGGCATCAGGAGTTCCAGGTTCAACGACGAGAATACCAGGATAATTAGCTTGCGCTAAACTCACGATCGCATCTTGCACAAAAGCGGTGGCGACAATTGTTGGTGGCTGACGATAAACTGCACATGCAATGGAGGTATCCATACCACTGAGCTACTAAGTTCGCTCCAAAACTTGTCGGGTAATACTGACAATATGATCGAACTGAAAATTGCGGTTCCAATCCATTAGGATTCCCGCTAGCAGAGCGTGAGTTGTCGGAATTTCCTGAATCAATTGCGAAATTTGCTGATCAAATCCTTTAATCGCGGCTTGATGTAGCTGAGTGAGCCAGCCAGTTGGCATCGCCATCTGTAATGATTCAATTATTAGTTCATCGGACAGTTGTGGCAAGGGGGCAACAAATGGCGCTGATAGTTCTATGTCATAATCACTGATTGGGTTGAGCGATGTGGTTAAACAAGGATTAGGTGTTCCCGCCTGAACCACAATCTGAAATTGTGCGATCGTCCCTTGCCCGGGAGTACTAGAGAGCGTTAAATCACCTCCCATTAATTGTACAAACTGCCGGCTCAGCAACAAACTTAAGCCAATCCCCCGTTCTGACTGGCGACCTGTGGTGGTCTGGGAGAATGCTTTAAATAAATGTTCCAGTTCATGTGGGGCAATGCCCTGTCCAGTATCCACCACCTCAAAACCAAGTTGGTATTTAGCTGCTGGTAAAGGATAACTGGCTGTTGCCTGCCGCTCTGTTACCCAATCGACATGCCCTACGTTGACCCGTAAGCTGACACTGCCCTGAGTTGTAAACCGAATAGCATTATCCAGCAAACTCATCAAAACTTGGCGAAGTTTGCTTTCATCTGCCTCAATATACTGAGGTAAGGTGGGATCGCGATCGACGGTTAACCGTAACCCTTTAGCGGCTGCTTTTTGGTCCCAAACCGCTTCCAGCGAGTCTAATAGATGCAGAAAATGAAAGGTTTGCTTGTTCAAGGACAACTGACTGGCTTCCACCTGCGTCATTGCTAGGATGTGATTGAGCAGTTGCAGCAACTGTCGTCCACTTTGGTTGATACTTCGAGAGTAGTCTTGATACTCGGCTGATAATGCCGAGTCCTGCTGCATTAATTCCGAAAATCCCAGAATGGCGTTAAGGGGGGTGCGGAGTTCATGGCTCATCCGGGCAAGGAATTCACTTTTGGCATAATTTGCCGCTTCTGCTGCATCCTTAGCATCTTGTAAGGCAGCTTCAATAAGTGAGCGTTTCTTGATCTCCTGACGGAGAGCTGCTTCAGTCTGCTTATGGTGGTCAATTTCTTGCTGTAAGCGTTGATTACGCTCATTCAAATCATCATTTAACCGCTGAATCATGAGTTGATTTTCAATCCGCACCAATACTTCTTCTGACTGAAACGGTTTTGTAATGTAGTCAGCACCCCCGACCTCAAATGCTTTAACCTTGCCCATAACATCATCCAGGGCACTGAGGAAAATGACAGGAATTTCTTTGGTTTGAGGATTAGCTTTTAAGTGCTGGCAAACTTCGTATCCATCCATGATTGGCATCCGAATATCCAGCAAAACTAAATCTGGTAATAAATTTTTAATACTGATCAAAGCCATTTCGCCATTTGTGACGCAGCGAACCTTATAATCATGTTCCGCTAAAGTATTTGACAATACCCGTAAATTGTCAGGCGAGTCATCAACAATAAGGATATTTCCTTTAGAGGGTTTCACTGCATCAGGATTCATTTCACGACTGTTGAAATAAGTTAATGAGTTGCTCAAATTGAAAGTTATTAACCCAATGAATTAAGGTTTTCGCTAACGGTGCATGTGCTGCTGGAATTTGTTCAATTAATTGCAAAAGCTGACGATCGGAACCCAAGACAGCTGATTGATGCAGTTGTTGCAGCCACTCTATTGGCATCACTGACGCTAGAGTTTCTCTGAATCTATCACTATCCAATTGATTGTCCAATAACGGGCTACTCGCGCTTGTCTCGGGCACAGTGACTAAGGTATCAGCCTCACTATCGGCATAGATGTACTGTACTCCCAAATGTTCTGCCATTTTCTCTAGAATCATGGCCTCTCGGAAAGGTTTACGCACAAAGTCATTGCATCCGGCTGCCAAAACTTTTGCCCGATCCTCCTCAAAGGCACTTGCGGTCAATGCCACAATCTTGGTCAGGTGGGGCTGCCGCAGGCTAGCTGATTGAGTTTGGTCACTCCCCCAACTATCTTGTTCAATTCGGCGAATTTGCTGAGTTGCCTCAAACCCATTAATGATAGGTAATCGCATATCCATCCAAATAAAATCCGGTTGCCACGCTTGCCATAGCGAGATCGCCGCTGCCCCATTGACTGCCTCCTGCACTTCAAACCCTAACGATCGCAGTAGACTGACCAATAACTGCCGACTTTCCCAATGATCTTCAACGACCATAATGCGATAGGTGGTTTGTCCAGGAGCTAGGGCGATCGCTTTGCGCTGGGGCTGCTGGGGGGCTACATGATGGGACTCTACCACCCTAACCCAAATACCAAACTGCACACAGGTTCCTTGATGGATCACACTGCTAACCGTAATCTCTCCCCCCATCAACTGCACAAACTTTTGACTGATTGGTAACCCTAATCCGGTTCCCTCATCATGGGTTTTGCCACTCTTGGACTGCACAAATGGCTCAAATAAATAGTCCAGTTCATTGGGATCAATTCCTAGACCGGTATCTTCTACCGTAAACCGCAGCCAACAACCGGGTCTAGAGTCTATAGCTGTCTGGACCTCGAGACGATCTGCCAACCTCGTTTGGTCTGTTTCCACTTGTAACGTCACACTACCGGCTGACGTAAATTTGATGGCATTTCCCAGCAAATTAATTAACACTTGTCGCAGTTTTCCTTCATCCGTTTGGACATACCGGGGTACATCTGGAGCACAGTGGAAACACAACTGTAACCCTTTAGAAGCAGCCTTTAACCGTAACATAGTCTCCAGGCTGTCGAGTAGATAAACCAGATCAAAGCAAGTGGGATTGAGCGAGGTTCTACCTGCCTCGATTTTAGACATTTCTAAAACGTCGTTGATCAAATTCAGTAAATGCTCGCCACTACGACCGATAATACCCAGGTATTCATGGGCTGTATCACTGAGGGAGCTTTCCCGTGCCATCAATTGGGTAAAACCCAAAATCACATTGAGGGGTGTGCGCAATTCATGACTCATGTTGGCTAAAAATTCGCTCTTGGTACGATTTGCATCGGCGCTCCGAATGGCTTCCCGAATGGCTGCTTCCTTAGCTTGTTGTAACGCGACCTCAGTTTGTTTACGTTCTTGAATATCTTCAACAATGCCAATGAAACACTGGGGAGCGCCGCTAGCATCTCGCATCAACGAACCGGTTAAATTCACCCAGCGAATTTGTCCATTTTTACAACTACAGCGAATTTCTAGCGAGTAGGTTTGAATAGCTCCAGACTTGGCTTGTTCTGCGAATGCTAGACTTTGCTCTAAGTCTTCTGGATAAATTAATTCTTGAAACGTTCTTTCCAGCAATTCTGCTTCCGAGTAACCCAGTAAATCGCAAACTCCTTTATTAACCCGAATCAGGTGACCATAAGTGGTCGTTAAGGCAATGCCAACAGCCGCTTGTTCAAAAATGGCACGAAATCGTTCTTCGCTTTCCCGTAAAGCCTGTTCGGTCCGTTTGCGTTCCACCTCACTCTGTTTGCGATCGCTAATGTCTTGGATCATCAGCAACACTTCATTATCACCACTGACCGAAATGCGAATTTCTTCATAAACCACTTTATTCGGTGTGACAATTCGGTGCTCATAAACTTGAGTTTCACCCGTCGCTAATGCTTGTTGGATATAGGCAAGCTGAGTTTGGGCTAAGTCGGGTGGTAATACGTCTGAAATATGTCTGCCAGCTCGAACGTTGACGGCACCAAACACATCCTCAAAATCTTTTGGAGCCATGTAGTCCAAATGACGCCCCTCTCCACTGACTCGAATGAGTAGATCTGGAATTCCTTGCAAAAATGCCCGATTATGAGCCTCACTGCGGCTTAATGCCTGCTCAACCCGCTTGCGTTCTGTGACATCTCTAGCCACCAAAATTACCGATCGTTCGGATAGTGGTGAAATTCGCGCCGATAGCCACTTTTCCTGCCCTCGAAGCGGTACTTTATATTCCAGTTCGATCGTTTGCTGCCGATTGAGACTGGTATGAATTCCCTCTAATAGCAAATCTGCAGTTGCTTGGGGTAGAGTTTCATGCAAGGTTTTCCCCAGCATCTCTTCGGCTGGCTTAATTAGATTTGGACTAGTCGGTGCCACCTTCAAACACCGCCCCTCTATGTCTCGAACAATGACTACATCGGTCATCGCTCGAAATAAGGCTTGCAGTTCTGCTTCGATTTGCTTTTGCGCTAATACAACGCCCAGTTGAGTCGCAACAGCTAACACGAGTTGAGTTAATCGTTCATCTTGAGCACAAGGTTCGGCAATGAAGAATACTAGGATGGCTAAAGTGCTAGATCGAGCAGCGCCTGCAATTGATTGCGAAGTCACCTGTTGGCGAAAACTGCTTCCCAACCCCCGATCGCCCGCAACAGTAATTGGGACCCCAAAATGCGCTTTAAAGCCGAAATCAGCCGCTGAGAGTGCCAAGGCTAACTGACTGATCTCAACCGGACCTGTTTGGCTTAAAAACTCAGCAATATCAGGCATCCATTCGGGTTGCTGACTACACCATACACGTCCAGCAATCCCTTCGGCGGCTGCCAGTGTGCGTCCTGCGATCGTCTGCCGAAATTGTTCGACCTGGGCAATCGCCGCTGCCGTCTTACCTTGGCGATTACAATACCAGATGGGACTACATTCCAAAACAGTGTCATCTGCGGCTGGTAACCAAACTTCCCCATACATCCAACCGGTGGCTTCACAGAGCGTTCTTAAAGCGATTTCCAAGGCTTGGTCAAAGTCAGAGGCGGCTGCGATCGCCTGAGTTAGGTTCAGTAGCAGTTGTACTTCTTCTTCTGCCTGCTGACGTTTGGCAGCAATTTGCTTAGCATTAATGAATTTGCCAATACTTTGCGCCATTAACTCAATAATTTCTTTCTCATGGTTCGCAAATCCTTGTGGTCGAACTATGGTTGAGAAAAAACACAGTGTCCCAAATAGATTGCCATCTACAAAAATGGGAGTCCCTAAGTAGGATTCCAATTGCAAGGCTTGATACAGCGGATGGCAACGCATCGTCTCGATGTTCCCCACATGCTCAAAGGCAACAGTTGCCTGAGATTCACTGACATAACGGCAAAAGGTATTTTGTAGGTCAACTTCCAAGTTGGGAATTAACGTAGCAACCTCAGATTGAATTGCCAAAAAGGTATAGGTTTGATCTTGAATTTTGCCAACGGCACCGGCTGTGAAATTCAAGACCTCACATCCAGTGCGAATATAATCGTCAAATAGCTCCTCCAAGCTATTAAAATCCGTCATATTCAAACGATGTAATTGCCTTAAGCTGAGACTAAAGTCAGTGAGTGCTTGTGACTTTTTGTTGAGGTCTAACTCAGCGGCTTTTCGGGCAGTAATATTACGGTATTGCCATAAATGGCCCTGATATTGCTGTTCATGGAAAATTGGAATGTAATCTCGCTCAAAAATTCGACCATCCTTTAATGAAATTTCTTCCGCTACGACCACCTGTTGCTGGTGTAAAATTTGCTCTACGCGATTAATAAAGCATTCTGGAGCCGCGAATAATTCTTTCAATTGCTCAGCCGCTTGGCAACAGTTCACTCCGATTAATGTGTCTGGTGAGACAGGAAGCTTAAATAAATCACAGAAGGCTTGGTTCACTAAAACAATCCGTCGGGATTCATCCTCAACTAAAATGCCAGCTTGGAGATTGCTGATCAGAGTTGATAAGCGAATGCTAGTTTTTCGAAATGTATCCTCCACTTGCTGACGCTCGGTAATATCTCGACAAATACCAATTAGCCCTAACAGATCACCATCTGCATCAAAGAATGGAGTCTTCAAAGTATCGAGTAAGCGCGACACCCCGTCTGGGTAAATTGCCCATTCTTCATTGCGTTGTGGCTCTCTTTTCGTTAATGCCTGGCGATCTTTCTCGCGGACAAATCCTGCCGATCGAGCAGAGAACAAATCAAAATCTGTACAACCAATAATTTCATTCTCAGAGCGTTGGACAAACGCTTCAAATGCTTTGTTACAGCCTAAATAAACGCTCTCTAAATCTTTGTAAAAAATTAAATCAGGAATAGAATCGATTAAGTGTCGCAAAAACGCCCGTTCCTGGGCTAGTTCGACTTCTACCTGTTGATGTTTCTGTAAAGCGTATTCTCGATTACAGATCTCTTGCTGAAGTTGTTGGTTTTGTGCAACTAATTGGCTCTGTTGCTGTTGCAACTCTTCCTGCAAACGTACTAGTTGTAACTGATGCGCAATTCGCGCCAAAATCTCTGGCATTTGAAATGGTTTGGTAATGAAATCTGCCCCACCAACTGAAAAGGCTTTTACTTTATCCGTAACTTCTCCTAAGGCACTGAGAAAAATTACTGGAATATGGTGAGTAGTTTTGTCTGCTTTCAACACCTGGCAAAATTCATAACCATTCATTTCTGGCATTAAAATGTCCAGCAACACTAGATCGGGGGGAGTAGTCTGAATGCAGTGCCAGGCCGTTGTCACATCCAACGTAGTATCGACTGTATAGCCATATTTTGTTAGCCGCCTGGCTAACATGTGCAGATTATCTGGGTTATCATCAATAACCAGAATCCTGCCCTTCAATGCATCTGTTTGTTCAGCCCTCTGCCCAACACTCATGTACCGTCTGCCTGAAATCGCCGCAGGAACTCTGTCCTGATCCTAACCTTAATTTACTTTAGCCAAATTAAAGTTTGTATAGCGATTATCTGAAGTTGGACTTTAATCCCTGCTTTCATTTAGCTCTAGCATTTAACTTCGTCGATCGCTAAGTCGCCCCTTGCTATTGTGCTGGCAATCAAGTTAGTTGCTGTTGGACCATCAATAGGTTTAGAGAAAAAGTAGCCTTGCATTTTCTGACAGCCACTGGACTGCAACGCCGCTACATCCTCTACTGTTTCGACACCTTCTGCAATGACATCCAGCCCTAGCTTAGAAGCTAATAAAATGATTGTTTCACTAATGTCCCATTGTTTCCCCTGAATAAAGGATCGATCAATTTTTAATACATCGATCGGTAGATCTTGTAACCGCCCTAATGAAGAATATCCCGTGCCAAAATCATCAACATACAGCTGAATACCAAGCGCCCGCAGCTTAGATAACACCACGATCGCGATTTCCTGGTTTTCAATTAAGGCGCTTTCAGTAATCTCTAACTTTAAACTTTGAGGAGAGATCTGCGTCTCACAGAGCACCTGCTGAACTTCCTCAATTAAATTAGGCTCTAACAATTGGAGCGCAGATAAATTCACACTCATGGTCAAACCAGAATGAACTGGAAACTGTTGTTGCCAGAGATAAAGTTGCTGGCAAGCCTGTTTCAATACCGACATACCCAGGTGATGAATACAGCCGAGCTTTTCAGCTAAAGGGATAAATACTGTGGGTGAAATTGAGCCTTTATGGGGATGATACCACCGAGCTAGGGCTTCAAACCCAATAATCTGCTTGGATTCAACTGTAATAATTGGCTGATAAACTAACTGAAACTCTTGGCGATCGCAAGCTTCATGTAAGTCATTTTCTAGCTGCAATTGCTCGATTCGGGCATCGGAGAACACCATCATTGGTAGAGTTGGTCTATTTTCGATCGCATTTGCCAGTCGGCTTAACCGATTAGCATTACTGATCGCGATCGCTAACACTCGTTGTCCTTCTTCCGATAATTTCCCTAGGTGTCCGGTATACAACAATCCCAAAGCACCTTGAATAGATGTTAGTGGTGTGCGTAATTCGTGACAGATAAATAAAGCAATATCCTGTAATGGCTCAGAGCTGAACTGTGCAGAATTACAGAGTGATTGGTTGCCAGATTGTTCAATTTCTTGGGACATCATTATTATGTTTTGAGTCCTAAAAGAAACTGCTTTTGAACCATCAAGATACGAAGTATTCAAAGTCGTTTCTCCTAGGTGTCTAATAAGGGCAATTGTTCTGAACTAGTAAAGACTAATAATTAACTTTAAGCATTAACACTGATTTTTTTAGGGAAAGCTTAGGAGCAAGCATGGTAAATAGCTGTTGTAGGTAGATGGGTGAGAGCCTAGGTAATCAATGACTATAACTTGTTGAACGAGTGGAAGCGGCTGTGCAGACCAACCTTAACCAATTCATTAATCTTCCACACATTTAGTCGTTGCTGATCCTTCTTCGCTTGGCTCTGGAGCCAAATTGCCTGTTGAGGGTAGCAAGTTGAGCGATCGTAAGTTCAACCATACTGAATAGTGAGTTTTAGATACCGTAATGCAAACCCCTACCCCCCGTTCCGTTTGCTCACAGGCGATCGTGTAAGCTTTCAACCGTTCAGCTAGGGGATAAGTTTGGAAGTAGGTATATAACTCGTTGTTATAATACATCCCCCGCTGAATTGTTTGATTCCAGTATTTAAACTGATTTACTAAACTTTCACTAATGACAGATGGTAGTTTCGGATCGGCGTTACCTTGCTTTATGCATGCGTTGGTTTGGGGTTGAGGTTGCATTAGTAGCATGGGGCAAATTTATGAATGGGGCACCACTGAGTCCAGAGTTTTAATCGGAAGCTGAACCAACTATGTAAGATGTTAGGTACCAAATGTGACATTTGCGTGAAGGAATCATTCGTGTACCTGCCAGACCAAAACAACTGGCTCACCGAACTACCATCCCGCTAGTATTATTATTGTGAGAAGCTGACAATTGATTCTGGTTTATCCCAACCAGATTAAGGCAATCACCTTATATACTCAGCGATCGTGGCTACAGATTGGATGAGAGCATAGCTCAGACCTATTCAGGCTGCCAATCAAGAGCCTCAGCAATTTGATTCCCTAAGATACCTGGGTCAAATGGCTTGATCAGAACTGCCTTTGCCCCTAAAGTCGCATATTGTTGCTGCGTGGCAATATTGCCAGTTGCCGTTAGCATAATGACTGGAATTAACTGAGTGGCTGGATTATCTTTGAGGTTTTTTAGGGTCGCCATCCCATCCAATTCTGGCATCACTACATCTAGCAAAATCGCATCCGGTTGCTTAGCTTCAGCTAGCTCCACCCCTTCCTCACCTGAAGCCGCTGTTAGTACATCCCACCGTTTGGTAATCTGCAAACTCATTTTGGCAATTTCGCGAATATCTGCCTCATCATCAATAACCAGAATTCGTTTTGCACTCATAGATACTCATTCAAATAAAGCGGACTCACACCATCAAGGGATGGAATGTTTTGATAAAGTTCTATCTACTCAGGAAAGACATAGGCAAGATGAGTCAAGAGTGGAATAGGGCAATTTCACTACTAATCTAGCTCCGACCTATGAATCACTAGCTCAATAACTACGTTTTTTAACCTAGTCATTATACAAATGATCGCAGCCGCAGACTGAGCCTGGGACAAGAAACTTATCAGGCTAACAAAATCTGGTTGCGTCCAGCCGCTTTAGCACGATACATGGCAGCATCTGCCGAGCGATATAGGCTATTCAAATCTAATCCATTTTCAGGAGCTTCTGCCACACCCGCACTAAAGGTCAACTGTAATGACTGGATGATATCAGGTGAAAACACCTCTTGGCGCACCATTTGTAACACCTGGTTCAGTCGTTCTAAGGCTTGCAACTTTTTCATACCATACATGCCCACCAGAAACTCTTCTCCTCCCCAGCGAGCCACGACATCTTCCCCCCGAAACTTACGCTGTAAAATAGCCGCTAACTGCTTCAGCACTATATCCCCAACATCATGTCCATACTGATCATTAATCTGCTTAAAGTGATCTAGATCAATGACGGCTAGGCATAAAGGTTGATGGTAACGTTGCACTAAATTCAGGTAACGATTCAGTTCTCGGGTCGAGCGATGACGGTTGGCTACCCCCGTCAAAGGATCCGTTTCCGCCAGACTCCGGAGCAGGCGATTCCGTTCTAATCGATTAAAAATGCGAGTAACTACCTCCGGCTCTGTAAAGGGTTTAGCTACATAATCATCTGCCCCTGCGGTATAAAGATTAAGAATGGTTTGGGTATCCCGTCGAGCGCTGAGAAACAAAATGGGCAAGCCACTCCACGCCGTATCATTACGAATGACCCGACATAGCTCAATCCCATTAATATGGGGCATGTCAACATCGAGAATGAGCAAATCTGGTGATTCCGTTTCTAAGATATTCCACAGTTGGCGTGGGTCATTCAAGGTAATGGGATGAATGCCCCACCGGGGTAAACATTGCTGCAATGAGTCCAGAATCATTGGGTCATCATCCACAGCTAGAATCTTGATTTCTGGCAATCGCTTTTGTTTTAGAGTGTCATGCACAGCGTCTAGCACTTGTGGAAGCGGGGTGGATTTGGAGATGAAGCGATGGCTGCCACGCCGTGCCACTGCGAGTCGATCGTCAAACTCGTCCCGCACGGTAAACACAAGAACCGGCAGACTGGGGTATTGACTAGCTAGTTCATCTAATAGCACCAAGCCACTATCAGACGGATCGGGAAACTTCAAATCTAATAACACAACACTAGGCATACGCTGGGCAATTTTAATCCTTGCCTCATCCACATCAATGGCGATTTCTACTTGAAGTCCCTGTTTAGCTGCTTCTGCTTGCAGTTTTTGGGTTAAGGCTAAATCGTCATCCACCACTAATAACAAGGGAGGGATTTGGGTTGGCTGGTTGGGAATTCCGACTTCTGCCTGCGATCGCGGACTCTCCAGGTTAAGCGGTGGTGGTGCTGGGTCATCCCAAAAAGAGGTGTGGGGAGCCTGTTGTAACTCCTGCTGTAAGGTAGTTACCAAGCTTTCTAGTTCACTTAAGGACTCCACCCCTGTAAAGGACTGAAACCAATATTCAATCTGCCGACCCAACTCTGATCCCTTCGGGAAGCCAAACATACCTAGCGATCCTGCTAGTTTGTGCGCTACCCCTTCAGCTCGTTGTCGGACCTCTTCGGTGCAGTTCCCATGTTGTAGCGCTATCACCGTCTGCTCCAAAATTGCCAGACGTTCTAGCATCGAAGGTTTAAACTGCTCCCAGGTTGCGATCGCAGCTAGACGGGCCTGCTCAGCACTGGAGTTTGATTCTGGAATAGCTTCCTCCGATGGCGCTTCGCAAGGGGGTTTCAGGCGATAGCCCATGCCATAAACTGTATCAATCATCTCCTCTGCACCCGCTGCCTTCAACTTACGCCGTAGTCGTTTAATGTGAGTTCTAACGGTTTCTTCACCGGGAGCATCATCAAATCCCCATAAATGTTCCAGAATAATGCTGCTACTAAAAACCCGTTGTGGACTGCGCAAAAATAGTTCTAGTAACCCATATTCTTTAGGAGATAGTGGTAGTAATTGCCCGTGATAGGTAACTTCACAAGTGCCTGGGTCTAACCTTAGATCGCCCCATTCTAGCACTGGGCTACCTACTGTATTCTGTCGGCGTAATAATGCTCGGATGCGGGCACAGAGTTCTTCGATCGTGCAGGGCTTCACCACATAATCATCGGCTCCCGCATCTAAACCCACAACTTTATCCGAACTGTCTCCTTTGGCGGTTAGCAGTAGGATTGGTTTGTGATAGTTATGTTGCCGTAACCTCTGGCAGAGACGAATTCCATCTAACTTAGGGAGATTGATGTCTAGCACAATCAGGTCATAGGCAGCCGCTTGAGCGTAATCCCAACCGGCCTCACCGTCTGTTGCTACATCAACGGCGTAACGCTGTGCGATTAATTGATTCGCCAGAGTTTGCGTTAATAGCTCATCATCATCAACCAATAAGATCCTCATAGTAATAAAGATCGCTGCTCCTACTATCCTCTACCTCCATGATGCCTTGAGCGGTCAAACTATTCTTAGTTAGAATGGATTTATTGTCTTAAGACCATTACCTTAGACTAGTTAAATTCTCGTTATTAGGGCATACCTCAGTTGGCTAAGAATAACGATCGCCGAGTGACCTGTCCTTAAGCAGGCGAGGCAAAATCAACCTACTTGGGGTGACCTTTGGCAATTTGAGCCATGGATTTATGCTCTCGGGTATTTTATTAGAAATTAAACCCTGATCGATTTCAGTCGTCAATCAAGATGCCAGCTTTCTCATCCCAGTAGGCTGCGATCACAGAACTTCAGTTAATTTATTAAGCTTGTAGGATCGGAATTTCAATGATAAATTCGCTACCTCGATTGATCTGAGAGTTACATCTCAGCCTGCCACCATGATTTTCTACCACAATTTGGTAGCTAATTGAGAGTCCCAGCCCTGTGCCTTTACCAACTGGCTTCGTGGTGAAAAAGGGATCAAATAACTTAGAACGGTAGTGTTCTGGAATTCCAGAACCATTATCAATAATTCGGATCGCTATGCGTTGGGACGATAGCATTTCCGTGCGGATCCAAATTGTTGGTTGCCGATCGCCCCACTCAGGCTGATTGAGTGCTTCTTCCAAGGCATCGATCGCATTCGTAAACAGATTCATAAAGACTTGATTCAGCTGACCAGGATAGCATTTAATGTTGGGGAGTGCACCATACTCCTTAACAATTGCAATTTCTGGATGTTCAGATTTTGCTTTTAAACGGTTATGCAAAATCATTAGTGTACTATCAATGCCCTCATGAATATTGACTGATTTGAATTCGGCTTCGTCTAATCGAGAAAAATTACGCAAAGATTTAACAATTTCTCGAATTCGATTTGTACCTAGCTGCATCGAGTCCAATAATTTCGGCAGATCAGCTTGCAGAAAGTCTAAATCTAGGGTGTCGATTTTGGCTTGGATCTGGGGTGAAGCTTGGGGAAACTGCTGATGATAAAGCTGAACCAATTCCAGTAATCCCTGGGAATATTCTCCAACATAGCGGACATTACCATGAATAAAATTAATCGGATTATTAATCTCATGGGCAACTCCTGCTACCAATACCCCCAAAGCTGACATTTTTTCAGATTCTACTAACCGTAACTGCATCTGTTGCAGCTCTGTAAACGATCGTTCTAACTGAAAGGTCTGTTCGCGCAAGCACAATTCTGCTTGTTGTAGTTTAAAAATTGAGGCTTCCTTCTCTTGCACATTGGTCTGAACTTGATGAGCTAATTGATGTCCATACAATGCCACACTAATCACAATCGCTAGAATGGTGGCAGCAATCGCATACTCATACTGTTTTAGAGCATCTGTCTCTTGTTTTTGTTGATTAAATACTTGCTGCTGTATCACTGCAACATTCTGTCGCAATGTTGCCAACATTTGATTAACTTGATAATACTTGCGATCCATCGTCGCCATCCGTTTGCCGGCTGCCTCCGGCTGTTGCTGTTGGAACGAGGCAAAAATCAAGTTAGCCTCGTTTACCATCGCTGTCATGGCTGTTTCGATCGCTGTAAAATCCTGCAATAGAGGTGCTGCTTGCAGAGGATTAACATGGGCTTCTAATTCTTGACGCAACACGATTAGCTGTTGCTGAAAGTGAGATAACGCTAGGTTTAATCGCTTGGACTCTACGGTCACATTGTGGGAATTAAACACATCGTTCCCTGGGGCATTGACATCAGCTGCCAACTGTCCTAATTCGGCATAACGATGCAGTCGAGTTGCCCATTCTTGATTAATTTCAACTGACTGAGTGTGAATGTTGGTAATTTGATGATTCAAATACAAACTAGCTGAAATGGCTAGGATATCAAACGCAGCTAGCACGTAATAGATATACTGCCATTTTGGTTTAGTCCATGACCTGACTTTGGTTGGCGAAAATCGCTGTAACCACCCTTTCCATAAAATTTTATGTGAACTGACTTGAACATGTGCCATTTCTCAAATCCTTACCTGGACTACTACTAAAACGGCTGTAGTAGTTCCGTCCGACACAGGGATAGAACGACTCGTCCATAGTTTAGTCAGCAAACATGACAATCTTGTGGCAGTAAAGGGTTTATGCCTCCTGAGAGGGGCGGTAATGTTCAGTCAACTGTACAATCACCTCAAATTTATAGTCATGCACCAAACGATTTAAGCCTTCAATGAGCTCGGTGTATTCCAGGGGAATCTGCTGGATCAGGGGGTAGACCTCCTCTTCATCACAATTTAATGCTGCTTTGTATAAAGTCATGATCCATTCGGTTGGCATGACTTGAAGGGCTATTGGATCCAGGGGCAAAAGTGACGGTTCCGTCCAGATGTTTAGCAACCCTACCTGAGTGGTCGATGCAATGGGCGTACTTGTGTCTGCATACAGGTAACACATGCCCAAATGAGTTGCCATTTTGCTAAAAATTTCTGCTTCTTGTAACGGTTTACTAATAAAGTCATCACACCCGATCGCGAACGCTTGGGCTCGATCGGCGGTCGAAGCCTGCGCTGTGAGTGCAATAATCACTGTTTTAGCTAATGATGCGACCTTCGCTTGCTCACTGGCTCGGATGATTTGCACGGTTTCGTACCCATCCATGCCTGGCATCCGGATATCCATCCAAATCAAGTGGGGGTGCCATTGCTGCCACAGTGCGATCGCGGCTTCCCCATCTGCTGCTTCTTGCACTTCCAGCCCGATCGACGTCAGTAATTTTACTAACACCTGGCGATTTGTTGAGTGATCATCTACCACTAAAATTCGGTAAGACGGTTGATCTGGCGCTAACCCAACGACCTGTCCCTGAGTGGGCGGAAGCAGATCTGTCGCTGCCGCTACTTGCACCGGGATACAAAACCGAAATGTACTACCTTGATCCAGCTGGCTACAGACGACAATCTCCCCACCCATTAA
Organism: Pantanalinema sp. GBBB05; assembly: GCA_016743235.1. Lineage (GTDB taxonomy): Bacteria > Cyanobacteriota > Cyanobacteriia > Leptolyngbyales > Leptolyngbyaceae > Pantanalinema. Next base: position 68,030 of record VRZD01000018.1, on the reverse strand, counting down.
TCGCACTAGTCTTTGACTAATCGTGAGCCCTAAACCTGTTCCTTCTAAGGAAACTCTGCCGGCTTGGGCTTGAGTAAAGGCATCGAAGATGGTGGGGAGTTCCTCAGATGCAATTCCGACTCCGGTATCTGCCACCTCAAAAACTAGGGTGAAGGAGTGGGGAGATGAGGTAGATAAAGTCATCACTGCTCCATCTACCTCACTGTCCCTATCTTCTTCACGTGCCTGCTGACCCACATAAACTCGTAAGGTAATCTGACCTGTTTGAGTAAATTTAATGGCGTTATTTAGGAGATTGATCAAGACCTGACGCAATTTATTGGCATCTACCACGATCGCGATCGGTAGATCTGCTGCCAGTTCTAGATGGAACCGTAGCCTTTTAACTTCGGCTCGATCGCGAAACATATCCTGCAAAGTTCGCAGTAAATCCAATAAATTAACTGTTTTCTCTTCTAGATTGACCCGTCCCGCTTCAATTTTGGATAAATCTAGGATGTCGTTAATCAAATTCAGTAGATGTTCACTGCTCCGGCGCATAATTTGTAGATTTTCTCGTTGCTCAGTACTGAGAGAGCTATCTCGCTGCATCAACTGGGCAAAACCAAGCACCACATTCAACGGAGTGCGCAATTCGTGACTCATGTTTGCCAAAAACAAACTCTTAGCATAGTTCGCTGCCTCTGCCGCTTCTTTAGCCTGCTGGAGTTCAATTTCAGCATATTTACGATCGCTGATATCCCGAATCATTAGTAACGCTTCATCATCAGTACAGGGAATGACGCGGGCTTCCTCATAGTGAATAACCTGATTAATTTCTAATTGATATTCGTAAAGTTGGAGGGCTTGAGTTTGGAGGGCTTGCCGTACGTATCGCATCCGCTCCTCAGCTCGTTCTAATGGCAAGTTGTCATAAACACTACACCCAGACATCATTTGGTGGGGATACAACAAAGTAATATTTCCCGTGTTTTGCACATCGACGTAGATGCCATCCTGACGGATCCGAATCAGTAGATCTGGAATGGCTTGAATCAAAGCCCGATTTGTAGCTTCACTTTGCCGCAGTGCCTCTTCCGCCCGTTTGCGATCGCTGATGTCGGTAATTTGGACAATCAAATACAACGGACGCTGTTGAGGATCGCGCAGCAGCCCCACACTGACCAACCCCCAGAGACTACACTGCTCCTTGGTTAAAAAGCGCTGCTCCACTCGATATCCTGTGGTTTCTCCGGCAAATAATTGCTCGGCAAACTCCAGCCCAACTCGATGATCCTCGGGATGCACAATATCTTGCAGACGCAGGGTCAGCAACTCTGTTTCGGAGTAGCCCAACAACTCACAGAGTGCCGCATTCACTTCTTGTAAACCTCCGGCTGGGGAAACCAAACACAATCCACTCGATAGAGTATCAAAAGCCCCCTTAAATTTACGTTCACTTTGGCGTAACGCAGCTTCTACCTGTTTTAGTGAAGTAATATCTCGAATGCTGACTACAACTCCGGAGACATGACCATCTGCATCCAGTTGGGGTGAGTAGGTAATGTCCAGAAAGCGGCGTCCAACTTTGGGGTAAGCAAACCACATCTGGTAATTGATCACTTCTCCTGCCAGACAGCGATCGAGTCGTTCCTGAATGGGGGTGTCAAAGAAGAGCGAGCCAATGATCTCGGGTACAGAACGCCCAATTAAGGCTTCGGGGGAATAGCCTTGTAAGGTGGCGTAGGACTGGTTTACAAGTTGATAGGTGTAATGGCGATCGAGTAAACAAATAGCATCTGTCGTAGCAGCTACCACCTTTTGATATTGCTGCAATGATTCTTCATAGCGCTTGCGATCGGTTAAATCCACGGTAATGCCACAAACGGCATATGGTTCTCCAGCCGGATCCAGCAAGGGAAATTTAGTAACTAATAAATAGCGAGAACCATCGACAAAGGGCACCGACTCCTCAAACCTAACTGTCCGTTTTTCGGTTAACGCCGCTTGGTCACTGACCTCGCACTCGGCGGCAAAATCAGTTGGCAGCAGATCGTAGTCCGTCATGCCAATCAACTGGGCACGGCTCAAACTGGTCATTTGCTCATAGGCAGAATTCACCTGCACATAGCGACCCTGTAAATCTTTAATAAAAATTGCCAGAGGTGCAGAATCCAAAATCGCTTGGAGCCGTTGTTCACTCGCTTGTAGTGCCTGTTCTGAGCGTTTGCGATCGGTGACATCATTAATGACGCCAATGACACAATCTTGACCGTTTAACTGACTCACGGTAGCCGATAGCAACACAGTTTTGACCGCATCAACAGTACAGAACTTCACTTCGAAATTCTGTAAGCGTCCCGTCTGGATCAATGCTTGGCGGAACTGCTGCATGTCCTCTGGGCAATGCCACATCCCTAACTCCACGCAGGTACGCCCCAAGATTTCGTCACGGGCATAACCTAAAAACTGCACCAGACTGTCATTCACATTTAGACAGCGGCCTTCTGCCAAAGTCGCGATCCAGGCTGGCTCTGGGCTGGCATGGAAAATCGTGGAAAATTTGACCTCTGATTCCCGCAGTGCCAGTTCAGCCTGCTGGCGTGCAGTCACATCCTGTACCAGCGATAGAATCGACACGAGCTTGCCCGATTCGTCAACTAGAACGGAGTTATACCACTCGCAATAGATGACTGACCCATCTTTGTGATAATTGCGATTTTGGCAAACGCTGCTGAGCCCATGGAGTAATTTCTCAGCCGCCTGGTTAACAGACGCTAAATCATCTGTATGGATAAATTGCCATTCATCCATGGTTTTACCCATGACTTCTGCAGCCATCCAGCCAAAGATTGCCTCTGCTTGCCGCGACCACCGTTGTACCCGAAAATTTTGATCCCACCGCACTGTTGCCAGGGGAGAATTATCTACGTGATGGGTCAACTCTTGTAGTGCTTGTTGTAGCTCCTGCTGGGCTTGGGCTTGGGTTATTTCGATCGCCTTACGATCGCTGATGTCCCGTAACACAGCCACAATACAATCCTGGTCTTCTAGCGTGCAAACTTCTGCTGATAGCAGCACTGTTTTAATATCACCAGACTGGAGGCGAGTATCAGCTTCTAAGTTGTAGATTTTGCCGTCCCGCAGCAATTGCTGCCGACACTGCAACCGTACTTCTGGATCAGTCCATAGTCCCAATTCTAATGTGGTATGACCAATCACCTCAGATGGGGAATAGCCATAAAAATCTAATAATCGCTGGTTGGCATCAAGAATTTGACTTTCTGCCAGAGTGACGATGAGGATTGGGTCAGGACTAGTGCGAAAGACCGTTGCAAATTTTTCGGTGGATCCCGCTAAAGCAAGTTGAACTTGATCGAAAGACTGACGAACCTGAGCTGACATTTGATTGAACGATCGGGCAAGTTCCGCTAATTCACGGATCGAGCTTTCAGTTGCCAACGCTTGCTCCAGATCGCCAGCTGCCATGGCTTGACTAGCCTGGTTGATCTGGGCAATTCGCTCTGTAACCTGTTTAGCCGTAATCAGCCCTAAACCGATTGCCAGTCCCAACGCGCCCACACAGAGCAGAATCGTCTGATGAATATTTGCTTGAATCTGCCCCATTAGCTCAGATTCTGGTACAGCCACAACAATCAACCAATCCAAGCCAGCTGAGTCACGAAACGGCGTGACCCGAACAAAGTGGTGTTGTTGAGCGATCGTCACTTGTAATTGCTGGGGCGTTGGCAATTGGCGAAGATTACCAAATTGATTAACTAAGTGCTGAGCAATACTTCGGGTTTGGGCATCATGACTATCTGTTGCCAATAAACGCTTGAGTTGTCCAGGCTTGACCTCAACATGGGGAATTTCTAATGTAGATGTAGCAATCAGATTGCCAGATCGTTCAACAATAAACACCTGTCCCGATGTTGAAAACTTCAATTGACGAAGGAATGTGTTGATTTCAACAAAATAATTGTTCGAATTAAACACTCCCCGAAATTTTCCGGTTGAGCTATAGATCGGAGCTAATGCCTGAAGTTGCAACGTTGGCATCATCCGATTCACCATAACGGATGACCAGCCTGGTTGCTCCAGAGTTTGCGCATCACGATACCAGACCATCGGCTGAGAATCATCACTGATGGTATAAGCCAATTTCTGGGGCTTGCCATCTGCACTAATTTGATAAAATCGGTGCTGCCCACGATCAGTCGTCGCAAAATACATTGTCCCCAGAGCTAAGTTTCGACCCACGAGTTTGCTGGCAAACTGCCGCTCTTGCTCTGAGAGAATGCGACCATATGTTATCGATTTGCCTTGCGTGTCCCAAAATCCACTGGAACCGAGGGTCGGATGCAAAAGCATCTGTTGCCATAACTGGTACTGGAGTTGGTTCGAGTCCTGTAGATTGAGAGTTCCTTGCGCTACCGCTAACCGATTGGCTGTTACGACTTCTTGAGAGGTGTGTAAGTAACGAGCGAGGCGATCGCAGATTCGTTCCCCAACGGCTGCCATCATTTGGTTTGCCAAGTCTTCTACGGCTCTTTGCCCAGACTGAAACGACAGATAGCCGACCAGACCCACTGCCCCCACCGTCTGCAACACAAATGGCACAATCAGCACGAGAGACAACGGAGCTTGCTGCCAAGAACAGTTAAACCAACGACGGTGAGGAGGAAGAGTCATGGAACCAAAGTTTGGTTAAAAGTGAATTAGGCAGAAGTGAAATAAGTTTGGGCAAGTTGCACAATGACTTCGAATTTGTAACTTCGAGCTAGCTTGGTTAAGCCATTAATTAATTGAGTCGCTTCGGCAGGAATCTGATCAACCAGTTCCAGGACAGCTTCATCATCACAATTTAAAGCTGCCTGGTATAGAGCCGTAATCCAATCCGATGACATCACTTGCAGGGCGGATGCTTGCAGTCGGAGCGGTAATGCTCGATCGTCAGACCTAAAGGTCAGCCTGAATGGATGATCAATCTGTTCAGACTGGATTGAAGAAGTTGCGCTGTCTGCCCAACCCACTGGAACCCAAAACTGAAACGTACTCCCCTGACCTAATTGACTCCGAACAGTCAACTCACCTCCCAGCAAACGCACTAGTTTCTGACTAATGGTTAACCCTAGCCCTGTACCTTCCAGCGCTGCTTTACCTGCTTGTGCCTGAGCAAATGCATCGAAGATGGTCGATAGTTCTGTGGCAGCGATGCCAATTCCGGTGTCTTCCACCTCGCAGTAAAGCATGAGCGACCGGGGTGAGGGCGGTGAGGTATAGAGTTGCTGTTCTTCCCGATCTCCCCCATCTTCCCGACCTTGGCTAACCCTGACTCTCAATACCACCTTACCGCTCTGGGTAAATTTGATGGCATTACTAAGGAGATTGATCAAAATTTGGCGGAGTTTGCTGGGATCCGTAACAATATACTGTGGCGAGTCAGCCGCAAATTCCACTCGAAATGCCACTTCTTTTTGTTCGGCTTGCTCCCGAAACATCTCCTGTAGACCATGAAGGAAATCAACCAAATCAAAGCTCTTCTCTTTTAAGATCAGTCGTCCAGCCTCAATCTTGGATAAATCCAGGATGTCATTAATCAAGCTCAACAAATGATCGCCACTACGATGCATAATCCGCAGATTCTCTTGATATTCTGGCTTCAAGGTGGTGTCGCAGTGCATCAATTGCGTAAAGCCGAGGATCACGTTTAGCGGAGTCCGGAGTTCATGACTCATGTTGGCTAGGAACAAGCTTTTGGCTTGATTAGCTATCTCAGCCGCTTCTTTGGCTCGTTGCAATTCTAATTCCGTTTGTTTGCGATCGGTAATATCCAACGCTGTTCCCAATAGCCGAATTACCTGTCCCTGGGCATTTTGCTCTGCTTCGCCTCGCCCTTCATGGTAGCGGATTGAGCCATCAGGTAAAATGGCGCAATAGTCGATTGTATAGGGAGTTCCGTGGGTAATCGCTTCAATCACATAGTGTTGTAATACCTCGCGATCGTCGGGATGAATCTTCTGCAAATATTCGATATAAGTAGGCTCAGATTGAGATGGCTCCATCCCAAACATTCGGTACAGTTCATCTGACCAGGTAATCGTTTGAGAGATGGCATCAAACTCCCAATTGCCGATGTGAGCAATGCGTTGGGCTTCTAGCAAAGCGGTTTCACTAGAACGGACTTGGGCTTCTGCTTGCTTAGTTTGATCAATATCCAGCACTACACCCAACACATAATCGAGTGCGCCTATTTCGCTGTAAACTCCCCGTCCTTTGACTAACCGCCAAACCAAACTACCGTTAGTTAAGGTATAGCGATATTCAGTCGCAAAGTCAGTCTTGGTTGCCAGTCCATCCTGGATTACCTGATTCACGCGTGATACATCATCTGGATGTATGCGATCGTTCCAAGTCTGATAGAGATTTTCTAAGTCGGGTGGCAACTCTAGTAGCTCATACATTTTGCCACTCCAGGTATACTTGCCTGTACTGGGTTGCCACCACCAAGCTCCGATTTGGGCAAACTCTAGGGTCATGAGTAGCTGAGCCTCACTTTGCCGTAAGGCCGCTTCTACCCGATGCATTGCTGTGACATCGGTAACTAACCCTTGATAAGAATGCAACTTACCCTCGTGGTCGTAAATGCTGTGGCAGACGTCCCGGATATAGCGAATCTCTCCATCGGGTCGCACAATTCGATAGTTTTGTTCAAAGCGCTCAAAGGTAGGTTCTGCTGAGAAAAAGACTTGATACACCCGATCGCGATCGTCCGGATGCACACAATTCAAAAAATGTTGCGGATGATTGGTGCTCAGGTAATCCCTCGCATACCCAACGATTGTTTCGATCGCTGGATTTAAGTAGAGAATTTGCAACTTTGAGCTGACTAAGTAAATCCCATCCGTTAGGTTCTCGGCTAGCGATCGATATTTATGCTCCGACTCTTGCAATGCCGCTTTAGCGAGTTCACGCTCAGCTTCCATGTATTTGCGGTCGGTAATATCACGGACAATCATCAGTACTTCATCGGCATTAATTGCCGCTATGCGAATCTCTTCATAGGACATCTGTCCCCGTTTTGGAAAACAATGCTCTCGGGTCTGTAATGTTTTCGTTGCCAATGTCTGCTCGATAATTTTTAATGTCGATGCCAAAATCTCGGGTGGCAGCACTTCGTCCATATGCTGCTTTACTGGAATATATTTATTTGCCTCTGAATCGATCGGTAAAATACAGTCTAAACAAGTACCATCTCGCCTAATCCGCAGCAATAAATCGGGCATGGCTTCTAGAATTGCCCGTGTCTGAGCTTCACTGGCTTGGAGTGCTAGTTCTAGCCGTTTGTGATCAGTAATATCACGCAGCAACCAGCGCCAACCTATTAAGGTGTTGGATTTAGCCAACATCGGCGCGACTGTAACGGCGACAATCAACGGCTGACCGGAACGGGGCTGCAAGATAAATTCCTCAGTTTGTTTCTGTGGCTGTTGCTGCCATGCTGCCAACTGCTCACGAAGCCTCTGAATTTGCTCAGGGGCACCAAAAACAGCTAAGGGTTTACCGACTAAATCCGGGGGAGTGAGCGCCAGTAATGCCGCAGCCGCCTGATTCGCCTCTTGAATAGTGCCATCAGCATCAGTAACTAAATATCCATCTGGAGCTAGGTTAAACAGATCATGATAGCGCCCTCGTTCAGCTTCCACTGCCCAATGGAGTGCTTCAAGCTCATAATTCTGTTGACGCAGAGTGTCTGAGGTCACTCGGAGTTCTTCCAGAGACACCTGTAAGGCTTCCAGCGTTTTGGTGAAGGTCTCAGCTTGCTCCCCCAAAGTCGTTTCTAGTTTTTGATTCAATGTTTGTAGGTGCTGATTGAATGTGATCTGCCCAACTAGGATCGTTCCCAGGAGTTGCTGTTGTTCTTGATGCTGGTCGAGTTGTTGACGTAATTGCTGCTGTTGAATCACATGCTGAATAGTGCAGCGCAGTCGATCGGCAGATAAATATTCCTTAATGACATAGTCTTGGGCTCCTTGCTGAACCGCTTGAACGGCGATCGCTTCCTCCTCCAAAGCCGCCAACATGACTACAGGTAGCTGGCTCAATCGGGTTTGTCGCTGCAACTGTTGGAGCCAGTCCAGCCCGGAGATATCCGGCAACCTACATGCCAGCAGAATCACATCTGGTAAGCCACGCTGACACCAATGCAATGCCTCCCTGCCAGAATTCAACTCTTGAATGGCATAGGTATATTTTTGATCTGACTGAAGAAACTGTTGGTAGGCAGTTCGCTCCGCGATCGCAGTATCAACAATCAATACACTATAGGGATAGGTCATTGAACCAACAGTGAATAAATAGCAACCAGGGCTTTCAGGCTCGGTTTTGCCCAGGACTAGAAGGGAGTTTGCAGCATATGGCTTCTGGTTAGAGGGCTAAGCGGCATGATAAAGCCTGCCTTTTCAAATATCGTCTTTAGACGATCGTATTCACCTACCATCTTGGCGAACAGCGAACGCTAGCCGAATTCTGCCACTACAAAACTCAATATTCTTTTAACGGATTTTAATAAAGTTATGCTGCTCACGAATCCTAGCCTGATTGTTGTTAGTGTAGGTTAAATTGCAACAGCTTACAGGCTCGGATCCTTTACAATCCTGCTTGAGGAGGGAGCCTGGACTTTGCTCTCCTCCTGACTTCCCCATCATCATCCCATGCAGCATCAGGGCTAAATCCGAGTTTGGCTACCAAATGGCGCTGGGAGTTTTGCAACTGCTCTAAGAGTGCTGACTGGCTTGATAAGCTGCCCAACCACCATAATCAGAAATATCCGGCCAGTTGTACTGCGCGACTAACTCCTGAGGATATAAAAAAGCCGTCAACACTTCCCCATCTTCCAACACTACATCTGCCGCATACATATGAGGGGGTTCTGAGGCAACCAACTGGTCAAACTGCTCTAGCGATAACTCATACACTTCGCCTGGAATCGCAATCCCATTTTCAGTCACCGGATAGATTGCCGGATGCCAACCATTCTGAGCAGCATGTAAGCGATAATCCGATCGAGTTTTTGCCGCTCGAACAAATTTAGCCCCACCCAAGTTGTCATGTCCTGGTTGTCCGCGTAATGCTGAACCACAGATAAATACTCGCTTTGTTCCCATCTCTGTTTGAGTCATTGCTTGTCGCTATTCTTAGCCCTGGACTTTACCGAATGCAGTAACGCTATAACTAGGATATTCATTAAATATCTCATTTCTACAGCCGCATTTGTTGAGTTTTCTTAGCATAATTGCCTAACCAATCAAGCATCTATGGATACTACAGCAGCCGGACTTCTTTCTCACTTAAGTATCGATTGCGATCGCCTGATCGATCGGATTGAGCGACTTGCCAAAATCGGTCAACAACCGACTGGAAGCATCCGTCGTCTTGCCTTCACTCCAGAAGATTTGCAAGCCCGTTATTTAGTTCAACAATGGATGAATGAAGTGGGGATGACCGTTCGAATTGATGCGGCTGGCAACTTAATTGGTCGCTATGCCGGAACTATAGAAAACGCGCCAGCCTTAGCCACTGGCTCTCACATTGATACTGTGCCATCTGGAGGGCAATTTGATGGTGTGCTAGGAGTTTTAGCAGGCATTGAAATTGTCCATACCCTACATGAACAGCAGATTCGATTGCAGCATCCTCTAGAGGTAATAGTATTCACGGATGAAGAAAGCTCAATGATTGGCTGCCAAGCGATCGCAGGGACAGTATTAACCCAAGCTCCCGATCGCTATCAACCCAGTATTGGTCGTTCCATTCAAGATTGTTTAGACACGATTGGTGGTAATTGGACGGCAATTACTACTGCCCAACAATCCCGATCTGAGATAGCCGCATTTATTGAACTCCATGTCGAACAAGGCATTGTTTTAGAACATCAACAAACGGCGATCGGAGTGGTTGAAGGTGTAGTCGGAATGCAACGTCACAAGATTACGATCACTGGACAAGCCAATCATGCTGGAACGACGCCGATGCATCTCCGGCAGGATGCTTTAGTTGCAGCGGCTCACATCATCTTAGCGGTGCAGAAAATTGCCCATCAAATGCCGAGTCATCCGGTTGCGACTGTTGGCTACCTGGAAGTTTCACCGAATGCAGTTAACATCATCCCCGGTAAAGTTGAACTCTCTGTTGATCTAAGAGATTTATCGTCAGCTTGTTTGAATGACATGATGCAACAGTTAAAAATGGCGATCGAACAGATTGCTACCACCACTCAAACTACCATTACAACTACACCGCTACTCTGTGTTGAACCCAGCCTAGCCGCAAAACATATTCAAACCACGATCGCCAACATTTGTCAGCAACTTGATCTGAGTTATTGTTCACTTCCCAGTCGCGCCGGACATGATGCTTTAGAAATGGGGCGGTTAACTGATATGGGGATGATTTTTGTCCCTAGTCAATCAGGTATCAGCCATTCGGGAGCAGAATATACTTCGCCTGAACACTGTGTGCAAGGAGCCAATGTATTGCTCCATACCCTGTTGGCGTTAGACCAATTTTATCCTGACACTAGCTCAGCTTTAGATGACTGAGTCTTTAACGCTTCCGGTGTCACTGACATTAATGTTCCATGTTGCAGAGTCCAGCAGTGATCGGCGACCTCTAATAGTTCTCCGGCATCATGGGAAACAACCAATAAGCTCCAATGCTGCTTCAGCTTAGCTAGGAGATTCACCAGTTGCCGTCGCATTGACCAATCCAAACCAGCAGTCGGTTCATCTAATAGCAATAGATGGGGTTGCCGAATCAGTTGGACTGCCAACGCTAACCGGCGCTGCTGCCCTCCGCTCAAGGCTTCCGGCGGTGTACTCCAGGGCAGCTGCCCTAATCCCACTTCATTCAGCGCTTCTTGAATCCGATCGCTCATCAACTCGGGATGCCCCAAGCGCAATTCTTCCAATACCGTGCCGCCACAGAAATGCCGCTCCGGAAACTGGAACACTAAGCCGCATAACTGCTGTAAGTGCAAGGGTGTTAATTCCTGCTCTCGCCAAAATACTCCACCTCGGGTTTTGGTCGCTAATCCCGCCAGAATTTCTAGGAGCGTACTTTTGCCTGAACCACTGGAACCTACAATTAACCCCAACTGTTGCGGGGCAAGCTGTAAATTAATCGCTTTTAGGATCGGAGTTGGGCTAGCGGCAGGATGGTAGGTCAGGTTTTTCAGAATCAGCATTGAGAATCAGTCGAGTGAGGACGCTATAACCACGATCGCAGATGGAACTTAAATGTTTCGGAACCTTTCACACCAAGTTGCGTCAGATCCTCTCATGAATATGTGCCACACTGCCAATTTCATTATGCCCAACCTGGCAAATTCCTCACGGGAGAACTCTCTCGATGCAGATTGCCTATCATAGGCTACAGGATAGTATAACCACCGACGATCGGAACATTGAACTATGGCTGATTGGTTTACAGCGTCCAAGCAATCCCACCTCAAGCGCCGCCTGCAATCCATCGTGCAGGTGGCCAGTGTCGTACTGATCACCTCAAATCTTTGGGCAGGTTCCGTTTTTGCTAAGGATCCCTTCCGGACTGCCAATCCCAGAGCAATCGGCGATAAAACTGAAGCCGCCTTTCGCGCCCTATTTGAGCAAGGAGATTACAAAGCGGCTGAAACTCAACTGGCTCAAGCTGAACCCAATGAGCCGTTAGCCTATGCCTTGCGATCGCTCGTTGCGTTTACCAAACTGGATGGCGAGAAAGACAAAGACAAGAAATCAGCGATTTTGGCACAAATCCAGTCTGATGCGGCTAAAACTCGGGAAACTGCCCAACAAATTCTGAGCAGTGACCCCTTACGTGGCAATCTTTATCTGGCTGTAGGCGAATTTTTAGATGGAGCTTATGTTTTTGCGAAAGAAGGCACGGTTAAGGGCATTCCCCACGCTTTGAGTAAGCTACAAACGGTAACTAATTACCTGGAAACGGCAGAAACTCAATCGCCTAATGACCCTGAGCTGAATCTGGTTAAGGGATTCATGGATTTATATGCCGGGCTGAATCTCCCCTTTTCTGACACCAAGAAGGCGATGGAGCGACTCGACAAATATGCTGGACCTCGTTACCTAGCCGATTGGGGACTAGCCTTAGGCTATCGAGAGCTGGATCAATATGATCAAGCGATGACGGCGGTCGATCGCGCCTTGCAACAAGCTCCCAGTAACCCCGATTTTCTCTATCTCAAAGCCCAACTATTAGCAAAAAAAGGGAACTATCAGGAAGCGACTAACTATCTTAATAAGGCACTGACCAAACAAGATCAACTGCCGAAGAGCACCGTCAAACAAATGAAGCGTGATCTGAGCCGTGCCCAAAAACGGCTAAATGGTACAGCGACGACCAAATAGGCGATTGCCCAACGGATAAAAGCCTAAACGATCGGGGATGAGGTTAGAATGATTCCCTGATCGTTTAGCTGTTTGCCGTTTTAACGTTCATGCAAGTACAGTTTCGGGAATTTGACCCCTTTAACGTCTGGATCTGGATTGAATTCAGCACCGTTCCCTCCGAAATGGAAAAGCAGTATGTCGAAGAAGTATTTGACTCCTGGTTTTTCCTTGGCAAATTAGGTGGGTTTAATGCCGAAAATCTCCAGGTACAAGATACAGGGCTGGAGATCAGCTACATGAACTATGACGAAGATACGGCTGACAGTAGTATGTTGGCACTCATGCATAACATGGGCGATTTGGAATATGAAAGCAACTGGGGTCGCTGTTGGTTTGATTTAGGCACCAGTGATGCGATCGCCCTAGATGTTTTGATTAATGCTTTGAAACAATTCAGCCGTGATTATGTCACGTTAGAGCGAGTAATTATCGGCGGTGAAAACGAAGACTGGCCGACAGGTGACAGCCGTAGCCGTTCTGATGTTTTATCGGAACATCAATTTAACTAAGGCTTTCCGTAGTAATTCTGTGATCGTCTGTAGCTCTATAAGCTACTTAATCACAGAGCCATCTTTTAACTATGGATCACTCCAACCGAATTCGGGTGCTAGTCTTGGGTTTAATTCAGCACCACGATCGCTTATTTGTCGCTGAAGGCTATGACTCGGTTAAACAAGATAAATTTTATCGGGCACTGGGTGGCGGCATTGAGTTTGGTGAAACGAGCCTTGATGCCCTTAAGCGGGAGTTTCAAGAAGAAATTCAGGCCGAACTCACGAATATTCACTATTTAGGCTGCCTGGAGAATTTGTTTGTCTACAACGGTAAACCCGGACACGAACTGATTCAGCTTTATCAGTGTGATTTTGCTGACCCCAAATTCCATCAGTTAGAACAACTGACGTTCTTAGAAGATGTGGGCAATACTCCGATTACAGGTCTGTGGATCGATTGCGATCGCTTTCGCTCCGGCGAACTCCAGCTGGTGCCATCCGCCTGCTTAAATTATTTGCAGTAGGCAGTGAATATCAGCACATTATGCCGATATAGTAACTCGCATAAATTAAGCCATTTGTGGGAAGTTAAATAAGAAAATCCTACAAATGGCTTAATTGTATAAGTTTAGTTAGTTCACTACCGGAACATACTACTGACCGAGCTATCTTCGTGAATTCGCCAAATGGCTTCGCCCAGGAGATTTGCGACCGATAGAATCTTTAATTGAGGAAAACGATTTTCCATCGCGATCGGAATTGTATTTGTCACAATTACCTCTTCAAAAATGCCACTTGACAGCCGCTCGATCGCGGGAGGCGAGAACACCGGATGGGTAATGCAAGCATATACTTGCCGCGCCCCTTCTTGTTTTAACAGGCGTGCCCCTTCTGTAATTGTCCCAGCTGTGTCGATCATGTCATCAACCAGAACAGCCGTTTTTCCTCGGACATCCCCAATTACGTTTAACACTTCTGCCACATTATGGGCTTGGCGGCGTTTGTCGATAATGGCTAGTGGGGCATCATTTAGCTTCTTAGCAAATGCTCGCGCCCGTGCCACACCGCCCACATCTGGCGACACTACCACCAAATCATGCAGCTTCTTGCTATTCAGGTAATCCAACAAGACGGGAGAAGCGTAGACATGATCCATGGGAATATCGAAATAGCCCTGAATCTGGGCTGAATGTAAATCCATCGCCAGAATTCGGCTCGCCCCAGCTTGGGTAATTAAATTCGCTACCAACTTAGCCGTAATCGATTCCCGACCTGCCGTTTTGCGATCGGCTCTGGCATATCCGTAATACGGAATCACCGCCGTGATTTGCCGGGCTGATGCGCGCCGACAGGCATCAATCATCGTCAATAATTCCATCAGGTTGTCATTGACTGGGCGGCAGGTGGGTTGCAACAGGTAGACATCACATCCGCGAATCGACTCCTGAATTTGAATATATAATTCACCGTCCGCAAACCGTTTGCGAACCATCGGACCCAGGTCAACACCCAGGTAACGAGCCACTTCTTGAGACAGATCGAGATTAGCTGATCCAGACAGCAACCGCAGACGGCTATTGTCATTCAAAGACGGCAGGGTTGTCGGAAGAGGAAGAGTTACAGAAGGAATCACGGTGTGGTCTTGAACGCATTCATCGCAATCTTATCATTGGGATTTGCAAACATCCCCCAGGAATTTTCTGAGATCACTGTATGGATTTATGCCAAAAAGTTGAGTGAAGTTAACCTAGCAAGGGAGAAGTTAAAATGATTTCTTTACTAGGGGGAATGATATGAGCCTAAAAGACCAGATTGGCGAAGACATCAAAACTGCGATGAAAGCTAAGGACAAAATCCGACTAGAAACCGTTCGTAGCATTAAAAAAGCCATTTTAGAGAAGGAGGTTAGCGTCCGTCCCTCAGGTCAAACAGAACTGACTGAGGCACAAGAGATCGAAATCTTAGTGCAACTGGCCAAACAACGGCGAGATTCGATCGCGCAATATGAACAAGCTGGACGAACTGAATTAGCGGCTCAGGAATCTCAGGAATTAACCATCCTGGAGGAGTATTTACCGAAACAGCTTTCTGACGCGGAAGTGGAGCAAGCGATCGCCGAAATTATCGCGCAAGTCGGTGCGACCTCTGCCAAAGATATGGGTAAAGTCATGGGGCCTGCCATGCAGCAACTTAAAGGCAAAGCCGACGGTCAAAAAGTGCAGGCGATCGTCAAAGCCAAACTCGGCGGTTAATCCCTCACCTTTTCTCTCTCATCTTCCCTATCTTCCTCACCTTCCCTACCTCTCCCCACCTCATCCCAAGAGTTACCCTAACCTCCCATGCTTCCCCCCCTGCCCACTGATACCGTCTTGCAGAATCGCTACCGCATCCTGAATGTGCTAGGTCAGGGAGGCTTTGGTCGCACTTATCTAGCCCAGGACCAGGGACGGTTTAACGAACTTTGTGCGCTCAAAGAACTTACCCCGGCGCAAGGGGGAACCTATGCCCTCGATAAATCGAAAGAACTGTTTCAGCGTGAAGCGGAAATTCTTTATCGCATTCAGCATCCGCAAATCCCCGAGTTCCGTGCCAACTTTGAACAAGACCAGCGGCTGTTTCTGGTGCAAGACTATGTCGATGGGCAGACCTATCGGATGTTGTTGGATCAGCGCCGGGCACAGGGCATCGCTTTTTCCGAAACCGAAGTCCTACAACTGCTGCGGCAATTGCTCCCGGTTCTGGCGCATATCCATAGCAAAGGGATTATTCACCGCGATATTGCGCCCGACAACATCATTCTGCGGCAACAGGACAGCAAACCTGTGCTGATTGACTTTGGGGTGGTGAAAGAACTGGCGACCCGCTTGCAAGGCGTGGGCATGACCATGCCGCAAAATACCACCGTGGGCAAATTAGGATATGCGCCCTGGGAACAGATTCAAACCGGAAAAGCCTATCCTAGCAGCGACTTGTATTCCCTGGCGGTGACAGCCGTCGTCTTACTGACTGGACGAGAACCCCAGGAGTTATTTGATGATTCGACGATGACCTGGTACTGGCAACGCTGGGTGACGGTGACTCCCGGACTGGCTCAAGTGTTGAATCGGATGTTGAGTTATCGTCCCAGCGATCGCTATCAATCCGTGAGTGAAGTTGTTCAGGCATTACAAGCGCTGCCGGGGGGTGGGGGTTATTCTTCGACCCAAACTCCACCGCCTACCTATCAACCCCCGATCGTGACGCCTACCCCTACCCCAGCCGCAACGCCCGACTTATCTCGGATGCCTACGGTTGCCATTGGTCGTCGTCCTGCCTCTAATACCACCGCTCCCGTTACTCCGGTTAGTAAACGTTCTGCCACGCGATCGGTGATTGCACCACCTCGTACTTCTCTCTGGGATGATCCTCTAGCCGTGTTAATGTTGGGA
The DNA here is from genome assembly GCA_016743235.1 of Pantanalinema sp. GBBB05. Lineage (GTDB taxonomy): Bacteria > Cyanobacteriota > Cyanobacteriia > Leptolyngbyales > Leptolyngbyaceae > Pantanalinema. The sequence goes on along the minus strand of VRZD01000018.1, from coordinate 51,662 downwards.
ATTGTCTTCGTCGCCCTCACAGGCATTGGTTCCTGGCTCCTGGTTCGGACTATTTTCAACCCTCAATCACCCACACCCACAGCGTCTATTACCTTCAGTCCTACACCTGTTACGCCTTCGCCTAGCGTAACACCAACCACCACGCCGACGATCAAGCCTACTACTGAGCCGGTGACCTACAGCCAACGCCTAGATGTGGCTCCAGATGGCAAAGCGATCGTCAAAACTGGCACTCTCAAGGAAAATGAGACCCTTAACTACATCATCTCAGCGGAACAGGAAGAACAACTCACGGCTGTTTTAGATGGGGAAGGCGTCTTAATGACCGTCTTAGGTCCGAACAAAGAGCCGCTTGGCGATCGGGCAAACCGGGTTTCTTATTGGCAGAGTCCATTACCCTATACCGGGGAATACTATTTACAATTGCGTCCCATTAAAGGGATTGGGCAAAGCGATTACCAACTTGAGGTTAGGCTGGTCAGCCCACCCGAACCCTCACCTAGTCCCACCAATCCATCCCCTTCTCCCACGATTTCTCCCTCTCCCTCTCCGCCTCCTGCCGCTGTTCAAGAAGAACAGGTAAATTTCCCACCTGGACAAACTAAAACCACAATTTCGGCTCGGATTGAGGGCAATATGATTAAACGCTACCTCGTCACTGCTAACGAGGGGCAGATCCTAGCGGCTGAGGTGAATGGTGGTCCTGCCACCTTAAGCGTCCGTGCTCCTGATGGTCGCTTACTGGACGGTGCTTCTGGTGTGGTCGTTTCCCAATCCAAGCTTACGAGTGGGGGAACCTACGCGATCGACGTTACGGCGCCCCCAGGCACAGACTTTACGCTAGACATTAGTGTTAGAGATTAGGGGGAAGGTTGAGGAACTGGAGAAGATAGGGGAGAGAGGGAGATTACAGTAATTAGTCCCTACTCATTGTTGATTACTAATTGTTCACTGAAACCCGGAGGTAATTTTTGAACGCGCTACTGATTGCCGGAACCGATACAGATGCCGGAAAAACGATTTTGACGACCGCCTTAGCCGCTTACTGGAGTCGTTATAATTCGCTGCAACAGCTAGGTATTTTGAAACCAATTCAGTCGGGTATCGGCGATCGCGAAATTTACAGCCGTTTATTTAATCTCGATCCCTCTGAAGTGAATCCACTCTGGTTTGCCGCGCCCTTAGCTCCCCCGTTAGCAGCAGATCGAGAAGGACGCCGGATTGAATTAGAACGAGTTTGGCAAGCCTTTGAAGCGTTGCGGCACCGGAAGGAGTTCGTTTTAGTAGAATCCGTAGGTGGGTTAGGCTCGCCAATGACTCATGAAACGACAGTCGCTGACCTAGCATGGGATTGGCGCTTACCGACTGTATTAGTGGTGCCGGTCAAGTTAGGCGCGATCGGTCAGGCGGTGGCAAATGTGGCGTTAGCACGACAGTCGCGAATTCACCTGAAAGGGATTGTTTTGAACTGTGCCCAGCCTTGTGATCAACAACAAATTACTGATTGGGCACCCACTGATTTAATCCAGCGCTTAACTAACGTGCCAGTTCTTGGTTTGATTCCGCATTTAGCTGACTGCACTGATTTGGACAAACTGGCTCAAGTCGCCGCCAATTTAGAGTTAGAACGCTTACTGCCATTAGCCAGTCGGATCCGCTAACCACAGCAGCTTTATTTTTAAACAGTTCAATCTCAGACTTGGACGATCACAGGCAATCTACTGACTAGCCTGGAAACTTCTGGAGCAGCCAGAGCACTTTGCCTGATTCAGCAGTAATGAAGCCCTCGAAATCAATCTAACATGGGCTATGTCAACCATTGAGCTGGTCTGATTCAACAGCACCCTAATCAATCAGGGCAAGCATTGCTTGGATAGCTGCCCAATACCAATTGACGGCAACTCTCATTTAACGCCTCGATCGCGTTTAACTGTACCCATAAGGTCGCAAATCTGTCGAGCTTCAAATTAATAGGCTCGGATATTGCCGTAGCTATTGATTGCATACTCAATTTGCAGCATGAGGCGGCTACCTTGCCGAGGTAGTGTCCCCTTGTGGAAGCAGCAAGTATCTTCAGCAAATCCAAATCCTGCTTTTCCACACAAAACCCGCACATTTTCTGCACCATACTCTTGTGCAAGCTGTTCATCGGCAATGCTAGCGCAGCGTTGACCAATCAATTGATGCAAAAACTTTTTGTGTTTGTGAGTGCCTTTGAGGCAGACATGGGGACCATTTAATTCATTGACATCTGTCAGGTAGAAGAAAAATTTAATCGAACGGTAATCATCAATGTCATAGTGAAAAACTTGGGCCATTTTCAGTTGTTCTACCCAAGTCGCTGCTCGGGGAAAGCTCCACATTACCTCACTCGCCACATAAGCTGGAGTTGCGCCTAAAAACTGGGCAGCGATCGCAAGTAGCCCAGGATCTTCTATTAAGGCTTTCAGGGTTGGACACAGATCATTCAGGTAAGAAGCACCTTGTAAAGATCTACCTAACTTCGCTTCTATGGCAGCTCGTTCATGAATGTAGAACTTGAGGTTGGGGTTACGATCGCCATAGCAAGGGGTTGAATAGGCATAATCTAATAGTTCTTGAACCACAGATTGAGATAATTGTAGCCCTGCATAATAACCGTCTGTTGCGATCGCAGAGACAACTTGATTCACATCAAAATTTTGTAAATGTGAAGCTGTTATGCTAATCGGCTGGGGCGGTGCAAATGTTTTATGCCATTGGTACACCAAATTACGCACGATCTCAAATCGAGCCAATTTTCGCATGAAAAATAGGCTTGGATTCTCGATTAGACATTGTGATGTCTTGCCAAGATAACGCCAAATCTTAGATAGCGGAACGAATGATTTTGGTGCTTGCTTCGCTTTAGCGATCGGGGTTTGAGCTGAAGTAACCATGGATAAAAACTTCCTGGAGGCTATGGACAGGCAGGCTAAAGCCATCTAAGTTTCGTTATATAGATAACGACTACCCAGAAAGCTTGATCGACTTGAGCTAATGTCAGCAAAAGATGCAGCTACGCAGTATGGCTAAACCATCCTATGCAAGTTGGTAGATTGAGAATTTAAGGGATGTAGCTGAACATCAATTCACCCTGTTTTTTGCGGATGTATCCCAGTTTTAACGAAGTTAGACCAACTAACTAAACCAGCAATAAAAAATATTGCTACTAAGAGAAAATCATCATTTGCTCGGCTAGAGCTTTTGTGACAATCCTAAATCTCTTGATTACCTACGTGATTCTACGAATAAAAAAAAGACACTGGCATCTGTTTACTAAAATTCTTTATTGTCTCTTGAGGAAAAGTTCTTGTTTTCGAGGATATGATGAACTTTTCTCTAAATATAAGAAAATAAAAAATACTGAATTTAGTGTTACCAAAATCTCAAATTAGTCTCATATTAGAGTTAGTGCTTCTGATCAAAAAATAGCTGCTCAAATTACGTCAATCTGTTGCTTAAATTCTCGATTTTTTTCTGATAGCATGCCATCAGAAAAATTCTGAAACCCTTAATGTTAAAAAGGACTTCAGAATTTTTTGCTTCAGATCATGTAATGTCAATTACTCAAAGGTAAGCTACCACATAATTTACGGTAGCGCCCTAGAGCCGTGAGGGGAAAATGCTGTTGATATAGGTGATATTTCAAATAGAAATGACAGGGAAAGCCAGTCCCAGTAAATTCTGATTCGTCCCAAGTTCCGTCTGAGCGCTGCGTATTTAGCAAATAGGTGATACCACGATCGATAACTTCCTGCGCATATTGCTCTGTTGCCGCTCCAGCTGCTAGCAAACCAATCAATGCCCATGCGGTTTGAGACGCTGTACTGATTCCCTGCCCCTTTAACATCGGATCATTGTAACTGCGACAGGTTTCGCCCCAACCGCCATCAGAATTTTGACATTGCACTAACCAAGCCGCCCCCCGCTCAATTTCTGATTGGAATTCTTGGGGAGCTAATAGCGACAGAGCGGCTAGTACGCCACTGGTTCCGTAGATGTAGTTCACACCCCAACGACCAAACCAGCAGCCTTCTGGTTCCTGTTCTTGCCGAAGATAACTTAACGCCTGATGGATCTGCTCAGTTTCCACCCAGCGATCGCCACCCTGGCTAGCTGACTGACCCAGGCGCCCCAACATTTCTAAAACGCGGGCTGTTACATCCGCCGTATTCGGATCAATCATCGCTTTGAGATCCGCATACGGCAGCAGATTTAGCCAATCCTGGTCATTATTCAGATCAAACGCTGCCCAACCACCGGGGCGACATTGCATCGTGGCAATCCACCTCACTGAGCGCGCGATCGCCTGTTGTTTGAGGGCTTCATTCGGCAATTGCACGGCTTGCAATGCCATCACAACTACTGCCGTATCATCTACATCGGGATAAAAGCGGTTATCAAACTCAAATGCCCAGGCACCTGGCTTTCCAACTCGATTTTTCACTGCCCAATCGCCATAATCCAGAATCTGTTTTTGCAACAGCCAGTCACCACTTTTGACCAACGCTGGATGATCTGGATTCAATCCAGAATCCACTAACGATCGCATCACTAAAGCTGTATCCCAGACCGGCGAAACACAGGGCTGGACCCGGTAGCTGTCTTCCGTTTCAATGGCAAACCGATCAACGGCTTGTAGACCCCGATCGACGATCGGATCAGCCGCATCATAACCCAGACAGCGCAATGCTAGCAGTGAATTTAACATGGCTGGAATAATGCCTCCCCAGTCTCCAGTTGCTTCCTGCCGTTCCAGCACCCAACGTTCAGCCGCCGCTAATCCTTCTTGTCGGAATGGAATTAAGTTTAAATTTTCTGCCCATTTAAAGGCGTCATCGAGTGCCACAAATAAATCTGTCCAGTCACCCTGACGCGGTAACTCGTACCGAACATTGGCTATTCCTTCGCTATAGAGTTCATCCATGGCGATCGCAGGCTCCACCATATACACAGGCTTCTGGTCAAACACAATTAGTAAGGGGACTGTGCTACCCCGTGCCCAACTGGACATTTCATAGATGGTGAAGGGAAAGTGGTCTGGTAACAGCATGATCCAGGGTGGAATCGATGGAATACCACGCCAGTCATAACAGCCAATCAAGGCTAAATGCAGTTTGGTGAAAATGCGAGTTTTACTAATTCCGCCTCGCTCCAGAATGAAGTACTTTGCCCGTTGCATCGCCGGATCTGTTGCCGAGACTCCCAACAGCTTCAGTGCCATATAGGCTTCTACCGAGGTGCTGAGGTCGCCGCCATCGCCATAAAACAACTCCCAACCACCGTGTTCCCGTTGCTGCGATCGCAGGTATGCCTCGGCTTTATGTAGCGATCGGGTTTTATCTGTACCCCAAATCTTATGCAGCAGCACCACTTCTGCGGTAATCGTGACATTCGACTCTAGTTCTACCCACCAGTAGCCTTCAGGATATTGGGTTGACAGCAGATAGTTCTGACTAGCGGCGATCGCGGCATCCAACCGCTGAAACTGATCTGGCTGTCCAAAAGCGGTTCCTCGATCCTGCGTCTGCGTCACGGTAGCATCACTCCTGTCACAACACTTGGTAACAAAATTGCAAACATTGTATTGTGCTTCGTAATGCTTCACATTGGCAACTATCTATATCGGACGACGATCGTATGAGTTTTCTGATTTTGGCGCTATCAGCACTGTCAGTCGTGATCTGGCTAGTTCTGCTCGGCTGGAGGGGAGGGTTTTGGCAGTGTGATCAGGTGTTGGAGAGGAGTAAGGAAGATCAGGGAGGTGGGGGAGAGTATCCGACGGTGTGGGCAGTGATTCCGGCACGCAATGAGGCAGAGTTATTGCCAGTCACGCTACGATCGCTGCTTCAGCAAGATTATCCTGGTCAACTGCAAGTGATTTTAGTGGATGACCATAGTACAGACGGGACGGCGACAGTGGCGCAAGCGACGGCGGCAGCCTTGGGGCAGGTGGAGCAGTTAACCGTATTGGCTGCCGAACCGTTACCGCCTGGTTGGTCGGGTAAGTTGTGGGCAATGGATCAGGGCGTCCAAAAAGCGCTGACGGCATCCCCGGACTATATTCTGTTAACAGATGCGGATATTTGCCACGATCGCTCTCAGCTGTGGCGATTAGTGACTCAAGCCAGGCATCACGATCTAGCAATGGCATCGGTGATGGTACGGCTGCGCTGTGAAAGTCGTTGGGAAAAACTACTAATTCCTGCCTTTGTCTTCTTCTTTCAAAAACTCTATCCGTTTCGCTGGGTCAATGATAGCCACCGATCGACAGCGGCGGCGGCTGGAGGTTGTATTTTAATTCGGCGCGATGTTTTAGAGCAAATTGGAGGACTGCAAACGATTCGGCAGGCATTAATTGATGATTGTGCTCTAGCTCAGGCAGTGAAAGGAAAGCGAGGAAATGCTCAGTCAATGACTTCGCCTCAGCTGTCCAGAAATATTTGGTTGGGATTGAGTGATCTGACGTGTAGTTTACGTCCCTACCCATCGTTACAAACAGTTTGGGATATGGTAGCGCGGACGGCTTACACCCAACTCAACTATTCGCCGTTATTACTACTCGGAACATTAGTCGGAATGACCATGATTTATTTAATGCCGCCGATCGCGTTAGCCATGGGGACGGGTTTGGGGAATGCTATGCTCGTTCTGACCGGATTGGCGGGCTGGCTACTCATGACGTTGGCATACTATCCGACGGTGCAGTTTTACCGTTGCTCATTATTATTTGCCGCAAGTTTACCCGCGATCGCACTGCTCTATACGCTAATGACGATCGACTCAGCTTGGCGACACTGGCAGGGACGAGGTGGAGCTTGGAAAGGACGGGTATACCCAGATTAGGAGAGGCATGGGAAAAGATGCTGATGACCCATGCCTGGATGGCAAAGTTACCAGAGCCCAGATACTCCGCCTCTTTGTTGCGCCACACAATTTTCAAACAGCACCTTGTCTCCAACTTCTACAAATGCCTCGTCACCTTTCGTGTTGAGTGTCACACTGCCATTGCTGTATTTAGCACCAGAGGCAGACTCGACCTGGGGTAGGGTAATCACTTTGCTGCCAAAAGTCAGCCGCACATTATCAGATCCGTCGGGACGATAAACCGCATGGAACCCTTTGTTCGCATCACACCGATACGAAACTTTGGTTGGGCTTTGGGATGAAACTGGGGTACTAAAGACAGTTAAGCCAATGGATACTGTTAGGACACCCAGAACAGATGAAGTTAATTTATGCATGATGGTTTCCTCCTCAAATAATTTCGTCATAGGTATGTTTGGCTTCCAACCTTCTTGTTAACGTTCCTATGTTGCACTAGCCTTAACCGACTGAAACAGATCGTAGATAGGATCGATCTGGAATCCTTGACGAATTCTTGACAGTAGTAACACGATTTCTGGCAGAAGTAGCGAGATGTGGAACGGCGATCGGGCTGAAGTCAAGCGAAGGTTCCGGCGCTCATTTTATGTCTCTATTGCAATTTGGAGCCACTTTTTTTCGATACTTAAGAATTCGGATCAAAAAACTGGAACTCGGATATTATGGCAAGCCCTCTCTTAGCATTTAGCCACGCCAATAGTTGGCTTCAATGCTTCATGAAATGCAGAAACTTTGGGATACAGGATTTAAACAGGGCTCCTATGCTCAATCTAGCCAGAAGTGCTATACCAGGTGCTGAGACATTAAGCTGAAGCGATGCTAACAATACCTGCCATGCTGAAGACAGCAGGGCTCAATTTTTTCACCTCAGTCATATTGTGTGCAAACATCACGGATTTTTATTCCTAGTTAATCGATTGGGCATACTAGCGTAGAGCAACCTGTATGATTCATTCATTCCGTTCCCTAAGGCACAATTTGATCTATGCCGGTTCAGAAAATTCCCCTGGAAGCGCTACAAAAAATTCGTCAACAAATTAAAAATGCGTTGGAGTTACCCGATTCGGAAAACCATCCTCGATCGTGGTCATCGCTTGATGAAGTAGACGAATTGCCAGAACCTGGTTCTCTCAGCGACTTGGGAGATTTATTTAGCTTCGGTGGTGTGCCCGAGGAAGAAACCCATGTCCCCAATACCAGCGGCAAATGGTTTATCAGTACCACTAACCCTGGATCTGTCTTAACCAAGTTACCTGGGCTAAAGCTGAAAGCCAATGTCCGACTCGTTGGTTACTTGCATCGCACCGCCGAGGAAGGGGTTGGTGTGCTCTGGGCAGTCCCTGAAGATCTGAGTACCACAGCCCAATTAGAAAAAGCGCTGGCAACCAGTGGCGATCGGGCGCATCCCCCGCAACCGGAGGGATCCTTTGCTGATGTCATGGAAGCGATTCAAGGCGATCGCTCTCCAGCCTCCTGGATTGTGGCTTCTATGCTGCGACGAGAATTCCGAGAATTCGGCGCCTTAGGTAAATCCTGCAATTGGCTCCACCATCGTTTGATTGATGCCGTGCCGCCGCAGGCAAAGTGGCAGTGGCGTGTTGCTAATCCCCCTAAAGATTTAGCTCCTAAAGTCGTAATTTATCCCGATAACAAAGTAGCGATCGAGTTTTTCACCTGTCGAGTGACTGCTCCCGTTGCCATCTTCCAGCATATTGACCAATACCCCCCTAGCCAATATCAGGCGGCTAGCGTCGATCGCGCGATTGCGATTCCCCAGCGCAGCTAGTCAGTCAGCCAATACCAATGAGCGATGACCATAAATTACGGTTCATTGTTCATTGTTTCTTGTTCTAAGATAGATGTAAGGCGGAATGATTCCGAGATTTTATCCCTACACTCTACGAAGCAGCGAGTAACATAATCCATGACAGTTGGGGTTCTGGTTGAAAAAAAGAAGCTAACAAAGCCACCGTTAGAAATTCATCATCTCGGCGATCGCGTGTTGCGCCAGGGCAGCAAGCGGGTTGCCAAAATTGATGGGGAGATTAAGCGGCTGATTCGGGAAATGCTGCAGACGATGTACAGCGCTGACGGTATTGGGTTGGCAGCCCCTCAGATTGCAGTCAACAAACAAGTGATTGTGATTGATTGCCAACCAGACGAAGCGGCAACTCCACCATTAATTCTGATTAACCCTAGCATTATCAAAGCTAGCCAGGATCTATCTGTGACTCAGGAAGGATGCCTGAGTATCCCAGGCGTATATTTGGATGTTAAACGTCCTGCTGAGATTGAAGTGACCTACAAAGATGAGTCGGGTCGCCCTCAGAAACTGGCGGCATCTGGATTACTAGCCTGTTGTATTCAGCACGAAATTGATCACTTGAATGGGGTCATGTTTGTCGATCGCGTTGAAAATGCGTTGCTATTAAACCAAGAGCTTGCCAAGCACGGCTTTTCTACCCAAGCCGTTAAACCCGTTGCATAGTTGATTGAGGCAAATTATTTGTGACTCCCAAAAGCGGTGTATTGCTAGCCGGAGCCTGTATTGCCGGAATTGCGGCGATCGGTTCCATCTTTGAATTAACCTCTGGTACACCCGACTTGGGCACCGTACCCACAACCATCATTCTGGTCACGACCTTGCCTTTAGGGGTAGTTTGCTTTTTTGCGGCTGTCCGTGATGCGAGAGCTAATCAGCAATAGAACGGTTGAACAAAGCAGTGGGTCAATGTAGGATTGACCCACTGAGGAGAATAATCGGTAAATAGTTTAAGAGTTTCCCTCCTCTACATCCCTTGCTCGAGTTGTAGTTCAATCTTCAGTGTGACGGGTAAGCTTCGCTATACCGCATTTCTCTGTCAACTTCTGCCTGAGCCAAGTCAGAAGCAGTCGGCTTGCTTTCCGCTGTCAGGCTGGGATGCTGTGACGATCGGGCGTGATCCACGCTGTCAAATCGTCTTAAATTCCGATCAGTACCGTTCGGTCTCTCGCCGCCACGTCGAAATCAGCCCAGTCTTGGGCTTCGAGTCAACCGACGGGACTCGTTTCTGGCAACTTTGTGATCTGAATAGTGCTAATGGCACATTCCTAAATGGTAAACGCCTCTCTGGCTGTCAAGTCTTGCAGGTTGGCGATCGCTTTATGTTGGGGCAGCAGGGACCCGAATTTGTCTTTGAATACCAATCGCTCACCGATTTGCCAGTTGTTCCAGAGCTACAACCCCCTACGGATTTTTCTTCTTTTGTCGCAATTGATCCGACCGATCGGTTAGTTCTGAATCCGCTTTCAGTGATTGAGCCGGAAAAGGTCAGCCTGACGCAGCTATTTCCGATTCTTTCGACCGGACAACATCTGATCCGCAAAGCCTACTTACTGCCAGCTGTGATCACGATCGGGGTTGTGGTGTCCTTGTTTTTGGCAGTCGGTCATGCCTGGTTGTTCAATCTGCTACTTGCTGCTTACCTAGCTGGAGCTGTCTATTACTGTGTCTATCAGCTGTTTGGCAAACATAAGCCCTGGTGGGTGTTGTTTAGCGCTGCCCTGTTGATGATTTTGCTCCTGGCAAGTCCAGGACTAAATCTGTTTCTCTTCATCTTTCGGCAGGTCTTGCCTGGAGAACTACCGACTAGCAGCACTGGGATAAATCCATTCGCCTTACTCATCCACATGTTTTTCGGGGCAGGGTTGATGGAAGAACTGATGAAGGCTCTACCGGTGCTCCTAGCCTGTTTTTTAGGCAAATGTCTGCGATCGCCGCGACGAGAAGAGGTCGGCGTCTGGGAACCCTTGGATGGCATTTTACTAGGAGCGGCTTCGGCTGTTGGCTTTACCTTAGCTGAAACATTAGGTCAGTATATTCCTGGGATTTATCAGTCCACTTTGGCAGCGGGAGAGGGAGCGGCCCAACTGGCAAGCTTGCAACTATTAATTCCCAGAGTTCTGGGTTCTGTTGCTGGACATATTGCTTATAGTGGCTATCTGGGCTACTTTATTGGGCTGAGCGTTCTCCGATCGCGGCGTTGCCATCTGATTTGGGGAGTTGGCTATCTGAGCGCTTCTGGCCTGCATGCCCTCTGGAATGCAGCAGGTATGATCAGCCCTGCGCTCCTAGCCATTGTGGGAATCTTGTCCTATGCCTTCTTAGGGTCGGCAATCCTCAAAGCTCGGCAAGTTTCGCCTACCCGATCGCAGAATTTTGCTACCCGGTTCTATCAGTAACTCAGGGGCTGAATAGTGAGCCGAGGGGCGACTCAGCCAAGTTTATGCCAGGGGTACTAGCTGGATGAAGGCTGAGGGGGTGTAGCGAAAGCCTTCATCCATTAGCCTCCATCCCTTATCCTGCGGATTGTTCGCTTTTTTGCAGCGCCACGATCGCATAGTGGGCCACTGCCAAGCTCAAACGTGCCTGATTGAGTTCAGATTGTTCTTGCCAGTTCACCTGAGGAACTTTTGCTAGCATGGCATCAACGGGATCACCTGTATAGGTATCACGCAGCTCATAGGCAAGAGGACGCGCCAAAACTTCCAAATCTTCGATCGCCAAATTGGGCAATAGATCTTGAACAGAGCCAATCAACCGGTCTGCTAGCGATTCAGCTGTCGTAGCCACTTTTTGGACTTGATCCACGATCGCCGCCAAAATCGATTGAGGGACTCGTACTGCCAAGTGTTGCATCACACTAGATTGCAGGGTCGCACTGGACCACAAGGTATCCAGTTGATTAAAAAAGGTAGTAGAACGAGTCGAAATTTCTTCAGACGAGAAACCATCAAACAGACTATCCTCTTCTGCTTTGGCAAAAAATGCTTCTGCCTCGGGTGCCATTGGATTCCAGGGATAAGCAATTTTCGCGTCTGGGTTTTCTTCAACTACAAAGGCCTCTTCGGTCAGCGACTCACCTGATTGCCAGGAATAACTGACTCCTTCTGCCTGTAACAATGCTGTCCATAGGTCGTGCTCAACGTTAGCCGCAGACTGTTGAACTTGTTCGGAACACATCACTTCTTTCTTCATAACCGGACTCCTGCATGCACTGATTTAGCCAACTAGCTTTTGCTGGGAATAGCTACATAGTAGGGATGGTCAGTTCCGTAACTGCCTCACAAAATCCCAGCTTTTCCATCAAATGGCGTAGGGGGGCTGCCATCTTGCCCAATCTTATGGGAGGAAGTAGAGAATTATCCAAGTCTAAAGATAGAACATTAGACAAGAGAATCTAGTTTATGCTCCTCATTCCAGCTCAATGTTGAGCTAACTAGAAGGTTTCTGCTCCAAAACAAATTCTAAGGTTTCATTCTGAGAACTGCCAAATTTAAGCTGCGAGCCTGAATGCAATTGCACTTCCTGACGATGGACTTTCTGCCAGTTCCCAGCCTGAAGCACCCAGGTACCAAAGCGAGAAATGTCTTCTAAAAAGTAAGTTGCTTCACCATTACTTTCTTGGCTAGAATCACGGCGAAAAATCACGGCATGTTCTCGCGAAACGCCCCCTTCATCTTCTTCCAAAACTAGATCATTCTTTGTACGATCGCGACCTACTCGCATTAAGCCGCCCCGAATCTGCCAGACTCTGGCGGTCTTCAACGATCGCAAACAAGCCCGATGGTTATCCTGATTGCCAATCCGGGTGACGGTATTGGCGGGCATCATGGTTGGACTCATTTCCAACGATTTCAGCAACTCTCCATCAAACTCCGGGTGCATGTAGAGGACAGGCAATGTCCAGGCTTGCTGATTGAATTTATATAGGGTAAGTAAATGTTGACGGGCAACGGCAACGGCCTGATCGATCGGCATTCGTTCGGCTAGGGCTTTCGCAAAGGCTTGAATAAAACTGAGTGCCTCTTTATCGGTAATGGAGTCTCGCATGGCTAGAACGGCAGGGACACCATGATGAATCAAGACTTCTGCCAAACTGCTACGAGGAATCAACTGTGCCACTTGCTCATCCGACCCCGGAGTTACCCCTGCGAGCAGATAGTGATCGGGTTGGGCGCCCCAGCAGGCATTAAACACCGCTAGCTTCACCTGACACCGAGTTAATACCTGAGCTAGCTCTGTACCATTCAGGGTCATATCAGGGCGCAGAAACAATAAACCACCATCGGGTGCCGGTGCCCCATGCCCTGCATAAAACAAGACGTTATAGGCACGCGTTTCCAATGCCTGAATCAATTCAGCAGAGGTCGGTTGCACCAAGGTATCTACTTGACATGGAGTTTGGTTAGAGCCGCCAATCCCAGAATTGCCTGAGGTTTGTAGCACTTGGGTTAAAGCGGTTGCTTCCTGCTGAAGCTTCAGCGTTCGCAGCACATCAGCCTCCGTTGGCTCACTGCCGGGTTCTGTGTCCTGCCCTAACACCAGCAGAATTTTTAGGATATGGTCTGTTCGTAGAGTCGGCAGGGTATAGACATCACTGGTGGTGCGGCTGAATAAAAGTTGTTGACTAAGGGAGATGGCTTGCCTGCCTGCTCCATCCTGCATAATCTCCCAGGGGAGGGCAATTAAATCGGGATCCCGAATTTCCAAGCGTAACCGTAATGGTTTGTCCTGCCCCCTTGCAATGCCATAACTTTCTTTAAAGCTAGTCAAAATCTGTCCATCAAATAGCCAGCGCCAGAGACTAATGCCCAAATCTTGCATTAACCGACCTGATAAGCCGATGGGCGGATTAGGAGCTGAAGGCAGGTCGATCGGGAGAATGATGGGATCGGGAGGAGGTGTGTTGACATCCGAGACATGGGGAACATTGGGCAGGCGTCGGGTCGAAAACATATCTTGCCAGGATTGCCAAAGATTGGTCAGGGTTTCTGTCCACACGCAATCATGCAATACGTAGGCATTAGGGAGCGGTGCCTTAATCACATGAATGGCAAAATAGGCGCTGCCCGCACGGGTGAGAGGAGCGATCGCCAGACTAAAGCAAGGAGTCTCAGACAAGGACATTGAGCAGTTACATCGATAGGTAGTTAGTTGTCAGTAATCAGTAATTAGAGGATAAAGATGCCAGGTTAACCAGGTTTTGCCTTGTGTGGTTTCCCATCTCTCCCTGTTTCATCCATTATCTATTGAGAATCTTATTCTTAGACATTGGTAAGGCGGTCGTAGCACATTTGCCTCGTTGTACCTCTGTCAAACTCAGATTACTAGTCACCAAAGGGATAGTTGTTGCTTCCTGAATCCATCCCATATCTCCAGGTTGTGCGGTTGGTTGGGTCGTCTTGGGGCGATCGGGGATCGAACAAACTTTTACTTGTAACCAGACGACCTGGTTGGGAGATGCCCGTCGGCTAGTAATTTCTAGAACGCTTCCCACAGGTATCATTAGCCCTGGAGTACCAGACTCTGGTTGGGCGGGTTCTGCCTGCCCAGGTGGGTTAGCTTGTAGTAACAAGGGCGTTTGACCCACACTATCAACGCTGGAACGAGTCACTTGAATTAAAGAATTGGGGCTGAACTCTGGTGCCGATACGGAAGCAGATGGATTAACCGAGGGTGATGGTAGCAGTGGAGGAGATGCCACTGGACTAGGAGGAATGGGTTCCATCCCTAGCCAGGACAGCAGCTGCGAATGGCTATCTGGTACTAGGAGGTACAACAATAATCCTCCTATCCCCAGTAACAGCACAATGCCTAACAAACTAGACCATGGACTAAACTGGGAGCGAGAACGAGCCTCATTCTGAGTTCTCGCTGTTGGGGAGGCAAGTAATTGGGTAGCGGCTGCCTGAGTAGCGGCAGTCATCGGCTGACTGGCAAGCGCTGCTGGTAGAACGGTGGCAGAGGCAGATGGGTGAGTCGTGATTTGACAATACACTAAGCCCACAGTGACGTTATCATGCCCATTCTGTTGATTCGCTAAAGCGACTAATTGTTGGACAGCAGTGGACAGATCCACCTTGCCGTCCAATACGGGTAATAGTTGAGTTTGCCAACATGCTTCCACGAGATCGTTATCACTCAACCCGTCAGAACATAAGAGAAATAGGCAATCCTCAGTCAGAATCGATCGCTGCACAGTTGGATGCAATAGCGATGACGATGCCATACCCAACGCTTGAATCAAAGAGCCAGAACCTGGTTGTTGCAAAGCATCTCGGTAGAGGGTATAGCCTAGGCGCACCTCCCTGGACGCCAGATCATCATCTAAGGTAATTTGATGACAGCCAGTATGGGTAATCCGGTAGGCACGGCTATCGCCTACGTGGGTCAGAAACAGTTGATGACCATGCCCCAATGCCATCACCAGCGTTGTGCCCATACGCTGCCGTTCGTAACGCTGCTCGCTATCATTACGTTGGCTAATCACGTCGTTCGCTTCGAGAGCGGCTTGTTCCAATTCAGTCATCAGCCGCTCAGACTCCAATGGCGTTGACTGAAGGGTAAGTGGTTGTAACCGCTCCTGGATCGTTGCGATCGCCAGATTGGAGGCAACATTTCCCCCTTCATGCCCACCAATGCCATCGCAGACAATGACTAACGGTAAAGCCTCCTTAGCAGTGGGTGATCTAGAAAGCTCAACAAGGCTAGAGGCTGTACCACTTGCTGGGTAGCAAGCATCTTCATTGCGCTGCCGAGTCGGTCCTTGATCGGTTAAGGTGGCGAACTGAAGTTGGCAAGATTGGGTGGAGCTACTCACGGTGAGTGCCCGATCGAGCAGTAGAACCAGATGTTCAGCCGTTCTCACCTGCCCTTGCCGGAGTTGCTGACATAAGGCGGCTAAAAAATCTGCGATCGTCGGGTTAGCTCCGAATTGCCATTGTTGCCACATCTGACCTAAATCCGCCAGAGTGACTGAGGTTAGGTCGGGTTGTAATGCTAATAGCCGCACTACTGAGCCCTCAGCTCGTAATTGCTGAGGATTAAGTAAACTAGTAGCCACTCCTTCATCGGCAAGCGGTTGCCAGAGTTGAGCCAGTTGCCATAGCCAATGCAACTGCTGCAATCCCGTACCCTGCTGCCATACCGTTGCCAGCTCCGGCATTAAGGTTCCCCCTAACGAGTTACCATTCAGACTGACGCCCTCCGGGTAAATCGGCACTTGCTCGAGTAAAAGTAGGTCATTTTTAAGCGGCTTTCGCGATCGGGCGCTAGCAACCTCAGCGGAAATCCAGGCATAGACCTGAGGAATATGTAAAGGATGGGTAGATAATCGTAAGTAGGAGGCGATCGTAGAGTCAATTGCCTCAGGTGAAGTGGGTACAGCCCCAGGCTTGGTATCTAGAAATACCTGGCTGTACTTACACAGATACCGCTCGTCGATTAAATCATTAGGACGAAATAATTCTACGCCTTTGCCAACTGCCCACAGATACCGTTTAGGTAGGAGCGTTCGGCATTGTTGACAAAAACGATGGCTCTCTAGGTTTGGAGCCTGACACAGGGGATTGGGGCAGAAAATAGTTGCCGCTGGGCTTTGCATGGAGAATGTAAATCCTCAGCCATGAATCTTAGGCTGATGTGAATAGACAGCTGTTCAGTCAGTGACGTGTCAATATTCCATCTATGTTAGCCTTGCATCTCCCTGAGATAAAAACAGGAATTTTAGAGAACTCCCCAAGATTAGAACAATATTGGCAATTCATCTGCTGGTAACCGATGACTCAATCAGCGCGTTAAACTGCCTTGTTCTTAACCCATAGTGCAACTGACTTGAAGCTTCACCTACTTAAACCCGTGATGGCATGCTTGCCTCGATCGCTGATTTGGTTAAGGGCAGATTAACAGTAAATGTGGCTCCTTTCCCCTCCCCTTCGCTTTCTGCCACGATCATGCCGTGGTGAAGCTCTACCAGATGCCGCACGATCGCCAGCCCTAACCCCAATCCACCATGAGAACGGGTTGTTGTGCTATCTGCTTGCCGAAAGTGCTCGAAGACGTGTGGGAGAAAGTCTGCCGGGATCCCAACCCCAGTATCCCTGACCTGAATCTGAGCATACTCGGAAGGATGCGCCATGAGCGCGATCGGGAGTTTATCCGTTGGCAGAGTTTGTAGCATTAGCATGGGAGCGGCATGATCATCCCGTTCTGTGATCCCTTCGCGGGTATGGTCTTCTGTGCCCCAGGTGCCATCGGAACTCGCAGAGGTTACCTGCCGCAAACAGATCTCAACGTTGCCGCCGGATGGGGTGAACTTGATGGCGTTTGAGAGCAGGTTCCAGATCACCTGCTGAAGCCGTTCTGGATCACCACAGATGGTTGGGACGTTGGGTGATAGGTCAACCTGGAGTTGAATTTCTTTAGAACTGGCGAGGGGGCGAGTTGTTTCCAAGACGCCCTCAATCAGTTCCGTGAGATCGATCGCTTGCAGGCTTAGCCGCAACTTACCCCGAATAATCCGCGATACATCCAGAATGTCTTCGATCAATTTCGCTTGGGATCGGGCATTCCGCTCGATCGTTTCTAAGGCTCGGGCTTTGGTGGTTTCGTCCACTCGATTGGTCAGCAAGACTTTTGACCACCCTAAGATGGCGTTAAGGGGGGTTCGCAGTTCATGGGACACGATCGCCAGAAATTCATCTTTCATTTGGTTAATGGTTTCTGCCTGTTGCCGCGCTGCCTGCTCCCGAATCAGGCGCTCTCGCATGGCTTCAGCCTCTTTCCGAGCCGTAATATCTTCGATCGTGCCGACATGCCCAATCAACTCATGATCATTCGAAAACATCGGGGCAGAGCGGACGTAAGTCCATCGCACTTCCCCATCCGCATTTTGAAACCGATACTCTGTAGAAAATTCTTGTTGGTCAAAAATTACCCCTTTCCAGTCAGAAATGGCACGATCGCGATCGTCGGGATGTAGAAACTGAATCCAGCCTTCCCCCAAGCTTTCGGTCAGAGTAAATCCACAAATTACCTGACACCGAGGATTGGTGTAGGTGCACTGCCCTGCCATATTGAGCAAAAAAATTCCTACTGGAGAGCAAGCTCCTAGAGAGCGAAACCGTTCTTCACTTTGCCGCAACTCGCTATTGATCGCGGCAAGTTGGGCAGCCTGCCGTTTCACTTCCGCGGTTCGTTGATATAAATCCACGAATACAGAGACTTTGGAGGTTAAAATCACCGGATCGATCGGTTTCAGCAGATAGTCCACTGCCCCCACCCCGTACCCCTTAAACACAAACGCATCATTGGTACTGAAGGCGGTGAGAAAAATGATTGGGGTATTGCGCGATCGCTCCCGTTGCCGAATCAGGGCGGCTGTCTCAAACCCATCCATCTCCGGCATCTGCACATCTAACAAGATCACGGCAAAATCTTGATTTAACAAGCACCGTAAGGCTTCCTCGCCAGAATTCGCTTTGACCAGATTTTGACCCAGCTTTTCCAGAAGCGCCTCCAGAACCAATAAATTTTCTGGATGGTCATCCACTAAGAGAATGTTGGCTTTTGAGTCAGATTCCATATGTGTACATAAGCGAAAGAGCGGAAAAGAAGGAAGTCAGTAGCGGGGGTAGAGCTACAGCGCCCTAGCCCCTAAAATCCAAGTCCCTACTTGTACAGCCAGACTCGTAGTAGCGAGAGCAGTTGCTCCACATCTACTGGCTTGGTGATGTAACTAGATGCTCCAGCCTCCAAGCATTTTTCGCGATCGCCCTTCATGGCTTTTGCCGTCAGTGCAATCATTGGCAGAGTGGCGAACTGAGGAATTTGCCGAATTGTTCGCATGGTTTCGTACCCATCCATTTCTGGCATCATGACATCCATCAGCACCAGTTCGATATCTGGATTATTTTGTAATGCATTAATGCCATCCTGACCATTTTCAGCATAAAGCACTTGCATTTGATAGCGCTCCAACATGCTAGTTAAAGCAAAGATATTCCGCACATCATCGTCTACAATCAGTACTTTCTTCCCAGCCAGAATTGGATCATGTTGCTGAAGCTGCTCAAGCATCCGACGTTGCGACTCGGGTAGGTTTGCCTGAACTCGATGCAAGAATAGCGTCGTAGCATCCAATAGGGTCTCCGGCGATCGCACATCTTTGATGGTTAAGGTATCGGCAATGCGCTGGAGGTCAGTTTCCTGTTGGCGAGTTAGCTCATTTTGCACATACACCACGATCGGGGGCGGTAGTGGGTCAGTTTGCCCCAGCCTACAACCCTGTTCCCGGATCTGCTCAATCAGTTCAAATCCGCTCATGTCAGGGAGTCCTAAATCCAGCACAACACAGTCAAATTGTCCAGACTGTAAAGCTTCCAAGGCTTCTGCTCCTGTGCCAACTGCCGTACTGACAATATCACTATTGTTCACTAGCTCCAGGATTTGTTGGCGTTGAGTCGCATCATTTTCGACGACCAGCAGGTTTTTGACTGATCGCTCCACGAATTGCTGAATCGTGGTCAGAGCATCCGATAATACCTCTTTGCTAATTGGTTTTTGCTGATAGGCGATCGCGCCCTGTTGCAAACTCCGGTGTAATCCATCTTCTACCGACATAATATGGACGGGGATGTGACGGGTACTCGGATCATGCTTCAGCCGATCCAATACCATCCATCCATCTAAAATCGGTAGGCGAATATCCAGGACGATCGCGCTGGGATTAAATTCCCGTGCCATCGCTAGACCGATATCACCCCGAGTGGCAATCAGTCCTTTGAAGCCCTGTTGTCGGATCAGCTCCAGTAAAATGCGGGCAAAGTTAACATCATCCTCAATGATTAACAAGGTGCGATCGTCGATTTGAATGGACTCGCGATCGTCCTCGAGCTCATTCTCCATCAATGCCGCTGTATGCGATTGAGGTGAGTAGACGATTTGCGCTTGGTGCAGCGACGTCGGTTCTAGCGTTTGCCGAAACAACATATTGTCTCGCACCCTGGCACTTTCGAAGGAGACATAAGCCTGAGGCAAGTACAGCGTAAACGTGCTGCCTTGACTGAGTTCACTATTGAGCTGGATTTCTCCTCCTAATAGTTGAGCAATTTCGCGGCTAATCGACAGTCCTAAGCCGGTTCCACCATATTTTCGAGACGTTGTGCCGTCAGCCTGCTGGAAGGCTTCAAAGATGACCTGCTGTTTATCTGGAGCGATGCCAATTCCTGTATCGGTGACAGCAAAGGCAATCACCGTATCTGCCCGGTTCAGCACCTCATGATTCGGGCTCCAGCCTTCCGTCGCCACACTGACATTCAAACTCACCTGTCCCTGTTCTGTGAACTTGAAGGCATTTGCCAATAAGTTTTTCAGCACTTGTTGCAGGCGTTTGGAGTCGGTGTAAATGGCACGAGGCAACCGCTCATCAAACTGTACGGCAAAATCCAGTTTCTTGTCTTGGGCGACCTGTCGGAAGGTGCGCTCCATGTAACTGCGCAGATCGGTAAATAGGGTTTGATCAATTTCAACCGACATCGTGCCGGACTCGATCTTCGCCAGATCCAGAATGTCGTTGATCAACTCCAGTAGATCGTTGCCAGCCGAGTGAATCGTGCGGGCATGTTCCACCTGCCGGTTAGTGAGATTGCCTTCGTTGTTCTCGCTCAGTAACCGCGCCAGAATCAGCAAACTATTCAGCGGGGTTCGCAGTTCATGGGACATATTGGCGAGGAACTGCGACTTGTACTTAGAAGTAAGGGCCAACTGCTTGGCTTTTTCTTCCAACGATTGCCGCGCTTGTTCGATTTCCTGGTTTTTGCGCTCCACTTCGCGGTTTTGTAATGCCAGCAGTTCGGCTTTTTCTTCCAACTCTTCGTTGGTTTGTTGGAGCTGTTCCTGCTGGTTTTTCAGCAGTTCTTCCGACGCCTTCAAGGATTGGGCTTGTTGTTCCAGCCGCTTGTTGGTTTCCGTCAGTTCTTTCTGCTGAGTTTGCAGTTCTTCGGCCAAGGATTGCGATTGCTTCAGCAGTTCCTCGGTTCGCATACTGGCCGCGATCGTGTTTAAGACGATCGCGATACTTTCGGTTAGTTGGTCAAAGAACATCAGGTGAATTTCGCTGAAGCGGCGGAAGGACGCCAATTCAATTACCGCTGTGACCTGTCCTTCAAACAACACGGGGAGTACAACCACATTCATCGGCGTGGACTCGCCCAGCCCGGAACTGATCTTGATGTAGTCGTTTGGCACATCGGTAATCAGAATCCGTTCTTTTTCTAAGGCACATTGACCGACCAAGCCTTCGCCTAAATGGAAGCGGTTCGCCAGATGCTTGCGTTCCCGATAAGCGTAAGTACTGAGTAGCTTCAGAATTGACGGCGACATTTCGCTGGCTTCCATTAAATAGAAGACGCCATGTTGTGCCGACACCAATGGAGCCAGTTCGGACAGGATTAGCTTCGACACCGTTTCCAGGTCGCGCTGCCCTTGTAACATCCGGGTAAACTTCGCCAGGTTGGTCTTGAGCCAGTCTTGCTCGGTGTTCTTCTGAGTGGTTTCGCGCAGGTTGGCAATCATCTGGTTGATGTTGTCTTTCAGGACGGCCACCTCGCCCTGAGCTTCTACCGCGATCGATCGGGTCAGGTCGCCCTTCGTCACCGCCGTTGCCACTTCCGCGATCGCTCGGAGCTGAGTAGTGAGGGTAGCGGCGAGTTCGTTCACGTTGTCGGTGAGGTGTCTCCAGGTTCCGGCTGCACCCGGCACTTTCGCCTGACCGCCCAGCTTCCCTTCAATCCCCACTTCCCGCGCCACGGTCGTCACCTGATCGGCAAAGGTGGCTAGCGTATCGATCATTTCGTTGATCGTGTCGGCCAGGGTTTCAATTTCCCCCTTCGCCTCCAGCATTAACTTCCGCTTCAGATCCCCATTCGCCACCGCCGTCACCACTTTGGCAATGCCTCGGACTTGGGCGGTGAGGTTGCCTGCCATCGAGTTCACGTTATCCGTTAAGTCTTTCCAGACTCCGGCAACTCCCATCACGTTGGCTTGACCACCCAGTTTGCCTTCCGTCCCCACTTCGCGGGCGACCCGCGTGACCTCAGAGGCGAAGGAGTTGAGCTGATCCACCATGACGTTGATGGTGTTCTTCAAGTCCAGAATTTCGCCCTTCACATCCACGGTGATTTGCTTCGAGAGGTCACCGTTTGCCACCGCCTTCGTCACTTCGGCAATGTTCCGCACCTGCGCCGTCAGGTTGCCAGCCATCGAGTTGACGTTGTCGGTCAGGTCTTTCCAGGTGCCGGCGACCCCTCGCACATAGGCTTGTACCCCAAGTTTTCCTTCAGTTCCTACCTCCCGAGCCACCCGCGTTACCTCAGAGGCAAAGGAACTGAGCTGATCCACCATGATGTTGATCGTGTTTTTCAGCTCCAGAATTTCGCCTTTCACATCTACCGTAATCTTCTTGGACAGGTCGCCATTCGCTACCGCCGTCGTCACTTCCGCGATGTTTCGTACCTGCGCCGTCAAGCTACTTGCCATCAAGTTCACGTTGTCGGTCAGGTCTTTCCAGGTGCCAGCCACCCCTCGGACTTCCGCCTGTACCCCCAACTTCCCTTCGGTTCCCACTTCGCGAGCCACCCGCGTCACCTCCGAAGCAAAGGAGTTAAGCTGATCCACCATCGTATTGACGGTGTTCTTCAGTTCCAGAATTTCGCCTTTAACGTCTACCGTGATTTTCTTGGACAGGTCACCATTCGCGACTGCCGTCGTCACAGCGGCAATATTTCGGACCTGTGCCGTCAGCGAGCCAGCCATGAAGTTTACGGAGTCGGTCAAATCCTTCCAAGTGCCAGCGACCCCTCG
Source organism: Pantanalinema sp. GBBB05 (assembly GCA_016743235.1). Classification (GTDB taxonomy): domain Bacteria; phylum Cyanobacteriota; class Cyanobacteriia; order Leptolyngbyales; family Leptolyngbyaceae; genus Pantanalinema. Next base: position 29,074 of record VRZD01000018.1, on the reverse strand, counting down.
GACATCCGCCTGTACCCCCAGTTTCCCTTCTGAACCCACCTCTCGCGCTACCTTCGTCACCTCAGAGGCAAAGGCACTGAGCTGATCCACCATGATGTTAATCGTGTTTTTCAGCTCCAAAATTTCACCCTTCACCTGCACGGTAATCTTCTTCGAGAGGTCGCCATTCGCGATCGCGGTTGCCACCTCGGCAATGTTCCGCACCTGGGCGGTCAGGTTACCCGCCATTGAGTTGACGTTGTCGGTCAAGTCTTTCCAGGTGCCCGCCACCCCTCGGACTTCCGCCTGTACCCCCAGTTTGCCTTCCGTTCCTACCTCACGCGCCACCCGCGTTACTTCAGAGGCAAAGGAACTGAGCTGATCCACCATCGTATTAATGGTGTTTTTCAGCTCCAGAATCTCGCCTTTAACGTCTACCGTAATCTTCTTCGACAGGTCGCCGTTTGCTACCGCTGTTGTGACTTCGGCAATGTTCCGCACCTGGGCGGTCAGGTTGCCGGCCATCGAGTTCACGGAATCGGTCAAGTCTTTCCAGGTGCCAGCGACCCCTCGGACTTCCGCTTGCACCCCCAGTTTGCCTTCGGTTCCCACTTCGCGAGCCACCCGGGTGACCTCAGAGGCGAAGGAGTTGAGCTGATCCACCATGATGTTGATCGTGTTTTTCAGCTCTAGAATTTCGCCTTTCACATCTACCGTAATCTTCTTCGACAGGTCGCCGTTCGCTACCGCCGTCGTCACTTCCGCAATGTTCCGCACCTGGGCGGTCAGAGAGCCTGCCATGAAGTTTACCGAGTCGGTCAGGTCTTTCCAGGTGCCGGCGACTCCTCTCACTTCCGCCTGTCCTCCCAGTTTGCCTTCGGCACCCACTTCCCGCGCCACCCGTGTTACTTCTGAAGCAAAGGAGTTCAACTGATCCACCATGATATTGATGGTGTTCTTCAGTTCCAGAATCTCGCCTTTGACATCTACCGTAATCTTCTTCGACAAGTCGCCACTCGCGATCGCCGTCGCCACCTCCGCAATGTTCCGCACCTGCCCAGTCAGATTGCCAGCCATCAGGTTGACGGAGTCGGTCAGGTCTTTCCAGGTTCCCGCCACTCCTTGGACTTCCGCCTGTACCCCCAGTTTGCCTTCGGTTCCCACTTCCCGCGCCACCCGCGTTACCTCAGAGGCGAAGGAGTTGAGCTGATCCACCATCGTGTTAATCGTGCTCTTGAGGTCGAGAATCTCCCCTTTGACGTCTACCGTAATCTTCTTCGAGAGGTCGCCATTCGCTACCGCTGTCGTCACTTCGGCAATGTTCCGCACCTGGGCGGTCAGCGAGCCTGCCATGAAGTTCACAGAGTCGGTCAGGTCTTTCCAGGTGCCCGCGACCCCTCGGACTTCCGCTTGTCCACCTAGTTTGCCTTCTGCACCCACTTCCCGCGCCACCCGCGTGACCTCAGAGGCAAAGGAGTTGAGCTGATCCACCATTGTGTTGACGGTGTTCTTCAGCTCCAGAATTTCGCCTTTGACATCTACCGTAATCTTTTTGGATAGGTCGCCGTTCGCCACTGCCGTCGTCACTTCCGCGATGTTCCGCACCTGGGCGGTCAGATTCCCGGCCATCGAGTTTACAGAATCGGTCAAGTCTTTCCAGGTGCCGGCCACTCCCGGTACTAATGCTTGTACACCGAGCTTTCCTTCCGTTCCCACTTCACGGGCGACCCGCGTGACTTCAGAGGCGAAGGAGTTGAGCTGATCCACCATGACGTTGATCGTGTTTTTCAGCTCTAAAATTTCCCCTTTAACGTCTACGGTGATCTTCTTCGAGAGGTCACCGTTCGCCACCGCTGTCGTCACTTCCGCGATGTTCCGCACCTGCGCCGTCAGGTTGCCTGCCATTGAGTTCACGGAGTCGGTCAAATCTTTCCAAGTTCCGGCGACTCCCGGTACTTGTGCTTGTACCCCCAGTTTTCCTTCGGTTCCCACTTCTCGGGCGACCCGCGTCACCTCAGACGCAAAGGAGTTGAGCTGATCCACCATCGTATTAACGATATGAGCCGTTTGCAGGAACTCCCCTTGTAACGGTCTGCCTTCGATTTCAGTCGCGATCGCCTGGGTCAAATCCCCATTTGCCACTGCTCGGATCACTCGCGCCGTTTCGGCTGTCGGCTGTACCAGATCTGTAATTAGTGTATTCACCGATTCAACACAGTCCCGCCAGGAACCTCTAGCACTCCCTAACGAAGCTCGCTCATTAATCTTTCCTTCTTTCCCTACAACCGTACTGATGCGTTCTAGCTCATTCGCCATCCGCTCATTCATTTCAATAATGTCGTTAAAGGCATCCGCGACCTTGCCTGCCATACCTGTTTGATCGATCGGCATTCGCACGGCAAAATTGCCTTTTTTTACCTCAGTTAAAATCTTTAGCAATTGTTTCAGATCGAGATCATCAGTATCAGTTGTAGCGGCTGTAGCTGGAGGCATAGTTTCGTTCCTTAGGGATGCTGATGCGCGACGACGATTAACCATTTAGCCCTTCTTCTTGCGATCAACAGTGTTCACCTAAATCACTCGCTGGTAAACACTGCTAAAAAAAATTATGGTCAACAGTAAAGAACAAATTGATAAAGTATTTCTACTTAAGGTAGAGGAAAAGCCATGCCGAAATTGGCACAATACAAATCAGCTTACTCTCTGACTATTGTCGGCCACGGATAGTGATCCCTGTCTTCTACCAAAGGGTAGAAGTTAAGTGAAATTATTCTCTTTCTTTGAAATTTAATTTAAGCAAGATTGCCGTAGTTATTCTACACAGTTAATCCAATAGCTAAGATTGAAAACTTAAAGCTGTGAATGAAGCAATGTTCACCTCACCAGCGCAACTAGAGAGCAAGTGGCAAATCTTTAGATAGATAAAATTACTTGCCAACTTAGGAGCAATAACGTCAGAATTAAACAGTTGTTAATAATTAGCTGAACTTGACTATTTAGCGGTTGAATTAGTTCAATTTAATTAGCCTAAAGTAGAAAAAAACTGATTTAAATAGAGTAGGTTTTCCTTGTCAGACCAAGTGCCGAACGATCGTACTAATCATCCTTTAGCTACCGACCTGGATCATCTGGTCGAAATGGTCGTTAAAGCCGTCATTACGGTTAGTCAGACGCGATCGGTGGAGGAAGCCTTAATGATTCGGGATGAATTACGTCGTCTCCCTGATGACTTAACCACTGAAATCTTGAATCAGGTCATGTTGTCGCTCGTAAAAATTGACCCAGATGTTTGTCGCTGGTTTATTTTAGATGTGTTTTTACACAATGCGGATCCGGAAGGCAAAGCCGATGTGGCTGAACGGTTGAATTTATTATTTGCCGATCTGCAATCGCATTAGTTAAGCGATCAGTTAGCGATCGCTTGCCCTGATCGCTTAACTGTGATCACTGATCGCGGCTTTCCCTTGCTCGTAAATCTGTTGAGCGTAGTCTGTCCAGGCTCCTTGTCCCCAATAGCGAAAACAGCTGGTTTGTAGCAACAAATTATGGAGTAAGGCTTGCCGATAGGGATGAGACCGAGTGATTGCTGCCCGATCAGTGGATTGTGCGAGTAATGGATCAAACTGCTGGTGGAATTGGGCACTCAGTTGATTCATCGGCGTTAGCACATTCTCATAGCCCCTGACCCAACTCATATGATTTGTCCAGGAAGCCCCCTCAAAATGAATTTGTGGGTGAGTTTGTTGCAGATCGGCGATCGCAGTGGCTACAGCTTCAGGAGTGATGCGATCACTAGGAACCCGTTGCCAGATCTGATGTTGATGAATCGCCTGGCACGTCGGGAAGCGATCGGGTGTGACTCCAGCTGCCGCAATCAGTTCCAAATACTCTGTCCCGGTCATAGCAACGGTTTTAGCTCCACTAGTTCCCTGATCTCGCATGTCGTAGCAAGCGCGTTTGAAGGCATCGGGAAACTCATTCATCATCACACCACCATTTTCGCCATCCCCAATCTGAGTCACCAAAGATGGGATTGAAATCTCTCCCAACGTTTGGCGATCGCGAGTTTTGGCTTCATAGTAAGGCTGCATTTGCCCGACTAATTTTGTGTCTGATCCTTGCGTTTTAATCAAGGCGACGATCGTGGCAACTTCCCCCTGCGAATTTCGAGCCACTAACTGATGCGGCAAATACTTATCCGGTAATGCTTCTCCGGTAAGGGTTTCAACGGAATGTTCCTGTACTAATACCCAGCGATACCCGCAGTCTGTTAAAGCTTTGACAAATTCATACAAGGTATCTGGGTGATTGGGTAAATGCATTTCCGGTGGCGAAAACCCTCGCACCCGTGCTAATGCCTCCCAACCAAAGATCGCGGCAAAGTGATGTTGCCATGCTTGGATATGCAGCTTGATATCCGGAATCGGTGTCGATGATACTACCGCATGTCCCCACATGGTTCCTAACCATTCCACGTAGGGTTGATAGGTCGGATCGCAAGTAATTCGCTTCAGGTTATCCAAAATATCGTGCCGCTCCATCTGCCGCAGTCCCCACAGCAAGTTGCCAGAGTAGTCCAACATGACACGAGGATTGCAGCCTTGAGCGACCAACTCCGGAATCAAATCGCCCATGCGGGAATAGCACCAGGCAAAGGGCGCGGCATTGTGATTATCCCCTTCCTGGGAATGCTCAAACATATACTGTAAGTGATTGATCAAGCCTCGATCGACTCCGGCTGGAATCGTTGGTTGATGCATGTGTAAAGCGATCGCAAATGCCGCCGAAACTTCTTCTAGCCTTAGATTGGTGTTGGTCAGAAAAACAGGTTGCTGGGACTGCATCACGCTAGCCAGTTCAGGTTCCCAGCCGGAAATATTCGGTAATCCATCGATCAGTTCTGGCATTGTCGGCAAATTATGAATGGCAGCTGTTAACACAGGCTTATCCTCTTAGATTTAGTTACCGAACCATTAACACCACGGACGATCGGGGTCCAACAGAGTAGTAGCCTTGATGTACTGCTGGTGCCGCTTCAGGACGACAAACATCATCGGGTGACGATCGGGCAGTATCGACAATTCGACACCACACTTCCCCATGCCCTAAGGGTGGCAATTCAAACGTTAACGGTTCCCAGTAGGCATTCAAAATAATATGCAGTTGTTCCTCCGCTTTGGGATGCCGTAGAGTAAACGCCAAACTATGAGAATGCTCACCCCAATCCGGTTGTCCTAGTCTCACACCATGCCAAACAATATGCGGTTCCTGACTGGCATAAGTCACGGTGAGAATCTTCTCATGTTGAAATAATTCCAGTCCTTGAGTAAACCAGATCAAGTCTTTGACAAACCGCAACAGATCGGGTTGTTTCTCGACACTATGCCAGTTAAACCAACTGATTTCACTGTCCTGACAATAGGCATTGTTATTACCCTGCTGGGTGCGACGCACTTCATCGCCCATTAGGAGCATCGGTGTGCCCTGAGAAAATAGCAGAATCGTGTAGAAGTTTTTGATTTGTCGTAACCGTAAGGATTCGATCGCAGTATCTTGGGTGGCTCCTTCTACTCCACAATTCCAACTATGGTTATCGTTGCCACCATCCCGACTATTCTCATTATTCGCTTCATTATGCTTCTCGTTGTAAGACACTAAGTCATTCATCGTGAAGCCATCATGACAGGTGACAAAGTTGATACTCCGGTTCGGCTCGCGATCGAGTTGCGGATAAATATCGGGGCTACCCATAATTCGGGCTGCCAGAGTTTTCACCATGCCGGTATCGCCTTTAACAAACCGCCGCACATCATCCCGAAATGGGCCATTCCATTCCGCAAAGCGATCGGCAACGGGAAATGACCCTACCTGATATAGCCCTGCCGCATCCCAGGCTTCCGCAATAATTTTGGCATTGACCAACACAGGATCGGCTTCAATCATCCAAAGAATCGGGGGATCTTCCAGCGGATGTCCGGTTTGGCTGCGGGACAGTACCGACGCCAGATCAAACCGAAACCCATCAACGTGCATTTCGGCAACCCAGTAGCGCAGCGAATCCAGAATCATCCGTCCCACCACATGATGATTGGCTTTTAAGGTGTTGCCACAGCCACTGTAGTTACTGTAGTGAATCTGATCCAGTTCCAGAATGTAATAGGCGCGGTTGGCTAACCCTTTAAACGACAATGTGGGTCCTGTGTGATCTCCTTCTGCCGTATGGTTAAACACCACATCTAAGATCACTTCAATTCCCGCTTGGTGCAGCGCTTTCACCATATCTCGAAATTCGATCACGGGTCCGAGTGGATCACGACGGGAACTGTATTGCGCATGGGGGGCAAAAAAGGCGATCGTGCTGTAGCCCCAATAGTTTGTTAGTCCTGGTTTGACATCCTGATCATCAAACTGATGCACGGGTAATAGTTCAACGGCAGTTACCCCGAGTTCTTTCAAGTAGGGAATCTTCTCGACTAATCCGGCATACGTGCCCCGTTTATCTGCCGACACGCCCGAACTCGGATCACGGGTAAATCCCCCCACATGCATTTCATAAATGATCGTTTTGGCGTAGGGCGTCCGAATTGGTAAATCACTTTCCCAGTCATAGGTGGTGCTTTGTAGATGCCGGGGTACATCCGCTTCCCAATTATAAATACTGGAGGCAAACACCACTCCCCGCAGGGCATGGGCACAGTTATCACCGGGGTAAATTGCCGCTTCCCGATCGTAGTTCTCCCAATTCACTACCGCGCGGGTATAGGGATCCAGGAGTACCTTGCTGCCATCAAACCGCATCCCTTCTTCGGGAATAAAGGGTCCATGCGCTCGATAGGCATACACTTGTCCGGAGCCAATCCCACCCACAAACACATGCCAGTAATAAAACGTGCGGTGAATTTTGGGATCAAGCTGGATCACTCGCGCGGGTTTGGGAGCGGTGGGTTCGTCAAATAGCAACAACTCCATTGCCGTCGCGTATTTGGCATAAATGCAGAAGTTTACACCCCCCGATCGCACTGTGGCTCCGATCGGAAAACTAAAACCGGGCAAAATCTCTTCATGCATCCCATCCCACCTCGCGCACTGTAACTCTGAACTCTACTGTTCAGCGACTCAGTTCCTTATAACACTTCCACTCCAGTCGATGACGCTTTTTCCGGTCGAGATAGGATTAGGCGATCGCTGGAGCAAACGCTACCAGATGATTCTTTAAAGTTAAATTTTTGCAACCAAAAGCTTAGCCTCAAACTTTCTGCCCACTTTCCCACTAGAGTTTCACCACGCTTCTACACTGGAAGAACACTCTCTGGAATTTTTTCCCAACTATGCTTGGTACTTTTCAGCAAAGTAGCCTTCGAATCGAAATCAACGCTACAGAACAGGCACTACGCGACAGCCTGCTGCGCCCTCACCAACTCCGCCAATGGCTACCCCAAAAACTCTCCGATGGCTTGCCGGAAGAACTGCAAGTCGGGACAACCTTTACCAGTTGGCTCGGACCGATCGCCGTTCAACATCAAGTTGATCGAGTGGACTCGACCTGCCTGCGGCTCCTGTTAAGTCAGGGAATTGATGGCTTTCATGAGTGGCATTGGGGCGAGGGCTGGATTCAGTCTCGCCTGGAAGGAATTTCCCTCCTGCCACTCAATTTAGGACAGACCTTTAGCCTGTTACGCCTCCGGCAGTTCCTGACTACCCCGCATTCGGAAGCGCACTGATGCCGCATGGGACGGTAACCCTTCGGCGGTCGCCAGCGTTTCGATCGCCGATGCCACCTTTTGCAGGGCGGTATGGGAGTACTGGATCAGACTGGAATGCTTCAAGAAGGTTTCTACCCCCAAGGCAGAAGCATACCGGGCGGCTCCCGATGTCGGTAATGTATGGTTTGGTCCAGCCAAATAGTCACCCACCGCTTCTGGAGTCGAGGAACCCAAAAAGATCGCTCCTGCATGGCGTATTTTGTCTAGCAGATCCCAGGGTTCAGTGATTTCTAGCTCTAAATGTTCCGGAGCAAACTCATTCGAGAGTTCCGCCGCTTCATCCAGAGATTCCACCACCACCACTAGACCATAGTGAGCGATCGCCTTTTCGGTCAGAATTCGGCGGGGATGATCGACTAATTGCCGTTCTACTTCATCCACAACTTTACGCGCTAGCACTGAATCATCGGTCAACAAAATCGATGCGGCCATCTGATCATGTTCTGCCTGCGCCAGCATATCAGCAGCGACATAAGTCGGGTTCGCCGACTTGTCAGCAATAATTAGCACCTCGGATGGACCCGCCAGGGAATCGATCCCCACCGTACCGTAGACGAGTTTCTTCGCCAGCGTCACATAGATATTGCCAGGACCAGTAATCACATCAACTTTGGGTACTGTTTCAGTTCCGTAGGCTAATGCCCCGATCGCCTGTGCCCCCCCAATTCGGTAAATCTCTTCAATTCCGGCTTCTTGCGCCGCCACAAGCACAGCAGGAGTTACTCCCTTATCGGCACTGGGTGGAGTCATCATCACAATGCGAGGTACCCCTGCCACCTTTGCGGGAATGGCATTCATCAGGACGGTACTCGGGTAAGCCGCTTGCCCACCAGGCACATAGATACCGGCGCGATCGACCGGAGTGTAGCGTTTGCCTAAAACCACCTCATCATCACCAAACTGCACCCAGCTTTTGGGAATGCGTTGGCGATGGAAGTCCTCAATTTGCCGACAGGCGAGTTGGATCGCATTCAGGAGTTCTTTGGGAACCTGCTGATAGGCCGCATCCATTTCAGAGCCGCTCACGCGTAGCTCTTCTGCCTTCAGGTCAAGATGATCGAATTCAGATGTGTAATGCAGGAGAGCATGATCCCCTTGACGCTTGACTGCCTGAAGCACTTCCCGCACGGTCGCTTCTTTATGAATCACTTGATCGTCATGGGTGCGATCGCAAATGCGTCGCAGTTCAGTTCGTGCCTCAGCCCGCTGAGTGATAATTCGCAGCATGGAGTCGGAATGCCAATCTTACGGAGTTGCTCAGTCGAGAACAATTCTCAGGGGGGTTCTGACAATAGCTAATATTCAGATGCGCCCGTTCTCGGTTTACTCTAGCTTAACCTGGATTCAAGCGGGATCGCGTCGTTCGCAAAAATAGGTGCTATAGTAATTTATCTAGCATTTAGTGCATTTGTCCGATAGAGTTCAATAGGTAGAGTTTCGAGATTTCCTGTGGCTAACATCAAGTCTGCCATCAAGCGTGTCAAAATCGCTGAGCGCAACCGTCTTCGCAATAAGAGTTACAAGTCCGCTGTGAGAACGCTGATGAAGCGGTATTTCGCAGCCGTTAGTTCCTATGCTGCCAATCCCAGCTCTGAGCAAATGCAAACCGTTCAGAGCGCTATGGCAAGTGCATATAGCAAGATCGATAAAGCCGTCAAAAAGGGAGTTTTACATCCCAATAATGGCGCTCGCAAAAAGTCTCGGCTAGCAAGAGCATTGAAAAAACACGAAGCTCCTCAAGCAGTAGCGTCGTAACTACAGTTAGTAGTTCAGTTGTCAGGGATGGATTGAGCAGATTCACGATGCTAATCGGCTGTTTTCTGCCAAATTTCCTCCTCAGTTCTAGCTCCTAACCTAAAGTAATCAATGCTCATGCAGTTGATTGACACTCACGTTCATATCAACTTTGATGCCTTTCAACCTGATCTGGAGGCAGTTGCTCACCGCTGGCGTGAGGCTGGGGTTGTCCAGCTTATACATTCTTGTGTTGAGCCTGCTGAATTTCAGGGTATTCGATCGCTTGCAGATCGATTCCCGGAATTATCCTTTGCGGTTGGGCTGCATCCCCTGGATGTTCATAACCGATGGACATCCACTTCTGCGTCGGAAATTTTGGCTCTAGCCCAGTCTGATCCACGGGTCGTCGCCATTGGAGAAACAGGCTTGGACTTCTATAAGGCTGCTAACCAATCGCAGCAAATAGAAGCGTTCACAGCTCAACTAATGATCGCTCGTCAGCTTAACCGACCCGTGATTATTCACTGTCGGGAAGCCGCCGTTCCAATGGCGACATTGCTACGCGACTTTCGGCAACAACATGGTGCTGTGCAAGGTGTTATGCATTGCTGGAGCGGTACCCCTGAGGAAACCCAATGGTTCCTCGACTTAGGGTTCTATATTAGCTTTAGTGGCATTGTGACCTTCAAAAGTGCTGTCTCAGTACAAGAGTCTGCCCGTATGGTTCCCAGCGATCGCCTACTGATTGAAACGGATTGTCCCTTTTTATCTCCCGTTCCTAAACGGGGTGAGAAACGGAATGAACCGTCCTATGTGCGTTATGTGGCAGAACAGGTGGCAAAATTGCGGCAAGTTGCGATCGAGGAGCTAGCTGCCCAAACCACCCAGAATGCTTGCCAGCTCTTTAGTTTGACCCTCCCTCAGGAGGTAGCCGCCTGAGTACGCTTGACTGATTCTCGGATCTTTGCTAGCAATTAAGCCACCAGAAGCGCATCCTTAGGTCATAATGGATAGAGCAAACTTTAAAAGTAACCGGAATGTCCAGTTTCACGATCAACTATAGTTGGGCGCTCACTCTACGAAGGTGATGTTGTTAGCACACCGTAGACTAGCCAGAATGATAGGTCTGGTTGGGTTCCAAACGGATCAAACTGTTAAGCCGTCAGTTGGCTTAAGTAGCTCCAAGGTTGATTTCTAGTAACGGGAGAGTGTCCTACGTCGTTGAAGTGTTTATTCTGGTAAATCGTTAGTTGGGCTGCCTAGATTCACCCCAGAATCTACGCAGCCTTGTGTTGACTTGTGCCCATAAATTTTGTACAATCCCCTGCTTGCGCTGGGCGTAACCCTTCCGAAGGAGACGCATGACTGAGCAAATCTATTCCACACCCGCTTTCACTTTACCAGACCTGGTTGAGATTCAGCGGGCAAGCTTCCGCTGGTTTCTCGAAGAGGGTCTAATCGAGGAACTGGATAGCTTTTCGCCAATCACTGACTATACGGGCAAGCTAGAACTTCACTTTATTGGTAAAGACTACAAGCTAAAACGCCCGAAGTATGATGTGGACGAAGCGAAGCGGCGTGATAGTACCTATGCTGTTCAAATGTATGTTCCAACCCGACTGATCAATAAAGAAACCGGGGAAATTAAGGAACAAGAGGTCTTTATCGGCGATCTGCCGTTGATGACCGATCGCGGTACGTTCATTATTAATGGGGCGGAACGGGTGATCGTGAATCAGATCGTCCGTAGTCCTGGGGTTTACTACAAGTCAGAAACCGACAAAAACGGACGTCGTACCTACAATGCCAGTCTGATTCCCAACCGGGGTGCCTGGTTAAAGTTTGAAACTGACAAAAACGACCTGGTTTGGGTGCGAATTGATAAAACTCGCAAACTCTCCGCTCAGGTATTACTGAAAGCTCTGGGTCTGACAGACGGCGAAATCTTCGATGCGTTGCGCCATCCGGAGTACTTCCAGAAAACGATCGAGAAAGAAGGGCAATATGGCGAAGAAGAAGCCCTGATGGAACTGTACCGGAAGTTGCGTCCCGGCGAACCACCTACGGTTTCCGGTGGTCAGCAATTACTGGATTCGCGCTTCTTTGATCCCAAACGCTATGACTTGGGTAAAGTCGGACGCTACAAACTGAACCGGAAGTTGCGGTTGAATGTGCCCGATAGTGTGCGTGTTCTCACCCCTCAAGATATTCTGGCGGCGATCGATTATCTGATTAACCTGGAATTTGACATCGGCTCGATCGATGACATTGACCACCTCGGCAACCGGCGGGTGCGATCGGTCGGTGAACTCCTACAAAACCAAGTGCGGGTTGGTCTGAACCGTCTGGAGCGGATCATTCGGGAACGGATGACCGTCTCGGATGCGGATGCCCTAACTCCGGCTTCGCTGGTCAACCCCAAACCCCTGGTTGCGGCCATTAAGGAATTCTTCGGTTCCTCTCAGCTCTCCCAGTTCATGGATCAAACCAATCCACTGGCAGAACTGACCCACAAACGGCGGTTAAGTGCCCTCGGTCCAGGTGGTCTAACGCGGGAACGAGCAGGCTTTGCGGTCCGGGATATTCACCCCTCGCACTATGGACGGATTTGCCCGATCGAAACACCTGAAGGTCCCAATGCCGGATTGATCGGTTCACTGGCGACCCACGCGCGGGTGAACGCCTATGGGTTTATCGAAACTCCCTTCTATCGGGTCGAAAATGGTCGGGTGCTGAAAGAACAGGCTCCCCTCTACATGACTGCTGACGAAGAGGACGATCTGCGGGTGGCTCCGGGTGACATCCCGATGGATGAAAATGGTTACATTCAGGGTGAACAAGTGCCTGTACGCTATCGCCAGGATTTCACCACCACCACCCCAACAGAGGTGGACTATGTGGCGGTTTCTCCAGTGCAGATTATTTCCGTAGCCACCTCATTGATTCCGTTCCTGGAACATGATGATGCTAACCGGGCGCTCATGGGTTCCAACATGCAACGGCAGGCAGTGCCGTTACTGCGTCCAGAACGTCCCTTAGTTGGTACAGGCTTAGAAGCTCAAGCCGCGCGTGACTCTGGGATGGTGATCGTCAGCCGTACTGACGGTGAAGTCACCTATGTTTCTGCCGATCGCATTCGGGTCAAGGATCCCAATGGGCGAGAAAGCGATTACCAGTTGCAGAAGTATCAACGGTCTAACCAGGACACCTGCTTAAACCAACGCCCGATCGTCGTGCTAGGCGAACGGGTGCGGGCAGGGCAGGTGATGGCAGATGGTTCAGCCACCGAGCAGGGTGAATTGGCACTGGGACAAAATATCCTGGTCGCTTACATGCCTTGGGAAGGCTACAACTACGAGGATGCCATCCTGATTAGTGAGCGGCTGGTCTTTGACGATGTCTATACTTCTATTCACATTGAGAAGTACGAGATCGAAGCTCGTCAAACCAAGTTAGGTCCCGAAGAAATCACGCGGGAAATTCCCAACGTGGGGGAAGATGCCCTGCGGCAGTTGGATGAAACCGGGATTATCCGAATTGGGGCTTGGGTAGAGCAAAGCGACATCCTGGTCGGTAAAGTCACTCCGAAAGGGGAATCTGATCAACCACCGGAAGAAAAGCTATTACGAGCGATCTTCGGTGAAAAAGCTAGAGATGTGCGGGATAACTCCCTACGTGTGCCCAACGGTGAAAAAGGTCGGGTGGTAGACGTGCGGGTGTTTACCCGGGAGCAGGGCGATGAACTCCCTCCCGGTGCCAATATGGTGGTACGGGTCTACGTTGCCCAAAAACGTAAGATCCAAGTCGGTGACAAGATGGCAGGTCGACACGGCAATAAGGGAATTATTTCCCGAATTCTGCCCGTAGAAGACATGCCCTATCTGCCCGATGGCACTCCGGTTGATATTGTGTTGAATCCCCTCGGTGTGCCTTCCCGGATGAACGTGGGGCAGGTTTACGAATGTCTACTAGGTTGGGCAGCCGAGAACCTGAATGTCCGGTTCAAAGTGATTCCCTTTGACGAAATGCATGGGGAAGAAAAATCACGGGAAACGGTACATGGCAAGCTGCTAGAGTCGCGGGAGGAAAACGAGAAAGACTGGCTGTTTGACCATGACGATCCGGGTAAGATTCAGGTGTTCGATGGTCGGACTGGAGAACCCTTCGATCGCCCAGTGACGATCGGCAAAGCTTATATGCTGAAGCTGGTTCACCTGGTCGATGATAAGATCCACGCTCGCTCCACAGGTCCGTACTCGCTGGTGACTCAGCAACCACTGGGTGGTAAAGCCCAACAGGGTGGACAGCGATTTGGCGAAATGGAAGTGTGGGCACTGGAAGCCTTTGGGGCAGCCTATACCCTGCAAGAACTCCTGACTGTCAAGTCGGATGACATGCAAGGACGGAATGAAGCGCTAAATGCGATCGTCAAGGGTAAAGCGATCCCCAGACCCGGAACACCAGAATCCTTCAAGGTGTTGATGCGAGAGCTTCAGTCCCTTTGTCTGGATGTTGCCGTTCACAAACTGGATACCCGTGAGGATGGTACGAGTCGCGATAGTGAAGTTGATTTGATGGCGGATGTCAATATCCGGCGGGCACCGTCTCGACCTACTTATGAATCCATTTCGAGAGATGAAATGGACGACAGCGACGACTAGTTAAGACTCAGGCTCAGGTCTAGGAGTGGCATTAGAGATTATCTCTAGCTCCTAGACCCCCTCCATCAACAATGTTTGGCCAAAGCAGAAGAAGGAAGTACACACGATGCCAAAGCTAGAGCAGCGGTTTGACTATGTAAAAATTGGGCTGGCATCTCCAGAACGGATTCGGCAGTGGGGAGAGCGGACGTTACCCAATGGTCAGGTGGTCGGTGAAGTCACCAAGCCTGAAACCATTAACTACCGGACATTGAAGCCGGAGATGGACGGACTGTTCTGCGAGCGAATTTTTGGACCAGCGAAGGATTGGGAGTGTCACTGCGGTAAATACAAGCGGGTACGCCACCGGGGGATTGTGTGTGAACGCTGTGGGGTGGAAGTCACCGAATCCCGAGTCCGTCGTCACCGCATGGGCTACATTAAGCTAGCGGCTCCCGTGGCTCACGTCTGGTATCTCAAAGGGATTCCCAGCTATATGGCGATCTTGCTCGATATGCCATTGCGGGATGTAGAGCAGATTGTTTACTTCAACGCGTATGTAGTGTTGAGTCCTGGAAATGCGGACTACCTGACCTATAAACAACTGCTGACTGAAGATCAGTGGATTGAGATCGAAGACCAGCTGTACAGCGAAGACTCACAGCTCACTGGAGTGGAAGTTGGGATTGGAGCCGAAGCCCTGCAACGCCTCCTCCAAGATATTGACTTGGAGAAAGAGGCTGAGCAACTGCGGGAAGATATCGCCACTTCTAAAGGACAAAAGCGGGCTAAGTTAATCAAACGCCTACGGGTAATTGATAACTTCATCGCCACAGGTTCTCAACCGGATTGGATGGTACTGACCGTGATTCCGGTGATTCCTCCCGATCTACGTCCTATGGTGCAATTGGATGGGGGTCGTTTTGCCACCTCTGACTTGAACGACTTGTACCGTCGGGTGATCAACCGGAACAACCGCTTAGCGCGTCTGCAAGAAATTCTGGCACCCGAAATTATCGTTCGGAACGAAAAGCGGATGCTTCAGGAAGCGGTGGATGCGCTGATTGATAATGGTCGGCGGGGTCGGACCGTGGTGGGAGCCAATAACCGACCCCTGAAATCCCTTTCGGACATTATTGAAGGGAAACAGGGGCGCTTCCGGCAAAACCTCCTCGGGAAACGGGTTGACTACTCCGGTCGTTCCGTCATCGTCGTCGGTCCCAAACTGAAAATTCACCAGTGTGGTCTGCCCCGCGAAATGGCGATCGAGCTATTCCAGCCCTTTGTGATCCACCGTCTGATCCGACAAGGATTGGTCAACAACATTAAAGCGGCGAAGAAGCTGATTCAGCGTAACGATCCGATCGTCTGGGATGTGCTGGAAGAAGTGATCGAAGGTCACCCCGTGATGCTGAACCGCGCTCCGACCCTGCACCGTTTGGGGATTCAAGCCTTTGAACCGATCCTGGTCGAAGGTCGAGCGATTCAACTGCATCCTCTAGTCTGTCCTGCCTTCAACGCGGACTTCGACGGTGACCAAATGGCGGTTCACGTGCCGTTATCGATCGAATCCCAGGCAGAAGCCCGGTTACTGATGTTGGCATCCAACAACATCCTGTCTCCGGCTACCGGTCGCCCAATTATCACACCTAGCCAAGATATGGTGCTGGGGTGCTATTACTTGACGGCTGATAATCCGAATGCCCATAAGGGTGCGGGAGCCTACTTTGCCAATCTGGACGATGCCATTACGGCATACGAACAAGAGCAGGTAGATCTCCATGCCCTAGTTTGGGTGCGCTTTAACGGCAAGGTAGAACCGGAAGACACCGAAGTCTTGCAAGAAGAAACTGCTACTGATGGAAGTATCACCCGGACTTACAAGTCACGCAGAGTCCGGCTAGATGCTGATGGACAAATCATTTCCCAATACATTCAAACCACTCCAGGACGAATTATTTACAACAAGACGATTCACGATGCCTTAGCGGGCTAGGACGATTTCACGAATTTGCACGTCAGAGTTTGGCTGCTTGAGCCATGCCCAACAGCTAAACTCTCACGGTTCATCGACATAGCGGAATTTACCGCTATCCAACGTCAATTTATGGCAGAGGCGGGGTAAGTAATGGCAGAGCAAGAAAACCAACCAATTTTTCGGAATCGGGTTGTTGACAAAGGTCAATTAAGACAGCTAATTTCCTGGGCATTTACCAACTACGGGACTGCTCGTACCGCTCAGGTGGCGGATTTACTTAAGGATCTAGGCTTCCGGTTCGCAACTCGTGCCGGAGTGTCGATTAGTGTCGATGACCTTCAAATTCCGCCGACTAAACGCGAATTATTGGAAGCTGCCGAAGAAACCATTCGGGAAACAGAAGAACGTTACACCCGAGGCGAAATTACCGAAGTAGAACGGTTCCAGAAAGTAATTGACACCTGGAACGGCACCAGTGAGGAGTTGAAGGACGAGGTGGTACGCCACTTCCGATCGAATAATCCACTCAACTCGGTGTACATGATGGCGTTCTCGGGAGCGCGGGGGAATATTTCCCAGGTGCGTCAGTTGGTAGGAATGCGGGGTCTGATGGCTGATCCGCAAGGGGAAATTATTGACCTCCCGATTAAAACCAACTTCCGGGAAGGCTTAACGGTGACGGAGTACATCATCTCGTCTTACGGAGCTCGTAAAGGTCTGGTAGATACAGCTCTGCGGACAGCTGACTCTGGTTATCTCACTCGTCGTCTAGTAGACGTATCCCAGGATGTGATCATCCGGGAAATTGATTGCGGTACGGTACGCGGTATTCCCCTCCGGAGCATGAAAGACGGCGATCGGGTCCTGATCAAACTGAAAACCCGTCTACTGGGGCGGGTTGCTGCTGCCGATGTCCTTCATCCCCAAACAGGGGAGGTGCTTGCCGCCCGCAATCAACCATTCTCGGATGAATTAGCTGAAGTGCTGGATAGTGCGGCTGTGGAAGAGGTGATGGTGCGATCGCCCCTCACCTGTGAAGCCACCCGCTCTGTCTGTCAACACTGCTACGGCTGGAGTTTGGCCCACGCCAAGATGGTGGATATTGGGGAAGCGGTCGGGATCATTGCTGCCCAGTCGATCGGCGAACCAGGAACCCAGCTCACCATGCGGACATTCCACACCGGCGGGGTGTTCACCGGAGAAATGGCACGCCAGGAACGGGCACGCTTTGAAGGCACCGTTCGCTTCCCCAAAAAGCTGAGAACCCGCGCGTTCCGAACCCGTCATGGTGAAGATGCTCTGGTGGTAGATTCGGTCGCTAGTACGGAGGTGCTGCTAGAAGGCACAGATGGGCAGAAGCAACCTTTCTCCATCTTGCAGGGGAGCACGTTATTAGTCCGGGATGGTCAGAAGGTCAAAGCTGGACAAATTTTGGCAGAAGTTCCCCTCACCGGTCGGGCCCGGAAGACGACGGAAAAAGCGGCTAAAGACGTAGCATCGGATATTGCCGGTGAAGTTCGGTTTGCTGATCTGGTACCCGAGGAAAAGAAAGACCGTCAGGGCAACACAACTCGGATTGCCCAACGGGGTGGTCTACTTTGGATCCTCTCCGGAGAGGTTTACAACCTGCCACCGGGTGCAGAACCCGTGGTTAAAAACGGAGATGGTGTCACCATGGGTGGGGTGATTGCGGAAACCAAGCTGGTGACCGAACATGGCGGGATCGTGCGCCTACCCCAGGAAACCGAGGGCAAAGGCGGACGCGAGGTAGAAATCATCACCGCCCAAGTGGTGCTAGATCAAGCCCGAGTGCGGAGTGAAAGCCATCAGGGGCGCGATCAATACCTGATTGAAACCAGTCATAACCAGTTGTTCTCCCTTAAAGCTACCCCTGGCACCAAAGTCACTAATGGTCAGGTCGTGGCGGAGTTGATCGACGATCGCTACCATACCCAAACGGGTGGCATCATTAAGTACTCTGGGGTGGAAGTTGCTAAGCGAGGTAAAGCGAAACAGGGCTATGAAGTAGTCAAAGGTGGCACCCTACTCTGGATTCCCGAAGAAGCCCATGAGGTCAACAAGGATATCTCTTTACTGATGGTCGAAGACGGTCAGTTTGTGGAAGCTGGGACTGAGGTGGTGAAAGATATCTTTTGCCAAAGCAATGGTGTAGTCGAAGTTACCCAAAAGAATGACATTCTCCGCGAGATTGTGATTAAACCGGGTGATATCCACATGATCGACAATCCGGATGCAATCTCGACTCGGGAAGCTTTTCTCGCCAACCCTGGTCAAGAATTGATGCCTGGTTTGGTGGCTCCAGAACTGCGGTATGTCGAGTATGTCGAAAGCCCAGAAGGTCCAGCCTTGTTGCTGCGTCCAGTTGAGGAATTCCCCGTTCCTGATGAACCTTCTGTCCCCAGCCAGGAATCCATCAATGAGGAATCTGGGCGTTCTATTCGGCTGCGTGCCGTTCAACGGATGCCTTATAAAGATGGGGAACGGGTCAAGTCGGTGGAGGGGCTAGAGTTACTCAAAATCCAGCTCGTTCTAGAGATTGACAAAGATGCTCCTCAATTGGCGGCTGATATTGAACTGAAACCCGACGAAACGGATCCAGAAGTTTTGCGTCTTCAGCTCGTTATCATCGAACCCCTAGTGATTCGGCGAGATATTGCGGCTGACCCCACTCAGGGCAGTACCCATACCCGGATCCTAGTCAAACATGGGGATCAAATCGCTCCGGGCGCAGTAGTGGCCCGCACGGAAATCCAGTGTAAGGAAACTGGAGAAGTGCGGGGGATTCGCGAAGGCATGGAGGCAATTCGCCGCATTCTGGTCGTCCGAGATGTCGATTTACAAACGGTGCCCACGAACGGAACTCCCACGGTCAAAGTAGGGGAACTGGTTGTGGCTGGTACTCAAATCGCGCCAAATACGATTTTAGAAGAGTCCGGTCAAGTCGTGCATGTGGGTGATAATCAAATCACCTTACGGTTGGCTCGTCCGTATCGGGTTTCTCCAGGTGCCGTATTGCACATTGACGATGGTGATTTGGTCCAACGGGGCGATCACTTGGTATTGCTCGTGTTCGAGCGGACCAAAACTGGAGACATCATTCAGGGTCTCCCCCGGATTGAAGAATTGTTGGAAGCTCGGAA
The DNA here is from genome assembly GCA_016743235.1 of Pantanalinema sp. GBBB05. GTDB lineage: Bacteria > Cyanobacteriota > Cyanobacteriia > Leptolyngbyales > Leptolyngbyaceae > Pantanalinema. The sequence continues at coordinate 9,816 of VRZD01000018.1, read as the reverse complement.
ACCGAAGGAAGCCTGTGTGTTAGCGGAGCGGTCTGGAACCGCACAAGTCGTCTATGACGAAGACGATGATTCTGTCGATGTCAAAGTGATCGAGACGGATGGGGTAATCAATGAATATAATTTGACCCCCGGACAAAACTTGATTATTTCGGATGGTCAGGATGTGGTGGCCGGGGAACGCTTAACCGATGGTCCCGCCAACCCCCATGAATTATTGGAAATCCTGTTTAAGGCGAACCGAGAAACCTTGGGGGTACATGATGCCGCTCTCCTCAGCTTACGAGAAGTGCAAACCTTCCTTGTGAGTGAGGTTCAGTCGGTGTATCAATCGCAAGGGATTGATATTTCCGATAAACATATTGAAGTCGTCGTCCGCCAGATGACCTCGAAAGCTCGTGTGGATGATGGTGGAGACACCACCATGCTGCCGGGCGAGCTAGTCGAACTGTATCAAGTGGAGCAGGTCAACGAAGCGATGTCGATTACTGGGGGAGCCCCTGCGGAGTATACTCCCGTTCTCTTAGGAATCACAAAGGCGTCCTTGAATACCGATAGCTTCATCTCGGCGGCAAGTTTCCAAGAGACTACTCGGGTCTTAACGGAAGCGGCGATCGAAGGGAAATCTGATTGGTTGCGCGGCTTGAAGGAGAACGTGATCATCGGGCGGTTGATTCCGGCTGGAACCGGCTTTAACGCTTACGAAGAGGTGGGCAGTCCGGCAGATGTAGACCTCACCTACGATGGTGTCAGCGTCTTTGACGAAGATGCCGATCTAAAGGATGTGGTTCTCGACGATCGCACGGCTCGGGCTTATGGCTTAGATATTGAAGACCGTCCCAGCTACACCTTCGGGAGCTATGGCAATTCTAGCGATGGCGATGATGACCTGTATCCTCCCGCTATTCTGCCTGATGATGATGATCTAATTGGTGGCAGCATGGATGAAGAGGAAGAGATCGATGACGATGACGATTAAACCCTAGCCAGAAGTTTAATCTCTCATTTTGAATTAAGGAGGTGGCGAGCGATCGCGCCTCCTTTTTGTTCTATTCATGATCGAACTGTCGGATTAAGTAAGCCGCAGCAAATTCGCCATGGGGGTGTTGGTCTAATTCTTCGGCTAAGGCAAAAATTCGAGTCGCGAGATCTGGTCCGAGTTTGTCAAACATAGCTTGACGTTCATGAGCAATTTGTTCACGTTCTCGGGCAAGCGCTTGCCAACCACTAGAAAATAAGCGCTCGATCGACCGATGCAGTCCCACATGTTCGAGAATTTCCCACTCACCGCGATCGCACCAAAAACCACCACAACTTAAACAACGCTCCAAGTAAATTGGAGTCTTCAAGCTGACCTTGGCGCGGGCTAGATAGGTGCCACACTCGGGACAAAAGGCTGCTTTAGCATCTAATGGGGCTGGTTCTCCTGATAGCACTACCAATTTGTCCAGAATTTCAGTATCTTTAGCTGTTTGCGGATGGGTTGCCTGCCAGGTCTGATAGGCTAGGCTAGGAATCCAGTGACCTTCACACTCTGGACAATGCTTCACAGTTAACTGCTCTATCAACGGGCGATCGATTAACTCCACTTTTCGATCTTTAGGGCACTGCACAGGCTCACCTCTCGATTCAGCTTTAGCAGTTTATTTTATGTCGCTCCTAGCAAAGCATCACAGTAACGTAACAGGAGATTTAACCGATCGCGAATCTGCTGTTGCCGTTGTTCTATAGTCGCGATCTGACGAGCTGCCTGCAAAAACATGACATCCATCCCTAACAGTCGCAGTTGCTTATCAATTTCGACCTGATAGGACTGGATACGTTGTGCCAATTGGGGATCAAGCTCGGCGATCGATCTAGACAAAATGTCAGTTTGAAAAAAAGTCTGTAACTCGGATATAGCAGATTTGAGTGCAGCCACTGCGATCGGCGAGGTGGCAAGCATCGTCTGTAGCGTCTCTACCTGTTGTTGTAATACCTGATACTCTGATTGATGTGATAATGGCAACATTCTGATGTTGGATCTATCCGGAGTTATAGACTATCAAACCAAATGCTTAAGCTCAGCGGAGTATTTGCCCCAAAATTACGAATAGATGTAAAGTTTTTTGCGGCTCTTGCTAAGATGTAGGTTAACTAGAGCATTACGGCGATAGAGTAATCTGCAAATTCTGTTCCAGCAGCACTCACTTAGGGCAATCTCTTAGTACCTTAATCGATAAAACCCGTTTCCACTGCATCCCGTTAGTGGGATTCAGTCACTTATTTTCCTAACCATTCGTTTGATTCCGAAGTAACCCTACCGGCTCCCCTGAACTTGGGAGTCGAAGTTGCTTTTACCACGATTGGCTTCATAACATATCACTGGTGCGGCAGAATCAGCCAATTTGCGGTTTTGCCCCTTCCTGGTTTTCTAGTTCAATAGCCTGAATCAGTTTAATTGCTGGTTCGAGCCTTCTGATCGATCAGTGTAATCGCATGAATCTCACGGCTCCTGTCTCTTCATCTCAATTTGTTATTCCTGACTGGTTACAGGAATGTCTGACTACGCGGCAAGCATCCCAGGAATGTACTGAGTCCGAAAGCAGCCGCACTGATGCTGACCTGATCTGTCGCGCCTTTGAATTTGCCTACCGACTACACGAGGGACAATATCGGGCCTCGGGTGAACCTTATATTATGCATCCAGTGGCGGTGGCAGGGTTGTTGCGGGATCTGGGCGGAGGTAGTGCCTTAGTTGCTGCTGGCTTCTTGCATGATGTGGTCGAAGACACGGAGATTACTCTGGAGGAACTCGAACAACGATTTGGCAAAGAAGTCCGGTTGCTGGTCGAAGGCGTGACCAAACTCTCTAAGTTTAACTTCTCCAGCAAAACTGAGCGACAGGCCGAAAATTTCCGCCGGATGTTCCTGGCGATGGCACAAGATATTCGGGTGATTGTGGTTAAGCTGGCCGATCGTCTACATAACATGCGCACCCTAGAACATCTTGCCGATAATAAGCGGCGGATTATTGCGCTGGAAACTCGCGAAATTTTTGCCCCATTAGCGAATCGGTTGGGGATCGGTCGATTTAAGTGGGAATTAGAAGACTTAGCATTCAAATATCTAGAATCCGAGTCTTACCGAGAAATTCAAGAGCTGGTTTCCGAGAAACGTGGCGATCGAGAGACTGGGTTAAGTAATGTCGTTGCGACGCTACGACAGCGATTGCAGCAAATTGGGATTAAAGCCGTTGATATCAGTGGTCGCCCCAAGCATCTGTATGGCATCTACCAAAAGATGCAACGGCAGCAAAAAGGGTATGAAGAGATTTACGATGTGGCAGCTGTCCGCATCATCGTCGAAACGAATGAAGAGTGTTACCGGGCGTTAGCGATCGTCCATGACATGTTTCGTCCGATCCCTGGTCGCTTTAAGGACTACATTGGCTTGCCTAAACCGAATCGCTATCAATCTCTGCATACCGTAGTAATTGGCAATACTGGAAAACCCTTGGAAGTGCAAATCCGGACTCTGGAAATGCACCATGTGGCGGAATATGGGATTGCTGCCCACTGGAAATATAAGGAGACTGGTAGTTCTAGCACAGCCCAGATGTCAGGAACAGATGAAAAATTCACCTGGCTGCGGCAATTGCTGGATTGGCAGAATGATCTGAAGGATGCGCAGGAATATTTAGAAAGCATCAAAGATGACTTGTTTGATAGTGAAGTTTATGTCTTCACACCCCAGGGAGACGTTGTATCTCTTGGTCGGGGAGCGACTCCAGTAGATTTTGCTTACCGAATTCATACCGAAGTAGGTAATCACTGTGCTGGTGCTCGGGTGAATGGACGCATGGTCACACTTGATACCGCCTTAAAAAATGGCGACATTGTAGAGATTCTGACCCAGAAGAATTCCCACCCTAGCCTGGATTGGCTCAACTTTGTGGTTACCAATGGGGCACGGAACCGAATTCGCCAGTGGTATAAGCGATCGCACCGAGAAGAAAATGTGGCTCGCGGTCGGGATATGTTGGAACGCGAACTCGGTAAAAACGGGTTTGAAGCCTTGCTTAAGTCTGCTCCCATGCTGGCGACGGCAGAACGATGTAACTACCACAGTGTTGAAGATTTGCTAGCTGCCTTAGGGTATGGCGAAATTACTTTAAATCTGACCTTGAATCGTTTACGGGAAGCCGTTAAAGCCCAACAACCGATCGCGGCGGATCCCGAAATTGTCCTGCCTCCTCCAGCGAAAGCATTGCCAGCTCCGACTAGCGGTAACAAATCCCCCATTTGTGGAGTTGAGGGACTGCTCTATCATTTAGCCGGATGTTGTACTCCGGTTCCGGGTGAAGCTATTTTAGGCGTGGTGACCCGAGGTAGTCGTGGCATTTCTATTCATCGTCAGGGGTGTGCGAATGTAGAGCAGGTTCCTGGCGATCGCTTGGTGCCTGTGACCTGGAATGTGATGAATGAGGAATGTGGTCGTCCTCAAACCTATCCAGTCGATATTCAGATTGAGGTGATCGATCGGGTCGGTGTATTGAAAGATATCCTGTCCCGCCTGACTGACAATACGATCAACGTCCGTAATGCCCAGGTAAAAACCTTCCCCGACCAAACCGCCATTATCGATTTAGGCATCGACATCCGCGATCACGAACAACTCGAACGCACCTTCGCCCAAATCAAAAAGCTCAGCGATGTTCTCAATCTTCGCCGCCTAAGCCAGACAGACGAGTAAATGCAAGATCGCTTCGTCAGGTTACTGTCTTAGTCCAAGAAACTAGAACAAGAAATAGCGTTGAGCCATCGGCAGGACGGTAGCAGGTTCGCAGGTAAGGAGTTGACCATCGGCGCGAACTTCGTAGGTTTCGGGGTCTACCTCGATCGTAGGTAAGGCATCATTTAGTTTCAGATCCCGTTTGGTAATTTGGCGAGTATTAGCCACGGCAACGGCGGTTTTTTGCAGGTTTAAGCGATCGGGAATGCCCTGATTTAAAGCCGCTTGAGACATAAAGGTGAGGGAGGTTGCCGTGCGGGCACCACCGTAACTGGCAAACATTGGTCGCATATGAACGGGTTGGGGTGTGGGAATGCTAGCGTTGGCATCGCCCATTTGCGCCCAGGCAATCATGCCACCTTTCAGGACTAATTCGGGTTTCACGCCGAATAAAGCGGGTTTCCAGAGACAGAGATCCGCGAGTTTGCCGACTTCGATCGAGCCGACATAGTTAGCAATGCCGTGGGTAATTGCCGGATTGATGGTGTACTTTGCCACATAGCGTTTCGCCCGGAAATTATCATGGCGATCGCTGTCTGGTGCTAACGCCCCCCGTTGCACTTTCATCTTGTGTCCGGTTTGCCAGGTGCGAATGATTACCTCACCGATCCGACCCATTGCCTGGGAATCGGATGAGATCATGCTGAAAGCGCCCAGGTCATGCAGGATATCCTCAGCGGCGATCGTTTCGCGACGAATCCGGGATTCGGCAAAGGCGACATCTTCGGGGATGCTCGGATCGAGGTGATGGCAAACCATCAGCATATCCAGGTGTTCATCTAGCGTGTTGACTGTGTAGGGGCGAGTAGGATTAGTGGAGGATGGTAAAACATTGGTCTGACCACAAACTTTAATAATGTCCGGTGCATGACCCCCTCCCGCGCCTTCGGTGTGATAGGTATGAATGGCGCGATGTTTGAACGCGGCGATCGTCGCTTCCACAAATCCCGCTTCATTTAAGGTATCGGTATGGATGGCAACCTGCACATCATAGTCATCCGCCACACTGAGGCAGGTATCGATCGTGGCAGGTGTAGTACCCCAATCTTCATGGAGTTTTAATCCCATCGCTCCGGCTTCAATTTGTTCCCGCAGAGCCTCTGGTTTGGCACTATTGCCTTTGCCTAAAAAGCCGAGATTCATGGGAAAGGCATCAGCAGCCTGTAACATGCGGTAGAGATTCCAGGGACCGGGTGTGCAGGTAGTAGCATTTGTCCCAGCGGCGGGACCTGTCCCCCCGCCAATCATCGTGGTAATTCCAGCCGCGATCGCGACTTCAATTTGTTGGGGACAGATGAAGTGAATGTGCGAATCAATCCCACCTGCCGTAACGATCATGCCTTCTCCGGCGATCGCTTCGGTTCCAGGTCCAATCACGATCGTCACATTGTCTTGAATATAGGGATTGCCAGCTTTGCCAATCGCGTGAATTTTGCCATCCTTAATGCCAATGTCGGCTTTGACAATGCCCCACCAATCCAGGATTAGGGCATTAGTGATCACAGCATCGACAGCGCCATCTGCATTAGTGATCGGGGATTGCCCCATGCCATCCCGAATCACTTTGCCACCGCCAAATTTCACCTCATCGCCGTAAGTCGTGTAATCCTGTTCGACTTCGATGATTAATTCGGTGTCTGCTAGCCGCACTCGATCGCCGACCGTTGGACCAAAAGTTTCGGCGTAAGCCCGGCGATTCATGCGATAGCTCATAGTCAGCCCCGAATTTTGCGAGTGAGAAAATTTCTATTCGTTTAGTTGTACCAGAATCATCAGCGAAAAGCATCCTTGCAACCGATGGGTAAATCGATTTTGGCTTGTGCCTTGACCCTGACTTGAGCGATCGCGCCACTACTATGTATGACATGATGGGACGTTTGCCAAACATAACCTTATCAGCCCGAGCAGTGAGGTGGATGAAGATGACCAAGTTAGATCAGGCCGTTATACTCATCACGGGTACAACTGGTGGCTTTGGGCAGGAACTGACGCGCCAGCTCCTGAGGGCAGGTAGCCGCTTAATTCTGACAGACTTAGATCAAACAGCGCTAACGGCATGGTCAGAGAGCGTCCAGCGTGAGATTACAACAGGTGAGATTCTGGCTTGCATTCCTGCTGATTTAGCAGATCCGGCAGGCAGTGCAGCGTTGTACCAACAAGTGAACGCGATCAGCATTCCAGTGGATATCTTGATCAATAACGCTGGTATTGGTCTATTCGGTAGGATGGATGAGGTTCCGGTTGAGCAATGGGAACGGCTGATGCAGGTCAACTTACTGGCAGCAATGCGGTTAAGTACGTTATTTGCGGCTGACATGATTGCCCGTCGTCAGGGGCATATTGTCAATATTTCATCACTGGCAGGTTGGTGTGCTCAGGCAGGGATGGCTCACTATGCTGCCAGTAAATTTGGCTTACGGGGCTTCAGCGAAGGCTTATTTGATGAAGTCAAGCACTACGGTGTTCAGGTGACAGCCGTTTATCCCTTTTTTAGCCGCACCCCTATTTTGCGATCGCCAGGCTATGGCACTCTAGCCCAGAATTACCAGGGATTTCCCGACCATCTGGCAACCGACCCAGCGCAGGTGATCGCCGTGACGATTCGGGGAATTGAGCAGAACAAACTGCACGTTTTCCCCGATCGCCCAGCACAAATCATTCACTTAGTGAAACGCTTTTTTCCCCAGTTGCTAACCTGGCTGGGTACAGTTTTAAGCAAAAGATTAAACAATGAACGGAAGCAACTCTCATAATCCTCCACTTAATCCGGCATCAGCTGACACCTGCCATAAGCAGTTAATTATTGGAGCTGGCTTTGTGGGTCTGGGCATGGCACAGGCATTGCAAGCTGCAAACATTCCCTACGATCAGGTCGATGCCAGTGATCAGATTGGTGGCAACTGGTATCACGGAGTCTATGAAACGGCGCATATCATTTCATCGCGTAAAGTCACCCAATTCACTCACTTTCCGATGCCAGATGATTATCCCGATTTTCCCAGTGCTAAACATATGCGGGATTATCTCAATGCGTTTGCGAATCAGTTTGATTTGCTCAAATCTATTGAACTCAATTGTACTGTCACCTATATTCATCCCATTGAAAATAACCTTTGGGAAGTCACCTTGGCGACAGGAGAGCAACGAATTTATAAAGGAGTTTTGCTGTGCAATGGTCATCACTGGTGCAAACGGTTTCCCCAATTTTCTGGAGAGTTTGACGGCACAATCATTCATTCCAAAGATTACAAGCACCCAGATCAACTGCGAGGTAAACGGGTACTGGTCATTGGGGGCGGCAACTCAGCCTGTGATATTGCTTCAGAAGCGGCACGTGTGGGAGCAAAGTCTGTCTTAAGTATGCGTGATTCCGTTTGGTTTATTCCCAAAGCGTTTGCTGGAATTCCAGTGACCGATTTGATTCAAGGCTGGATGCCAGAGTGGGTTCAACGGTGGCTAGTATCTGGCATTAGTTATCTCACCTTTGGCAAGCTAGAAAATTACGGACTGCCTAAACCGAAACACCGAATTTTGACTAAACATCCCACTTTAAACAATGAAGTGCCTTACTATATCAAGCATGGTCGGATCACACCAAAACCAGGTGTCCTGCGCTTAGAGGGCAAACAAGTTGAATTCACCGATCGCACTCGGGAGGAATTTGACTTAATTATTTGTGCTACAGGTTTCTATGTGGCGTATCCATTTCTACCACCAGAACTCCAGCGCGTGGAAGGTTCGATCGTTAACTGCTATGGTGGGTCATTTTTAGAGGACTACAAGGGACTCTATTTCATGGCTTGGGGGCAGGCGCGGGGTGGAGTGGGTTCCCTGATGGCTGCCTATGGTCCGATTTTTACCCGTTTCCTCCAGTTGCAAGATGAAATTAATATTCCCCTAGGTCTGGTGCTCAAACACATGGGGCAACAGCTACCCACGACTCACCTATCCGATCCACACCGAGTTTTTAGACAGCTCAGGTTCGTGAATCGGTTCTTTGGCTGGATTGTGAAACGTGCCCATCAAGTTGACGCCTGCTACCCTAACTTCAGTAATCGTCCGTTGCCCATGAGGGATACCGCCGACTTCAGCGATCGCGGCTTGAACGTGGCATCCTCCTCTGATCAGGCTAGATGACATTATTGAGACTTGGTTAAGAGAGCTAACGACTGAATTGAGCGGCAATAAATCCCCCTCCAAACCAATACCAAAACATCCCAATACTGTCTGCTCCAATGATTTGTTATATTCCTTCGGAATATGGTTTTGGGTCTAGTCTGGTGGTAAGCTTATTCTCCCCATATTATAGTTGTTCCACAATTCAAATCCCATCCTGAACCTTTGTTCAGATGTATCTATATATGCGTTGAATTCAGACTGCAACAACTTTTTCATTACAGGTTGCTTTGACAAAGCTAACAGTTCCTTTAATTCATCCTCCGAAAAATCGGCTGCTAATCTTGCTGCATAGGCATCTTTGAAGTGTTCCCAGCCAATTTCTCGTACAAACATGCCTCTAAATCTTGTATAAAGCTTAGAATCCTTGCCATTGCCGATTAACACGCCCATCAAGTGGTCAAAATGCATATTGTATCTTTTTGCTATTCCTGTCTCTATAAGTAGCTCGCTTGCTAATTCAGACTTGTAGATCTCTTTAGCAGATGTTCTAAATTGATTTTCATCGAAAGGAAGCTGTTGAGAATTTGCAATATATGCTGTGAAGAAGGTAATGCAAATAACTAGAAACAATGCTAGAAATTTTAAAAATCGCAGCTTTACGTTAAACATAGAATTTAAGTACCTATACTTCGACATCCGATCGCACAAAAATGCAACATATATTGCGGCTGATCTTCTTTCTATCTTATTTCCTGGTACAAAAAATTATTATATCTACAATTTTACACACAGCTATCACTCGGGTGCGTGTCACCTCCTTGAGAGGAAAATAGATTACAACTGGTTGTTGAGATAAGCACAACGATGAGCTAGAACGGTTGGAACATGCTCCGTCTTCCACCGTGCCCCCGAAATCTTCAGCCGACG
>VRZD01000017.1 GCA_016743235.1 Pantanalinema sp. GBBB05 | reverse complement strand
CATTAGGTTAGAGCAATTTATATTTTTTTATACATAGGGGTTGCTGTTGGCACAGTTTCAACGAAAGGATACATATTTCTTTATAGTCCAAATGCCGCACAATCGGAAAAACAAGAGCCAACTTCCCTAACTTTATGAGCCAACCGTCTGCGATCGTGGCGATTGGGCTGAGTTATCACCTCTATATTCTTGACAAATCTGTGGCTCTAGACAGGTTATTGAGTATCTTCAAACTACAAGCTCCCTCAATTCTCAATCATCATGTCCTATAGTCCAGACTCAGAAGCAGAGTTCTTCCTCCAACAGGGATGGCAGTTGAGTCAGGCTGGTGCCTTTGAAGAAGCTGTCATCAGCTTGGATCGGGCCCTGCGCCTATGTCCACACTGGCATCAAATCTGGTACTGCCGTGGCATTGCTTTATATGAATTGGGACGATTTGAAGAGGCCGTGGCGAGTCTGAGCCAGACCTTAGACCTTCACCCCATTTATCCAGAAGCCCTGAATAATCGTGGGATGGCATTGTTCAGTTTAGGCAGTTATGAAGCGGCGATCGCCAGCTATGACAAAGCCCTCCAATACAAGCCCGACTTTTACCAAGCCTGGTATAACCGGGGTAACGCGCTTGACAAATGTGGTTGTTATGAAGCCGCGCTGGAAAGCTATGACAAAGCCTTGGAACTCGTCCCCGACTATGCCAAATCCTGGTACAACCGGGGAATTGCCCTCTGTAAGCTCGGGCGCTATGAAGAAGGCATTGCCAGCTATGACCGAGCGATCGGGTTTCGTCCCCACTACTCTAATGCCTGGTATAACCGCGCCAATGCTTTGTTTCAGCTGCGACGGTATCTGGAAGCGCTCAATAGTTACGAACGAGTATTAACCATTCGACCAGACTGGTATGGGGTCTGGTACAACCGGGGCAATGTCCTGTATCGCTTAGCCCGCTACGAAGAAGCCACGATCAGTTACAGCGAGACAGTTCGACTCAATCCGAACTTATACGAAGCCTGGTATAACCGGGGCAAAGCGCTGGATGCCTTAGGTCGGTATGATGATGCGATCGCCAGCTATAGCAAGGCATTAGAACTTAAACCTGATCTGCAAGAAGCTTGGTACAACTGGGGCAGTACCCTCTATAAATCCGGTCGCTATGAAGCCGCGATCGCGAGTTACGACCAAGCCATTCACTTAAATCCCGCCTTTGCTAAGGCCTGGAGTAGTCGAGGCACAGCGTTTCGTAAATTGGGGATGTATGCGGAGGCGATTATTAGTTATGAAAAAGCGGTGCAGTACCAACCTGACTTATACGAAGCTTGGTATGGACATGGCAGTGCGCTTGGGCATTTAGGGCAAAACGAAGCGGCGATCGGCAGTTACGATCGAGCGTTGAAGATCAGCCCCGACTTTTTTCCAGCCTGGTATAGCCGTGGCATCACCCTAAGCCACATGGGTCGCTATGAAGCCGCCGTTGCCAGCTACGATCGCGCCCTTCAGCTTAAACCTGACTCACCCGATGCCATCAGTCGCCGCAATCTAGCACTGACCTTATGTGAAGGCAATTCTGAACCGATGACACTCAGTTAAACAGCAGTACATGTACAGATGATCCATAGAGCCTAACCAAATTTTCCCAGTCAAGGATTCACAAAAGCCTTAAACATCTTTAGATAGTTCTCATAATCTTTCGGTAACTCTAAGAATAGGAAAGTCCTGCGCTTGAGTTAGCTATGGAGCATGATCTGGCAACACCTGATCCAGTAACCTGGTATAGTCACGGTAATACACTATATGGAATTGGTCACTATGAAGGGGCGATCGTTCGCTACGATAAGCTCCTAGCCGTGCAACCTGATCTATATGAGGTTTGGAATTATCGTGGTTATGCACTAGCACACCTGGGTCATCATCAGGAAGCTCTCGCCAGCTTTGCTCAGGCACTGAAAGTGAATCCAGAATTTGCCTTAGCATGGCATGGGCAGGGGATTAGTTTGGCAAGCCTAGGGCAATATGAACCAGCTCTGGCTAGTTTCGACCGTACCTTAAAGCTGAACTCGCGAGATGCCAAAGCCTGGTACAACCGAGGGAATGCCCTGGTACATTTGCAACGGTATCCCGAAGCATTGGACAGCTTTAATCGCGTGATTGATTTAACTCCTAACCACTATAAAGCCTGGTATCATCGCAGCCGCATGTTATCCAATCTCGGTCACTTGGAAGAGGCGTTGACGAGCCTAAATCACGCGATCACCTTAAAGCCTGACTGCTACTACATTTGGAACTGCCGAGGCACAGTATTGAGGAAGTTGGGATGTTTTAAAGAGGCGATCGCCAGCTTCGACCAATCTTTGGTATGCAAGCCAAATAACCCAGATGCCTGGTACCACAAAGCTCGTTGTTATGCCTTACAAAACGACTCTGACTTGGCACTAAGTTACCTACAACGCGCGATTAAACTCAATCCCAGCTTATACCGAGCATTAGCCAAGATTGATGCCGACTTTCATCAACTCCTAGAATCTCAATCCTTCCGCACATTACTCCATAAAGATCACTAACAGACATGGTTCATTTTGGTCATTCCCCGCCCCTGGCTGCCAGGTTTTCCTTAACTCTATGGTGCTTCGACAAATCTTTGTCCTTATCTGTTCATCTCTCATCCCTACTGGGCACCTTTAATACATAGCTACAGAAAACTGTCATCTCCTATACCTGGATGACGGTTTGCACCATACACGATTCGTCCTTCATCCCACACCCTACACCCGTATTCCTACAGGAGAGGTTATGAGCCACGTTCAAGACATTGAAGTCATCTTCTTGTTTCAGAAAGGGCTTTACCTGAATAAACAAAAAGACTACGAAGCGGCGATCGCTACCTATGATCGGGTGCTAGAGCTACAACCGGACTATCCAGATACTTGGTATAACCGGGGCAATGCCTTCTATCATCTGGGTCGGTATGAAGAAGCCATCGCCAGCTATGACGAAGCACTCGCCTATGAACCTGGATTTCCAGAAGCCTGGAATAATCGGGGTAGCGCCTTGGACGATCTGCAACGCTACGAGGAAGCGATCGTCAGCTATGATCAAGCGATTAAATTTAGACCGAACTATCAGTGGGCTTGGTACAACCGGGGCATTTCCCTGCGGAATCTAGGACGCTATGAAGAAGCCGTCAATAGTTATGATCGGGCGATCGAGTTCAAACCTGATTATTACTGGGCTTGGTACAACCGAGCGCTAGCCATGCGGCAGCTAGGCAAGTTAGAGCATGTCGTTGCCAGTTACGACAAAGCCTTGGAATTTAAGCCAGATTTTGAGGAAGCTTGGAGTAACCGGGGTAATGCCCTGTACCACCTAGGGCAACTCGAGGAAGCGATCGCTAGCTACGACAAAGCCTTAGAACTCAAACCTGATGCTCCCAACACCCTTTATAACAAAGCCTGTTGTCATGCCTTACAGGGCAACTATGATCTCGCCTTTAGCAACCTGCAACGAGCCGTAGAACTGAATCCGCAGGAGTATCGCGAAATTGCTAAAACCAACTCTGATTTTGATGGTCTACGGAGCGACGAACGATTCCTTGCCTTAATTAACGGCTAACTCTGCCACACAATAGTTCCACTCCATCACAAATGCTAATGGCAGTTTGCTATTAGCATTTTGGTTTCAACCTTGTTATCTAAGAATTGCAAGATTGTCATTCCGCCAAATGACTGAGTTAAGCTAGGCGATATTCACCATTTAGAGTTGACGTTATGGTTAAACTCCTCCCTGCTTGTTTCATCCTTGGAGGACTAAGCCTGATGCTGGGATGTGTCGCCACAGCTCCACGTTCACCCAGCTCTTCCTCCCCAAAGAGCGAGGCGCCTCCAGCCGTAACCACTCCCGTTAGCAAAGCTCGATCGACCGCAAAAGATGTACAACAAAAAGCCTTGGAGCGTTCAACATTGGCTCCTACTGCCCCAACCGATGCCCCACCCTCCCCACAGCCGTAACCGCTGGATTTGCCTGCTTCATCCCAGAAACAGGGCATAATACTTTCAATTTCCTCCTCCTAGACATCGTCACTTTGAGCATTGCTATGAACCAGACTGAAGACTCGCAAATTCTTTACAGTCAAGGGCATGTTCTCCGGGAACTGGGTCATTACGAGCGGGCTGTCACTAAGTATGATCGTGTTCTTGCTGTGCAGCCCGATGATTACAAAGCCTGGAGTTGTCGCGGCTATGCCTTAGAAGGCTCAGGGCAGTATGAAGATGCCGTCAAGAGCTTTGAGCGATCACTGGCAATTCAGCCCAAATTCGCTCCAGCTTGGCAAGGTAAAGGGATTGCCCTCGCCAAACTCACTCGTTACGAGGAAGCATTGTCTAGCTTCGATCGGGCAATGAAGCTCCAGCCGGATGACTACCGGGCATGGCAGAATCATGGCAAGGCGTTGATGAGCTTGTGTCGATATAAGGAAGCGATCGCCAGTTTTGACAAAGTATTGGAACTTAAATCTGACAGCTACAAAGCCTGGTACAACAAAGCCGTCGCTCAAAGTTGTCTTAATCGCTATAAAGAAGCCCTTTGTAGCCTGGATAATGCCCTAATTATTAACCCTAGATGCCACTATGCCTGGAACTATCGGGGCATGGTACTGGCAAAACTGGGACAGTTTGCTGACTCTCTTGCCAGTTTTGAGAAAGCGCTGCAAGTTAAACCCCGAAATGCGAATTCCTGGTATGGCATTGCCTGTTGCTATGCTCTCCAAGAACATATTGAAAAAGCTGTAGATTATCTAAAGCGGGCGATCGATTTCAGTCCCTATCTCTGCCGCTTAATGGCAAATACCGACCCTAACTTTAACCGAATCCGTACCGATCCTCGATTCCAAGCCGTGGTTCAGGACGAGAATTAGCCCAATCTACTTCAACGCTTGCTGGGCAGTTTGAGCTACCTGGATCAGGGCGTCCAAGGCAGGAGTAGTTGGGTCAGGACTACCCTGATCCTTTAACCATAGTAAATACTCAATATTTCCGGCAGGTCCCTGTAAGGGCGACCAAGTCAGCCCCTGGTACTGCCAACCCAGTGCCTCCGCTGCTTGCAAAACCTGCTGGATGGCGATCGCTTGATCTCTCGGATCCCGCACTACGCCATGCTTACCGACACGATCACGCCCCACTTCAAACTGTGGTTTCACCAACAAGACAACTTCTCTGGGTGAACGCAACAGTTGCCACAGAGCTGGTAATACTTTGGTCAGCGAAATAAATGACACATCCATCACGCCTAAATCTGCCCAAGGGCGATCGTCACCATACAGGTCAGTAGCCGTCAAATGCCGAAAATTCGTGCGCTCCCGTAACGTGACTCGCGGATCTTGGCGCAAGCCCCAGGCTACCTGCCCATAGCCGACATCAATGCCATAAACATGGATCGCGCCGGACTGTAATAAGCAATCGGTGAAGCCCCCCGTGGAAATGCCACCATCTAAACAAATCCGACCCTCTACCGGAATCGCAAATTCCGCGATCGCCTTGGCTAATTTCTCGCCACCGCGCGAGACATACGGAGATCGTTGCCGCACCTGCACCTGAGCCGCCACGTTCACCTCGGTTCCAGGTTTATCAATTACCTGCTGATTGACCATTACTTCACCCGCTCGAATCAGCCGTTGTGCCTGCTGTCGGGTTTCACAGAGGTTAAGCTCCACTAGTAAAGTATCTAAACGTTGTTTTGCAGGCATAGAGTTACTGTCCTTTCAGTTTCGCTTTTGCCTGTTCCCACAATTGGTCTAGCTGCTCAATCGAGTAGTCCGATAGCGGACGATCGATCACCTGTTCCATCAATTCCACCCGTTGAATTAGCCGCCGATTGGTGCCTTGAATCGCTTCACTCGGATCAAGCTCATGCCAGCGGGCTAACTGCACTAGACTAAACAGCAAATCTCCTAACTCGGCTTGCTGATGGGCTTTGTCCTCCCCAGCTAACGCCTCCCGAAATTCCTCCAGTTCTTCGTGGAATTTGTCCCACACCCCCGCGATCGATGCCCATTCCAGTCCAGCGGCTGCCGCTTTTTGGGAAACTTTCATACTGGCCATTAACGGGGGCAGCGATCGGGCATAGCGGTGTAATGTCTGACTCAAGGGTTTGACGGCATGTGGGTCTTCTCCCTTTTCTACCGCTTTAATCTGCTCCCAATTGCGGTGTAGCTCGTCCATGCTCTCGACTTCTAGATCGTCGAATACATGGGGATGTCGCCGCACCAATTTATCACTAATTTGCTGCGCCACTTCCGCTAGAGTAAACTGCTCCGTTTCACTGGCAATTTGAGCTTGCAGCACGACCTGTAGCAGTAAATCCCCCAATTCTTCACAGATCGCTTGAGCATTTCCCGTTTGAATCGCATCAACGGTTTCATAGGCTTCCTCAATTACGTAAGGAATTAGGCTTTGCGGGGTTTGTGCCAAATCCCAGGGACAACCACCCTGCGGCGATCGTAACTGGGCAACGACCTCGACCAGTCGTTGTACGGCTTCCAGAATAGCGGCGTGGGACTCCAGATTTTCCAAGTTCACCATATCCAACGTTTACCAAATTAAGGGAATAAATATGTTGTCGCTATCAGCCTGGCTACGATTGCGAGTCTGGTGGTAGAGGATCTGGTAAGGTTGGCAGTTCCACTACAGGATGTGAAGCTGGTGACGAAGCAGCAGAACGATCGCCCTTCTGCTTAGGAAAATAACGATTCCGCCAGCGGCGATACCGGGAGCCACACCAATCACTCACACTATGGCTCAGCGCTCCCAGTTCCAACCCAATCACTAAGGCAATCAATTCCAGTGCATAGTGTTGGAATAATTGCCCAATTCCACCCTCACCACTTCTGATAACCTGCTGCATCAGGTCGTACCACTGATCCAAAAGACCTGCCAGTTGGCAGACGATTGCACTCAGCACAATTGCTAAGCCCACAAAAATCAGCAGCCAACAGCCCAAATAGACCACCCGGACGATCGTACCGACGATGGGTCCATGCGACCAGAACGATCGATGCCGCATACTCCGCCGATAGGGTAGCCAGATCCACCGGAGCCAGCCCCACCGTAAATATTGCCGGGAATGAATGTCTAGATCAGGACCAAACATTAATCCACTGAATAAGAAGCCCCCCGCTACCAGCAACGTTAAGCCGCCACTGCGAGTCCGCTCAAACGCGATCGTGGCGATGAGGGGCAAGCTCCAGAGAGTAATACGGTCATGGGTGCGACCGGAAGGCATAATGGTGGAAATCCGACGGATAGGGGAAATGAGGCAGATTTGCGATCGGCTCTGACCACTAACTTACAAGATTTTTTTCCAGAAGCCTAGCGAAATCAAAAAAGGTCTGCTATATTTAATAACCGTGTGCAAAACACGTTTTTCACGGGCGGTTAGCTCAGCGGTAGAGCGCCTGCCTTACAAGCAGGATGCCATAGGTTCAAATCCTATACTGCCCATCGGTCTTTATTGACCCGTTGAAGTCCTCTGGCGGCTATCGATCTGTTAGCCAACGGATTTAATATCACCTCATGAGATTGTCGGGAAGCGTATGGCTAAGCGTGTGCAATTAGTTCTTAACCGGGATGTTAACAAGCTAGGTAAAGCTGGGGATCTAGTCGAGGTAGCCCCTGGTTATGCTCGGAACTATCTACTGCCGCAAGGGTTGGCAGTTCACACAAATCCTGGCATTCTGCGGCAAGTCGAGCGGCGGCGGGAACTGGAACGCCAACGGTTATTAGAACTGAAGCAACAAGCTGAAGTGACGAAGAAAGCCCTAGAAGGGATTGGTAGCCTCTCGATCGCCAAGCAAGTCGGTGAGAAGGAAGCCATCTTCGGTACAGTCACTAATCAGGAAGTTGCCGATGCTATCCTGTCCATGACCAAGCAGGAAGTCGATCGGCGGACGATTACGTTGCCAGAAATTCACAAGCTAGGCACGTATAGAGCTGACATCAAGCTGCACCCTGAAGTGACGGCTAGCTTAGAAATTCATGTTGTGTCTGCATAACATCAGAGCTAGTACGGCATAACACAGACAACCCAACTAGAGAGACACGAAGTTTCGTGTCTCTCTTTTTATGATCAAAACTAATTAATGTATGGTGAAACACCTAGCTACTTGCTAGAGTAGTACACAGGTACCAAAAACTTCAATACCTTAACAATAAGCATTATGGCGATTAACGACTAGAGTTTTTATGACTAGTGTTTAGTTATGCTAAAAAATCTACAACAACACTAAATCTGGTTAAGTCTAGAATAACTAACGGTATAGTGTGGGGATTCAATTCAGAGTACCTGTGGCAAAGTCCCCTCGATTCCCCGTCCCAGCCCTTCTTTAGCAGCGTGTCATGGTTCAGGAACTTAACTTTCAGGTCTATCAAGATCGCCTCCCTCCCCAAAACATTGAAGCTGAAGAAGCTATTCTGGGAGGAATCCTACTCGATCCAGAGGCAATTAACCGGGTCGCTGATTTAATGCGCCCGGAGGCATTTTATCTGAGCGCCCATCAAGAAATCTATCGAGCCGCGATCCAACTGCAAAGCCAGGGTAGTCCCACGGACTTAATGAGCATCACGGCTTGGCTGCGCGATCGCGAACTCTTAGATAAAGTGGGTGGGCAGAGTAAATTGGTGCAGTTGATCGATCGCACAGTCAGTGCCGTCAATATCGATCGCTATGCCAATTTGGTGATGGAAAAATACATGCGCCGGAAGCTAATTCAAGCCGGTAGTGAAATTTCCCATCTTGGCTATGACACCAACAAAGATTTAGAAGACATCCTCGATCAGTCAGAACAAAAAGTATTTAATGTCACCCAGGATCGCCCGCAACAAGGGTTGATGGCCGCCTCCGATATTCTCACCCATACCTTCTCAGATATTGAAAGCCGCTCTCTGGGCATGGTGTTACCAGGACTATCCTGCGGTTTTTATGATCTGGATGCAATGACCCAAGGCTTCCAGCGATCGGATTTAATCATCGTTGCTGGCAGACCGTCAATGGGAAAAACCAGCTTCGTCATGAACATTGCTCGGAACATTGCGGCCTTTCATAAGCTACCCGTGGCAATCTATAGCTTAGAAATGTCCAAGGAGCAATTAGTTCAACGCCTGTTAGCCAGTGAAGTTCGGATCGAGAGTGGGCGATTGCGGGCAGGACGGGTCAGCCAGCAGGAATGGGAACCGTTGGGTCATGCAATTAGTACGTTGTCACAAATTCCAATTTTTATTGATGACACGCCAAATATTAGTGTCAACGAGATGCGCTCCAAAGCGCGACGGCTCCAGGCAGAACAGGGGGGCGCACTCGGATTAATCTTATTGGACTACTTACAATTAATGGAAGGTGGTAGCGACAACCGCGTACAAGAATTGTCGAAAATTACCCGATCGCTGAAAGGGTTAGCCAGGGAACTGGCTGTTCCAGTGATTGCTCTCTCCCAGTTAAGCCGGAGCGTTGAGTCCCGTACCAACAAACGCCCAATGATGTCTGATCTTCGCGAATCCGGAGCGATCGAGCAGGATGCAGACTTGATCATGATGTTGTATCGGGACGAGTACTACAATCCGGATACTCCCGATCGCGGCATTGCCGAAGTGATTCTAACCAAACACCGAAATGGACCTACGGGGACAGTCAAGCTATTGTTTGAATCACAATTTACGCAGTTCCGGAATCTAGCCGCGCCCAATCGACCAACGTAAGACTGGTCGTTGGAGAAGCTGCTTCGCTATACTCGATCGTCTGGCAATTGGCAGCATGACGCATGAATCTAAATCGCAAGCCATCCTCCCGTCCTCGGTTGGCAGTCACGTTAGGTGATCCGGCAGGGATTGGATCCGAAGTGGTGTTAAAAGCATTGGCAGATCCCCAGAGCAGTCAACAATGGGAGATTACGGTCGTTGGCACACGATCGCTATTAGAGCAAACCTATCGGCAGTTGCGGCGGGTCGTTCCCGATATTCAACTGGCAAATCCAGAGCAATTAACGATCCTAGACATTCCTTTAGAGCCAGAAATCATCCAACAAATTAATCCAGGACAAGGCAATGCGGCTAGTGGAGCCGCTAGTTTCCGGTATTTAGAAACTGCGATCGCCCAAGCGCTAGCTGGAGGTGTGCAAGGAATTGTCACTGCCCCGATCGCAAAATCGGCTTGGAAAGCGGCAGGACATGACTATCCAGGACAAACGGAACTGCTGGCAGAAATGTCAGGAGTGGAGCGATTCGGCATGTTGTTTGTGGCGCGATCGCCCCATACTGGCTGGACATTACGCACCTTGCTGGCTACTACCCATATTCCGTTACGGCAGGTAGCCGATGCCCTGACTCCGGAATTGCTCAACCGCAAGTTGGATCTGTTAGTGGACTGTCTCCGTCAAGATTTTGGGCTGACTACCCCCCGCATTGCGATCGCTGGACTCAATCCCCACAGTGGCGAACAGGGACAACTCGGACACGAAGAACAGGATGACTTGCTGCCCTGGCTAGAATCCGCTCGTCGCCGCTTACCCCATGTGCAACTAGATGGACTGATTCCTCCCGATACACTTTGGGTCAAACCAGGACAGGCTTGGTATGGCTCTAGACCGGGAACTACAGCTCACGATGCTTATCTAGCGCTTTATCACGACCAGGGATTAATTCCAGTTAAGCTAATGGCGTTCGATCGAGCCGTCAATACATCCATCGGCTTACCTTTCATTCGTACTTCTCCGGATCATGGCACGGCGTTTGACATTGCCGGACGAGGAATCGCGGATGCTGCCAGTATGCGAGCTGCGCTAGAACTGGCTGGAGAACTGACTCAACAACGTTTACAAAAAATAACTGAGGGATCGCAAAAAACTTAAATTTTTCCAAATTTGACCGCAATTGTCAGCAGAAGTGCGAAATTAGAGCAGATAATCGTCAAGGTTTAGTGACTTTCGCAATTGTTCTTAATATAATCGAAGGGTGTTTAGCGTGAAAATACGATCACATCAGTATATGGGACTACAGATTTATTGGTTCAAATCCCACTGACAGAGTCTGAAACAAATTCTTTATTTAACCTGCAATCAAATCAGTCTGCAATTATCCCATTAGCCCGATCGGCATCTTAGCCGAACCGTTCCGTCACACGCTGTACTAAGGGTGATTATGCTTCAGTCAGTTCAGTATTCGTTGGATGTTATTCAAGATGAAGCCCGTGAACTCGTTCAACAGGGGCTAATTAGCCGTCAACAACCGATCTACATTCTTTGCCAATACATCCCGGCTCGCGAATGGGAATGGGTGGAGTGTGAGTTAGAGCGTTGCAGTTTTCTGTTACGCGATCGCATTGGGGATCTGTTAGGTCGAGAAGAGTGGGAAAACGACTAGCTCCCATCGCCCAACCCATTCCCATCAGTACCCTGATCCCATAGAACGCAATCGGCGATCGAAAGCGTCACGAAGGTTGGGCTGGCTACGGTTGTAATGGTTTTGTGAGTATCGCAACCAATTACTCCTGGTTACGCAGATTTTCTAGTTCCGCCCGGATTGCCGCAATCTGAGCAGTTAGTTCTTGTAACTCAACCTGAACATCAGGAGGAGCAGAGGGGCTAGAAGTCGCCGGGGAGCTAGGAGTGCTTTCAGTGCTACCGGAACTGCGTTGGGTCTGCTTATTCAGCAAGCTTTCCATGAAATTTCGAGCCTCCTGCTCGGTAACTTCACCTTTCTGTGCCCATTCTTCAGATAACTGACTCCACTCTTGCCGCAACTTTAATAGGTTCTCTTCCCGCTTGTGCGGATCTTGCAGTACCTCAACCAAGGAAGCGGTTGCGCCTAAAGCAACTCGTAGGCTTTTTTGCATGAGCTGAGACAGATTATCGGAATTCATACGATCAAGGCTCCTCGGCGATCGATCTATCGGTCCTGACAATGTTCAAATTGCCTTGATTTTACTGCATGGATCAGGCGTTCTGACGGAGAAGCTGGCGAATTAGCTGACTTGCTCCAAATATTGATTGACATCCTCGATTAACCGGCTGAGTTCTGCTTCGGTCGTTAAGCGGATGCGATCGTCTCTTAAGGTAATCAGTACTTTAGCGGCAAAGGGAGACGACCAAATATTGGGATTGCAAAAAATTTCGAGAAAAATATCACCGGTATAGCGATATTCCATTGGAGGCTGGGGGGTGGCTCGTCCACCTGGAACAGCCTTGGTTGCGGTAGCCTTCAAGCGTTCCAGCAAATTCGCCAGTTCTGCCTGCAAATTTTGGGCAGCTTGAGCCGTGAATTGGCAGGACACCGAGCCTTCAACCAGATTCAGCGTTAAGTGAGGCTGGGACATTGATGACTATAGATAACGATCAGTAGTCTATTGTTACAGGCAATGGGGACAGGCACGATCGTCCTTAACCAAGTGCAACAAGAATTTAGAAAAGAACCCAGTACACTGAGGAACTGAGGTGTTTTACGTGGGTTAGGGAGAGCGGATGATCATTGATAATCGGGCAAAAGTCCGACAGGTGCTAGTGATTACCCTGCTGCTCAATCTGCTAGTGATGGCGTTGAAGGCAGGCATCGGTTGGCTCACAGGGTCCCTAAGCTTGATGGCAGATGCGCTCCATAGTGTGACCGATAGTGCTAATAATGTGTTGGGATTGTTTACCAGTCAAATGTCGTCGCCCCATCCCGATCGCGATCATCCCTACGGACACCAAAAATTTGAAGCGGTCGGGGCATTAGGCATTGCCGCATTTCTGGGGATCGCCTGTTTTGAGATTTTGCAAGGCGCGATCGAGCGGATCGTTACGCCCAATTCATCTCTGGTCAAAATTTCAGCCAACGAACTATGGTTGATGCTGATTGTGCTAGGCGTCAATATTTTTGTAGCGTTCTATGAACGAGCGGTTGGGCGACGAATCGGTAGTCCCATTTTGGTAGCAGATGCTCGCCATACCATGAGTGATATCTGGGTCACGATCAGCGTTTTAGCTGGATTGATCGGCATTTGGATTTTCAACTGGCAATGGTTAGATGTGGTTTTAGCCTTTCCTGTGGCATTGTTAGTATTCTGGAGTGGTTGGACGGTCATCCGCGAAAATTTACCTTGGTTGGTGGATGAAGTTGCGATCGCGCCAGAGGCGATTCATGCGATCGCGATGCAAGTTTCGGGAGTGATTAACTGCCACAGTATCGCCTCGCGGGGCGTCGTCGGACGACAGACATTTATTGAAATGCATTTAATTGTGAACGCCACCGATGTGGAAATCGCTCACCACATTACTGAAGAGGTGGAAGCCAAATTAGAAGAACGCTACAGCCCCACCCGAGTTACGATTCACGTGGAGCCACCGGCTTATAGCTCGAATCAAATTACGTATGAACCGGACACCGGAGCGTGAAGGAATAACGGGGTATGCAGTTTGTTACTGATCCAGCGATCGCGACCAAAATCCTTAAAATGGAGCAACGCGTTCGGTGGCGCGATCCGTTCATTACTCAACGGGGGATTGATCAAACCAGCCTGCATCTGGATGATGGTCAGGCTGAACAGAACGAGTTTTCCTTTCTGGTAGTGGGTGACAGTGGTTCTGGATCACATCGTAGTTACAATCCTCAACGCCGGATTGCCGAACAAATGCTGGCTCATCGAGAGCAATGTCGCTTTGTGTTGCATACCGGCGATGTCATTTACCTCGTCGGCTCCAGCGAGTACTATCCGAAAAACTTTATCCAGCCCTACCGGGAGTTCCTGGTCAATGGCGATCGACCTAAACAGATTGCCTATGATCAAATGGTGTTTAACTTCCCGTTTTTTCTCGTACCGGGAAACCATGATTACTACGACCTGCCTCGACTATACGGTTGGATAGCCCAAGCCGCTTTACCGTTACGATATTTGCTGCGATCGCAGCTTGATTTTGATGTTGGTTGGCATGGTTCCTACCAGGGAGATGCCTATGCCTGTGCGTTTTTGGATTACTTAAAGCGGATTGGTAACAATGTTGATTTAGAACGCCACCTAGAGCAACATTACACGGCAACGCTCGGCGATCGGCGCTGCTTACGATACCAAACTGGACAATTTACCCGCTTGCCTAATCGGTATTACACCTTTCGGTATGGTGGCATTGATTTTTTTGCTCTGGATTCCAATACGTTCAACGCTCCAAATCCCTTACCGAGTACACCAGAAGGTGAGCGATCGCGGGAACGACTGCGGCAAAAACGGGCAGAGCTGGAGCAAGAACAGCGACAAATTATGGCAACGGCGACGCGGCTCAATCCGGTAGATCCTGAGCATGTTGAACAATTGGATGATTTGAAAGCTAAGGTCGAGCAATTAGCGGAAGTGATTCAAGATATTGATAAGCAGTTGCAAGCCAACGAAAACACGGTCACAGATGATCAACAACTGGAATGGTTACAGCAACGCTTGATTGAGTCCTGGCACACCGAAGCCGTGCGAGGTCGAGTGTTGTTTTTCCACCACCCGCCTTATGTGACTGAAGCTACTAAATGGCATCAAGCCCAAACGATGATCATTCGAGATCGCCTGCGGCAAGTGCTGGATGCTGTAGCCCAGGAAGTCGGAGAGCTTACCCAAGGTCGCCCGATCGTCGATCTGGTTTTAGCTGGACATGCCCATTGTTTGGAGTATCTCCGCACGTTAGACACCGGACATGCCGATTCCCACACCAACTGGATTGTTTGTGGGGGTAGTGGGTATAGTTTGCGACGGCAACGCCAGGAAGGTGCTCAATTAACCGAACGGTTCTCTGAGGGCGATCGCGTGGTCGCCGAATCTCGGTTATTTATTGGTCGGAGTGGGCAAGGTTCGCACAAACGTCGCCCCTATTCATTTCTGCGGATCGATGTGCGATCAGGTACTCCACCGAAATTCGTAATCCGACCTTATATTGCCGAATGGTTTCAGCGCAGTTGGCAGGAACGGGAGGTAGAACCGTTAGTGTTACCGTGAGTTGAAGGGAGCGGGATGATAGGGAAGATAGAGAAGATTAATTGTTAGCTGAATACGTGTTGGAGCATGGTTGGAGACAGCCAGAGAGCGTAGGCAATACCGAGAATTGCCAGAGTAATGGCGATCGTGAAACCGTAGCCGATGCACATTAATAGACCGTCAGCCTCTAGAGTAGCGATCGCGATTAGCAGAATCCCCACGGTGGGAATGGGGTTGGTAAAGGGAATTGGCAGCATTAATAGCACAGCTAACCAGGCAATACACAGTCCGTTGAGTTGCCAAGCATGGGGACTGGTAGCAATTCGCCGCATCCGGGGGCGGGTAATTTTTTCTAGGAGTCCAGTCAGGTTGTGCAATTGTTTCAGTAGGGTTTGTACTAACCACTTAGGAAACTGAAACTGCGCAATGCTTCGTGGTAGCCAGGGCGATCGCCGACCCACAGCCATTTGGAGCGCCAGGATCAAGCAGGCGAATCCTAAAGGACCCGCTAATCCGGGCGGCATGGGTAACAGAAACGGCAGGACTAATAGCCCAATCACTAAGCTAAAGCCGCGTTCGGAGGTTTCTGTCAGGATATCGTGTAGGGTGAGGGGGTGTTCTGCCAGACGCTTGAGCAATGTTGCCAGGTCTTGGGAGAATCTCAAGTGCATAACAAAACGGAACAGTTGAACCTTGCTAGATCCAACTGTAAAGGAAAAGATTCCCGATCGTCAGGCTCCAAAAGATAGGAAAATCAGTCGCCGAAATGCTGATCCAGGAAGTTTAGGACATGGTTCCGCAATTCGTAGTACAGCGGATCTTCTCGTAACGTGGCACGATCGCGGGGATGGGGAAATGGCACTTCCAGAATTTCGCCAATTTGGGCATGGGGACCATTCGTTAACATGACGATGCGATCGGACATATACAACGCCTCATCCACATCATGCGTCACCATCATCACCGCCTGCCGATTGGCTTCCCAGATATTCAACACTTCTCGTTGTAACTTACCGCGCGTTAAGGCATCCAATGCCCCAAACGGTTCATCCATCAGCAACATCTTGGGTCGAATCGCCAATGCCCGCGCAATGCCCACCCGTTGCTTCATCCCACCGGAAATTTCATCGGGATATTTGTTCGCGGCGGCGGTCAAGTTCACCATTGCCAGGTGTTCATTCACAATTTGAGATTTTTCGGCATGGGACGCCCGATCTAAGACTTCATCCACGGCTAATCGAATGTTCTCCCGCACCGTCAGCCAGGGTAACAACGAGTAATGCTGGAACACCATCATCCGTTCAGCACCAGGTTTCCGAATGGCTTTGCCTTCCAGCGTTAATAGACCAGAAGTGGGACGTTCTAACCCCGCCACCATTTTCAGCAGGGTCGATTTGCCACAACCAGAGTGACCAATCAAGGAAACAAACTCATTTTCCTGGACAGTAAGACTGATATTGTCCAACACCACGAACTCACTCCCATCGGGATTGCGATAGGACTTTGTGAGGTTTTCGATCACCAAAAATTCGGTTGGAGTCGAGCGATCGCCGTGGATGCCGTTCGTTTGTAAGCTGGATTTAACCATCATGCCTCCTGGTTGAGTCAGCGGTGAACAATGAATTAACTGAGATAAATGCGGGTCGGGCGATCGGCGCGAATCTCGAAGCTATTCAAGTAGCCCACGGGATCGCTGGGATCAAACCCTTTCTTATCGATAAAGGCTTCCGGCGGTTCAACTTTATAGTCCTCACTTGGACAAGAGATTCCCATTTCAGCCGCCACTTCCCGGTAGATATCGGTTCTCCAGGCTTTCTCCGCTAACGTCTCAGCGTTTTTGGGAAAGGCTTTAATTTGCCCCCAGCGAGCCGCCTGGGTCATCAGCCACAGACTCTTAGAGCGCCACATAAAGGTAGAAGTCTCTCCGGGTCGTTGGGGAACATTGGGTGGTAGGTCAAAGAACAGGGTGGTATCCGGTGATGACACCGTCCGATCTTTGCCATCAAACCCACCATAGTTGTAGTCACCGACGATCGCTGGACGGGTATATTTATCAATCGCGCCCGTTTTGGGTTTGGCTCCGGTAAACGAGCGATCGGTAATCAATTCCGCCACTTCCGCCCGATTTTCCGGCTTACTGCAATACTGGCAGGCTTCAATCATGGCTTTCAGTAAAGCGCGGTAGGTTTTGGGGTTTTGCTCGATGAAATCCTCCATCACGCCCAGTAAGCGATCGGGATGCCCTAACCAGATTTCCTTGCCTTGGGCAAAGGTGAAACCAACTCCGGCATTCCCTTGAATCGCCCGTGTATTCCAGGGTTCAGCCACCATGTAGCCCTGCATTGCCCCAATCCGCACATTTGTCACCATTTGGGGGGGTGGCACGATAATGATCCGGAATTCCTTATCTGGTTCAACCCCCGCCGCCGCTGCCAGGTAGCGAATGAAATATTCATAAATGGATGAACTGAGCACCACTGCCCAAACGCGATTTTCTGGTGGTTGACTCTCAAAGAAGTCACGAAACTGCCGTCCGAACGCTTCTAAGTCCCCGTTGTATTCGTACCAGGGACGCAAGCCAAAATCCCACATGGCTTTATTCATGGTCATCGCGTTGCCATGTCGATGAATTGTCATTCCGGCACATAACGGCGCATGACGGGCTCCTTCCGCCCCAATTCGAGCATTCGTGACCGCACCAGATACCACTGGAGCCGCATCTAACCGCCCAAAAATCACGCCATCCCGTGAGGTTGCCCAACTCGCTTCCCGATTCAAATGCACATTTAAGCCGTACTTACGAAAGAAGCCTTTCTTCCAAGCGATCGCAAACGGCGCACAATCATTTACGGGCACATAGCCCACCGTAATATCCGGCTTTTCCAAATCTTCCGATCTGATTACCGGCTTGATCGCTAACGCTTCTTCAGTCAGTCCTTGAGCTGAACGATCTCCACTGATAGTACAGGAGGAGACTCCCAAACCCGCGATCGTCGCGCCCATACCCAGCACAAACTCTCGTCGTGTCCAACGATTGGTATTCATAGTTCTTGGTGAGAAATTTAACTATTAACGGGACGACGATGAGTCACCCAGGCTTGTAATTGCCCCATCGCGAAGTCCAGCAGCAAGCCCGTGATGCCAATGATGAAAACCGCCAAAAACACAGAACTTAAGTTCAAGCGACTCCATTCATCCCAAACAAAGAAGCCAATCCCAATCCCGCCAGTCAGCATTTCCACCGCCACAATCACGAGCCAGGCAATTCCCAAACTAATCCGCAACCCTGTGAAGATATAGGGCAAGCTGGCAGGCAGAATAATCTTGATCACTTGCCGCCATTTGGGCATTTCTAGCACTCTCGCCACATCAATGTAATCCTGCGACACGCTAGAAACTCCCAAGGCGGTGTTAATGATCGTGGGCCACAGCGAAGTCACGAAAATGACGAAAATTGCCGATGGATCGGCCAAGTTGAAGATGGCTAGGGCGATCGGCAGCCATGCCAACGGCGACACCGGTTTGAAGATTTGAATCACTGGATTCAGTGCCAGCATCATCGGGCGAGACATCCCGACCAAGAAGCCGATCGGAATCGCCACGATCGCGCCCAAGCCAAACCCAATCAATACCCGGCGCAAACTTGCCAGCAGCAACCAACCAACGCCCAAGTCACCCGGTCCTCGTTGGTAAAAGGGATGCAGAATAAAGTCCAAATTACTCAGTAATGCTTCCCACGGGGTCGGCATCAGATCTCGGCGTAACAAGGCAACTCCCCACCACAGCAGGAGAATGCCTAAAAATCCTAATGCAGGCAGCACCACTGTATCTCGCACCATAAACAGCTTGGTACGATTCCAACTTGCCTGAGCGATCGCAGCAAATACTGCTGCCAGATTCATCATCGGCATATATAGCACCTCAGTCTCACGAGCAGGTACACAAACTGAGCCGTACTGGCAAGAGACACTGAGGAGTCAACGCATGAAATAATGCTGACTCTCCAGTCCTCCCTCAATGCTGACGGAGTTAGCTGACGGGCTAGGGCTGAGAGATGCCCTCCGGTGCTAGGGTAAATCCTTCAGAAGCTAGACGAGATCAAACGTTAGTCTGAGATTCTGCCTGGTTTAGCCAATGCACGGGTTCGCCCCAAAAAGGTGGTTCCTCCGCTCTGGAATTGCGCTGTACCTCACACGCTTACAGGCACCCCAGATTAAGCTGACTGACTCAAGTTATTGATAGGAATTTAACACTGCGATCGAAATTGTGCAACCTATCCTGAGCAGGATGCCATCACTCTAGTCACGTAACGTACAGGAGAATGCCAGAGGGTGTTTTAAAAGTCCTATTAGCCGTAGCAAATCGTACAGATCCCCCTAAATCCCCCTTAAAAAGGGGGACTATGAGCCTGTTTCCCCCCTTTTTAAGGGGGGCTAGGGGGGATCGCTGAGTGTGTAATGAGACAGAGTCAACCTTTTAAAACATCCTCTTAGGAAACTGTGGCAATTTTTAAGAATTGTCTAAATCTGTTAGTTTTCTAATTTTCTCTAGGTGTATTAAAGAGGAAATTTAAATGCTTAATCAAACGGCAATCAGCTGACAAACAATGCAGTGAGTGCTAATTATCCTTCGTTGATCAATCGCAGTAATTCGTTGGTGGAAATCTTGCCGCTCATATCGGTACCTTCCAGCAAACTATCGGCTAAGTCACGTTTGTGATGATGTAAATCAACAATTTTTTCTTCGATCGTATTCCTCGCCACTAAGCGATAAATTGTCACCGGACGTTGTTGCCCAATCCGATGGGCGCGATCGCTGGCTTGGTCTTCCACCGCCGGATTCCACCAGGGATCCATGTGAATTACATAATCTGCGGCTGTGAGATTTAAGCCCGTCCCTCCAGCTTTGAGGCTAATTAAGAACACATCGCCTTCTCCGGATTGAAAGGCATCGACCCGTTTTTTGCGATCTTTAGCCGGGGTGCTGCCATCTAAATATTGATAACGGATTTGTTGTTGATCCAGATAGTCGCGAATGATCTGGAGATGATCGACAAATTGACTGAATACTAAGGCTTTATGACGGTTCTCTAGTAGCTCTGCTAACACCTCGCCAAACAGTTGCAGTTTAGCACTGGATAAGCCAATTTCTGGTTTGACTAACCGCGTATTACAACACGCTCGGCGCAGTTTCATAATTTCTGCTAGCACCTGCAAATGCTTAGTTCCAGCGGTCGCGTCACTTTCGGATAATTTGGCGATCGCTTCCCGTCTCAACGCCTCATAGAATGCCATTTCCTCCCGACTCAGTTCCACATGCAACAGAATCTCCGTCCGTGATGGCAATTCTTCTAACACCTGACTCTTGGTACGTCGCAAAATGAAGGGCTGAATCAGTTTCTTTAAGCGATTGCGAGCGGGTTTATCTTGATATCGTTCGATCGGGGTGGCAAAGCGCTGATTAAAGCTCTCTAACGACCCCAATAAACCGGGATTAATAAACCGGAATAAATTCCACAATTCGCCTAAATGGTTTTCAATCGGGGTTCCCGTCGTTAGGACTTTAAATCCGCCTTGCAAATTCATCGCCGCTTGCGATCGCTTAGTGGCAAAGTTTTTAATCGATTGGGCTTCATCCAGTACGATCGTTTGCCATTGGACTTTTGCCAGCATTTCTGCCACTTCTTCTTGCTGTAATAAGCCGTAGCTACACACCAACAAATCAAACGGTTGCAAGTTATCCAACACTTTTTGGCGATCGCCACTGCCAAATTGAAGCGGGTTTAACGTCGGCGCAAACCGTTGAGCTTCACTCACCCAGTTCATGCCCACTGAAGTCGGCGCAATAATCAACGTGGCTCCCTCCGGAGCGCGAGTTAGGATTACCGCCAGGGCTTGCAAGGTTTTGCCTAACCCCATGTCATCCGCTAAACAAGCTCCCACGCCCCAATACGCTAATCGAGCTAACCAACGAAATCCATCGATCTGATAATCTCGCAGTTCGGCTTGTAGGGTTGAGGGTAATTCTGGCTCAAAGTTTTGGATTTCCTGTAAGCGTTGAATATGGGCTTTCCAGTGTTTATCCGCTTTCAGATGTCCCACTTCATCAATCCAATCCTCAACGGCTAGAGCCGCCAGAGGATGCAACCGCAAGCCTTTTCCAGACTTTTCGGAGAACGATCGCAACTCATCGAGCCGCTTGCGAAACTCCTGAGTTAGAGCCAGAAACTGTCCATCTGCCAGGGGAATAAACCGCCCGGAATGCTGATCTAACAGTTGCATCAACTGCTGCATATCCAGCACCAGATTGTTATCCAACTTCAGTTCTCCCTCGGTTGTGAACCAATCATTCTGCCGTTTAATCGCCAGTTTAAAGTCCTGCAAAGTCGCCTGATGGCTGACACGCAATTTTTCCCCTTCCGGCCATTCCATCACCACGCGATCGCCCAATGCCTGCAATTCCAGCAACAACTCCAGGCAATCCTCTGGCTCTTCCACTAACCATTCATCATCCTGTCCCTGCTGGGTAGTTAGAGTGGGACAATCGGCAATCACCGCTTTGGCGAATTGTTTTTCTTGTTTGAGATTCCGGGTCGTTTGCAGCCGCTTGCCATCAATTTCGGCAATCACCGTTTCGCCTCCGGCTCCTGGTCGGTAATAGGAGCCACCCTGTGCAAACGGACGAGCCAGTACTGCTACCTTTAAGCCCTCTCCGGCAGGGAGTAAATGCACGTGGGGTTTGGGATCAGAAGGTACAGTTTCAGCACTCTCGACTCCACCCCCAATATCCGAATGCACCGTGACAATGCCAGAAACGGCATTAATAGCCGCCAACACCCGTTCTTTAGCGCTCTCTGGTACATCCAAACGGTTTTGTTGACCCAGAATTTCTCCAATCCGCCGATGTTCAGCAGTCACCTCAATCACCTTCAAGCGAGTAGGGGTTTCCTTGACTAACAAAATGTCTTTGTTCGCCTTCAACTCTGGGACAAATTGCAGATTTAGTTGACTATTTTTGCCCTTTTTCACTAATAGTTCGGGTTCACCTTTGACGACCTCAACCCGAATATTTGAGTCTTCCCAAAACACTAGCGGATGTCCGACTAAAGCCGCGATCGCTTTATCGCTAAACCGATACTGAGTTTGACCATAATACCCATAGGAATGTTCCACTTCTAACTGACCGCAAACTCGCAAATCCTGGGGGGTGAGGTAGGCTAATTCGCCAGCTTTTTTCAATCGCTTTAACGCGATCGGTCGCCCTTTACTCCATTCCCCTTTGACATTAATGGTTTGCTCACGGGGTTGCAGCAGATAGTTGTTGTTGGAATAGAAGGTAATAAACCAGGCTAAGCGCTGATTGGCTAATGGTTTTGCATTCAGTTGTTCCGTTCCTTTACGCAGGTTTGCCAGCGCATTCAAACATAACTCCCAGGCTTCCTGTGGTTGCAAGATATCCACTAATGCCTGACAGCCTAGTTGTGTTCGTAAATGCTGAGCCATTTTTTCGTACTTACGCGGCTTTAAATACGCTAATAGAGCCGCCGCTTGCATCGCTAACCAGTGATACCCTGCTTCTTCTCCAGCCTGTTGAAAAAATGGCTCTAACAATCGGGGTAGATGAGTTTTTGCCCGATCGCGATCGACCCAATACAAACACAGTGCGCCAAATAACGTCGCTAAACTATGACCTGCTTCATACGGTGCGATCGCCGCATTGAGAATCAGATCTTTTCGACTCAAATCGCCTTGCTGAATTTGGATCACCGCTAACAGCCGAGCATAAATCGGACTGAGCCAATGATTCGCTTGTTGCGCGATCGTTGCATATTCTGCCGCCTCACTTAACCGCTCTGCCGAACCATCCTTCAGCAATGCTAGGACAAAAAATAGTCCACTCATCGACTGGAAGTACAGCTTGCGTTTCCCAGATCCTTTCTTCAAAATTTGCAGAGCTTTGGTGTAGGTGGCGATCGCTACCGCATCATCCCCTTGCAAAAACTGCAAACATCCCTGCACCGTGAGCGAGTTAATTGGTTGGGACTCCGTTAGCCCCGCTACGACGGCTGCTGCTGATTTCAGATGCCCTCGCAAAATCAGTTGATCGAGCAACACTAAGGGCAGAAAATCAGAGTCTTTCCCTCCAACTAAAGCATCTGCTTGTAATGACTGAAATGCGGTATCAGCAGGAGTCAAATACAACATGGAATAATTGAGAATACTAGTTAAAGCATTCTCATAGAGAGCCTGCGGCAGGGTACGAAACCAAACGGGATCAAAGGGATTATTACAAACTTGCCGATAAATTTCATCAACAGAAATTTTATTTTTCTGATAAGAGTTTTTGGAATAATCTTCTAACTGCTGATTAATAAATTGAATATCTTTGCGATATAGTCCAATCCGAAATTCCCGAATCAACAGCCCATCACTATTAAACATACGGGGACCATTCTTCCAGCGACAGGGAATGGGAATCACATTTTCAACGGTTTTGGCAAAGGCATCAAACCGTCCTGCCTGCACCACATCACGAGTTGCCACTTCTTTCAATAGCGGATGACACTGCGGTCCTTGCCCACTATTTTGTACCAACACTCCTAAGTCAATTAAGCGATCGATATAGGGCTTCACAGAAGCGGCTGTAAACGAGGCTTCATTCCGAGTTCGGACGCCTAAGTAATTGAGGCAGCTAACAAATATCGTGCGACTAATGGGTTCATAAATGACTGAAAACAATTGCACGATCGTTTGTTCCAGTGGTAATAATTTTCGATATACCGCAATTAATTGCTGCCGAATTTGTTCAGTATCTACAGGTAAATTAACCATAGTGTTCTATCAGATATGGCGTACCACGATGACCTCACCTCATCCTTTACCCTAGCGCTTTTAGGCAAACATTACGCCAGGATAATTTGGATTTTGTGCCTGTTTCTCTTGATAGATCCAGTGATCACTACCCCCATGAATATGGTTCATCTATGAACTACCTCACTCCATTGCTCCTGCACCGCAGCACCAGCCAAAGCAGGCAAAACGGGGTTTAATAATGAACGACGATCGCATTCAACCCTTCCATCATGAAATCCCAATGGGACTGTTTTCTGCAAAATCTGGGCGAGTGGTATGGCTCCTTCACCTCACTCTCAGCAACCGGTGAACTGTTAAGCGATACTCCCTCCCGGTTGCAGTTAGAAGCGATCGGCAGCGATCTCCAGGAAATTCGCCTCACCCTCCAACGTCAGGGGCAGACAGATGTTGTGCTGAATTTCACCTCGGTTGGTCTGGGCGGCGGTCTACTGTTTTTTGAAACTGGCGCCTTCTCTCAAGGCTCATTACAACTCGCCCCCTTTAGCCAATTTGGAGCCGAGTTAGCGTTTGTACATGGCGATCGGCGGTTACGGCTGGTGCAAATGTTTGATCCCGGTGATCAGCAATTACAGAATCTCACGCTGATTCGGGAATATCGGGCGGGCAGCGCAGCCCCCGAACGTCCACCATTAACAGTGGAGGATTTGCTCGGCACCTGGCAAGGAGAAGCCATCAGCCTTTATCCTAGCTGGCGCACACCCGATCGATACTCTACCCAACTCACCATGCGCCGGGATGGCGATCAGCATTTAGTTCAGCAACTCACCTTTGGAGATACCAGGGGTGAGCACACTCTTACCTCTAAAGCTGAGATCTGTGGATCAACTTTAAAGTTCAGTCAGGGAGCACAGCCGATCCAGGTTTTGTTATTACCCGATGGTGCTTCATCTAACTGTCCCAGTCAAATCCAACGGGGAAAATCATTTTTTCTGGAGGCGGGATGGTTAATGCAACCAGACCTCCGACAACGCCTAATTCGTCGCTACAACGAAAAAGGCGAGTTCATTAACTTAACTTTAGTCACAGAGCAGAAAGTTCGTTAGGGAACTTGTCTCCCAGGGAACCATCTTAACTATCCATCACAGTTCGCTCTTGAGCTACGGCATGACCAATCCTTATCCCCATTCTTACCGAGGTGCTGCGATCGCAGCGACCTTACTGACCATTCCAACCCTGATCTGGCTACTGCCAATTCTCTCGCCTAGTAAGATCCAGCCAGTTTTAGCGACTACTCAGGTAGCCCAACAACCAACTCCGCCATTTCCGTTAGATGGCAAGCCAGTTTATGTCAACCGAAATAACCAATGGCAGGAAGCGTTGTTAGTCGGTTATGCCTGGAATAGTCGATCGGGCTTTGTCTATAACGTCCAGTATGCCAGTAATAATCAGCAAGAAAAGGGCGTAGCGATCGAGCGAATTCTGACACTGACCGAAGCCCAAAAGCGAGGAATTGCTAAAACCGCCTATGACCTATCGAGTCCAGCTGGTATGCAACAGATGCTAAGTGCCCACAATGATTGGCGGAAGCGCTATGGAGTTCCGACTTTGACTTGGTCGCCACAGTTAGCTAGCTACGCGCAAGCCTGGGCAGAAAAGTTGTTAAAAGAAAACCGATTCGAACATCGCCCCAATTCCCCTTATGGCGAAAACCTCGCTTCCGCCTGGGGGCAACAACTGAGTCCAGAACGGGTAGTCAGGATGTGGGGAGAAGAGGTCAATGATTACGACTATGCCACCAACTCTTGCAAACCCGGTAAGATGTGCGGTCACTATACACAGGTCGTTTGGAAGACCACACAACAAGTGGGCTGTGGCATGGCGCGCGGCAATGGCAAGGAAATTTGGGTATGTAACTACAATCCTCCGGGGAACTTTACGGGTCGCAAACCCTATTAAGCCGTTGATGGGTAGAAATCAGCGTTTGAGAGATCGACAGGCGCTCCTACTAATCCTGCGCTAAATCTGGCAGGTAGATGGTAAAGCGACTCCCCTCTCCCAAACTGGACTCGACGGTGACATCGCCACCATGCAAACGAGCCAGGTTCCGTGTCAATGCTAGCCCTAAGCCAGTCCCTATATATTGGCGGTTAAGCTGGCAATCCAGTTGCTGGAACGGTTGGAATAGCAAAGACAATTGTTCTGTGCCAATCCCAATGCCGGTATCCGCAACCGTGAACGTAATCCCCTCAGTTTGAGCTTGGACAAGCAGGGTGATATTGCCAGTCGGCGTAAATTTAATCGCATTTGACAGGAGATTGAGCAGCATTTGCCGTAACCGGCGTTCATCGGCAATACAAGTATCGATCGCCGGATCAATCTGGCTGAGAATTTCGAGTCCTTTTTGAAATGCCTGCTCTTGAATCAGGGATAGACAGCTATGACACAACTCATTCACTACAACTGGACCTAGCTCCAGGGTCTCTCGTCCAGCTTCCACTTTGGCTAAATCCAAAATGTCATTAATTAACAGGAGTAAGTGTTCGCCACTACTCCGAATATGACCGATATACTCTGCTTGTTTGGGGTTCAAAGCACCAAAGATTTCCTGCTGCAACACCTGAGATAGCCCTAATACAGCATTCAGTGGGGTTCGCAGTTCATGGCTCATCGTCGCCAAAAATTCGCTCTTGGCGTGGTTCGCTGTTTCCGCTTGTTGTCTTGCCTGTTCTAGTTCTTGGGTGCGGGAGTCAATCAATTGTTCCAACTGTTCGTAGCTCTGAGCCGTACATAGGGCGATCGCAGTTTGATCCTCAAGCCGTTGTCGCAATTCTGCCTCTACTCGCTCTCGTTTCAGCAGTTCTGCTTTAAGGGCAGCATTTTCAGCTTCCAGAGTTTGGGTCTGCTGGATCTGACAAAATTGCAAGTTCTGATGCGCCTGTTGTAATGCGCCCTCAAGCTGTCTGAGATCAGTGACATCGTGGGTAATCTCCAGAATTGCCACAGGGTTACCCTGTCCATCCCGTTGCAGGGTACGACGACTAGTAACACAGACCTGAGTCCCATCCCGCCGAGTGCGAATCAGTTCTTTTTCCCATCGACCTTGTTGTAAGATCTGAACTTTGCTGTCTGCCAACGGCTGCGGAAGTTCTGTTTTCAACAGTGTATAAATATGTTGACCCAGTGCTTCTGCCTTTGTCCAACCATATAGTTCCTCAGCCGCACGATTCCAAAAGGTAATCGTCCCTTCAATATCAAATGCCAAAATAGAATCATGCACCAGATCAAGCAATTGAGTTTGAGCTTGAGCCATTAACGTCTGTGGTGTTAGTAGCCGTTCTGTAGGTCTACGCCCTGTCAATAATTCCAGCATAGTTGACGCTGAATCAACCCCACTGACGATAGGACGGGAGTGAGATGAGCGGCTACCAAGAAACCTCGTTGTATTCACCAAGATGCTCCTGAAGGTAAATTGGTGTATCTGTAGAAAATACTGAGACAACTAAAATCAGCCAACGAATTAATACCGATTTACTGAAAATAAATGCAATCAACAGGACAGCTAAATAGAGAAGTTTAATTGCTAGCGCTTCATCAGCTTAAACCGCGAACAAAGAAAAATAGCTTACGGTCTTGCCGCTTTAAACTGTACAGATACAAACTCTTGACACTTCAACATTAATGATGACTACCAAATTTAAGCGATGCTGGCATCTATTGCAGTCATTCACCCCACCAAAAATTTAGACGACAACGGATTTAAGGTGAGTGATCTCAGACACATAGCAACCAAATTTGTAACAAGGAATCTCTCATTACTCAGTGATAACCACGACTACATCCTCGTTTTCACTCTCAATTCAATTAGCTTGAAAAATAAAAATAAACTGAACCGTGCAAACATATAAGTAAAATAAATATATTTTTCCGTAAATCTACACAGAAAAAAACGTTTTTTTGTAAACTACTCATATTTTCATTGTGGCAAGTTGCCCACCGCTGCATTTCTCCTACCGTAGTTTTCGTATTCCTAACCCACCAACTCATGCCGCAAGTTTCATTTGCCGAGCTCATTACAGGGATTCAGTCTGGCAATCACCTAGCAAGTTTTCCGACAGATACAGTTCCGGCTCTTGCCAGCCGTCTTGATTGCGCTGGCTTAATCTTTGAAACAAAACAACGAAGTTTAGATAAACCATTAATCCTGATGGCAGGAAATATTGATGATCTCTGGATATATGCAGAAGGCTCACCTACTGAGCGCCGCATCTGGCAAGCGATCGCAACGAAGTACCTACCGGGAGCCTTAACGCTAGTCTTGCCCGCCAGTCAGCAAGTGCCATCTAGTCTGAACCCCAAAGACCCCAGCACCATTGGACTGCGAGTACCTAATCACGCGATCGCCCGTACCATTTTGAACCGCACCGGGCCCTTAGCCACCACGAGTGCCAATCTGTCAGGTCAGCCCCCCTTACAGACTATCGCTGAAATTGAGATACAGTTTCCTCAGGTGCTTACCCTGTCACCCTCGGAGCTGCAGAATCAGCTAGCATTCCCGTCGTTTAGCGGTGATAGTCCTGTCTCCGGCGTACCATCAACGGTAATCCGCTGGACAGGCAGTGCCTGGGAAGTGCTTAGACAGGGAGCCGTTATATTGGATAGATAAGTCATGAATTGGATAGACCTGGAATGGGTAGTGATCGGAGTCGGGCTAGGATGGGGAATGAGGTCTCTTTTACCCTTCCATCAGGTGTCATCTCTAGAACCAGAGTCTCCGCTCCCTCAAGACCTACGAGTTCCCACAACTGCAACCGCCAGCGATCGCCATGCTGATTTAGTAGACCAGTTAGAACAACTGGAGCTTGCTTGTCAAATGGCAACTGAAATGAGCCAGTTTAAAGGAGGATTTCTGGCGCGCACCTCCCATGAGTTGAGATCGCCCTTAAACGGCTTAATTGGCATGCATCAGTTGATTTTGTCCAACCTCTGTGATGGTCCCGAGGAGGAACGAGAATTCATTACACAAGCTCATGCTGCCGCGTTAAAGATGGTTAATGTGCTCGACGAAATCCTGTACGTTGCCAAAGTTGAACAAGGGACAAGCAAACTCGACATCCAACCTGTAGAAATCGCTAATCTGCTCAAAGATGTAGACCGCTTGACCCAACTCCTAGCTAAAAACCGCAATTTGAGACTCCACATACCCTTACCTGGGTCTGAACTGTATACTCTGGCTGACCCTCGATGGTTGCGGCAAGTTTTAGTCAATTTGGTTGATACAGTCATTACTCAGGTTCCCGAGGGTGAGATTGAGCTTGTTACTCAAGTACACCCTGAAGCAAACACTATTGTCTTTACGATCGCCAATAGCTATTTGACCTCACTCTTTAGTGAATCGATCGAGCTACTGCAACCGGCAATCGCAGAAACAGCGAGTTTGCTGAGTGAAACTAGCACGACACCCACGATTACGCTGCAACGGCAGGTCATTGCGCGATCGCAGCAAACTTCGTTTCCCTCACCAGGTCTGCGCCTGAGCTTGAGCCAAACGCTTCTACGCCAGATGAACGGACAGCTAGAGGTGCTACCTCCCAGCACAGACACCTCAGCAAATGGTGCGGCGCTACCGCGTATTCAATGGACAATTCCGCTCCTGCTCCCTGAAGTAGACGACGACATGGCACTGGGGTAACAACTAATAATTACCGATCGCCGCTTCCAGTTCCTCACGCAGTGTGCAAGTGACTGAGATCGGCTGGTTATGTAACACCATAGTTGTACTGCGATTCTCTTCAAACCCGATGCGAGTATAAAACGATTGCTGATGGGTAGTCATCAGATACACTCGCTCCACACGGTTAACTTTGGGGTGGCTAAGTACCGTTTGGACCAATTTGCGTCCCAAGCCAGCCCCCTGATAATCCGGATGAATTACCACATCCCAAATGGTGGCGCGGTAAACCCCATCCGAGGTAGCTCTGGCAAACCCAATCAGCTGTTGTCTATCCCAGACACTAATCACCGGGGCACTATTCGCGATCGCGACCGCTAGATCATCTAGTCGCCGATCCTTTGCCCAGAAGGCAGCCATTCGAAACAATGCCTGAAGCTGATGCAGGTCTACCTGTTCTACTTGCTCACAAAACTGAATATGACGACAGTCCATGCCCATCCCACCGAATGAATGAGTAAATATCTGCAATATCACCATAGACCAGTCACCGCCAGAGCGCGATCGACTCATGGCATGAATTGCGCCCCATCATCAGAATCAATATCATCGATGGTTGGCTGTATATCCGCTTTCATCGGACTGATCACACCACTCGCATTTTCGCGATTGTCAACGACTGACTACAATACATTCTTGGCACTATTTCTGCGATCGTTCCGTCATCCAACGCACAGACCTTTACTCAAGTTTGTTTTCTATTGCTATGTCCCACCCTTCTCCAGACTCCGATTCTCGGTTATTGCCTGTAGAACTGAGCCAAAATTCGGGTCGCCGCAAACGACCGCGATCGGTACTGGTGCTACTAATTTTATTACTACTTTGGAGTTTGTGTTGGGGCATCGGGTTAGCCCAGGCTACCACTCCTAACCCAATATCAGTAATTGCCCAGGCTCCTACCGCTCCCAGTCCTGCCGAATTACTGCAAACCACCCCGGTGGGCAATCAGCCAACCATCGGGACGATCGATGTCGTGCCAGAACGGTACCAAGCAGGACAAAAGTTGTACCTAGAGAACTGTGCGACTTGCCACGTTGGCATTCCGCCTGGAACAATGCCTTCGGAAACCTGGCGACAATTGATTACCGATCCCCAACACTATGGTGCTGAAATCCGCCCCCTGGGAGCACCAGAAATCCAGGTTCTTTGGAATTATTTGCGCGATTATTCTCGTCCTCAAGCTGCCGAAGAGGAATTACCCTATCGCCTCTATCAGTCGCGGTATTTCAAAATCCTGCACCCTAAAGTGAAGTTTCCGGAACGGGTAAGCCTTAATAGTTGTGTTTCCTGCCATCCGGGAGCCAAGCAGTATAATTTCCGCAGTTTGACCAGTGAGTGGCAAGATGCCCCGTAGTAGGGTTAACCATACCCGAACCCCTTTGAGTCAAAGTGATAGGATTAAGTTACTTTGGGTCAGTCAGCCCAGTTAAGCGGCAACGACCTGATTTAACTAGCATCCGACTGCATCAATTATTCCTGTTCGAGACTAAATCCTGTTATTTCAATACCATGCTCAAGACTCTGCTGGGTGATCCCAACACACGTAAGCTCAAAAAGTATCAACCGCTCGTGGCTGAAGTTGCCCTTTTAGAACAGGACATTCAGCCTTTGTCCGATCAGGAACTACAAGGCAAAACAGCAGAGTTCAGGCAGCGGCTGGAAAAAGGCGAATCTTTGGATGACATCTTGCCGGAGGCCTTTGCCGTGGTACGGGAAGCGGCTCGACGGGTGTTGGGGATGCGCCACTTTGATGTGCAAATCCTGGGTGGCATGATTCTGCATGATGGACAGATTGCCGAGATGAAAACGGGGGAAGGAAAAACCCTGGTATCTACCCTCCCGGCTTACCTGAATGCCATTAGTGGGAAAGGGGTACATGTCGTTACCGTGAACGATTACCTGGCCCGCCGGGACGCCGAATGGATGGGGCAGGTTCACCGCTTTTTAGGACTCAGTGTCGGGCTAATTCAGCAGAGCATGACTCCCGCCGAGCGGAAGCGGAACTATGACTGTGATGTTACCTACGGGACGAACAGCGAACTTGGGTTTGATTATCTGCGGGACAACATGGCCACCTCCATGTCAGATGTGGTGCAACGTCCGTTCAACTATTGTGTGATTGACGAAGTGGACTCGGTGCTAATTGATGAAGCCCGGACTCCGCTGATTATCTCTGGTCAGGTCGAGCGTCCGAGTGAGAAGTATACCCGCGCGGCGCAAATTGCTAATGCCCTGAACAAAGAAGAACACTACGAAGTAGACGAGAAGCAGCGCAATGTCTTGCTGACCGACGAGGGCTTTATTCGCGCTGAACAGATGCTGGAAGTGACTGATCTGTTTGACCCAAAAGATCCCTGGGCGCACTACGTTTTTAACGCGATCAAAGCCAAAGAACTATTTATTCTGGATGTGAACTACATTGTCCGCAATAACGAAATTGTGATTGTGGATGAGTTTACCGGACGGGTAATGCCGGGTCGCCGCTGGAGTGATGGGTTACACCAAGCGATCGAAGCAAAGGAAGGCACCGAAATTCAACCGGAAACCCAAACCCTAGCCACGATTACCTATCAAAACTTCTTCCTGCTGTATCCCAAACTAGCGGGGATGACAGGAACCGCGAAGACGGAAGAAGCAGAATTTGGCAAGATTTATAACCTGGAAGTCACCACGATTCCTACCAACCGGACAAACGTTCGCCGCGATTTATCCGATGTGGTCTACAAACAGGAGTCTGGGAAGTGGAAGTCGATCGCGAATGAATGCCGGGAGATGCACGAACTCGGTCGCCCGGTACTCGTAGGCACAACCAGCGTCGAGAAATCAGAATTGTTGTCGCGCTTGTTGCATGAACGCAAGATTCCTCATAATCTGCTGAACGCTAAACCGGAAAACGTGGAGCGGGAATCAGAAATCATCGCCCAAGCTGGACGGAAGGGAGCCGTGACGATCGCCACGAATATGGCAGGTCGAGGTACAGACATCATCCTGGGTGGTAATGCTGATTACATGGCGCGGTTGAAACTGCGGGAATATTTCATGCCCCGGATTGTCCAACCGGAAGACGAAGATGAGTTTGGAGTAACGGGCGTTCCCGGTGTGGGTAAGCGAAGCGGTGGAGAAGGGTTCACCCCTGGCAAGAAAGTCAAGACCTGGAAAGCATCGCCTCAGATTTATCCGACCCAACTCTCGAAAGAAACTGAAAAGCTGCTCAAGGATGCGGTAGATTTTGCCGTGAAACAGTACGGTGAACGATCGCTACCAGAATTGGAAGCGGAAGATCGGGTGGCGGTCGCCTCGGAAAAAGCGCCAACAGACGATCCGGTGATTCAAAAGCTGCGGGAAGTCTATAACCGAGTGCGGGAAGAGTACGAAGCCTTCACCAAACGGGAACATGAAGAGGTCGTGCAGTTAGGTGGATTGCACGTGATAGGCACAGAGCGGCACGAATCTCGCCGGATCGATAACCAATTGCGCGGTCGGGCAGGACGGCAAGGTGACCCCGGTTCGACCAAGTTTTTCCTCAGCTTGCAAGATAATCTGCTGCGGATCTTTGGTGGCGATCGCGTGGCGGGCATGATGGAAATGTTCCGCGTCGAAGAAGATATGCCGATCGAGTCGGGGATGTTGACGCGATCGCTGGAAGGAGCCCAGAAGAAGGTTGAAACTTACTACTACGACATCCGGAAACAGGTGTTCGAGTATGACGAGGTCATGAACAACCAGCGACGCGCCATTTATGCCGAACGGCGGCGAGTACTGGAAGGTCAGGATCTGAAGGAACAGGTGATTAAATACGCCGAACAAACAATGGATGACATTGTCACGGCATACATTAATCCCGATCTACCAGCGGAAGAATGGGAACTGGATAAGTTAGTCGGCAAGGTGAAGGAGTTTGTTTACCTGCTGGAAGACATGGAACCCAAGCAACTCGAAGATTTGACCGTTGGGGAAATTAAGAGTTTCTTGCATGAGCAAGTCCGGATTGCCTATGACCTGAAGGAAGCCCAAATTGATCAGCTGCAACCGGGATTAATGCGGCAAGCCGAACGGTTCTTTATCTTGCAACAGATTGATACCCTGTGGCGCGAACACCTGCAACAAATGGATGCCCTGCGGGAGTCCGTAGGTCTGCGCGGGTATGGACAGAAGGATCCGCTGATCGAATATAAGAGCGAAGGGTACGAACTCTTCCTGGAGATGATGACGGATATTCGTCGGAATGTTGTCTACTCTCTGTTCCAATTCCAACCGCAACTGGCGCCAACCGCTCCGGCGGCTACGGCCGGTGCTGGGTTAGATGAAGAAATTGAAGTTGAGGAATACTAACCCGATTCGGAATTCAGTCTGAGCAATAGTAGAGGGGCGATCGCATGATCGCCCTTTTTGCTATGTGTATAGAGTGAACTTACTGTTTCACCGCAAACAGCTGTTGAATGCCGTTGACCCACCACCGTTCGTAGCGGTAGAGCAGAAGGGCGATCGCGGGAGCCAGTAGACAACAGAACAGGAAGAATGTAGCAATCACCGCTAAGTCTACATGGAAGTATTGGGTTGCTAGGATGACAAAGTCATTGTCGATCGCGCCGCCGCCAATGCCCTCTTCATAGTTGGTGCGGTAATCGGCATCCCGGATCAGTTGCCAGGAAAACTGTAAGCCGGAAAAGAACGTGTAGAAGCCTAACATGGCATAGATCGCCCGATCGCCTGCAAAGCGACAGTAGTACCCACTGATAGCGAGATACAAACAGACACCGATCGCGATCGCTTCCATGCCTTTGCCCATGAAGATTGACAGGATCATGTTCAAACTAGTCAATAAACAGAGGGTATAGAGGAGTGTAAAGCCAGTTAGAACGCCCAGGACGCGGGGATAGTGGCGCGATCGGTAAAACAGGTAGCTAATTCCAGCGTAGATCAAAGCGAGTACTAGTGCCGATTGACCAAAGGTGAGCGTAACGCCACCCCCAAACAGAATATTCACACTGGGAATGGCGGGGCGACCAAATAACCAATGCGTTATGGCATGACCGAGTTCATGCACCAACACATTGAAGCCATAAAATATCACCCGCAGGAAGCCCACATTGATTAAGACAATCGCCAATAGAAATCCAACGACTACAGCATTTAATCCCTGGTTGCTGATTTTGAGGGGAGATAAGCTGGTTGTTTGGGCAGGGGAGGAATGAGGGGGATGGGGGAGATCAGGAGGATGGGGAGCGGGGGAAATGGAGGAGTGATCGCGCACAATGGCAGGTGTATTGCCAACCTGAGCATAGGTGCCCAGGTCAAATTCTTGGCTCCACTCTAATGCCTGTTGGTTGCTGTCGGCTTCGATGCGGATGCGGTGAATTAA
Organism: Pantanalinema sp. GBBB05; assembly: GCA_016743235.1. Classification (GTDB taxonomy): domain Bacteria; phylum Cyanobacteriota; class Cyanobacteriia; order Leptolyngbyales; family Leptolyngbyaceae; genus Pantanalinema. The sequence goes on along the minus strand of VRZD01000017.1, from coordinate 107,933 downwards.
GGGAGAGTTGAGGCGAGAAAGTTCGCGATCGATCAAGATCAGGGCCGTTTGCAGATCGGGATCGAGGGCGCAGTGCAAGGCAATGTGCAGCCAGCTATCTTCTAAGCTGACATGCGTGGTCATTTGCTTATGCAGCAGCACCTGATTCAGTAGGGTTTCGATCGCGTCTGGATTGCCCTGCTTCGCTTGTTGTCGCAACCCGCCAGACTGACTCATGCTGCCCTACCTTAATGAACTGATGGCATTAACGATCCCAAGATGTTAATCGGCGCTATTTGATAGCATACCCACCCTTTTTGGCAATCGTTCTGGATTTAATCTCTATCTAAGGCTACTGTTCAGTTGCCACTAAATATGGCAGACTCACGGTCTGCAATTTACTATTCAGTTCATGTTGCGACCGATTATTCTGCTGTTCATTTCCAATATCTTCATGACCTTTGCCTGGTACGGACACCTGAAGGATTTGAAAACGGCGCCGATTTGGATCGCGATCGGGGTGAGTTGGGCGATCGCGTTTCTGGAATATTGTTTTCAAGTGCCAGCGAATCGGATTGGGGCGCAATACTTCAACTTGCCCCAACTGAAGGTGTTACAGGAAGTGATTACGATGGTTGTGTTTGCCGGATTTAGTGTGACTTACATGAAAGTGCCTGTCACCCGGAATTATTTCTTTGCGGCAATGTTATTAGCCGGGGCGGCTTACCTGATATTTAGTGACAAGTCCCATGTCTAAATGGGCTTAATTGCCATCACTGACGCCCCACTGGAATTTCATCGCTACGATCGCATCAATTAAATCTGACACCGACACTGATGCAGCATCTGCCAGCAAATCATGTTCCAGAATTTGCCGCGCCTTAGCAAGATCAGCCGATCCTGCTGGATCACTGGTATGAAACACCAAGCGATCGATCTGACTTAACCGAGCCGCAAGCAGTTGCACCAATGCCATCAGCACCCGATTACCGCCAAAGGCTCCACAGCCCCAATAGCCGGTATGAATGACGATTGCTGCGGGAGTTGGAGTCACTAACTGCGACTCTAATCGCACGGCAGTAAATCCAGTGACGGCAGTGGTCAGAATGTAATCAATCTGATGACGGCGGTACATGCCATAGCCACCGGACGGAGCCGCGATCGCCAGAATATTACTGATCGTCGGTGGCTGTAATGGCGTTGTAGCTTGTTGGATGGCTGCTGCATTCGCACTAGCAAAGCGATTGCCGTATAGTCCCAACGGTCGCCCTTGGGCGGGATTAGGATTGGTGGCGATCGCACAACGCCGCTCAACTCCCCGAACTAATATCGGCGTCGGTTGGTCATCTTCCACCGTCCCTATTTGAATCCGGTTCGCTAACAACGCCTCTCGTAACGCGGCTAAAGCCGGATGCTCCGCCACTTGCATTTCATCCTGAGCAAACAAGCCACCACTGTAGAAAGCAAACAGATCGGGATCGGCGAAATTCAGATACCACTCGATCGCGGTTGGTTCTGGGGATGGCTCATAGCCAAAGTAGCCCTGTCGTTCCTCAATCTGGGTTTGATGCGGTGCGGGAGTGAACGCTTGAGGGAGTACCATCGGTCGCCACCGCGAGAACACCAGTTGCCCGGTATAGGTTGTTCCCGGCGGACAGGCGATCTGATAGACGATTTGTTTATTGGCATGACGAAACTGAGGCGGATGTTCCGTCATTAATGCCGATAGATCAAACGTATGCCGACCAATCAAGCCTTCAGAATCACGATCCACAACGTTTTATTCCTCCTGGGCAGTCTGCGGCTCAATGCTAACTCACCCTCATACGATCGTCGCCCATAACAATTCGATGGCTGAGCGATCGCTTCGCCTGGTCAGAGTCAGCTATCCGTAATATCCGCCGTCACATTGGCATTGTCAGGGCTGCACTTATGATTGTTGGTACTTCCAATCGGATTGTCAGCCGCCACAATCGCATTGTCACTGTCAGCCATCCGTAAAGTTACGACGGCAATTCGTCATGTCAGCGATCGCAGTTCAATGTTGAGACGTTACAGGGCGATCGCATCCTGATCCATAAGCCATGAGGCTCAACCCCTACCATAGCCACCAGGCTAAGCCGATTCTAAATGGGTCACTGGAATCTGTTCCGTTTTTTCAGGCGCTTTTGCCCCAGTCGCAATGGCATGAACTGTATGCAAAATATCGGCTGAGTAGTATCGATTGCCACAGTTGTCACAAACCCCGATCGTAACATCTTCCAAAATCACAAATCCGTCTCTGTGTTTGAAGGCTTCGCGCTTAATCAGGCGAGGTTGCACGGTACCATCACAATATTCACATTGATATCCATACATGTCGCTAGCCCTCAAGCTGAGTAACTTCGTAAACAGTGATGATTCAGATAGCGACCATTACTAGCAAACCGCCTAACTACACCCACAGGAATCTGCTGCTCAAAGGCAGTTCCCTCAATCACATATCTTGTCCCTCGCGGATCATCTTTTTCTACCCGCACAAGTTGACCGTTCAAAACTGCTGCCTCTATATCCACTATAGTCAGTAGATCTTCAGCCATCTCTTCCATCGCATGGGCTGACATATCGTATTGACGCAGACGAATCTTCTCCCTAATCCGATCAATATCATTACGAGACACAACTTTAATGCTTGCTCCACCTAGCTAGTCATAAGGCACCTACCGGACAGCAATCCGGCGGACGGCAAATAGGCTACCCATCACGCCGACTGAAGCTCCGAAGAGTAACAGCACGATCGGTAAGAGCACACTCTTAAAGGGACTGAGTTGCAAGCCGTTAGTGAGGAATTGCACAAATTCTGGTTGGCGGGTTAATAGCTTGCTCAAGAAGTGTTGCAGGGTACTGAGGAGCATCCAGGCGATCGCGGCTCCTGTGACTCCAAAGGTGACACCTTGCAGAATAAACGGGAGATAGATCGCTGAAGTGGTCGCACCCACTAATTGCATGACTTCAATCTCGCGGCGACGGGCTAACACAATTAAGCGAATGGTTGTCGTGATCACCGCGATCGCGGTCAGCGTCAGTAAGGTAATTACGGTTAAACTCATCCAACTTAAGCCCTGATTCAGTTGGGTGACTTGCTTCACCGCTTCATCGACATACTGCACCTCATCCACGCCCGCCATCTTGGCAAGTTTCTGCGCCAACTTGGGGACAACTTCAGAATCCTTCGCTTTCACCTGCAACTCATCCACTAAGGGATTCCCTTCCAGTTGCTTGGTAGCTCCGGTAATATCCGACATACCCATTTCTTTGACTAGCGACGCCCAGGCTTTTTCCTTAGGCACCACCTGCACTGCTGCCACTTCGGGGAACGTGGCAATCACCGGCTTTAGATCAGCCGCCTGCACCCCCGTATCTAGATAAACCGATACCTCTAACTGACTCCCGAACTGATTAATTAAGCCTTCCAATTGCCAGGAGGCTTGAAGACTAGCCCCAAACAAAAACAGCAGCACCGTCATCGTGCTAATGGCAGCCCAATTCATCCAACCGCCCCGGCGCAATCCCAGGAGCGTTTCGCGCATCAGATAGTCGGATTTAGTCGCCAGTTGAACCACGCTATCTACCTCACTCAATCACGATGGAGTTATTGCCGTGGTTCACGCTAGACGATGATTTCGCGATCGTCAATAGATCGCCTTCTTGTTCAGAGCTAATTCAGCACGTACTTACTCAATACAGCATAGACCTCATTGATATTCACCGTCTTCCGAAATTCTTTGGCGATCGGCATCGGGTCACTGCCCACCCAGATTTTTAACTCTGCATCCAGATCAAAGTGTCCGGCACTCTCGCGCGAAAACTTGGTGATCTTCGAGTAAGGAATTGACAGGAACTCAATCTTTTTTCCCGTCATCCCTTGCTTATCCACTAGGATCAATCGCTTGTTGGTAAACACAAACAAATCCCGAATCAGTTGATAGGCTTTTTCGATTTGTTCGCCTTCAATCAACAATTCACTAAACAGCTTGTCTAGCTTGTCCCCCGAAACTTCCGAGGCATTGCCTAGCAATCCTGAGAGTAATCCCATTATTAATGCTCCATCTCGACTAGCTCTATCCTATCGAGTCAACAACCACAGCCGCTCCGCCAACCCTTCACGGGCATTGTCATCGCGATACAACAATTGCAATTGATAATTCCGGGCTTGCAACGTATCCCGTAGTTGATCCGAAGCATTCAGCAGAAAGATCGGCTGAAAATCTTCATCCACCTGAAACTTCTCCAGATACTTCGGTTTGACGAATTGGAACTTCACCTCCGGTTTCAATTCATGACTGAAGGCGATCGAGTCTACTAACGCATCATCCGTAATCACCAAGGGTTGCTCGGCAGCATTAATCACTTGCGCGACTGGCGGAAAATAACTACTGCGCGAGAGTTCCTTATTCCACCACACCTCAGCCTCAGCACTCACCGCACACGCGGCAATCCCACCCATCAACAATCCGACTAAGCCCAGTCGCCAGAAATACCGTTTCCAGGTGGTCAACCATAATGCTTGTCGCGTTAGCCAATACGCCACAGCAATTTGCATCGCCACATAGGCAGGGATTAAGTAGCGAATCCGTAGCGATCGTTGTCCCCCCGTTACTACGTCTGGAATCACCAGCGCTAAAGTGAACACCCCAATCAAGGTGAACAGCAATAGCCAAGTTCGAGTCGGGGTGGTGCGGCAAAGCTGATACAACGCCAGTCCCACTAAGGCGACCAGCCCCATACCGATCACCAGATGCTCCGGATACAAAAACACCCGATTCAAGTTCAAGCACCATTCCTGCACCATCCCGGTCAACGGCACCGATCGCCGGAGCGACACCGTCGCTCGTCTGACTTGCTCCAAATTAGGAATCAACACCACCAACCAGGGAATAAATGCCGCCAACCCCATTCCCGTGGCCAGCAAGTGAGTTCGGGCAATGGGCGTAAATTGCCGTTTTACCCCAACCCGTTCTAGCAACATCACATACAAGGTATGCGCGATCGCGACCAGACCAAATAACAGTTGCGTATATAGTCCGACCGCCAGCATCACACTATAAATCACCCAATTTCGGCGCGTATTCGTCCGTAACGCCCTCAGTAACACCGTGCTCGATACCAGGGTAATCACAATCAACAGACTATAGGGGCGCGCTTCCTGGGCATACAACACCTGCAATGGAGAAATTGCCATCAACCCGACAGCTGTCCAGGCAACCGTAGCCGAGGCAAATAGCTCCTGACATAACCAGAACACCGCCGGAAACACCAGCAGACTAATCACTGCCGATAAACTGCGAACTGTGGCGATCGAACTACCCCACCACTCCATCCAAGCCCGCACCAACAGAAAATACAACGGCGTATGTTCGGCATTGCCCCGCAACGCTCGCCAAGTTTTGCTCCAACCTCGCTTGGGACGTGGACGCTGATAAACCAGCAAATCCTTCACGCTCACGACTTCGCCGGTATACAGCTGGTTAATTGCCTCCGTCCGCCGATAGCCCGACGATCGCAGTAACGTATGGGTTTCATCTACCCACACCACTTTCTGTTCCAGGTTGGTAAACCGGAACGCCACGCCTACCACCAGCAAAAAAATTGCCGCATAACGCCACCACCGAGCGAGAAGCCCACGCTCTCGTTGCGGTTCCCATTGCAAATCCGCCGCCGCTCGATCGCGACGTTCAGCTAAATTGATCACATCCACACTCCCCACCACACATACTATCTGCTGACTTAACTTCAGATAGATGTGAGCCAGGTTACTTTAGTTCCGCCAATTCAGCAAGTCCGTTGCCTGGCTGCATCAATTGGGTGAGCTGGACTGTAGTTGTTCTGCCGTTGGTTCCGCCACCGACTGAGACGTGGATTCGGTTTGGGGTTGAGCCGCACTATCAGGGGTATACGTCGCTTCCTCGACTTGCCCGACCTTACCCATCGGCTTCGCTGTCGCCTGATTAAACGACACTAATACTGCTCCCGCATTGCCCGATCGAATAAATAATTCCCGCTCAGCGGTCCAAGTTTTTTGGAACCCTTTCTCTTTAACGTCTTCTACTTCCACCTTGCCATCTACCACGACTTCCAGCCAAGCGCGATCAGTCAGATTCACCGCCACTTGCACTGGAGCACTGCTTACCCCAGGCGCCGCCGGTACAGGACTCGCAGTAGGACTGGTGGCTGAAGAGACATCTGAAGATGGAGCCGCCTTGGTTGCCGGATCACTTACAGCTGGATTCGATACCGTTGAGCGATCGGTAGATTTCGGTTGATTCAGAATAGCGACTGCGCCAATTGCCACTAGAGCGATCGCGCCACCCACCAAAGCGAGCGGGAGAACAGGACGTTTAGCTGGAGTGGAGATTGGGGCAGCATTAATTGCTGGCGTTAGCGGAGTTACCGTAGTCGTAGTCGAAGCCGGTAACGGCTGAATCGGTTGAGAGACTTCGGTGCGAGGGGGCGCCGCTGGAGACTTCGGCACAGTTGGTTCAGACCGTGAAGCGGTGGGGTCTGGGACAACCGTCGCATCTCCTCTCGTGACTTCCGGGGGAGAGATCGCGGGTTCAACTACCTTCGGAGAGGAGGGTTCTGGTGGCGTACCGGACTCAGAGGCGCGCTCCGCGAAGGCTCCATTGACGGATGGAGTCTTCACGGTCCGAGGGGACATGTCTGAGCGAGCAGGAGCAGCAACGGGTGGAGCGACGACACCCGATCCTAGATGCTCTGCCACCGAAGGAAGTGGAGCGATCGGGTGCAGGTCAAAGGTTTGCGATAACGCTTTGCCATCTAAACCCAGATAGTCGGCATAACGCCGAATAAAGCCCTGCACATATACAGGTTCGGGGAGACGTTCAAATTGTTCTGCTTCCAGGGCTTGCAGGAGACGTTGTGGAATGTAAGTTGCTGTGGCAACAGCGTCTAGCGTAATTGACTTCTGCTGACGAGTTTCTACCAACTGTTCTGCAATTCGCTTCAGTTGTGCCACTTGAACTGAATCGAGTTCCTTCATCTGCACGTCCAGCCTCCCCCAAACAACGATGCGTCTCTAGATGTTAGTAAAGCAGTCTTGTTCCTATCCGTAAACGGAACATAACCGCACTAGCAGAAAATCAAGATAGGCTTTCCCACCGTCAGTATGATAGAAAACGATTTGAAGAAATGTAAACCCATTAACACCGGTAATTTACAAAAAATCTGTTGCTATACCAGGTTCATCACGCCGATCGCCGTCAATTAAACGCGGCTTAGAGACAAGACAGCGGCTTCACACAGCCCGTGATGTCTAGCATGGCATCAGCGCAAAAAGCTACTTACCAACCAGAGAATCACAAACGCAATGATCGAGGCAAATTGGTCAGGTCTAATACTAATTCCTGCCAACACCCCAGCTAACGGCATAGCTAACAGACCGCCAATAATCACTCCTAGTAACAAACCCAGCAGACCAATTAACACCGATCGCCCTAACTGCTTCTCCTTACGATATAGAAAATATAAGCAGGCGCCAGTCGCTAACACCATCGCCATCTGGAGGGCAGGATAGGCAAAATAAACTAATACTGATAGCGCCGCCATCACACCCGCCGGTAGCCAAATATCCATAGGGCTAGGTGTATCAATCAGGCGCTGCAACCAACCAGGCATATTCCGAGTAGGTTGCGGTGGTGCACTGGGAGGAGGTTGGACTCGTTTTTCCGGAAACCGAATCCCTTCAGGCACTTTAATCTTGCCCTCCTGCCGCATTCGCAAGCGTTCCATCAACAAGGCATCATAGGCAGCTTCAATGATTTGCAGTTGCCTTTGATCGTCTTTGTACTGCTCACACAGACGACTACGGGCCGTTTGAATTTCTTCAAAGCTAGAGTTTTCAGTCACCCCTAGCTGTTCGTATGGATTTTGCTCACTCATGAACTGTATACTCCACCTCTTCTTCAACCTAACTTAGTCGATCGCAAATTCACAAGAATTTTTATGGAATCTCCAGCGAGTAGTCCTCGCTTAGCAGAAGCTAGGGCATACTAATGCTGGTAGAAAACATTTTCTGCATAATATGCACCTGGGTAGATACAATTTGTCCTGCAAGCCCACAGTATTTTGTCTGATGTGGGAGTATAGGCTACCTCCCCTCTAGTGAGTGACCCACAATTGTCTAGAATGTTTGATACACAACTGGACGTAAAACAGTTTTTAGCATCTACCCATTTGGCGTCTTGCCAACCTATAGTGTCCTACCTAACCCATCTAATTGCTAAACCCTATCCTTCCCTCAACGCACGACTATGGCTATGCCTCCTGCCAAGATTCTCGTAGTTGACGATGATCCTGCTGTCCGAAATTTAATTCAGCGGTTTCTGACCCAGCAAAAGCAACAAACACAATCAAAATACCAGACTGAATCCGCTGCGGATGGCAAAACTGCGATGGAAATCTTCGAGCAGTTCAATCCTGATCTGGTAATTTTAGATGTCAATTTACCGGATGCCAATGGCTATAACCTCTGCCAAGAAATGCAAAGTCGGACTGGGGTCTTTGTTCTTATGTTAACCAGTCGGGCAGATGAGGCGGATAAAATCATGGGCTTTACCCAAGGGGCAGATGATTACATCACCAAACCCTTTAGCCTAGGAGAGCTGGAAAAACGGGTGGAAGCCATCTTGAAACGTCAACGGATTGTGACTCCAGCCGAACAGCAATGTCTTACCTTCGATAAATTAGTGATTGATCCAGTCCGGCGAGAAGTTCGGCTGAATGAAGACCTTGTCCCCCTAACAGCACTGGAATTTGACTTATTGCATTTTCTTGCCAGTCACCCCGGTCGAGTCTGGCGACGCTCAGAACTGATCCAGGAAGTGTGGGATTACGAATACATCGGTGATCAACGAGTCGTTGACGTTCACATCGGTCAAATCCGCAAGAAGATCGAGATTGATACCAGTCAACCCGCACTGATCCAAACGGTACGGGGGGTGGGCTACAAATTTGAAGCTCCACCTAACCTCAAACAGGATTCTGCTTAAGCCTTGTCCTCACATCAAGTTTTGCTCTGGAGGAGCGTCAGATAGCGTCCTTTTGCGCAGAGCCTGCATTCAGTCGATTATGTATCAGTGGTTGAGGGTTTCCAGCCATCGGTTAACAGCCAAACCACTATTATTTAGCAGGTCGTGTCGTCACCCTGATCGCGCACCAAATTTGCCCAAACGTCGCTGGGTTTAGTGGTTGCCCCTGTAACTCGGAAAATAGCTGATCAAAGCGATCGCGGACTGGAGAGCGATCGTTCATCCCTGACAGAGCCTCTGATTGGCAACTTCCTAGTTGAGCCAGGGTTTCTGGCGGCAGCGTTGCCAAGCGATCGAGTAAGGTTGTGCCAATAGTTGCCCATTCCTGCCGCAGTTGCTGTTGTGCCGCTGCACTGCCCAACTTTTGTCCTTGCAGGTCAGGATGTTTTTTGTAAAACACCTCATCCACGAGATTAGTAAACCACGGATAGGGAATCCCTAGTTGCCGCCGCCGATCGCGTAACACCGCTAATGCCGCCTGCTCATCTAAACCCGTTTCCCGATTCGGCATAGTCGGTACAGGTTGAGGTGAACTCAGCGTGGGCGGAGCGATCGCAGTTGGGCTGGGAGTTGGTTGAGTTGATAGAGGAGTAGAACGAGCCATTTCAGGGGTTGGAGCGAGCAGTCGAGGTTGATTTACGGCAGATACCACTCTCCAAGCGATCACAGCAATCAGTACCGATAGGCTGGTAGCTAGGAGGGCAGAGGCTAAGGGAGTGTGAGCAGAGTGCGATCGCGATGGTCCTGAGGATAGAGCAGATGGAGGAGATAGAGGAGATGGAGAGGAGATCGGGCAGTTGAGGGTCAAGTCGAAGAGGGAATCAAGCGATCGTTGCACTTGTTTAGCTGTGAGCACTGGCTGACGGCGGCTAGGCTGTAACAGAGTTTGGAGGAGTTGGGCGAAGGCAGGATGGGTAATCGCCTGATCTTGCCAATGCCAGCGTCGAGTTTTGGGATCAAATAATTGTTCAGGTTCTTGACCTGTTAGTAGAGCGATCGCGACAACCGCCAAGTCATACAGGTCAGTTTGGGAATTTAATTGAGTCGATTGCGTGAAACCAGAGTCAGCATAGGCACCGGGTTGGTCAGAACATTCTGAATCAACTGGATGGAGCTGGAGTTGAGCAATTAGAGCCGGGGTTAAACCTACATTAATCAATACAGGAAGTTGATCGGAATGTCGCAGGATAATGCTATCCAGACTCAGATATTGGTGAATCACTCCTGAACAATGAAGATAGGCAAGCACAGGGAGAATTTGACTCAGAAGAGTCATCACTTCAACTTGAGTAAAGCGCTGTCCCTGCTGCCTCCGTTCATCCAGCAAAAGCCCACAGCTTTTACCCTGAATATATTGCCGCACCAAATAGAGACGACGATCGTGGGTGATCACGCCACGAAACCGTGCCATCTGGGGATGATACAGATCATAGAAAATCGCAATTTCATCCTGAAGCCATTGCTTGAGGAATTCCAGCGAGGTTGGGTCGAGTTCAGCCGGAATCAGTTCTTTCAGAACACAAAGCTCGTTGTAGCGTTGGTGATCCTGTGCCAGATAGGTACGCCCCAATCGACCCTGTGCCGCTATTGCCATGATTCGATAGCGGTGATGTAATAATGTGCCAGGCTCAAGGGGAATCAACATGGATGAATAGGCAAATTTGCCGCTCCTGCATGCCCCGTAGGACAATAGCAGCGGTTAGCCAGAACCTATGTACTATTTTCACTGTAACACTCTCACCCAAAATCGATCGCACATCTAGTTGGCTGGCGGTGCCGGATCGGCTGAAGGCGTAGGAGATGGACTAACCGGCGGTGACGGTTCGGAATTCGGGGTAGTCACATCATCAGCGGCAGCTACATCGATCGCGTAGTCTACCGATTGATTCGTGTCAGAAACCACCACAATTTCGTATAACCCCGTAGCCGTCAGCTTGCCTGACCATTCCGTTTCCTGAGCATGATCTAATAAGGGTGGGGATTGGCTCGTCGGCGGATAGAGGGATAGGCGGATGGATTGATTAGGAGCCTGCAATCGCAACCGTAGCACTTGATCCTGGCTAAATTTAGCGGTGTAGGCCTTACCCGCTCCCGGTTGCAGTCTGCCAGTAACTTGATGGCTGAAGTTACCGGACTGAAATTGAATCCGCTCTAAAGTGCTGCCAGACTTTAATGCCTTGAGTTGGTCTGTCGCGATCGCTTGCCAAACTTGCCCGATCGGTTGCTGTAATAAATTCTGATCACGGGGTTGGTCGGGAAACAAATAGAAAAATTGGGCATCTGTCAGGTCATTTAACGCTCGGCTGCTGAGGTTGAGTTGATTCACGGCAGTCTGCCGTTGGCTGACATCAGCTGTCGTATATTGCCCCAACCGCGATCGAGCTTCTGCACTCAATGTTTGGAAATCATCCAAATATTGCAAGGCAATCTTATCCCAGGCTGCCCGTAAGCCCTCATCTTCTGGTCCAGTGCTTAACTGTCGCCCGGCTAATTCTGGGTGACGCTCATAAAACGCTTGATTCACTAACTTGGCAAGAAAACTGTTATCAATGCCTAACTGCGATCGGCGTTGGTTAAGGTCCTGTTTCCGCTGCTGTTCTGCTTGGGAAAATTCTGGATCTGTTGCACCATTGTCGATCGGGTCAGTGGTAGGCGGTGTCGTCGGCTGATGCGGTAATGGTAAAAAGTCGCGGGCACCAAACCAGATCCCCCCAACAGTGGCTCCAGCCATCAGCAAAAAAATCAATGGCGTCAACCAACCTGAAGAACGACGCGGAGATGGGAGATGAGGAGTAGTTGGCTCAGCAACTCGGTTATAATTCGTAGCCGTAGCTTCTAGGTCTGGGTCTGGGATCTGATGCTGGTAAGCGATCGGGGGTTGGGTGTACTCCCAATTGACTGGGGAGGCTGTCTGACCTTGCAAGGCTACTAACACCGCTTGAGCTGATTGAAATCGTCGTTCGGGATAAGGATCCAGCATTTTATCCAACACACTGCTCAAGGTTGGACTAAGTTTGACCTGCCGTTGCCAACGTCGCCGATCGCCCTGGAATAGTTCTAACGGTTGCTGCCCAGTTAATAACACTAAAACAGTGACCGCAAGAGCATACAGATCGCTATGGGGAAAGACCTCTCCATCCTCCATTTGCTCAGCGGGAGCGTAACCAATTTTGCCGAGGCGAGTGGCAGTCGGAGCGATCGGTTGATAGATCGCCGACATCACCTCCGCTGCCACCTGCTTCACGCCACCAAAGTCAATCAAAATCGGCAAACTATCTACATCGCGCTGCATTAGGTTATCCGGAGAAATATCGCGGTGAACCACACCCAGACTGTGGATGTAGCCCAACACTGGCAATAGATCTAGCAACAACTGAGTTACTTCTGGCTCGGTGAACCGCTGCCCCTGCTGTAATCGCGCTTGCAGTAAAGCTTGATAAGTTTGCCCCGCAACGTAATCCTGGACTAGAAACAGTTTGCCCTGCCCTTGAACCTCAGCCCGAAATAACTCCCGGAACCGGGGAATCTGAGGATGCTGGAGCTGATACAAAATCCCGGCTTCGCGGCTAAACAACTCTTGCGCCTTCTCCAATGCCTGACTGCCCTGCATTTGCGGCGCAAATTCCTTTAAGACACAGAGTTCATTAAATCGATGGGTATCAGTTGCTAAATAGGTGCGTCCAAATCCGCCATGCCCCAATTCCCGCACGACCTGATAGCGCCAACCCAGAACCTGACCCCCGATCGTAGCCTGATTGACCGCACCACCAGAATTTAAGACCTCACCACACAGGCGACAAAATCGACTATCGATCGCATTGGCATGTCCCTGGCTGCAATAAAGGGGATTCATGAAATGGAATTATTCTAGTTCTGACAACTCTTCGGAAACCACCTCTGTTGTAGTCAACTCTGGGCTAGTTGTCACGGAATTCGTAACCGGGCTGGCTGCTGCCATATTCACAGGAGCAGGAACTGGCACTAGGGGAATTTTTTTCAGACGTAAGCCAACACTCGTAAAACTCTGCGGTACTTGTTCTACCGGGCAGGGCGCCGTTGCCAGGAAAGCCGCATTGCTAGTTAGTAGTACTCCCAAAACACTAGCGGGCACTTGAGTAAACAAGTTAGCTGCCAAAAAGGCGATCGCGGCAATCCCCAACCCCACCCAACGTGACTCAGGTAAAAATTCTGGGACAGCCGTAGCCGCGATCGGGGCAGTGTAATATAACTGGCGCAACAGGGTCAGTAGACCAAAGGCAACCAGTACCGAGAAGATGCGAGTCCGAGGCGACTTAAATAAGGTGAGTAGCCGGCGCTGATTCTCAGTCAGGGCATCTGGTTTAACCGCCAGAATCAGCAAACTAAAAATCGAAAACGGACGCTGCCACTGCATCCAAAAAATTGGGGCAACACCAAAGCCACCAATCAGTAAGAGTTCTAACCAGGGAGGCAACAGTGGATCTCCGATCGCAAGCCCCAGCCAACACAACTCAATCCAAATCGGTACCGTTGCTAAGCCTGCTAGATGAATCCATAAATAAGGGTCAGACCAAAAGGAACGCATAGCTTCAATTACCCGACGAAACCCATGCTCAGTATAGAGCGCCACTTACCTCGATCGAGATTAAGAAACTCGCATTCCTTTAACCCAACTTTAAACACAGGATAGGGGTTGCTCTGCATCTCCCCTATCTGCTCCAGCGAATCCTACTAGTTTGCTGAATCAACCAACCCAGAAGCCTGCCGTTGTTGTTTCATCACCTGCAATTGCTGGAACAAGGTATCTGCCTCAGCCTGAAGATGCAAAAACTTAACTTGTTGATCAATCCGATATTGCGCCTTCATTGCTTCCAATACCCGCGATTGGCGATCGGTCTGAGTCGCATTGCCCGTTGTAGTGGGGCGATCGAGCACTGCTGTACTAGAAGAATTCGCAGAACGAGTCGTTGTTAAGGTTGGACTAGTCATTTCTACTCACTTACACCACAGGGGATATATTAACTTAATCTTTACAAAAGATTCTACGGGAAAGAATCAATATGTAAAGGTTTTCTAACTGGCTAACTCCTCCCTGGTTATACCGGATTGCGTCAGAAAATCAAGCCATACGGCGCAACGAGGTCGGTTTTATGCCCAGCGAGGGGGGCAGATACAGTCGGGTAGGGAGGATCATTAGGGAATCAGGGTACACTAAGATCTGCCCTTTGTGATGGTACATTTCCTGTGACTGTAAGTCTGTCTGCTAGTTCCCCAAATCAGTTCACCAATGCTCAACCGGCACCCCAGCCAGCGACACGCGGTTGGCAAGGGCTGATTGAGACCTATCGGCAGTATTTGCCTGTAACTGAGCAAACTCCCGTCGTGACGCTATTGGAAGGCAATACGCCCTTAATTCCTGTGCCCGCGATCGCGGAGCAGATCGGCAGACAGGTTAAGGTTTGGGTAAAGTACGACGGCTTAAATCCCACGGGTAGCTTCAAAGACCGGGGGATGACGATGGCAATCTCCAAGGCGAAGGAAGCTGGAGCCACAGCGGTGATCTGTGCCAGTACTGGCAATACATCAGCGGCGGCAGCAGCCTATGCGCGGCGGGGCGGTATGAGAGCCTTTGTCTTGATCCCTGATGGCTATGTGGCTCTGGGTAAGTTAGCCCAAGCGTTGGTCTATGGGGCAGAAGTCTTAGCGATTCGCGGCAATTTTGACCAAGCTTTAGCCGCCGTCCGCGAAATTTCCAATCAATATCCCGTTACCCTGGTTAACTCGGTCAACCCCTATCGCTTAGAAGGACAGAAGACTGCCGCTTTTGAAATTGTTGATGTGCTGGGCGATGCACCCGATTGGCTCTGTATCCCAGTGGGTAATGCTGGTAATATCACCGCTTATTGGATGGGCTTTAACCAGTATCACCAGGAACAGCGCTGTACAAAATTACCTCGGATGATGGGTTTCCAGGCAGCCGGAGCGGCTCCGTTAATCTCAGGACATGTCGTAGAGCATCCAGAAACGCTTGCAACGGCCATTCGAATTGGGAATCCGGCGAACTGGGAACGAGCGATCGCGGCACGAGACGCTAGCCAGGGCAATTTTGCCGCTGTTACCGATGACGAAATTCTGCATGCCTATCGCTTATTGGCATCCCATGAAGGTGTTTTCTGTGAACCGGCGAGCGCGGCTTCTGTTGCCGGGCTGTTAAAGGTTAAGGATCAAGTGCCGACTGGAGCCAATGTGGTTTGTGTGTTAACAGGCAACGGACTTAAAGATCCCGATACGGCAATCAAGCATTGCGAAAATCCGCTAAAGCAAGGCATTGAACCTGATGTGGCTTCGGTCGCTAAAGCAATGGGGTTCTAAAAGGTAAATTCGTGGGAGGTGGCATCACAGGCATATCCCCGAGGGTTCAGTGGGCTGGGAACAATCCTAGGCGGCTGAAATGAGGGTTGATTGGCGGCACAAGCAATAAACCCTCTCCCTACTTCTGCCGTAAAACTTCTTAAATCTGGGTGTTTAGCTTGAGCAATCATCCAAATCCAATTCGCGCTTTTTGGTATAACTTGGTACTGATAATCGATATCCTCTTCGTAAAAACCAGCTTGGATTTGGGATAAACGCAGCGCATAGGTTTTGGTGCGATCGAAATATTCCCGCTGCGCAAACATCATCTGGATGATGTAGCCCCGCCCAAGCTGTTCCCGCACCACTACACTAGGAACTTGATCGCGGATACGACCTACTTCAGGTGGCAATGTCGTTTGCTCAGAGACTTTGTGGTAAACGAAGGCTTGATTGACTCGGATTTCCGTAGGACGGGCAGGAGCTGTATTCCCGACAATCTTTCGCTCCAACAACAGGGTTTGCGGATCTGGCAAAGCAAATGATCCCCGAAACCAGTCATGGGGATCGGCTAATGCCAGATCAATATGCATGGGTCGGGTATTGACGTTGATCCAATAACGTCCCCGCACCACATCATCACCATTAATGGCAATAAAGGTACGATCGGGTAAAAAAATCAACGCATCGTTGAAATTCCAGGTATGGCGGGCTTGGTTTCGAAAAATCCAGCGTCCAACCAACACAGACGCGACTTGATCTGGCAGAGGTAGCTTAGAAGTCAATGATTCGCGACAGGTCGTGACTC
The DNA here is from genome assembly GCA_016743235.1 of Pantanalinema sp. GBBB05. Taxonomy (GTDB): domain Bacteria; phylum Cyanobacteriota; class Cyanobacteriia; order Leptolyngbyales; family Leptolyngbyaceae; genus Pantanalinema. The sequence continues at coordinate 91,730 of VRZD01000017.1, read as the reverse complement.
CTCCCAACAAGACAGCACCACTGAATAACCAAATCCCTAACCGATAGCTCGTAGATGAGATCCTCATTTCTGGAAGAACTAGCCATGCTTTTAATCCCGATCGTGTTGTTCTTTAGTGAACTGAGCGATCGCATCCCCCAAGGCTGTGGTTAAACTCTTCCGTGTTTGCAGATGAGCCGCCTGTTCCTGCTGCAAGGCTTTGCTTAAGCGATCGCATTCTGCCAAAGCTTTCATTAACTCCGCCTGCAACTCTGGGATGGTTTGCCAACGGCTAACTTCTGCCTGAAGCACCGAAACATCGATCGAACTATCCAGTTCAGATAACGCTTTTTCCTGAAGTTGGCGCAGTTCCTGCTTCAACGCGTCGATCGTCTGCCGCGCCATATTCGCCTCAACTCGCCGTTGCTGCGCCTCAGTTTCATACCGCTGTCGCCAGTTAGCTGCACTAGCGTAGGCTTCTTCCTGCTCCTGTTTGGTATCAGCAATCTCCTGCCGCAGTGCCTTAATTTCAGCTAGCCACTGGGCAACATCCTGACTCATGAACGTGGCTCCATCGTGAAGGGATGCATATTGTATCCCTACAGATTACGCTGAAATTCCTCCAGCAGATCCATGAGGCTCACCTGACATTGCATCGGGAGTAAATCGGCTAACGGTACTTCCCGCTTGCCACCGCCTAACTTAACCGGGATATTTTGCAGAATTTTAGTGACTTCAGCTTCTGACAACGACTTTGAGGACAGCATGGGGTAAAGCTGTTCAGCCAACACGGTGTGCAAATGAGCATTAGACAGGTAAAGATGCCACTTTGCCACATCAATGTAGACGGCTTCACCAATTTCTGCAGCTAACGCCTCGATCGTTTCCGTGGTGCTAGATCTTGCCATCATTGACCTCCTTGAACACAGTCTTGCCAACGAATCATCCTTTTCCTGAGCCTAACAGACCCAAGCGGTTTCTCCGTCCATCTTCCGACTGTTTTAGGATTGCCGTGCCGTTTTCCAAACTTGCCAACTGGTAAAGCTGAGCAACACGGTAGCCGCGATCGCATACCCTAAACCACTGGGCATCCCAGAAACAGCGAGGGCTACTGTACCCGCCCAGAGCGTCAAGGAATAGATAAATAACACCGCTAACCGATGCGATAGCCCAGCTTCCAGCAAACGATGGTGCAGATGGCGTTTATCTGCCACAAAGGGTGATTGTCCGCGCCGTAAGCGATCGAGAATCACCGCCGACATATCCAAAATGGGCACTGCTAGGATTACATAGGGCAATACAACGGCGATCGTCACAGCAACCGTAGTCACCCCTTTAACTAAGCCAATCACCCCGATTCCTGCTAGGGTAAAGCCCATAAAGTAAGCGCCCCCATCTCCCATGAAAATTTGGGCAGGATTGAAGTTATAGCGCAGAAAACTAAGAGAACCTCCCGCTACAGCCGCTGCAATCAAGGCTGCCGCCGGTTGCCCCATAAACAGGCTGACAAACAGCATGACTACGGCAGAAATGCCACAAACCCCAGCCGCCAGTCCATCCAGCCCATCAATCCAGTTAATGGCGTTTGCCATCCCTACTAACCAGATCACCGTGATCGGTAAGCTAATCCAATCCGCGAGTTGAACTAAACCCACTCCTGGAATCGTCAGGAAGTCGATTTGTACCCCAACTCCCCAAGCTAACGTTGCCACAATTACCTGAGCAATTAACCGTGATAACGGCGATAGCCCATATAAGTCATCCGCTAGCCCAATCAGGAAAAAGGCAATTCCCCCGATCGTCACTCCCCAGACTTCATATTCTTTATTCGGCGGCAGGATCCCAAATCCACCCAGCCACCAAACGATTAAAAGAGCCAGCAGGGTTCCCAAGAAAATCGACACGCCGCCCAACCGCACCATCGGTCGTTTATGGATCTTGCGTCCACCCGGCTTATCAAATCGTCCGCTTTTCAGCCCAAACTTCTTGACAATGGGCGTACTCCAAAGCACGACGAGGGCAGATACCAAAAATGCAATCAGGTGATACCAGTGTTGACTCATCTGAAACGGTAGGGTTGAGGACAAGCGTCAGGCAGCAGTGTACTACACTTCAGATGATAGTCAGCAAAGAATTGTGAATAAAATCTTTTTTACCAATCTGACGGAATTTTCGTGGATAGCGATCGTCCTCACGCTAGAAATCCAGATATACCCCTATAGCCAAATGGGATAGGCATTACAACCTTAGATGACACCATCTTAAGCATTGGCAACGCCTATCCCTTAGCAAGAGTTTGATAATAAATTCCGATTACGCCAGGGCTGGAACCGGAACAGTTAAGTGAGGATACAGCGGGAAGCGCTGGCAAAGATCAGCCACCCGCTGACGGCAGTTGGCGGTGATTGCTTCATCGTCGGGAGTTAACAGGCGATCGGCAATAATATTGGCAATTTCCGTAAATTCGGCTGTGCCCATACCACGGGTAGTCATCGCCGGAGAGCCTAGACGTAAGCCACTAGTAACAAAGGGTGATTCGGGATCAAACGGCACAGTATTCTTATTTGCCGTAATATTCACCGAACTCATCAATTGGTCAGCTTGTTTACCCGTCATGCCCACCGATCGCAAGTCAACCAGCATCAAGTGGTTGTCCGTCCCATTGGAAACAATTTTGCAACCCCGTTGTTGCAATTGGGCTGCCATTGCTCTAGCGTTCTCAATCACTTGACCAGAATAGGTTTTGAATTCGGGCTTCAGCGCTTCACCGAATGCAACAGCCTTTGCTGCAATCACGTGTTCTAACGGACCACCTTGGCTACCGGGGAAGACCGCTTTATCAAACTTTTTACCCAGTTCGGGGTCGCGAGTCATGATCAGACCACCTCTTGGTCCCCGCAGGGTCTTGTGAGTAGTCGTCGTCACCACATCACAGTAGGGGATTGGATTTGGGTGGTGTCCGGTAGCGACTAGTCCAGCAATATGGGCAATGTCTGCCATCAAGTAAGCGCCGACTTCATCCGCGATCGCTCGAAACTTGTCGAACTCGATCGTGCGGGAGTATGCCGAGTACCCACAAATAATCAACTTCGGACGGTGTTGCAGCGCTAAATCACGAATCAGATCAAAGTCCAGACATTCAGTTTCTGGATTGACACCATAGTGTTGCTTGTTAAACCACAAACCGGAGACATTCACAGGCGAACCGTGGGTTAAGTGCCCCCCATGGGACAAATCCATCCCCATAAAGGTGTCACCCGGCTTCAGCAGGGCTAGAAATACCGCAAAGTTAGCTTGAGCTCCAGAGTGAGGTTGCACATTCGCATGAGCCGCACCGAACAGTTGCTTAACGCGATCGATCGCCAATTGCTCAACTTGATCGACAAACTCGCACCCCCCGTAGTAGCGCTTACTGGGTAATCCCTCAGCGTATTTATTGGTTAATACAGAACCTTGCGCTGCCAGTACTGCCGCCGAGGTGAAGTTTTCGCTGGCAATCAATTCCAGGTGATCCCGTTGGCGTTGTAGTTCTTGTTGGATAAACCCGGCGATCGTGGGATCAGTTTGAGCCAGGAAATCTAGGTTGGTCTGAGTCACAAGGCAATCCTCGCAGCAAAAATCGTCAAACTGAAGTCAAATTGGGCGGCAAGCCATCGTTATGCATTGTTCCCGAACCTATGATCATACTGTGATTCTTGCTCTACCCAACCAACCTGCTCACAATTTCTCAGATTTTTTTAGACAACTTCACTTTTCTGTCAGTGAAGTATCAATAATCACATAAGTTTGATCATTACAAGAGCAGGGTTGCGTCACTTGCCCCAGACACAACCAATTAATTTTTTATTGGATGGATATCCGTGATACGACTAATCCGTAAACGTTGTATTAAGCTGTGTGTGATGATCCCCAATGGGATAAAAGTCCTGGATAGAATGAATTTAAGGCAATTCAGAAGCGTTCATCGGAGGTGTTGAATGCTAGTTATCATGATGGAGAATCAGCTCATTTCTCCTAATACTGTGTGTCAAACTTGCTTACTCGCTGATCAAGCTGGTCAGCCTCGCTGGTCAGGAGGACGCTTACGCTGTGGTCATGCTGTACGGAAATTAGCAGAACAACAGCCTGACCAGTATGAATGTGAGATGGGCTTCCGAATTGCCAATATTGAATAGTTTAATTAATTCAAATCTTCCATCTACCAACAAAGCTAATCGGGGTATTCATGGAATACCCCGATTAATTTAATACAGCTACGATCACGATTAAACTGGAGTTGCTTTTTCCAGTTGCTGAGCCTTTTCAAACATGAGCTTGGAACGCTTCAGCAATTCGGGAACTGGAACTGGATAATCTCCATTAAAGCAAGCCGAACAGAAATTTTCTGGATCATCCTGAGTCGCTTCTAACATCCCTGCCCAACTGAGATAGCTGAGAGAGTCTACTCCAATATGCGCGGCGATCTCCTCGATCGATTTGGTTGCCGCAATCAGTTGATTTTGGTTATCGGTATCAATGCCATAGAAACAAGGGTGAGTTACAGGCGGCGACGAAATGCGCATATGAACTTCCGTTGCTCCCGCATCCCGTAATGCCTTAACAATCTTGCCGCTAGTCGTGCCCCGGACGATCGAATCATCCACGATCACAACTCGCTTCCCTTGCAAGACATCCTTTAAAGGATTCAGTTTCATTTTGATCCCCGATTCCCGCATGGTTTGGGTCGGCTGAATAAACGTCCGTCCGACATAGCGGTTCTTGATCAGCCCTTCCGCATAGGGAATTCCAGAGACTTGCGAGAAGCCGATCGCGGCTGGCACTCCCGAGTCTGGTACAGCAATCACAATATCGGCATCAGCCGGAGACTCTGCTGCCAATTGCCGCCCAATCCGCATCCGATAGCTGTAGAGGGTTTCATTGTGCATCACGCTATCGGGACGAGCGAAGTAAATCATTTCAAAAATGCAGAGCTTGGGTTTCGGTTGCGTCACCCAATGGAAGGACGATAGCCCCGCCTCCGTAATCCATACCACTTCCCCAGGTTCAACATCCCGCAGATAATCGGCACCGATAATATCTAAGCCACAGGTTTCAGAGGCTAACACATAGCGCAACGGGTCCGTCGGTTGATGCTGCGGCAGGGTGCCAATCACCAAGGGTCGAATCCCGTTCGGGTCGCGAGTACCCATGATCCCTTCCGGAGTGCCGATCGCCAGACTAAATGCACCCTGACAACGCCCAAACGCCGCGATCGCCGCTTCTAGCCAGTTTTTGCCATGATTCACTTCTTCCGCGATCGCCAAGGCAATTAGTTCTGAGTCTGTAGTGGTTAACAGATTATGGTTGCTCCGGAGCATCTCCTCCCGCAGAGATCCTGTATTAACCAAGTTGCCATTGTGAGCCAGTGCCAAGGGACCTAGATGGGTTTCTACCACTGCCGGTTGAGCATTCACCACCCGACTGGAGCCTGTTGTGGAGTAGCGGGTATGCCCGATCGCCAGATCCCCCTTTAAGGTGTCCAAAATTTCCTCATCAAACACTTGGGATACCAGCCCCATCTCCTTATAAAGATGAACATGGTTACCACTGAGGGCTGCAATTCCGGCAGATTCTTGCCCCCGATGTTGTAGAGCAAACAATCCAAAGTAGGTCAGTTTCGCCACATCCTGGCCGGGTGCATACACCCCAAACACACCGCAAGCTTCCTCTGGTTTATCAGGGGCTTCGTGATCATTGAGGGTGGCACTGAATTCGTCAGCAGAGGATACAGAATCAGAAAAAGACTGGCTGGAGATCATGCGTAAACTGGCTCCGGATGCGAGATGGGTCAGCAGAGTAAGTGGCTAGGAAATTAGGCGAAAAGTCAAAAAACTTAAAGTTACTTTAATTTTCTCATTAACTACTGACGCTTATATCCTAACAGGCACAGATGCTGAAAAGCGGTATGGGAGCGGTAGAGATGTCCGGTGGGGGGCAAGATTGAGTCAGCAGTCAAGGGAAAGAGGAGGTTAAGAAGTAAAGTACCGCTCGATCGCCGTATGCCAGCGATCGCCTAAATCAACCAAACTAAGGTTAATTAAGGTGACGTTATCAGTCGTCGAAAGATGCAAGTGAGGCTGTGAACTGACCGAGCCTAGGGCTTGCCAGGATGTTGGCAACTGCTCGTTCAAGTAGGATTCCCAAATGGCTTGCTGCGATCGCGCGACAGATACTAAAATTCGCGCTCCGCCTTCGGCAAACAATAGCTGATCCCATCGTAACGACTGATTCGTAGACAGGACGACCTCTGCCCCTAAATTGCTACTAATACAGGATTCTGCTAGCGCAACCGCCAGCCCCCCTTCTGCCACGTCATGCGCCGATCGCACCCAGCCCTGCCGAATGCCTGCCCGACAAACTGCCTGAACTTGCCGTTCCAAGCCAAAATCCACTACTGGCGGTTGACCTGCGACTAATCCATGCACAGTCGCCAGATACTCTGAGCCGCCTAGCGTGACATTGGGAGTCATTTCAGCATCCGACTTCACTCCCAGCAAATAAATTAAATCATCGGCGGCTTGCCACCCTTGACCACAGATTTGGGTTAAATCATCAACCAAACCGACCATACCAACTACAGGTGTGGGATAGATCGGTTGGGGCACCCCATTCGCATCCAGGGTTTCGTTGTAGAGCGAGACATTGCCCCCGGTGACTGGAGTACTGAACTCTCGGCAGGCTTCGGACAAACCCCGACAAGCTTCCGCAAGTTGCCAGTACCCGATCGGTTTTTCGGGACTGCCAAAGTTCAAGTTATCTGTGACTGCCAGGGGTTCCGCACCGACACAACTGAGGTTTCGAGCGGCTTCCGCCACGGTCGCCTTCGCCCCTTCATACGGATTGAGATAGACATAGCGAGCATTACAATCTACGGTTGCCGCGACCCCTTTCGAGGTAGTCAACGCTGGTTGCGCTCCGGTTGCCGACTGGCCGGGATGCTCCCACTCGGCAACAGATCGCACTCGCACGATCGCGGCATCCGCCCCTCCTGGCAACATCACCGTATTGTTCTGCACTTGATGGTCATATTGGCGATAGACCCACCGCTTTGAGGCGATCGTTGGTGTTGCCAATAGTTTCAGCAGTACATCATTCCAACTAGACTGCGTTCCTTGCAGTTCAATGCCTTGAGGAGTCGCAGCCGGTAGGCTTTCTACCGACCATGCCCAGGCTTGACGGGCATATTCTGGAGCTTCTGCTAACAATTCCCGGTGATAAATCGGCGTGTTATCGGCTAGAGCGGTTGCCGGAATCTCTGCGGCTACTTCACCTTTAAACAGAATCCGGACGATCGACTGTTCAATCACACTACCAGCGACAACGGCATGGAGTCCCCAGCGTTCAAACACATCAATTAATTCTTGTTCCCGTCCTTTGTGAGCCACAAATAACATGCGCTCCTGTGACTCAGACAGCAAGTATTCATAGGGCACCATACCAGATTCTCGCACCGGAATTTTGTCTAAATCTAGTTCAATCCCGACGCCCCCTTTCGCCGCCATTTCCGAAGTCGAGCAGGTAATGCCAGCCGCTCCCATATCCTGAGCCGCTACCACGGCTCCAGTTTTAAATGCCTCTAAGCAGGCTTCAATCAGAGATTTTTCTAGGAACGGATCGCCTACTTGCACCGCTGGACGATCATCGATCGAGGCATCACTTAATTCCGCACTGGCGAAACTGGCTCCACCCATACCATCCCGTCCGGTAGTCGAGCCAACATACAACACCGGATTACCAATGCCTTTAGCGCCCGATTTGACAATCTCCGAGGTTTCCATCAAGCCTAATGCCATGGCATTGACTAACGGATTGCCGGAATAAGCGGGATCAAAGTAGACTTCACCACCAACGGTTGGGACACCAACGCAGTTACCGTAATGCGAAATTCCGGCTACAACGCCACTAAATAATTGCCGGGTGCGGGCATCTTCTAAGGAACCGAAGCGGAGAGAGTTGAGAATGGCGATCGGGCGGGCACCCATGGTAAAAATGTCGCGCAGAATGCCCCCAACCCCTGTGGCTGCGCCTTGAAACGGTTCCACTGCCGAGGGGTGATTGTGGGATTCAATCTTGAACGCTAACCGGAAACCATCTCCCAAGTCCACGACACCGGCATTCTCGCCAGGACCCACCAGGATCCGGGGACCTTCTGTAGGAAATTGCTTTAATAATGGGCGGGAGTTCTTGTAGCAACAGTGCTCTGACCACATCACCCCAAACATGCCCAGTTCTGCTCTATTGGGGTGACGACCTAGCCGCCGCACAATTTCTTCGTATTCCTCTGGCTTGATGCCTTCCGAAGCGATTTCTTCAGCCGAAAAAGGAGCAGAGGCAAGAGCCGACATAAGACCAGATCCCCAATAGAACAGGCTCTATTGTATCGGGGTTCTTTCGCTTTTTGCTCAAGCCAGCAGAGACAAATTGCCGGCATCAAGGGGATATTTCAAGTTTGCAGATCATATTGCCATGCTTCACTAGAGTTTTGTGGCGATCGAAATCCTCAAGCCGAAATGACTAATTAGATGCTGAGATGCTTAAAAGCAATTTATCCTGAACAGGAATTATGCTTATGGCTTCAACGCTTCTGGAGTTAATTGAAAATTCATCCTTAACTGATCTACTAAGCTAGTCAAGTAAGTGAGTAGTACATAGATAAAGATGAGAATCCCAGTCATTTCAAAAATTTCTTCGGAGATAATTGCTGTTTGCGTTATGACGCTCCAGCGTCCAAAGTCTTGTCGCAACGCACCGCTAATCATTTCCAGTCCTAAGGCTCCAGTAATATAAATCCCGCCAGCTAACATCATTAACACTCGAGTTCGTTTTGGCAGGTGCATAACAAACTTCCAATATTTAAAGATGAAAAAACTGACTAACGCGATCGCTGGAATAACCCACGTGTGATAGAACAAGGGGTTCAACTTGAGAGACTTACGGAGTGACGGAATAATCAGTGCTTCGTGGAAGCTAAAGACTTCATCTAATCCTAAAAATAAGAAAATAAACGCCAGAATCTTCCAGTAAGCGTGATAGTGCTCACCCTTTTTAATCGCTGTAATTGCTCCTAATGAACCAGCACAGAACAATAAAGAAAAGCTAGAATACCAGGCTGGAATGTTGTATTCACTATCCAGGTCAAACATTTTATGAAACCACTTTGAGCCGGGAAATGGATACTCTAGAATTCGGAACCCAGAACTCAAAACGCCAGCCACAATCAGGCATAGCACGATCGTAATAAATATCCGCATGACTCGTTTCACCGGAGTATAAACGGATAATTCCACCTGTCGAACTGCCATATTCTGCATAACCACCTCTTACTGCATTTAGGTTAAACCCTGACACTTCCTGTCATACTTTGGCTTGGGATATAGCTCACAGGTGAAGTCATGGGGATTGCCCATGAAGAGTTACCTATTATACTCTCCTGGCTATCAACCCAAAATTTGCCAATCGCTTAACGGCGCACTCGGTTATGTCACTCAATTCCGTCAAACGTGGGTTTAGTTCACCTGATCTCTGGTTACTTCTGGGTTGGATGCTGCTCGGCGGCTGGCTCCGGTTCACCAATCTAGCGAGTAAGCCACCCTCCTCGATCGAAATTGCCACCTTAGGATTTAGCCTGGGGCATGGATTTCTAGGCATGCCAGTCGAACAGGTGATTGACCTGAAGACCCTCTTACAGCCATTGTGGGTAGATTCTGCTTTAACCGCTCAGGATACCGTCACGCATTTAATGCAGGAGAGTACCCATCCCCCACTGTATTTTTGGCTGACCCATTTCTGGCTTCAGCTATGGTCACCTGCCGGAGAGTTAGTGTCACTAGGAGCCGGACGATCGCTCAGTGCCCTCTTAGGGGTTCTAGCCATTCCCGCCTTATTCGGATTGGGTTGGTTGGCATTTGGTTCTCGGCTAGTCGCTCAGTTAGCCGCTGCGCTCATGGCAGTTTCACCCTATGGGGTCTATCTAGCTCAAGAAGCGCGCCACTATACTTTGGCAGTCTTGTGGATCATTGCCTCTCTCAGTTGCCTGGTGGTAGCCGTACGTCGGTTATCCACTCGATCGCCGCTGCCTTTGACGGTAATCTGTCTCTGGATCTTAGTGAATGGTCTGGGCATGGCAACCCATTATTTCTTTCTGCTGGTCTTAATGGCTGAAGGTGCGGTGCTGGCTGGACTATGGTTATCAACTCGCCAAGGGTGGCTGAAATGGCACATCCAAGATCTTGTGGGAGCAAATTGGCGCAGGATATGGATTGCCGCGATCGGTAGTACGATCGCCACCTTAGCCTGGTTGCCTGCGCTACGAGGGGTGTCGGACAGTGAACTGACCCAATGGATTCGGACGGACTTGGGCATTGGGGAATGGTTGGAGCCGATCGCGCGATTACTAGCCTGGATTGTCACCATGTTGGTGATTTTGCCAGTCGAAAACCAACCCTGGCAGGTGATTGTCCCTATGGCGATGCTCCTTTTATTAACCCTTTATTGGCTGGTTCCAGCCGTAGTGCTAGGGATGCGGCGGCAATTAGCGACCTCAAACCATCGGCTTATGGGGCTGATCATCGGTGGCTTTGTCGGGGTATCGCTGGCTCTATTTCTCGCCATCATTTACATCCAAGGGTCGGATTTAAGTGTGGCTCCTCGCTATCATTTTGTTTATTTCCCAGCATTTTTGTTACTCATCGCCGCTGCTTTAGCAATGAGTTGGCAATCTGCAAGGAGCGAAGCATCCACACGAGAATCTTCAAGCCAAGGAAACTGGTTATCTCGCTTACCCAGGCTTCCGGGACGGCAGGTCGTAGTTTGGGCTGTGCTAATCGGACTCATTGGTAGCATCACCGTTGTTGCGGATTTAAGCTTTAGAAAATCTCGACATCCTGATATGTTAGCCGCAGAAATTGTCCAAGCTAAAACTTCAACGTTAATTGCGGTTGGCTATGAAACCCATGCCGAGATTCGCAGTGCGATCGCGATCGGGTATGAATTAGCACGATCAACATTTGATCAAACTGCTTCACCTAATTTCTTGCTGCTCAAAGAAAAGGCAGATTCTCAACTATTTCTCACTTCACTGAGCCAAGGAATCAACTCCTTGTCCAGACCATTAGATTTGTGGACAATTAATTTACCTAAAAAACTGGATTTAAGTAGATTTAATTGTCAGAAAGCACATCGCCAAGATCAGGATACTGGGTATTCCGATCGCCACTATTTCTGTAAATAAGTCTCAAACTCAAATCATATGGCAAAAGTATTCGATCAAATTACCGAAGAGTTGCAAAATTTAATTGCTGCTCAAGCAATGTTTTTTGTTGCAACAGCTCCACTCAGTCCTAGTGGGCATGTCAATATGTCACCCAAAGGATTGAATAGCTTCCGAATTTTGTCTCCTCATCAGGTCGCTTATTTAGACCTAACGGGTAGTGGCAATGAAACCTCTGCTCACTTACAGGAAAATGGACGCATTACATTCATGTTTTGCACTTTTCAAGAACCACCTTGTATCCTGCGATTGTACGGTCAAGGTCGGGCCATTTTACCAAATTCTCCTGAGTGGAATGATCTCTACACTCAGTTTGTGCCAATTCCTGGAGCACGGCAGATTATCATAGCCGATATTTCTCGGGTCCAAACCTCTTGTGGACTAGGAGTGCCCCTGTTCGAGTATCAAGCACAACGGCAAAGTTTAGTGATGTGGGCAGAAAAAAAAGGTGAACAGGGGCTGAAGGAATATCATCAACTCAAGAATTTTGTCAGTGTAGATGGGCTACCTACACCGTTAAGTCAACAGAAGCTAGATTAAACACCAACGATCTTATGACCAGCCGCTACAATTAGTTGCTTAAAGGTTTCTTCCGAAGCTTTCGCCTCTACAGTCACCGTTTGAGCATCGGTATCAATGTCTACTTTGGCATCTGGTTCAGATGTGAGAATCGTTTCTTTGAGCTCTTGAGCCGCTTCAGGACTATTTAAAGTTGGAACTTTCAGTTTCAGTGCCATATATTTTTTCTTACTACAAATTACAGCTATACCTATTGTTGGGATGCTGCGGCAATTTTGCATGGCACTGAAGATAGATCCTGATAGTAGTTTGAATGTTCGTGAAGTTTGGCATCAATTTCTGACTAAGGATAGGTTGACAAAATTAATCTGGCTAGACTAGAGCCATCTTGTCAGCATAGTTCAAATATTGACATGGAATTCCTTAGAAAGAGCTTAGGCATATTTCTTGCTGGATTAACAGTTATAGGGCTAGTTCTAGCAACTAATGTGCACACGTTAGCCAGCCCAATTCGCTACTCACCGACAGCAGAAATTGTTGCTCGATCGCCAACTAAAATCCCGACTATTTCAATTAGCCAGCTCCCTCCAGAAGCCCGCAAAACAATTAACTTAATTGAACAAGGAGGTCCTTTTCCTTACCGCAAAGATGGCACCATATTTGGTAATCGGGAAGGGAGATTACCATCCGCTTCAAGCGGCTATTACCGAGAATATACCGTTCCTACTCCTGGCTCACCCGATCGTGGTGCTCGTCGCATTATCACAGGACAAAAGGGCGAGATTTACTATACACGTGATCACTATCGCAGTTTTGTAAGGGTGAGTAAACTATGAATCAAGTAATCGCTATTCTGACTAATCAACAGCAGGTTGGTTTATATCAATTAGCTACAGATGTAAAGCTTGAGGTATTATTTGAGTTTTGCCAGCAGCATGACTTTCAGTTAATTTATTTAGATGGCACAACTATTACGAATAAATCAGAGTTTCTACGTACTTGCGCTCAGGCAATGGAATTTCCTCCATACTTTGGGTTAAATTGGGATGCCTTTGAAGACTGCTTAACTGATTTGGATTGGTTACCAGCTAAGGGCTATATAGTGTTATATGACCAACCCGAGCACTTTGCCCAAAGTGAGCCGTCAGAATGGGCAACGGCATTAGAAATTTTTCAGACCGCGATCGAGTATTGGCAAGATGCGAATATACCGATGTATGTTTTGTTAAAAACTAATAGTCCTTTCTTCAATACGTTGGGGAAAATTTAGGACGATCGCTTTAGCAATCGCCCTAGTTAACGGCAAAATTCAGTTTGATTAAGTGCCCCGTCGTGTAAATCCTTCTAACTCTTGTGTGCGGTCTTGAGTCATTCGATCAACACAAGTACTGTAGACTAAGGAAGCCATTGATCCACCCTGAAACCGATTCATGGCAAACTTACAATTAGTATCCCGGAATTTAATCCAGGCTAGTTGAGCATCAACTAATTGATCGGCCATGGCTGTGCCTTTATAGCCTGCCAGCACTTTTTGATAAACCTGATTTAACTTGCGATCGGAAGCTTTGGCTTGCTCGGCAGCACAATAATTCATTTCTACCTGGGACTGGGGATTTTTGCAATTTGGCTTAGGAGATTGAGCACGAGCGGGCAACAGACTTACACTACCGAGTAGCATTACGATCGTACTGACTGTTAAAGCAATAGTGGGGCGTTTGTTTGACATGATGAGAGAATAATAATTAGTCGATGATGAACGAGGTTCAACCACCCAATATACAGAGCAATCAACTGTTCATTGATTAGCTTCATGGTCATTTAAGGCAATTTCGGTCAGTGAGGGAGCGAGCGCTTGAATTACGGTTTAGCTATTCACACCGCTAGTCCCGATTTGGGATTAGCTATGAGCAATTTTGAGGCAGATTCTCGCTGGCGATCGTGGGCACTAGGACGAGATACCTCTAATCTGATGCATCAATATTTAGCTGAGTTTTTATTACCCCAAACCTGGCAAGATTTAGCCTTAGTTGCCGTCGCTAAAGGTCCTGGTGGCTTCACCGGAACTCGCATTGGCGTCGTCACGGCTCGGACGCTTGCCCAACAATTAGATATTCCCTTATTTGCCATTTCAACCTTAGCCGCGATCGCCCATACTACGGCAATTCAACATCCTGATATCCTTCAAATCGCTGTAGAAATGCCTGCCCAACGAGGTGAAGTTTACGGAGCAATTTATCAGGTAGACGCAACAGAGCGATCGCAGTTAACTCCACTACTGTTAGATACCGTAATGAGTTTGGCAGACTGGCAACAAACTTTAGCTAACTGGTCAAAACCTTATTATTTAACGCAAATATCAGGCGGCTTAGGTGATTCAGTCTCTAGTGTTTTAGCCTTAGCCTTTGCAGAATGGCAACAGGGAAAGCGACCCAACTGGTCAGAGGCTTTACCCTTTTACGGTCAACATCCCGTAGATAAATAATTTCTCAACTCTAGTAAATTAATTGTACAAACTGCTGAATGGCTTTCAAATACGAATGGTTTCCAGGCTGATAAATTCTTACATGATCAGCATCAGGAATCAAGAATAGTTGCTTTGGTTCGGAAGCAGCATCATATAACTGTTGACTCATTGCAAACGGCACAACCGAGTCAGCTTGACCATGCAAAAATAACACAGGAATATGCAGCGATCGAATCTTAGCAAGTGAATTAAATTTTTCAGTCAGCAGCAGATTGATCGGAAAAAGCTGCAATACCTTTCGATGTTGAATCACTTCAGCCATAGCTGTAAATGAGCTTTGCATAATTAACCCACCCGCATTCGGATGCTTGATCGCTAAATCTATGGCAATCGCTCCGCCTAACGATTCTCCATAAATCACAATTTGCTTAGCTGGAATTCGCCGGACATCGCGTAAATAATTCCAAGCCGCTTGGCTATCTTCATAAACTTGTAATTCATGCGGAAATGATCCCTGACTTAGACCATACCCACGATAGTCAAACACAAAAACTGAAAAGCCCAGTTGCCGAAAGGCTGACACTCTAGCCAGGTAGTTGTAATCTCCCATATTTCGCCCCACTCCACACAAATACAACATAGTTTTGGGAGTAGTGAGAATATTGATCGGCTCATTCGGTAAAAGGGCAAACTTTTCTTGGCGCGAGGGAGCCGGAATCCACCAAGCATGTAAGCGTGAATGAGAGCGAGCGATCGGAACCCAGATATCCTGATAAGGCAAATTGAATGCTGAGGCACTCGGTAACATTGCCAGTTGTGAACTAGGACGGTAGATCAGATCACGCTGTCGTAAGAATAGCCATAAACAGGTTGAGAAGTAGGCTATTAAAAGCAAGATGACAACAAGCAGAAATCGCTGCCGTTTTTTCGAGTTTTTATTTAACCTACGAGTCAACATACTTGCCTGAATCAACCAACCTGCAATACTACAGCGACCACATCAGCAATATCGCAAAAATTAACTCAAAAAAATTGGACAGGACGATCGCCCTGCCCAATTAGAATTACATTTATCGAGGATTTGTTTTTCTACAAAATATAGAGTAGGAAAAACAAAATAATCCAAATCACGTCAACAAAGTGCCAATAAATTTCAGCAGCTTCTACCCCAAAATGGCTGGTGTTGGAATAGTGATTCGGCTTCATCGATCGCCATAGCACTGCCAGAATCAGCAGCAAACCAAAACATACGTGCAACCCGTGAAACCCAGTCAGCACATAAAACGTACTGGCAAACAGATTGCTTTTCAGCCCAAACTCTAGATGGAAGTATTCATAGAGCTGTCCTACCAAGAAGACCGCTCCCATCACCGCCGTGATCAAAAACCACTTCCGCAGACCCTTGACATCATTCTGTTTGATGGCTGTATCCGCATTATGGATGACAAAGCTACTGGAGATCAGAATAATCGTATTGATGCCCGGTAGGAGCAACTCTAACTTGGGTGTACCTTCGGGTGGCCACTCAGGAGTCATCAGCCGGAAGGTCAGATAGGCCATAAATAGCCCCATGAAAATCATGCCTTCCGCAATCAGGAAAACAATAATGCCGAAAATTCGGTGGTCGGGATGGTCGGCGTGATGGTCAACCGCGCCATCGGTATGGTAATTCACCACAGTTTGGCTGGAATCGATCGTAGAACCTTGCATGAGCCTCCAAAATCCATCAGTCGCAACATTGGTCAAAGCCAAGTATCCAGGCAGAGCTAAATACTTGGCGGATGGCTAACGTTAGCCGCGCTCGTCGGCATTATCCTCCTGGCGATCTTCTGGGTAAGCCGCAACCGCTGGGTCAGGATCGGCTCGTAAGGCAGAGTTAGGTCCTGCTGCTAGAACAGGATCGCGCTCATCCGACATGGGAACATCCACTGGCTCAGAACGATGTTCAAATCCGTAATCGTAGGGACCCACCGTTAGCACTGGTTCCACATCAAAGTTTTCAGTCGGCGGTGGCGAACTGATTGTCCATTCAAAGGTCAAGGCATTCCAGGGATTATTCGGGGCTTTAGGTCCAGAAATCCAACTCCAGGCAGCATTGGCAATAAATGGAAGGGTCGAAACGGCCAAAATATAGGATCCGATCGTGCAAACCAGATTCAAGGTCGTGAACTGGGGATCATATTCTGCCACCCGGCGATTCATGCCTTCCAGACCCAGCTTATGCATGGGCATAAACGCCAGGTTGAAGCCAATCAGCGTTAGGGCAAAATGAATTTTACCCAGTGTTTCATTCATCATCCGTCCAGTCATCTTCGGGAACCAGTGATAGATTCCGGCATAGATGCCAAACACACTGCCCCCAAACAGAACGTAGTGCAAATGCGCCACGATGAAATAAGTATCGTGGACATGAATATCAAACGGTACTGAGGCCACCATCACGCCACTAATCCCGCCGATCACAAACATAGAGATAAAGCCCATCGCGAACAGCATGGCGCTATTCAGCCGCAGCTTGCCGCCCCAAATGGTAGCTAACCAACTAAACACCTTAATGCCCGTCGGCACGGCGATGATCATGGTGTTGATCATGAAAAACATCCGTAGCCAGGGAGGTGTACCACTGGTAAACATGTGGTGCGCCCAAACGATCAGCCCCAGAAAGCTAATCGCCAAACTAGAGTACGCGATCGCCTTATAGCCAAAAATCGGCTTACGGGCGTGAACAGGCAGAATTTCCGAGATCAAGCCAAAAATTGGCAGGATCATGATGTAAACAGCAGGATGCGAGTAGAACCAGAACATGTGCTGGTAGACGATCGGATCACCACCACCTGTGGGATTGAAAAACGATGTGCCAACCAACAAATCAAATGCCAGCAGAATCAAGGCTCCAGCTAGCACTGGAGTGGATAACAGCACCAAGGCTGAAGTCGCCAACATGGACCAGCAGAACAATGGCATCCGGTTCAAGGTCATGCCGGGGACTCGCATCAGCAGAATCGTAGTCAGGAAGTTGACCGCCCCCATAATGGAGGAGGTTCCCAGAATCAAGACACTGAGAATCCAAATGGCTTCCCCAGCCTGGTTGACTACCAAACTCAACGGTGGGTAGGATGTCCAGCCAGCGGCTGGCGCACCAACTAGGAAGCTGGCCAGCAGCAAGACACCACCCGGAATAATCATCCAGAATGCCAGAGCATTTAATCGGGGAAAAGCCATATCCTTTGCCCCAATCAACAAAGGAATCAGGAAGTTGGCAAAGGCGCCGGTGCCAGCAGGCACAATCCACAAAAAGATCATTACCGTAGCGTGAACGGTAAACAAGCTGTTGTAAACTTCCCGACTGACAAAATCGACTTCCGGTGTGGCGAGTTCTGTGCGAACCGCCGTCGCTAACGCCCCACCGATCAGATAAAACAGGAACGTTGTGACCAGGTATTGAATCCCAATCACTTTATGATCCGTGTTGAAAGTAAAGTATTTGCGCCAGTTATTGCCCTCAGGTTCGGCATGGTGGACAACTGCACCAACTGGCTCTTGGATGGCTTGGGTCATAAATGATTATCCCTGTGAGAGTGGGCAGCGGCAGAATGAAGCTGCTCTAAAGTTTGGGGCACAACACCCAAATTCCGGACATAGGGAGCGAGAAACTGATCGGGAGTTTGCGCCTGAGAAGGTATGGCATTCAGAGCGATCGCCTGATCGAACCCTTCACTGCTGGCAACTTTTTGGCTATCAATCCATGCCGTAAACTCCTCTGGAGTGTGAGCAATTACTTTAGTTTTCATCGCCCCGTGATACGGACCACACAATTCGGCACAAATCACTGGATACTCACCCACTTTGCTGGGAATAAAGTGCAACTCACTCATCCGACCAGGAATTGCATCTTGCTTCAAGCGATATTCTGGTACCCAAAAAGCGTGCAGCACATCATTGGCTTTGATATTAAGTTGAACTGGTTGTCCAACTGGGACATGCAACTCCCCGGAAGTCACTCCACTATCGGGATAGGTGAAAATCCAGGCGTACTGCAATCCGGCAACATCAACCACTAGTTCAGACTTGCCAGATTGGGGATTTTCCATGGTTTTTCCCACCCCTGCCTTGGTCAATTGGTTACTGCCATCGGGTAATGTTGCTGCGATCGCGGCTCCGGGCATAGGCTTCATATCAACCATTGCCGTTTGCTCAATGCGATGACCGTGGGCAACCGAGTGATCCGACGGATCCAGATTCAGTCCCCCCATCAGGTTATAGACTTCAAAGCTGTAAACAGCTAACCCCAATACAATGACAGCAGGAATAGAAGTCCAGAGAATTTCCAGGGGAATATTGCCTTCCACGGGGGGACCATCGGTATCGTCTCCGGGTTTGCGGCGAAAGCGAAAAATGGCGACCAGCAACGTTCCCTGCACGAGCAGAAACAGCCCCGTGCCAATGGTAAGCATGATGTTAAACAATGCATCTACCAGAGGCGCTTCTGCAGAGGCTTGAGCAGGCAACAACCCGTGATTCTGACCATACCAGAGGCTAACCAGGGTCAACGCAATCCCTGCCAGCATCGTGATAATTGAACTTGGAATGTTCACAATTTATCTCCGCCTAGAACGTGTTCCAATCTCTACAAAAACTTCCTTCAATCTGAAGATTTTCTTAAGAATTTGCCATCGACCCAATTGACCTACTCCTCGATCGACCAGACGCCAGAAACGAGGATAGATAAACAGCCAAGTGATCGATGTTCTTCATACCACCACAGTTACCTCGATACGGTAGAACAGTCAGGAATCTACTTAGGTATACCAGCTACAAGGTAGAACAGGAGTTTGAAAGACGACATACTCCGAGTAATTTTCTTAATCTTTCTTCGAAACTTCTTGAGTGGCTTGAAGAGGTCACTGCCTGCTAGGTTAACGCATCTTAAATCTAATCAGAATGTGTCACAAGTCACATCTAAAAAATTTTTCTCTGACAGAATAGCAAGTGTTAATTTAACTTTTGTCAAGTGAAATCCTGAAATGTAAATACTGCTACCAGCCTATGTCTTTAGATAGAATTCAGCCCGCATTCCAAAGAAATCCCTAAAGGTTCTTGCATCCGGCAACAGGGTCATTAAAGTAATAGCTAACTACTGCGATCGTTTCGCTAAATTGAGAAAGGAGCATCCTGATTCAGATTGAGCCAATACCATGGTCTTAGTTAAGAAAAATTGATTTTTTGTACGGTAGGTTACTAAAGATGATCGATTTTGCCCCTTACCCATCCACTACTGAGCCCTTGTCTCGTCCGCAGGTGTGGATTCGTCGCCTGGTATTGGGAATGGCGGCAGCAACCTTATTTTTAATGGCATTAGGAAGTGCAACCCGCGTGATGAACGCCGGACTCGCCTGCCCTGACTGGCCGCTCTGCTATGGGGAATTGATCCCCCGTCAGCAGATGAACCTTCAAGTCTTTCTGGAGTGGTTCCATCGCTTAATTGCTTCATCAATGGGGCTGTTTGCGATCGCACTGACAACCCTTTCCTGGTGGTATCGTCGCACTCTGCCAAATTGGCTTCCCTGGGCAGCCACCTTCGCTCTGGGACTGGTCGTTTTCCAGGGCATTCTCGGCGGACTCACCGTGACCCAACTGCTGCGGTTTGATATTGTCACTGCCCACTTAGGAACTGGTCTATTGTTTTTCGTGACTTTGCTGACGATCGGGATCGCCCTCTTGCCGTTTCAGGGAGTCGGTACATCTGGCAAGCTACCCTGGGTTGGCTTCATTGCTGCACTCCTGGTCTATGCCCAAAGTCTGTTAGGTGGCTTGGTAGCGTCCCAGTGGGCACTGCATCAGTGTCTTGGCACATCCAAGCTTTGCCTGGTCATGAACAGCCATATTGCTGGGGTCGTTCCTGCTACGCTCGCAACCTTCGGCTTAGTGATCTGGGCTTGGCGCACTCCCGCTCTCCATCCAGCTTTGCGGCGTTGGGCCACGATCGCGGGCAGTCTAGTCGGTATGCAAATTCTCCTGGGGGTAGCCACTTTCAAACTGCGGTTACAAGTCGAACCCTTAACGGTCGCTCACCAGGCAGTTGGAGCGATGTTGCTAGGAAGCCTGGTCATCTTCACCGTTCTGGCTTGGCGCGATCGGATCGCTGCATCGGTAGAAACAGTGACGACCTCAGCTTCAACTACGCTCACAGGCACAACCAATGGGCAACCTGCCTGATGCTAGTTTCCATGATTGGTCGGATCCTCACACCCTAGCTCACAAGTGAATTTGCCCCGATCCTGATCGGTTTTTGATAGATGTGAACGGCGCATCTGCGATCGTGTTCTTCCGATTCTGCGGTGCGTCTTTTTGGGAGGAAAACTGAATGCAAGAAACAACCCTGACTGTAAGCCCCCGTCACCACGAAAACCTGCTGCAAGTCATCCAGAGTTATTACCAACTCACCAAACCTCGGATTATTTTGCTGCTGTTAATCACCACAGCAGGCGGGATGTGGGTCGCGGCGGCAGGACAGGTTGATCCCGTGTTACTGCTGATTACGTTGATTAGTGGCGCTTTTGCGGCTGGATCAGCAAACACGATTAATTGTTTGTACGATCGCGATATCGATTACATCATGGAGCGGACTCGCCATCGTCCGTTACCTTCTGGACGCGTCCAGCCGCGCGATGCCTTACTGTTTGCGATCGGTTTAGCGACCATTTCTTTTACCTTACTTACTGTCTTCGCTAATCTACTCAGTGCCTGCCTCGCGATGTCGGGCATTGTGTTTTACGTGCTGATTTATACCCACTGGCTAAAACGGCACAGTACTCAAAATATTGTGATTGGTGGAGCCGCAGGCGCTATTCCTCCCTTAGTAGGTTGGGCTGCCGTTACCGGAGAGTTAAGTTGGGCTGCCTGGGTCTTATTCGCCATCATCTTTCTCTGGACGCCTCCCCATTTTTGGGCACTCGCGGTAATGATTCGCGAAGACTATGCCAAAGTCGGTGTACCAATGCTGCCAGTGATCGTTGGAGATGAACCCACTTCCCGCCAAATTTTCTACTACACCCTGGCATTGATCCCAGTCACGTTATTACTGGTCTATCCCTTGCATGTGATGGGGGCGGTTTATTGCGGCATCGCGCTGCTCCTGGGCGGGATTTTTGTCAAAAAAGCCTGGCAGCTGATGCAAGCCCCATCTGATCTGCAAGTAGCCCGATCGTTGTTCAAATACTCGATCCTTTATATGATGCTGCTCTGTGCAGGGATGGGGTTGGACAGCCTTCCCTGGACTCATCAACTGACCGATGCGGTCGCTAGCAACATGCAACTACTCATTAGTGCAGTGTTACCGACCCAGGCTTAGAGGATATTTTGACAACTTAATACCTTGTACCAAAGGGCGATCGCGAGGGATTGCCCTTTTCTATAGCGATAGTCACAGATCATCGAACCTTGACAAGCCTCCTAGCAGACTAGAATAAAGATTGAGATTTGTATCATCAGGTGGGGTAAGTATGGCTCCCGCAGTGACGATCGAAAAGTTGCAAAAGCGGTATGGCAGCGTTGAAGCGGTCAAAGATGTTTCGTTACAGATCGAGCCCGGCGAAATTTTTGGGTTACTAGGACCCAATGGAGCCGGTAAAACCACAACTCTGCGCTGTCTCTGTACGTTAACAGAACCCGATGCTGGCAAGATTATCGTGTCGGAAATTTCCGTGCTAGAAGATCCCCGATCAGCACGGCAGCATTTAGGCTACGTAGCGCAAGAAGTAGCGATCGACAAAGTATTGACTGGGCGCGAACTGCTCCAACTGCAAGCTGCCCTGTATCATTTGCCGAAACCGCTCGCTCAAGAGCGCATCAATTTAGTCATCCAGCGATTAGGGTTAGAGAGTTATATAGATAAAAAAAGTGGCACTTACTCCGGTGGGATTCGTAAGCGCCTGGACTTAGCGGCTGGACTGTTGCATCAACCGGATGTGCTGGTACTAGATGAACCAACGGTTGGATTGGATATCGAGAGTCGGGTCGCCGTTTGGAATTTTCTGCGCCAAATCCGGGATGAAGGTACAACAGTTTTATTGACCAGCCACTATTTAGAGGAAGTCGATGCCCTAGCAGATCGAGTCGCCATTATTGATCAAGGTGTAGTGATTGCGGCTGGCACTCCCTCCGAACTGAAGGATCAAGTAGGGGGCGATCGCATTACTCTACGCATTCGCGAGTTCTCACCATTAGACGAAGCTGAACGCGCCAAGCAGCTGTTAGAATCCTTGCCGACCGTCCAGGAAGTGATTATTAACAATGCCCAAGGGAATTCCCTGAATTTAGTGGTGCAGCCCCAAAGTGACGCCTTAATGACCGTGCAGCAAGCGCTTCAGGCGGCTGGATTGCCTACCTTTGGCATTGCCCAATCCCGTCCTAGTTTAGATGATGTTTATTTAGCGGCAACAGGACGCACCTTGTTGGATGCTGAAATTGCGGCGGCAGGCAGCCGGGACGAAAAAACTGAGCGAAAAAAGAGTATGAGGTAACGCGATGAGTACGACGATTACACCATCCAATCTCAAGTCCACAATCACCGATTCCAAGTTAGCGCCTGCCAGTCCCTTAAGTGAGTTTTGGCAGGAAACTAGTGCCTTAACTCGACGCCTATTTATCCAATTGCAACGTCGCCCTTCCACGCTAATTGCTGGGATTATCCAACCTTTAATGTGGTTGATTCTATTTGGTGCCCTGTTCCAAAATGCGCCGCAAGGCTTGTTTGGCTCTGATGTCAGCTATGGGCAATTTTTGGGAGCTGGAGTTATTGTCTTTACCGCCTTTGGCGGCGCTTTGAATGCTGGACTTCCGGTGATGTTCGATCGCGAGTTTGGCTTTCTCAATCGCTTGTTAGTCGCGCCCTTAGCGTCTCGCTATTCGATCGTCCTGGCTTCTGCCATCTTCATCACTGTCATGAGCTTGATTCAAACAACCGCGATTATCGCAATGGGCGCGGCTCTGGGCTCCGGATTACCGAATTTACCAGGACTATTCTTGGTTGGCGCGATCGTCCTGCTGTTAGTCGTTGCAGTCACCGCCTTAAGCTTGGGATTAGCATTTTCCCTGACAGGACATATTGAATTAATTGCCGTCATTTTTGTCACTAACTTGCCGTTGTTGTTTGCTAGTACAGCCCTAGTGCCACTGTCCTTTATGCCGACCTGGTTGCAATGGGTCGCCACATTAAATCCACTGAGTTATGCGATCGAGCCGATTCGCTATGTCTACCTGCATTCCGATTGGTCACTCAGTAGCATTGTGCTACAAGCGCCATGGGGATCAGTGAGTTTAGGCAGTGCGCTCTTAGTGCTACTCGGATTTGCCGCGGTCGCCTTGCTCAGTATTCAACCTCGGTTACGGAAAGCATTTGCTTAACTACGGGAGCAAATCAGGAGTGCATCCGTCTTGGTTAAAGAACACGCTAAATTGATAGTGAAAGTACCGTCTTGGCTGGAGGAGTTGACCTGATGACCACTCAATCAACAACATCAATTCATATGCGATCGGCACAGATTACCTTCAGCATCCTGGCTGGCATTGGAGTCGCCCTTGGCTCTTTATCTGCTGCGCTCGCTGACACAGCGACTCCCCAACCCCTTCAGGACTTCCAAAATCCTGACAAAGCCTCGGATCCCTTTAGTAGTCGAGGTGGACAAAGTGGGATGATGGATTTTATCCACCGTGCCATGCAGGGATCGACTCGCAGCGTCGAAGAATTTAGTGCTGAACAGGACGAAAACCTGGATGCGTCGTTGGCAGAGTTTCGGGCTCAGCAAGCGGCTGAAATCCGTAAGCGCCAGCAAACCACGGAGACTAACACCACCGCCCCTGATGCGGCAACTAGCAACAATCCTGCCCCCACTTCTACCACGCCCTAACAACTCGCAAAAGCCGGAATTTCAGCGAAGGACTGAGTCAGTATTGGTGGTAATCTGGAGGATTACGGGGTAATGGGGCTAGCATCATCAGCCATTGTTTACCTCGATTGCATCGTTCCTCCTGCCGATTACTGGTTTCAGTTCTTTTTGTCCTATGGAAAATTTTCTGCCGATCGCTTACCTGCAAAACCAATTCCTGCCCTTTACAGAAGCCAAAGTCTCTGTAGCCACTCACGCCCTACATTACGGCACGGCAGCATTTGGTGGGTTGCGCGGCATTCCTGACCCCGAAAATCCCCAGCGCGTTTTACTGTTTCGCCTCGATCGCCACTGTCAACGCTTAAGCACCAGCGCCAAACTCCTACAATACGAGCTAGCCGCAAGCAAAATTCAAGACCTGATTATTGATTTTGTCCAAAAGAATCGACCAACCACCTCGTTTTACATTCGACCGTTAGTTTATAGCTCTGGTTTAGGCGTGTCACCGCGACTGCATAATATTGAAAAAGATTTTTTAATTTATGGCTTAGAAATGGCAGATTATCTGTCACCCGATGGGGTCTCCTGCCGCATTAGTTCCTGGTATCGCCAAGAAGACCGCAGCTTTCCGTTACGAGGCAAAATCAGTGCTG
This sequence comes from Pantanalinema sp. GBBB05, assembly GCA_016743235.1. Taxonomy (GTDB): domain Bacteria; phylum Cyanobacteriota; class Cyanobacteriia; order Leptolyngbyales; family Leptolyngbyaceae; genus Pantanalinema. The sequence goes on along the minus strand of VRZD01000017.1, from coordinate 66,920 downwards.
CTTACATCACTTCATCATTAGCCAAAACCGAAGCGGTTGCCTCCGGCTTTGATGAAGCCATTATGATGAATTCCCAAGGTAAAGTCAGCGAAGCCTCTGGGATGAATATTTTTATTATTCGTAATAACACCTTGATTACGCCAGGGTTTGAGCAAGACATTCTGGAAGGCATTACCCGTGATAGTGTGCTCACGATCGCCCGCGAATTAGGCATCCCCATTCAAGAGCGTCCTGTTGATCACTCAGAACTGCTGATTGCCGACGAAGTCTTTCTCTGCGGTACTGCCGCCAGAATTGCTCCCGTTAAACGGATTGAGAATTATGTCCTACCGGAAGAGCGCCCCATTACCCAAACCCTACGGACAAAATTAACTGCGATTACTGAAAATCGTGATGAAACCTATCGGCATTGGGTATTCCCGATCGAGATTGGTAGTTTCTAAACCACTACAACTTCCCTCTCGATCGGGGCGCAAGGCTTGCGCTATAGGGTTATATGTACAGATCAAGCATCATGGATTGTCTGGAAATCTCCTCACAGTCTCGGCAGGACCTGTCAGTACTGGATCAGACGCTGGGGAAATATCCCCATACCCCTCTATAGCAGCATGGTTAGACATCACACTTGCCTCGGCCAGTTGCTTCGGACGGAGATATAAATTATCGAGCAATACTCCTGCCCCAGCCACCCACGGGGGAACAATCAAGGCTCCTAAAACACCTAACACCTGAGTTCCGCCTAAGACTGCCAGAAATACATACAGAGGATGCAATTTAACCGACGAACCAATTACCAAGGGCGTCAGGATATTGCCCTCCAGATTTTGCACAATGACAAACAGCAACAACACCCATAACCAGGTCAGTCCGCCAGTTGCCAGAGCGACGATTAAAGCCGGAATCGCTCCCACCACAGGACCAACCAGTGGCACTAGATTGGCAAATCCGGCAATCACCCCTAATGCCAGCGCAAATTCTGATAACCCTAAAAACTTCAGCCCAACCGTAATCACAACTCCCAAAATTAGAGAAACGAGCACCCGTCCGGCAATAAAGCCACCCATCCGTTGGCTGACGGGTTTCACCTGTTCCAGCAGACGTTCATTCCAGGGATAAGGAAATAGCTCGACTAATTGCGCAATCAGGACTTTGCTGCTCGTCACCATGTAAGCAGACAGCAGTAGCACTAAGATACCGCTAAAGAAAACCCAAACAACTCCTCGCGTTAGGTCATACGATCGCAAGACCACCTGGCGACTGGAACGAATTGCCCAATTGGTTAAGTCCTGTGGGTTCAAGAACTTGGCTAACAAATCGGGCTGACTGGTATTCACCTGGCTCGTGACATCTTGAAGCCAGAGGTACAGGCTTTCGGAATAACCCGGCAGGCTACTGATCAGGCGCTGAGTTTGCTGAACTACAGTGGGACCAATCAGTAAGCCCAAGCCCACAAAACCGCCGATCGACACCAAATAAATTGTCACTACAGCCAGCCAGCGAGGAATACGCAGGTTTTCTGCCCAATCCACGATCGGGGTGATCGAGGAAGCAAGCACGACTGAAACCATCACGACCACAACCAACTCCCGTAACTGCCAGAGCATTAGCAGCAGCAGCACAACGAGAAGGGTGCTAACGATGGAAGAGAGAGAAATTGTAATGCGCTGTTCGGACATAGATAGAAAGATACGCGGCAAAAGGCGAAGAGCTAGACAAATTTTAGCCCTTATCGCTCTACGCTAATGGCGATGCCACCGAGTCTCACCCCCCGGTTGGTCGATTAAGGTAATTCCCTGTGCCTGAAGTTCGTTACGAATGCGATCGCCCTCCGCAAAATTCTTGGCTTTTCGAGCCTCCTGGCGTTGTTGAATCAACGCCTCAATCTCGGCATCACTCAGACCAGCCATGATATTGCCATTCGTGCTAGCGTCAGTCAATTCAGGCTCCGATAAACTACTGATTTCCAGACCCAACACCTGACTGAGCCGCAGTAAGGTTTGCCACTTTTGTTGCAGTTGCTCAACGGAAAGGTCAGACTGTCCGGTATGCACCAACACATTCCCTGCCCGCCGTAAATCCTTCGCCAACTCAAACAACACTGCCATAGCAATGGGCGTATTGAAGTCATCATCCATCGCGGCATTGAACCGATCGACACTCGCTTGCTCAAGCGTGTCTATCTCAGGCCAACCGGGTAACTGTTCAAAATTGACCCGGTATTTCAGGGCTTCCTTCAGTGTGTTCCAGCCATTCTCCGCCGCCGCGATCGCGTCTTCCGTGAAGTCGATTGGACTGCGGTAGTGAGCTTGCAAGACAAACAGCCGCACCACCATCGGATCAGTCGTTTCTAGGAGCGATCGAATCGTGGTGAAATTTTTCAGGGACTTAGACATTTTGTCGCCCCGAATTTTCACGAAGCCGTTGTGCATCCAGACATTAGCTAATGGTTGGGAAAGCGCCGCCTCTGATTGGGCAATTTCGTTCTCATGATGAGGGAAGACCAGATCCTCGCCACCACTATGGATATCAATGCGATCGCCCAACCATTCCCGTACCATCGCCGAGCATTCAATATGCCAACCCGGACGACCTTTGCCCCAGGGCGAATCCCATTCTGGTTCACCCGGTTTTGCCGCTTTCCACAGGGCAAAATCTAACGGATGCCGTTTCTTAGCGACCGCCTCAGTTTCCAGACGTTCACTCGCCCCGGCTTCCATTTGCTCTAGCTTGCGTCCCGATAGCTTGCCATAGGCGGGAAAGCGCTCAACGGCATAATAAACATCGCCATCCACTGGATAGGCATAGCCCTGGTCAATCAACGTCTTAATTAACTCAATGATTTGCGGCATCACATCGGTGGCTTTGGGATAGGCATCGGCAGGCAGAATATTCAGCCGCCCCATGTCTTCCTGGTAGGCGTCGATATATTTGCGTGTGATCTCCTGCCAGGGCAACCCTTCTTCCTGCGATCGTCGGATAATTTTGTCATCAATATCGGTGAAATTCTGGACGTACTGCACCTGATAGCCGCGCCATTGCAAGTAGCGACGCACCGTGTCCCAAACAATATACGAGCGGGCATGACCCAAATGGCAGTAGTCATACACCGTCACACCGCAGCAATACATCCGGACTGTTCCGGCGGCGATCGGTTCAAACGGTTTCTTATCGCGGGTGAGCGTGTTGTAAATAGTCAGGGTCATACAATTCGGAGCACCAAGTACAGATTGGCAGTGGTAAGGTAGGGGTATGAAGGAGGCACATCCCCAACTGGGGCGATCGTACGCCATCCCAACCCATATTCTCTGACGTTTCGGACAACCGCGCTATGCAGTCAGCAGCAGTCTCTTCTTCCGCGATGGAAGCTCCCAAGGTTGGCTTACCTGTCACCATCATTACAGGCTTTTTGGGTAGCGGCAAAACTACTCTGCTTAACCATATTCTGACAAATCAGCAGGGAGTCAAGACCGCTGTTTTAGTCAATGAATTTGGCGAGATCGGCATCGACAATGAGCTAATTATTACCACTGAAGATGACATGGTGGAGTTGAGTAATGGCTGTATTTGCTGCACCATCAATAATGATTTAGTCAATGCCGTCTATAAAGTGCTTGAGCGCCAGGATGCGGTCGATTACCTCGTCGTCGAAACCACCGGACTAGCTGATCCATTGCCGGTCGCGATGACCTTCTTAGGCACAGAGCTGCGTGATATGACGCGGCTAGACTCGATTATTACTGTGGTCGATTCCGAAAACTTCAGTCTGGATCTGTTTAACAGTCAGGCGGCGCTGAGCCAGATTACTTACGGCGACATCATTCTGCTCAACAAAGCCGATCTCGTTGATGAAGCAGTCGTGGATTCTCTGGAAGTCCGGATTCGGGATATGAAAGAAGGCGCGAGAATTCTCCGCACCGTGAAGGGACAAGTTCCCCTCGGCATGCTCTTGAGTGTGGGGCTATTCGAGTCCGATCAATATTTTGATGGTGAAGCCGAAGCGCATGATCATGACCACCATGAGCATCATCACCATGAGCATGACCATCATGCCCACGATGATCATTCCGCTTGCGATCATGATCACGGTCAGTGTGTTCATGACCACCATGATCACGATCATCACCACCACTCCAATCACCTGGAGAATGATGGATTTACCTCAGTGTCTTTCCAAAGCGACAAACCCTTTGATATCAAAAAATTCCAGTATTTCTTAGATCACCAACTCCCGGTCAACGTCTTCCGCGCTAAAGGCATTCTCTGGTTTAAGGAAAGTCCCAAACGTCACATTTTCCACCTCAGCGGCAAGCGGTTCTCCCTCGATGATGCCGAGTGGAAAGGTACGCCCAAAAACCAACTCGTGCTAATTGGTCAGGACTTAGACCATGACAAACTGCGAGATCAAATAGAACACTGTCTCACCTTACCTGCCGAAAGCCGGGGTAAGGGATTTGGTCGTTAGGCTAATTAGGTGACTACCGATCGCCAGGTGATCGTCTGCCAGTACGTCAATTGCCGTGGCAATGGCTCAGAGCAAGTGCTGGCAGCGTTTCAGTCCCAGACGATTTCGGGGGTGACCGTAGTGGCTAGTGGCTGTCAGGGACAGTGCAATATGGGACCGACAGTACGCGTGTTACCCGATGAAATCTGGTATTGCCGAGTTAAGCCTGAGGATGTGCCAGCGATCGTCACCCAGCACCTACAAGCCGGTCAACCCGTCGATCGCTTATTACATCCTCGCTTCCATCCCCGTGCTTAAACAGGCTGTCCAGCTTCAGTTTCGGGCAACTGTCCTCGATAGCCGGTAATAATCCGGCTGCCATCCTTCAGGATGTGGATTTCTACCTGATCACTTGCCCAGGTAATTTTGTCCTGAAAAGCCAGATTAAACACATGCACCCGTTGATTGCTGGAGGAAACTGGCGAATCGGGTGAGTTGATCGCGAGCGACTCGACATAAGCCCCATCAATCAAAATATCAAGTTGGTCGAGTAAATCTTGGGCTCCGGCGGGGGCATAGTTCCCCTGGAGCTGTTCTAAAGTAAACCCAGTAAAGGACATCACACTCAGACCGGCAGCTTTGACTTTACGTGCCAGTGCCGCTAACGCTGGAGCCTGCCAAAAGGGTTCCCCGCCCGAAAACGTCACTCCTTCATTGCGAGAGTTCTCGAGAATGCGATCGACGAGCGTATCGATCGCCACCAGTTCCTTAATCTCAAACGACCAGGACTCTGGATTAAAACAACCCTCACATTCCCGTAAACAGCCCTGCACCCAGATTACCGCCCGGCACCCAGGACCATTCACTTCCGACTCATCCACATAGCCCATGATATTCAGGTAGCCAGGGGGAATCTCTAAGAGTGACAAATAAGGATTCACTTTAGGGGTTGACATTGAAAGCACTCCTTTAACTATTAATTGCCCAACGGACAGGAATATGGGTTTCGTGATAGATGCGATCGCCGAACTCCCGCAAGACTTGTGCACTCACAGGGCGGAATGATTGGACTGGGTAGGAGAATTCCATCACCTGATTACCACGGGCATCGGGTTGATGAGCTAGAGGACGGGGACGGGTAGGAGTATTAAGCTGAATTTCATCCGGAGCCAGTTCTCGCATGAGTCGGATGTATTCGCTCTGGTTATAGTCATTCCAAGGAGCCAGCATCATCGTTTGAATGGCTAAATAGCCTTGATAACCCTGGCGGAATTCCTCAATACCCAGCCAAAGTTCTAATAAATCCACATCTGGTAAGGAGCGATTGATGCTCCGGAACTGCGCTGCCGAAATTGCATCGACTTTAATCGCCACCTGATCTGCGATCGCCAACTCAGCTTGCACATCAGGATCTTGCAGTAAGCTGCCATTTGTTAGCACAATCACGGGCTTGCTAATCAACGCTTTAATTGAGGACAGAATCGTCCCCAAATTCAACGCTAGCGTCGGTTCTCCACTGCCGCTTAAGGTGATCACATCCACATGATGCCAGGGCGCATGAAACTGCAAATCCCACAGAATTCGAGCTGTGGAGGTAAAGATCTGGCGATCGCAAGTTTTTTGATCGATTCCACCTAACTGGCAGTAGACGCAATCAAAGGTACAGGTAGATGTCAAGCCGATTGGATCAATTCCCAGCGATCGACCAAACCGCCATGATTCTACCGGTCCATATACTGGACTCAGGCAAGCATCGATCGGAGCAGGATAAGCAGTAGTGGATGTAGACAATGCTCCCTCCCGGTACAAGTCCTGAAACACCTTGATCAAGTTACTAACTTAAAATTGTGAGGAACTTATGAGGGAGATAAGGAGCAAGTCAACCCAACAGAGAGGTTCGTAAACAATTCACGTTACTGTTCTAGGGCACTCATACGTTGCCACCATCGATTCAACGGAAAATACAGGATCGGTGCCCACAGGCTACTGAGAATCGCAGAACTTAGCGCAATCAACTGGTGATATGTCCAAATATCAATCAACGAGCGATCGCCACGAATACTGTATTGAATAGCTGTCACCGTTTCTGCCACTACTGCCATGCCAAAGGCAATTAACGCAACTGAAATAAAATCTTCTTGTAAGTAACGTTCTTTACGCAACCGAGCGGTCAGAATGCCAGCCAACATCAGGCTAAAAACATGGGTAGGCGCATTTGCAGTCATCCCATCTTGAATCAGCCCTAAGACTAGCCCGGCTATTGCCCCTTGCAACATGGACCGCTTGACGCTCCAAGTCACTACCCAAATCAGCAACCAATTCGGACCAATGCCAGCCAGTTCCATCCCCGGCAATCGGGTCGGTAAGACCAGTAAGCAGAGCAACACTGAGCCTACAGTCACTGCACAGTTCAACAGCAGCCGTTTGGTCGGATCATCCCGTAAAACGCTGAAAAAATTACGTTTGATCATAACGGCTCAGACAAAGAGGCATCAGCTGGAGGTAAAGACTGAGTATGCGGATAAATCACTGCCCACTCTAAAGAACTCATGGGGGTAGACAGTTCTACCACCGCCTCCGGAGCAGGACTTTTACTCAAATCAACCGATTCAATCCGACCGATCGGCAATCCGGCCGGAAATAACTGGCTCAACGCTGAAGTCGTCACGACATCTCCACGACGGACATCAGGAACTTTATCAAAAAACTCCATCACAGCCCGGTTCGAAGATTTGCCTCGAATATAGCCCATATAGCGGCTGCGGCTGACCGTCACTCCAACTTGACTGGACGGATCGCTCAGCAGCAAGACTCGGCTCGTGTTAGGGGTCACATTCACTACACGACCCACGACCCCTCCGGGAGCCATCGCTATATATCCCACTTTGACTCCATCCTGGCTACCGCGGCCTAGAATCATGTGTTGCCACCAGTGGTCCGCGCTCCGCCCTACAACCGGGGCAGTAATCCCATCTTTAGCCCCCTTAGATACATAGCCCAACAGCTCCTTCAACCGCTGATTCTGGCTTTCCATTTCAGTGAGCCGCTGCTGTAGCTCAACGACCTGAGCATTAATTAACAAGGCTTCTTTTTCGGGATTGCCTTGAAACGGGCGAGTCAAAAGCTGATAGACCTCAAATAAGGCCGTACCTTGAGTCTGCCGCAGGAGCAAAGCGCCCCCCAGTGCCAGACTGACCAAAACAATCTGTAGTCGGTGTCGATCCCACCAGCGACGCAGTATATACATTCAGAAAGGGAAGTAGCTGGGTTTGGGTACAAGCGAGGCAGCTGATGGTTACTTAATGGATCGGCTTCAGAGCTGAATCAAGAAAAACTCAACAACCGCCAACAGGAGCGATCGCTCCTGAGATGGGGGCTAGAAATGACGAGAACGACCGCTGAAGACCCGCTCCATTTGCTTGAAGTTTTCTAGAACACGACCTGTCCCTAAAACCACACAACTGAGGGGATCAGCCGCGACATGCACAACAATACCGGTTTCATGGCTAATCAGGGTATCTAGCCCTTTTAGCAAGGCTCCGCCGCCTGCCAGCATAATTCCGCGATCGATAATATCTGCGGCGAGTTCAGGAGGAGTCCGCTCTAAGGTTCGTTTGACGGCATCCACAATCACGGCTAGGGGTTCTGCCATACTTTCACGAATTTCCGCACTTTTGACTGAGACGGTACGGGGCAACCCCGACAGCAAGTGCAGACCCCGTACTTCCATCTGAGCATCGTCATCGATCGGGTAAGCGGAACCGATCATAATCTTAATTTCTTCCGCCGTGCGTTCCCCAATCACCAGGTTATGCACTTTTTTCATGTACTGAGAAATCGATTCGCTCAGCTCGTCCCCAGCCACCCGAACCGACTCACTTAATACAGTGCCTTGCAAACTGAGCACAGCCACTTCGGTAGTACCACCACCGATATCAATAATCATATTACCAGTAGGTTCAGCCACCGGTAGACCCGCCCCGATCGCAGCTGCTACTGGCTCATCAATCAGGTAAACGTCTCTGGCTCCTGCCTGAGCGGCGGCATCCATCACGGCTCGTCGCTCAACCCCAGTTACACCACTAGGAATCCCAATCACGATTCGCGGTGCTACCAGCGTTTTGCCTTCATTCACTCGAGCAATGAAGTGCTTCAGCATCATTTCAGCCGTATCGAAGTCAGCAATCACACCATCTCGTAGCGGACGCAAGGCTACCACATTACCAGGAGTCCGACCTAACATGCGTTTGGCGTCTTCTCCCACCGCTAGGGGAACTTTTTCATCCTGGTCGATCGCGACCACAGACGGCTCCTGAAGCACAATACCTTTGCCAGACACGAAAACTAGTGTGTTTGCCGTGCCCAGGTCAATACCCATGTCCCGTGAAAGAGAGAATCGACTAAAAAGACCCACTAGCCCCTATGCCTCAAAGTAATAACGAACAGTGCGTAACCGTGAATGGAATCAAGCTTGGATTTTATTACGTTTTTGATCATGAGTCTAGCTTGCCATCCATTCCCTGTGATCCAGATTTTTTGCCATAGTCCTGAGCGATTTCTTCCTATAGCAAACTGCTAGAAACCCTGCCAGAATAGGCAAATAGACGATCATAGCCATAACTATTGGTGCAGTTGAATGCCGTTGGAAATAGCATTCGCTTCAGCAAAACTCACGTCAGGATACCCCATCTAATTGTTAGAACTTTGTTATCAAACTTGACTGATTTGATAAAAGCAGCTAACACCAGCTCATTTATTGTCAGCCTAAAGCTATTGGGGTACACTTGTACCAATCCCTGAGCCAAGAACTCCCTTAGAATGAGTTCAATTTTCTGATTGGCAGGGTTGCCATATCCCCATGTTAGTGTCCTAGTAGTAAAGATTATGAGCCTGAATTCCGTAACGTTAGTGGGTCGAGTTGGTGGTGAGCCAGATGTGAAGTACTTTGAATCTGGTAGTGTAGTATGCACCCTGACTCTAGCAGTAAATCGCTTTAGCCGTAACCAGGAGCAGCCTGATTGGTTCAATCTAGAACTCTGGGGACGAACAGCTGAGGTTGCAGCAAACTACGTCCATAAAGGCAGTTTGATTGGGGTATCCGGATCGCTGAAGTTTGACCACTGGCGCGATCGAAATACTGGAGCCAATCGCTCGAAACCAGTGATTCGGGTAGAGCGGATGGAATTGTTAGGGTCGAAGCGGGATAACGATGCCAGCATGGCAGGGGGGGGCTACGAAGATGAGTTTTAGTAAGTAATCTGTAACGTTACAGAGGCTTCCACCTGCTGCTCACCGCCAATCACTGGAGTAGCAGCAAAGTCCTGTTTTGCCATCTCTGCCATCGGTACGGGGCGGGGCGGTGGCGCATAGGCTCCATTCACTTGAATCCCTACAATTTCCTGCGCCGTAAATCCCAGGGAACTGAGAACGTCATCCGCTTGGGTTCGAGCTTCCTGAGCGGCTTTGCGTAAAGCTGCTTTCTGGGCAGTCGCGATCGCGGCATCCGTCGCCACGAAGCTTACACCATCAATTCGAGTGGCTCCCGCTTTGACAGCCTCATCCATCAGCGCTCCCGCTTGGTTGGTCGGAATCCGAAAGCTGACGATGTTGCTGGCTGTGTAACCCGTTAAGGTCTGATTGCCATTGTCATAACGATAGGTGGGACTTAAGTTAATTCCGGTGGTTTCTAATTTATCAACATTACGGGACTTCAAGAGGTTAATGACGGCATTCGATCGCTGGGCAACCTGTTGTTGGACTTCTTCAGCCGTTTTGCCCTGTGCCTCGACTCCTAAGCGTACCTGGGTCAGGGTCGTAGCGACCATTTCAGTTCCACGTCCTGTCACAGTAATTGTTCGTAGCATTCTTTCCTGAGTTGGTCTAATTTGAGCGATTTTGTCTGAGGTCAAGCCTGGAGCGGCTAACCCTGGTGTCGCTGTCAACAAGCTCAGACATCCGGTCGCAACAGCCAGAAGTTTCAGGGCACGAGCGCGGTTCCAGTTAGAGTGGGGTAGCAAGCGATGCATAGTTCTCCTCACAAGATGATTAATTTAGTGGGCGTATTTCTAATGTGTCATTCGGATAGGGGATGCGATCGGTGGTTACGCTTTTCGCTACGTCAGTAAAACATCTCCCCCAATCCAGACCTTGATTTCAGAAAAAAGTGGCAGGATCGAACCAGGCTAAATTCTAGGGATGCAACCCAACCTATGTCTGCGATCGTCGTTGAGAACTTAAGCAAGGTCTATCCTGTCGCTGTCAAAGAGCCAGGATTAAAGGGTACCGTCCAGCACTTTTTTCATCGCACCTATCGAGAGGTGAAAGCGGTACAGGCAATTTCCTTTGAAATTGAGCCAGGGGAAGTAGTGGGGTTTCTGGGAGCCAATGGAGCAGGTAAAACAACCACCCTAAAAATGCTGACTGGCTTGATTCACCCGTCCAGCGGACGAGTAAATGTTGCAGGATATACACCATTTCAGCGTAAGACTGGATTTCTCCAAAAAATTACCCTAGTCATGGGTCAGAAACAACAGTTGATCTGGGATTTGCCCGCGCTGGATTCGTTGCGGATTAATGCAGCGGTTTACAACATTCCCGATCGTCAATTTCAACAACAAGTAGACGAGCTGACGGAAATGCTGGCGTTAGCCGGAAAGTTAACCCAACCCGTGCGCAAACTGTCCCTGGGAGAGCGCATGAAAGCCGAGTTGCTGGCGGCATTAGTTCACCGTCCCCAAGTTTTGTTTCTTGATGAACCCACGCTCGGGTTGGATGTCAATGCGCAAGTTAGCGTCCGCGAGTTTCTGCGGGAATATAACCAGCGTTATGGAGCCACCGTATTACTGACCAGTCACTACATGGCAGATATCACGGCGTTGTGCCAGCGCGTTTTGGTGATCCATGAGGGACAACTGATTTACGATGGCAGTCTGGAAGGGTTAGTCGATCGCTTTGCGCCCTGCCGAGAAGTCAAAGTCGAACTGGCACAGCCCTACCCACCGGAAAAACTAGCGTTATATGCCGAATTAGAAGCGATCGAAGGTCAAATCGTGCGGTTCTTAGTACCGCAGGAAATCCTCACCCGGACTGTAGCCAAAATTCTCACGGATTTGGACGTTATCGATTTGGCAGTGACCGAGCCTCCGATCGAAGAAGTCATTGGTCGAGTTCTCAAAGCTGGACTAGTAGTTTAGTCAGCTCGCCTACTGTAGAAATATCTCAAAAATTGTCTGAACGATTTATTCCACCTTTATCCCATGCATCGGATCTTTCGTCTTGCCCACACTATTCTGTCGGTTTATTACGCCTATATGCTGGAGTACCGGGCAGAGCTTTTATTCTGGGTATTGTCTGGCTCCCTGCCCATTATTTTGATGGGCATTTGGACTCAAGCTGCACAAAGTGGTCAGTTTGGCTTAGGTGCGATCGACTTTGCGCGGTACTTTATTGCGGTATTTATGGTCCGGCAATTTACAGTGGTTTGGGTAATTTGGGAGTTTGAGCGGGAAATTGTTGAAGGTAAACTATCTTTTCGGCTTCTGCAACCTTTAAATCCGTTTTGGCATCATTTTGCCTCACACTTTGCCGAGCGATTTGCCCGTTTACCATTTGCTTTTGGGCTACTTGCACTGTTTTTCTGGCTGTATCCCAACGCATTCTGGATTCCCAGTTTCGGTAATCTTTCTAGATTTGCGATCGCCATTATCTTGGCATTTACGCTCCGGTTTCTGATGCAGTATACGCTGGCAATGTTTGCTTTTTGGATTGAGCGAGCCAGTGCTTTGGAGCAGTTTTCTTTTTTGTTCTATTTATTTCTGTCCGGGATGATTGCCCCACTTGAGCAATTTCCACCGTTCATGCGAGAAATTGTCCTATGGACACCATTTCCTTACTTAATCTATTTTCCTGCTAGCTTACTTGTGGGTCTACCGGTGGATTTTGGTCGCGGTTTACTGGTGATATTAGGTTGGAGCACTGGGTTTTTCCTAATCTGCCGCTGGTTATGGCAAAAAGGCTTGCGGCAATACTCGGGGATGGGAGCCTAGACAACCTTAGCTCTTGTAAATTTAGCTACAATTATGCCCAATATATTCTGAAAGTGACCTACTATTTGCCATAGAATTCATCTAGTTGCCCAACGCAGAAATCTGAATTTGCGATCGATCTTGCCAAGATAGTTTGGGATTCCTTTACATTTAATTACAAGTAGAAAGAAAGCTTTGCAGAGCGTTGTAATCGAATTGTTTTAGAAAACATTTTTCGTGGAATTGTTACAGCGATCGTTCTACTTTTTGTAAGTGTGGGACAGTCATTCTTGATGATCTATATTCCCGGAATCTCCTATGGCTGACCATGAGCATCAACACTCAGAATCCTGCTCCTCCCATAGTCCTGATCCAACCCATACAGAGCCATTACACCCGGAAAGCGACGAACAGAGTAATGAGCAGTTTTTAGACGAGCATCCACAATATCTCTCTCGCCAATCTCGCCGTGCCTTTCTAGCGTCTGCGGGTGCCTTAGCCGCCATCACCACAAGCTGCACTCAAGGTGTATCTCGCGATCGCGAAGAAGCCAAACAAGAAATGCCCGTTGTCGCCGAAGCTATCCGCAGTGCTGGCAATTTTCATACTTTAAAGGCCACATCCAAAACCTGTTTTTGGGGCTTTTTTGATAAAACATTGCCACCCATTTTGACGATCGAATCCGGTGACATTGTTTATGTAGAAGCCTTAACTCACCATGCCGGAGATGCCCCCGATTTACTCATGGATGATGGGGTACGAGAGGTCTATGAAAAATTAACCGATCGAGGTCCTGGGGTACATATTATGACCGGGCCGATCGCAGTCAAAGGTGCAGAACCTGGCGATACCCTAATGGTACGGATTTTGAACACCCAGCCCCGCTTACCCTACGGCAGCAATGCCGCGGCACACTGGGGCTATTTATACAACACCTTCAAAAAAGAACGCATCACAATCTACAAACTGGATGCCCTAGCAGGATGGGCACAACCCATCTTTGGCTACGACTTCAAAGGCTTACCACTCTACAATAAACCGGGATTCATTACCGAACCAGACAAAGGTGCCCGCCAACCCTTTAAAGCAAGAGTTGCCATTCCCATGAGACCACACTTTGGCGTCATGGGAGTAGCTCCAGCCGAAAGTGGGCGGATTAATAGTATTCCACCAGGTCCGTTTGGCGGCAATATTGACAATTGGCGAATTGGCGCTGGAGCCACTATGTATTATCCAGTCTTTAACAAAGGCGCCAATTTCTTTGTTGGTGATCCCCATATGGCACAGGGAGATGCCGAATTAAATGGTACGGCGATCGAAGCCTCCCTCAATGCGTTCTTGCAGATTTTTATTCTGAAGGATTTTCCCATCACAAATCCGCTGCTAGAAACCGAATCGCACTGGATTACCCATGGATTTAACGAAGATTTGAACAAAGCCATGCGGCAAAGTGCCGAACAAATGCTGGATTTTCTTCAGAACAAGAAAAAAATCAGTGCGGATGAAGCCTATAGCCTAATTTCTACTGGAGTCGATTTTACTGTGACCCAGGTCGTGGATATCCGCCAGGGCTGCCATGCCGCTTTACCCAAAAACATCTTTCTACCCGGTTCATACTCCGGATAGCACCGACCCTGGTAACGTTCTGTGTACGAAACTTCCCGGAAATTGCTGAGGTAACTTCTTTTTCATCCGCCTAGAGTCAAACTATCCAGCCCCATCATTGTTGCTCACCCAAAGCTGGCATGTTGAAACTCACTACCCTGACCAAGTACTTGATTCTAGCTATTCTGACCTGTGTGATAGTCAGTTGTGGTGGAATTGGCGGAGAACAAGAGCGGCAAACTGTTAGTAATTTCAAAGTTGCTGCCATTTTACCCGGTGAAATTAACGACCATAGTTGGGGTCAATCAACTTACCAAGGCTTGCAACTGATTGAGAAACAATTGATTGCTGAAAGCGCCTATACCAGTGGAGTTGATCATCAGACCAGTATTCAGCTCGAAAATACTTTTCGGCAGTATGCTGAACAGGGATTTGATTTTATCTTAGGTCAAAGTGGTAATTATATTCCCGCTTTAGAGGCGATCGCCAAGCAATTTCCCCGCACCAAATTTGCTGTACTGGAATCCTATCCTGGCAACAATTTCAATTTGGGTAGCCTATCTTTTAGAAATGGTGAATTAGGCTATTTATCCGGCACGATCGCGGCATTGAAATCCCAAACTCATAAAATTTCATTTATTGGCGGGATAGAGTCAACAGCAGCTAAAGAAGTTGCCATCTTATTTGAACGTGGAGCTAAGGCTATTCAACCGAATATTCAAGTCAATATTCAGTGGCTAGGAGCAAACAGTGATCCCGCCACGGCTCAAGCAGTCGCACAGACGCAAATTCAGACCGGTAGCGATGTCCTATTAGTTCGAGCCGAACATGCCGGAGCCGCCATTCATCAACTGGCAAAAGAGCGACAGATTCATACGATCGGTTGGGTAGAAGATTGCTATAACCTGGCTCCTGGCACTGTCCTTACCAGTGGCATACAACAAGTACCCGAACTATTGCTTCAAGGTGCAACCTTAGTTCGGCAGGGACGCTGGGAAGGCAAACAATACAAGTTTGGATTGCGAGAAGGGGTACAAGATTTAGCTCCGTTTCGGGGCACACTAACTTCAGAAGAAGAAGCGACCGTCAATCAGATCAAAGCCGAAATCGTGACTGGAAAGATTGACGTTTCCTTATAGATAAGCAACGCAAGCCAGCAGATTTCCTTGCATCTCCTGCCTTAATCGGGGTCGTGGTTTGTTTAGTTGTTAGTTCCGTATTGTAGGAGGAGAGTTTCGTGCCTTCAGCCTCTCACAATCCCTTGGCAAAACTTGTCACTGTATACCGCCCAACTCGTAAATTGTGGCGGGCGTCGATCGCGAATCAACTCTGTTTTGGTCTCGTTTGCCTGGTGGTCTCTAGCTTGCTAATCACAGGTGGCATCCTGATTTACTCTAGCAATCGGACTCAAGAAAAACAGTCCCAGTTATTACAGCAAGAACGCTCGCGAGCCGCTGCCGAAACCATCAACGCCTACATGGATGACTTGATGCGCAAGCTGAACTATCTTGCTAGGCTCCGGGGCTTAACGGCTCTATCTCCCGAACTCCAGCAGACGTTACTGGAAGGTTTAACCCGGAACAATGATGCCTATGAGATGGTGGCGATCGTCGATCGGCAAGGCACTCCAGTTTCGGTTGTTTCACCCTATGGTCAGTTGCGCCTCAGTAGCCTTGCTGGAACACCCCTATTTCACAAAACCTTTCATGAGCAAGAAGATTTCGTGGACAGCGTGGAATTTGGGGCAGATGGTAATCTCGTCACGACTCTGGCAGTCCCCATCCGCAACCAGCAGGATCGAGTCGATGGTGTATTAATCGCAAAAGTCAACCTGCGTTTCCTTGACTTTGTCGTCTCTAAAACTGAAGTTGGCAAAACTGGCTATACCTATGTGATTGACCATCGCAATGTGGTGATTGCTAAAGCCAGAACTCAACAAGATGCTCGGTTTGAATTAGAAGATATTTCCGATCGCCCCTTTGTGCAAAAACTATCGTTATCCCGAGCGACTCCCCCAAGCGTATACCAGGGTCTCCAGCAGTATGAGGTCTTGGGAGCCGCTGCCCCCGTACGCAGCACCTACTGGCGGGTTGTCGTTGAATTACCCACCGCCGAAGCTTACGCCCCCGTCCGTCAGTCGATTTGGGTAACGGCAGCAGCATTGGGTATGGCAACTGTTGTGGCAGCCGGATTAGGCTTCGTGCTATCTCGCCGGATTATTTCACCCTTACGCAAACTCACAACGGCGGCAGCTGACATTAGCGATGGCAATCTAGATGTGCAGGTAGAAACACAATCCAACAATGAATTAGGCGTACTGGCAACATCGTTTAACAAAATGACTCGGCAGTTGCAGGAATCATTCCGCACTCTGGAGAAAACCAATGAAGAACTAGAACGTCGGGTAGAACGTCGCACCGCTGAACTCAAGGAAGCGAAAGAAGCCGCAGATGCCGCCAATAGTGCCAAAAGTGAGTTTCTAGCCAACATGAGTCACGAGTTGCGAACACCACTCAATGGCATTCTTGGCTACGTGCAAATTCTGGAGCGATCGCCAGCGATCAGCGCTAAAGATTTACATGGCATCAGCATTATTCATCAATGTGGCAAGCATCTGCTGACCTTGATCAATGATGTGTTAGACCTAGCCAAAATTGAAGCTCGTAAACTGGAACTCTGCCCAACGGAATTTCACTTTCCGTCATTTTTACAAGGGGTAGCAGAACTCTGTCATGTCCGGGCTGAACAAAAGGGATTGACGTTTACCTATCAATTTGCGCCCGACTTACCGATCGGGGTTTGTGCGGATGAAAAGCGCCTGCGGCAAGTATTAATTAACTTGCTAGGAAATGCAATCAAGTTTACAGAGCACGGTAGCGTCACCTTTAGAGTGAATCGCCTAGAAACTCCTACAGCGTCAGCTGATCAGTCAGCTGTTAACCCACAATCCCCACAATCCCAGGTGGCAATCCGGTTTCAGGTGGAGGATACAGGCGTTGGCATCAATTCAGCGCAATTGGAAAAGATCTTTCTACCATTTGAACAACTGGGCGATCGACAGCAGCAGTCTGAAGGCACAGGGCTGGGATTAGCCATCAGTCAACGGATTGTGCAGATAATGGGGTCAACCTTAAACGTCAAGAGTTACCCTGGCGAAGGCAGCATCTTCTGGCTAGATGTTGAACTACAGGAAGCGATGGAATGGGCACAAAGCGCCACAAAGGTAGCACAACAGCGCATTGTCGGGTACAGGGGCACCAGACAAAAAATTTTGGTGGTGGATGACAAATGGGAAAATCGCTCTGTGGTCCTGAACCTGCTGGAACCTCTGGGGTTTGAACTTTTGGCAGCAGATAGTAGTCTCGATGCGCTCCATCAAGCTGTGATTCATCAACCCAACTTAATCATTACCGAGCCTTATGTGCACGGTATGCAGAAATTGGAACTGGTACGGCGGTTACGGCAAGCTCCGGAATTACTCAATCGAACGATCGTCGTGTCTTCTGCCAATGTCTTTGCTCAGGATCAACGGCAATATTTGGATGCAGGCGGTGATGCCTTTTTAGCCAAGCCAGTTCAGGCAGAGGAGTTATTCCGCATTCTGCAACAGCACCTCAAATTGGACTGGATATACGAACAGCCGTTTGAGACGCGGACAACGTTACAGATGGATGACGATCACACGATCGTCCCTAACGAGATTATGCCTCCACCTGCCGCCGACCTCTCACACTTACTAGATTTGGCTATGAAAGGACGGCTAAAAGCGTTAGTGGAAGCCTTAGACCAGCTAGAACAGACCGATGTCAAGCTGCGACCCTTTACCCAACAGATTCAACAACTGGCTAAAGGGTTCCAAATTCAAAAAATTCGCGAATTACTCAAATCTTATTTATCCGATTGCTAAAAATTGGTGGCTATTATGAACCCTCTCATTTACCCCAACCATCCTGCGGTATCGCAGATTTCAGATATGTGGAACACTACACCGACAGCAAAAGAGCTAGGGGTGGTTTTGGTAGTCGATGATAACCCTACTAACTTAGAAGTGCTATCGAATGCCTTGTCTCACTTTGGCTATGAAACAGCAGTTGCAGTAGATGGGGAAAGCGCGATCGAGCAAATTAACTATTACCCACCAGATTTAATCTTGCTGGATGTGATGATGCCAGGAATTGATGGCTTTGAAACCTGCCAGCGGTTAAAAGCCAATCCTGCGACTCAAGATATCCCCATCATCTTTATGACAGCTTTATCCGATAGTAGTGATAAAGTGCGCGGTTTAACGTTAGGAGCGGTGGATTATATTACCAAGCCGTTTCAACAGGAAGAAGTGTTAGCGCGGGTGAAATTGCATCTGAAACTGCGCTACTTAGCGAGAACATTAGAACAACAAAATACCCTACTGAAGCAAGAAGTTACTGAACGCACGATCGCCGAACAAGCACTACAACAACTGACACAAGAGCTCGAACAACGGGTTGAAGACCGCACGGCTGAACTATCTCAAGCCTTACATAACCTACAACAAGCCCAAATTCAACTTATTCAAAGTGAAAAGTTATCCAGCCTGGGACAACTCGTTGCCGGGGTTGCCCATGAGATTAATAATCCAGTCAATTTCATTTATGGCAATTTGATGCATATCAGCGAATACAGTGAGAATTTGCTGAAATTCGCTCACTTATTTCAACAGCATTATCCTCAGCCTGTTTCCGCCCTCCAGGAACAGATGGATGAGATGGATGTAGAGTTCTTGCTGGAAGATATGCCCAAGTTAGTTGGCTCGATGAAGTTGGGGGTGGAACGGATTCGCCAAATTGTGCTATCGCTGCGAAATTTCTCGCGCTTAGATGAGGCTGAGTTCAAGGCGGTAGACATTCATGAAGGCATAGATAGCACCCTATTGATTCTGCATAACCGTTTGAAAGCCCGACCAGATCATCCTGAAATTCAAATCATTAAGGAATACGGCGAATTACCGTTAATTGAGTGTTATGCCGGGCAACTGAATCAGGTGTTTATGAACCTCCTCAGTAACGCGATCGATGCGTTGGAAAGCTACGACAGTCAGCGATCGCCCGAAGCTGCCCGAGCAAAACCCAGCCAAATCGTGATTCATACAGAAATCACTGAAGAGCAATTGGTCAGTATCAAAATTCGTGACAATGGGGCAGGAATACCGGAAGCGGTCAGAAATCGCCTATTCGACCCATTTTTCACCACAAAACCGATCGGCAAAGGCACCGGTTTAGGGCTATCCATCAGCCACCAAATCATTACCGAAAAACATCACGGTGAGATTGGTTGTGTCTCAGAACTGGGACATGGGGCAGAATTTTGGATTAAACTACCCATTCAGCAAGCCTCAACCTAACCTGCATGCCGAATCTTCTTGTCACTGGAGCTAGTGGATTTCTGGGGTGGAACCTTTGTCAGCTTGCCGCAGCTGATTGGCAGGTTTATGGCATTGGGCGATCGCGGACGATCGCTCACCCGTATGTCACAGCGATTCAGGCAGATCTAACCGACTTCTCCCAGTTACGAGCACTGTTTCAACAAATTCAACCCGATGCCGTGATGCATTTAGCGGCTCAATCTGCTGCCAATATCTGCCAACAGCAACCCGAGCAGGCTTATGCCATCAATGTCACGGCTGCTGGGAATATGGCTGGATTGTGTGCCGATTTCCAAGTACCCTGCGTCTTCACCTCCACAGACCTAGTGTTTGATGGGCGCAATCCTCCCTATCGAGAAACGGATCCCGTCTCACCGATCAATCACTATGGTGAGCAAAAAGCCTTAGCCGAACAACTAATGTTAGAGCGGTATCCGCTGACTGCCATTTGTCGGATGCCATTATTGTTTGGGGCAGCTCCACCGACGGCAAGTAGTTTTCTGCAACCATTTCTGCAAACCCTACGGGCTGAACAGGAATTAAAGCTATTTGTTGATGAATTTCGCACTCCAGTTAGCGGCACTATAGCGGTACAAGGGCTGCTACTCGCCTTGCAGCAGGACGTTCAAGGAATTCTACATTTGGGCGGGAAAGACCGCCTGTCTCGTTATGAATTTGGGCAGTTGATGGTCGAGATACTAGAACTACCGACCACCGGCTTACGAGCCTGTCGCCAACAGGACGTGAACCTGGCAGCTCCCCGTCCTGCTGACGTCTCCTTAGATAGCTCCAAAGCTTTCGGATTGGGCTATGCGCCCCCTAGCCTGCGATCGCAATTAGCGACCCTCAAAGGGTTGGTCTAGCCATTAAGCCGCTAGTTCCCGTTCGATCGCGGCAACAAGTTCGGGGGCGTCAGGGGCAACGGCACTTTTAAAGCGTGCCACTACTTCCCCATGCTTGTTAACCAAAAATTTCTCAAAGTTCCAGGCAACATCACCCGTTGGTTCGATCGCTTGGGTTAACCGGGCATAGAGTGGATGTTGGTCTGCTCCTTTAGCATGCACCTTATCAAACAAAGGAAAACTAACCCCATACTTAGTTTCGCAAAACTGTTGGATTTGCTGATTGCTATCCGGCTCTTGCATCCCATAGTCATTACAAGGAAATGCCAGAATTTCTAGTCCCTGGTCACGATACTTCTGGTTTAGCGCTTCCAAGCCTTTGTATTGAGGGGTATAGCCGCAGTAAGATGCCACATTCACAATCAGCAGCACTTTACCAGCATAGTCACCCAGCGATCGTGCTTGTCCGGTGATTGTTTGAACCGAAATATCTGTAATGGTTTGACTCATCATTCACTCAACATACAGTCTTTTCCCATCCTAAAGGTTAAACATCGCCTTATCGTTGTTTCGCTCCGCGATAGCGCATTTGTCGTTTAAGCGCATGATGGTGAGCAAAGAGAGGGATGTCCCCTTGATGACCCATCACAATCAATGTGTCACCTTCATGGAGAAACAAACTATGATTCGGGTGAATCAACATACTGCCATCAACTCGCCGTAATGCCACAATAATGAATGTGCCCTTGCCTCGCACTTCTACCGTACCAATGCTGGCACCCACTAGATCAGAACCAGCCGGAATTGCTAATTCATCAATCTGCACATCAATTTGAGCCAATAATTCATTGAGAGTGGCACGTCCATCATCAGCTTCCAAAAAGTTGAGCGCCGATGGATGAGTAATCATATGCGCCATCCGTAAGGCTCCGATCGCAGCGGGTGATACCACTTGATCTGCACCTGCTTGCAACAACTTTTTTTCAGTGGACGGCGATTCTCCGCGCGCCACAATCACCAAACGGGGATTCAACCCCCGAGCCGTTAAGGTAATAAATACATTGGCGGCATCATCCGGTAACACGGTCGCCAACACTTTGGCTTGATGAATACCGACTGATTCCAAAATCACTTCATCCGTTGCATTCCCAACCCGCACTAGATAACCATGCAGTTCTGCTTGCTGGATGCGATCGTTGTTTTGATCGATGACGACGAAGGGCTGTTTGGCTTCTGCCATCTTCCGCGCCAGAATTTGCCCAATGCGACCATAGCCACAGATAATCACATGTCCACTCAATGTTTGAATTTCTCGCGTCATCCGTCTGGCTCCCATGACTCGATTAATTTCGCCTTCGGTGATCATTTGCAGAAATCCGCCGACGATGTATACCACGGAGGTGTAGCCTGCCACAATTACAAAAATCGTAAATATGCGCAGCGGTGGATTCATCGGTCCAATTTCACCGAATCCCACGCCAAACACAGTAATCACAACCATATAAATGGCATCTAACAAATGCCATCCGGCAATCACATAGCCTGCCACAGCGATCGCAAAAATCAGCAAAAAACAGCCTGTGCCGACTAAAATTCGCTTGAGTGAACTTTGCATATTACACAGGCACTATCACCAAACTGCTATGGCGCTGAACGGCTAGCTTTGAGGCAATCAGCATCTACTCAGGATGGATCGATCAAACTGCCTTTCTATTGATGGCAGAAAATTTGAGCGATCGTTGTATCATCAACACCAATTAATGAGTTCAGTGTAGAATTAACCCTGTTTACTATCTTTCATAGGTTGAAAACGGACTTCAAATCCTGAGATTGCCGTATGTAAGGTGAAATACACACGCTCAGGTGTAATTTGTTGCAATAGCCCTGAACGCTTCAGTTGAGCATAGAGATCTTGCTTGACTCGTGCTAACGCAAACGTGATTCCTTGAGCCGCTAAGTCACTGTGGAATTCTGCCAGGGCTTCGATCGCCGTCATATCCACTTCTGAGATGGCTTCAGTATTCAGAACAAACCATTCTACTGGAGTTGTTTCAGCCGCGATCGCCGCCCAGGCTCGCCGTTTGAAATTCTCCACATTCGCAAAGCATAGAGGGGCATCGTAGCGATAAATGACTAACCCAGGAATTGTGGTTGCTCCTGACCAATCCTCAATATCATGCAAGCCTGGTAATCCTGGAACTTCACCCATAACAGCATCGTGGGGACGACTGAGCCGCGCGAATAATTCAATCACTGACAACCCCACAGCAATCCCGACTCCCACCAAAATATCTGTCAATAACACTCCCAGGGTAGTGATTAATGCCAACGCAAATTCACTCCGGCGAAATCCTTGCAAGCGGCGGAACTCTGAAACTTCAATTAATTTAGTGGCAGCATAAATGACGATCGCACCCAATGCCGCATTAGGAAACAGCGCCAGTACCGGACGCAAAAATAACAGCACAACGACGACGACAACGAACGCGACGAGAGAAAACACCTGGGTCTTACTCCCCAAGGCATCACCAATCACCGTGCGACTGCCACTACTACTAATCGGAAATCCCTGCATGAAGCCATTGCCGAAATTTGCCACTCCCAACGCCAACAATTCCTGATTCGCATTCACCGTATAGTGGTTGCGACTAGCAAACGATCGCGCCGTCAACACATTATCCGAATAGCCAACTAGGGCAATCCCGATCGCGGCAGCTATTAATGGGACTAAATCGGCAGTTGCCAAATTAGGCATCGCCAAGCGGGGTAATCCGGCTGGAATTTCGCCGACAACCCGCACTCCCCAGTGCTGCAGATCAAAGATTCCTACGGCGGCAGTGGCGCATAAAACCGCTAATAATGGTCCGGGCAATTTGGGAAACCAGCGTTGAATCGCCAACAAAAATCCTAAAACCAAGATCGATAAAATCAACGTTGCCCAGTGAATTTCAGACGATCGCTGGAGGAATTCATAGATTTGTCCTAAAGCATCCTTAGCCGCCAGCTTCATCCCGCTAATCTTGCCGAGTTGTCCGGCAATCATAATCACGGCAACTCCAGCCATATAACCAATCAGAATCGGTTTAGATAATAAGTTAGCTAGAAACCCTAACCGCGCTAAGTAGCCGATTAAGCAAACCACTCCGACGGCAAACGCCATCAAGGACGCTAACCCAGCGTAGGCTTGAGGATCAGCCGTCGTTAAGGGAGCGATCGCGGCGGCTGTCATTACGGCGGTCGTTGATTCGGGACCGATCGAGAGCTGCGGTGATGAGCCTAGCAAGGCATAAATCAGCATTGGCGGCAGAATTGCCCATAATCCTGCCACAGGTTGAACCCCGGCTAACTCACCATAAGCCATACATTGCGGAATCAGGTAAGCAGCGACGGTCAATCCTGCTAACAGATCTCCACGTAACCAAGCTCGCTGGTAAGAGAGCAGCCGTTTCAGCCCCGGTAGATATTGAGGAATCACCCGAGAGGTCTTCAGCCTGATCATTACCAACCACCTCATTCAGTTAGCCGTTACCCGATCATTTAAGAACAGGTTCAGTGGCATTGCTGCGAAGTGAATGCATAAGTTAACGATGTCGCTGGCATAGGGGAGCAAGCATGAAAATTAGGCTAATTTTTCTGCCCCCTCAAGACCAAAGTGACATTTGTTCCGGTGGCTGATCTCTAGCTGGAGTTGTACTGCTTTCTGGCTGATCGATCGCGGGTCCCGAGGCTAAGCGATGAGCATGACGAGTGGTTTCCGGTAAGCGGTATTTCGTTGTGCAATGGAGAACATACGTGATCGCCGTTTCCAGACTAATTCGGTGACCCAGCGAAATATAGAGCGGTTTAGTCTTAGGGCGCGTACGGAGGGCTACCCCCACCAGTTCACCTTTATGAATCAATGGTTGACGATCGCCCTTCTCATTCCCCACTTCAGCATGGCGACCCACCAGCAAGGATTTTGCAACTCCAATACTGGGGATGTTCGTTAATAACCCCAGGTGACAGGCAATCCCCAAGCGACGGGGGTGAGCAATGCCCTGCCCATCACACAGCAGTAAATCTGGAGTCATGGTCAACAGTGCGATCGCATCCAGTACGGCTGGAACTTCCCGAAATGATAGAAATCCAGGAATGTAAGGAAAACTAGTGGGACGGCGAGCAATTGCGCGATCGCAGACTTGCAAATCGCTTAAGGTTAATACCGCTACTGCCGCCCGAGTAATGCTACCCTCCGCTTCAAAGCCAACATCTACTCCAGCCACATACTGTACGTCATCCAGTTGATCAGTCGTGATAACCTGATCCCGCAGTGATTGCTGGATGACGATCGCCTCTTCAGCGGTACTCGGCCATTCATGATTAATGTTCATACTTATGAGCAATCACTCACTCTAGTCTGGCAGGATTACCAGCATCACGATAGAGTCAATAGAAATAGAAAAGAATATTCTCAGCCAGGGCACTCTTGAGAAAAGATTTTAACTGGACTTCGCAGAGACGATGATAGGCGAACTGATTGGCAGACGCTACAGGGTAATCGGTGTGTTAGGAGCGGGAGGCTTCGGGCATACCTATGTGGCAGAGGATACCCAGCGTCCTGGCAATCCTCGCTGCGTTCTCAAGCACCTAACTTTTGTCAGTAATAATCCCACCGTTCTACACCAGGTCAGACGCTTATTTCAGTCCGAAGCAGAAACTTTAGAACAGTTAGGTAAGCACGACCAAATTCCTCGCTTACTCGCCTATTTTGAAGAAGAAGAGCAGTTTTATCTCGTTCAAGAATTCATCGAAGGACATCCGTTAAGTGAGGAGCTGAAGGATGGTCAGCGGTTTTCCGAAGCTCAGGTTGTGACCCTCTTAGAAGATGTGCTAGGAATTTTGGCATTTGTTCATGCTCAAAATGTTATTCATCGGGATATTAAACCCGATAATCTGATTCGGCGGCAGCAAGATGGCAAGCTTGTACTAATCGATTTCGGCGCTGTAAAAAATATTGGCAACACAGTAGCAATTTCCACAGGGGATACAGCCCTAAGTATGCCAATTTATACCTCTGGGTATGGGGCAAGTGAGCAATGCATGGGTCAACCCCGCTTTAACAGCGACATTTACTCACTCGGGATGATGGCAATCCAGGCCTTAACTGGATTACGTCCAGCTCAACTCCCCCAAGACTACAGCACATCAGAAGTGCTCTGGCACGATCGAGCTGAGGTAAGTGAAGCCTTGACCCGTGTGATTGACAAGATGGTGCGATATCACTTTGCCCAACGGTTTCAATCGGTTCATGAGGTCTTGGATGCCTTGTTGCAAGCCAAACTAGGCTCGCAAACTGTTTTAAGTTCAGCCGGGGCTGTTAATGGTGGGCGATCGCCAGCCTATCCTGACACGTCCTTCCGACCCTCTGCTAAGGCAATACCGCCACCAGCCGTTCCCGTGACCACACCTCAGGTCAGATTACCGCTGCAAGCCATGACTCGGATTGGTGGGGCAGTGTTGGGCACAGTTATCATTGCACTTTTAGTCAAAATTGTATCGCCCGACTTTACGCCAGAACCTCAACCCACTCCGACAGCTTCACCCCTCGATCGCATCAGCCGGGGTGAAGTTTTACTTAACAAATGGCAACTCAATCCTAAAGATGCCAGTAAACAAAAGGGCATCATTCAGATTGCAGCGGGCAACTATAGCCAAGCCGCAAAAACGTTAGAAGCAGCCCGGAAAGCCAATCCCAGTGATCCAGAAACCTTAATTTACTTAAATAATGCCCGGATTGGTCAAGCAAAATCCTACACGATCGCCGTTGCTGTCCCGATCGGTAATACTTTGACGGCTGCGTTAGAAATGCTGCGCGGGGTTGCTCAAGCTCAAGATGAGGTCAATCGCTCTGGTGGGATTCAAGGCGTTCCTTTAAAGGTGGCGATCGCCAACGATGACAACGATCCAGTCATGGCCGAAGAGGTGGCTAAAAGTTTGGCAAATAATTCAGATGTGTTAGGAGTCGTAGGGCATGGCATCAGCGACACCGCTTTAGCCGCTGCCGAAATTTACCAGACCAACCAATTAGTCATGGTGTCACCCTCTAGTTCTGCGGTGAAACTATCTAACTTTGGCAGCTATATTTTTCGCACCATCCCTAGCGATAGCTTTACTGCCAAAGCCCTGACTCGTTATATGCTGACCAAACTTCAGAAAAAACGGGCAATTATCTTCTTTAATTCTGCCAGTGCCTACAGCACCTCACTCAAAGATGAGTTTAAGCAAGCCTTGTTTTATAACGGGGCTGAGTTGGTAGATGAGATTGATCTGTCTCGCCCAGATTTTGATCCAGCCGAAAGCATGAATCGCGCCTTAGCTGGAAAAGCTGATGTCATTATGCTGGCATCAGATAGTGCCGTTTCCGATCGTGCCATTCAAGTGGTTCAACTGAACCAAAAACGTTTACCAATTCTCGCAGGAGATAGCTTATCCGTATCGAAAGCTCTGAAGGTAGGGCAGGAAGAAGCCGTGGGCATGGTGTTAGCAGCCCCAACTAATCTCATTGGCTCTGCCTTTCAGCAAGATGCAGTTCGGTTTTGGGGCACACCAGACACGATTAGTTGGCGGACAGCGCTATCCTATGATGCGGCTAAAGCCCTAATCGCTGCCATTAGCCGTGATCCGACCCGCGAAGGGGTGCAACGAGCACTGACCCAACCGGACTTCTGGGCACAAGGGGCTACAGGCGAAGTGAAATTTACCCCATCCGGCGATCGCCAAGGTCAAGTCCAATTAGTGACGATCGTCCCCGTAAAAACAGGTCGGCAGACTACCTACGCCGTAAAACCTTTGGCTGATTGAGCCAGTTGACTGCAAGCATGCAATTCCAGACAACGGGCAACACCCTCTATAATCTGGCAGGAGAGCAAGATGATCATGCCTCACATCCGCTAACTACCTGACTTATGAATGTTGCCTTAGAGTTCACAATTATTCTGTTGTTGATCGCCATTAATGCATTTTTTGCGGCAGCAGAAATTGCCTTAGTCTCTGCTAACGAAGTCCGCATGCGGATGATGGCAGAACAAGGGAATCGGGCGGCTCGGATGGTACTCGTCGCCACAGAAGATAGTACCCGGTTCCTAGCAACAATTCAGGTCGGGATCACCCTCGCCGGATTTTTCACCTCGGCAACAGCAGCCACTAAGCTCTCTGATCCGTTAGCTGCCATCCTCACCCCTTTTATGGATGTGAAGGTAGCTGGCACACTGGCATTTACGCTAGTCACGATCGCGATCGCGCTATTAAGCCTGATCTTAGGTGAACTGGTACCAAAACGATTAGGCTTGCGTCATGCTGAACAGGTGGCGTTAATTTCTATTCGCCCAATTCGGTTAATTGGCAAGCTAGGCGCGCCGATCGTCAAGTTTCTTAGCGCTACGACTAATATTATTCTACGGTTAACTGGCAACTCCCTCACCGATGCTGAAGAGGCAGTCAGTATTGAAGAAATTAAGGCAATGGTCGATGCTGGACGGGCAGGCGGCTCAGTTGGCGAACAGGAGCGCCGGATCATTCATGGTGCGGTCGAACTAGCTCATATTACGGCTAGGGCCATCATGGTGCCACGGGTACAGATTCAGTATTTGAAGATCAATGAAACGATCGGCAAAGTCTATGAATTAGTTTCAGAAAACGCCCACACTCGCATCCCCGTCTGTGATGAAGACTTAGATAACATCGTTGGCATTCTGCATGTCAAGGATCTCATCCGCCCTTTACCCGATCTCCTGGAACATCCTCCAGCCCTTCGGGAACTCTTACGCCCCGTCCGCTATGTCCCCGAAACCAAACCTGTAGCTGACCTATTAGGCGAAATGAAGAAGAACCGCTTGCACATTGTGATTGTGCGGGATGAGTTTGGTGGAACGGCTGGCTTAGTGACGTTGGAAGATGTGCTAGAAGAAATTGTGGGCGAAATTCGGGATGAATATGATGCCGAGGAAGAACGCGAGTTTCGCCAGATTGGCAAACATGAAGGCATTTTCAAGATTCGTGCCAGCATTGCCACGGTGAATAATGAACTAGATATTCAACTGCCTCGAGAAGAGGCTGCCACATTAGCTGGACTATTTTTAGAAGAGTTACAGCGCCCTCCAGAGGCGGGCGATCGCCTGCAAATCGATCACATTGTCCTCACTGTCCTGGAAGATGGGCAACGAGTTCAAGTGGTACAAGTGCTTCAATCGGAGTCTGAAGCAGAGACTTAAGGGAACATCGGGAACCCTAACCCTGTACCCCCATGAGCTGAAGGCATGACTCATCCCCGAAGCAACTTACTAAAATCCTTAAAAGCAGCCGTTCAACGGATCATCTTGGCTCCTTATGAGCTATCGTCGCCAGAACCTGAGGTAATTGAAATTATTCAATGGGGGCAGGGGACTTGTGCCCGTTGCCTGCGCTCTTATGGAATTGTGTTGCTTTTCCTAACTGTTGCCATTGTCAGCAGTGGTGCGCACAATCCAATCGGTCTGGTCAGTTTGTTGATTGGTGGCGCCGCTCTCGGGGGAATTGGGCTAGTTCTGGCACTATTTGAATCTCATACGGCTCAAGCCTATCGCATCAATCTTAAAACAGGGACACTCGCCACCTGGTCAACGGCTCAAGGGCAACCTGACCGAGCGACTTCCTACACGTTGCTTCAACCTGTCGTCGCTCAATGCCTCAGGGAAGGCGGTCGAGGCAGCAAATATTTTGTCCGCTGGCGGTTGAGCAACTGGACACCAATCGGACAAACCACCTCCTTTCAGATTTATCACGACCACTCGATTCGGGTTTATATAAGAGATCAGGCACAACTGACCACGATCGCCGCCGATTTAGCTCGACTGGGTGTGCCGACTGAGTCAGGGCGGATTTCCGCCTAGTCCTCGATCGCTGAGAAGCAAAAAAACTCTTTAAACTAGGGAAAGACAACCGCCAAGGAGAGTTTCATGACCGAACAATTGTCAGCGCGTGACCTGTTTCGTGCCGCTTATGAAAACCGCTATACCTGGGATCAAAATTTCCCTGGCTATACTGCCGATGTGCAACTGCGGGACAACGACAAAACCTACACGGGTAAAATCCGCATCAATGCTGACATGAGCTTTGATGTGATGGATGTGGCCGATGAAGATGCTAAGAAAGCGATTCATGGTCAGGTGTGGGAAATTGCCGTTCACCGGGTGCGTCGTCCGTTTGAGGAAACCCACGCTAAAAACGTCTTTGAGTACGGAGACACCGACGAGAATGGAGCCGTAGAACTGCTGGTGGGCGGGAAGGCATCCGGCGATCGCTATAAAGTCCACAATAATGAAGTTAGCCTGGTACATCGCCAAATTCATGGCACTTTCGTCACTATTAATACGTTCAGTAGCCATCAAACTGGTGAAGGCTATCTGTCTCACCGCTATGATTCGGTCTACCGCGACCCCAAAACGGGTGAACAAAAAGGCGGTAAGAGCGAATTTGAGGATGAGTACGAAAAAGTCGGCAATTACTATGTCCTCAACCGCCGCTTGATCCGGACTGAAACGAACGGTCAGGTATCGACTACGGAGTTTTCATTCTCTAACATCAAACTGCTGCAACCTGTAGCCGTTTAATTAATTCAATTCTGTAATTATGAAGTCGGACGATCGTTTTTCTAGAGCGATCGTCCGGTTGTTTTATGTAGTTTAGTTTGATCTTTCCTTTAGAGCTAAAACACTAAGTATTAGGTATACTGACTCAAACTTAAACTTATCGACCCAAAGTTTTTTGCAGGTGATTGATTTTATCGATTTCTTTTTCCAAGTAGTTGCGGACTTGAGGATGCAAATGTGACAGGTAGGACATCTCACGCGGAGCAATCATTCTATGTTTTGGATCAAGAAACAGTGTAAAACCCCGTAATGTTATAGCAAAAATAACAACTCGATTCCAGCGAGCATCATTCTGATCATTTTTTAGCTCTTCCAGAAGTCTCTCAATATATGAAAACCACTTTTGAAACTCTGAAGACGATTCGTATCGTTGGGTAAAAGAGGTAAATCTAATAATATTAGATGGCTCATTTTTATCTTCTATTTCTTCGATCATCAGCTCACCGATCGCGGTTAACACCAAGCGTGGTACTGATGCTTCTTCTATGGCAGCCATCTCTCCATCGGCAATGCCATGAAAATAATGAAATCCAGTAATCGACTTAAACACCGTATAGAACTGAATATTGAATAGCCTTGCCTTTTTATCCGATGTTTCATATTCAAGAAATGCTTCATCTTCAAGAATTTTACACCAGCCAAAATAGCAGCCAAATAGATACAGAGTGCTAATCCGATAATAATCATCATCCGCATTCCCAAACCAATCTTTATCAACAAAGTTAATCAGATTCTCTAGTCTGCGATCGAGTTTATCCGCCGCTTTCAGCAGAGGATAGCAATATCTCCGTAGCGCTTGTTTAGCAGCTCTCCGATGTTGTAAGTAGGGAGTGAGAACTTGCTGAAATATGAAATTAATTAATGCACCAATTAAACCACCCAATCCAGCCGAAATAATAATCCAGATGACAGAGTTTCGTTCAAGTGCTTGCAGAACTGTACCCACTATCAACCTCCGCAAAAAGTGAGCATTCCTATCATAAACATCTAGCTAAATTCTGAATATAGATAGAGCAACACTCACTTTACAGCGACAGAGGTAGTGTTATTTAGTGGGCAGTTCTGAATGAAGGTTCGTTGAGAATTTTGTGGCATCTAAATTGAGCAAGGGTAATGCGCCATTGCCACCCATGACCTGCGGGAATTTACCATCCCATTTTTCGATCGCTTGTTTCTGCAATAATTCTGGCGTTAAGGTTTCTCGTAATAACCGTTGGGCTTCCGCTTGACCCTTAGCACGATTCACATTCGCTTCCGCTTCTTGTTCGGCTTCCTGCGCCACATAAACCGCTCGTTGTGCCCGTTGTTCGGCAATTTGTTTCTCTTCTACAGCGTGGGAAAACTCTTCTGAAAACGCGAGATCAACCACACTCGTATCTAACACTAAAATCCCATATTTTTCCAGACGTTCGCCTAAAGCAATATCAAAATCGTGTTTTAATTCATCCCGCTTAGTAATCGCTTCTTCTACTGTGCGACGAGCTGCCGCAATTTTGAAAGATTCTTGGGTTTGCGGGGCAATAATCTTTGCCACAATGTTTTGTAATGTCCCTTGAGTCCGACGAATATCCACGACTCGCATCGCATCCAGCCGGAAATTAATCGCAAAACTCGCCGATAATTGTTGCAAATCTTTGGTCGAACTTTGCGCCGGAACTTCAAATTTTTGCACGGTGACATCATACATGGAGACTTGCGAAACCAAAGGCGGTTTAAAGTGTAGTCCTTCCAATAAAGCTCCATCTTGAGCTTTGCCTAAAATACTTAAAACCCCCGCTTCCCCTGGATTAACAATCACAAATGAATTTAATCCTAATAAGGCAACAATACTGAGCAAAAATAGGATGATGGTCAGTTGCCAGGTTTGTCCTTGTTGATTTTTCACGTTTCTGTACTCCGTTGTGTCCCGCTCTCTACGACCATAGGCGATCGCACCTCTATCCCTCAGAAAGCGCAGGATTTTTTTACGGTTGGCAGTGAGAAAAAAGCAGAGCAACAAAGAATAAAGTCACTCACCGCTAATCCGACATCCAGGGAAGCAATTTGATATTGTCTTTAAAGAGTGTTCAGGTTAACCATTTTTTAGAACGGCATGGGAATCGCGATCGACTTTGGCACCAGCAACACCGTGATTGCTCGGTGGAATCGGGCAACGCAGCAACCAGAAACCATCGCCCTACCAGGCATCACCTGGAAAACTGCTCAGAATCCCCCGTTGATTCCCAGTTTGGTTTATGTGAAGGATGCCAGCCAAGCTCAGGTGATTGTGGGTCAGGAAGTCCGCGATCGGGCATTGGATCTCGGCAGCGATCCGCGCTTTTTCCGTAACTTCAAACGCGGCATTGGCACACCGATTCAGGGATTTCTGCCCGAACTGGATGGTAGACCAACTCGGTTTGAGCAGATCGGACAATGGTTTCTTACCCAAGTAATTCAGCAACTGAAAGCCACCGAACCCGAAGCCGGAGAGTCGCTGATCTTCACAGTGCCCGTCGATAGTTTTGAAGCCTATCGCCTTTGGTTGGGTCAAGTCTGTGAGTCACTGCAAGTTGAGCAAGTCCGGATGTTGGATGAACCAACCGCCGCTGCCTTGGGCTATGGCTTAGCCGATCGCGAAACCTTATTAGTGATCGATTTTGGTGGCGGCACATTAGATTTATCGCTAGTTAGGCTGGATCAAGCGGCTCAAAGTCAATCCAAACCGATCGGCTTTATTCTCAAGTGGGGACAAAAATCGTTTGCCGAACAATCGGGGCAAAAACCCAAAATCGCCAGAGTCCTAGCCAAAGCTGGACAAAATTTAGGCGGTTCTGATGTTGATAATTGGCTAGCTGATTATTTCGCCACCAGCCAGGGATTACCGATTACGCCGTTAACCACTCGGTTAGCCGAACGGCTGAAGATTCAACTCTCCCTGCAACAGCAGGCGCAAGAAGTTTACTTCAATGACGAAACCTTCGAGAGCTACGAACTGCAACTGACGCGCAGCGACTTTGAACAGATCCTCAAAGACCATCGTTTCTTTGAGTTACTCGATGAGTCAATGCAGCAGGTACTCCAGCAAGCTCGCCGCCAGGGGTTGGAAGTTGGCGATATTGATGCAGTATTACTCGTGGGAGGTACGGCCCAAATTCCCGCTGTCCAAACTTGGGTACAGCAATATTTTGATACCAGCAAAATCCGTAGCGAAAAACCGTTTGAAGCGATCGCTCAGGGGGCTTTACAACTGACTCAAGGCATTGAATTGAAAGATTTCCTGTATCACAGCTACG
Organism: Pantanalinema sp. GBBB05; assembly: GCA_016743235.1. Classification (GTDB taxonomy): domain Bacteria; phylum Cyanobacteriota; class Cyanobacteriia; order Leptolyngbyales; family Leptolyngbyaceae; genus Pantanalinema. The sequence goes on along the minus strand of VRZD01000017.1, from coordinate 33,673 downwards.
GCATCCGTTACTGGGATCATCGCCACAAACGCCACAACTGGCACTCAATTATCAAAGCTGGACAAGCCTACCCGATGGCAGATCCAGTGGAGTTATTGCTAGGAGCCTCGATCGACAACCAGCCCAGCATTGAACTGATTATTGGGGAACTGGGGTCAGAGTCCGAACAAACCGAAGTTTATTTTGATGGCGATCGCTTAATCACCCGACGAGTTGGCAGCAGCCAAACCCAGGTACAACCGCTCAACGATCGCGACGGAGCAAGAACGATCGCCAAACTCGATCCCTTAGGGTTTCCGGGTCGCGATCGTGTTCAGGTGCAATTCCGAGTTGATGACCAGCGGTTCCTCCGGATCACCGTCAACGACCTTTTAGCCCTACAAACCCTGATTGAAGACCAACCTGTGGTGCAATTAAGTTAAATCCTAAAAAGGACTAGCAATTTTGGGCAACCCTATGTTACTGTAGGAAACGTTGCGAAATTCAATTGCACGGGTCACTAGCTCAGCGGTAGAGCACTCGGCTTTTAACCGATTGGTCCCGGGTTCGAATCCCGGGTGACCCATAAAACTAAAAACTGGATGAGCCAATAGTTAGATGAGGTGAGTCTCACTAATATGAGTTCTAGTTAAATGGGCTCCTACCACAAGTGGGCTAACTGCCCTTAACTAACTTTTGAGTAGGCGATTAGCCCATAGGTTACAAAAATATAAATTTGTTTAATAGTTATTTTTACTTATTACAGCCAGTCAACCGCAAGTTAAGTCTTACAGCGGAGTGAAAAGTATCTTAAGATTACTGTAAGGATTAAGTTCGTCGATACAAGCTAATCACACGTACCCAGGAGGACTGTCTATGGCGCTCGTACCTATGCGGCTGCTGCTCGATCACGCGGCTGAGAATGGTTACGGCATTCCGGCGTTTAACGTAAACAATATGGAGCAAATCCAGGCGATCATGCAGGCCGCTCAGGAAACTGACAGCCCTGTGATCCTGCAAGCTTCCCGTGGCGCTCGCTCCTACGCTGGCGAAAACTTCCTGCGTCACCTGATCCTGGCGGCTGTGGAAACCTATCCTCACATTCCCATCGCCATGCACCAAGACCATGGTAACGAGCCTGCCACCTGCTACTCAGCCATCAAAAATGGTTTCACCAGCGTCATGATGGATGGTTCGCTGGAAGCAGATGCCAAAACTCCTGCCAGCTATGAATACAACGTTGCCGTCACCAGTGAAGTGGTGAAAGTGGCTCACGCGATCGGGGCTTCCGTAGAAGGCGAACTCGGTTGTTTGGGTTCTTTGGAAACCGGCATGGGCGAAGCTGAAGATGGACACGGCTTTGAAGGTAAGCTAGACCATTCTCAACTGCTGACCGACCCTGATCAAGCCGTTGATTTCGTGCTGCAAACTCAAGTAGATGCTCTAGCCGTTGCGATCGGCACCAGCCACGGGGCTTACAAGTTCACCCGCAAACCAACCGGTGAAATTCTGGCGATCAGCCGGATCGAAGAAATCCACAAGCGTCTGCCTAATACCCACCTGGTGATGCACGGTTCTTCCTCCGTTCCCGAAGATCTGTTGGCATTGATCAACCAACATGGTGGCACGATTCCCGAAACCTATGGTGTACCTGTAGAAGAAATCCAGAAAGGGATCAAGAGCGGTGTGCGGAAAGTCAACATCGACACCGACAACCGCTTGGCAATTACTGCCGCTGTACGGGAAGCCCTGCAACAGAATCCCAAGGAATTTGACCCCCGTCACTTCCTGAAGCCGTCGATCAAGTACATGCAAAAAGTGTGTGCCGATCGCTATAAAGAATTCTGGACTGCCGGTAATGCCAGCAAGATCAAGCAAGCATCCGTGGATGTTTACGCGATCAAGTACAAGAAAGGTGAACTGGATCAAGTGGCAGCTAAAACGGCAGCAACCGTCTAAACTGTTATCGAGACTGGTTCTTAATCACACTTGCTAGAAAATTTGCCGGGTAGGTTGCAATCTACCCGGTTTTTTATTGCCATGAACCAACTGGGTTGCCCCACCAATGGCATGATCAAAGCAGTAGTGCGAGTAAATTGGTATGCAAGTATTTGCCCTGGTAGAGGAAGTCTTAAGCGCTCCCCCACTCCCCTTTGATCCAGAACGCCAAACTTTAAAGGGTTGGATTACTTACTGTTTGCGCGATCGCGGCTTTAAGATTGTCTCCGTTCCCAATGCTGATCTCGCGGTCGAGATGCGGACTGGTGAGAAAGTACCTTTCCGCATTACTGAAAGCGCCGAGAATTTAGATCGTCAAATTGCTTGGTTTGTCTGTAATCGTGCCACGAACCAAGTCACCTTGGTAACGCCCCAAGGGTAGGGAATCAGCCCAAGCAGTTAACCAACGCGGCGGCGGCTACGAGCAGGGACACTAGATGACGGCATTTTAGGAGACACCCGATCGTAACTACTGGATAGTCGCCGGGTGCGGGAAGTGGCTGGATAAGCATCGTCACTCAGCCCTAAGTTCAAGATCCCTCGAATATCTTCCAGCAAGGGGCGATCGGACAAATGCAAATCGATCAAGGTTAACCCTACACTAATCAACATAATGGCAATGCCAAAAATGAAGCAAGCCATGGCTACCGGAATTAACCAGTCCAGATTAATCGCGGTACGGAATGCCAAAATTAGCACACTGACGATCGAGAATAGCAACGCATAATGAACTGCCAAAATGCTGTAGTGACTGATCTGGCAGCGGTACTGCACCTGACGCAAGGCTTTTTTCACATAACTTAAGCGATCGCTCCGTGACCCAGCATTGCCCTCAACCGGATCGGCATAATCGTAATACTGGCGAGTCAGAAGTTGTAACCGCTCCTCTAACGCCGCTTGACGTGCCGTTAGCCCTCCTAACACCAACGCACAGGCAACGCTGATCAGGATGGAATTCAGGATTAACTGAATTAGCTGGGTGGATTGCTCAACACTCATGGAATCTCCCTCAGTATCCGTCAAGCATACTACAAGTCCCGCCGCACAGGGATATTAGCACCCTTAAAGTAAAAAACAAATTACAACCGTTGCTGGTTATCCTACGGGATTGCAGTCGATTCTCGAAGATCGTTACCTTAACATAACCAATCCAATCATACAGTACATTTGAACTATTTTTGTCCTAAAATATCTATCCGATTCATCATCCGATTAAGCACCTGCAAAATAGCGATCGCGCCAAAAATCGTCATTGCTAGGACTAACCAATATCCACGGGCAATCGGCGGCGATTGGTCCATTGCCCAACCACCGAGCAAAGGACCAATAAAATATCCGATCGCCCAACACTGAGAATTGGCGGCTAAATAAACCCCTCGCAAGGACTCTGGAGCCAAATCGACCACCAGTGATGACGCTGCGGGCATATAGGTCACTGTTGCCATGGCTAAAATGGTCAATGCCAAAGCAGCCCAGATCAAGTGTGCAACGCTAGTAACTCCTGTCCACCAAACACAGGCAAACCCACTACCCCACAAGCTCGCTGACAAAATCAATGCCTGACAACGGCTAAACCGATTTAAAGCACGAGCAATCGGTAATTGACTAATTGCAGCTAACAGTAAATGCCAGGTGAACAGAGCGCTGATTATCACTGAACTAAATCCTGGCGCTGTTGGGCTAACCACAACAAAATTGCTAAAGAACAAGGGCAATGCACTACTGGTCTGCACAATATAGGTAGTAAACAGGACATTCACAACTGCATAAGTGAGTAACTGACGATCGCTGAGAGCAATTCTCCATCCAGTAGCGAGAGCATGCTTGCCAGTCACATGCTTAGGTTCGACGATCGCCCAATATACAACAGCAAATAACACTACAAAAGAAATCCCATCTACTACAAACAGCAGCCGATAGGCACCAGTAGTACTAATCAGCAATCCTCCTAGTACAACGCCCACTCCTAACCCTAAACTGTCACTTAACCGATTTAAGGCAAAGGCTTCATTGCGTTGCTCTGGACCAGTCATATCTGCCACCATCGCTTCGGTCGAAGGCCAGTACAGCCCTACCCCAAAGCCCATCAACAGATTGCCGAGCACAAACATGGGAAAATTTAACGTTGCCGCTAGTACCACCGCCGCGATCGCCGAAATGCCCGCAGACAACAACACCGTGCGTTTGCGACCGAAAGCAGCATCAGACAGAGAACCACCGAATACTCGTCCGACAACTCCAGAGATAGAAGCACTGCCCAAACCCAGACCGACTGAAGTAGCTGACAGCCCAACTTGATTGACAAAAAAGATTGGTGCGTAGAACAGGGTAAATCCCGAGCCAACTTGCGATAGCAACCGACCAAACGCCAGAAGCCAAACTTGATAGCTCAGTTGGGGAAACCAGGAAGCCAGTTGAGGTCGGCGAAATAACTTCATGCACAGTAAGTAGCCAAAACTTCTCCTAAGCATAAAGGGATTTTCTATCCGTAAAGTCTCTCAATGGTGATGTAATAACTGATATAGAGGTTCTCTCCTAAAGCGGGGTGTGATGGCGTGGGAAAACAGGCTTCCACCCCTTCTACCCTTACAGAAGAGCCCTACAGTTTTACGCCTAGAGCAGATGCCGAGTACCAGGGATCTCACTATACTAACGATGTCTATCCCTAGCTGCTCGATCGATGTCATCTTTTCTACTTGTAACCGACCTGGACAACACCTTAGTCGGTGATGACCAGGCAATGCTCCAATTGAACCAACAGCTGAGTCAGCATCGCCAGCAATATGGCAGCAAAATTGTCTACTCTACCGGGCGATCGCCCGTTCGCTATCAACAATTAGCCACTGCAAAATCCTTACTGGAACCCGATATTCTGATTGCGGCTGTCGGCACCGAAATTTATGCCAAGGGTAGCGATCTGCCTGATCCTAATTGGGCAGCCATTTTGTCGCAGGGTTGGGATCGCGAGCAGATTATCGCCATGACCGCCCACCTCGCCGACCTCACTCCCCAAGCCGACACTGAACAACGTCCCTTTAAAGTGAGTTACTTCTTATCCCCAACCGCCGCAGTAGAAGTAATTCCTCGGCTGGAAACCCTGCTAGCCGAGCAAGGCTTAGAGGTACAATTGATCTATAGTGGTAGTTTGGATCTCGATATTTTGCCCAGTCGTGCCAATAAAGGTATGGCGATGGCATTCGTCCGGCAAGATTTAGGCATTGATCCGACCCAAACTGTTGCCTGTGGAGATTCTGGCAACGATATTGCCTTGTTTGCCAATCGCCCAGAGCGGGGCATTATCGTCGGCAATGCCATGTCCGAACTGTTGGAATGGCACCATACGAATCCCAATTCCGAGCGCTATCTTGCCAAAGCTCATTGTGCTGGCGGCATCCTAGAAGGGCTTAACCACTTCGGATTTCTCTAAACACCTCCTCTCCCTCACCTTCCCCACCTCCATTCATGCTCGGCTACCTCAAAGGCACGATCGCCAGTCTGCAAAAAATTAGTCATCGCGTCATTCTCACCCTAGAAGTAGGGCAGATTGGCTTTGATTTACAAGTCGTGCCACGGCTCGCCAACCAATTACCCGAGATTGGGGAAACTGCTCACATCTTTACGCATCTACATGTCCGAGAAGATCAACTGACGCTATTTGGCTTTGGTTCAGCCGCCGAACGCGATTTGTTCCGGCAATTAGTCAGCGTCAGTGGAATTGGTCCACAATTGGCTCTCGCTTTACTCGACACTCTGGGTTTACAAGATTTGGTGCAAGCGATCGTTACCGGCAACAGTCGGGTGCTGGCACGCACACCTGGAGTCGGCACTAAAACCGCCGAACGCATCGCGCTTGAGTTACGCACAAAGCTAGCTGAATGGCGGCAACAGGCGGGAATTCCTGCGGCTCCTTCTGCTGCACCAACCATGGCAATCCAGGAGGATGTGGAAATGACCTTAGTGGCTTTGGGCTATACCAATAATGAAATTGCCCAGGCATTACAAGCCGTCGGGCAAAATACCACCTTATCGAAACGAGAAGATGCAGAAGTCTGGATCCGCGAGGCGATCGCTTGGTTAAGCCGTTAGGAGACTGAGGGTTGAGTTTAGTCCTACGGGTATCCCTATGCTATTATGGAGGACTGCTGCCTTATTAGTTATTAGGAATACATACTGCATCATGGCTCTGCTGCAACAGCGCAAACACGAAATTATTTCGGAATATCAGGTTCACGAAACTGACACTGGATCGGCAGATGTTCAAGTGGCGATGCTCACCGAACGCATTAATCGCCTGAGTGAACACCTGCGATCGAACAAAAAGGATCACGCCTCCCGCCAAGGACTGCTCCGCATGATTGGCACTCGGAAGCGATTGTTAGCCTACATTCAGAAACACAGCCAGGAACGGTATCGGGCACTGATTACTCGGCTTGGGATTCGCGGTTAAGAGGGCGATCGAGGTATGGCTTCTAAGTCTCGCAAAGGTTCACAGAACAGTAAGGCGAAGGCAGACAAGTCTGATCCAAAGGCTCAAGCGAAAACGGATACAGAACGGTTGCCGTTTGAGCCGCAACAGCACCGCAAAAAGGTGGCAAAGAAGAGTGCCTCTGCGCCTGCTGTGAAGGAAACAGACACAACTGCTAAGCAAACCGTTCAGCCCACCAGAACGTCGGCGGCTAAAGGTGAAACCATTCCAGAGGTAGTCAGTCGGCGCATGGCACGTCGTATGGGAGTTTTCTGTGGTATTCCCACAGCCATGGGCATGTTGACCTTTGTGATTAGCTATCTCATCGTCAGCCATGAGTGGTTAAAACTACCCAATATTGCTGTGGTCTTAGTTAGTATGGGATGGTTTGGCTTAGGCGTTCTGGGGTTAAGTTACGGTGTACTGTCGGCATCCTGGGATGAAAATCGGGTCGGTACTCGCTTAGGTTGGGGAGAATTTACCACCAACTTTGGTCGGTTACGCGAATCCTGGCAAGCTGCCAAACAAAAATCCTGATGCTGTCCAAACCGCCTAATACCTCCTCCAAGCTAGATACACACCTCATCGAGCAGGGACAAGCACCATGATTGTGGTCATGAAGGTTGGTTCACCCGAAGCAGAAGTAGCTCGTCTTACCGAGGAGTTTGCTTCCTGGGGACTATCACCAGAGACGATCGTTGGTAAGCATAAAGTTGTCATCGGCTTAGTCGGTGACACAGTGGATATGGATCCGCTTCAGGTGCAAGAATTTAGCCCCTGGATTGAGCAAGTCTTACGCGTCGAGAAGCCATTTAAGCGGGCAAGCCGGGAATTTCGGCATGGTGAACCCAGTGAAGTGCTGGTTCAAACTCCAAATGGTGTTGTGCCATTTGGAGCCCATCATCCGATCGTTGTGGTGGCTGGTCCTTGCTCCGTTGAGAACGAAGCGATGATTGTGGAAACTGCTCAGCGAGTAAAAGCGGCAGGAGCCGCCTTTCTGCGGGGAGGAGCATTTAAGCCTCGGACATCGCCCTATGCTTTCCAGGGCCATGGGGAGAGTGCCTTAGGCTTACTGGCAAAAGCCCGAGAAGTTAGTGGGTTAGGCATTATTACTGAGTTGATGGATGCGGCTGATTTGGATGCGATCGCAGAGGTTGCCGATATCATCCAGATCGGGGCCCGGAACATGCATAATTTCTCCCTCTTAAAGAGAGTAGGAGCCCAAGATAAACCGATTCTGCTGAAGCGCGGTATGTCTGCCACGATTGAAGAGTGGTTGATGGCAGCCGAGTACATTTTGGCGGCAGGCAATCCCAATGTCATTCTTTGCGAACGCGGGATTCGGACATTTGATAATCAATATGCCCGCAATACCTTAGACCTAGCCGCTATTCCCGTGTTGCGATCGCTGACTCACCTGCCAATTATGATTGATCCCAGTCATGGGACAGGGAAAGCCGAGTATGTGCCCTCGATGGCAATGGCCGCGATCGCCGCAGGTACAGACTCTTTAATGATTGAAGTCCATCCTAATCCGGCTAAAGCTCTATCCGATGGTCCGCAATCCCTCACGCCTGATCGTTTTGATCAGCTAATGACCGAATTGGCTATAGTAGCTCAACCGCTAGGACGCTGGAGCCTACAACCGACCGCCGCGATCGCTTAAGTCAGCCTTTTAACTCCCTTACCCCCACCATCTATAGAGCAATTTGTCGTAGCTCTACTCCATACTCCAGGCTCATTTCTCAGCTTGAATTGCCTCTACATTGATCCACAAGCCTGGATCTTGACTAAACTGCTCCAACGACAATAACTGAATTAAGGGATCGGCTTGGGCTATTTCTCGTTCTCGCAACGTGTTATAGCCCCAATCAGCCAGGAATAGCTTGACTGCTTGCAAGTTAGGCTGCTGTTGAATTTTGTGTAAGGTTTGTAATCGGTCTTCGACAAACCAGATACTGGCTTCCTTCCCAAATACAGGCATGAGTTCCTGCAAGGTTGCCGCCTTAGGGCGCTTCACTTCCTTACCATAAACTTGTAAGTCGGTGTCATCAATTCCTTGCTGCTGTAAAAGCTGCCGAATAAACCGCCCTTCCTTCGTGCTAATGATCACTACATAGGTTTGGTTCGTTGCCAAGATTCTCTTTAGGGCAGCGATCGTCCCTGGATAAAATCCTTGTTCTGCTAACCAACCCTGAAAATCAGTTGCAATCCATTGATCTCGGACATCATCTACTTCGAATTGCAGCCGTTGAGCCTCTAGCTTTTCGCGGATTAGCAGTTCTTGGGCGATCGTTGCCCAATGGTCTAAAAGTTCCGTTTCCAAGTTGCCCTGTAAGATGGCTCTTAAAACCAAGGGCATTTCCCACCCAGTTTCAACCACTGGGCGCAAACGGTAAAAGGTTTCAGCCAGACCGGCTGGAGGTTGGTCGTTTTGAGGATGCCAGATGCGGTAATAGGCCCGCCATGCCGTTTGGAAATACTCTTTTAGACCATTCAGCAGTACACCATCAAAGTCAAGCGCTAAAACTGTGGGAATACCAGGAAGCATAACGACCATGCCAGGGTAATCGTTGCACATCCACCCTACCGCATGAGCCTAGAATATGTGAACTAAAGATAAATTTTATCCATTCAAAAAATAACCATGCCGACATTTTCACTCCCTGGAATTAGCTTGCGTCCTGCTCAAAGTGAGGATATTCACCAAATTGTTACCCTCGATCGATTAGCCTTTGCGCCACTTAAGTCCCAAACAGAAATTCAGCACGAATGGTATGGCGAAGGATTAAACCTGCCTGGTCGTCAGCTATTTCTGGCGATCGAGGAAGCCACGAGCCGTGGTATCGGTACCTATACTCAACTCCAACTCGCGATTCACTTTCAACACCAGGTTTTTCCTGCCATGGGAATTGCCGCAGTTGCCGTTGCCCTCCAGAAACGAGGTCAGAAAATTGCTCGGTTCATGCTAGAACATGCCTTGGAAACAGCCCGAGCGCAGCAGTTACCGATCGTCATGCTCTATCCTTTTCAGCATGGTTTCTATCGCCGCTTAGGTTGGGCTTGGGTAGAATCAGTTCACCAGTACCGCATTGCCACCCGGCACTTACCACTCTATCCAGAGCGATCGGGAATTGTTCCGTATGACTCCACTCAACACGATCTATCGCAGGTGTATCAGTCAGTAGCAACTCAACATAATGGTTGGCTGCAACGGCAAGATTGGCAATGGCAACAACGGTTAAAGCCGAGCAACGGACGAGAGATTTACGTTTATCAAGCTGCAAATCAGATTCAAGGATATGTCATCTGCCAGTTTGCCCATCTCGGCACTCCCCAGTCCCCCTTAGCTATCATCGTTCAGGAATGGGTCGCCTCAACAGCGGCGGCTTACCGAGGCATTCTGGGCTTTCTAGCCGCCTTACGGGATCAGCTCTCTACCATCGTTTGGAATACTTTTCCCACTGATCCATTTCCCCATCTGCTACAAGAACAGCGACGGGATTCAGCTTTAGCCGGTTTACCATTTGAATTTGGTTTAGTTCACTCTCTAGGTCAAATTGGCGGCGGGTTCATGTGGCGATTAGTCGATATTGCCGCTGCTTTCCAACGTCGATCGCTCCAAACTAGTGATGCCTTTGCACTCACCTTTCACATTACTGATCCTGTATTGGGTGATCAACAGCTCACAGCTGAATTCAGCGATCGACAAATGCAAGTCAGCTCGCAGCCCACCGCAACGGTGCTTAAAACCTCGATCGACCATCTCACCGAATTATTCTATGGGGTACGGCGATCGCAGGATCTGCTCTGGACCGGCGAATTGGAACTGGAGGGTGACGATACACTATTGCCGAAATTAGACCAAGCCTGGCAAGCGACACCGCCCTTCTGTTGGGACTTTTTCTAAAAAAACTCCCCCTCACTCTACTGAGATTCTCAGTAAAGTCCAACTCTATGGCTGCTCACCCTGCATTGCCTTCAATGCCTCCAGTTGTTGTCCAACACTTCTCAGCACCTCATCCAATGCCGGAATCAGGCTAGCATCCTCAGTCAATAGCAGGGGATTTGATCGCGTTTGCGTATGAATCTGATTCACCTTGCGTTGTAGTTCTTGCGCCGTTTCCAAAACATCTCGTCCTAGGGTGGCAATCTGCTGCTGCTGATAAAACTTTAATGCAGCTCCTCGCAATACCTGGACTGTCGCTTCTTCCCCATAGTTACCAGGCATAATCCGCAAGCGTAACAGTAACCGTTGTCCCTGGTACAAGCGTTCAATTTCGATTTGCCGGGTTTTTTGTACAGGGGTCAGAGGTAGCCGCGTCAGTTGCTTCAACTCATGTAAAACCCCCTGAACGGTAGCCAGAGGCAGATCTTCTAAAACAGACTGTAATACCCCGTTCTGGCTCCAAAGAATCCGACCAGACTGGGACTGGCACTCAAAATACAACCGCCCAATGCCACCGGTGAGGATGCGACCGAGCAACTCCTGAAACAGTTCGTGGGGTGGCAGGGTAGCAAGCACATTAAGCGGATCGGATAAGTGTTTGACATCAATATTTAGTGAAGGTAGAACATCACCAAAATTGCTTGCCGAACTGCTAGCACTTGCTTCTACAGGAGGAGTGGGTTGCGATCGCACAGACGATTGATTAGGCTCAACCACTGGACTCACCTGATGATCAGCTGCGGCTTGCAGATCAGGATGCAGCAGTTCTGGGCTTTCTACCAAAAATGTCGGATTAGTGTGGGGATCAAAGCTCGCGGCGGGCTCAGAGTTGAGATTAGAATCGCTCACCGCTTCTGCAACTTTTCGCGAAGATTCCTCTGCCAGCTTACGAGCAATCCGTCGGGCTACAGGTTGAGCCGATGTCCCCACTGGGGCTTTCTGCTTACCCGCGTAGTTTAGATACGCTGTGAGGGCAGCATAATGCACCTCCGAAGCTAGGGGATGTGGAACTAAGGAGCAGTTCATATATGCCAAAATCCGCCGCACGTAGTCCAGAGCAGCGGTGTCATCCATATTCACCATGCCCAATTTAAGGCGACTGCCTTCTAGCGACAGGGGCAAAATTTGGTGATATAGACAGGCTTCAAACGGTAGGATGCTATCTACCAGACGAAATGCCTGTTCCGCATCGACTTGAGTCGTCCAATCAATCTTCGGTTTCCCTAAAGAGTGAGACTGGTCAGGATGGGGATTTTGTGCCTCGATTTGGTCACCGGATGGAGACACCATAGAGAGTTTAAGTTAGCGTTCCTACCATGCTAAACCGCCTGACCTGTGATGTCTTCCGGAAAAAGAATGAATCTAGTTATTCTCCAACCCAACTACCATCTTTTCTGCGTCTGATCATCCAGTAGACCGCTCTAGTCCCAATATACCGGAGACCAGACCTGAGTGATTCGAGGGTATAGAGTAATCTTGTCAATCTTCTCAGGGGTCCAGAGCCATACCGCAACAGCTCATATCCCCTAACTTCATTGCAGCTTTACGGGAAAAGATAATTCAGCGTTTAGCCATCGGAGCAGGCTTCAGTTAACTTACTATGAACTTTGGCAGTCACCTGAGCCACAAGTAGATGCATCCTGTTGAGCGAAGCCAAAAGGCAAATTGACGCCTAGCCAACTTTAGTCAGAGTGGGTACGGCTGCCTAGCCAACTCGTGACCAGATCAGCTTGCCCTTTTGTGGCAAACACCCGGGTGGCATGATAGCTAATCTTTTCGCGTAAACGATACACCTGCTTGACCGGGAGATCTAGATCTTGAGCGATCGCTTCTTGAGAGCGACCCTGCAGATAAAGTCGTAGCCATTGTGCAGCTAACGGATCAACTTTTTCTGCCAAATATGCCTCGAATTTCTGCTGCACGGCAACTCGCAATTCCTGCTGTTCTTCGGCAGCCTGAGCATCTTGATATTGAGTAATGGCTTGAGCATCCAGCAGGCTAACAGAGCCTTCTGCCTCATCAGGGGTAATTTCCTCAGACACCAATCGAATAAAATCATTCGCTGGCACCTGAGTCATGCCGCCTTTCTGAGAGCGTCGCAGATAGTTAACAAACCGATAACACAACAACGGTTGATTGCGGATCGGACGGAGGCAATATTCTTCGGTGCTAGCCAATAATAAGGCGTTGCGTAACCGGGAGTTCTGGGTGCACTGGGAAATCCACAGAACCTGCTGCTGCATGTAGTTATCGTTTTGCAGTAGCTCTTGAATCACTTCTTGCAACACATCTACAACTGTCCGTTGGCGATCGCGAGATAAGGCGATCCAAGTCCGAATCTTGTTGCGAATCAGGAATAAATTGCCTAAGCGTTGTATCAAATTTTTGTAGGCACGTTCCGGTGGCATATCCAGATAACGTTGCCGCAGAATGCGATAACGATAGTCAATTGCCTGCTCAACCACATGCCGCTGCTCAGGAGTCAATTGATCAAACCGGGTTCGATCCTCTCCTAGCAACCACTGAATAATGCTTTCGCGCTGCTCAGAGTCCTGAGCCGGCAACTCTGCCTGGAGCCGCGATCGCCATTCACTTGCCAGTTCTTCAGCCAACGCCATTTCAGCCAGTACCACCATAGGAGTGCTGTGTTAAACGCTCTGTTATAGAGTTTGCCTTACAACCCCTGTTCAGCGCACTCACCCACATGGGTAAAAGTCTGGGCTAGTGATGCAAAGCATCCATCCCAAACGCTAGTGACCAGAGCATCACAGCAATTTTATCTCCCAGTTAGGGGAATAGGGATGACTGGCTCCTGTTCTAACACGATCGTCAGCCATTGCGGTAAGCCAGAATGGCAGAGCGAACCATTACGTGCGATCAAACTGAATCAAAATCGATTCTGCACCCACTTGGCTACGGAATGCCTGATTCACAAAAAAGGTTAACAGCCCTTCTTGAGTTAATGTCCTGCCATTAAAGGTAGTGCTATTTCCAGTTGGATATTCAATCTTGATAATCATTGCAGTCCTTGTCTTGTGATGAAGAGATGGAGAGAACACCAGCCCTTTTAGCTAAAATGTGGTGGTTGAGTTATCTTCCGTATGGCAGAGTTTCAGTGAAAGATAGAATGACCCAACCTGCTCATTAGTGATCAATTCCAGCGATCGCAAATAGTCACTAACCAGAGAAGTAAACTCCTATTCCTTTAATTCCCATCTTCGCTGACAGAAGAATAACTTCCTTACAAACTTAAGGATTTTCATGAAAAACCTTAACAAAACAAAGTTTTTCTTAAACAACCTGGTAAAGACAAGTGCATAATTGTTACATATAACGACCTGATTTTAGACACCGTCTAGCTTCTGTATGCAGGAAATTATGCCCATTGCAATAGAGGGCTTACCAGCAATTTAGGAGCGATGACAGGGCTTAGGGATCTAGACCAGAACTACTATAGGTAATCCGAGTTTGCGCCCGATCGTAGCGAACTTGGCGGGCTTTCATTTTATTGCGCCAGTTACGAATCGCGATCGCTTTTTGGACCAAAGGTGGAGTATACCCCACTGAATCAGGCTCTTCTGGCTGTACTTTAGCTTCTGGAAAGGGTCGGGGTCTAACATTCATACAGTGAACTAGATGATCAAAGTGAGGCTCCAGTTCCATCGCCCGTAACACTTCCTTGGCTGACTGATAGCGCTCTTGTGGCGCAATCTTTAACATTTTGCTTAAGACTTTGCCAAAGTGTTCCGATACCTGCACATGATCCTGCCAGCGCACCTCGCCAGAAATAAATTCGTAATCAAATTCCAATGGAGATTTTCCAGAGAGCAAGTAAAGGCAAGTGATCCCGATCGCATAGATATCACTGGCATAGACAGGACGAGTAGCCAGTTGTTCCGGCGGCGCAAACCCAACTGTCCCCACAAATTGAGTGGTGGGATATTTAAACCCCGAGTCCTCAATCTGGGCAATTTGCTCCTTCACAGCCCCAAAGTCAATTAAGACTAATCGACCATCATCCTTACACCGGATCAAATTTGGGGGTTTGATATCTCGATGAATCACGCGGTTATCGTGGATATATTGCAGTAGGGGCAGAATTTCTCGCAAAAATTGCTTAACGGTGGCTTCTGGCAATGGTCCCGATCGCCGCACTTCCCGCGCTAACGTGTAGCCTCGGATGTACTCCTGAACCAGATAGAATTCGCCTTCTGCCTCAAAGTAATCGAGTAGCATCGGGATTTGGGCATGGTTCCCTAGCCGACTTAGGGTTTTGGCTTCCTGCTCAAAGCGTTTCCGTGCCCGTTGCAAAGCATTAGGATCGCTAACTTTAGGGCAGAGCTGTTTAATGACACACAAGGGATGACCGGGTAAAGCCACATCCCTGACCAGGAATGTCACGCCAAACCCGCCACGACCCAGAATCTTCAGGATTTCATAGCGATCGCGGAAACGCTGTCGAGATCCACACAATTGTCCCAAAGGACTCTGGTGCAGGCTTTTGGAGCGGAAGTTGGATAAGTCTGCAAGTGAACCGTTCATCGGACAGCCGCTACTTATATACTGATGGGGAATTCTTTCTTCTGATTCCAGTCTAGAGATAAATAGTAGTTCTGGGGCAAATCTTTACAGTCGCCAAGTTGGGTAGCAATTGCCCAAAGTATCAGTGAGTCTGCCAGTTTCCGTTTTCCAGCAACTTTGAGTAGAATTCGAGTAACCCTACCCTAATTCTACTTAAACCAGTTAACTTATTCTCCTGGTCAATATTTCTAGATATCTAGTGGTGTAGACTCAGTTTTTCCATAAATAGACTCTACATATAGAGTTTAGGAGGATCTATTTTAAAAAGTCCTGCTAGCATAGAGGCGCACGCCATCGAGGGGTATCCAAACATGCCTCAGACTCAACACCCACCCGAGCCTCCTCTCCCATCTCATTCTGACTTACTCTCGCTCAGTAAGCCAACTTCGTCTCCCATGCACGGGTTAGGTCATCTCTTAATGACCCGACCATTGATTATCGTGGGCAGCATGTGGGTGTCACTGTTTCTGATTGCCCTGGTAGCCGTCGGTGGCTTGCTCAGCCCTGGAGCTTCAGAACGTCGGAGTGTTTCGACCACAGTGATCGGCTCTGATTCAGCGATCGCCACACAGCCCATGCCTCAACAAGCTCGGGTTCCATTATGGATGTTTGGAGCGATCGCTCTAACCTGCACGGCGGGTTCAATTCTCGTGTCGCGGCAATTAAATCGCCCTGCTGCACCACCTCGGCGCCTGGCTAGACGCAAGTCTCGCTCATTTCAGCGGCTCCAACCTCAACCAATGGCTCAGTTAGTCTTACCACCCGCCCCTGGTTATCCGCCATCTCGCCCACCCTCAAGGCAGCAACCCCTACCTCGATCGGCTCAGCCCCATCCTGGTCAACTGCTGAGCTATCGTCCTGCCCCACCGACAGAGAACTTACCGCTAGCAAGGCCGTCGGTGGCGACTACATCGTCGCCAGTAGCCCCTCGTCCAGTTGAACGCAACGTTCTCCCCCCTCTGCTGAAGCGCTCGTCTACGCAGCCAAAGGCAGTCCAGCCCCAAGCGATGCCCCGTCCAACAGTGAAAACATCGGTCAATATTTTACCCCCCGATATTCGCAAGCCCTTAGATTGGCAGACGACAGAGCTAGCAAGTGCTGTTGATTTGCGCAGACGGCGTTCACTCTCTTCCCTCCTGTAAATACCCACTAAGAGCGTATTGCAGAGTTAAGGAATCGGAACTGTACTGAGAAGGCGCTCCACGATCGCACTGGCTCGACGGCCACCAGAGGGAATCATGCGGTGAGCGAGAACATGAGGAGCCAGATACTTAATATCGTCGGGAATGGCGTAATCCTGTCCATTCAAAAATGCCAGGGCTTGAGTTGCCCGTTGTAAGGCGACTGCGCCTCTAGGACTTACCCCTAACGTGATTTCTTCATCCTGACGGGTTGCCCGCACTAAATTAAGAATATATTGCTGCAAAGAAACATCGAGCTTTACTTGAGCACATAACTGTTGTAATTCCTGCACTTCCTCCAAAGAGATACAGGGCTGCAATTCATGGCTACTGGTTCCACCTTGCAGTAATTGCAGCATTTGTAATTCCTCGGTCTCCGTAGGATAACCAAGAGACAACGATAGTGTAAACCGATCCATTTGCGCTTCAGGTAAGGGAAATGTTCCCTGGTATTCCACAGGATTTTGGGTGGCAATGACAAAAAATGGGTGAGGCACTGCTCTCGACACCCCATCCACCGTGACCTGCTGTTCTTCCATCACTTCCAATAAAGCAGACTGAGTCCGAGGAGTCGCTCGGTTGATTTCATCAGCCAACAGGACATTGCTAAAAACGGGACCTGGCATAAACTCAAATTCCCCAGTCCGTGGATTCCAAATATTGGTTCCAGTCACATCCGTCGGTAACAGGTCAGGGGTACATTGAATCCGTTGAAACTTGCCATCGATCGATCGAGCCAGGGATTTTGCCAACAGCGTTTTGCCAACTCCTGGCACATCTTCTAGTAAGGTATGTCCGCCCGATAGCAGGGCAACCAGCACTAACCGGATGGCATCGTGTTTACCCACGATCGCCTGGCCGAGGTTGGCAGTTAAGCGGTCAATCCGATCTCTCATACTGGCGACACCCAATGGGATAGCGTAAACTCCTACTTCCTAGTTTGCCCCGCCCCTGATAAGACGACACGGAAGTTGGGAAAAAAGCGGTTAATTAGGCAATGACGTAAGTAATTAATCCGTAATTTACGGGAGATTTCGATTATCCGCCAGACAATTCAGGGAAAACCCCATTTTTCATTCTGTGTAAGAATGACTAGACTTTGGGCTAGAAGCGTCAAACTGGCTAAATTTCTGATAGTTCTGATCGGTTGTGTCACCCATCTATCTGCTCACTCGTCAGGCTCACTCACTCAACCTGGATGTCAGAAATGGCTTAACTCAGTCAGACTCACGGGCTCAATCAACGATCTCACAGGAGATTCATTGGTTTGTCAGGGCATGTTATCGTACAGCGCACCGGGCTGAGCCGCCCAAGTTCAGTAGTCATACAGGTGCTTTTTCAGTCATCAGGTTTTCCTTAGCAATGACATCAACTTCAATTGGATACGCCAGTACCGCCCAAACGTTAGCCATTCTTAGCCAGCAGCGAGTTACCGGTGAACTGACGCTGGCAAATGATGAATACCAGTGGAAACTCTGCTTTTTTCATGGTCGCTTAGTTTATGCCACAGGCAGCTTACACCGAGTTAGACGGTGGCATCGAGCCATCAAGCGACATTGTCCCAACTTTAAAGCCGCAGATTTACCTGATCTGGCTAATAGTGACTTATGGGAATATCAACTTCTGAGTCATGCCGTCACTCAAGGACAAATTAGCGCAGCTCAAGCCCAAGAAGTCATTAAAAGTAGCTTGGAAGAAGTGTTGTTTTCCTGGGTTAGCAATCCGGCATTAACCAGTGATTGGTCTACGACCCAACGCTTTTCGCTGCGGGATAATACGGCTCTCAGCTTACTGTTATCCTTTCCCCAGGTTGATTGGGTTCTGCAACAATCTCTGCAAGTTTGGAAACATTGGAAGGCGTTAGAGTTAGGCGCACTCAATCCTTACAAATCACCAATTTTGCGGCAGAGCAGTGCGATCGAGCCAACAGGTACAACCCCATTACCCAACAACCTCACACCGTTTTTAGCTGGGCGACATACCCTGTGGGATATTGCAGGCTATGCCAAAAAACCGGTTACCACCGTAACCCGGTTTCTACTGCCTTGGGTCCAACGGGGCGCGATCGCATTGGAGGAAGTTCCCGATCTCCCTAATCCTTTAGAACATCGGCTCGGCAAGGCGGCAGCAAACAAAAGTTCTCGACCGCTCATTGCCTGTATTGATGATAGTCCGACGGTGGGACATGTGCTGTCCACGATTTTGCTGCCCGCTGGGTATCGTCTATTGACGATTCATGAACCGATGTCTGGCATTGGTATGTTGAACAAACATAGACCCGATCTAATTTTTATGGATCTGATCATGCCGGATACGGATGGCTACAACCTCTGCACATTTTTACGCAAAACTCCTGCCTTTAAGAACACACCGATTATTATTCTGACTAGCCAAAATAGTATTGTTGATCGCACTCGCGCTAAATTAGCCGGAGCTACAGACTTTCTGACTAAGCCACCGGAACCTACTGCCATGCTCAATTTAGTCCGGAGCCATCTCCGCGCCGTCATGCCACCAAACTATACAGGTGGATCCGAAGAAACAAATTAATCATTTGGGGGATGCAGATCAGCTCAGGAAAACACCTCAAACATTATCCTGGAAATTTTGACCAGGCGTACATCAGTACTTTCGTACAAAAGATCTGGAGAAATGGACTAACTTAGTCCAGATGGAGATTCGGACAGGGGATTGGAACGATAGAATCATGAAGGATCATTTCTCTCTGCCCTATGCCTCAGCGTCGTACTTCGTCGAATCGTTCTGCTCGCAAGACTTCAACTACCGCTCAAACTAGTCACCCAGAGAATGGTCATTGCGATCAGGCTAACCCTGCTAATGGTCATTCGCCTGATCCTGCTAAGAATGGTCACGCCACGCCACTGCCGCTTAGTCAAGGCACAATTCGGATCCGAGGCGCACGGCAACATAATCTCAAAAATATCAATCTCGAAATTCCCCGCGATCGCTTAATCGTATTTACCGGCGTATCTGGGTCAGGCAAATCCTCTCTAGCCTTTGACACCATCTTTGCAGAAGGACAGCGCCGTTATGTGGAATCCCTCAGTGCCTATGCCCGGCAATTTTTGGGTCAGGTTGATAAACCGGATGTCGACGCGATCGAAGGCTTAAGTCCTGCCATTTCGATCGATCAGAAATCTACTTCTCATAACCCCCGCTCCACCGTTGGCACGGTTACGGAGATCTACGACTATCTGCGGTTGCTGTATGGGCGGGCAGGAGAGCCTCATTGTCCCCATTGCGATCGCTCAATTTCGCCACAAACCATTGATCAAATGGTCGATCGAATTATGGAGCTACCTGATCGGACACGGTTCCAAATTCTGGCTCCGGTGGTACGAGGCAAAAAAGGGACTCACAAGAAACTTCTCTCCAGTCTGGCTGCCGAAGGATTTGTCCGGGTGCGGGTCGATGGGGAAGTCCGCGAACTGAGCGATGCGATCGAGTTAGATAAAAACCAGTTGCACACGATCGAAATTGTGGTCGATCGCTTGGTCAAAAAAGAGGGATTAGAAGAACGGTTAACCGACTCTCTCGCCACCTGTTTGAAGCACTCTGAAGGCATTGCCATTATTGATTTAGTGCCAGAGGAATCGGCAGGCAAGGTGATTGAACTGCCCACTGCCCAGACCTTGAAAGCCGCAGAAAAAGCTGGGAGTTATGCCGCTAATTCCCCAGAAGCGACTGAACCAACTGCACCACTGGTTTTTTCGGAAAATTTTGCCTGCCCAGAACATGGGGCAGTCATGGAAGAACTATCACCCCGGTTATTTTCGTTCAACTCACCCTATGGAGCGTGCCCTGCCTGTCATGGTCTCGGGAGCCATCGTAAGTTTTCGCCGGAGTTGGTGATTCCCAATCCGACTCTGCCCGTCTATGCCGCGATCGCGCCCTGGTCAGAGAAGGACAATACTTACTATCTGTCACTACTTTGTAGTGTGGCAGCCGCATTCGGCTTTGATATCCAAACGCCTTGGAACCAACTGACCAAAGAACAACAGCAGATTTTGCTACATGGCTCTAAGGAAGCGATTTGGATTGAGGTCGATTCTCGCTATCGCGAAAGCAAAGGCTATAATCGCCGCTACGAAGGCATTTTGCCGCTGTTAGAACGCCAATATCAGGAAGCATCTTCGGATACTTATCGCCAGAAGTTGGAACAGTATTTGGTGGATCAAGCCTGTGATAGCTGTAGGGGCGATCGCTTGAAGCCAGAAGCTTTATCAGTTCGGTTAGGACAATATCGCATCATTGACTTAACCAATGTATCGATTCGGGTCTGTCTCGATCGAGTCAATGGTTTACAACTTAATCCCCGCCAAGCCCAGATCGGTGATTTAGTCCTGCGCGAAATTCGGGCACGGTTACAGTTTCTCCTAGATGTCGGCTTGGATTACCTGACACTCAATCGCACCGCCATGACCCTATCGGGGGGTGAGGCCCAGCGGATTCGTCTCGCCACTCAGATTGGCGCTGGGTTAACCGGCGTACTTTATGTGTTGGACGAACCCAGCATTGGACTGCATCAACGCGATAACTCCCGCTTACTGCGGACGCTGACGAAGTTACGCGATCTCGGCAATACATTAATCGTGGTAGAACACGACGAGGAAACCATTCGTGCAGCCGATCATTTAGTCGATATTGGTCCGGGAGCAGGCGTACATGGTGGTCAGATTGTGGCTCAGGGTGATTTAGAAACTCTCCTGAATACGCCAGAATCTCTCACGGGAGCCTATCTGTCAGGACGGCAAACGATCGCGACGCCTGCTGAACGGCGAGCCGGGAATGGACGATCGCTGTATATCCGGCAAGCACAGCGGAATAATCTGAAAAATGTCAGTGCAGAAATTCCCTTGGGCAAGCTAGTCTGTGTCACCGGGGTATCCGGCTCCGGCAAATCGACGTTGATCAATGAACTTTTATATCCTGCTCTACAGCATCACTTTGGCGCGAAGATTCCCTTTCCAACAGAGTTAGGTAAGTTAGATGGCTTGAGCGCTTTGGATAAGGTAATCGTGATCGATCAATCTCCGATCGGACGTACACCGCGCTCGAATCCCGCGACCTATACTGGTGTCTTTGATATCATTCGCGAAGTGTTTGCGGAAACGATCGAAGCGAAAGCCCGTGGCTATAAACCAGGTCAATTTTCGTTCAATGTCAAAGGTGGACGTTGCGAAGCCTGCGCCGGACAGGGTGTGAATGTAATTGAAATGAACTTCCTGCCGGATGTTTATGTCCAGTGTGAGGTTTGTAAAGGGGCACGGTACAACCGGGAAACATTACAGGTCAAGTTTAAAAGCAAGTCGATCGCGGATGTTTTAGGGATGACAGTGGAAGAAGCCCTGGACTTTTTCCAGAATATTCATCAAGCGGCAACAAAACTCAAAACCCTGGTAGATGTTGGTTTGGGTTATATGCGCTTAGGGCAAACTGCCCCGACGCTTTCGGGTGGGGAAGCCCAACGGGTGAAACTAGCCACCGAGTTATCCCGGCGCGCTACTGGCAAAACGCTGTATTTGATCGACGAACCGACTACCGGACTCTCGTTCTACGATGTCCATAAGTTATTGGATGTGATGCAACGGTTGGTTGATAAAGGTAACTCCATTCTGGTGATCGAACACAATTTGGATGTCGTGCGGTGTTCCGATTGGGTCATCGATCTGGGACCAGAAGGGGGCGATCGCGGTGGGGAAATTGTGGCGATTGGAACACCTGAGGAAGTCGCTGAAAACTCAGCCTCCTATACGGGACAGTATCTCAAGCAGGTATTAGCCCAATATCCAGCCGTGCCAGTCAGTGCTTGAGCTGATTTACCGCTGGGCAACCTGCTGGAAAAAAGCTTCTAAAGCACGAACACACTCACGATCGTCATATAAGCGATCGTGTCCAGCTTGAATCTTGGTGGTAATCTCCTGCCGCCAAGTTAGTGATGTTCCCAAGCGCACAGCCAGATTGATGTAATCAGTCAGGTCGGTAGCGATCGTCTCTGTTACTCCTAAGCGCTGGAGAATGGCAGCGGAATGCCGACCCCGCATAAATTCACCCGGTAGGGTCACAACTGGCAACCCATAGGCAACGGCTTCCAGCGTACTATTACCACCCGACCAGTAGATCGTGTCCAAAAACACATCACTAACTAAATTCAAGCTCCAATACACGGGGCGATCGAGCTTAGGCAGCAGCACACAATGATTCTGGCTCTCTAAGCCAACTGTGGCAAAGGCAGATTGCAACCGCCGCTGCCAACGTTCCACCCCATAATTCGAGGCGGGACGTAAAAACACAAATTGTGCCATCAGATTGAACTGCATCAAACGGTAGGCAATCTGCGCAAAGACTTCGTCGTATTGCGGCAGGTATTTATAGGGAGCCTGAAACGACAGAAAGACGATCGCATCTTCGCGTAAACCAAACTGAGTCCGAGAATAACGCACGTCTGGCAGGGGTGGTTTCGAGTAGCAAATTCCAATATTCGGCAGTCGTACCAACTGTTCAGAATAATGCTGTTGGGCATTTTCCGGTTCCATGAGATCGCTCGACAGATAGTAGTCGATCGTCGGTAGTCCCGACGTGACCGGATGCCCCCAGGCGGTACATTGGATGGGTGCTAGTCGTAATCCCGCTAACTGGGTGGTACGAGCATCCATGCCAATGTCCGTAAAGATCAAAATATCCAGTTGATCGACTCGAACTTGTTGAGCAATCTGGGCTAAATCACCCGGCACATGCCGAAAGTGGTCGCTCAGGTCATGAAACTCTTTAGTAATGAAATCTGTATGTTGTCCAATGTGATAGCAGTAGATTTCCAACTGGTGACGATCGTGTTCGCGAATCCAACCTCTTGCCCAGGCCGCCGCGCTATGTGCCATCAGGTGAGCCGAGAGGTAGCCAATCCGGAGTTTAGGGGATGGGGTGGGTGAGGGAGATGCAGGAGATAGGGAAGAGGAGGTGGGGAGTTCTGACCACTGGGGGTAGTTGGCGGTCATGATTTGGTGGACAAAGTGTCCATATTTTTGTTGTAAGCCGCGATCGTTCCAACCCTGGTAGGCGAGGTAGAAGTTGGTGCGGCTACCTAATCCTTGTAAGGCGGCTTGTTGACCAGCTGAAGTAGTGAGATCAGCCTGGTGAATCAACTGATTTAAGCTGCGACAGAAGCGTTGACGGTGATAGGCGCGCTGGTCAGGTGTGTCGTAACTCACTGGCAAAATCAGATGGTGTTGCCAGTCGGCTTCGGGATAGTTTGGCTGCAACTGGAGTGCCGATTGAAACTGAGCGATCGCCGCTTCTATATTGCCCTGTTCTTCTAAGACCTTGCCGAGTAGGTAATGGATTGCTGGATTAGGTTGCAGGGTTAAAGAGCGTTGGAGCGCTGTTGCAGCCTCATCTAAACGACCAGAAAGCTGCAATGCCTGCCCTAAACATTGCCAGGCTGGAACTAAGTCTGGTTGGGTTTGGAGAGCTTGTTGCAAGTAGGCGATCGCATCTGGCAAGTGACCGAGTTGAAGCAATACGGTGCCTAAACTAGCCATGACTGGAGCATAGTTTGGCTTCACGGCTAGGGCTTGCTGGTAGTGAGCCATGCCCTCCTTGATCTGGCCCTGCTGAATTAACAACCGACCCAGTTGGTGATGCGTTTCGACATGATTCGGTTGCTGCGCGATCGCCATCCGATACTGCTGGAGCGCCGCATCGACCTTACCCGTCATCTGTAGCGCCAACGCTAAATTGTGGTAGGCATCGATCAGCGCTGGTGCAATGGCGATCGCCTGCTGGTAGTAGCTAATTCCCTCCGACAAATTCCCCGTTTGGCAGGCAATGACGCCCAGCATATTGAGTGCTCTAGCGTGATCAGGCTGCTGTTGCAAAATCTGCCGATACACCTGAGCGGCTTGCGACAGATGACCGGTCTGATGATGCTGAACGGCAGCAGCAAATAACTCTGCCAGGGTTGCCATAATTACACAGGCTGGGTGGGCAAGAACAGGCTACAACAGACCGATCGCATGCAAAGGACCTCTACCCACCAACAGCTCTAACAATACCGCCAGAATCCCGATCATGGCTAACCGCCCATTCCACACCTCGGCAGACATGGTCATGCCCCATTCCCAGCGTTCCTGAGGATACATCTTGACTTGCTTCTGCGGACGCATTACCTCAGCTAACTTAACTTGAGGTGCTTTCAGGGCATCCTCAACCATTAATGCCAGGTCATTAATAAACGTCGGGTAGGTATCCAGGGCTGGCACTCGGTGGAAGTTTTCGATGCCCGCTTCCTCCGCCAGTTCCCGATACTCAATGTCAATTTCTTCCAGGGTTTCAATATGTTCTGAAACAAAGCTAATCGGCACAACAACGATATCTTTAACCCCCTGTTCTGCCAATTCTTCCAACGCTTCATCCGTATAGGGTTTCAGCCACTCTACCGGACCCACTCGACTTTGATAAGCCAGCGTATAGGGGTTTGGACGATTCAACGATCGCATAATCAGCTGAGCACATTCCTCAATCTCACGCTGATACGGATCTCCAGCTTCTTCCACATAACTCACCGGAACACCATGCGCACTAAAGAAGACATGCACCTGCTCAGGATGAGGAAATTGATCCAACTCTTTGGCAATTAATTCCGCCATCGCTTGCAAATACCCCGGTCGGTCATACCAGGACGGGACCACGGTATAGTCGATCATCTGCAACGCTTCATCTTGATTCCAGATCTGTTCCAGCAATCGGAAGCTAGAACCACTGGTACTGATGGAAAAGTGAGGATAGAGCGGCAGAATCACGAGTTTTTCCACCCCATCTCGCTTAATCTGCGCTACCGCTTCTTCGGTAAACGGATGCCAGTAGCGCATGCCGATGTACACTGCTGCATCATGCCCCTGCTGTTGCAATCGAGCTTTCAGAGCTTGTGCCTGTTCTTCAGTAATCCGGCGTAGCGGCGATCCCCCCCCAATCTGCTTATAGTTTTCTTGCGATTTTTTTGCACGACTGCTAGAAATTAGCCAAGCCAGAGGTTTCTGTAACCACGGGAAAGGTAACCGAATAATTTCGGGGTCAGAAAATAAATTAAACAGGAACGGGCGGACATCTTCTAGTTTCTCTGGCCCGCCTAAGTTTAGTAATAAGACCCCTACTCGACCCATAACAGTCGCGATTTCCCAATATCTTTAGGTTTGTAACTGATTTTAACAGGATAGGTTTGCACTTAGGCTAGTGAACAAATACCTACTGCTGCTCGATCGTAACTGAGAATTACTACTAATTGGCAGGAGTTAGCCATAAAACTGGTTAATTTTTCCCTCCTATTGCTATAGTTCTGATGTTCCTATGACTGCCATAGGGTCATGACAGACATCGATCAGCGGATTGTTCAGATCAATCAGCGGCTCAAAGCGGCGCAAATGGGCTTCCAGATTGAGCGACGTGGACAGAAATTAAATTTACGTGGCACACTGCCACCCCGCCCGGGTAGCACTCACCTCAAACCCCATCAACAGCGGCTGAGTATTGGCTTACCTGCCACGATCGCCGGACTGAAGCAAGCGGAACAAGAGGTGAAAATTATTGCGGCACAATTGCTGCAAAACACCTTTGACTGGCGCAATTACGTCTATGGCACCGGGTGGGGGCGGCTCGATCAAATGAGCCTGACTCAGCAACTGCAAGCCTTTGAGCAAGATTTTTGGGCGGCTCCGCAACGATCGAGCAATCGTGCCGCGACTAAAACCACCTGGGAAACCGCTTATCTGCCGTATTTACGCAAGCTAGAAGCGATCGCTCAGGCGAACCCAAAGTTATCAATGGCAGAGGCAGTCTACGCCACCATTCGATCAACAGACGATAACTCTCGCAGTCGGCAAATTTGTTGTACCGCCCTGGCTGCCTTTGCCAAATTTCTGAATTTAGAACTACCGATCGATTTGAAAACCCTGTGGGGCAGTTACAGCCTTCGGCATACCCAGGCGCGAGATTTGCCCCCTGATGATTTGATTGTGGCGACCTGGAACAAAATTCCCAATCCCACCTGGCGGTTTGTCTACGGCATCATGGCAGCTTATGGGTTGCGGAACCACGAAGTATTTTTCTGCGATTACTCGGCACTGAGTCAAAACGATCCACAAGCCCCGATCCGAGTGCTGGCAACCACAAAAACTGGCGCCCATGATGTCTGGCCGTTCTACCCCGAATGGGTCGAGCAGTTTGGTTTACGAGAGGTTAAACTACCGCCTGTGCAAACTGACTTAGCCACCACTACCTTGCAACGGATTGGTCAGCTCGTGACCTCCCAATTTCGCCGTTACGAGATTCCCTTCTCTCCCTACGATTTACGCCACGCCTGGGCGGTTCGTACCATCCACTTTGGGCTCCCGGATACCGTCGCCGCACGGATGATGGGTCACTCCGTTGCCGTTCACACTCGGACTTACCACCAGTGGCTGACTCGCCGTGATCAGCAGCAAGCTGTGGAAACCGCGTTGAACCGCAGCCAGAAGAAAGCGCCAACTCGGGAAACCGATCGCGAGAAGATAGAAGCAGCAAACGATTAACGATCGCGCTAAGGCGACTGATGTATGGCAACAATCCTGCGAGATCTGAGTTACCGCTACCAATGGTTATATGACGGCATTTCTGGGTTAGCGGCTCTAAGTGTCGGCGGCGAAGGACGGTTCCGGCGGTTAGCGCTAGAAGGATTAGCGATCGCTCCCGAAACGAAAATTCTCGATTTGTGTTGTGGGAGCGGTCAGGCAACTGAGGTACTAGTCGAACGATCGCAGCAAGTGACCGGATTGGATGCCTCACCGCGATCGTTGGCGCGGGCTAAACGCAATGTGCCGCAGGCGGAGTATGTAGAAGCCTTTGCCGAAGCGATGCCCTTTGCCGATGGACAGTTCGATCTGGTGCATACCAGTGCTGCCCTGCATGAAATGGAGGCGACTCAGTTACAAGACATTCTGCGGGAAGTGCATCGCGTCTTGTGTTCCGGCGGAGTTTTCACCCTGGTAGACTTCCATCGTCCGACCAATCCCCTGTTTGTGCCTGGGGTCTATCTGTTTCTAGCCCTATTTGAAACGGAAACTGCCTGGGCATTGCTGAATACCGATTTGGTGGAACTTCTGAGGACGATCGGGTTTCAGGTGAGCAAACAAGAATTTCATGCGGGGGGCAGTCTACAGGTGATCCACGCTCAAAAGCCCTGAAGGCGCAGTTAGGCAGGTGGAAATAGCCCTTTTTCCGCTAACCAATCACGATTAAACAGTTTGGATTGGTAGCGGCTACCGCCATCACACAGCACCGTGACGATCCTGTGTCCGGGACCTAACTGTTTGGCTAATGCTACGGCAGCACCGACATTAATCCCCACAGAACCACCCATAAACAGACCATCTTTTTGCAACAGTTGATAAATGATCCGCACTGCTTCTGGATCATCCACCTGAATCGCATCATCAGCAGGCACACCTTGCATATTCGAGGTTAGCCGACTACTGCCAATCCCTTCCGTAATTGAACTGCCTTCAGTGGTCAGTTCTCCAGTTTTGACATAGCTGTACAGCGCACTCCCCTTCGGATCGGCAACCACACACTTAATGTCGGGATTTTGTTCTTTCAAGAACATGGCTACCCCTGCATAAGTGCCGCCTGTCCCAGTTGCCGTTACCCAGGCATCAATTTTGCCATCCGTTTGCTGCCAAATTTCTGGGCCGGTCGTTTCATAATGCGCCCGCCGATTTGCCAGGTTATCAAACTGGTTTGCCCAAATCGCATTCTCCATCTCAGAGGCGATCGTGCCAGACAGTTTGACGTAGTTGTTGGGATCTTTGTAGGGCACCGCCGGAACCGTTCGGACTTCCGCTCCCAACGTCCGCAGCAACTCAATTTTTTCGGGAGATTGAGTTTCGGGGATGATGATCAAACATTTGTAGCCTTTGGCATTACAGATGTGAGCTAGCCCAATCCCTGTATTCCCTGCTGTTCCTTCCACCACAGTACCACCGGGTTTCAGTAAGCCTCGTTCTTCCGCATCCTTAATGATGTACAGGGCGGCACGATCTTTAACCGATCCACCGGGATTCATGAATTCTGCTTTTCCAAGAATTTCACATCCCGTTTCGTCACTGACACTATTGAGCCGGATCAAGGGAGTATTGCCAATTGCACCAACGAATCCTGGGGTAATATCCATTCTGCAAACTGCCTGCGTGACCATCGATAAAATTGTGTCGTATCTGAAACTCAAGCGAGTTAGTCTTGCCCGATCGCTCCTAACTTGATTTAGGCAAAATGCGATCGGGCAAACTGGCAAGCTCGCACTCAGATTACGCCACACCCACTAATTTAGCGCTCAAATCCCATACCCGTTCGGCTTTAGCATCATCCCGCGCTTGGGGAGATACCTTTTGAGCAAAGGATTCGCGTCCCTCTTTTTGGCGATTGCCCCAACTCCAGTAGATGCCAGATTGGTTGTACTTCGGATCGGCAACGACTTCTGCCAACCGTTCTCCGGCTAATTCCTGCGAGACATAACCGCCTGTAATATTCTTTTGGAACCAGGGGAAAATCTTTTGGAACAGAGGATAGTGGTTGCGGAACAGCGGCGTGTCGGCAACACAACCGGGATAGAAAGAACTGAACACAATTCCCGTAGTGGTGTGATAGCGACGGTGTAACTCCCGCATAGTCAGAACATTACACACCTTGCTGTCTTTGTAGGCTTTGACTGGCTCAAATTTCTTGCCATCAATCATGGTGATTGGATCTTTGAAACCCTCGGCAAAGCCCTTAAGTTCACCGAGATCCGGTTGCGGCGGAATCTTACCACCCAATTCATCGGGGTTGTGAGTTACCGTTCCCAACAACACCAGCCGCTTATCGGGGGCGGGCGATCGCTTCAGGTCTTCCATCAGCAGATTGCACATCAAGAAATGCCCTAAATGGTTAGTGGCAACGGTTAATTCATAACCTTCGGGACTGCGTAAGGGTTCTTTAATCAAGGGCATGTAAATTGCTGCATTACAAACCAACGCTTCCAAATATCTGCCAGTCGCTCGGAAATCCTGCACAAACTTCCGCACACTGTCTAACGAAGCGGTATCGATATGCAGAATGGTGTAGCTACCGGCGGGCATCCCAACTTGTTCAGCCACCGTCTGGGCTTTCACCAAATCTCGACAGGCCATGATCACATGCCAACCGCGATCGGCTAATGCCTTAGCGCCGTAAAGTCCAACTCCCGAAGAAGCCCCCGTAATAATGACTGTGGGTTTCCAATTTGCATCCATCGTTCGTGCTGTGATTCTTAAACAATTTGTTGACTATTTCTAGAATCTCACGTCCGTAGGAGCATCAACCCAAAACTCAAAAAACCATTTAGTGACAAAGCCAATAATTTCTAGTGACCAGAGTCTATTCCAGCCGGGATCAGGTAGGTCATTTTCAGTCTGAGGAGATGGCTACTTTTGTTCTAAGAGCGATCGCCAGTCTTTAATCGCGGCTTCTGACCACATCCAGTTTTTTCCTAAGGCATCCGGTTGGAAATTAATCGGGTCAGCCGTCAGTACTCGTTGGCGCAGTTTGATCGCTTGATCCATCAAACTAGCTCGTTTATCGGGTGGTTGGGTCTGAGCCGATTTGGCTAGAGTCAGTGCCCACCCCGCATAGGAAGTTAACGCTTCCTGTTCTGAATTGAGATTCGTCGTCGCTCCCGCCCCTTGAGCCGTTGACTCATCGGTTTGCTGACCTGCTAACCTTAAGGCGCGCGACCAAGTGCCATCGGCGCGATCGAATTGACCTTCGGCATAATAAGCAAACCCCAGGGCATTCAAATATCTAGCGCTAGGTTGCTCTCTCGTTGCCGTTTCCCAAAACCGCCGGGCATCATGCAAACTGTAATTGGTATTTTCGGCTAAGAGTGATTGCTGCCATGCCAACCGTCCCATCAGGAAATTCAGGGTCGGATCTTTGGCATGTTGAGTTACCACCGGAGTCATCACCGCTGCCGCTTGCGCCAGTGCCCCGCGATCGAGCAAGGCTTCGATCATCGGTTGAGCCGCAACAATATTGCCTTGTTGTAACTGCTCCGTTGCCCAAGCCGCCACCTGTTCAGTTTTGACACGCTTCAGACTATTCGGATCCCGCGTTGCTACACTTTGAGTCGGAGATGGCAATAACGACAACGGCGAATTCGTGAGCCAGCTATACACGCCCCAACTCCCTGCCAGCACTAGAGACAGACCTAAAGCGCCCAAGCCTGTCCACAGGAGTGAGCGACGCGACGAGTGACTAGCGCTACGCTCAGTCGGGGAATGACTCGCGACTACAGGAACATTGCCTCGTTGACGCAGAGCTGCTGCCAGATCACTATCAATGCTGACCAGATTTGGATCGAGTTGGATGGCGCGATTAAACACCTGATCTGCCTCATGCAAATTGCCTTGTTGTCGCAGCGCAAAACCTAACCGATAGTAAGCTTCTGCCCAATTCGGTTGTAGTTGTAGTGCTTGCTGATAAGCCGCGATCGCCTCATTCAGCAAACCATGCTGATACAACGTCCAACCCAAATTGGTATAAGCTTTGGCATCCTGAGGTTGTTCCTGCACAACCCGAATACTCGCCGCGATCGCTGGAGTCAACTTACCAATATCTGACAGGACACTGGCTAGTTCCGAGTACAACGTGGCATTCCCCGTCGTCATTGTGGTAGCGATCGCCATTTCACGACTAGCCATACCTTGTCCCCCAGACGCAGCGATCGGGGAAGCGGCAGTCGGGCGACGCACTTGCCCAATCCGCGATAAATAGCTATTTAGCTGAGCTTCCTGCTCCGTTTCTGCCCAAGCGGTTGCGGGTAACAAACTCTCAGCCTCTAAGGCGGGTTGCATCACCTCCTCATCCACCTGAAGGGTGGCAGATGGCTTCGACAATTCATCCACAATCCCTGCTACATGATCCAGATCAGCCGGTGAGCTGGGATCGTATAGTTCTAGGTCGTCCGGTAGCAGTTCACCGACGAGCGAGCCATCTTCGGCATAGAGGCTATCGTCAAACTCCTCGACGTCATCGCGATCGAAGTCAGACAAATGACCATAATACTCGTGCAAGGCAAGATTTCGCCCCGTTTCTCCACTCGTCCACACCGACGCTTTACTAGCCTCTTGGCGCACCGAGGGTTGCACTTGTAGATATCCGTCAA
Organism: Pantanalinema sp. GBBB05; assembly: GCA_016743235.1. GTDB lineage: Bacteria > Cyanobacteriota > Cyanobacteriia > Leptolyngbyales > Leptolyngbyaceae > Pantanalinema. The sequence goes on along the minus strand of VRZD01000017.1, from coordinate 2,294 downwards.
ACTCCTGGTGCAGATAGAGAATCGGCAGCGCCCAATAAAGCTGCTGTGAGCAGTAGGACGACACCAAACCCTGTCGCGCCCGACTCAGACTGACATCAACCGGACATCCTTGTTTCAAATTGCGGTAAAACAAGCGGCTTAAGGTCAACGCCACCTGATCGGGAATCCGCTCTGCCATGGCTAACACCGCAGGAATGCCCCGTTTAACCAAAGCCTCCGCTAAATTGCCATCTCCAGAGTTGCCAAAGGTTTCCGATGAAGCAGTATATACCCCCCGACAGGAATTGAACACGACCATGCAAATGCCATTGTTAACCAGTAAGCCAGCCAGGTCATCCCCATTCAATACTTCGGTTAAACCAGTATGGGAATTGACTAAATATAAACTGCCACCACTAGCACCCAGGTTGCTATGTCCAGCATAGTGTAAGACCTGATAGTGGTTTTGCTCCAGCGCTTGAGTTAATTGTTCTCGTCCTGGCTGTTCCAGCAAGGTTAATTGAATCTCTGAGAACCAAGTTCCCTGACCACGCAGAGGTTTACTCAGTTCATCTTGGAGATCGAGCGCTTCTTGCTTTAACGCCAGCATTTCCTGATCCGTCGGCGCCGCCAGCACCATCAGAATCTGCAACGGCTGGCTCGGGTCACTGGTTAGTCCAGTTAGAGGATGGGGCGTAGTGATACCAGCAAAATTGGAGTGATACCGGGAGAAGATAACATCGGTGCCAGTCGCTAAAGGTCGATCGCTCGCATGCAACACTTCCCAGGGAACTCGATGCAATAAGCTACCCTTCAGACCTAACCGCAGCCGTAGCACTTCCTGCCGATGTTGGGCTATGCCTTGAGCCGTTAGCCAGCTATCCCGGATGGTGCCTTGAAACAGTGCACTATAAAGCTTCTGCCCAAAAGCAACTAAATCGGCTGAAGGCTGATCGGGTTGAGCTGCCAACAGTGGGGTCACTGGATCACGATCGCCCTCGGAAAGAGGCACATTGGCAACGCGATCGCCCCTTAGCACACCTAAAAGAGGATCGTCCATCAGTAGACTGGCTTGAGCCAACCACTCTTCCACTGCCCAAGTTACCTGTTCTTCTGCCAAAGGGACACCCGGCGCCACGCGCTCAGTCCGCACCAAATATTCATTCCCTTTTAACGGAGTCACAGAAATGTAGAATTCCTGAGTCACAGATCCCTCTCCCCGCAGACTGTTAGCATTCCGCCCTCTGGCAGTTGCCGCCTAATGCGACTGTGCCTCCCATCTTTAATCATCAATGCATGAGTGGATAGATCAGGCAGAAACGGTAAATAGTTTTGTAAACGATGATGGATGCCTTGATTCAGACAACGTTGCCCCTAGTTCTAGTGTGAGCGATGCTCAAGCATTTCCGCAAATTTGACCAGAACTGCTCCCGAAACTTTAAACTTCTATCGATCATGCCACGGGGAAAAGACGGACAGGATGAGGGCTCATGCCATTCACCAAAACTTCAACTCTGCCCCATGTTCTTAAAGCTGAGCAATTTTTGCTTAAACCTTCCGGATGCTGAAGTGACCAATAGGAAAGTAGTGATGGTAGATGCACCCTGATTTATCACTCCGACTCAATTTATTGGGTCGGAGTTTCTTTTTTAGAATAGGAACTTGATGCAATGCAGGTTACAGAATCACACTATGGATCGAGCCGTCATTAAGTTCTCATCGGAAGATTGCGGCATTTGCCACAAAATGTCATTTTTTGATCAAAAAGTGGTCGAAGAATTAGGATTACGCTTTATTAGCGTCAAAATGCAAGATACGGAAGCGTATCGCAAGTACCGCAAGATCCTGCTGACCCAGTATCCAGATAAATCGGAAATGGGTTGGCCGACCTATCTTGTCTGTGACACTCCCGAGGGCGAATTCAAAATTCTCGGCGAGGTGAAAGGCGGACATCCCAAAGGCGACTTCCGCAGCCGTCTGCAAGCCGTTTTGGCAGAAACAAATTAGGCGATCAGGACAGATAGGGAGGTTGAGGTAGTCAGCAGGTTAATCTGTCAACGATCGTCAACCTCCCTTAAGCGGTTTAACCCTCAATCACTTTGAAGTTTTTGACTTCCAGCACAGGTCCAATCATCGCCATGGTCATCACGTCATCCCGAATCTGCCCTTCGACACTGACCTGAAGTCCCTCTTGTTGCAGATTATTTGGGGCTTTGTGCAGCTCGTAAGTGGTGCCATCACTCCCCACCAGCGCCCAAGCTCCAGTGCCAAAGTCTTTATACTCGATCGTGCCTTTTACTTGAGTGCTCATAGAT